>JBGASU010000001.1:1525000-1540922 GCA_044229535.1 Candidatus Midichloriaceae bacterium | reverse complement strand
ATAGATGCTAAACTAGATGATGGTGTTGCGAGTGGTTCAAACTTTTTAGGATTTAATACAGGTATTGTTAGATCTGTAAAAGGTAGTTCAAATACAACATTAACTTGTTTGCTAGGCAACGATGCTCCAGCTACAGCTACCTCTTATGCAGTGGCATTGACTGGCACATCTTGTATGCTAGGTGTAGCACTTAATTAATAAGTAGCTATTTCTAAGATTTAGAAAAGCTGGGGTTATTCCCCAGCTTTTCTTTTTAGAGAACATTTTAATAAAAATGTAATATTATTATTGTTGTATATTCACTTCTCGGTGCTACCATCCCCATAAAAAAGAGATATATGTATGATGCATAAATTTTACCCAGACATATCTAGTTTACAAAGCGTAATAAACCCTTTAACTGACTTATATAATCAAACTCCAACTTCAAAAAAATTTGAGCTACTAGCTTTAGGTGCGGCTACTATTGCAACAATTTATCAGTGCAGCTCATCACCAGCATCATTAGCTGGTGTGGCCGCTTGGAACTTAGGCACAAAATTACTAATGCGCCATCTAAGTAACAACTATTTTGGCCATAGTAGATACGAACATATCTTAGTTAAAACTTGCGACGTTCCAGTAAACGTTGCCGTTACAACCTTCTTATCATCTGGTATTTCTCCTTATTTAACATCTTTTGAACTAGGTATAAAATTCTCTCAAGCTCTTGCTTATGGTGTAATTGGACAGCTTATAAAAGATTTTTCAAGCTCGTTGGTAAACAACCTAAACCCAGCAACCGATAAACAAGACGCACCCATTCCAGCAGGAAGACATACTATAGATTGCTTTAAATATTTCTTGGTACAATTAATAAAGTTTACGTTCTCCCCATTAAAATTTACATCTTGGCATAATGTATTAGAGCAATCACTCGCAGGCTTTTTAAGAAATTTATCCAATGAATTTTTTAGCGGTAAAAACCCTTTTCAAAGCGGTGATATAAACCCTCTAATAATGGGTGGCATTACTCACTCCACTTATATGGTTATACCTAAGTTATTTTTTTCATCTTATACATTTATTCCTAAGTGTGCTTTTAGTATCGTAGTTGACTCTCTAGAGAGAATTTCATACCATGCAACAGATAATCAACCATTTGTATCTTTAGCAAAAAAGCAGGAAAAACCTGAAGGAAAAACACTTTAAAACTTTAGAATTTTTTCTATATTTCTGAGTATTGACCCAATTTTTTTTTGAGCCTAGTGTTGGTGTGCAACTTTTTTCCAAGGAGGAAAATATGTCACTAATCAAAGAGCATCTTAAATACTATGATTTTCTAAAAACAGGAAATCTAGCTGGTGCAAAAGCCCAAATGACTGCATCAAATTTCACATTTAAAGATTTATGCGACCCTAAATTAAAACACTGTCTAACCAACCCACTTTACGGAACAATTCAGGGAATGATGACCATGAAAGCTGAATTGCGTGGAGAATGGAAAGAGTACATCAAAACCATTGTCGAAGCAGCACCGCAAATGCTGGATATCGTTAACAATAGAGTCAATGTACTCGGCCAATTAATAATGAATGCCGATGAACCTGAATTAGTTAAACTTTTTATAGATAAGCGCCCGTCACTCCTAAATGATCAAAGCGACTATACAAAAAACCAAACTAACGAGTATACATCTACATTCAAAATGTATAATCCTCATTTCAACTCACCAGTGCATTTTGCAGTGATGGGAAATAGATTAAACAGCCTAGACGTTCTAATTAAAAACGGAGCAAATGTAAATCTAAAAAACATCACGAAAGTTACACCATTGGATCAATATTTCATTAATTGTAATAAGCTTGACGCATCTATACCTGCTAAACTTGCAAAAGCAGGTGGCGATGTTACTACATTTAGTAGTGGGATAAATAATAACTGTTGGGCTGGTTTAAATGCAGTTTTGCCAACTTCAAAAGCTTCAATGGATGTTTTCCAATTTAATAACATTATTAACAAAGCTGCTTTACCTAATGGTGCAATTGATAAGGAAGTAGTTACAACAGCTTACTTAGCATTACCACATTTAGCTAAAGATTTTGATGTAAAAAAATATGGTGAAGTTAATTGCATAAAAGCACCTATTGCTAATTCGGATGTTTGTAAAAAAGTGATCGCTGCAGTTATAGAAATGCAACATGAAAATGTATTGCATTCAACTACAACAGATCATCATGTTGATCTGTAATAACTTTTAAAAAGGCGCTTTAACCAGCGCCTTTTTATTATTCATATTAGAGCTATATAACTAATCAATTGACACTACTTTTCAATTAAAATAGATTAGATCAAAAGAATTTTGGAGAATTATATGGGTGCAGCTAAAGCAATAACAGATCAGAATTTCTCATCTGAAACATCAACAGGTTTTGTACTAGTGGATTTCTGGGCTGAATGGTGTGGACCATGCAGACAGTTGGGGCCATTAGTTGAAGAATTAGCAGGAGAAATGGCTGGTAAAATTAAAGTTTGCAAAATGAATGTAGATGAAAATCCTGAAACACCATCTCAATTCGGCGTTAGAGGCATTCCAACCATGATCATTTTACAGGACGGCAAGCTAATTTCTACAAAAGTAGGATCAATCCCTAAGAAAGCTTTGGTTGACTGGGTAAACGATGAAATCGCTTAGCGAAATTTCAGATGTAAATTTTAAAGAGCTCATTTCTCATTTGCAGAATGAGCTCTTTTCTTTGTACGGTCTAAAAGCAAAAATTGGTGCTGAATTGGAATTCTATCTCATTCATCAGAATGAGGATGAAGAACAAGTCTTAGAGAAGATTGCTAGCAAGTGTTTAAGAGTTGATAAAGAAAGAGGATGGCATCAATTTGAATCAGTGCTAGAATATACGAGTGATTTGGTAGGACTTGGTGATGAAATAACAGAAATAAAATCACACATAACCGTTTCAGCAAGGCAGCATGGAATTAAGGCGGTTTTTGATGCAAAACCGTTTGATAATGATTATGGATCTGGCCTGCACTTCCACATCTCCTTACATAATAAACTAGGTATAAATGCATTCGCCAATGGTAACTATGACGACAATGAAACCTTACAGCATTCTATTGGTGGAATATTGAGTGTTACTGAAGGATCAGTATTTTTATTATGCAGTAATGATAATGATTTTAAACGCTTTCAGGAAAAGGATTTCTTAGCACCAACACATATATCATGGGGTGGCAACAATCGCTCTACAATTATTAGAATTCCAGATAGTGAACCTAAATTCAGAAGAATTGAGTTCAGACTACCACCCGCTAACGCCAACCCTTATGTAGCTATTTGCATATTGCTATTTGGCGTACTTGAGGGTTTAAATAAGAAAATCACGCCTCCAGACAGAATTTTTGGCAATGCGTTTGATGAGAAGTACAATTTGCCTATATTACCAAACAACACAGAAACGGCCAGAACACAGTTTGAGGCGAATAGTAACATCAAAGATATGCTTTTATTAGGCGCAAAAAGAAAAGCTGGGGAATAACCCCAGCTTTTCTTAAGTTTAGAAATAACTACTTATTAGTTAAGTGCTACACCTAGCATACAAGATGTGCCAGTCAATGCCACTGCATAAGAAGTAGCTGTAGCTGGAGCATCGTTGCCTAGCAAACAAGTTAATGTTGTATTTGAACTACCTTTTACAGATCTAACAATACCTGTATTAAATCCTAAAAAGTTTGAACCACTCGCAACACCATCATCTAGTTTAGCATCTATGTTAAATGCTTCCTCTGGTCTTAAAGCACCATCTACTAAATTCGAAACGTTGGCAGTAGACGTTGCTCTACCTATATAAACATAATTTGTAGAAGAAGCGCCGAAGCCTATTGCTGTGGCAGCAGAACCTCTAGTCAAATCGTTTGTACCTGCCATAAAGTAACCTGCACCTGTAATTTTACTGTTAGGAGCATTTGAACCAGCGGCCATAGCAGCAATAGCAGCTGGAAGAATTACTATACCAGCGCCTACAAAACCTGCTAATTGCATTTGTTTCCAAGCTGGAGCAACTTCATCTGCAGCAAGAGATGTGCCTGGCTCTATTATACCATCACCATCACCATCGCAATCTGTGGCAGCAGTTGTTGCGCATGATGCAGCTGTAGCAACAGTAGTCCAATATGAAGATGCCGAAGCAAAATCACCAGGAACTGCATTAAATCTTCCTATAAATCCATTATAACCCGTTTGAAATGCCTGCATATCAGATATAACAGATCTAATTTGAGCTTGTTTTACTAAATTAGAACCAGCTGCGATACCCGCAACTAAGAAGCCAATTATTACTATCACTATTGATAGCTCCACTAGCGTAAAGCCCGCTTCTGCTATCCTTTTATTTTGTTTTGTCATGTTAGTTACCATATTAATTAAATTTGATAATTATCAATACCATACATCTTTAATGATAAATACAACTTGCCTAACTTTGCAAGTCTAATGTACATTATGATCCTATAATTCCTAATAACTGGTTAACAGAACTACTTTTTTTAAAATTTTTCTAAGATTACATATGACCCCAAACTATAATGCTCTAGAGGCCGCTTTTAAAGACATAGACTTAATTAGACAATCCGCAGCAATACTGGGCTGGGATGCCAATACAATGATGCCTGAAGGCTCGTCAGAAAGCCGTGGCGATCAACTTGCTGTGCTAAGTAGGCTCGCCCATCAAAAACTGGTCTCCGCTGAAACATCAAGCTTACTGAACGGCGCTTTAAAAGAGACTGCCTACCTAAATAACTGGCAAAAAGCCAATTTAAAGCTTATGGAGCATGAAATTGCGCATAACAAGTGTATACCAGAAGACCTTGTAGCCGCATTAACCAAAGCTTCGAACGACTGCGAAATGCTATGGAGACGCTATAAAAAAGAAAATGATTATAAATCTCTATTACCATCATTTAAAAAAGTAGTAGAACTTACAAAGCAACTTGCCGAAATTAAATCCAAACATTTCAACGTCAGCAAGTATGATGCTTTATTAGACATGTACGATCCAGAGCGCAAATCTGCCAACATAGATAAAATCTTTGCTCAACTAGAAGAATTTTTACCAACCTTTATAAAAAAAATCAGTTCTGAGCAACCTAATTTAGAGGGACATTTCCCAACTAACCTGCAAAAAGAACTGGGCCTATATTTTATGGGACAATTCGGCTTTGATTTTTCTAAAGGCAGATTAGATGAAAGCGCTCATCCCTTTTGCGGTGGTACGCCCGATGATATTAGAATCACTACAAGATACGATGAAAAAGACTTCCTACAAGCATTCTATGGAATAGTTCATGAAACAGGACATGCTCTATATGAAGCTAACCTACCAGCAGAATGGCGACACCAACCTGTGGGACAAGCCATTGGAATGTCTAGCCACGAAAGCCAATCATTGTTCGTAGAAAAACAGATTTGTAAAAGCAAAGAATTCATTAGCTTATTATTACCAAAATTACACCAGTATTTTGCGTTAGATAAAAGCCAATGGACCTACGAAAAATTATTAAAATATGCACAGCACGTAAAACCTTCATTAATCCGCGTTGAAGCTGATGAAGTTACCTACCCTCTTCACGTAATAATGAGATATAAAATTGAAAAAGCCATAATTGAAGATGATCTAGATATAGAAAAATTACCAGAAATTTGGAATGGCTATATGCAGAATTATTTTGGTATTATTCCTGATTCCGATGCAAAAGGTTGTATGCAAGATATCCATTGGTTTTCTGGCGCGATTGGTTATTTTCCAACTTATACTTTAGGCGCGCTAACTGCAGCACAACTTATGGCAAAAATAAAACAAGACATTCCTGAAACACCTAGTTTAATTTTATCTGGTAATTTCACTCCAATATTTGGTTGGTTAAAAGAAAATATTCATAGCAAAGGCTCTTTATACTTGGCGAATGAGTTGTTGCATGAAGCTACTGGCGAATATTTAAACCCGCAATATTTTATTGATCATGTCATTAATAGGTATGATAGTGCATAAATGTTTCTGTTTAAAGATTGACACTATAGTTATCAAAGCAACACTTACAATTAAGCCGAAATAAAATATCTCCAGTACTTGACTCATTCCACATAATTGCCATATCAATATGGCAATTACTGTAATTATTATTGTTGAGAAGCATTCACCATCTGATAATAACTGCGGCCTCACAAAACCTATAATTAAAGGGAAAAACATAGCTGCAATAAAGAATGATTCCATAATCATCCATGCTTTTTCTATTTTACCATCAAAAAACAAGGATAATATCACTGTCATTATTGCGCTAAATATAATTGTTAATTTACGAGTGAACTGACTATCTGTTTTAAAAAAATCATATGATAAAACTGTACCAGCTATAAAAAGAAACGAATCTAGAGCGGAGATTACTGTAAAAAACATACCACCAATAAACAGTCCTTTTATACCATCTGGCAAAATATTTAATGCATAAATTATATAAGCATCTTTAGATGGCAAGTTTGGCATATGAGCTTTAGCATACAAACCACCTAAAGTCGTAGAAATATCACAAACAACCCAAAAACAAATTGAAATAAAAATCCCCACCTTAGCAGTCTTAATATTTTTAGCAGAAAAACATTTCTGATAAAATACTGGACTCAGTAACGTAGTATTAATTGCAATAAAAAACCAAATTAAAAAAGTTGAGATTTTTTCATTAGAAGAAATTTTTAGGTGGTCTGCAGGTAGGGATACAATCAAGTACTCATACCCACCAAAGACATTATAAGACACCACAATCAAGCTTATAATAGCAACGAACATAAATACAAACTGACATATATCTATCGCTACAACCCCTCTCATTCCTGAATTGATGCAATGTATTGTTACCAAAAGTGTTCCTATCAAAATTGCAATATTTAGGTCTATTGGGGAAAAACCGCTGATAAATATCCCCAAAGCCATTGCATAGGGTATGGGCAAAACTTTGATATAAAGCAATAGAGCTGAAAGCTTTGCAGATTTTTTCCCAAAGTTTTTTGCTATTATATCTGGAAGCGATAAAACATTTAATGCCATTGATTTATTTAAAAAATATAAAGCAAAAATTATCGCCGCAACATACCAAAACACCCCTTGAGTTATAAAATTATATACTCCTTTTTCATACGATATTTGAGTAACTCCTATAACTCCTGCATACCAAGTTGAAACTAAAGTGGCTACGAATATTGGCAAAGTTAATCTACGCCCTAGAAGCAAATATTCAGCTGCGGATGTATCTTGAGCTTTCAGATATTTTGTATATTTATACATCCCGACTGTAATTAAAACAGATAGCAGAATTACGATATAGTCGTATAAAGAAAGAAAAGTAGAGTATTTGATCATAAACTTCCTACGTTGGCATTATCCAAATCAGGTCTAGGGTATAATCTCAGCCTTCATAAACAGAAAGCACCCCTGTCTTACAAGAGTTTATATCACACTCCATGGCATTCTACAAGATTGGATGCTATTGCTATAATATAGATTTTTATTTTAACCAGCAGTTATTATGCTTTATTTATCAAAGTATTTAGCGTTGGTTGTTATTTTGGTTTTGTTCTTGTGAAGCTTGGTTAGGTTTGTGCTTGGCTTGTTCATCATAGAATTCAGTAATATCACCTGAAAGTGCCTTTGAAGCGCCTTCTAGAATATTCCAGCCAGTAGAGAATGCTTTGTGAGCACCATGAGCATGGCTCTTAATAAATCCTGACCTTAATATTGAGTTCATTTCTGTCGAGAATGTATTATTTAAAAGTATACTCAATGGCGGACATGCTCCATGTGCTAGAAGTAATTTTACTATTTCCGTGTAGCCATATTCAGCAGCCTTGTGCATCGGGATGTCGCCATAATCAGGTTTAGCATGAACATCCGCGCCTTTTTCTAGAAGTAATTTTACTATTTCCGTGTGGCCTTTAAATACAGCCCAGTGCAGCGGGGTCTTGCCATAGTAATTTTTAGCATTAATATCCGCGCCTTTTTCTAGAAGTAATTTTACTATTTCCGTGTGGCCATATTCAGCAGCCTCGTGCAGCGGGGTGTGGCCACCAATAGCTTTAGCATTAATATCCGCGCCTTTTTCTAGAAGTAATTTTAGTATTTCCGTGCGACCTTTTATAGCAGCCCAGTGAAGCGGGGTGTAGCCAAATTTATCTGGTGCGAATGGTACTCCTAAAAGGTTAACATTTCCTTTAGCTGCTTCTAGAATAGCTTTTACTATTTCAGTATAACCATTTCTCGCAGCAAAGTGAAGCGGAGCCCAACCACCTTTATCTGTTGCTATTAGGTTGCAATTAGGATGATGCAAGTTATTGTGAAAGAAAAATCTATAGAGCTTTTCCTCTTTAAGAAAATCAAGTTTCGTAAAATCATAAACATAATGCCCTTGCGATATTAGCTTTAATGCTTCTTTCTGATCATCTGCTTTAACTGCAGCAATTAATTCTTCACTGTTTTGCCCCTCAGTTCCCCTGTAATAACCTAAAAAGTTATGTAGTTTTCTAAGCGCTTGCCCATGCCCTCCAATAAACAGCCATTCGTAAAGTTCTTGTAAGGTTTCTGCCCTAGGAAGCTGTACTTTGTTCTTTCTATCAATAAATAACTGATCAACTAGAGCTGAATAAAATTCAGGAATTCGCTCTTCATCTAGTTGATCTAATGCCGCCTTATGTACTCTGTTTTGAATTGAGTCTGTATCAACGCCTCCCCGTAAATCGTCAATTTTGCACTTTAGAGCTATATTATAAAGCTCAAATTCATTTGCAATTTTCTGATCAACAAGCGTTTTCATTACATCATAACGAGTGCTGTGGAACAATGAATCGAAAAATCCTTCCCTATCTTCCTCTGTGGCTTCCTTAAATTGATTTAAAATATCATCAATATTAGCTTTTAGAGCTTCCTCTGTTCCACTAATTAAATTGCCTTCTAATAGCTTTTGAAATTCTGCTTGTTTCATAACTCCCTTTATCATTGGGCATCATAATACATCCTACAGCGCAATTCCTTAATTTTTGGTTAACGGACATGAAAAAACTTAAAAAAAGTGTTTGGAAACAGTTTTAGCTAAAACATACTTATGAAAAGATGCACTTAAAACTCTCTATATCTTTTATTCAGAAACAAACTTATTTCGACCAGTTTGTTTGGCCTTATACAGATTTGAATCTGCTCTTTTTATTAGGGATTCAACAGTATCATCTGGCCTTAAAGCAGCCACCCCTATGCTAGCAGTAATACCAATTTCATTTGGTGCTACAGGAATTTCAAAATTTACATCTTCAATTATCATTCTTAGTCTTTCAGCAACATAACCTGCTGATTCAAGTGATGTCTCTGGCAGTATTATAACAAATTCTTCACCACCAAACCTCGCACTCATATCTGAAGTCCTAATGCAGGCTTCAACTCTTCTGCCAAATTCTTTTAACACAGCATCCCCTGATTGGTGCCCATACTGATCATTCACATTTTTAAAATGATCTATATCAATGACTAAAATAGATAAATTCTTATTTAATGTTTTGGACTGAGCCACCATATTGGCAAAATGCGTATCAAAATATCTTCTATTATGCAGGCCTGTTAGCCCATCGGTAACAGATTGAGTTACCGTTGTAAGATAATTTTCTTTTAGCTGATCTTGATATTTCTTACGCTTAATTTGAGTAGTGCAGCGCGCCATCAATTCGTTCAGATCAATAGGCGAAACAAGGTAATCATTCACCCCCATTTCAAAACCTTTGTTCAAGGTTCTCTCGTCATTTTCATCAACTATAATTAAAATTGGAACATTCCTAGCTTTATCATGAGTCCTTAGCTCCGAACACAACCTCAATCCATCAGTAGAAAGAAGTAGTGTGCTTACAATAATCAATGAGTAGTCATTTTGGTCTAAAGCACTTAAAATCTTTTCAAGAGTATCCGCTATATCCACTTTTAACTTTGAATTCTCAAGCCTATTTTTTATTTTTTCAACTTGAATAACATCATCTTCAATTAACAATATCCTAGCACCTTCAATACGCTCTCTATCACCTTGAGAATTACTCGAAACTCCCAACTCTTGGCTTGTTTTATCTCTCAATCTTAACTCATCTAACATAACTTTCATTCTGACTAAAGAACGTAGTCTAGTAAAAAGAGCCATATCATTAATAGGCTTTGTTAGAAAATCATCAGCCCCGCATTCCAAGCCTTTTACCTTATCTTCTTGAGCATTTAATGCAGTGACCATAATCACTGGTATATGACCAAATTCAGGATCTGCCTTGATTATTCTAGTGGATTCAAAACCATCCATTTCCGGCATCATAACATCCATCAGGATAATGTCTGGATGTGTTTCTCTGACTTTTTCTATTGCCTCTTTGCCATTATAAGCAGCAAAGACCGTGTAATACTCTTGCTTGAGTTTGGTATCCAATAATTTAACGTTAAATTCAATGTCATCTACAACCAAAACTCTCGCTGACATAACTACTTCCCCTCACCATCAAGATAACTATCTAGCAGTGGTAGAAATTCTGCGAATCTAATAGGTTTTTCAACATACTCGTCAAAAAGATTGAACTGCTCTGGTGTAAGAACTTTATTTTTTGAAAATGCACTAACTGCAAATACAGGAATAGATGATGTGTTCATATCACCCTTCAATTCTTTGGCAACTTCTATACCAGACTTTCCGAAGATTTGTATATCTAGAAGTATTATATCTGGCTTCTCCTTATCCACCATAGACTTAACCTCAAGTCCATTGTTGACCACTATAATTTTAAATCCTTTATATGTTAGAAAATCACGGATTAGTTTGGCGTTTATCTCATCATCTTCAACAAGCAATATTTTTTTATTATTAGCCATAATATTCATTAAGTTAGTGTAGCATTTATTAAAACAGTTTTTATCTATTATGAGCAAGTATAATTTATAACTCATCAAGAAAAGATTTATCGCAATCTTCTATTAGAACATCCTTTAATTCCCAATAATTATTATATCTTTCAGCCGCCTCGTTACGGTAATTATATGTCTTTGGTATTTTTGAAATTTTTAGCAAGCTCAGGTCGATCATTCCTTTTTGTTCTGGATATTTATAAAAACTAAAACAAAGAGGATCGTTATCTATTTTCTTAGACGCCAAAATAGATTCAATTCTTGCCACATCATTATTTTTCAAGGCTGTTTCCACCTCTACACACATCTTTAAAGATGCTAAATTCTTAAGATGCTTATGAATCAAATCCTTAACGTAACTTTCGATATTGTAACTATAAGATTCCATTTCAGAATAGCTCGGTATCTGAGCATTTTTTAAAGATAATCCTTTAAAATCTTTAACAATACTTCTATCGAAAATATGCGAGGTCCTATCAAAAAGAACCTGTATAACCTTATCAATTTTAGAAGCTTCCTTTAGTATATCATCAGCAGCTTTAATAACCCGCTCTGCACTTAGCTTGTTCAGAAATTCTTTAGGTAAATATTTAAAAATCTTGAGGAAAACGTTCCCTTCATATTCGCTTAAAACTTGAAGTGCTAGGTCAATTTTTTCTACCTCTTGATCGCTATTTAAAGTCTCTTTAAGCTTTAATAATTTTTGTGAAAATAGATCTGGTTGTTTTGGCATCTTGTCCGTTAATGAAAGAAAATTATCTCCTAGGTTTGCAAGCCTAAAATAATATGCTTCATTCGAAATCTTAAGCGCAAAGTCTTCGCATCCAAAGCCATATGTGTCTAACATCAGTGATAGTAAAAATACTTTTTCAAAGTCTTGTATTTTCTTACCTTTATAGTTAGAAACATGGTTTACTGTTTTACTTCTAGTTATATTATCATCATTAATCTCACATCCACCATTCATACAATAAAATGGAATGTTATTTACTTTGCATGAATCTGCATCAAATTGGGCAATGTGAGGTATATTAGCTCTCGATAACAAAATCAACTCTCCGTTATCATCTTGAACTTCTATCAAATCGTATAATCCGTTATTATGAAAAAACAATTTAAGAAACACTGCTGTTAGCTGAATTCTAAACTGATCACTTTCTGGATACTTTTGGTGTTTAACCCAAACAGTATTAGGATCGAATATAGAGTACTTTTTTTTTAGATAGTATAAGCCTTTCATTCCTTCTTTAAAATAATCACTTAATTTGGGTAAAGTAGGCACTGATAAAAGATTCATTTATAAAACACGTCATATCCCAGAGTATTTATTTATAAGATTTTATTTTATAAAATCAAATAATAACCACGCTACTTTAAAACATTGCCGTTTCGCTAAACTTAGGGTAATTATTGTATAGGTTATTTTTTTACTAAATATATGATACAGACTATCCTAGAATACTTACCTCTAACTTTAGAAATACTATTGAAAATTCTAATGTTATTAGTACCGCTAATCCTAAGCGTAGCATATTTAACCTATGCCGAACGAAAAATCATTGGTGCTATGCAACTTCGCCGAGGTCCAAATGTCGTTGGTATTTTTGGATTATTACAACCCATTGCCGATGCAGTAAAACTTATATTTAAAGAACCGATAATTCCAAGTGGGGCAGATAAATTCTTATTCATGCTTGCACCCGTTATTACATTTGTATTAGCGATGATTGGTTGGGCAGTAATTCCTGTTAGTGAAGATTTTGTAATTGCCGATATCAACGTTGGTGTCTTGTACCTACTAGCAATCTCATCTTTAGGTGTGTATGGAATTATTATCGCTGGTTGGGCAAGTAACTCTAAATATGCGTTTTTAGGTGCTATACGTTCTGCTGCGCAGATGGTATCTTACGAGGTATCTATTGGTTTTACAATTATTTGTGTACTGCTTTATTCGCAATCTTTAAATTTAACTGAGATTGTCAATTCGCATAGAACTATGCCTCTTCACATTGAATTATTATTATTGCCAATGTTTGTGGTATTTTTTATTTCCATATTAGCAGAGACAAACCGTCACCCGTTTGATTTACCAGAAGCAGAAGCTGAGTTGGTTGCAGGTTATAACGTTGAATATTCTTCAATGGCATTTGCATTATTTTTCCTTGGTGAATATGCCAACATGATTTTGATGAGTGCGATTGCCACCATATTATTTTTAGGTGGGTGGTTGCCGCCATTTAATTTGGAATTTTTAGAAGTAATACCTGGGTTTTTCTGGTTTGTTTTAAAAGTGTGTTTCTGTTTATTTGTATTCATTTGGGTGCGCGCTGCATTCCCTCGTTATCGATACGATCAACTGATGAGATTAGGTTGGAAAGTTTTCCTACCACTAACATTGGTTTGGGTGGTTATAATGGCTAGCGTTGTGGTGTTTTAAATTTTACCTCTACAGTACTTTGAGAAGGATTTACTCGCGGATGAACCTTTGCTAATGGTTGATATGCATCTCTATGAGGCTGCGGAGCTCCATCTGCACGTGGTG
This sequence comes from Candidatus Midichloriaceae bacterium, assembly GCA_044229535.1. Lineage (GTDB taxonomy): Bacteria > Pseudomonadota > Alphaproteobacteria > Rickettsiales > Midichloriaceae > CAZLFQ01. The sequence continues at coordinate 1,527,422 of JBGASU010000001.1, read as the reverse complement.
GAACAGTGGACTGAGTTTTTGGCGGAGTAGTATGAATTTGCCCACCACTTATAGCCTGAGCCATCGCTGCAATTGCAGGGGATACTTTCGCTCCTGTTAACGCAGGTGGAGCGCTGTGGGCAAGATTGGTTTTTGCATGACTAGTAGGTAGAGTGGTTGCAGCACGTTGTTGGGCAATTTCTGCTTCATAGGCTCTCCTATTAGCTTCTGCGGCCTCAGTTGACAATGCACCACTTCCTCCATAGATGCCGCCTTGTAGATTGCCAAATTTATCTAGACCTCCGACTTGTTGAGGCAATGGGGCTTTTGGGTTAGTCGAATCAGCGTCTGGACCTGTTTTAGGTTTCTCGGATAAAGTTAAACTCCCATACTGTTCGTCCTTTTTATCAGGAACAGCATAAATATCACCGTTGCTTCCATTACGAAATGGAGAAGTAGTAGAATCATATTGGGTAGAACTTCTACTACTTGTATCGCTTGACTGTCCAGCATATATACCCCTTACTTCAGATTGGACTTGAGTTGTGGGGCGCGGGGCTAAATGCCTAGGATCCAAGTCAAAAGCTGGCTTATTCTCTTCTGGAGTTGCACCGTACTGACCCATTGGCGGCATTGCACCAGCTGCATAAGTTTGACTTGGATTTGCTGCAGGTTTTTTAAATGAATAAGGCTGTTGAGGCAAATCTTGTTGAGCCATTCTAGCTAATTCATCCGTAGATGGTATTCTCTGCACATTATCACTACGTTTTAGTTGTGGTGGCGAAGAAACTTGCGCATTTTGTGCATTATTTGATTGAATTTGCGATTGTCTACCTTGAGCATCCAGATATTGCTTTAAATCAGGATTATTCTGCGCCCAATCGACTGGTCTTGTTCCATCTTTAGCTACCGCATTTATATCTGCACCAGCTTTAACAAGCTCTTCTGCAATTTGTTTATTAGGGGCAAAATGAAGTGGAGAGTACCCATCTTTATCTCTCGCCATATTCACATAAGATGTATTAGCTCTAATTATTTCTTTCAAGGCTTCTACATCATTATTCCTAACAACATCAAATAATTTAGGAAGATCAGCTCTGGTATTTTGTGGTTGTGGTTGAGGCTGAGGAGTTTGTTGCGGCCTTTGTGGGTCTGGAAATTGAGAACCAAATTGTTGCTGAACAGGAGTAGTAGCAGTATTTAAAGCCGCACTAGAATAAATATTAGGCACAACGTATTGCTGATTTTGACTAGGAACTTGAGCATACTGCCCTATTGATCCTTCATCACTTCTACTCAATTGATTTGGATTAGGTAGCTTTAAAATTGCACCATCAGGAACACCTTGCATTGTTTGATTAGCATACCACTCAGCCTTTTGCATATCTCCTTTAGAATCGAATTTAAAGCCGTTACTTTCTAAGACTTTTTTGAAGTTTTTATCTGCCTTCAATTCTTCAAATTCTTTTTGTGCTTTTTTAGCATCTCCAAAATTAAATAATTTAGCAAAAAAATTAGACTTTTTATATTTATTAACAGCATTGTTTAGTCTTATAACCTCATCTGGTAGGCCATAAAATTTACAACGCTCTTCTATTAAGTTTCTAAAGGCTTTATCCTTGATATCAAACTTAGCCATTCACCCTCTCTCCAAACCTAGTTAAAATTAGGGTAGCAAATGAATGGTTAAGGAATGGTTAATTTTAAGAAAGATTTTTTAGAGTTTGATAATTTTGTTTTGATGAGAGAAATTTGATCTAATTATCTTGCTCTTTTTTAGGATTCGAAGAATCCATTAATGTATGCTCGAATTTGCTTAAAGACCGCTTTGCGGGCAAAACTCCCCCACACACACATTAACTACTTCCTCTTAAGTGATACAATAAAAAAAAGCCTAGTTAACCAAACAGTTGCAACTATCTGGTTAACTAGGCTTTTCCTGTATATCGGAACTAAAAAACCCTCTTCAAAGCTTGGCAACGTTTTACTCTCCCGTGACTTAAGTCAAAGTACCATTAACGATGAAAGGTTTCACTGTCGAGTTCGAGATGGGATCGAGTGTTTCACTTTCTCTATTATCACCAAGCTATAAAGAGGGATCTTTATGCTTTGAATTGTGAACAAAACTCACATTATTCTTAAAAAGGATTTAATGTAGTGATGTGTTACAAGTTTAACCCTGTATACGACACATTCAGCTTAATTGACCAATTTTAAAACAATCGTGCTATTAGTAACGGTAAGCTAAAGACATTGCTGTCCTTACACATCCGTCCTATCAACGTAGTGGTCTACTACGGCACTGATAGGGAAAACTAGTTTTGAGGTGGGTTTCACGCTTAGATGCTTTCAGCGTTTATCCCGTCCGCACTTAGCTACCCAGCGCTGCTCCTGGCGGAACAACTGGTACACCAGCGGTGCGTCCAACTCGGTCCTCTCGTAC
>JBGASU010000001.1:0-1522500 GCA_044229535.1 Candidatus Midichloriaceae bacterium | reverse complement strand
TAATGCTCTTCTCTTTTTTAAAGCTGGTCCTTAATACTGAATGATGTCGTTTACAGAATTAAACTTATAATTTTATAAACATCACTCTTTAAAATTTCATTTTTTTTCCCGTCCTACAACGCTCATTTGTTGTAGGCTCTTAGTATATAAAAATTTTATTTTTAAGAACATTTAAATTTTGTTCACAATTTCAAAAGAACAAGTAACTTACGTCACTTTTTCACAACTTTCGTTTTTATTTGTCGTCGTCGTGTGGATCAAGTTTATAAGTTAAAAAGCTTACCTCGTCAACAACTAATTTCATTTTTTTTTAACTTTTATAAAATTGTTTTTGGGCTATACTTATCAAACCCAGTAAATTCAAGAGGATATACGTGTTAATAGCCATTCAAGCCGACCCAATAAATTTGTTAAAATTTGATTCCGACACCACTTTGTTGATAACTTTTGAGCTCCAAAAGCGTGGGCACAAACTTTTTTTCTATACTCCAGACAATTTATCAATTCTAAATAACACAGTATTCGCCACAGGAAATTACGTCACTCTAAAGAACCAAGCACCTGATTTTTATAAAAAATCAGGTGCAAAAACTATCGCTCTATCAAAAATGGATATCATTTTAGTAAGACAGGATCCACCGTTTGATATGAACTATATTACATCCACATATATATTAGACCTGCTACCAAAGTCCGTAAAAATCCTTAATACACCTTCTGTGATAAGGAATAATCCAGAAAAACTCATCATATATAATTTTTCTAAATATTGCTTGCCATCCTTAATTTCCCAAGATTCAAAACAACTACTTAACTTCTTTAGTAAATATAAAAAAGTAATAGTCAAACCATTGTATGATTATGGCGGGCACCATATAGAACTAATTGATAGCAAAGAGAAATTTAATCACTTAATCCCTAAGTTTTTATCTAAGAAACAACATTTTATTATGCAAAAGTTCGTCCCATCAGTACGTGAAGATGGCGATAAAAGAGTAATATTTTGTAGTGGAAAAATACTTTGCTCTCTAAAAAGATTAGCTGCTAAAGGGCATGTTGTTACAAATCTTGCTGCTGGAGGTACAGCAGTAAAGACCGCTCTAACTGCTTCCGAAAAGAAAATGTGCTTAGATATAGCTAAAAAACTCAAAAAGATGGATGTTTTCTTGGCTGGAGCAGATATAGTAGGCGGCAAATTATTAGAAATAAACATCACCTCTCCTACTGGGATCAAGGCCTGCAACGCCTTGGATGGTAAGAATTATGAGAAGATTGTGGTGGATGAGATGGAGAAGGAAGCCTTCAAGTAAAACTTCAAGACTTCCTTTATTCAGTTATGTAAACTTAAAAACAATCGGAATTTATATTAAATCCAACTTCTACTCCGTCAAAAGAAATCAATACAAGGTCGGAATTTTCAGAAACTATGACCTCTGCATTCAATTGGAAATTTTTCACTTCATTATAAAATGGGCCAGCATCTTTAACTATAGCTCCATACATAATACGAGATGGATAAGCAGCCATCCCCATATTCAAACCCTTAATATTATGCTGAACATTAGGAAAGTTTTGGTACAGCTCATCAGCTTCATTACTAAACAAACTTTTTATAATATCTCCATCAGTCTTACCAGCATCACACTTCATGCCGTTATTGAAAATAAAATAGTTTTTTCCAGTTCCAAGTTCGTTGATAACAACTTCTTTAATTTTCATAATACCGTTTTTAATCTGCGCCATATCTCCTCTAAAAAGTCTTAGCAATCAGAATGCTATACCTAATTTTCTTAAAAGGCAATTTAATAGCTAAGGCTATCAGCGACTGGTTTACAAAGCATCAGAGACCAAATCAAATTCAGCTGTTAATCCATTATATGACACTAAAGCCACTCCCAAATCTTCATCGATGTCTACATTTGAATTTATTTGAAAGTTCTTCACTGTATTAAAAAGTGGAGCAGTATCCATAACAACAGCACCAGCTAAGATATGGGATGGGTATGTATATAATGGACTCACATTCAATCCTTTAATATTATGCTGCACGTTAGGGAAGTTTTGTTGCAAATCATAAGCATCAGTGCCAAAAATTTCTTGAAAAACATCGCCATTACTTTGACCAACATCAAATTTAATACCGTTATCAAGAACAAAGTAATTCTTCCCTGTATATAGTTCGTTTATAATAACTTCTTTAATCTTAACCATCTCCACTCCCTTCTCAGTTGCATTACACATAATTATAAGAGAGTAATATTGCAGTAATATTAAGACTGCATTAAAGTTATGTTAAAAAAGCTAAAACGATCATATTTCCTTGTAAAACCACTCATATTATTTGCTATAAATAATCATTTACGATATAATTCGCTCCATTATTAATCAAAAAGATCGCAAATGATCATAGCAAAAAAATTACATGTTATAGCATTGTTATTAGTACTAAGTGGATGCCTAGGCAATAATTATAAATTCATCCCACCACAATCTTTTGAAGGCAAGAGATGTGTAAATGATTGTCTAAATATGAAACAATCTTGTAAAAACAACTGTAGGTCACAAAAAAATATGTGTTCATTGACCAAAAACGTGACGAAAATAACGAATCATTCCATAAGAAAAAACTCACTACATAATCACGATGTGTTTAGCAACGATTTTAGCGATTTCGGAGCTAATGGTTGTAACAATTATTCGTGTATTAGCGAATGTGAAGATGATTATCGTGCCTGTTATGAGAATTGCGGCGGGGATGTGATCTTAATTAAATAAGCGCTTAATTCTTTCTAGACATACCTTAGCAATTATAGTATACCCCATCAAAAAATTATTGGGGAGCCCATGTTCTTTGACTTGCATTGGATTGATATTTCTATAGTAACGTTATACTTAATTGTTTGTTTAGCAATTGGCATTAGTAAATCGACAAAGATCAAAACTCTTACTGAATATGCGGTTGGTACTAGAACCATATCTACACTTGCTTTAATCACAGCTGTTTTTGCGACACGTATTGGGGCAGGAGCAACTATGGGAGAGATCGAAAGAGTATACTCAATGGGTTTATTCTTTGCCGCAACTTTAATGCTTAGCCCTATATTTTGGTTCATAACTGCAAAGATTTTTGCTGGCAATATAGATAAATTTAAAGACTGCATATCTCTTACTGATATAATGCGCAAACTTTATGGCGGCTCTGGCCAATGGTTCACAGTGTTTGCAAGTATTATTGATTCCTTAGGGTCTGTTGCCGTTCAACTAATGGCAATAGGATATTTATTTAGCTATTTATTCCAAATTGATACTTACTGGGGAGTTGTATTTGCTGGCGCCATAGTTTGTACTTATGTAGCTTTTGGCGGAGCCAAGTCGGTAGTCCTGACAGACATCTTCCAATTTATAGTATTCTATGCAGTCATGCCTATCGCCTGCGTAATTGCAGTAAAATCATCTGGTGGGGTTGAAACGGTAATATCTAAACTCCCTGCGGATATGATAAGCTTCAATATAGAAGGAAATAAATTTTGGCACTTCGTAAGCCTAATAATATACGCATTACTTCCAGCAACATCTGCTACTTTTGTTCAAAGATTTTTAATGTCACGAAATTCAGCTCAACTTGGCTACTCGTTGAATTCAATTGCACTAATAGCTTTTCCATTTGCTTTAATATTATGCGCAATTGGCTTTACAATTCGTGCGATCGCGCCAGAGATTCATTCTAATAATGCATTTTATTACTTAATCACGACATACCTGCCAGTTGGAGTGGTGGGATTAGCTATCTCTGCAGTATTCGCCATAATAATGTCATCTGCGAATTCATGGTTGAACAGCGGAGCTACAATTATTGCTAACGACGTAATGAGAGCTATAAAACCTAACATGTCGGATAAACAAGGCTTATTCTATGCTAGAGTTGCTACTTTAGGCATAACCATTGTATCAATAATAATAGCACTCGTTGGCTCAAGCATAATGGATGTATTATGGTTTACTGACGGTTTCTGGTTTCCAGTAATGCTGATACCGATTGCAGCAGGTATGTTTGGCCTAAGAACTAACAGCTCTACATTTGCCGTTTCTGCAATAGCATCCATTTTAGTTGTTAATATAACTGCTTTCATACAAGGAAAATATGGCACTTTGGGAATTTCTCTTGGTATATTAACAAGCTTAGTTACATTCCTTGGATACCATTATTTATTTGTATCTCATAGCAGAACTAGAGGAGCGTTTATTTACTCAGTTTGTAAATCATTATTTAAATCGATATTTAACACTTTGTCTTTCAAAAAGTATTTTTCTTTTAAAGCTAATAGCTTAGTTGAGAACAGTTCAAACTACATAATGTTTTGTACTTTCATAATATATCAATATATTCCATCAATGTTTGATTCTGCCATCTCTGAAACCGCAGAGTTTGCACCAATTATTTATGTAAAAATCAGTGTAATAGTCTTTGCTTTTCTACTATTTACATTTGAAAATTGGTCTACCAAAACCCAAAGAAATATAGCACCTCTATTTTGGAATTTAAATTTGTTCTATGCTCTTTGTTTTACTTCTAGCCTAATGTTAATAGTGAACTCTGACAAAACACTTTGGGTAATTAATTTATTGCTAAGCTTAGTATTGCTTATTGTTTTCTTACCTGTACGTCAGAGTATAAATTTCTTCATTACGGGTTTAATTGGCGCATATTTGGTTTCACCTATTTTCTTGATTCAAGATACATCTATATCTCCAATTGACTTCATAGCCCAGTCTTTACCTGTAGCTTATGGCATAATAGGTATAGTTCTAATCTTTGTTGTGAAAAAAGGGTTAGAGAAGAAGCATGAGTTATTGCATACTAATGCTTCATACGTAGCGCACGAAGCTATATCTCCATTGTCTATCGTTACAATGGCAGCTGATACATTCGATGAAATACTGAAAAATGTTAAAGTCGATGCGAAAAAAGATTACGTTAAAGTATCAAAAAAAGACTGGAAGTTTTTGAGCTCTATTTCAACTCAGCTTGCCAGCTCTTCAAAGAGCGGTATAGACAGAATCAATGCTGTACTAAGTAGTAAAAGCAATTCATATCATGATATCGGTTGCTACCAAGCTACAGATATAGTTGATGATATTATTCACGAATTTAAAAGCGCTAAAATTGATTTAACCATCAATGCTAATTTTTGGATTTATGGATCAAAAGAAGGGATCAAAACCGTAATATCCAACTTAGTTCGCAATGCATTAAAATATGCTGGAGAACATGCCAAAATTTCAATTACCTTAAATAAAGGAAATGAGATCATAGTTGAAGATACGGGCTTTGGTATACCTGCTAAAATTAAGCAGGAGATATTTAAAAGCAAGGTTACTTCTTCAGGCCATGGCTATGGCTTAAGCCTTTGCAAACAAATAATTGATGATCACCAAGGTACTATCTCTTGCCATTCAGAAATAGATAAGGGAACTAAGTTTATAATAAAGCTTTAACTATAGTATATAGAAAAGCATTGCAAACTTTGTGATTTTTGAATATAAGATAGTGATCTATTATGGCGGATGTAGCTCAGTTGGTTAGAGCGCAAGTTTGTGGCACTTGAGGCCGCGGGTTCAATTCCCGTCATTCGCCCCATAAAACATAACAGCTTTATTTCTTGCTATTTGAGTAATACGAATGAATCGTAATACTTGGACTGTACTCAACACCACTAGATGTAATTTCTCTCTTATGCTGCACTCCATCTGGAGTTGTAACGAACATCGCATTTGTCTCGACTTTAACTGCCTGACCAAAATCCTGTGCCACAGCTTTCGGCTTACCATAAAGCTGTATTTTAACTGAATTTTCAGCGCTATTTACCTTTTGAGACTGCTCCCCTTTCCCACTCTCTACCAAAGATATATTATTACCTGTTAATACTGCTATCATTTTAATACCCTAATTAGTTAGCTAGAAGGAAGGGATTACCCCTCCTCCTAACTAAACCTATATTAACCAACTAATTTAAGTAGGTTTTGTGGTAACTGATTAACTTGCGCTAATACAGCTACACCTGCTTGAATTTTTGTTGTAGCGTTTGCGAAAGCAGAAGACTCATTTGCTATATCAGCATCTAAGTAGTCAGCTCTAGCAGCGTTAGTATTTAACATACTTGTTTCGATGTTAGACGCAGCAAAACTAAATGTAGATTGCAAAGCACCTACGTTAGATCTTTCTGTTTTAACTAGATTGATTGCAGCATCGATTGCAGTGATAGATGTAACAGCAGCAGAATTTGTAGAAACATCAAGAGCATTGATGCTTAAACCTGTTGCTCTCATATCTTGAGTGAATCCTACAGAAATAGTATCTGTACTAGAAACACCCACTTGGAATGTTTTAGATGTGAATGAACCATCAAGAAGTACTGAACCGTTGAACTTGGTATTACCAGCAACACGTGTTACCTCTGTAACTAGAGCATCCATCTCTTTATCGATATAGTTTCTTTCATTTGTACCCATAGCACCAGAGTTTGCAGTTACTGCTAGTGAACGAAGTCTTCCTAGAATATCACCTATATTTGCTAATATACCATCAGCAACTGAAAGAATTGAAGAAGCTTGCGATGTACTTTTTAACGCAGCTTTTAGTGTTTGCACGTCAGTTTTTAAACCAGAACCGATTGATAACCCTGCAGCATCATCAGACGCTTTTGTAATTTGGTTACCAGAAGACATTCTGGTTGCAGCTGATTTGCTTTCCTCGATTGAACCTCTAAGGTTAGCAGAAGCTACACCAGCGTGAATATTAGTTTGAATTGAAGCTACCATAATTTCCTCCTACTTGTTGGAATTTATAGTTAATGAATTAGGCTTACTGCCTAAGGGAGGGCTACATGCCCACACGAACAAGACATAAAGTAAATTTTATATCCATACATTTAAGTAAATCAGCTTTTAAAATAGTTTGCAAGTGTTTATTTTTCAAAAACTTGCTCTGTATGATTGGCCAACCAAGCATTCAAAAATGTATTTAAGTGCGGCCTTTTTTCAGCATTATCCTCTAAATAAGATATAATATCTTGTAAGCATTTCGCGTAGTTATTTTTTAGTAAAGACCCAGTATGTAAGCTATACTTTAAATACAGTAAGTAAGTGTTTAAAACATCTAGTTCACAATAATCTCTTATTTCTCCGAGACGATTAGCTTTGAACATCTCATCAACCTGCGAACCTTCAACATCTATTTTGCCAGGGAATCCAAATAACGCACATAACTCATCCATTTTCACACGAGCAGACGCACCAAAATCTGAGAATGCATCTATCAAATCACAATGCCAATCAAGGCTATATTTACTACCATAATTATTCCATTTGTCCCCAGACTTATGCAACCATTTCGCTTCTACTCCATGTAACATAGCTCTATATTTGAGTACTGGCATATCAAAAGTACGGCCATTAAAACTAACTATTCTAGCTCTAAGACGAGATAAGTGCTGAAAAAGACCAACTATTAAATCCGATTCTTTTGAATCTAAATTTCCACCTGAGCGCAGCTCTTTCAACACATAAAACTCCGATCCATCCTCATCTCTATGAATTTCAGCTTCCAAAAAGCTAATCGCCACCACTTTATGGAAAGGTTGCCTAAAAAAAGAATTTTTGCCATCGGTAACTCTGAGGTGATATTGCTTGAGCTTTTCAACTATTTCATCATCTGGCGATTCATAGTCACCAAGCAGATTCCTTGCTGACTGGACATCTGGAACGGTTTCTATATCAAAAACAAAAAGATTTTTATGCTGCATATTTTTCCGATCTAAAACTATACAGCAATAATCACCTATTATATTTATTCATGCAATCTTTATATGACCTTATTGATTGCGCCAAAGCCATAATTTCACCCATTTTTTATCAATTATGGTAGCAACAAAATTTTCAACTCCCTACTCCCAACACTGCTCTACGCATACTCCTATTGCCCCTATTTCATTCTTGCCCATATAGACCATATCTTGCCAATCTTCTATTTTAGATATTTCTGTTTTGACAACATAAGTTGCAGAATTGACACTCATACATGACACCGCAGCGTTAGACGTTGAACTAACATCTAAATCATTAATTAATAGTGCTGTTGGGCTCATATCCTGAATTAATCCTACAGAAAAAGTATCAGCCTTAGATATACCAACTTGGAAATCCTTCGTTGCAAATGCACCATCATCTAATGGCACCAATCCATAAAGTTTTAGCTTACCAGCAGCATCTGCGATATCCTCAACTGACTTGTGCAATGCTTCTTTTAAATAATCTCTTTCTGTAGTACCTACAGCGCCTGAAGTTGCTTCTGAAACTAAGAAATAAATTATTCCCAAAGTGCCATCAATACCATTCAAAACCATATCAGCTACTGACAATACCTTAGAGACTTCAGACATTTCTGTTAGCGCATTTTCAAGCGATTCATAATTAGACTCTGGAATATCATAAGACATTTGCTCCATACATCCTTTAACACACTCACTTGACATTATATCACTAATATTATTTTTGATTATGCTAACACCAGACTGATATTTTTCTATCTCCACCAATTCGGCATTAATTATACCAATAGCATAATCAATTACCTCAACTGTATTTTCTTGAGTCATTACATCTAATTTATCAATACCCAGTCCTATCGCCGTAATATCTTTAAAAAAATTAACAACCATAAAATTGTTATTAAACCCAACTTGAAATTGCTTTGAAAATGCGCCATTAAAAAGTGTATCTCCATGAATTTTAGTATTACTAGTAATGCGCGTTACCTCACTAAGAATGGCATCCATTTCTTTTTTGACGAAGTGTATGCCATATATATCCAGCTGACCATAACGTACATCTAAAGCTAGTTGATGCATCCTTTCTAAATTAGATTTAACTTCAAACAGCGTGTCATTTGCAGCTGAAAGCACCTCAGACACGGCCGATATATTGCGCACCAAATTTGCAAGTGGTTTATAATTGATTTTAGCCATTAACTACCTTTGTTTTGACTTTAAATTACTTCCTAATTCCTCCACTAACCCTAATTAGCAAAACACAACTTCATATACTTGCCAACAGCAAAAAGTCGGTTTACTCTGTATTTGATAATTTCGTGTAAAAAATGGAAACAGCTGCATTTATTGATATTACTAGAGAGTCTATTTGGGTATTATTGAAAGTATCAATGCCGCTATTGCTTGTTGCCTTAGGTGTCGGGCTTTTAGTGTCTTTATTTCAAGCTTTAACTCAAATACAAGAACCGACCTTATCTTTTGTACCGAAGGTAGTCTCTATATTCGTCACCCTACTACTAACATTCACATTTATTGGCGTGACTATGAAAACTTTCTTTGAACAAATAATGTCGATGATTGTGCAAATCAATTAATCTTCGCTATGGCTCTTTTCAAATCTCTCGTGTCGTTCTTGAGCTTCAATTGATAATGTAGCTATAGGTCTTGCTTCCAATCTCTTAATACCTATTGGATCACCAGTTTCATCACAAAATCCATACTCACCTTCTGCTATCCTCTCTAAGGCTGAATCAATCTTACTCATCAACTTACGATAACGATCGCGCGTCCTAAGTTCAAAAGCTGTAACAGATTCATTCGTAGCTTGGTCACTTAGATCAGCTTCTCTGAGTTGTTCCTTTTGTAAATGCTCAACAGTGATTTTAGATTCCTGTTTCAGCTCTTCTTTCCATGTCAGCAGTCTGCGTCTAAAATACTCAAGCTGTTTTTCATTCATATAGTCTTCTTTATCGCTAGGCTTATAATTCAAAGGCAAGTCCATAGCCTTTTTCTTTTTTTCAACCTTTGCTGCCACTTTTGTTTTTTTATATTTCATAATAACTTAAGCCATAGTTGCAATATAATCTTAACTATATTAATGACTCTGGTATATAACAATCAAGCTAAATTTATTTTTAAATTAGTTTTTCTTAAATTTAATTTCGTCACCCCATTCCACAACCAATTTTTCAAGATCATAATTTAGCTTTTGAAGGCGGATTTGAGTTTTTAGATTATTTAACATAATAGCAATTTGTGGGAATGCCCAATATATAACCCACCCTACAGATGCAGCGGTGTAGATCATAAGCCATGTCTTAGGCTCTACTATTATCTCAATAGCCATGTTAGAAGAACCTTTTGATGACAGGATTTTCGCAACATAGGGCATAATACCTGTAGCATTAAAAGTTAGAACGATTCTAGAAATATATCGACGCGGCTCCTGATCAATTATCATAGCAATAAGACCTGGCAGCATACCAAATAAAACTATTATAACAGAATACACAGAAACCAAAGAAATCGCTGCAGCAGCAAGGGTTATTGCAATTATATACCCGTTACCACTGGATTCACTGCTTTTCATCGCTACCTTAGGTAATGTTGCTACTCTAGCCGACTTCATTTGAATACATTTCAATTATAAACACCCTATACATTAGAGTGGTCTTACTTATTAGTTATCGCCTTTTTTATGAAAGATGTAAAGAGGGGATGTGGATCGAAGACCCTTGATTTTAACTCTGGGTGGAACTGCACTCCAATAAACCAAGGGTGATTATCTAGCTCTATAATCTCTGCCAATTGGCCGTCTGGTGACATTCCAGAGAATATAAATCCTGCTTTTTCAAACTGCTCTTTAAACCCAATATTAAATTCATATCTATGTCTATGTCTTTCAGAAATTTTTGATGATTCATATATCTTTTTAGCAAGGCTTTTATTACTCAATACACACTCATAAGCCCCAAGACGCATTGTACCACCCAAATCGTCTTTAGAAGATCTTATAGCTGTTTTTTTGCCTTGCTTCCATTCAGTCATCAAACCGATTACATTTGTACATTTATCAGTGAATTCCGTTGAACTCGCGTCTTTTATCTTTAGAACATTTCTAGCAAACTCAATAACTGCTAACTGCATTCCCAAACAAATTCCAAAGAATGGGATTTTATTTTCTCTAGCATATTTCACAGCCAGTATCTTACCTTCTGTGCCACGAGAACCAAATCCACCTGGAACTAAAATTCCATCAGATTTTACAAGCTTTGCTTTCACCGTATCAGACTTGATTGATGATGCGCTAATCCACTGCAAATGCACTTTTGCATTATTTGCAGCTCCAGCATGCTTTAATGCTTCTATCAAAGATATATAAGCATCTTCTAGTTGATTATATTTTCCAACTATTGATATTGTTACTTCTTTTACAGGATTCTCAATTCGCTTAACTATTTCAGTCCACTTTTGAATATCAGGCTTTTTTGAAAGTGGTAGACCAAAATGCTTTAGAACCTCTGTATCTAATCCCTCTTTATGATATTCCAAAGGAACGGAGTATATAGTCTTTCTGTCAAGCGCAGGAATAACCCTTTCCACTGGAACGCTACAAAATAGTGCTATTTTTTCTCTATCAGATAATGAAATCTCTTTTTCACTTCTACATAACAATATGTTTGGCTGAATACCGATCGATCTAAGTTCTTTTACAGAGTGTTGAGTTGGCTTTGTTTTTAATTCTTTTGAGGCAGCAATATATGGCATTAAAGTTAAATGAACATATATTACTTTCTGAGATCCAAGCTGCGTTCCAAGCTGCCTTATAGCCTCACAAAACGGCTGAGCTTCTATATCGCCAACTGTTCCACCAATTTCACACAGAATAAAATCAGCATCATCAGAATTAGATGTAATGAATTGCTTTATCAAATCTGTAACATGAGGAATCACCTGTACGGTTTTACCTAAATAGTCGCCTCTCCTTTCTTTTGTCAAAAGTTCCAAGTAAATTTTACCTGCAGTAACGCTATCACCCTGCCTAGCACTAACACCTGTGAATCTTTCATAATGCCCTAAGTCAAGGTCTGTTTCCATACCATCATCAGTTACAAAAACTTCTCCATGTTGATAGGGACTCATCGTTCCAGGGTCAACATTTAAATATGGATCTAATTTACGAAGCCTGACTTTGTAACCTCTTGCTTGTAGCAATGCACCGAGCGACGCACTGGCGATTCCCTTACCTAAAGATGAGACAACGCCACCAGTGATGAATATAAACTTCGCCATGTTTATTGTGCCGTAGGAACTTCTGGAGCTGACTCAGTTTTTTCTTTTTCTGGTGATTCAATAGCAATTGAATCAACAATTGACTTAGATTTTACATCAGTCGCTGTAACTTTAGCAATAATTAAAGAGTTCACCATAAATGCTATGGCCAATATAGTTGTAAGCTTTGATAAAAAGTTAGAAGAAGCTCTGCTTGAAAAAACATTATGCCCACCACCAGACAAGCCAGCTAAGCTATCTGTACCAGTTTTTTGAACCAAAATTACTGCAATTAACATGCAGACAATGAAAACTTGAATTATTAATAGTATGGTAGTCATGAGGCCTCTATTTACTTGTAAAAACGATATTTATGCAATAATAATCATTTTAGAACAACTTTCAACCCTTATAGACAATGGCTGGCAAAAACAGCAATAAAATTAAAGACAAAATCAACATTAATTTCAAAACTGTTTGGATGAACAGTATCATCCTGTTACTTATAGTATATTTTTGCTATCATTCTTTCAGTGGACAGAGGGGGTTTATAGCTTTTTTGAGATTAAACAAAGATATTAAAGCAAAAACTATAGAGTTAGGCTCTCTTGAAAAGGAACGCCAATCTATTGAGAATAAAGTCAAGCTACTCTATCCCAATTCTCTAGATACCGACATGCTAGATGAAATTGCCAGAAGAGAAATGGGACTGATTGCTAAAGAAGAAAAAGTTCTAATTTTAACAAAATAGTGGGTTAAGACCTAAACTATTGCCAATCATCATTACTCATTCCTCAAAATATGGCTTGGCTTTGTGCTAAAAATTTTATAGGAGCTAAGGACTATCACCACTATTACAGCACAAATGGTCACCACCATTGTTAATAGGTTTTGAGAAATAGAAAAATCAAATGTGTCAAATCTTAAATACTTGAGAATGAAATATGCACCTACATTTCCTATCAATACCGATATAAAACCTGCAAGAACAGATAGAATCACTGCCTCTAGAACTAGGGTTTTGTATATGTCAAAAGATCCCGCTCCTAAAACTTTCAATATAATTAAATCATACTTCCTACGCTCTTGGTGCGCTAAGAAAGAACCTGCCAACACTATAATTCCCGAAGCAAGTGAAATTAAGACGATAATCTCAATAGCAGATACTATATCTCCAATATACTTTTTTGCTATTTCAATACTATCACTTGTTCTAATAGACACTATGTTTGGAAATTTATCTGAAACATCCTGTATAAATTGATATTCTTTTCTTTCATCATCAATTTTCAACGTAGCAAAATAACTCTTTGGAAAGTTATCTATGATTCCAGGAGAGAAAATGACCGCAAAATTGATATTGAATGAAGAATAATCAATATTGCGTAGATTGTATATTTCAGCCTCTATTGATCGACCCAAAATATTAAAAGTTATCTCATCACCTATCCCAACACCAAAACCTTTAGCAAGATTCTCATCCAGCGATACCAAAGGTCTTCCGTTATAATTTGCATCCCACCATTTACCTTGAGAGATTACTGTATTCTCTGGAGCATTTGCGGAATAGCTTAGTCTTCTATGATTTCTGACAGCCCACTCAGATCCTTTATTTATATTCAAGTTTTCAACAGATTTGCCATTAATATGCGTAATCAGACCTTGAACACTTGGCTTAATTATTAAATTCTTCGCAACAGTATCAGCTATTTGCCTCAGAGGCGTAATCTGATTGTCTTGTATATCTATTAGAAACAAACTCGGGGCTTTCTTGGGTATAGTATCATTTAATCTTGCTGCAATATTATACTGAGTTGTCGAAAGAACTATAAATACTGTTAAACTCACACCTATTGCTAACATTATTGTCGTCAAACTCGAGCCAGGTCGCTGTATATTGCCTATTGCAAGCCTAAGAGCAGAGCCAGATATATTAAATATCTTCATGCTTTTTTTAAATGCATTCCCAGCATGGTAGTAAATAAGGAATGTCAAAACTGCAGCTATAAGGTAGCCAGATAAAAAGAATACATCCTCTGAGTACAAAAGCAGAATAAAAAATAAAACCGAACAAGATACAAAATAAATTAAAGCTCTCTCTTTGGTATGATTAAATTCCAAGAAATACACCCCCCTAAATAGACTAGCAGGCTTTATATCTATTGAGTTTAATAATACTGGCAAAGTAAACGTCACAATTGTTAGTATAACAAAAATGAATACTTTAAAAATAGCCGACCAGTAGAAATGAAAATCCACATAAAATGGCAATATATTATTTAGCACTGGCAGCAAATAACAAGTAATTAACCAACTAAAAAAAACTGATGTTACGAATGAATCCAAACTGACAAGACCTATCAATTGCAGATAGATATACATAATATTTTTTTTAGCCGCTCCACATGATTTTAAAACAGCGACATGTGGTAATTTTTTCTCCATGAAAAATCTTGTAGCAGCCGCAATCCCAACACCACAAATCAACAAGTTAGAAATCCCTGCCAACATTAAAAAGAATTCAAATCTTTCAACAGAGTTTACGAACATCGTATTGCCTTGTTTATAATCTCTTACAATCCATGAAGCACTATTATGGATGCCTTTAATTGCAGATTTAGCCTCTTCTAGACTGACATTGTCTAAAAGCTTTAAGCGATACTTGTACCTAATTAAACTACCCGGCTGAATCAAAAAAGTTTTGGATAATGACTTTGTACTCATCAACACTCTAGGCCCTAATACAAAAGCACTGGCAAACCAATCTGGCTCTGTAGGAGCGACTCCTAAAACATTAAAATCATATCCTCCTATCTGCACCATATCGCCAATCTTGATACCCATATTGACCATCAATTCTTGTGCTAAAAGCACCCCATCAGTTTGGTGTAATTCAGATAATTCTTGATCAAATGAACCGTATAAAGGATAAGTCTCATCAATACTTTTAATTTCAATAATCTTAGTAGATTGATTGTAAATCAGCATTCCCCTAAGATCGGTAACCATAGACACTTTACCATATTGCTGTAAGGAAGCTAATTGATCTGAGTCCATTTGAAAATTGGATGTAATTACTTCCAAATCACCACCCAATATTTCTTTGGCTTTTGCTTGAAAGTTGCCTTTAAAATTTGCACTTATTTCTTCTACTACTATCAGAACCGTAGCACTAATTATCACACACAAGTAAAAAACTATCAGCCCTCTCCAACCGCCTAATATCTCTCTGAATGCTATTCTAGTTGTTAGATTCATGTATCTCTCCATCCAAAATCTTCATGTGTATCTTGCAGCGTTTGGCAACTTTTGGGTCATGAGTTATTAAAACAAAAGTCGTACCGAATTTTTTATTTAAATCAAACAACTCATCCATAACTATTTTACCTGTTTCAGAATCTAAATTTCCTGTAGGTTCATCTGCTAGAATTATTTTTGGCTTTGCTGCAAAAGCTCTAGCAATTGCTACTCTTTGCTGCTCCCCACCAGACAATTGCGATGGGAAATGCAATATCCTATTCTCCAATCCTACTAAACTTAAAGCATTTATCGCCTCTTTTTCAGGATTTGCTACGCCAGCGAACTCTAATGGAACCATGACATTTTCAAGGGCAGTCATCGTGGGAATTAAATGGAAGTTTTGGAAAATTATTCCAATGTTTTTTCTTCTAAATATTGCTAGCTCATCTTCGCTTAAATTATCAATTCTATTGCCATTCACTACTATCTCTCCTGATGTTGGCTTTTCCAAACCTGCAATCAACATTATTAGAGAAGTTTTGCCAGCACCTGAAGGCCCTACAACACTAATTGTTTGACCATATGGTATATCTAAATTTATATTTTTTAATACGTTGATTTTTCCAGCATCGGATCTTAGAGTCAAAGATATATTAGATAATTTTATAAGTGGCTTCATGAAGAAAATTTTGCTTTTTGTTTTCCTAATTTCAGTAGCTTATGTATTTCCTGCACATAGCTCAACAAAAATAATTATGTTTGGAGATAGTTTAGTCGCAGGATATGGATTATCTCCTTCTGAGACACTCCCAGCACAACTTGAAAATGCTCTCATCAAATCTGGGCTTGATGTAAAAGTAATCAATGCTGGCATCTCTGGAGACACAACATTTGGGGGGCTAGAACGTGTAGATTCAATAATTCAGCAATCCCCAAATATTGTTGTGATTGTGCTTGGAGCAAATGATATGTTGCGTGGCTCTGATCCAGAAAAAACGTATGAAAATTTAGATTCAATCCTGCAAAAACTCAAAAACAAAAACATAAAAACAATGCTAACTACAATAACTTCAAGTCTTAATTATGGCTTAGCATATAAAAGCAACTTTGATTCAATATATCCAAAACTCGCGAAGAAACACTCTATACCTCTTTTGCCTTTTTTTATGGAAAAAATTATTTACGATCAGACAAAAATATTATCTGATGGAATCCATCCCAATGCAGTTGGAGTAGCTTCAATTGTTGAAGAGATAATGCCAATAATTAAGAAGGAGATACAATAATGCTTATACCAGCTTTACAGGATATATCATGGGTCTTACCATATAGATCCGATTATCTCACAGAATATTTCAAAGCATTCATGATCTTTGGCCAGCCTGCAGCTTATCTTTTTGTCCTTGCTGCTTGTTATTGGTATTTTTCGAATAGAACTGCTGTATTTCTTGCAATCGTTGGGTGTTTTACTACATTTCTAAACTGCCTTATCAAATACACCATTAAAATTCCAAGACCACCACACGAATATCACTTAATAGATGCATCAAGCTATGGCTTCCCAAGTGGCGACGTACAGTTTGTGGCAACATTCTGGATCATCCTTTTTCTTACTTATAGAAGCAGAATACTCGGAGCCTTCATATTATTTCTAATACCCAATGTTATGATGTCTCGCGTATATTTAGGAGTACATAGCCCATTAGATGTTTCTGTGGGGCTTATAGTAGGAATAGCTACAGCACTAGTTTTAAATTCAGAAAAATTCAAAAGCGTATTTAATAAATGGAGCAACAAAGATAGTTTGAATTTATTTTGGATAGCTTATCTGTCTAGTTTATGCGTAGTGGTTCTACTATTCGCAAATGAAATAAATAACCCAATGGCAGTTTCTCTCGGAGCATTGTTTGGATTAGGATTGGCATTGCGATCTGGAATCCAATTTGATACCCCAAAACCAAGTATGTATATGTTTGTTGCGATTATTACTATGCTGGCAGCGCTATACATATTCATACCTAGCACACTTATATCTGGTGAGTTCAAATGGGTTAATCATACTGTAAAATTCGCGTTTTTAACCTATTTTATATTCAACCTCGTACCTAGATTTCTAAATATTCTTCAACAAGATGAAGAATTGAGAGATGCCTAACTTTTTAAGGCTTCTATAAATACAGAATCTTCAGACGAGTTGTGCACCCAATCTGATTTAACAAAATCCCAGTAATATTCTACAGGCTCTTTATCATTGGGAGCAATTAAAGCTTGGCGCAACCAATCTGCCACTTCAGCCTTATTAGCATGCGTTCTTTGGCAAAATTCAGCCATAAGCAAACAAGCTCTTAGCTTTTTCCCATCACTCAAGGCACTAGCAATATGCTGCGATGCTAGATCAAACATATCAGAGTCCATTGCAGCACGAGCAAGTATTATATTACTTTCATAATGTTCTGCGTTCATTCCAGCAACTTTTTTAATCATCTTATATAACTTTAATCCAACATTAATTTTAGTAAGATCAAACAATATCTCAGCTAATAGGTGGCTTGGCTTGTTCCGCCACTGTTTTTTTATGATTTTTAAAATCTGCTCTTGATCTTCTGAGTAGTTTAAAGAGCTTATCACAACTATAGTTGCAGGTAAAAACCCATCATCAAGATGCTTCAAAGCTTTCAAAGCATAAATTTTAGCTTTAGCTTTTTCTCCACACTCAAGTAACTCTTGCGCAATTTTATATTCGGCAACAGCCTTCATAACTACAGAGTTCTTTTTCCCTAAATAATAACTTATATCTCTTGAAAACAGTGATTGAATAAAAGAACTAGGCTCAAGAATTTCCGCTAATTCTCTCCATCTTTTTGAATTAATATAGCAAGAAACATACTGCACAGCTAACTCTTTAGATTTGCATATTTTCCAAAGCTCAGCACAATAATTAGCTGCTATAAACCACTCCCTCTCCTCTAAAGCTATTTTTATTAGCTCTTTGAACGCCACTTCTTTTGAGGCCTCATTCCTAGTTAATAAAACTAGCTTGTTTTTACATTCACTTTTATCATTTTGTGTTTTACTTAGCAGATAACCAAGTGATAACTGCGTTTCAGAAGAAAGATATTGCTTAACGAAAGCTATATTATTAGATAATTTTTTCGACTCTTTAGCAACGTAATTATTTATCGCATCTCCAATACTCTTGATAACCGCATCTTTTTTCTTATTTCTTAGATGCTGCCTAAGCTTGGACGGCAATGAAACCAACCTGTAAACTCCAAACACTAAAATTTGGAGAATAAAAAAGGCTAATATGGCGTAAGCAAAAAATTCGGTGACCGAAGTTTCTACTTTAAAATTCATAAAAGTGAAAACTAAGTCACCGGAATTTCTAGAAAGCCAATATGCGCCACCTATGCCTAAGGCCAAGATGACGCATACTAGAATTAACCTAACCATTCTTTAAAGTCTCATCAGATATTTGATTCACATAATACTTCAGAATGTTTCTTAAGTTAAGATTATCTACAACTTTTTTCAAACCATCATTTTTAGGCTCTACTTGTTCTAGAGTTTTAAGAGCTTCCCATTCATTCTTCTCTCTAAGGTTTTTAATTGCAGAGTCAATGATCACTGGGTTACATTTCACTTTCAGGTCTTCATCTTTACCAGAAACTTTGAAAACACTCTTAATACTGTCGAAAGCTCCTTTTTCAGCTTCAGCAGGTGTTGCAGTAGTAGTTGTTGACTCTTCTACTATCTTAACCATCTCATCATGATTTAATATGCTCATAGCTTTGTTTTTTTCTATTTCAGCCATTTGATCTGGAAACTTACCATTCAGTAATTTTTTCAGCTCATCATATTTATCACTAAAGTCTTTTGTATTATTGATTCTCTCAATAATTTCTTTTGTTAGGAAAATAACATGATACTTATCTGCTTTAACATTTATTTTCTCTACAGCTTTAAGATCGGCACTGCCTAAACCAGCGCCCGTTTCAGCCATAACCGCTAAACGATTATTCATATCTTCGATATTTTGCTTTAAAAGAGATATATTAGAGTCAACTTTATTACCACTATCATACATTTTATTTGATAGATCAGTTTTAATTGCCTCTACTTTAAATAGCATCATCGTTACCATAATAAATATGGCAACTGTTAGCACGGGTGTTAGTAATCTACTAGCACTCTTTAAATGCGAAGGCTTATGGCCATCCATTTTTTGTTTTTCTTTGTCTTTCATGACAAACCCCTAGATAGTTGTTCTATACTAAAAGTTTGACACGAAGCCTTATAGGCTGTCAATTAGCTAAATTTATGTTATCGTTAACGCTTTTTTAACTTTTTATGTGGTATGTGAATTAAGAATGCTTCTTAACTAGCTCAATAAGCTCCTCCAAACTAAGCGCTCCAGGATAAAACTCATCCTCAATTAAATAGGCTGGAGAGCCCATAATACCAATATTCCTTGCTAATTTTCTATTAGCTTCCAGCATCGTATCTATTGAAGAATCTTTTAATGCATTATTAAACTTATCCTCAGGTACCCCAATACTCTTGACTATGTTGATTATAGTATTTTCATCTGTCGGGCCATTATATGTTAAAAGGGCTCTATGGAATTCAATATACTTATTTTGATCAATTTTATTAACTGCCAATGCAGCTCTAGCTGCTTTATCTGAAAACTCACCAAGCACTGGAAACTCTTTGAATATAAACTCCACATCGATGCCTCTAGCGATCATCTCGTCTTTCACTCTCATCATTTTCTTACAGTAACCGCATTTATAATCAAAAAACTCCACTATCTTTACTTTGGCATTAGTCTTACCAAACCTAGGATCTTTTTTATTATTCTGAATTTCTTTTAAGTTATCCTTTATATAATTTGCAGTTCTATCCCTTTCTTTACGCGCTTCCTCTAGGTTCATTCTGTCAACAGACTCCACTATAAGCTTAGGATTTTCTACGATGAACTCTTTAACAATATTTTGAATCTCTGTTCTTGATATAGCCTGCTGTGGGTCAAGGTAATAACTTTCAGGATTCTTTTGTTCTACATATTTGACATAACCAAAACTTGCTAAAAACGAAAGTAATACAGCTATAAAAGTAGTTATTATATACTTACCAGAAGATTTCATACATCTCTCAAAATGTTTATCAATTAACGATACCTAATTTACCGCAATAAACAATTAATTTTTGTGATAATTCATGAGAATATGGTCGGGATCATTATTGACAGATTATCTTGCTTTTGTTTAACTATATCCTCAAATTTAATTTGCAGCATTTGGCTTTGATCAAGCTCATCAGATATTTCTACTGCGTATTTCTGATTAGGGTTATTCACCGAAGACAGCTCACAAACATGAGTAATATAAGCTGATGCTGGGTTTACTTCGAAGCCAAAATTCAATATAGAATACAGTTCTTCTCGCAAGAATTTCCACAAATTGATTAGTAGTATACAATTAAAAACTTCCTTACCTATTGCCATTATTGCTTCAAACATATCAAAATTATTTGGGATATAAGTAGAGCTATTAAGCTCAAGTTGCGATTCTATTTCTTTATTAAGATATGGTGGATGAACCTGCAAAAAAGCATACCAAAAAAAATTCCATCTAAAATCTAAATCTTTTTCTAAATCTTGCTTGGAGTTAGTCAACTCTCTATCTACTAATATTGCCCACTTACTTATTTCCCAAGTGCGCTCAAATTCTTTAAAACTAGATTTATACTCCACGTTCTTTTCGAACTTATGTTCTGTCTGTAATCCTTCAATGTCACGCTCGCTCAGACTCCAATTTGAATTATAGCTTCCAATATTATACGAGTTGTTGTCTCTAGGATCCGCTATCTTTCTTACATAGTTTCTAACCTGACCTTTTAGCCAACGCAAGATTTTCCTAAATAATAAAACTAGAAAATTAACAATTTTTTGGAAACTCCCCATCCCAACAAAAAGCTTTGCATCCCAATACTTTAATCATATCTAGATAAAGCTATTTTGCAAATTTTTCGAACAATGACAGCCCAACAACAGAAGGATTGTGTATTCTCATCATCTACCACGACTACACTTCCCTCTGGGGTTACTGGTATTGCAGTCGTAGATGTGGCCTTTGCCATAACTGCATTAGTTCTTTGAGAAGCCAATCTAACATTTTTATTCGCCCCACTACCTAGATTTGAAGTTACTGATTCGAGCGCTATCCCATGAGCAAGCCTGCTATTCTTCGCTAGCAGGTCTGATGGTGTTACGCCCTCATTGTTTGTAATATGCCCGCTATTACTTCTTGCTAAAAGAACTTGCGTTGTATCACCCCGTAACTCCCCAATTGCATTATGCAAAGGTGTTTCACCCCGCTTATCTTGTAAATCTGGATTAGCTCCTTCATTTAAAGCTGTCACCGATAATCTAGTATTCCCATTTAAAGCGTATTGATGCAAGATTGTTTGTCCATTTCTATTTTGAGAATCTAAATTTGCTCCATTTTGAGCAAGGAATTGAAGTATATTATGAGGATCATCATTGCCGACTTCAATATTAGAAGCTGCATTAATAAAAACTCTTCCGCTTGCTTTATCAGCATTCAGAGAGTGTATTGGTGTTTTTCCAAATTTATCAACCGCATTGACATTCGCCCCTTGAACAACCAAGAATTTTACAACTTCTAAATGCCTAAATTCTGAAGCTAAATGCAGCGGCGTGCGCTTTAACTTATCTTTAGAATCAACTTCTACAGAGTTTTTATCAAATAATACTTTTAATTCTTGAAGTCTGCCATTCGCAGCAAGTACATGCACTATATTTTGCTCTGAGTGACCATATAATGGCTCTAGGTCATGTTGACATAATTCTGCATTATTAAGACAAGTTAGAACTGTAGTCCAATCTCTTTTATAACAAGCTGCACACAAATCTTGATTATGCATATATATTTATACTTTTTAAAATGACTTAGCCTAATTTTATATCTTTGAAGCTCTTAATTTCCTAGATCTTTTTAGAAAGCGGATGTACATCAAGTACAAGCTCTTTTGCCCTTTGTGAAAGAATTTTGGTATAAATCTGGGTTGAAGATATATCAGCATGTCCAAGTAATTCTTGCACCACTCTTAAGTCCGCGCCATTTTGAAGCAAGTGACTGGCAAATGAATGCCTAACTTTATGTGGCGACACTAGCTTCGTATCAATATTTGCTAGTGCAGCCAGCTCTTTAATTATTTGGTGGAATCTTTGTCGAGATATATGAGTAATTTTCCCAGATTTTTTAAAAGAAGGGAATAGGTAATCGCTCTGCATGCCCTTTAAAAATACGGGCC
The DNA here is from genome assembly GCA_044229535.1 of Candidatus Midichloriaceae bacterium. GTDB lineage: Bacteria > Pseudomonadota > Alphaproteobacteria > Rickettsiales > Midichloriaceae > CAZLFQ01. The sequence goes on along the minus strand of JBGASU010000001.1, from coordinate 1,499,821 downwards.
TGATCTTCACATAATCTACGAGCGCCCTAATCGCAGCTTGATTTAAAATAACTAAACGGTCTTTATTGCCCTTACCATTTACAATTATAGCTGCATGGTCATCGCTACTAATTATATTCTTTTGGATATTTGAGTATTTTAAAGTAATAAGTTCGCTCACTCTCATCCCTGTTGAATACAGTATTTCCAACATGCACTTATCTCTTATTCCATCTTCATCGCTACCAACTATAGAAATAATTTGTCCCATCTGCTCTTGAGATAAAGCCTTAGGCAAAAGTTTTTCTTGTTTTGGCATTTCTAAATATAAAGCTGGGTTTTTATCGATTATTTTATCTGTAGTAAGGAATTTAAAAAACTGCTTAATAGCCGAAATCCTTCTAGCCAAAGTCCTACCTGACAATTTTTCGCAACCCAAAGCCGCTATATATTGCATAATATTATTTGCATCAAGCTCTGTTACTGTACGCTTGATTTTAGCACCGTATGATAAGAAATCTAAAAGATCCAAGCGATATGAATATAAGGTATTAAATGCAGCAGAGCGCTCTGCTGCCATCATCTCTAAAAAACTTTCTAAATATAGTAAATCTTGATTATTCTGCTGGGACAATTTGGTCAATTTGTTCGACTTGATCGTTAATTTCTTTTTCTACTAACTGTATTTTGGGCTCAATATCAAACGAAAAAACATATGCAGCAATGATTAAAAAACTACCTAACAAGATGATTTTAAAGTTGCCAGATCCCTTTCTTCGGCTACCTCTATTTATTCTGCTGTAATAGTACATCCTTGACATCTAATTAAAACCCTAATATTCAACATCTTATAGAGAATGCAATGTAATTGCAATAAGCGCAATAGAAAAGTAGAGCAAATGAAGTTATTAATCGTAGAATCACCATCTAAAGCAAAAACTATTAATAGTTATTTGGGAAAAGACTTTAAAGTCATATCTTCATTTGGCCATGTTAGAGGGCTACCTTCTGAAAAAGGATCTGTAAGACCAGATGAGAATTTTGCCATGTCTTATGAAGTACTAGACAAATCAAAAAAGCATGTTGATGAGATAATCAAGAACAGTAAGCAAGCTGATGAAATCTTTTTAGCAACCGATCCAGATCGAGAAGGAGAAGCAATTTCTTGGCATATACTCGAGATATTAAAAAGCAAAAGATCTATTCCTAAAGACACACCTATAAGACGCGTCGTATTTAATGAGATTACAAAAAACGCTGTTATTGATGCAGTAAATAATCCTAGAGAACTTGATGAAAATCTAGTTCTTGCACAGCAAACTCGACAAGCATTAGATTACTTAGTTGGTTTTACCTTATCTCCTGTATTATGGAGAAAGTTGCCTGGAAATAGATCTGCTGGGCGCGTTCAATCGGTAGCTTTAAGAGTTATTTGCGAAAGGGAGAATGAAATTGAAAAATTTATTTCTCAAGAGTATTGGAGCATAACTGCACTTTTTGAAAATTCTTCCTCTTCAAAATTCAAAGGTTATTTATCTCATTATAAAAATAAAAAATTAGATAAGTTTGACCTAAACTCTGAAAAACTATCTCTTGATGCAGTTAATGATTTAGAAAAACATAAATATCATGTAGCGCAAATTGAAAAAAAACAAATGCGTCGCTTTCCTCAGCCCCCATTTACAACATCAACCATGCTACAAGAAGCTGGGAGAAAACTTGGCTTCTCGGCCAGTAGAACTTCAAAAACAGCGCAATCTTTATATGAAGGCGTGAACATCGGCTCTGGAACTACAGGTCTAATAACATATATGCGTACTGATAGCGTTAACGTATCAAAAGATGCTCTAGCTGAAACTAGAAAATTTATTGGGAAAAAATTTGGAGATAAGTATCTACCAAACGCAGCGCGTGAATATAAAACAAAAACAAAAAACGCTCAAGAAGCTCACGAAGCAATAAGGCCAACAGACATTAATCTTTCTCCCGAACAAATTGAAAAATATTTAACTGAAGATCAATATAAATTATACGACCTAATCTGGAAAAGAATGACAGCAAGTCAAATGGAAAACGCTTTGATTGACATAGTAAGCGCCGATATTTGTAACGAAGATAAATCTGCAACTTTTAGATCTACAGGCTCTACGGTTGTTTTTGATGGGTATTTTGCAGTTTACAAAGAAGATGAAGACGATACTGAGGATGAAGAAAATCAAGCTTTACCAAAACTAAGTGAACAAGAAAAAATAGACCTTGAAAAGCTAGATCCTAAACAACACTTCACTCAACCTCCTCCTAGGTATACTGAAGCAAGCTTAGTAAAAAAAATGGAAGAACTAGGTATTGGCCGACCTTCTACATATCCAAGTATTATCTCAATATTACAAGAGAGAGAGTATGTAAGAGTAGATAAAAAAAGATTTTTCCCTGAATCTAAAGGAAGATTAGTGAACGCTTTTCTATCTACCTTCTTTTCAAAATACGTAGAATACGACTTCACAGCGAAACTAGAAGATGAGCTAGATGACATTGCAAATGCTGAAATCAAATGGAATAAAGTTTTAAAAGATTTTTGGGTTCCATTCAAAGAAAAGACTGATGAAGTTCTTAAAATAGACAATATTAAAATCGTTGAAGAGATTGAAAAAGATCTGAGCGATTTATTATTCAAAAAAGAAGCCGGCTCAAGAACATGTCCATCTTGTAAAACTGGCACTCTAGGCTTAAAAACTGGGAAATTTGGAGCATTTATTGGCTGCTCCAATTATCCAGAATGCAAACATGTCGAGCAATTTGGTCAACCAGCTGATAGTGACCAATCCGAGGGTACAGAAAAAAATAAATTTCCAATCTCATTGGGCAAGGATCAGAATGGACTTGAGATTTCAATTAGAAAAGGACCTTACGGCATATATATTCAATCTGGTGAGGGTAGTGAAATAAAACGCGTCACACTACCAAAAGGCAAATCCCCTGAACTTATTGATATACATTATGCAGCTGGACTTCTCACTCTGCCGAAAGTAATTGGCAATCATCCTGAAACAGGTGAAGCAGTTAAAGTTGGCATTGGAAGATTTGGGCCTTATATTCAATATCAAGGCGCTTTTAGGTCTTTAAAAGAAGATGACCCTGTAGGGTTAACTCTAGATAGAGCGGTTGCAATTTTAGCAATGCCAATTCAAAAAAAAGGGTTTAGCAGAAAATCATTCACCAAGAAGAAAAAATAATGGCGATAATTTTACCATATAAAGGAAAAATACCAAAAATTGATCCATCAGCATTTATTGCAGAAAATGCTGTAATTATTGGCGACGTTGAAATTGGTGCCAATGTTGGAATTTGGTATGGATGCGTGGTTAGAGGAGATGTGAATTATATTAAAATTGGCGATGGCACAAACATCCAAGATGGGACTGTAATACACGTGAATCGCAAAGATGGACCAACAATAATTGGGAAAGGTATAACAGTTGGCCATATGGCTCTTTTGCATGCCTGCACTCTTCATGACCATTCCTTTATTGGCATGAGTGCCAAAGTTATTGATTACACAACTATAGAGACCCATGGAATGGTAGCAGCAGGCGCAGTATTATCACCAAGAAAAACTGTAAAATCAGGAGAATTATGGGCAGGAGTGCCTGCGAAATTAATGCGTAAAATGACTCAAGAAGAAATTGATTACATTAAGATTTCGGAAGCCAACTATATAAAATTGGCGATGGAGTACAAATCCGCTTAGACGATTATTAAGTTGTACCCATATAAATTTCCTTGCATAACTCTCAATTGCCCTTTAAAAATTGATATAGTTTATTGATTTTATTTTCCATGATCGATCTTATTTTTTACAGCTTTGCATTTTTCACTGTGCTCTCTGGGCTAATGGTAATAACCCTTAAAAACCCCGTTCATTCTGTGTTATTTTTAATTTTTGCTTTTTTCAACGCTGCTGGCCTTTTTATATTGGTTGGAGCAGAATTTATAGCTATGACTTTGATAATAGTTTACGTGGGAGCAGTTGCAGTCTTATTCTTGTTCGTCGTTATGATGCTTAACATAGACTTAAGCGAAATGCGTCAAGGTTTTTTAAAATACTTACCACTTGGATTAGGACTGGGTTTCTTAATCTTTGTACAAATTACATATGCATTACAATTATCTCATGAAGCTTTACCAGAACTTATAAAGCCAGCTAAGAATAACTACTTAACAAACACAGAAGCTCTGGGGAATATAATTTATACAAATTACTTTTTGATTTTCCAAGGGGCTGGTGTTGTTTTATTGATCGCGATGATCGGCGCGATAGTTCTTACCCTCACTCATTCGAAAGGAGTAAGGAGGCAAAATATTCATAAACAAATTTCTAGAACTAGAGAGCAATCTGTTATGCTAGTCGACGTTAAATCAGGTGAAGGAGTAAATATATGACGCCTATTATTGGTAGTATTACTTTAATGCATTATTTAACCTTAGGAAGCATTCTGTTCACATTAGGCGTTTGCGGCATATTCATTAATCGTAAGAGCGTAATTACGATTCTTATGTCTATTGAATTGATGTTGCTTGCTGTAAACATCAATTTTGTCGCTTGCTCAGCACATTTGAACGATTTAGCAGGACAAGTTTTTACATTAATGATTCTAACTGTTGCAGCTGCAGAAGCAGCTATTGGGCTTGCGATTCTAGTGGTTTATTATAGGAATCGTGGCACTATTGCCGTTGAAGATATCAATGAAATGAGAGGGTAATATGTTAATAGACAACATTGCAATTCTGTTGGTTTTATTACCATTACTAGGTGCTGCTACAGTAGGCTTAAATACTAATAGAATTTCTGCTACTCTTGCTCAGACTATAACTTGTTTATTAGTTTGTAGTTCCGCCGCATGTTCCATGTATATCTTCTACTATCTAAATATTTTAGGCGAAGATAATATTCACCTTCAATTATTCAGATGGTTCTCTACTGGAAGCTTCATAGCGTATTGGTCAATATACATTGATGTTCTTACTTCTGTCATGCTAATTGTTGTGACAGGAGTATCCGCTCTTGTACACATTTATTCTGTAGGATACATGTCTCACGATGAGCATAAACCTAGGTTTATGTGCTATTTATCACTCTTTACATTCTGTATGATAATGCTTGTGACATCCGATAATTTTGCTCAGCTATTTTTTGGGTGGGAAGGAGTTGGAACATGTTCGTATTTACTTATTGGATTTTGGTTTAAGAAACAGTCAGCTAATGCTGCTGCGATTAAAGCATTTTTAGTTAACCGCGTTGGTGACTTTGGTTTTGCACTTGGTATATTCTTAATATTCATGTCATGCAACAGTATAGAATACTTAACTGTATTTAAAGAAGCTCCTAAATTAGCGGCTCAAACTATTGTATTATTTGGTCATGAATTTGAATTGATGACCATAATTTGTTTATTACTTTTCTTAGGTGCGATGGGTAAATCTGCACAAATTGGACTACATACTTGGTTGCCAGATGCAATGGAAGGCCCTACTCCTGTATCAGCATTAATCCACGCAGCAACAATGGTTACAGCTGGCGTATTTATGGTAGCACGTTGCTCTCCGTTATTTGAATTTTCTGAAGTAGCTTTAGGCGCTGTTACGATGGTTGGCGCTATAACTTGTTTATTCGCAGCAAGCGTAGCTTTAGTACAAAACGATATAAAGAGAATTATTGCTTATTCTACTTGCAGCCAGCTAGGTTATATGTTTTTTGCTTGCGGTGTTTCGGCTTACTCAGCTGGTATTTTCCATTTAATGACTCACGGCTTTTTCAAAGCACTTTTATTCTTAGGAGCTGGTAGTGTTATTCATGCAATGAGCGATGAGCAAGATATTAGAAAAATGGGTGGCACATGGAAAATTATACCATTCACTTACGCTATGATGTGGATTGGCTCATTAGCACTAGCTGGGATATTCCCTTTCGCTGGTTACTACTCTAAAGATATAGTTTTAGAAGCTGCATATGCTTCTGGAAAATACGTAGGAATTTGCGCTTATTGGATGGGAATTTTAGCAGCAATTTTCACTGCCTTCTACTCTTGGCGTTTAATTATTTTAACTTTCCATGGCAAACCTAGAGCTTCAAAAGAAACTATGGAACATGTTCATGAGTCGCCTTTAAGCATGACAATACCTCTACTAGTACTGTCAATAGGAGCTATATTTTCTGGTTATTTGGGCAGTGATTATTTTGGTATGGTTGCGGGGAATCATGAATTCTGGGTAGATTCTATATTTGTTTTAGAAGAAAATAACTCTTTGGAACATGCACATCACCTACCTATGTGGGTAGCAAAACTTCCTCTCGCAGCTGGCATGTTGGGAATTTTTATGGCTTATGTTCTTTATATGTTTGCCCCTAGTTTACCTAACAAAATTCATAGTAATGCAAAAGCCATTTATAGCTTCTTATTGAACAAATGGTACTTTGATGAAATGTACGAAGCTGTGTTTGTTAAGCCATCAAAAAAACTTGGCAAGTTCTTATGGAAAAGCACCGATGCAGTAATTATTGATGGCATGCCGAATGGTGCAGCGACTCTTTCACATACTTTTGCTAGGGTAACAAGCTTATTTCAGACTGGCTTTATTTATCACTACGCATTTGTTATGCTTCTTGGCTTACTTTGTATGCTGACTTGGATATTGTTTATAATGGTATAGTTCTATGGAAAATTTCCCAATCTTAAGCTGGCTAATCTTCACACCTACTATTGGTGCAGCCATCCTTTATCTAGTTAGTTCTTTTTCAAAAAGCCCTTCTGATAAAACATCTAAAATCATCGCTATTGCAACTACTCTAGTAACATTTTCGTTGTCTCTAATACTATGGTTTGGCTTTAACCCACGTACTGATAAAATGCAGTTTATCGAAAAGCAACCTTGGATACAAGGTTACGATATTTTCTATTCTCTAGGCGTAGATGGACTTTCTATATTATTCGTAATTCTAACTACTTTCTTAATGCCTATATGCATAATATCTAGTTGGCACTCAATTAAAACACGTGTCAAAGAATATATGATGGCATTTTTATTGATGGAAACTTTGATTCTAGGCGTGTTCTGCGCGACAGATTTCTTACTATTTTATATTTTCTTTGAAGCAGTACTAATTCCTATGTATTTAATAATCGGAATTTGGGGCGGCAAAGATCGTGTATACGCTGCATATAAGTTTTTCTTATATACCCTTGCTGGCTCATTGCTGCTACTTATTGCGATTCTATATATTTATTATAACACTGGCACAACCGACATAGTTAAACTAAGAGCGTTACTTCCCGAATATGATCTTGAGATACAAAAATGGTTATGGCTTGCTATGTTCGCATCATTCGCAGTTAAAGTTCCAATGTGGCCCGTACACACATGGTTGCCAGATGCTCACGTTCAAGCGCCAACTGCAGGCTCTGTAATATTAGCTGGTGTTTTATTGAAATTAGGTGGCTATGGATTTTTAAGATTTTCTCTACCGATGCTTCCTGCTGCATCCATTTATTACGCAGATTTTGTGTTTGCATTGAGCATCATTGCCGTAGTCTATACCTCTCTAGTTGCATTGATGCAAGATGATATGAAAAAACTAATAGCATATTCATCGATTGCACATATGGGGTTTGTAACTGCTGGCTTATTCTCTTTCAACCAGCAAGGTATCGAAGGTGCAGTATTCCAAATGATAAGCCATGGCTTAGTCTCTGGCGCACTATTCTTATGTGTTGGAGTATTATACGATCGTATGCATACAAAAGAGATTGCCTTCTACAGCGGCTTAACAAATAAAATGCCAAAATACGCAATGCACTTCATGGTATTTATGCTTGCATCTGCTGGCCTTCCAGCAACATCTGGTTTCATTGGAGAATTTATGGTTTTGGCTGGCGTTTTCAAATTCAATAAAGCATATAGCGCTTTATTGGCAACAGGGATGGTGTTAGGAGCAGCTTATATGCTTTGGTTATACGCTCGCGTAATGTACGGTCAAATCAGTAATGATAAATTGAAAAATATTTCAGACTTAAATTTTGTCGAGAAAGTTTCATTCTGGCCAATTACAATTTTAGTTATAATAATAGGCGTTTACCCTAGCTTGTTAGTTGACGATATACACATATCATCAACCTCTTTAGAAACGCATATCACTGCACAGATTGATAATGGCGAAGATTTAGGCTCTGGTGGTAAGCGTATATCTCAAGCTCAAATAGAAACTTCAATAGAACAGGATTAATTTTATGTTAGAGATGATAATTAGTGATTTGATGATGCTATTGCCTGAAGCAATTATGATCGTTGGAGCAATGCTTTTGTTATTGTGGGGAGCTTTTGCTGATGAAAAATCTCCACATTATCAGCGCTCTATAATAATTACCACTCTATCTATTATATTAGTTAGTATCTTTGCTCTTACTTCCGCACAATTCGATGGTAAAATTTTTGATAATCAGGTAGTCAGTAATTCATTCACGCATTTCAGCAAAATGTTAATAGCGCTTTCGGGATTTACTATCATTTGCATGATGTGGCCAACGAAAAGTATCCAAACACCTGTTTTTGAGATCCCTGTATTAATTTTATTCTCCTTAGCTGGAATGATGTTGATGGTATCATCCAACTCTTTAATTTCTTTATTTATTGGCATGGAGATTATGAGCCTTCCATTATATGTAATGGCTGCATCTGATAGATCTAACAGCATTTCTACCGAAGCTGGATTGAAATACTTTATTTTAGGATCACTTTCTACAGGGTTATTCTTGTTTGGAGCTTCTTTAGTTTATGCCTTTACTGGCACTTTAAACTTCACAGAAATAGACCAATATTTCTTGAGTAAAAATGATGGCACATCTGCAATTCCAATTGGGTTTCTACTAGGCTTGATTTTCATTATAGTATCATTTTGCTTTAAAATATCCGCTGTTCCTTTCCATATGTGGACACCCGATGTTTATCAAGGTTCGCCTACAATCATTACTGCGTTTATGTCATCAGCACCGAAAGTAGCTGGCATAACTATATTTCTAAGGTTATTACTAGAACCATTCTATAATTTAGCAGATCAATGGCAACAAATCGTTGTATTTGTATCAATCGCATCGATGTTTATAGGAAGTTTAGGCGCAATAACCCAAAAAAACTTTAAACGACTTTTAGCATATAGCTCAATTGGACATATTGGCTTCGCATTAGTTGGTCTTGCATCTGCAGAAGATCAAGGATTAGTTGGCGTTATGCTTTATATAACAATTTACTTAACTATGACTTTAGCTGCGTTTGCATGTTTATTAATGGTAAGAAGAGATGGCAAAGGTCTCGAAATGATTTCAGATCTTGCAGGCCTTTCAAAATCACATCCAAGACTCGCCATGATGATGGCAATTATTATGCTTTCAATGGCTGGAATTCCACCTCTTGCTGGCTTTTTTGCGAAGTTCTATGTTCTACTGCCTGCGGTTCAAAAAGGCATGTATGGCTTAGCAATATCTGCCATATTGGCAAGCTTGATTGCAGCTTACTACTATTTAAAAATAGTTAAAGTTATGTACTTCGATGAAATATATGAAAAGAACGATTCGATAGATAGCTATGCATTGGCTGCTGTGGCAATTATAGGTACGGCATTTAATGTAATTTTTATTGTGGCTCCTACACCATTAATCAATGTCGCTACCAAAGCAGTTGAAGTGCTGTTTGGGTAATTATTAATGGGTAATGATTATAAAACTCTAGAACTACTACTTGATAGCGAAAAAAGAGCTGAAGAAGCATTTAAGAAAATCAAAACATTTAAATTACAAAAGTGTTTAGAGTTCCTTAAATCTAATTATTTAGACTTTCTAAATGATTATTATTTATTACTTGAAGAATCATACCATAAATCTTTAAAAAAATTTGATATATCTGCTGAGGAATTTTTTAAGTATCTGAAAGGTCTTGAACTAACAGATCAGGAATTATGCATACTAGCAGATTTATACGAGATGGGAATCGGCACTACTCCAAACAAAGATCTTGCTAAGGAGTATTATCAAAAATCTATAAAACATAGTAACTACCCACCTGCATTGCATGGGTTAGCATTTTTACAAGGATTTAAAAATTCATTTGAATTACTTTCACAACTAGCTAACTCAAACTTAAGTGATGCAATATATCAGCTTGCCAGATGTTATAAGCATGGCTGGGGAACTGCACCTGATTACTCAAAGTCTTTAGATCTATATGTGAAGGCGATAAAAATGGGAAATCCTTTTGCAAAGAAGGAATTTGGTAGATTGATAGATCTAGTTGTAAACCATGCGGAATGTGATCATTTTGATTGCTCTAAGAAAATTGAGTTCTTACTTAAGGCAACAGCTCATGGTTTTAATGTAACTAATGAGCTAGAATCCCTACTGACCCAAATTGTTGAATGTCCTAAAGTAGGATCTGTCTATGAATGTTACACAATTGTGGCTTCTCTTGGCATTACCTGCCCAGACAAAATTATGGCTAAAGTCAATATAGTTTTAGAAGAGCTAATGGATAGTCTTCGTAGGCAAGCAGCCAGAAGCCTTGGCATATCACTTAATAAAAGCTCTACTCAATTCAGTATTGAACTAACCTAAGTTACTCGCCGATTTTGCAAATTTTGTCCAAGCCTTCCAGCATCTTTCTTGCCAATTAGAAACTTGTTTCACCATAGGTTGTGCGAATCTTTCTTGGCAATCAATTGTAGCTTGTGCAGCTTGAGAGCAAGCATCTGCTGTTATCTCTTGAGTTGATTTTGTATAATTTTCACACCAATTTACCCACTGTTCATAAGTTCTGCAATTAAAAGCATTTTGGAACATTTGATTATATTTGCCATAAGCCTTATTTGTTGCAGCCGAACATTCATTAGCATAGCTATAAGCTTGATTCTGCCCTTCTGAACATTTTTGCATGTAAGCTTGTGTATATTCTGTAGTAGCTTCCGAGCAAGTATTAGAGCATTGATTCCATGCTCCCACCCAGCCAGTAAAACTCTTATTTCCTTCGCTAAAAGTTCTGCCCCATTTTTCAGAATTTGTATTATGAGCGAACATATCTTGCCAAGCATTACTCCACGCTTCTGTGCCTTTCCTGAATTCATTAAAATCCCAAACATTAGAGCCGTTACTAGGCTGGCCAGAAGTTTGTTTTGATCCCTGCTGTTGATTGCTAGTCTTTTTCGTTTGTTGCTGCATAATTAAAAATACCGCCATTGCATTGTTATAAATACATAATAAAGAGATCTTAACCATATCTACTGCTATAAATCAATATTTTTCTGGCCGTTGCATAAAGACATAAGATTGTTTATACTCACATACCTAATTAAAGGATTGGAAAAGCATGTGTGGTATTGTTGGTATTGTTGGCCAAAAAAATGTTGTAGATCGCATAATTGGCTCACTTTATAGACTAGAATATAGGGGCTATGACTCAGCAGGGGTTGCTGTTATACATAATGGCTCAATCGACGTTAGAAAAGTTGCTGGAAAAATCAATGCGCTAGATACAGAAGTAACAAATAACCCTCTGAGTGGTAATATAGGGATTGGCCATACACGATGGGCTACACATGGACTGCCAAACACTGTAAACGCGCATCCACATAAAGTAGGCAATGTTGTAGTGGTTCATAACGGTATTATAGAAAACCACACGGAGTTAAAAGATAAACTAAAAAATCTAGGGTGCAAATTTGAGAGCGATACAGATACGGAAGTAATCGCTGTACTAGTAAACCACTTCAGATCAAATGGTTTAGGTCATTTAGAATCAATTAAAGCCGCCTTTAAAGAATTACATGGAATGTTTGCGGTTGGAGTGATGTTTTCTGATAACGACAACCTTATAATCGGCATGAAAAAAGCCGCTCCACTTGCAGTTGGAATTGGGAATGGTGAAATGTATCTTGGGTCAGATGCATTAGCACTTGCTCCATTCACAAGCGAGTTAGTGTATCTAGAAGACGATGAAATTGCCGTATTGAATAAAACAGAATACAAAATACTGACCAAAGATGGAATTAAAGTAGAGCGCCCTACAAAAAAAATTACTGGCGATGTCAACGTAGTTGGGAAAGGCGACTTTGAACATTTTATGCTTAAAGAAATATACGAACAACCAAATGTGGTTAGTAAGTCGTTCAATCATTATTTTGATAAAGCTACAAATAAGTTTGCTTTTGAGAATCTAGATCTAGATTGGAGCAAAATTGAAAGACTTTATATAGTTGCATGCGGCACATCGTATCACGCTGCAATGCTTGCAAAATATTGGTTTGAAACATTTGCTAAAATTCCTGTAGAAATTGAAATAGCTTCGGAGTTTAGATATAGAAACGTTGTATTTGCACAAAATTCATTGGCAATGTTTATCTCTCAATCAGGCGAAACTGCCGACACCTTAGCTGCTCTAAAATATTGCAAGGAACATAAAGTTAAAACATTAGCATTAGTCAATGTGGTGGAGAGCTCAATTGCAAATACTGCAGACTACACATTACCAATTCTAGCTGGCTTTGAAATAGGAGTAGCATCAACCAAAGCTTTCTCTGCTCAGGCATTGCTTCTTGGTATGCTTTGCATGCAAGCAGCTTACGACAGAAATTTCATTGAAAAATCTGTATTCCAAAGAGAAGTTTTTGGAATACATGAATTACCAAACATGATATCTGAAGTGTTAAGTTTAAGCGATGGCATAAAGCTGATTGCCTCTTCTATTTCAGATGCCAACAGCATGATCTACATTGGACGCGGCACTTCTTATGCAATTGCACTGGAAGGTGCACTGAAGTTAAAGGAACTATCTTATATTCATGCAGAAGGTATTGCATCTGGCGAATTAAAACATGGACCAATTGCATTAGTTGATGAGAAACTACCAATAGTTGTCATATCTCCATCTGATGAATTATTTGGCAAGACTTCTTCAAACGTTTATGAAGTTTATTCTCGCTCTGGAAACATTATTGCATTTTGTGATAAAGATGGTGCTGCTGAGTTTAAAAAACTAACCAATAATATTGTTATTCTCCCTAAAGGAGATGCAATTACCCGCCCAATTCTTTATGCAATAGCTACCCAGCTACTTGCGTACCATATGGCAGTTGTTTTAGATAAAAACGTTGATCAACCTAGGAATTTAGCTAAATCAGTGACGGTGGAGTAGTATTTTATATGCTCAATTTAGCGTTAAACCCACTGCTAAACTTTATTAATGCAAGAATAATTGAGCCAATCCAAAATAAATTTAATTACCTTTCTTCGACGAATACGTGGTTATATATCCAAGAAAATATCCTGCCTTTTTTACGAGTATATACAGAATGTTACGAAGATTATCATAATGGATATTCTTTGCATTGCACTCATATTATAAAAGGACAAGCTGCAATCGCTGGCTTAGCAGCCCCCGCTGCATAAGTTAGTTTTCATAGCCTTGTTTGCTAATGCAAACAATTTTTGTGTAATGAATGCGCTAGCACCAAATCCCCGACCCTTCCCACCGCGCACATTCATTACTTACAGCGCCTGTGGCGCAGACCCATTTTTTTAGTAAGATTTTATGTTTAATGAAGAGCTACGAATGAATTTTTCATAAACATTCCCCGATAAAAACTTAAAAATTCATTCGCTAGATCTTTGCCCCCGAACTAAAAATTTACCCACATTATTTTGGGCATTACTATTTAATACAAGACTCAAAATTCCTTAAATAATAAAATATAGTAATCACTAACTTTAATAAGAAGAAGCTGTTTGGGTGTGTGCTCGGGGGGGAATTTTTGCGCGCCTAAGGCGGCTCTTAGCAAAAATTACACACACCCAACGGATTCTTCGAATCCAAAAAATCTTAGCAAAATATATTTATATTAAATCGTCACCTTATAACTAGGAATAAAATACCCAATAACTTTTCTTGGCTTAATTGCTACAAGTACAATTAGGAACATCGCGCTTACAAAGTTCCAATAATATGCAGCTGCGAAAGGCTCTTGCGTTTTATTGATGAGCCACAAACAAACCATCGAACATGTGCCGCCAAATATTGCTATTCCCAAATTCAAGCAACAGGCAATTCCTGAGTACCTTTGCTCTGGAGTAAATAGCCCCAGCATAAATGGATATAGCGGTGCATATATAACTGACACCAAAGCTGACAATAATAATATCCCTGAATAAACTGTATTAGCTTCAGTACTACACAGCATTTGGAAAATTGCTGTTGATGAGAATAAAACTATAACACAACCAAGCGATATGGTTTTTGTATAGCCTAGTCTATCCGACAACGCACCCATAACTGGCAGAAAAATTATTAGCCCTAAATTACCAAGAGCGGTGTAGTAAAGGGCAGTGTTTGCATCAACCATCATAACTGTTTTGAAAAACACATTAAGATAAGTCATTACAAAATAACCTGATGCACCAGTTAGTCCACCGACTGCAACAGTTAAAATTACGTTTTTCAAATTTGTTCTAAAAACTTCTCGAATTGGTAATTCAACTATCTTTTTACTAGCTTTCATCTCTTCAAATACTGGTGTCTCAGAAACAGACAGCAATAAATATAAGCTTCCCATACCGAATACACCACCAAGCATGAATGCATATCTCCAACCATCGCTATCTACACCAAAATATGAGTTCATGAACATACCAACCAATATGGCGAGCAATATGCCTAAAGTTAATGCGGCATTTACAATACCACCTACAAGCCCTGGCTTTAGCCCTTTCATGTGCTCCAGTACAAATATAGAAGCTCCAGCACCTTCGCCGCCTACACAAAGTCCTTGAATCAATCTGAAGACAACCAACATAATTGGGGCAGCAATTCCAATTGAGTTATAATCAGGCAATAATCCCACTAAGAATGTTATAATAGCCATACCAGATACAGCAATTATCAACGCTCTACGCCTTCCATATTTATCACCAATATGACCGAACACAACACCACCAACTGGGCGCATTACAAAGCCTACTGCAAACACTGCTAGGCTTGAAAGAATTTGCGCAAATTCAGATGAGTTAGGAAAAAATAATTCACCAATTTTTAGTGCGAAAACTGCATAAATTGTAAAGTCATAAAACTCTAGAGCGTGCCCTGTAATTGCAGCTAAAACCACTTTAAGTGATGAATTATTTTTCATATATTTTAACCTTGTAATTCAAAGCTTAACCTACATGAAAAATATGAAAGTGCAAAAAAATTCAATACTGCATTGCACCATCTTTTGAGTACACAATGCGCGGACGCGTCGCCATTAACATTATCAATGTTGCAGCACTCATTACGCTCCAATAATATGCTGGGGCAAATGTCGAACCTGTTTCTTGAATCAACCACAAACAAATCATGGAACATGTACCGCCAAACAAAGCAACCCCAAGGTTCATACAAAATGCAATTCCTGAATATCTCTGCTCAGGAGAAAAAATCTTTAGCATGAATGGGTAAATCGGCGCATGTATAGAAGCAGAAACTGCCGCTAATAAAAATATTCCTAAGTATATGCTAAATGGATCTGCACTAGATAATAACTCAAAAATTGGAATTGAAGTCAGTAGCACACAAAAGCAGCCCACGACCAACGTTTTAGTATAGCCAACTATGTCAGATAATGCCCCAAACATTGGAATGAACATAATCAAGCAGATGCTTCCAAACGCTGCATATTGTAGCGCAACATTTGCATCATTCATCATTACTGTTTTAAAAAATATGTTCATAAATGCCACAACCAAATATCCTGAAACACCAAAGAACCCTGCATATACGATGGCAAGCATTACGTTCTTTTTCCCAGAAGATAAAACTTTTTTAATCGGGTATGCTATAGTTTTTTTGCTCTTCAATACGTTTTCAAATACAGGAGTTTCTTTCACAACCATTCTAATATAAACCCCAACCAATCCTAAAACCCCACCAATCACAAATGCATATCTCCATGCATTGCTATCAGCACCAAACCTTGCATTTAAATACATACCAGTAAACATTGCGAGAAGAATGCCAATATTTAAACCTGCATTTACAATACCACCAACCAATCCTGGTTTTAATTTATGCATATGTTCCAGCATAAATACCGCAGCTCCAGTCCCCTCACCGCCAACACAAAATCCTTGCCCCAATCTACATAGCACCAATAACAATGGGGCAAGCACGCCTATGGAATGATAATTCGGGAGCAAAGCCATACAGAAAGTAATCACTGCCATACCTACAACAGAAATAGTTAGCGCTTTTTTGCGACCATAGGTATCGCCTATATGGCCAAAGTATATTCCTCCAATCGGCCTCATCAAAAACCCAACAGCGAATACTGCAAGACTTGAAAGTGTCTGAGCAAAAGCTGATTCATTTGGAAAGAATTCCTTACCAATTTGCACCGCAAAAACCATGTACATGGTAAAATCAAAGAATTCTAATATATGCCCGATAAGAGCTGCTAAAATAACATGAGAAGTTGAAGTACTATTTTTAGACATATTCAAACCTATATTCTAATAGATTATAGGCTACTAGATATTAGAGCAGTTATCAAATAAGGATTGTCAATTGTCTAAAATACGAAAAAATGTATAATTCACCAATACTGAAATTTATTTGAATGATGATGTTAAATGGCTGGCTAATTTTAGATAAACCTATGGGCATAACCTCTAATAAAGCTTTAATGATTCTAAAAAAATTATTAAAGCCAAAAAAAATTGGACATGCTGGTACTCTTGACCCTTTTGCCACTGGTATACTTATGGTTGCACTGGGAGAAGCCACTAAAACTGTACAATATGCTATGGGCTCGACTAAAGCTTATGAATTTGAAATTACATGGGGGCAAACCCGTGATTCTCATGATATTGATGGAGCAGTAATAGCAGAATCAGACTCTCGCCCTACTCTAGAAAAACTTGAACAAGCATTATCTAAATTTACTGGTGAAATTTCACAAATCCCACCCGAATATTCTGCTATAAAAATCAATGGCAAGCGCGCTTGCGATATTATGCGTGAGGGAAAATCTGTAGAATTAAAACCAAGGACAGTCACTATATATGGCATTGAATTATTATCTCATACAGTAGAGAGCGCCACAATTAAAGTCATCTGCTCAAAAGGTTTTTATATCAGATCCTTAGCCCGCGACATCGCTTTTACACTGGGCTCACTTGGCTATGTATCAAAATTAAGACGAATAGAGTCTGGAGCGTTCAAAATTGAGAAAGCGATTTCACTGGATTATATAGAAAAAATAGTGCATAATGGGCTCACTGAGGAGTTAAATAAGGCTTTATGCCCTATTGATGCTGTGCTGGACGACATCTTAGTACAGCAAGTAACCGAAGACGAATCCAAAAAATTAAGGTTTGGTCAAAAGCTTCCTTTCTTAAAAGATTCTCAAACTGACATAGCAGTAAAGAATGGCAACACTCTTGTTGCGATTTGTTATGCCAGAGACGGCTACTTACATCCAAAAACAGTATTTAACTATTAATAAAGAGGAGTATTCGATGTCGATTACAAAAGAAAAGAAGCAAGAGCTAATGTCTAGCTATGCTAAAAATAAAGGTGATACAGGTTCGGTTGAAGTGCAGTGTGCAGTTCTTACTGAAAGAATTTCAGCTTTAACAGAACACCTTAAAGACATGGGTAAAGACACTCAAGCTAAACGTGGCTTGATTATGCTTGTTACACGCAGAAGAAAATTACTTAAGTATCTTGAAAGAAATGATAGCCCGCGCTATCAGACTCTGATCAAAAAACTTGGTATTAGAAAATAAGTAAATTGCCTCTGAAAATTCAGGGGCAATTTTAATTATATAGGAATTAAATTTAATGTTTAAAATACAAACTAAAGAAATACAATGGGGCGATAAAACCCTTGTATTAGAAACTGGAAAAATTGCTAGGCAAGCAGACGGTGCGGTACTAGTGAAGATGGGAAAATCGGTTGTATTATGTACAGCTGTCGGCGCAAGAAAGCCAAAAACTGGGATTGATTTTTTCCCATTAACAGTTCACTACCAAGATAAGTGGTATGCTGCAGGCAAATTCCCTGGTGGCTTCTTCAAAAGAGAAAGCAGACCAAGTGAACGCGAAGTGTTAACTTCAAGACTGATCGACAGACCTATTCGCCCGTTGTTCCCTGATAACTTCCATAACGAAGTACAAATCATCTGTACAACAATTTCATACGATCCAGATTGCAATCCAGATATTCTTGCAATTATAGGGGCTTCAGCAGCACTTGCAATCTCTGGCATTCCGTTTGAGCAACCAATTGGCGCAGCAAGAGTTGGATATAAAAATGGCGAATATATCTTAAATCCTTCGGTTGCAGAATTAGCTGATGGCAGCACACTTGATTTAGTGGTAGCTGGAACAAAAGATGCAGTGCTCATGGTTGAATCAACCGCTCAGCAACTTTCGGAAGAAATAATGCTTGGCGCCGTAACATTCGGTCACAAGTCATTCCAACCAATTATTAAAGCAATCAAAGAATTAGCAAAAGAAGTTGGTAATACAGAATGGAAAATTGAATTAGAAGATAACTCTGAGATAGCAAAACTTGTAAAGGGTATTGCAGAAACAAAAATTCGCAAAGCTTATGCTCTAGTCGACAAACAAGAACGCAGAACAGCTCTTGATGCAATTAAAGATGAAGTTAAAAAATCTTTAGTCGAAGAAAAAGAGTTAGATGAAGTTCGCGTTGGATCTTGCATAAAAGATCTAGAGAAGGACATCGTTCGTACACAAATGCTAAAAACAAAAAAGCGTATTGATGGAAGAACTGAAGAAGAGATTCGCCAAATCGTTTGCGAGTTAGATTTACTTCCAAGCGTTCACGGTTCAGCCTTATTCACTAGAGGTGAAACTCAAGCTTTAGTAGTTACAACTTTAGGAACTGGTGATGATGAGCAAGTTGTTGATGATCTTGAAGGAGATCGTAAAGACAGGTTCATGCTACATTACAACTTCCCTCCTTACTCGGTAGGTGAATGTGGTAGACTTGGAGCACCAGGTAGAAGAGAAATTGGGCACGGTAAATTAGCATTTAGAGCTATCAATCCACTAATCCCTTCGAAAGAGAAATTCCCTTATACAATTCGCGTTGTATCTGAGATTACAGAATCCAATGGATCGTCTTCAATGGCAAGTGTTTGCGGTGCGTCATTATCACTAATGGCAGCTGGCGTTCCACTTCCAGCTCCAGTTGCAGGTATCGCTATGGGTCTTATATTAGAAGGCAAAGATTATGTAGTGCTATCTGATATTATGGGAGATGAAGATCACCTTGGTGATATGGACTTTAAAGTTGCTGGTACTGCAGAAGGTATTACAGCTTTACAAATGGATATCAAAATAAGTGGCATTACTACAGAGATTATGGATCAAGCTTTAACACAAGCTAAAGCTGGTAGACTTCATATTCTAGGTAGAATGGCTGAAGCAGTTACGGAATCAAGAGCTCAAATTTCTTCTAATGCTCCACAAATCAATTCTTTCAAAATTCCGAAAGATAAAATTGGCGCATTAATTGGGCCAGGTGGAAAAGTGATTAAAGATATCATTGAGAAAACAGGCGTTAAAATTGATATTTCTGATGATGGCGTAGTTAATGTTGCCTCAACATCTGGCGAAGCAATGGCCGCTGCAATTGAGAGAATAAACGATATAGTTGCAGTTCCTGAAATCGGCAAGATTTATACCGGAACAGTTACTAGAATAGTTGATTTTGGTGCGTTTGTGGCAATTATGAAAGATACTGAAGGGTTACTACACGTTAGCGAAATGAGCGCAACACGAGTTAATCATCCTAAAGATATCTTAAAAGAAGGTGATAAAATTCAGGTAAAAGTTCTAAATGTCGAATCAAATGGCAAGATTAAACTATCTTTAAAATTTGGTGAAGGCTTTGAGAACAATGAATCTGCTGTATCTCAACCTGAAAGTTCAGAAGGTGAGAAGCAAGACAGACCTCAAAAAAGACACAACCGAAACAATAGAGATCGTCACCATCCAAAAGGTGGAGATAGAAATCGTGACCGTAGTGGTGGTGATCGTGGCGATAGAAAGCGCGATGATCGCAACAATAACGATCGCGGCAATGAAAATAATCGCGGTAATTCTGAAGAATCTCAACCTAAGAAAAGAAGATTTTTCTAAAAACATTTCGTAATAAAAAAGGGGCGATAACACCGCCCCTTTTTTATTACATTATTAAGAAGAATATTCAGGAATAGGCGAATCACCTATTATAATTTCTTCTCTCAAACAAGTTTTAAATTCTTGCCAAACCACTTCGTTACTATCTGGATATTGATTATTACATACAGCACTAAAGAAAGCGCCACTAAGAGCCCCCATCAATGCAGGCGCTAGAGCTAATCCAGCAAGTGTATCTTTATTGTTTACACCCCCTAATAGCCCACCAATCAAAGCTGCTACTGAAGTAGTTACACCTAAAAACAATGTTCCTATAGTATAATCTTTACAATAATTTGAGCTATACACTTCTAAAAAATTTCTAGATATTTCGACTGAATTCTCAGGACATTTTTCACCAATATAATAGAATATATTATCTGGCATGACTTTACTTACAGGTAATAGTTGGTTTAGATTGTCAAAATATTCAGTTTTACTTGTTATATTCAATACAAACCCTTCTACATTAGCTTCACTATCATAAAATTTATGAAACACATTCCCAACCAGTTTGGTTTGCATGGGTGTTAGTTGAGAATAATCTATTTTAGAAATAATATCTTGTTGAACAATGGAATTCACATGTGCCTCTCTATAAGATTTAACCATCATTTCACGACTATTTTTAAGCAATACTTTGCTTTTCAGTCTCTTCTTCAATGGTTCTTCCTAATAACTTATAGATGCGAGTAAATATAATTGCAAATGCTCCATTACACGTGACATTTGTTGCTGTACCAAAAGGATCAAATAAAATATAAAGAGCAGTTATCAATCCAATCATCTCTGAACTGAATCCAAGATAGCTTTCAAGCAATGGAGAGACAACTATTATAACCCCACCTGGTATTCCAGCAACTGCAAATTTTGCAACCGCATAATAGAATGCGAAAACTATGAATTCTTGTATCTGTGGCAATTGCAGACCAAACGCAGACATTGTACCAAACGCTAAGATTGTAACTCCAAAAGCACTACCCAACGTATGTATATTAGCAGTAGCAGGAATTATAGTCCTAGCCATAGCGGCATTGCTCAGGTTCTTTTCTGTACACATTATTGTTACTGGCATTGTCGCAGCACTAGAAATTGTGGTAATACCAGTCAAAGTAGCAGGAAGTATATTGGTTATATACTTAAGAAACTTACTAACAGAAAAATTAGCGGCCAACATATACAATAAGACCGTATAGCAAATCTGGCTGCTGATAACGATTAAAAACACATTTAGATATTGACCTAAAACGGTTGATAACAATTTCTCATGCTCGAGTTTAAATACAAAACCTAAGATAAAAATTGGAAGAATTGGCAGAAATAGCTTTCTAAGAATAAAAAGTGACATTGAATTCAATCTATGCGCTAGCTTTTCCATCTTGGTATTATGGTGAATTGCAAAAATCGAACCTAGCAAAATACCAGCAATCATAGCAGGCTCATTTGAAATTATTTTGGGGATATTTAATTCCCACATTGGAAGTAATTTTTGAGCATCATCAGCCACATCAAATTTTATATCTAACAATGGTATTAGGTTATACCCAATTGTATAACCAGCCATAATAGCAATAAAATTGGAGCAAAACACCATAGTCAATAACAATACTACAAAAGTAATAGCTCCGTTTCTTTGAGAGATAAGAGAGCTAAATAAAAAGCTAAAAATTATAAAAGGTAGTATGAAAATTAAAATTGACTTAATGGTTAAGCTCAAGGCCAAAGAAAAAGATTTAAATTCTAAGGGTATAATAGATCCTAAACATAACGGCAGCAAAAGCACCGACAAAATAGCCAATGGGAACTGTAATTTTGAAAAGACACCAGCTTTCAAATGCACCACCTATTTTTTCATATCTACTTGAATTATAGCATATTTTTTACTTATTCAATGCATTTTTCAAACTTTTTATGACACACTGCAACATAAGGACTTCCGCACACAGCTCATTCCATGTATAATAGCACCCTCTTTACAATAAAATTACATTAAAAATGCGCAATCTAAAGAAAAACTTCAAATACATCAAAAATTACGACAAACAAAATTCTGACTTACACTTCAAAATCAAGGCTACACACCAAGAGGCATTGGATATATGCTTGGAGAAAAATCTAATCCCCCTAATACAACACCAATACGGACTTAAGCTACGCTGGCTACATACCATAAAGCATGGACTACCTAATATCTCATCAAATTTCCCTATCAAATATGAACCCAGCTCCAATCCAAAAGATCCAAAATGGATTGCAAATCAACAAGAAGCTTATAGAGAAATTACAAACCATCTAAAATTGAACAACTCAATAAAAGTCGTTTCAGACATCTGTATCTACAACATATACCCGAGTTTCATAACAAACCCGCGCGCCCCACGTTCAGCTAAAGAGTTCAATGAATTTAAATTAGGAATGACCTTTTTAGAAGAAATATCCGAAAAGATTTTTAGAGATCACTAGATTTTTGGTCAGTATCAGTTTTTTTCTCCTCGTCTTTCAGACCATCTCTTAGAGAACGGATACCCTTGCCCATATCGCCCATAACCTTAGGTAATTTACCTGCGCCAAAAAGAACGAAAACAATAAGTAAAATTAGCAATAATTCCCACATACTACTTGCCATAAATCCTCCAAAACTGCATAGACACTATAGAAATACATCTAAAAACAGCATTCGGCAATCAAATTGTTGCGGTTTTACTAGATACTATGTAATCTTCACATAAATTATGATTACGAATATGACCCAAACTAACTTGAGCAAAATAACCATAAGAAACATAGCGTTAGTTCTTCTATGCTTTTTCCCGTTTTCCTTATTTCTAGGCAATGGGGTTGTAGAAGTAACCATCTGTTCAATAGGTATTTTATTTTTAATAACCAGCCTTGTGAAAAAAGATTTCAACTGGCTTCATAATGAATGGGTCAAAGCTGCTTTAATATTCTGGGTTTATTTGTGCATAAGAAGCTTATGGGCAAGCGATCCAATTGTATCGCTTGCAAGAGGCGCGCCTTTTATAAGGTACATTATGTTTGCCTGCGCTATTTCTTTTTGGCTAATTCCAAAAAATTCAAAATTAGTTATACATTGCACGCTAGCTAGCATCTTACTATTCAGCCTCAGCGCCATAACTCAATACTTCATTGGACATGATTTTTTCGGCAACCAACCTCATAACTTAAATGGTTATCTACGACTTACAAACTACACGGGAAAAATGTCTATAGGGATTTCAATCGCCATGCTCTTATTTCCTGCACTTTCCTACTTATTAAGTAAGAATATCAAATTTGCATTATTCTTAATAATAATCTCTGGTACTGGGATTTTTCTCTCAGGAGAACGAACCGCATTTTTAATTTTTATTCTTGGAGTGGTTACCCTCTTTATCCTGCATAAAAAATATAGATCATATCTTGTATATTGCGCGATATTAGGCATCGTTATATTTACTGGATTTACTACAAATAACTCTGCAACCATAAGTCGTCAAATCAACAGCACATTCAATGAAATAAAAACACTTCCAAACACTTCTTATGGATTAATTTATAGCAACGCATTTGAGCTATTTAAACAAAACCCTGTTTTTGGAATAGGCTTAAGGCATTTTCAATCTTCATGTTTATCAGATAATTTTGAGCCGAAATGGCTTGATCCTAAAAAACCCCATCTGAATAAAAACTACTTATGCACCACGCATCCGCATAATATTTTCTTGGAAATATTAGCAGAGACAGGAATTATTGGTATCTCATTATTTCTATGGATTATTATTTGCTGGATTAAATACGTAGCTTTACATTTTCAAGCTATAAGAAACAACCCCATTAAAGTAGGAGCAGCCCTCAACATAGCATTAAAACTAGTGCCCATTGCCGCAAGCAGTAGTTTGTTTATAGCTTGGCCTACAGCACCGCTATGGTTTATGGTTGGGTTACTTTACGCAAGAGAGAAATAACTGCTAAACAATCTCTATTAATTTCAAGCTTTGATTCTGTTTAGCTGGTTCAAAGAACGAGTACTTCTGAATCTCAGATAACAGATGCGAAGCAAATACTAAAATTTTTGGTATAGGAGATAAAAATACAAAACTGGATATCCCAACCTCATTTGTAGAAGCCAGATAGGCAACGAACGCAACATTGGCTATTGAAGTTATAAAATTAAGACCGATATTGATAGCTAATGTATTTCTAAATGAGTACGGGCTACAGAAATCGTTTAATCGATTAAACGAATACATATTTGCAACAAAATTCGAACAACTGCTAACTAAAGCAATGTTAGATATAACTTCATCTAAATTATCCCTATTATTATAAGCAAGATAGATACAAAACGCATTCAATGCCGCATCTACAATAGAATATATTCTACATCCTAATTTCGCCTGTTTAAAATCAGTTTGCGCCTTCTGATTAGACATGTTTACTTTGAAGCTCCAAGCCTGCCCTGGTTCAAACGGCATCACTTTTAAAAGGCCGCTCTCCATCATATCTTGAGCTAAAGAAAAATTTGGGTAAAGCACCACCTCATCTAGAATAGGCTGCCTAGTTTGAGGTAAGAAACCCCCTCCTTTTTTTAACCATTCTACTATTGTGCTTAAATTGTAAGTCCAACCGTCAGGAGCAACAACTGGAATAGTAAACTCCTCAAATTGGATTGGATCTTGAAATCTTTGTGATTCCCTTAAAGATCCCTGAGATGAAGAAAGCTCATTAATCAATCGTACCTCAAAATTGGCGTCCTAGCTGCTTGTGTTTCATTCAGCCTTTTGATTGGAGCATGAGTTGGCGCAGATGTAAAGCGCTCATTATCGCCTGACGCAGCTGCATCCATTAGCTTGATCATAGAATTTACAAATTGATCTATACTCGCTAAACTTTCAGTTTCTGTTGGCTCAATTAACATAGCCCCAGACACCACTAGAGGAAAATACATCGTCATAGGATGCATACCCTCATCAATCAACGCTTTCGCCAAATCCAATGTTGAAAGCCCTAATTTTTTCATCTTAGAATCATCAAATAAAACTTCATGCATACATGGCGCTGGAAATGGCAAATTGAAGTGACTTTTCAATTTTGCTAAAACGTAGTTGGCATTCAAAACAGCATCCTCAGCAACTTGTCTTAAGCCATCTGCACCATAACTGGTCATATACGATAAAGCTCTAGTAAACATACCCATTTGCCCGTGGAATCCTTTGAGTCGCCCCATAGAATTATTGTTCATTTGCTCCACTAATGAATACTTCTCATTTTCCAAAACTACATAAGGCACTGGGATGTATGGCGCTAAAGATTTTGCAAAAACAACTGGGCCACTACCTGGACCACCACCACCGTGAGGGGTAGAAAATGTTTTATGAAGATTTATATGCATACAGTCTATGCCTAAATCAGCTGGTCTAACCTTACCAACAATAGCATTAAAATTTGCACCATCGCAGTAAAAATATGCTCCAACATCATGAACAAGCTTTGCGATCTCCACTACATCTCTTTCAAATAAACCACATGTATTTGGATTAGTTAACATAATTCCAGCAACATCTTTTGACAGCAAAGATTTGAGTGATTCCAAATCTACTCTACCATCTTTAGTGCTCTTAATTTCCTGTACTGAAAACCCACATGCTGCAGCCGTAGCTGGGTTAGTTCCATGTGCGGAATCAGGAACCAATATTATATGCCTATTTTCTCCCTTCGCTTCTAGCGCAGCTTTTATAGCCATTATGCCACACATCTCACCTTGTGCACCAGCAGCAGGCGACATAGCAACAGCTTCCATTCCTGTTAGCTTTTTCAACCATTCCGATAACCTATATATAACTTCCAGAGCACCTTGGATAGTCTGAATTGGTTGCATTGGGTGAATATCTCCAAACATTCTCGCAACTTTTTCATTAAGCCTAGGATTATGCTTCATTGTGCAAGAACCCAAAGGATAGATCCCTGTGTCGATGCTGTAATTTTTTTGACTCAGTCTTGTATAATGCCTTACTACTTGCGATTCTGAAAGACCTGGCAGACCTATGTATTTACGAACATCCATCCCTGTTCTCGATTCAACATTTATATCTGGCCAATCAGTACCTGTAAGACCTTTTGTATCCAACTCAAAAATCAAAGGTTCTTCAATCTGCAACCCTTTGTTGCCAGAGAATGTATCAAAGTTTTCTTCAGATTTATAATGCGTGCTAAGTGCTTGTGAGTGAGTCATAATTTTTCATTATTTTAGATATAAAATAATTAGCATTTTAAAACATATTCTGCAAACGTGTTTTGCAATTAACAGGTAATGATATCAGCTATTAACCGTCAGATATATTCCATACCATATGCTATAACTTAAAAAGTTTAGCTATGAATATTTACATTAGGGTTATCTACTAAAAACGAGTCAATATCATTTAAATGTGCTACAGCAACCTCGGCCACTCCTTTTAAATCACCATTATGATACTTGGCAACGTCTTCCGCAACTTTCATGGCTATAAAACTTTCGAACTTTTCGATTTCCTTTTTTTGGTCTGCCACAGGAAGTGATTTTATCTCATTTACCATAAATTTTAACAAGTCACCTTTACTCACATAACTTGGACCAGAGCTGAATATATAACCATCTTCTACATTAAACGCAGATTTATAAAATGATTTTATAGATTCTTTTTCAACTAAATCCTTTATTGCCTCTAAGTCTCTTTCATTCGCTATGTCAATTTTCATCACCAACTTAAGAATAACTAACTCAGCATTAGTGTCGCTAATATTAGGAGCGCCAATTTTTCCATATTGATGCATCATCTGAATAATTTCATCATGAGCCGCTTTAGAAATTTTATTATTTATATGCTCATAAAAATCTTTTGCTGAACCTTTAAAACTATTTAAATTCATAGCACTAAGAATTTTCTCAGACACATCTGAAGCCATTTTTGCAGAAGACTTTTTTAAAGCAATTTCAATCCTTTCCTCAACTAAATCATTAGGAAAAGCTTTAACTATTTCGCCTAATTCTTGCATCTCTGCTTTCCCATCTAAAATTTTTTGTAGCATTACCTCGATCTTTTTATCTATTTCTTCCATAGTTATGCTAGCCATATCTTTTTGGAGATGGATTTTAGAAGCCTGATCTGCAGCTATCGCTTTGTTTGCAGTATTAACAGTGTTTTGCTCTTTTGTTTGCTTAGCACTCAGAACAACTTCTCTCTCTTTCTTTTGTTCAGAAGTTTGCTGACTTGATAAAATTGGCATATCTCCCCCATTACTTTAGTTCATCGATAACAAAAACGCGTCTCGACACCCATAACAGCATTATACAGAAGAAACAATTAACAATTGGTAAATATTAATAGAAAACAAACAAAATATCGGCGATAAAAAAGAATTATAGTTATAATAGACCCATAAAAAGAGCTAAATTAGACTAACCTACAAATAGATTGCCCCAAAAATTTTTCAGCTATAAAATCTTCACAATGTACAATTATATATTTCATTGAATATATGGCACTAATAAAACATTCTATGACCGTTGGCGGGTTGACTCTTGTATCGCGTATATTTGGTTATATCAGAGACGCATTCATTGCTTTTGCCTTGGGAGCTGGGGCACTGAATGACGCATTTATAATTGCATTTAGAATACCTAATTTGTTTAGAACATTATTTGGCGAAGGTGCTTTCAGCGCTGCATTCGTACCTCTTTACTCAGCGAAATCAAATAGCTCCCCAACTGAAGCCAAAAAATTCGCAGCACAAGTACAAATATGGTTATTAATTATTCTTTCAATTTTCTGTGCACTAATGATGTATTTCATGCCAACGATAGTTTTAATCACCGCTCCTGGCTATTCTGATAACAAAGAGATATTTGACCTAGCAGTAAGCTTAGGCAGAATTACATTTCCGTATATTATGTTCATGTCATTTTTGGCGTTCTACGGTGGAATGTTAAATAGCATTGGGAAATATGCAGCATTTGCATCAGCTCCAATACTATTAAACGTTGTCATGATAATCTCAGTAGCTTTTGTAAATATGACCGAAACAAAAGCACATGCTTTATCTTGGGGCGTATTCTTTGCAGGTATAGCAGAGCTATTATGGATTTTATATTTTGCTAAAAAACATAAATTACTTGTAACGAAATTTCAAAAACCCAAGCTCACACCAGAAATCAAAACGCTATTTAAAAGAGTGGGGCCTGGAATTCTAGGTTCTGGAGTCGCCCAAATCAATGTATTTATAACAACTATTTTAGCCTCTTATATAGTAGGTGGGATTTCATATTTATATTATGCAGATAGAATATATCAACTTCCTTTGGCATTAATTGGCACAGCGATGGGTACAGTTTTATTACCAATACTCGCTAAAGATTTTGAGAAAGGAGATTCTAAAAGTCTGATAAAAAATCAAAATAGCGCGATTGACTTCTGTATGCTGTTCACAATTCCATCGATGTTTGGAATCTTAATATTGGCGAACGATATTGTAGAATTGCTTTTTCAGCACGGTGAATTCACTTCAGATGCTACAATCCAAACCACAAAAGCATTGGTTGCATTCTCATTTGGGTTACCAGCATATGTTTTGATAAAGATCTTTACATCTAGTTTTTTTGCAGCAGGAGACACAAAAACTCCAGTTGTAATAGCTGCTCAAAGCCTAGGCATAAATATAATAATTAGCATAGCTTTACTTTCTACATTCCAACATGTCTCTATTGCTATTGGCAGTGTTGTTTCTGCTTGGTACACAGTCATACGCTTAATTCAAATATCTGTAAAAGCGAAGCGATTCTCTTTGATCGACAGAACTATCTTAAACTCTATGAAGTATATAATATCTGGACTGCTCATGATACTAGCTATATACGGCGTCGAATTTATTACCAAAGAGGCAAACATTATAATTGCAATGCTATTGGACATAACAATAGGAGGAGGAGCATATTTGCTATGCTGCTACCTTTTTGGAGTGATTGATAAAGATAGGATTATGAACAATTTAAAGTTCAAGAGCAGAACTTAATTGCGCAGGCTCTTTGCATAGTCCTTTATCAAAGCTCGACCACATTTCTTCAAAATTTTCTAATATGGCGCTTGGATCTTTTTGTCTAGCAACTTCGCAAATTGGAATTTGGTGCTCTAAATTATCATGGTAGATCAAACTTGGATCATACTTATTAATTAAATTGAGAACTTTATAAGCACCATAATTAACCACTATATTAGCTAAATTATCCATGTTCGCGTTAACGTATGATGCATTGGCACCGTTTTTCAACAGAATTTCAACTGCAGAACTATCATCTGATATAACCGCATTTGTTAATGGCGTGGCAGAATTTAAACTATCCACATCATTTATATGCCTAGAAGACTTAGATAAGATTTCTAAAACTTCATATTTATCCTTTGATGCTGGCATTTTCGCAGCTATATGAAGAGCCGTCTCTCCTCTATTGTTCTCTATATTGATATCAATACCTTTAGATATAACAACCTTAGCAAAATTCACATTATTATACTTCAATGCAATGTGTAATATTGTATCACCCTCAGCATTTGTTGCGTCAATATAGCTTAGATACTTATCAATTTCGCTAGAGTTATCATTATATGCATGGGGAATCAAAGGAGATTTTGTATGAGGAAAGAAATTGTAATACCCTATCTTGCTTGCTAAATATTCTAGCTGTTCATCTATAGTTTTCCCAGTAACAACAAAGCTTATATTATCAAAAAAATGATATGGTAAATAGTACATAAATTGCACAGTCCCTAGATCGCTCCACACCAAGTACATTGTTCCTTGATCCCGCATATCTAGCTCATCAACCTTATAAAAATCGATTATTTTACCATGTATTCCTATATCGTTGATTATTTTATTTGCTATATCTGCACAGTTATTACCTACGTTGCCAGTAATATCGAATCTATGATCACTCTTATCAAATTCTTCTTTTAAACTCTTTGCTATTTCCAAAACCTTGGAAAATTGTGCAGCTGTAATTGGAAAAGTTATTGATGCAGAACCTTTATTAAAATGCGGATTAACACTATCAGGCTCTATAGGTTTATTACCAGCATAATATTTCTTGGGGTAATAAGAGTCATTCCTAATAGTCAGATAATCTAATTTACTACCTTTGTTTTTGGGAGCACCGCCAAAAGTAAATTTTTCTTTTCCATTGGTATCTGATATTTCTAAATAAGTATGGTATTCTGCAGTTGCAAGAGTGAGTTTATGAGTTTGTTCATTATGATTCTCTAGTAATTTTTCAATTACAGAATTGTAATTATGGTTTTTTAAAACCAATTGAGAGTACTTATCTACCCGTAAAACAGTATCACTTCCTCTTTGCAGCACTTGGAAATCAACCTTAGTTTCTTTTATATATTCCAACAACTCTGCAATACTTTGAAAAACTATATATTTTTTAAAAGGCAGTTTTTTATCATGTATAATTTGCATAGCAACCATATAACCATCCAAAACGAGCTTTTTGGAAGCTTCTATCATACAAAAGCGTTAATTAGAAGAAGTAGTTGAAGATCACCACTTATAAAGAAATTCCATATGTTAAAATACCATTGTTTTTCATAAAACAATCATAATTTATTTACCAAATGAATCTAGGCATTAAGCTAGATAGCACTAAATACATAGCTCTTATTGATTTAACTAGACTTTACCGCTATTCTGTAATAAGAAGAGCCCAGAAATTTCAGAGAAAAATTATGTCAAATTTAAAGAATACATCTTATCTATTTGGAAGCAATGCAGTTTTCATTGAAGAACTATATAGCAAATACTCGCAAGATCCATCGTCTGTAGACCAAGAATGGCAAAATTATTTCAAAAGTTTAAATGACAATGCAGCTAATGTACAAAAAGCTGCCAGCGGTGCTGCATGGAAGCCGTATAAAAACCGAGTAATTGGTGCTGTTGACAAAGAGGAGTTAAAAGCAAAACCAGCAAAAGCTGCTAATTCAGTGGCAAGCACTGAAGATATGATGAGTAGCTTAAAAGCTGCAAACTTAATTAACGCATATAGAACTTATGGACATACCGACGTTGCACTTGATCCATTAGGCTTAAAGCAACCTGCATACCACGCAGAATTAGACTATAAATCTCATGGATTTTCTGATGCAGATTTAGATAAAACAATTCATCTTGGCGGAACATTTGGAGTAGAAAGCGCTCCACTTAGGGATTTAGTACACACATTGAAATCAATATATAGTAACCGTGTTGCTGCTGAATTCATGCATATTGAAAGTGCTGAAGAGCGCCATTGGTTACAACGTAAATTAGAATTAACCGCTGGCACCGTCTCAATCAGCACAGAGGAAAAAAAGACAGCTCTACAAGACATAATGGAAGCCGAAATGTTTGAAAGCTTCTTGCATACAAAATTCCCAGGAACCAAACGTTTCTCCGTCGAAGGATTAGAGAACTCAATCTCTTGTATGGAAGTAATCGTCAGACACTCAGTACAATTTGGCGTACGTGAATACGTACTAGGCATGGCTCATAGAGGTAGATTAAACACCCTTACAAAAGTTATGGGCAAACCATATCATGCAATGCTTTCTGAATTTAAAGGTGAGCTTGCGTTCCCTGATAATATGGGTATCCCAGGCGATGTAAAATACCACTTAGGCACATCATCGGATATAGAAGTTGATGGACATAAAGTACACTTAACCTTAACCCCTAACCCATCGCACTTAGAAGTTGTTAATGCAGTTGTGTTAGGCCGCGTTCGCGCTAAACAGGATCTAAGAAAAGATGCTGACCGTTCTCAAGTACTAGGAATTTTAGTCCATGGTGATGCTGCATTCGCAGGGCAAGGATCAGTTATGGAAGCACTTGCATTATCGCAACTCAAAGCGTACCACACGGGTGGCACGATGCATGTTGTTTCTAATAATCAAATTGGTTTCACAACTAACCCTGAAGATTCTAGATCTACGCTTTACTCTACTGATATTGCAAAATTCATAGGCGCGCCAATTTTCCACGTGAATGGTGATGATGCCGAAGCTGTTGTATTTGTAAGTAAGTTAGCTTCTGAATACCGCGCTAAATTCAAAAAAGATGTAGTGATCGATGTGGTTGGCTATAGAAAATATGGACATAACGAAGGTGACGAACCTTTCTTCACACAACCAGTTATGTATACTGCAATTAAAAACAAAGAAAACCCAGCACAAGTTTATGCAAATAAATTAATCTCCGAAGGACTTATTTCCGCAACAGAATTTGAAACAATGCAACAAACTTTCAAACAAAAGCTTGATGCAGAATTTACATTATCAGTTGGTTATAAACCAAATAAAGCCGATTGGTTATCTGCAAACTGGAGTCAATTCGAGCCTGCAAAAGTTGATAGAGAAGAAGTGGCAACGGGAGTTAAGGCTTCAAAACTAAAAGAGCTTGGACATAAACTTTGTGAGTATCCAAAAGAATTCAACATCAATACAAAAGTTCTGCGCCAATTAGAAGCTAAGAAAAAAATGATTGAAACTGGCAAAGATATTGACTGGGGAACTGGTGAAGCACTTGCATTCGCATCACTTCTAGACGAAGGATTCCCAATCAGAATGACTGGCCAAGATGTAAAGAGAGGCACTTTCTCGCATCGTCATGCGGTTTTGTTTGATCAAGAATCACAACAAGAATTTGCTCCTCTAAATAATCTTTCAGACAGCCAAAAAGCAAAGTTAGAAATTTATAACAGTAACCTTTCTGAGTTTGCAGTACTAGCATTTGAATATGGTTATAGCTATGCAGACCCAATGACACTAACTATTTGGGAAGCTCAATTTGGTGATTTCGCAAATGGTGCACAAGTTGTAATTGATCAATACATAACTTCTGGTGAAGCGAAGTGGTTAAGAATGTCTGGGATCACAATGCTGCTGCCACATGGATATGAAGGACAAGGCCCAGAGCATAGCTCTGCAA
This sequence comes from Candidatus Midichloriaceae bacterium, assembly GCA_044229535.1. Classification (GTDB taxonomy): domain Bacteria; phylum Pseudomonadota; class Alphaproteobacteria; order Rickettsiales; family Midichloriaceae; genus CAZLFQ01. Next base: position 1,466,569 of record JBGASU010000001.1, on the reverse strand, counting down.
GGCTTGAGCGATTCTTACAATCGTGCGCTAGTGATAACATTCAAGTGTTGAATTGCACAACACCTGCTTCAATATACCACGCGCTTCGCAGACAACAAAAACGCAACTTCAGAAAACCATTAGTTGTAATGTCACCCAAATCGTTACTGCGTCATAAGCTTGCTGTATCAACCTTTGAAGAAATGAAAGAAGGCACGAAGTTTGAACCAGTACTTGGTGATAAAGAAGTAGTCGCAAACAAAGTTACCAAAGCAGTTATATGCTCTGGTAAAGTTTATTATGACTTATTTGAAAAACGCCAAGAACTTGGCAGACAAGATGTAGCATTAATTAGAATGGAGCAATTATATCCATTCCCTACAGTTCAATTAGGTATGGAGTTAGCTAAATATCCAAATGCAGAAGTAATTTGGTGCCAAGAAGAGCATGAAAATATGGGAGCATTCTATTTCGTTGAGCCAAGAATTGAGAAAGTTCTAAAAGCTGTGAAACACAAATCAACGCGTGCTAAATACATTGGCCGTGAGCGCTCTGCATCACCTGCTGTTGGTTATATGAAGCTCCACACTGTAGAGAGCAAAAAAATCATGGACGCTTTGTTTGGATGAGCAGTTTGCATTAGCAAACTTAAATATATAAGTAGTTTATTGGTTGACGGCGATTGACATCTATGTAGCACTACGTCTTTTAAAGTACAAAAGATTTATCATCGTGGAATAAATTAAGAAGAAAGTGGAACAAAGCAATATGCCAACCATGAGTGAGTAATTCTCATACAAAGGCACTTTGGGTTTATTAAATTCGTAAGGTTGCACCACGTAGTCTGGGTCAAAAATGACAACAAATCCATAACAAATAATAAGCGCAAAGAAAAGTATAAGTATATAAAAAAAAGCGTGCTCACTACCTTTCATAGATTTAGCGCTTTCATTTGAAGAATCCTCATAATCACTACCCCCAATTATTCCGTAAGGAACTATTAGCATACCTCTAACGTGCCTATAAAAAACTATTGCAAATACAATTACACACAGCAACCCTGAAAAATTGGATACCGATTCCCAAACACTCCAACTTACCTTTCCAAAAACCGCAAACAGACCGAGAAGAAAACTAATCATAAGGGATAGAATGAACACAGGTATGAATACAATACTAAATTTCATACTTCTTCTAAAAACAAAAAATATTGTCTTTAAAAAATATGCTGGATTTACAATATAAGACCATAAATTAGAGAGGTATTGACTAAAATCATTATTATTTTTTATAACAACAAGAGAAAAAACGTATGCAAATGCTAAGATAGCTATGAATACTAAATACCAAAGTAATATTACTGTCATCACTGCTAAATCAGAACCCTTATCATAGCTTTTTGTCAGACCAGATAAATCACTACCAATATAAATAATTCCGATTAATGCCGATATAATTATTATATAGCTTATTAGCAGCAAAGGCTTAGATAAAACTTTCTTAATAGCTAGAAACGCTAATTGTAGAATTGAAAATAAAGTTTCATTTTGCATCACTTTTCTCCACTTCTAAATTGCTAAAGACCTGCGTTCTTTTCATATATAATAAGCATGTGCCACAGTAATACAGTCCACAAATAGTATTATTTATCATTTTAATTAACAATGATATCATAAATTTTATTTCAATTTTTTCTCCGCATAAGGTGGCAGATAATTCTGTAAATAATTACGTGTGCAAGATATATCGGACGCGAACGTTCTGCTTCACCTGCTGTTGCTTACATGAAATTGCATACCGTAGAAAATAAAAAACTTATGGACTCGCTATTTGGGCAATAATAGAACGAGATTTTTTATAAATTATATATAAGATTCATATATGGTTTGTAAAACAATTATACAGTTAATGGATTTGGCACATAAATATAGGGTGTTTTTGCTTTTATTATTTGCAATACTTTGTTTCTTGCTGGCTAACTTTTATTATAATCCATCAAATCCAGAGCGTAAATATATCCAATACTTTATACTGAATTCAATGGATGAAGAAACAACCTTATACTTGGAAGAAGCAAGAACAAGTATAGAATTGCAGCGCGGATTAATGTACAGAAAATATCTCGAACCAAAACATGGCATGATTTTCATTTTTCCATACGTGGATAGAGCTCATTTTTGGATGAAGAATACTTATATTCCCCTTGATATAATAATGGTTGATGAGACTGGCACTATCGCAGAAATTCACCCCAACCAACAACCCCATAGTTTGAAATCAATAACTTCAGATATCAAAGTCAAATACGTAATTGAACTTAATGCTGGTGAAGCTGAAAGCTTGGGTATTAAAATTGGGGATGTAGTAAAATAAAAACAACAAGGCTTATTCTCTATTTTGACTGCTGTCCTTTTTTGTTATTATTCCATACATTGACCTTTTGCTGCTGGGTTACAGTTGTATCAGCTATTACCGATGCATCTGTATCAACTCTTGATCCTTCAGCTATATTAGCTGCTTGACCAGTAGCCGCACTCGCTGAAGCTGCAAACTGAGGAGACACAGCTGCTGATGCAGATGACGATACTGTTGCTACAGCGGGTGCGGAATAAGGGACTCCTGCGATCCTCATATCACTTCCTTCATCTACACTGCCAACTTGCTTACCATGATCACTGCTGGCTAGATTTGATTGGCTAACTCTAGATCCCACTCCTGCACTGTTATCAACCATAATACTTGCATCGATGCCAGCAGTTTTATCTAAATTCATAACCAGACCTGCTCCCAAGTATTTGGCTAATTTAATATTCACTTCTCCAAGCATTCTCCTATCATTATCGGTCACCTCAATATCTTTATCAATTATGATAGTAATCAGTTTTTGAAAAATATCTGTAGCATTAGCAGCTTTATTTTGAGGAATTGAATCTGTTAAAAATTTATTTAATATATCAAGCAAACAACTCAAAAGCGTGCCAAACTCATACTTATTATTAACCGTATCTTTATGAATCATTGATAAGTATTGATCAAGTGGCGTTCCTCCAACTCCTATAACATCTCTTGCGCTATATACATTTGGCATAGATGAAGTTTCAAAATCTTTAGAACCCAATGCCACGAATATTCTTTTAAATCTATCTGAGTCTAAAATTTTTGTTTGCTGAGATTGTTCTATCCTAGATAATTTGATAACTCTAACTCTATCACTAGATATTAATCTCAAATTTTTGGTATTTAATCTGGCTATCTCATCTATTGCTTTAATATCAGCATCAGTTAAATCAAATTTAAAATTTGTATCCTTAGAAAAATGCTTCAGTAAATTAGAAACATAAGTAACATAAGCTAATCTATCTTGTGGGCTAGTCTTTATATTTTTAACGTATTCAAGTGTTTGGTCTATTAGATACGATACAAGTGAGTATGTACTATGATCTTTATTATCTGGTAAATCGAATCTATTATTAACCGTTTTTAACGCTACTTTTCTGCATATAACGTCTAGCGAATTCGTATCATCAATTTTTGTCGAACTTAAAACTTTACCCTTAGTATCGCTATATACTTTGTGTAGGTGGACATCATCAAAATACAAAGTTGCTTTTGAGAAATCTGCAACTTGGATATTAAAAGCCACATTACTTGCATTTGCAACCCACTCTCTTAATTCCTTATTTGTTGCAAAACCAAATAATGTACCTGCTATACTAGTAACCGCACTCAATACTCCAAGCATTCCTCACCTCATAAATTAGATTTAATTTCCTCAAACACCTCTTTTTGAGATCTGTTTCCATTTATTACAACAATCCTATTTGGATTCTGTTTCGCAATTTCCAAAAAGCCATTTCTAACTTTCTTATGAAATTCAATTCCCATTGCATCGTAGTGATTATTTCCCATACGAGCACTTTTGATTCTTTCAATAGCAACTTCAGGATCTATATCAATCAAAAAAGTTTTATCAGGTGCGAATTCTCCAATAGTCAAATTTTTAATTTCATGCATGATCTTTAAATCCAAACCTCTAGCATACCCTTGATAAGCGAGTGAAGAATCAAAAAATCTATCACAGACTACAAATTGCCCATTACCTAATTCAGGTTTGATTTTGTGCTCGACATGGTCTCTTCTGGCTGCACTAATTAAAACAAATTCTGTCAATGTGTCTTCGATTTTCTTGCCACCCAATAGTACTTTCCGTATTTCTTCTGCAAGATCCGTTCCACCTGGCTCACGTGTAAGCACCGTACTTTTACCTAATTTTTCTAAATAACTGGCCAGTAGCTTTGATTGGGTAGATTTCCCAGAACCTTCACATCCTTCAAATGAAATAAATATTGGCTTCATTTCTAAAATATTTTTAAACCTATCTACTAACATTTTTTTTAGAAAACTCAAACAACTAATTAAGTCTAGACTAATATAATTGATGCTGATAAAAATTAATTAGACAGTGAGATTAGGATAAATAGATGACGAAAGAAAGTGCACAGCTTGCAGAAAAGCAAGAACAAGGAATTGATCAAATACTAAATGATATAAAAGAAGTGATAACAAATACCACTCCCACAGCTAATGACGAAGTATTAGAGCTAACAGAGGTTATTCAAGAGGTGAAAGCTGCAAACGAATCTAAGCCTACCCCCGAACCGCAGTCTCCAAAGTTAGAAACACCTTTAACTCCACAGCCGTCAAATGATATTCTAGCGACTATAGATAATGCCATTGCAAATCAAGTATCGCAACCTTTGCCCACTCCTGCTTTTCAAGGTTTAGCACAAGCTCCTCAAAAACCCGCAAATACTGGAAATATAGAAACTTTATTAGACGAAGCTGTAGCCGCAACTTCGAGACAAACTCTTAAAAACTTTATGAAGATGACAGAAAAAAACGAGATTGAAACCTTAAAACTACGCTCTGGCGGAACTGTAGAAGATATAGTCATAGAGCTTATTAAACCACAAATAAGTGAGTGGCTAAATAAGCATCTACCTGCATTAGTTACTACAGTTGTGGAAAAAGAAATTAAAAAATTAGTACCAAAAGATGAATAAACACTTATTTCAGACTTTCCTTATTTCAAGTTACCTAGTTGGCTTTTCGCTCATTGCATATGCACAAAATAACTTCGACGAATGGGGAGATATTGGCTCTTTCGACTCCAACACAACAAACTCTAATGCCGAATCGAGCCCTAAGTTACCAATCCCGAATCCAAATGAAATAAAAAAAGAAGCTGAAATTAAAAATAAAATAGATACACAACTAAAAGTAGACGCACCAAAGAACGTCCCTGCCGTAAACGTCCCTACGCCACCTGAAGCGCCACAAAAACCTCAAGTTATCGCTGAAGAACAAAAAGAAGAGCCAATTATTGCTGAAAAACCAAAAGCAAAAAAATCAAAAGCAAAGCCAGTTGAGATAAAAAACAAGGCTCAAACGAAAGCGTCTTGGGAACAAACAAAAAGAGCCCCAAGCGATAAGCATATCAGCTCTTCTTTATCTAGCATATTTCAAGAAAATCAAAATCTCGAAGGAAGCTTCAAACCAGACAACACATTAACTAGAAAAAAATTCGAAAACAAAGCTATCCAGCCCAAATTTTTTCAACGAGCGGAGTTCGATGAAAATAACAAGCATCTACCTACAGTTGTATATCAAAAACAATATTCAGAATTACTTTTTGCAGCGATACAAAAAGATGATGTAGGAGCTATTAGCACTCTAATAAAAAATGGTGCCGATTTAAATTCTGTACTAACCGAAAATGGCTATAGCGCCCTCATGTACGCTATTCAAACTAACCACTTAAGGACTGTAAGATATCTAATAACAAAAGGCGTGAATGTTAACACTCAAGCAAAAGATGGGAAAACCGCACTTCATATTGCTGCAACCAATAATAACGTTGAAATTTTCACATCTCTAATTAAAAGCGGTGCAAAAGCTTTCACAACTGATTATATCGGCAAATATCCTGTAGATTACGCATCCTCAGCATTAAGAGGACAATTTGAAACTATTGTAGCGGAGGCTGAACCAGATAAAAATAATGCTATCTTCTCTTTTGTTCAAAAAGGCTCCACTCAACCAGTGGCAAAACTTATTGAAGAAGGTGCGGATATAAATATCAGAGATAAGAATGGCGATACACCACTTATGATTGCAGTTAGAAACAATGATAGCAGGATGGCGAATCTTCTGTTAGGCAAAGGTGCTTCACCTTTACCTATGAACAATACTGGCGAACACGCCTTAGGTATAGCCCAGAAAAACGGCAATATAGAATTAGCAACTATAATAGATACTATAACTATAAGAAAAGAGCTTGAATCTGGAATAGCAAGAAGAATAACTCAGCCAACCAAAGCTCCAATACAAAAATTACAGCCTGTTGCTGAACACAAAAACAACCCTACGTTAGCAAAAGAAGAGTCAAAAACTGAACTCGTAAAACCAGAACCGTCAAATAAGCAAGCAACATTTATAACTGTAGTTGAAGAAGAACCAAAGAATGATGATGGCTTTTTCTCTTCAATGAGTAAATCGATATCTTCTATATCAGGAAGAGTTTTTGGCACTTCTTTGGACACTGACACAGGAATAAAAACAACAACTAACCCTGAAGTCATATCTGAAAAACTACCAGAGCTTAAAAAAGCTAGCTCACCGCAAATGACTATAGAAACAGATGCTAAAAAAACAAAACTACCACCTAATATAGTTAAGAAAAAATTAATCGATGGCAAAGAGTTGGCTAAAGAATTGGATAGCGCTAATAATGCTGATTCTGCTATATCAACTGAAGTAATGAACTAATGTCTTTTTCATTTCTATATGTCACTATCGATTCAAAGAATAATGCGGATAAGATAGCCAATAAATTAATAACCGATAACTTGGCGATTTGCGTTAATATTATTCACAACACTACATCCATTTACAAATGGAAAGGCAAGGTTGAAAATTCTCAAGAATTGATAATGTTTATCAAGACAAAGAAAAAATTAATAGAAAAAACCATGGAAATGATATCCAAACTTCACCCTTACGAAGTGCCCTGCATTGTAGAAATTTCTATTGAAAGCTTGAATAATACTTATCTAGAATGGATCGCCAACTCTTAATTTTTTACACTCTTGCAGTCTGCAACTGTGACATCGAAATTAGGATGCTCTAGAATATTAGTACTAGGAGCATTAGCAAACATCCAACCATGAAACACTCTTTTTGATTTCTCATTATTTACTTCATGTATTTCAAGCAACGCCCTACTCTCTGGCAATAAAGTTTTGTAGCTAGGACTCCAACATGATAACACTCTAACTACTATTTCATTAAACTGCTTACTCTTACCTACAGGAATATCAAAACGATATAATTTGCCTAATGTTTTATCTATTAATTTAATCTGCGCGGTATTAAGAAAATCACCATCTTTATTTGCTTCATTTACTTCAACTTCTCCTGGAGATAAAGAATCTGCACTAGGAATTTTATCATCCACCTCTTCATCTGCTTTACCGAATAGAATATCTAAAACGCTTTTTTGCTTTTCTTGATATTCCTGCTGAACACTCATGTTTTGCAGTTCGCTATCAACTTCTTCAGTTTGAGGAGCAACTTCTTGCACGAACTCTTCTTGCTCAGCTGCTACCGATGTACTTGCGCAAAACATTAGAGACAATAAAAATATTCGAAACATACTTATTTTTTATCCTTAGAATCTTTCCCAGCTTTCTCAGCCGAACTGAATATAAATTTGCCAATCAAACTTTCTAAGCTAACTGCAGATTGAGTAAATTCAATCGAACCACCATCAGAAATTTTTTCTTCATCCGCACCTGGGATAATGGCTACGTATTTTTCTCCCAACAAGCCATTTCCTATAATTTCAGCTGTACTATCAGCTGGCAGCTTTATATCATCTTTAATCACCATACGGATAATAGCTTGGTAGTTAGATCCATCCAATTCTTGGCCGATAACTTTGCCAACTTTAATACCCCCAACTTTAACTTCACTACCCAAATTCAAACCATCTGCCCTGTCAAATTTTGCAGATATATTGTAGCCACTAGTAGCGCTCACACCAACATCAGTGGTTTTATATGCGGAATATAAAAATGCAATTGCGATGATAATTACTAGTAATCCAACTAAGCTTTCAACTAAATTTTTAGACATAATTTAAATATAAAATTGTTAAGGTCTCCAAGGCTCATAGTCACCTGTTGCTTTATCTCTTTTGCCACCAGCAAGTATATGGCCTTTAGGAAAATATGCTTCAGTTGTACCAGTTAAATTCGGCCTATGAGATTTTTCCCAATTATACTTCTTGCTATTGGAACTAGGCGGCACGTCTGCTTGATAATGCAACCAACTGAACCACTGTGGCGGCACTTTTGTAGCTTCAGGCATCCCCTTATAAAGCACCCAGCGATGCTTTCGCCCAAAGCCTCTATTTGCTTTCCTACTTTCATAATAGCAATTACCAAACTCATCCTTACCAACATAAGAACCGCAAAGAGTAGAAAAAAGCCATGTAGAAAATTTACTCATAAAATCTCGAATTTAAGCCTCTACCAATAATATATGCAGTATCTAAACTAAGTCAATCAAGGGATATAATATCAAAGCATAATTATTATAGTCGATTGCCCATGCTATATTTCTCGTAACACCCTTCAAAATATACTTCCTTTTTTTCCACATTGATATAGCGTACTAAAAGGGATATATTTCAATAACTTGTACCAAAAAAATGATAGAGAAGCCCAAAGAAATTCCTGAGCGAATATGGGAGAGAATTTGCCATAAAGGATTCAACAAACGTAAAATTCCTCACATCTTAAAAATGGAATCTTCGACTAGATTACTATTTCAGATAATAGAGTGTATAGCTGAAGTAGAATATAGATTCGACGTTCGCTCAATGAGCAAATTAAATACTTTTAGCCTTATCTATAAACAAAGAGAAATTCTTGAATATGCATTAGGATGCATAAAACCATTTCCAAAACACACCATCTACCAATTAGGGATTCATTATTTAGATACAAATTTAATGAATTGCATTAATATGACCTCATTACTTTTGAACAACACCAACGATTCAAGCCGCAACTGCGGTATGAAGCTTTTACAAGCTTTGTGTCAAAGAACTTTACATCAAGATATGCTTCAAGATTTATATAAAAAAATCTCATCTCAAGACCTAGGATATGCTCTAAGATGCATACAGCCATTCCCAGAATATAAATTCTGGAAGTTAGGAATTCATTGTATAAATATAGATTTAGCAGGATGCATTAATATAGCTATGGTGCTTATAAATCAGAATAGTACTTCAAGCTATAATTGCGGTATGATTTTACTTCAAGCTTTGTATCAAAAGCCTTCGCATAGCATCAATTTTAAAAGCAAATCTTGAATCTACTAAAAATTATGTTTAAAATGCATTATATAGTTAATCCTAAAGATAAAAAATGTTTCAAGTTTTAAATATTGCATTCCAAACAGCAGTAAAAGGTGCTCCAGTCGATAGTATAAATTCATTAGCGCTTGATAGCGGCTCTACTGCAGTGACCATGGATCTCTCTTTCTGGGGACTTTTCATGCAGGCTGATGCGGTGGTCAAAGGGGTTATGATCATGCTTATATTCGCTTCTATTTGGAGCTGGGCAATTATATTTGATAAATGGATTCTTTTTAAATCAATCAAAGGTAAAACTAATAACTTTGAAAAGTCATTTTGGTCTGGCCAATCTCTGGAAAATCTTTTTGAAAGAATAAAAGGCCGCGAGAATCACCCAATTGCTTTGGTTTTTACGTCTGCTATGCAAGAGTGGCAAGCCAGAAACATTAGAGATATATCAGCAAACCATAACCTAAGAGCAAGCACAAAAGAAAGGATTCACCAAGCTATGCAGGTTGCAAGCTCTAAATCTATGGACAAGCTAGAAAAAAACTTAACATTTTTAGCAACAGTTGGTTCAAGCGCACCTTTCATAGGATTGTTCGGTACAGTTTGGGGGATTATGGTAAGCTTCCAATCAATAGCTATTTCGAAAAATACAACACTCGCTGTTGTAGCACCCGGTATTGCGGAAGCATTACTTGCAACAGCATTTGGTCTTGCGGCGGCTATACCAGCAGTAATTTTTTATAATAAATTTGCTGGTGAAGTGAATAGAGTGGCTAATAACCTAGATGATTTCTCAAATGAATTAGGAGCAATCATTTCACGTGAACTTGATAACATTAAATAAATGGCATTTGCATTAACAGAAATTAAACGAACTAAAAAACGCAAGCAGCTTACCAGCGAGATAAATGTCACTCCTCTTGTTGACGTAATGCTAGTACTGCTGATCATATTCATGGTGTGTTCTCCTATGTTAGTAGCTGGCGTTCAAGTAGACCTCCCAAAGACAAAAGCTTCTGCACTGGCTGGACAGGACGAGCCTATAGCGATCTCTATTGATAAATCTGGCAATATTTACATTCAGGAATCGAAAGTTCGTATTCAAGAATTATCCTCAAAACTCAACGCTGTTTTGAAAGAAAAAAAAGAGACTAGAATTTTTGTAAGAGGAGATAGAAAAATCGATTACGGTAAGGTCATGGAAGTCTTTGGAGCCATTAAAACCGCTGGCTTTAAAAACGTGGCTTTAGTTACAGAAGGTCTTGAACAGAACTAGGGATGCAACGGGGTTTTACATTATCAATTATTTTCCACCTAATACTGGGCTTCTTCATTTTATACGAACTCCCTGCCCTTTTTCATAAAGATATAAATACCGACTATGCAATGGTCGTTGATGTGGTTAATGTCTCAGAGTTAACTAATGTTAATGTCAAAACTACTGATAAAAAAAATGATGAAAGCACTCAAACCAAAAAAGCTCCTAAATCTCAAGATTTGAAACAAGAAGCTCAAGATCACTCTAAAGAAAAAGTAGCAAAAGCGGATGACGATGCAGAAAAAATACCTGTCAAAAAAGAAACACAAAAAAAAGAAATCACCAACCAAGAAAAAAAGTTAGAAAAAAACAAAAAAGAAGACACTAAGAAAAAAAAGAAAACAGATGACTTTGAAAAATCTATATTAAAAAGCTTAGAAGAAGAATCTAAGAAAAAAGAGAATAAAAAAATAGATAAAGAATTTAAAGACTTTGCTGAAGCAATAAAAGGGGAAACTAATAAAGAATTTAATTCTAATATACCAATGTCTATTAGCGAAATTGATATGATAAAATCTCAGATCACAAAAAACTGGAATACCACATCTTTCAGTGGCGCTAATTCTTTAGGAATGGAAGTAATAGTGATAATAGTATTGGATATGGAAGCAAATGTCATATCCGCTCAGCCGAAGCTAACACCCAATTCTTCTCCATATTATCAAGCTTTTGTAGACAGCGCGGTCAGGGCTGTAAAAGTCTCTTCGCCATTAAAAAACCTCGACAAAGAAAAATTTGCTTCATGGAAAGAAATAGAGTTTCGCTTTGACTCAAGTGGAATGATTTATTAAATTTTCTCTTAACCATACATAACCCATGCCAAATTTCTGTTGCACGAGATAATTCTCTAGTGTTAGATTGTTAAAGGAATGCAATTATTTTCTGGACATAATATGGAAAAAAACTTGGTTAAGTATCTAACAACCGTCGCTTTAGTAGCTATCACTCTTGATTTAACAGCATGTGGTGCTATGAAACCTGATCATCCTCAAGTCAGAGAATCGTTCAGCGATAGAAGAGCGCCTAGAGACAACATGCTTGCTGCATCTGGAGCACTCGGCGAAAAAAAAGAAGAAAAATCATCTGGATTTCAAGCAATTACTCCAACATCTCTTGCTGAAAACAAGTCGGGTACTGAAGTTAATCCTAGCTCTTTGGCCACTTCAGTTCAGTCTAATATAAATTCTCTACCTGTAATAAACCAGTTTAACCAAGCCACTCCACAATCTCAAACATCTTCTAGAACTTCAGGTGACTCTGACTTTTTCACTAGACTCATTGATAAAGTATCATCTGCATTTCAAACCTCATCAAACAACTCTGCAAAAAGAATTCCTGCTTCAAATTCTTATGCCATGGAAACCCACTACTCAGATGTTGCACAAGGCAGCAATGCTGGCTATTCGTTTTATGATATAGCTGATGAAGTTCTTCCTGCTCAACCAGTGCATCAAGTTTCATTCCAAAGTATTTCTGATATAGCACCTAAAAAAGCAATGATAAAAAATGCTGAATTTGGTTATATAGCTACAAATGATAGAATAAATCTAGCTCAAGCAACCACGACTACCCCAACGCCTGCAGTAACTACCCAAGAAGTAGTGACTCCTGTTGTAAATCCTACAGCACCAGTAGTAGCCCCTATACCTGCTGCTCCCGCAGCACCGGTAGCATCTATACCTTCCGTAGCACAACCAACCACTCCTAATGCAGCTACCACTCAGGTTGAAACGATTGTGCCGAAAGCGCCAGAATTACCTTCTACATCCGCGGCCAAAACAACATCAGAATCTGTGCCTACAACACCTAGCGCTCCCTTAGCTACTGTTCCAGCCACTCCAAGTATGGAGGAGTTAAAAGATAAAATTGAAAAACAACCTGAACCAGAATTAAAAGATACTCCAAAAGTTCCAGAAGAATTTAAAACTGAAAAAAAAGAAGAAACAAAAGTTGAGGAGCATCAAAAAGAAACTCCTTTAGCTGTGCAGGCAAAACCAAAAAAGAAAAAAGCAGTTAAAAAAGTAAGCTTACCAAAAGAGGAATCTCGCGATCCTGTTGCAAAAAACCCAGAAAGCCAAAATATCTATATGATGAATGGAAGAAAGGTAGCAACCGACTTTTTAGATCGTTCTAGAACCAATTAATCTTCTGGATCTTAAAACTATTTTACAAATCTCAATCAGGTGATAAGCTTTGATTGTTATGATAAAAAGAACTAACATCTCTGGCATGTCTTTGGCAGAAGTTGCAATTGCAATGCTCATAATTGCTGCAGCTTTTGGAAGCGTAGTATCCATCTTACCAACTACAAAACTACGAGATGATATAAGCGAAACTCAACGCAAACTAGATAAAATAGAAAGCGCAATTTATAGTTTTTATAATAAAAATGGTTATCTACCCTGTCCTGCAAGCAGAACAGAACTAAAAAACTCTGCAAATTTCGGTGTTTCTACCGACTGCGCTGGGAGCGCTAGTGGGGTTGTAGATGTTGTTGGAGCCAGCAAGAATATAAGAATAGGCTCAGTACCCGTTAGAACTTTAAATTTGCCAGATGATTTTATGTTTGACGCTTGGGATATGAGATTTACATATCACGCCATAAAAGAAAATAGCATCAATAAACAACTTTTTGATAGCAATACAAACTTTTTAGACAATGACTTCGTTATAATCGACAATAATCCAGCTCAATACTCTATAAATACAGGCACAGACATTGGCGAGGCTTATGCCTTAATAAGCCATGGAAAAAACAGAAAAGGAGCATATAACGATTTAGGAGTTGTCCCTGTTTCTTGTAATTTATCTCACATAGGACTTGTCAGTTCAGAAGATGAAAATTGCGACGATGATAATATGCTATTTGACGCACCTCATAGTATAAACATATCAACTTACAATGATGATATATTGCGCTGGCGCACAATAAAAAACGTAATTACTTTATCTGGTGGTGCTCCTGCTAACTGCGATCAAGCATCTTCAACATTTTTACCAACTGATATCTATGGATTAGTTTTATGGCTTGATGCGAATGATATTAGCAAAATAACAAAAGATGGTTCAAACAATGTCAGCCAGTGGACAGACAAATCTCCATATATATTTGTTTTCACCCCAGCAGGCTCAAATCACCCTGTATATTCCGCGACAGGATTTAATGGAAAGCCAGCAATGACTTTTAACAACAAGAATGGTTTTATTCTTAGTAGCTCTAGTTACCAGTATGCTCTGCCTGCCACTAATATCACGATATTCTTTGCAGGGCAGCAAAACAGCATTACAAACGCTAATTATTTACTAGACAGAGACACTGCTACTAATAGGTTTGCTATAAATTTAAATATGAATGGTAATAATTTTTGGTATATGCAAAGTACTAATCTATATTCTGGCACAACGTATAATGGTAATGTCTATGCAACTTGGATGTTCTCTGATGGCGCTAGCCCAGAAGCTTCGTTATATGTGAATGGGAATTTAATAACTAGTAACAATTCTTTTGTGAATTTATCTTCTGCGCCAGCGTGTTTTAAGATTGGCGAATCTTGCACCACTGGTGGTCCTACTGATTTTTATGGCTCTATCTCTGAAATTATAGCCTTTAATAGAGTATTAAATGATAATGAAAGAAAGCTTGTTGAATCGTATTTAAAATCAAAATGGGGACTGTGATGAGCCCTATTCGTACATCTACATCTGGATTTAATTTAGTAGAACTAACTATAACTTTATTGATAAGCAGCATTATTTATACAGGTTTTTTAACTTTCTTCTTTGAATTGACCAAGACTAAAAGTGAAAATTTAACTAAAGAAAGGATAAACCAAATTGAATTAGCAATTGGCAAATATTTAATATTAAATGGCACATTACCCTGCCCTGCAAGTAGATTGGATTCATCAAACAGCGTGACATTAGGAGTAGCAACTGATTGTACATTATCATCAGCGACTGGAACAACCGATGTTTCAGCAGTAACACCTGCATTAAGAATTGGCGCAGTTCCAACAACTGCTCTTAATATAAATCCTTTGTATATGATTGATGGTTGGGGTAATAAATATACATATGCAGTTGTTAAAAACCTAGCCACTACACCAAGTAGCTTTTCATCATATAGCGCAAGCGGGACAGGGCCATTTACATTAAAAGATAAGAATGCGAATCAAATAAATTCTTCAAGTGACATTAGTTATATACTGATAAGCCATGGTGAAAAAGGTTATGGCGCCTACAGTGCAGATGGTATTCAAGGTAAAGCTTGTGGTACCACCCTAGAATCAGAAAATTGCAACAACGATAATATCTTTGTGAATGCCGAATATTATGGCACAAATAACTCATCCTACTTTGATGATATAGTAAAGTGGAAAACTAGAGGTCGTTTAATTAAAGCTAATAAATTAGCTATTGCGCTTCCTTAATCCCAATACTTTTCATCAATCGCAATATAGTCTGTCGCTTTAGCTTCTAAAATATGCAGTTGATCAATTCCTAAACTCTCCATAATACTATAAATCAATATAATTGCTGGTTGCGCTTGCATTACATAATGATCTGGTAATAACGGATATGCTTTTCTAGCTTCTTCTACTGTCTTACCAGAAAAAGTAAGCGCTGCATTATAAAGCTGCTCTTTAGTAACTACATCACTCAGCTTAAGGTTTTCTTTTATCCCTCTATACATTGGTCTGCCTATCGCATAGACCACAACATCATTTTCTTTAATTTTATTTCTAATAACCTTATCTTTTCTAACTTTGTTTCCTATTTTTTTTACCGTGAAATCAATTGCTCTATCTAAGCGTTCTTTATTGAAATAAATCATTCCATCGTTCATGAATGCTTTACGTATAAGTTTATCATAACTTTCTACGCCAAACATACCGTTATACACATGTATATCACCATCACCACCTACTGCACTAAGCTGGAAGCTTCCACCACCAAGATCCCAAACAACCATTTTATCATTTAATTTATACTTGGCAGTATTATGAGTTTTAGCTGTATAGAAACCTAATTTGCCCTCTTCTTTCTGTGGTAAGACTTCAATATCTATTTTTTCAGCTCTAAATAATTTCAATAACTCTTCTGTATTGGAAGCTTTTCTTGCCCAAGCAGTTGCAACACCAGCACACCTAGACGTGGCACAATCCATATCATATGCTTTTTCTATATCTTGAATTACTTGCTTAGTTTGCTTGATACAAGCTTCTGAAATTTCAACTTTATCACCCTTACTTTCAAGACAGGTTTCATATTTAATGTGAACATTATGCTCACCAATCTTTTCTACTATTTCTCCTTTACATTTATCAACTTTACTAGCAGTCGTTTTAATTGCCCCAGACCCAACATCAAATGCATATCTATTTTCTAAACATTCATTAGCATAGCAATTTGTAACGGCCACACAAATAATTGCCAACATAGATAAACATTTAAAATCCATAAGGAACCATCAAAAAATTTTCGCGAGGATATCATAAATTAATCAATACTTCAATTATTCAACATCACAAATTGAAGATTTTATGCGGTTTTTCAACATTGCAATACAAAATACACATTCTTAATAAAATTATTATGGATAAGCTATTGAATTTAAAAAAATTAGGTGCTAGCCTTATTATTGTATAAGGGGGGTGGGAGATTTTATTTTATTCTCTCACGGCTTATATAACTTCAGTTCAAAATCATTGTAGTAAATATTAACGGAGGGCTCATGTTACAATTCACCTGCGACAACTTTTTCGACCTTAAAAATCATCAAAACAAAGTAAATTTATTCGCTAAAATGGTAGCTCAACATATAGATCACTTCAAACATAATCATATGATGACTGCACAATCGCTCATCAATGGAATAAAACTTCCACTGGAACATTTTAATAATGTTCTGGTGGGAGATGCTAATTTAGCAACCACATCCTTAGGACAACATGTGAATGGGGCACTAAATGCGGCGAACCTTATGTCTGTAGGTGGCGTAAACAGCGATTTAATGCAAGATCTAAAATCTCACCTTGATGGTATTTGGCAAATCGCCCATCCAGTTCCTCCTATGCCAGATCCAAACAACCCAAATCCTATGCCGATTGGGAACCCTATGCCAGATATAATTGGCTTACAAAGCCTTGCATCTCCTTTCTTGATGAAAGACTGCGCTAATACAGATTTCCAAATGCTAGCTAGTGACTTATCAATGATTTATAATCATCCTATGTGTCATGTACCATTCGACCCCATGAATCCTATGTCCACCATTATGAATCCGTGGTCTCTTGATAATTTTGAGCTATTTGAGAAATGTTCAAACATACATGATTTTGCGACACTACTTGGCTCAACTGTCACTCCTCCTCCTTATTATTAAAATATTGAAGAGAAAAATATCCCCTAGTAAAAAAGAGCCCATTAATAGCGGGCTCTTTTTTGGGGAGGGAAACTCTAATAAATATTATTGGTTAGCAGCTTCTTCATTAAGATTTTTTATTAAATCTTTACTAGCTCTGAAATATAATGAACCGCGATCCTTAACAGATACCTTTTCACCATTTTTTGGATTACGCGCCGTACCACCATCTCTTTTTCTAACTACAAGAGATCCAAAACCTCTGATTTCAACTCTATCACCACATATTAGACCTGTGCTTATTTCATCAAGAACAACATCTAAAGCTTTCTCAACTACTTCTAAAGATAAGTTTTTATCGGCCTCTAAGACCTTCTCAACCAATTGCTGCTTATTAACTGATTCTAATGACATATTAATACACCCCTTTTAAAAAACCAGTGTGTATAATAACACAGAATCAGCCACATGTCTAGAAAAATATCAATTGCCCTGTTTTTAGGATATTTTGAGCCATATATGCCAAATTATTACTATATTCTAAAAACATAGATAGTTTATCTTTCTGCATCTCCAAGGAGATAGTATGCACCTTCAACTTAGGATTGATCTTCTTAACATTTTCAAGCCAATTTAAGGCTGTTTCTTCATCCCCAATTTCATCAATTAACCCTACCTGAACAGCCTTTCTTCCAGTAAATATCCTGCCATCAGCTAATATCTTTATCTGCTCTTTCGGAATATTGCGTCTTTTGGACACAAGGGTCATGAACACATCATACATATCATCAACTATTTCCTGCATATGCGCCTTCATTTCAGGAGACAATTTTTCAGTTGGCAATGGGCCGCCTTTTAGTGGCGAAGATTTAAAATTATGGAATTTAACCCCAAACTTCTCACCCAATTCAGAAAACTCAAACGTATTCATTAAGACGCCAATAGAGCCTGTTACTGTACCTTGGCGAGCAATTAACCTATCAGAAGCAATAGCTGCCATATACCCTCCAGATGTTGCCATATCATGCATTACTGAAACAGTCGGCTTTTTCTCTGATAACTTACGTATAGCATAATACAAACTTTCTCCGCCAACCATTGTTCCGCCTGGGCTATTCACGTGTATTATAACTGCCTTTATAGCCTTATCTTCTGCCAGATCTTTTATGATATCTAAACGATCTTGGTCATTAAAAATCATACCATCAATATGTACCCTAGCTATATATTCCGATTCAATAACCGATGGTTTAGTTCCATATTTCTGATCTCCACTCGTAAATAAAGATAAAAACAGCATTACCACTGACATAACCGCAACCAAACGCCAATTGATAACCTGTTTTTTAAGCTTAATTCTATCTAAAATCTGATCGGGAGTAAGACTCATATAAATAAATAAATTAGGTATTCATTCATAATAACCCGCCTAACTTTGAAAATACAGATTTTTCTAAAATGGAGATATAGCATCCAATACTTGCTTACCATACCTAGGCTGCTGGTAATCTGACACATTACCTCTACCGCCATAAGAAATTCTAGCCTCTGCAATTTGATCAAGAGTAACTGAATTTTGCGCACTTATATCTTCTGGGCGCACTATCCCCTCCACAGTAACTTCTCTAAGCTCGTTATTAACACGAACTTCCTGCACCCCTTTAATTACTAGATTATTACTAGACAATATCTTTACAACAGTTGCTGCAATTGTTGTATTGATAGTTTCTTTTCTGTCAATTTTACCCTCTCCCTTGTTTGTATCATTAGAAGTAACGCTAATAAGCTTGCTTGGGTCTGCGCCTTCAGGTAATAGCTTCCTCTCAAATTCCTTTTCAAAACCACCAAAAGCAGGAATACCTGCAGAACCAGATTCATTACGTTTTGTTTCAGTCTTATTATCAAGCTTTGCGCTATCTTGAATAACCACAACTACTTTCAATATATCACCAACAGACCTTGCCCTTTGATCCCTAAAGAACGTCCTAGCACCTTGTCTCCAAAGAGAATTCGCCGTTTTGATATTAGAAGCTTTCTCACCGCTTGCCATACCATCCTCAGGATAAGTGCCACTATGTGCATTACCGTATTCATTTACCTCATTTAAATCTGGAGCCTTACCTATCCGAGATAATCTATCCGCGACATTGCAAGACGTAAGCGACAAAAGCACTAGAATAAAAACTACTTGTTTCATGAATTACCTAACAATACAGTTTGCGAATCTACAATCCGAACCTGCAGTATTTTGTTACTATCTAAATTTTTTACCCTTATAACTTCATCTTGTCCACCTGATTCTAAAGCCTGACCTTTGCTCTCTATACTCAAATGATTTTTTGCAAATAATATAGTCACATAATCTCCTTTAGAAATTACAGATTCAGATCTTATATCATTTTTAAAAATTGTTTTTTTTATATATAGATTAACCCTAGCTTCTTTCCCTAACAACTCCTCTTTGCTTGTGATCGCTTTATTGCTTAACTTTGAAATTCCAACTTTAATCTGTTCCAAGTCCGATTCCTCTATAAGCTCTCCAACTTTTTTATTTTTGTTTAAGCTAGGGATAACTTTAGCTTCTTCAAAGCTCCCAGATATAGAAATATTTTTACCCAAAGCACTCACACAATCAGCTATAAATGAATTCCTTTGATACTGCACATCTACAATTCTTATTCCTTCTTCTTTACTAAATCTTTTGCCATTATGGAAGTTTACCACGACATTTTCAAAACCAGAATCTGAAGCTATCTCTGCTTCCAATTCATCTTGAAAATTAGCGAAAGCTATGCTTGGAATAACGCAAAACAATAATGCAGCTATAATTTTAATTTTTATAAGCATAATAGACATATATTAAATTGTACCAAGTAAAGGATACAATTTATACTGCAAATAAAACAACCAAATTATTTTACCTTATTTTTCTCCAGCTCTTCTGCCTGCCAAATCTCGAGAATTTTCTCGTACTCAAATATTATTTTTTCTATATTATTTTGTGGCTCAGAATTTACTAAAGATAAACTGACCTTGTTCAGCATCTCCTCTTGCGTCTCAAATCCCATTACTACTTGAGACATGTCCAACATTATATCCCCTTATTATCCATATTTTTTGTCATCTTAAGAACCGTGTAACCAACTGGATGCTCAAGTTGATTAACATTTATTACAAATGAGCCTTTTTTAGGATGAGCAAAACTCAGAGTCAGAGCTAGCAAATCACCAGCTGATGACGTCTCTTGGTTTTCATCAATCTTCTTTTTAAATATAGCATCCTTGACGGCTTGTATTTTTGAGTCATCCACTTCAAAACTCATTAACAACAAATCTAAGTCATGCACTTTTTTTGCTTCTTCAGAAACTTCTAACTTTTGAATTCTAGGGTCTGTATAGACCACATCGCCATCTTCATTGAAAATAATGCAATACTCATTATCGCTTCTCAATGCATTTGCAAATATATAATTTTGGAATTCTATAGCATTATTTATACGATTAAACTTTTTCAAGAAATGAACATTCACTAGGCATGCAGCACCTATTAATAATGCTACTATCAGAACCAAAATAGAATTCTGTTCATTTATTAACAAGAATATCATACTTAAAACAAAAACAACAACATAAGCAACAAATAGCGGCGCTGTTTTCCCGAAGTGCTTACGATGAATAAAATTATCAGCTTTTTTCAACATAGCCATATTATCAATAAACCTCTTTTTAATTACAATTTGCCCCTCAGATTTTTTTGCACTTTCTTGCTGCATTTCCAATGCGGTCTCATAAGATTCTATAATATTTTCTATTTCATTTTTTGGAGATACATCTATAAGCGCACCATTGATATCAGCAATCATGCTGGGTGCTGTATCTAGCACTTTATTACTTACTAAATTTTCCAGTTTCTTTTTCATCAAATCAAACTCTCTAAAACCTTATTAATTAAGTCTATTTGAATAATGGTTAATAAAAAGTTAATTTTTATATAAAAATCAACTTCCTATCACCTCTTTTACTTTAGCCACGAGCTGTTTTAGACTAAATGGCTTAGGAATAAAGTGGAAATCCCTCTTTTCTCCATATTCTTCACTGAATGCCTCTTCTCCATAGCCTGATACGAAAATAACATTTATATTAGGCTTGATTTTACTTAACTCGCTTATAAACGCTGGACCAGTCATTTCTGGCATCATTACATCAGAGATTATCAAATCAATTCTATGAATATCCGCTCTTAGCTGCTCTAATGCGCTTTTTGCTGAGTTAAATTCTATTACATCATATCCCTTACTAATCAAAACATTTTTGGCAAATAAACGAACTGCTTCCTCATCTTCAACCAATACTATCACCCCTTTTCCAGAGTAATCTTGCTTATTATTAGCCTCTTCTTTGATCTTTTCTTGCTCTATTCTTTGTAATTCAATCTGCTCCTCCAATGATAATTGGTGACGCTTAAAATAAATTATAAAATTTGTTCCTTTACCTACAACACTCCTAACATAAATATAGCCCTCAGACTGGTGAACTATACCATATACAGTAGACAACCCAAGCCCTGTACCAGACTTTTCAGCTTTAGTAGTAAAGAATGGTTCAAATATCTTAAGTATTATATCTTGAGGAATACCAGATCCATTATCTTCTACTTCTATACAAACATATTCTCCAGCTGGCGGCATTCCTTCACCCGATGGAGCTACCACCCCCCTTAAAACAATATCATCTTTTTGCAGGATTACATTTTTGACTCTAACCTCTAAATTGCCTCCATTTTCCATAGCTTGGTGAGCATTAACAATAAGATTTAGAATAACTTGTTCCATCTGGACTGGATCGACTTTTACACTCCATATATTAGGATCTATCTTCTGAGAAAAATTAATCTCTGATCCTATTAGCCTTTGTATCAATGAAGAGAAATCTGTAAAAAGCTCAGCAGGGTTTATTATCTGCGGCTTTAAAGTTTGTTTTCTAGAAAAAGCCAAAAGCCTTCTTACTAGATTTGTTGCCCTGTCTGCACTTTGCTTTATCTGCATAATGTGTGCAAATGATGGATCTCCAACCGTATGTCTCATAAACAGCAAATCACAGAATCCAGCTATGGCTGTAAGCAGATTATTAAAATCATGCGCTATTGAGCCAGCAAGATGTCCTATTGTCTGCATTCTTTGCGCGTGAGATAAGCTGTTTTCCAACTCTAGCTGCTGAGTAATATCGGCAATACGCACCATAAATCCATAAGTATCGCCGTTTAGATCAAGTATTTTTCCTAAATAAACGTCCAAGACCCTCTTAGAATCATTTACTCTAGCATTTCTAATTGGAACTGGCTGTGCATTTTTTGAAACTATGTCAGCTATTTGTTTTCCTATCAAATCTTTATCAGAATCTACAAATATTTTTTCAAACTCAATACCCAAATAACTTGCTGGTAAAATTTCTTCAAAAGATCTGTTAATCTTTAAAACAACCCCAGCTTTATCTAGAATTGCTACAGGATATGGCGAGTTTTCAAAAAAGCATTTCCAACTATAATCAATCCAACCTTTCTCTACACCTTTTGATTTAAGCATCAAAGATTCATCTTGAAGCTTGATAACATAACCTATGATTCTATCTATTTGCCCATTTGATTTGAAATATGCTTTTTGTATCACAAAGGCATGTATATGCTCGTTAAATTTCGCCCTGAAAGTTAAAAAACCTTGCCAGTTCCCAAGAATAGCATTAGCCATTTTGGGTGTAGAGATAAGAGAGTCCATTGATTCATCTTTATCAATTAAAGAATCAAATTTTAGATCTTTTATAATCAACTCTTTCTTGTCATATCCTAACATTCTTGCCAAATACTCGTTACATTTTAGCAAATGCCCAGTGTGATCCAACTCATAAAAACCTATTGCTATACTCTCAACAATTTGAGAAATTTCGTTTTCTTCTTCAATCTTTGAGATTTTTATAGTCGTAAAACCAGCAGGTCTTTCTAATGTCCAAACCGCTATAGAAAAATCACCTTCATCAATATGAAACGGCTTCAGTATTACTGAGCGATCATTTTTACTAATTGTCTGATGATGGTCTGGTGTTTGTTCTTTGAATTTACTGCGGTATACTACTTCATGAATAAGCTGTGTCTTTTCAGGAGATACTTTAAAAGCTCCCAATAACATATCTAACTCAGATACATTTTTAAAAACTTTGGCAGCTGAGAGTTTTTGCAATCTGGGATCTGCATATACTACTTCTCCATCCTCATTGAAAATTAAACAGTAATCACAATCTCCTCTCAATGCAGCCGTATATATTGCATTTTGAAACTCTATAGCGTTATTAATTTCACAATATTTATTCAGATAAAAACTATTAATAAGACAGGCAAAGCCAAAAAATATTAGGAATACGCCAGTTATAAGCAATGGGTTACCATCGAATAAAAACGCCATAAGCGCTGTAAAAATAAAAGCTAGAAAATAACCGACATAAATTGGTGCTGTCTGACCGTAATGATTCCTTACTACAAAACTATTGGCTTTTGAGACTAATGTCTTATTGTCTATAAATCTCTTTTTCAAGAATTCCATCCTGGAATCTCTCTTATAAATTTATTTTTCTTTTTTCTTACCAGTTTTTAGAGCATAACCACCAAGCCTAACTGTCTTGATAACATCTTCGCCGTCCTTGCTTGAAGCGACTAAAATTTTTCTTAATCTAGTAATGTGAACATCTATAGTTCTAGTTCCAACATAGATTTCAGTGCCCCAAATTTTATCCATTATCGCTTCACGAGATAGAACTCTGCCTGGATTTTCCATCAATGATTGGAGAATTTTGAATTCAATAGGCGATACTTTTAATTCTTTACCATCACGCGACACTGTGTGCATAGAAAGATCCATTATTATATCATCAAACTCTAAAAATTTACCAGAGAAAGCTGGTCTTATTCTTCTTAATACGGCCTTTATTCTTGCAGACAACTCGACTGGTGAGAAAGGTTTTGTGATATAATCATCAGCTCCTCTTTCAAGACCTGTAATTTTATCTATTTCTTCGCCTTTAGCAGATAACATTATAATTGGAATATTAGCTGTTTCAGGCATAGACCTTAATGCTTTACATACATCAATTCCTGTCATTCCTGGAAGCATCCAATCTAATAAAACTAAATCTGGAGTACTACCTTTTGCAAAATCAATGGCATCATTTCCATTATCAACAACATTGACTAAGTATCCCGCTTTTTTCAAATTATACTTGATTATGGAAGATATAGAATCATCGTCTTCAACAACTAATATCATTGGTTGCAAATTTTTTACCATAAAACTACTTTTTTATTCTATATTACTGATTATATTACGTTTTACAGCACTTGTAAACAAGCAAGTGTTAAGATGTCAACATCTTTTTTGTTAAGATTTCAATTCTACCTGATTGACAACACGTCTTAGTATTGAGACAATATCATGCCTAACGCAGTCAAAAAGCTATATTTAAAATGTTTAAAAACATACCTAATTACCTGACTTTATTAAGAATCGCATTAATTCCAATACTGATTATCGCCTTTTACCTTGATGGCAAAATCTCGCATTGGGTAACGGCAATAATCTTCATTTTTGCTAGCATTACAGATTATTTAGACGGCCTAATTGCCCGCAAATACAATGCTCACTCTAGCTTTGGCCGTGTTTTTGACCCTATTGCCGATAAACTGCTGGTTGCATCAACACTAGTGATGTTAGTACATTTTGACAGAGCTCACTTCATCCCATGCTTACTGATACTTCTTAGAGAAATCACTGTATCTGGCTTAAGGGAATCATTGGCCGAATTTAAAGTGAGCATCCCAGTTAGTAATTTAGCAAAAATCAAAACTGGATTACAGATGGTTGCGATTATTATCGTACTATTAGGTGAGAAGGCCACTGGCATTCCAAACTTAGATATAATTGGCGAAATATTACTCTGGTCTGCAGCAGTTCTAACTCTCATAACAGGATACGCGTATTTACGCGAAGGTCTAAAAACCACGAGTTTTTAAAAAACTCTTAATTTCGACCACCCCTAAGAAATACCAACAAAATTTAACAAAATCTTAATAAATTCCACGCTAAAACTGTGTTATAATACACATGTCAAACATATAATTAAGGTTTTTACATGAGAAGTATATCCGACATTTTTAATGTTAGAGGAGTTACAACCGAACAAGCGCTTGAGATAATTGCCGACTTAACTCCAGAGCAAATATTAGAGCAAGATAAAAATGGGAACACCATTTTGCACATGCTTGCCCCGTCAGAGCAGGATGCTTGGGATATGAGCTTTAATTTAGAAACAGTTGTAAACGCTATAGTTGCTAAAAATGCTGAAGTTTTGAATTTAAGAAGCTCAGCAGTATATACAGACCCAAAAACCAATGAAGAAAAGAGTATTGATGGCGATAATGCTTTGGAAGCGGCAATTAGACACAACAGCTTAAAACTCTTAAAAATTCTAGCGCCATATCATAAAAAGGAGTTCAAAGTCTTCGATTATCGCGCAGGCGAGCAGAGAAATAAGACACCAGAAGAAATTGAGAAGACAAAAGAAAATTTTAATGAAGCTGAGGACTTTAGACTGCCCACTATTAAAACATTAGATAACGTAAGAGAATTTATATCACCGCTAGCTTTTGCTTTGAGATATGGGCAATTTGAAATATTCAAATACCTTGTTGAGAATGGATGTGGCCAAGGAATAAAAGGCATACAAAATATGCCACTATACAATCTAGATACTAAGGAAGATTTGCAGGACTTTTATAAAGATTTATTTGTTGCTGGTAATAAAGATCTACTAAAAGAGCTGCATAGGTTTTTAGGTTATTATGAAGGGCATAATGGCCAAAATAGCCCAGAACTAATTACTGCGTTGGGAAATGGCAATATAGCTCTGGCTTTAGATCTAATATCCCAAGGGCATTATATTTATAATTTCAATCGCTTGTCTGATAGTACAGCTGCATATATTTTCTCAAAATGCTTTGCTCACCCTAATTACAACATCTGGGCAAGAGATAATTCTGGCTTCACCACGCTCTACCATGCAGTAAATAATGGAGATAACGAGTTAATGAAATCAATACTAGAAGCAGCAGAATACAATTATAATTTCTTAAAAAGTTCTTTTGATAATCGTGATTTTTTTAATGCAAATTTACTTTTTAGGGCTGCTATGCGTAATGATACCAAATTGATTGCAGAACTAATTAGTGCAATCAAAGATTACCCTGACCTCCTAAGAACAGCTTTAGAGCCGATGAATAGATTTGGTGACAATGCTCTTACTGTATGTGCAGCTCATCGAAATAAAGAAGTGATCGAAATGTTCTTGTCAGCAGGAGTTTGCCCACCATTAAGCACTCTGCTAAACAAATTACTTCCTACAGAAATGAAATTTTTGTTGTTAAAAGGTTGCGTAAAAAGTAAGGCCTATAACGCATTTTCTGCAGGATGGAATGTATTAGAAGGCGCAGCAAAAGCTATGTCTGGAGATATTACTGAATTCTATGATGAACAGGTGAAAAATATAGAGCAAAGCCGAGATAGAGGTAACCAAAGGTAATTTACAGGCTAAACCCCAACGATAAAAATCTTGTTTTGATTAGCCAACTTAATTGTTGAGACTTCATCAAGAATAAGGGCGGAGCCTGCTTCTGCTGCCACACCTTTAAAACCATACATAGCAGCATTTTTTATTGTTTCAGGCCCTATACACGGAAGGTCTACGCGCCTATCTTGTTTTGGCTTTGAGATTTTTATTAGAATAGGTCCATCACCAGATTGCTTAATCTCGCCACAGCGTTTCAATAATTCGTCTGTTCCTTCTGCCGCTTCCACACCCAATACCAAACCATTTTGAATCACTAGAGATTGCCCAACATCAAATGTTGCAATGCCTTTTAAAACTTTCAACCCTTGCTTAATGTCGCTTAGCGCTGCCTTGTTTGGTTTAGCCTTAGTTAAAGCTCCCTTACCTAAAACAATTTCATTTGCAACTTTTTCAGGAGCGATAATTTCAAAACCTTCTTTTTCAATAAACCTAATTATAGTCTGTAAAATACTATTGTCCGCTAGACCATACTTCACAATCTGGGCAAAAAGTTTTGCACCTTTGATATCTAGCAGCAATCGAGGGATATCTGCACGCTTAACTTTTCCTGCAAGAGTTACGTGTGAAACATTTTCATCTTTAAGTTTTTTAAGAATTTTTGAAACTTTATAAACTGGGAATCTTGAAACTTCTACGTCAGCAAATATTTCGTAGTTTGTTTCATGATCTAAGCCAATTACAACTACATCAGTTTTTGACTCAATACACGCATCATAAACGTGCCTAGGTAAAGATCCATCACCTGCAATTATTCCTAATTTCTTAATTCCTTTTAAAGCCATCTATTTCTTTCTACCTTTTGGAAAACACACTGCGCGTGATGTATCTTGTTTTAAAAATGCTAGTACTTCACCAATATACTGGTTGTCTTTGAATTTATTTTCAACTTCTTCAATGCGTTTGTCGAATGTTTCTTGTTCGTCTAAGAATATTATTCTGTAAGCTTCTCTCAAACTACTAATCGTTTCGCGGTCAAAATTTCTGCGTTTCAAACCAACTAGGTTCAATCCTTCAAGATTAGCTCTCTCTCCATAGGCATTACCATAAGGAATTACATCTTGATCAATCCCACTCATGCCACCAATTATTGCATGCTGGCCAATTCTTACGAATTGGCGTACCGCAGAAAGTCCACCGATAATTGCGAAATCACCAACTTCAACGTGACCTGCAAGTGTAGCGTGGTTTGCCATCAGCACATTGTTTCCAACTATACAGTCGTGTGCAACGTGCGAGCTAATCATTAGCAAGCAGTTATCACCCACTACGGTTTCCATTCTGCCTGTGGCAGTACCAGGGTGAATTGTCACGTACTCGCGGATCTTATTATTTTTACCAATTACAAGGCGCGATTTCTCGCCCTTATATTTTAAATCTTGTGTAACTAAACCAATCGCAGCGAAAGGAAAAATTTCGGTACCTTCACCAATTGAAGTAATCCCATCCAAACAAACGTGCGAGATTAATTTAACGCCGTCAGCTAATTCAACGTTCTCGCCTACCGTGCAATATGGGCCAATTTCTACATTTGGAGCAAGCTTTGCCTTTGGGTGAACAATTGCAGTTTGATGTATTATTGCCATAATTTACACTTCCTTATTTTTATCAACAATCATTGCCGAGAACACAGCATTTGCAACTCTCTGACCATCAACTTTTGCTTCGCCTTTCATTTTCCACACGCTGCCTCTATTTTTTACTTTCTCTACATGAAGATATAAAGTATCGCCGGGAACAACAGGTTTTCTAAATTGCGCTTCTTCAATTGACATGAAGTATACTACTTTTTTTTCTGGATCAATATCAGCCGTATTATGAATAACAAATATCCCTGCTGCTTGCGCCATCGCTTCAATAATCAAAACCCCAGGCATTACAGGATGTGAAGGAAAGTGACCAGTGAAAAATTCTTCATTAATAGTTACGTTTTTGAGGGCTACAATTCCTTTATCACCATTAATTTCTACAACGCGATCAACCATCAAAAGTGGATAACGATGCGGTAGCATCTTCATTATTTTTTCAACATGCATTACGTTACTCATTATAGCTTCCTTCTTTGTTTTTTACTGTTCGATCTGTAACTTTTTTCAAATATGCCGTCATTCTTAACCACTGTTTCATTGGTACAGCTGGCGAGCCCCCCAGTACCGAACCAGGTGCAACTTCAGACATAATTCCACTTTGCGCCGCAATCATTGAACCATCACCAATGTGAACATGCCCTGCAATTCCAACCTGCCCCCCAAGCATCACTTGATTACCTACCGAAGTGCTACCAGCAATACCAACTTGCGAAACTATAAAGCAATTTTTTCCAATTTTCACATTATGCGCAATCTGTACTAAATTATCTATCTTAGTTCCATCACCAATCATAGTGTTCTCAATTGCACCACGATCTATACAAGTATTCGCACCGATCTCCACATTATTTCCAATTTCAACCATTCCTAATTGCTCAACTTTTGTAATACCTTGTGCACTTGGTGCGAATCCAAAACCATCTTGACCGATTCTAACCCCTGGGTGGATAATACAATCTTTTCCAATCACTGCATACGCAATAGTGCAGTTAGATTTAATCTGCGTATTCTTGCCGATAACCACTCCTGCGTCAACAAAAGTACCAGCACCTATATAACATCCTGCACCTATTTCCGCATTCTCACTTATAACTACATTCTCACCAACATAAGCACTCTCATGAACGCTTGCCGATGGTGATATTGTTGCAGATGGAGCTTTATAGTACCCAGCAATTTTAGATGGGTAAAATTTTGCAGCAATTAATGCATATGACGCATAAGGGTTGTTACTTACAAGCAAAGTCATGCCACTCGGTGCAGATTTTACAAATCTCTCTTCTAGTATACATGCTGAGACTTTTGAGTTTTGAAATGCCGCTGCGTATTTGACATTACTCAAAAAACCTATTTCTCCTACCTCACCACCTTCTAAAGTAGCAATATCTTTTATCTTCAAAGATTCATCACCTATAACTTTGCAATTACCTGCTTGTGCTAACTCTGCAACAGAAAACTCACCAGCTTTATTAAAAAATCTTGTACTAGGCATATCACCTCTTAAAATCTGCTAAATCCTAGAATTGACTTATGTAAAAGTCAATTAATTCATCGCCGTATATATTTCTGGTATTTTCACGGTTCTTGGAAACAGTGCATAAAACACGCCCTTAGTTTTAAATCCACCAGCCACTTTTTCAGCTTTTTTACCACGACCGAAGAAAATGTCACCTCTAACTGGCCCACGAATTGCCCCGCCTGTGTCTTGGGCTATAAATAATCTAGTGTATTTTCCAGCATTATAAACTTGTGTTTGTGGCAAATCCGCATCTACCCAGATCGGGGTCCCATAAGGATAAAGCCCACAATCTACTGCAAGCGATCTTTCTGTTTTAAGTGGGACACCCTGTCCCCCAATAGCACTATTAGACTGTACTTTTTTAAAGAACACATAAGAAGGATCAGATTCAATAACCCTCTTACATCTCTCAGGGTTGGCATGAAGCCAATCCATCATTGAATTAGCTGAATCTAATCTAGCATTTTCTTCTCGTAGAGCTTGGCTTATCCCTTGAAACCTATATCCATTATGACCATCAAAGCCCAATCTCATTTCTCCACCCTCCTTTAACTTAATAACGCCCGAACCTTGGATGTGCATAAAATATAATCTTGCCCTATTATCCACCCAAGCCACTTCTAAATTTCTCCCAGACAATACTCCATCATTAATA
Organism: Candidatus Midichloriaceae bacterium; assembly: GCA_044229535.1. Classification (GTDB taxonomy): domain Bacteria; phylum Pseudomonadota; class Alphaproteobacteria; order Rickettsiales; family Midichloriaceae; genus CAZLFQ01. The sequence goes on along the minus strand of JBGASU010000001.1, from coordinate 1,436,047 downwards.
GCTGAATGTTGGATATCTGAAGAGCCTTTAACATCATTAAGCTCTGGCGGCCTCATGTATATTGGATACTGATATTTTGAATCTCTTTTTTTACTACCAGTCAGCTCAATTTCGAAATAGCCAGTTAGGGTACCTTTAGGATTTAACTCCTCATCAGTTACTTTATAAGGGACAAACCATTTTTCAAAAAATGCTTTGGCTTCTTTGTCTGTATACTTGCTTTGAATAGTCGCTTCCATACAAGGTACTTGCCAATCTATTACCGACCCACCCATACTAGTTAGAGAACTTACTGGTTTTTCAGGATCTTGATTTAGAAACCTTTCACAAGAATTAATAAAAGCATCCATGGCAGCACCATGTCTATCTTTCTGCCAATTTGAAATCTCAGAAAAATTTGCCTTACTAAGCTTTACAGTTCTTGATTTTTGTACAGAGCCACAGCCCGTAATAAATAAAATCACGACAAGACTTAAAAGAATTTTGTTAAGCCACATCTGTAGAAACCAATTGCCACATTTTATTTTTTGAATTGAATGGCTTTGAAAACATCCAAACATCCGTCACTATGTTTATTTTAGATGGATTACCACCTAATAAAACACCATCACTTATTGCTTTAACTAAATTGATTTGTTCGCTTACTATTTTTACAGCAATATTAGCCTTTCCTTTTTCAATATCGGCATCGGTAATATCGCAAGATTTCATCGCCACTATTGTTACTTCATGCTTTTGATTTGCTTCAGTCCTTCTATCAATTTCCTTTGCAAAATCTTCGTATACTTCAGGGTCTAGAAGACGAGAAAGTGTTTCTTTATCCCCATCTGATAAAGCTTTTACTATCATTTCAAAAGCAGCTTTTGCGCCCTCAACAAATTTATCCGCAGTAAATGTAACATCACTCTCTCGCAACTGCTCAAATACTTTTCTTTGATCTTCTGGAAGACTAGCTTCCAATGCGGACATCATGTCAATTTGCTGTATTATTTCCTTCCTCAAATCATCTTCATTTTCAACGCCAAACCCTCTAAAGATGCTAGTTTCAACATCTTGGTTTTGCGGCCTATCTTCTTTTTCATACTGAGTATCACCCAATATCTTGAACAACCTAGAAATTATGAACGCTGCAATAATCGCAAAAAATATAATATCAAGCATACTTGTAAATCTTCCTGAACTAAGCTATCATTTCCACCTAATAATACTTACACTTCGAGTTAATAGCAATATAGCTTTAAATATTTATTGAGGATTATAAAAAATGGAACAAACAGCAAATACATTCAACGTACTAGCTCAATATATAAAAGATCTTTCTTTTGAAAATCCAAAAGCACCAGCATCCCTATCTTTTGATGGGCAAGGTAATATTAACGTATCGGTTAATGTTAATGTAGCTCAACTACAAGAGAATACATTTGAAGTTGAACTTGCTGTAAACGTAGCTGGTGGCTCAGAAACTGAATCCGTATTTGTACTGGAGATAAAATATGCTGGCGTATTTGGGATCATTCAAGATAACAAAGACGAATTAGAAAGGATATTGCTAGTTCATTGTCCAAACGTATTATTCCCTTATGTAAGACGCTTGATATCTGATACAACAAGAGATGGAGGATTTACCCCATTAATGTTAAACCCTGTTGATTTCATGGGGTTATATCTGAAGAAAAAAGCTGACGAGACTGCAAGCGCCGCCAATGATTCTGTGAATTAAGCGTATTTAGCTATCCGCTTCTTCCTATATCACCACTATTTCCTCCATGGAGCTTCTTACTTCCTTTGCGAAGTTTATCTATGTTTTTGGGATCAGCGATTTTTTCAGCATGATCATTTATTATTTTAAATTTTTTACCTTGAGCATCAATATGGGAAATATGAGTGGCGAGAGGACTTGGTATTTTATTACCCATCTCATCGTTAAGCGGCTTAGTTGTCTCCTGTTCTTGAAAGCTCATGTATTTTTTTCCTTTTTCTGATTGCACGTCTTTTGTGTATTCTTTAAGACTAGCCTTCACAGCCTTCATTTTATTACCCAACGAAGCTACATCTATTGTTTTAAATAAAAATCCCTTACTACATTCAGCAATGACTTTTCTTATATCTATTACGATACGAGAATCATCTTTAATTTTAGTAGACACATGCATATTCTCATATATATCACAAAATGCTTTAAGCTGATTCTCCGCTCCCTTAATATTTCCTTTCACTTCCGCTAATATAATTTTCGCTAGATCAGGATCTTCATTATATGCCTTAATAAACTTAGGCATATCTGGATTTTCCACACATTTAATAAGATCTTCTGTTTTAATACTTGGACCAAAAAAGAAACTTTGTGTAGAAGCAAGTACAATCAAACCACCCATAATTGAGTGGATATTTTTTTTCTCTGCCTTGCATTTTACAATATGCGGCATCACTTTTTCATAAACCTGCAAAGCCTGATCAAAATTTAATTTCAAAAATTCATTTGGCTCTAGCCGTTCTAAAACACCAATTGATTGTACGCTTGCAAAAGTAGTTTCAACCATCACCTTAGCAACCTTTTCTTTATTTTCATGCTTCTTAACTTCTTCTAAACCCCAGTTAACAAGCATGACATTAAAAGCTTGAGCCATTACATCCAGACGTGTTTCCATCGCCTTTTCTACAGCGCTGTTTGCTACATTAACGTTATACGGATCTTGTTTACCATCGCTAAATTTGGTAAAAAGCTCCGGCTCAACATCGCGCTTTAGCTTATTATAAAATTGAGCAAAAACTTCATTTAATTCGCCAAGTTTTTTAGCAGTAATTTCACCTTCTACTCGCAGCCTAGCAAACAGGGCTTTATGTTCTTTAGGGTGATCTATTAAATGCTGAGCCCACTGCTGCGCTTCAGGCGAGCTAAATCTCTTGCCAGCGACCGCTAACTTACCTAAGCATTCTGGATCAATTTTTAAAGCTTCCACCCATTTCTTTGCATTACCTGGAATTTTTAAGAACTCTATCGCCTTTGGATCCACACCACCTTTACCATCAGATAGGATTTCTTTGAAGATCTCGATGGATTTCTTATGATTTATAACTACTTTTCCGTCACGCGCGTTGTCTTGGAAAGCCATTTTAACAACATCCATCACAGCAACCAAATCTTGTCTGTAATTCTTAGAATTCTCTAACACACCTAAAGCAACTCTAGCTAAAACAGGGCTTTCTAAAACTTGCTTAAAGAACTCACGATTCGATTCACTAACCAAATCATCTACCGCATCTATTCCCATTCTTCTGATCAACGCTTGCATTGCATTTAAGACACTTCTAGGAGCTTTGCTTTGTCTTATCTGCTCACCAAAAACGTTATTTATTTTATCAATTCTACCATCATATTTTTCTTTAAAGTTCTTATCAATTTCATTACCTTTCATAGCTAATAAAATTTCTGAGGCTATTTTATTAGATACATCATTATCTATTTCTTCTAAAAAGCGTTTTTTAGCATCCGAGTCAATATCATCATTTTGCTGGACTTCAGCCTTTATTTTCTTCATTAAATCAAAGTATCGCGTCAATATTTCTTTTTTTTCTTTGAGATCAACATTTTTGATATTATCTTTATTAATTTTTTCACAACATCTATATCCTAATTTATCTTTTAAATCTTTATCAACCGCTGAAAACTCAACCCTTAAACCTTGCTCTATATTATAACCGAAAATTTCTTTTTCTGCTAAATCAGTAAATTTGTTACAAAGATCACTCATATTCTTAACTAGATCGACTATCTTGTATGGCTCATATATAGAACCTTCTAATCCATCAAATTTACCTAAAAGTATAGTATTCATAATTGAAACTGTATGAGCCTTCGATTCGCCTTTAAGCTCTTTAAGAAAACCTCTTCTTTGAATTTCCTCTTCTGGGATTTTATCAATTAAAACCCTCTCTGCACCAACATGGTTAAGCATCTCAATAATAAAAGCTATACTACCTCCCATTTGGGGATTGCTTTTAAAATTTTGCTTTTGATTATTAATTGCCCCCATTGCCTCTCCAATAAAAGCTAACACAATTCTCTCTCCAAAATTAGGGGAAGCTCTTAAAACAGCATCAATCTCTGATGATAATTCAGGAAAAAGTTTTTTTGCTTCTTCTATGTTTTGAGGCTTTTTAGAAAAATCTCTCATAGCGAACTCCAGCGATCATTAGATGTCTATGACTCTATCACTCTAACCCTTAACAAATGGTTAATTTTATAAAAAATCATGGAGATAATGTAAGCTATATACAGCTATTTGCTACTACCAGCCTTTTTCTTAGCTTTAATTGGTACGATCTTGATCTTAATAATCTTGTTATACTTGCGCTTCAATATCTTCATTTTAAACCCCAGTATCCTAAAACTCTCACCTACTGTTGGTACTTTTTGAGCTATGTGGAACACTAGTCCACCCAAAGTTGCCGCATCTTCATCACTAATATTCCAGTGCATTGCCCTATTTAAATCTCTTATTGTAACGTCGCCTGCAACAACAACGGAGCCATCTTGGTTCTTTTGAATTGCACTTTTGTTATCATGGTCATACTCATCTTCTATATGCCCTACTACTTCCTCTAAAATATCTTCAAGCGTAATTAAACCCAGCAATTCGCCATATTCATCTACCACCAAAGCAAAATGCGATTGTTGCTCTCTAAAAGTATTGAGCTGCTTTTTAAGGTTTGTAATATTGGGAATGAATAGAGGCTTTCTTATAATTTTCTCTATATCTTTTTTCGTAATTTCTTTTTTAGATCTTAGAAGTCTTACAACATCTTTTACGTGAATAATGCCAACGATATTATCTGGCTCGTCTTTCCATAGAGGAATTCTAGAATGAGTTGTCGCTATAACTTGATTAATAATTTCATTTGGCTCGTCATCTATATCAACACTTTCCATATCATTCCTGTGGATCATTATTTCATTGACTGTAATCTTCTCAAGATCAATAATTCCACCGATCATATACTTATCTTCTTTTACAACCAATCCTTCTTCATGATGGAATTCCAAAGCACCTCGAATGATCTCTAGTCCACTCATCTTTTCCTCTTTTTTCGTAGGCGATGTGAAGATTCTTAATGTTGCATTAACCATTACTTGAATAGTAGTTGTGATTGGAGAAAACATTCTTGAAATAATCATAAAGAATGGAGCTACAGCCAAAGAAAGTTTTTCAGCATTTCTAACAGCATAAGTTTTTGGCAGTATCTCTCCATAAATCATAATAAGTATAGTCATAATGGTAGTAGAAATAATCAACGCCTCACCACTATCACCGAAGTAATCTATAGATAAGCCAGAAGCAATTGAGGAGGCCGCAGTATTCACGAATGTGTTTAATAACATCATCGCGCCTATCATTCTCTCTCTGTCATCGCGTAATTTCGAAAGAGTAACAGCTCGTTTATTCCCATCCATTTTTAATTTTTGGATTTTAGATCTAGAGGCACTTAAAATTCCAATTTCAGATCCAGAAAAAAATGCAGATAGCGCTAGTAATAATATTACTAGCAAAGCTTGTACTATATAGGATTCAAACATTATTTCCTCATGAACCAATCTTCGTTCTCGATATCAATATCAGAATCAGAAACGATTTGTTGATCGTCAATTATCCTCATATCTTCAAGAGTTGCAATATGGAAAAGAGCATTGCCACGATTAACTAAAGGCATTGTCACACCGCCTATTATAATTCCTGGTTTGGAAGCATAAACACCCATCTTACGGGCTCCGAATGGGTCGGATATTACGCCAAGCAAATCACCTTGCTGAACGAATGAACCCAATTTTTTAATAGTACGTAAACTACCACTATTTTGGGCACGTATCCAGTGACTTGATTTTGCAGTCATAACTGTACGTGCTTGATGCGAATCATCACTAGACTTTTTGAGCATTTTTATTTCTTGCATTACATTTAAGATTCCATGCACTGCAATATTAATTGCATACTCATCAAATCTTAATGCTTCACCGCCTTCAAACAACAAAGTCTTTAATCCTTTGTCTGATGCAGCTTTCCTTAAAGTACCATTTCTATGAGGTGAATTTATTATAACAGGGGCACCAAATGCTTGCGCAAGCTTTAATTCTACTGCATCACCTAATGCCAATCTAATTTGCGGAAAGTTATCTCTGTGCAAAGCACCAGAATGAATATCTATGCCATACTGGCATTTATATACTATTTCTTTCAAAAAAGTATGCGCCATCCTTGCCGCCAAAGATCCATCAGGGGAACCAGGGAAGCACCGATTCATATCTCTTCTGTCAGGCAAATACCTAATATTATTATTATAACCAAAAGGGTTTACTATAGGGATGCAAATCAACGTCCCTTTAATATTTTTTAATTCTTTTCTGTTTAAGATCCTTTTAACAATTTCAACACCAATTACTTCATCACCATGTATTGCCGCAGATACAAACATAACAGGCCCATCATCAACACCTCTAATAACTTCAACTGGTATTGACATCTGAGTATAATCAAAAAGCGTCGCCACAGGTATTTCGAACCGCTTTCTTTCCCCTAATGCCACTTTATTGCCTGCTATCTCAAAAGACATCACATATGCAAGAATTACTACACTATTCTCAGATTATATCAAATATTGCACAGCACAAGAGTTTTGCTTAATAGACCAAAAAGCCTTGTAGCAGAATGATAACGAGTCTTTTTTATTTTCAAAGATAAGTTTATTCGTAAATCATAACATATTGACTAGATTCACTTAGACATAGCGGATTATTATTGTTAACATCACCGCAGTAAGAAACAGTCTCAGAGCCAGTTTTCTGATAATAAGCATCTGCCATATACGCTTTACCACCAGAGACTTCAAAGGTTACACCTTTAAAATAAAATTCTTTACCATCATTATGAATTTCGTTAATTTTTAACGATGATTCAAGCTTTAGTCCTTCTAGCTTCTCTTGACCAAGCATTTTTTCTAAGCCTGCTTGAGTATTTTTGCTATGAATATCTATTCTTTGCAACATATTTGCCCCTTTATATTCTTATTTTATGGAGCATAAGGAACGTCCTTTAACTCCGACAAAACATATTATACCGCATATATATATCAAGATAAAAAAGCAAATTAAGCACAAATTATCAAATTTAATATATAAATGGTAGCGGAGGAGGGATTTGAACCCCCGACACACGGATTATGATTCCGCCGCTCTAACCAACTGAGCTACTCCGCCATAATGAGGTAAAAGGGAATCTACTCATTTTCTGGTTTTTTTGCAACATCTTTTCGGAGGGCGTCATCAAATAAAATTCTGCTTGCTGCTCCATCTAGGTCTTCATATTGCTTATTCTTCAAACACCAAAAGAAGGCTAGCAGCATACCAAACACAATTATAAGCGTTAATGGGATTAAAAAAATAAAAGCTTCCATTTTACTTCACTTGCACTTTTTCACGTATTTTATCAAGCTTCTTCACACTTGCATAGCCATCAATAAACTCATTAGCCCTATTCACTGACATTTGCTGATATTTCAAAAGCCTATCGGGATATTTTATCAAATCCCTTAACGAATACTCTATAAACTCTGAATTAACTGCTGTTAAGCTAATTGCTGATTTCGCTATAATCTCTGGGATTCCACCTTTTTTTGAAGTAATTAAAGCGCACCCATTACTAAGAGATTCCAATACGGTCCTGCCAAAAGGCTCATCCCATTTTGATGGAACAACTGAAATTGCCGCTTCTTTAAACCACTCCATAGTCTCTCTTTGCGGACATTTTGGATAATGCACTATTTGACTTGGCAAAGCTGCCACAGCTTTTGCTACAGATTTTGCAGAACCGTCAAAAATTGAAGCATTACCCGGACTACCTATTATCAAAGCTTTCCAATCTGGAAATTCAGGCAATACAGATGTCAGCGCCTCCATCAACTCCTTAATACCCTTCTCTTTTGTCAATCTACCAACAAATAATATTAGCTTTTGCTTAGAACTTAGATCTATAGATTTAAGCGGATATACAAAATTATAAATAACTCTCACTTTTTTAGCGAGCTGCTCATCTGCAATACCTTCTAAAAATCGCTTTCTTACATACTTGCTAACGCAATATATAACGGCACATTTTTCAAGTAATTTCAGCCGTTGCGCTGGGTTTTTAGCAAATTTCATCTCTTGTGGATCATTATGCAAGTGTAGTGCTATTGGTAGATTAGTATTATTAGCCAGATACGGGATCCACGCAGGCCTGTTGTGAACCTCAATTAATTTTACAGACCTTGATTTGAAAAACTCAACACATGCCTTTAAGTACGCATGACTCCTACTCTCTAATAACTTCTTTTTATATCTAATACAGACATAGTTATTGGTCAGTGACTCTGTTGACTCCTTACCACCCAAGACTATAGTCTGCATTCCGTATTTACTCACTTGAATAATATCCGACACCGTAAGCGCTATGGCGCCAAAGTGATTCAGATCGTAGCTTTCCTTATATGGTAAAATATTTACTATCATTTCTATTTTGCAAGTTTACAGTATATAGGGGCGTGATCAGAAGCTTTTTCTTGCCCTCTAATTTCATTATAAATACCAGCTTCTATAAGTCTATCACAAGACCTGGGGTTTAAAAGTATTTGATCAATCCTCATACCTTTATTATGATCCCAAGCACCAGCTCTATAATCCCACCAACTAAATTCCTGCTTAGTAGGATGTAAAATTCTAAATGAATCAGACATTCCGTTATTTATCAACTTGCGGAATCTCTTTCTCTCTTCCATGTGGAAACAAATCGAACCCTCTAATGATTTTGGGCTATATACATCATTTTCTTCTGGAGCCACATTAAAATCTCCCCCCACCACTAATTGCTCATCATATTTATGCAATGCTTTCAGATGTTCATTTAAGCGATCGAAAAAATTTAGCTTGTACCTAAATTTATCAGAGCCAACTTCTTGCCCATTCGGCACATACACCGAACAAACCCTAATTCCCATGGTAAACCCTTCTATATACCTTGCTTGAAGATCTTGATCATCTCCTGGCAAGTTTTTTGAGACATCTTCTATTGGTGATTTACTTAAAATAGCTACGCCATTATATGTCTTTTCCCCAGATATAATGACATTATACCCTTTATCCTCTATCTCCATTTTTGGAAACGCTTCTTCTAGGCATTTTAATTCTTGAAGCAAGATAATATCAGGGGAATATTTATCTACAAAACTCATAAAGTTTTGTAATCGCGACTTTATCGAGTTAACATTCCAGCATGCTATGTGTGTCATAGATTTTTTTTAATAAACTCTATATTAAATTTGAAAAAAAAGCAAAAGGATAGGTGTTGCAATTTATCTAAAAAATGCCATGCTTGAATTTATCATAACATAATAGGTATCAAGTAAATGGAGCATAATGTAGTTTCTAGTGGCGATTCTCTTGAGCTAAATTTAGCAGGGAAGTTCACATTCGCTGACAACAAAGTTTTCAACAGTATTCTTGAAGAAATACAAGCCTATAAAAAAATAATAATTGATCTGGCTAACGTTGAATTCATAGATTCTGCTGCACTTGGGATTCTACTTTTAGTAAGAGATAAATGCGACAAAACATCTACAAACCTTTTACTTCGCAATCCAAAAGGGCAAGTAAAACAAATGTTCGACATTTCTAGATTTAGCGACTTATTCACAATTGAGCATAAATAAATGACTAAACAAGCAGAGCAAAGAACTTCAGAAATTCTTGCTAAGCTTGCCATAATTAAATCTATTATCGATGTACGCTTAAAAAACTCTGCCTTAGAAGATTTAATTGCAGAAGCCAGAGCTCTCGGGATCCCAATAAACATTATCCAAGAACTTGAATCTAAAATTGATCTAGGAGAACAAACAGAAAAACTATCCACAGCGTATGGAGATAGACAAATTCATGATGTAGAATACTCTGTCGGCAACACTCTAGAAGCGATTTGCGACAACTTCCCTGAGCATGTATCCGAGAGAGCTAAACAAAACTACATTACATCTGGCACATATTTCTTCAACACAACCGTAGATAAAAATGGCGAAACGATCGCGGAATTACAAATACTAAATTCTTTAGTTGATAAAGATCGCAACAAGCTTGTTTCAAAAAAAGAAATCGAGGCGTTAAATAATTTCATCAAAGAACCAAAAGAATCTGGGCAAATTTTAGAAGCGGCAAAACGCTTTAATGATGCCTGCAAAGATGTTGCGCAAGAAATTCGACAAGATAAGAAATGGCAAGACTTAGATGACAAAGCGAAGTCATCCCTTGAAGCTGTGGAATCTACAAGAATCCAAGCTGGAAAGCTGCTAGTTGCTGAAAAGAAAGTTGATGTTATGGCCGATATTAAAAAAATCGCTATAAAGCTTGAAAAAATAGAAAATCCTTCTGAAAGCATTGCCTTTAATATATTGAGAGAAATTAGAGGCAACAATCAAACAGACATCAGCACTTCTTCTAGCTTAGCGAAACTTGAGGCTTTAGATAAAGAGATATCCAACAAATCTTTACGTTCTATCAGATAGTTACCAAAAATTTGATTGCAATTTTGTCCACTATAGCTCAGATTTAAATTAACCCTATTAAGGAGATAATATGAGCGAGATGACATCTATTGCAGTTGCCTATGGAGACGGTATTGGACCAGAAATTATGGAGGCTACTCTAAATATTTTAAAAGCGGCAAAAGCGCGGATTAAAATAGAAACCATAGAAATCGGCGAAAAATTGTATACAAAAGGTTTTTCGTCTGGCATTTCAAAAGAAGCATGGGATGTTGTAAAACGCACAAAAGTCCTACTTAAAGCCCCCATAACTACCCCTCAAGGAAAAGGCTATAAAAGCTTAAATGTGACTTTTAGGAAGTCACTAGGCTTATATGCAAACGTCCGTCCTGTAGCAACCTACTATCCATTTGTAGAAACAAACCATAAAAAAATGGACATGGTAATTGTTCGAGAAAATGAAGAAGATTTATACGCAGGTGTAGAGTACAGAGTAAACGGTAACAATAACATAGCATTCAAAATTATTACCAGACAGGGCTCTGAAAAAATCATTCGCTATGCATTTGAGTACGCGAAATTAAATGGTCGCAAAAAAGTTACTTGCTTAATAAAAGACAACATCATGAAAATTTCTGATGGATGCTTCCATACAATATTCAAAGAAGTAGCAAAAGAATACCCAGAAATAAAAGCCGATTCAATAATAGTCGACATAGGCTCTGCAAGAATCGCATCAAGGCCACAGGATTTTGATGTGATAGTTACATTAAATCTTTATGGAGATATAGTATCAGATATAGCTGCAGAAGTTTCAGGCTCAGTCGGACTTGCTGGAAGCTCAAATATAGGCGATGACTTTGCGATGTTTGAAGCTGTGCATGGCTCCGCTCCAGACATTGCTGGCAAGGGGATAGCTAATCCATCTGGCTTGTTGAACGGTGCAATCCTAATGCTTGAATATATAGGACAAGGCGATGTTGCAACAATTATTCAAAATGCTTGGTTAACAACAATTGAAAATGGCATTCACACAGGTGATATTTATAAAGAAGGTAAGAGCAAGAAAAAAGCAACTACAATGGAATTCGCAGAAGCAGTTATAGCAAATCTTGGCAAAAAACCAACTCAACTACCAGCTGTTGCTCCTAAAGAAGCAAAAAGAATTCAAGCGCATAAATATGTCAAACCTATATATGATCAACAATTAATAGGGGTAGATGTTTACATCAGCGCCAACGATAACTCCCTTGAGCAAATAATTGGTAAGCTGGAAAACATTGAACCAAATATGAAGCTTCACACTGTTTCACAAAAAGGCCTGAAAGTTTGGCCAGATAGTGATGCCGAAGGTGTTGTTTCAGACTTGTTACAATGTAGATTTATTGGGTTTAAAGATACAGGTATGTCACAAGGTGCTATAGTAGCCTTGCTTGGAAAAATTGAAAAATCTGGGCTGACTATGTCCTTGATACAAAATTTATATACTTTTGATAACGTAGAAGGCTTTACCAAAGCACAGGGTGAGTAGGCTTATCAAAGAGTATTACACCCCACGTGCTCGAGTTGTTGTTTGACCTGTTTTTGGCACTTGATCTGGGCTCAGCTCACCTATCCTCTTGTCGGCATTGGCTATGGCCTGTTTATAGCCCGCAATGTTGTTCGCCATTTTTTCTGCTTCTTCTGGCACTGCAGTTTTGATTTTTTCTTTAAAATATTCTTTACCTGCCTTATCTAAAACCTGTTGTTGCTTTATATAGTCTTTCTCGTAATTTATAGTATCTTCACCTTTACTATATGCCTTCTCCCAAGCTTGCCTTTTTTCTTCTAGTTTTGTTTGCTCGCTTTTAAAACTTTGCCTTAATTGCGAATCCACTTCTTGAGAGACTTCAGGTTTTTTACTTCTATCTGCTAATTTGTATAGATCATCTAGAACTACAGAGCTCTTACCTTGAGCTACTTGCTCTAAATTGGTTAATTTCGATGTATCTTTGAATTGCTGCTCAACTTTTTTATTGAGATTTTGGTCGCGGGTTACAGCACTATGAACTTTCACCGATTCATTAACTAGTCTTGATACTAATGTCTCATTTTTTAAAGCGAAATTGAGAGAGTGATGTGCCGCTTGGTTTTTCTTAGGATCAGGCGAATTATCTGGTTTATGAAGATCCATTAGCTTTGCTACAATCTCCGCTTTAGCATTTTTATCCAATTTTTTAAGCTCAGGAGCATCATCAACGAGCTTACGTATTTGCTTTTCTTTTTCTTGTTTAACTACATAATCCTTCTTGGTATCATTAGATAGATGATGTGTTGCTGAAGCTTTTGAATTTAACGCATTAGTTATAGTTTCTTTTGATAGAGTTGAATTTTCTAAAACTTGGGCTTTCTTACCTAAAGCAGCCATTACTTTATTTAATTCCTTATTCGTAACTTTTTTCTTACCACCAGCTCCAAGAGCATTGCGAACTGCAGCAGCTACTTTTGGATATTTCGAACAATTTTCAGCAGCCTTAGCTAATCTTTGATTTTTATTCTCTTTTACAGTTTGAACCCCAGCTCTTATTGCAGCAATAGGTGTGGCAACAACCAAAGAGACAGCTAACTTAGGGATTTCATAAGCTACCAATTTTACTATATTGTATAATGATTTAAATGGATTATTTGTTTTAATTTTTTTGGCAGTTTCTTTTGTATTCTTCCAGCTATCTATGGGGTGAAGATTAATTGCATAATCATCCCCAGCTTTTCCAAACAACCCTAGATTCTGACGCATTTTTTCGGCAAATTGTGTTTTCTGAGGAATCGTTCCTTTTACCCCATCTTCAATTGCTTTAACTTTTTTCTGATCAAATTTGTTGTCGATTAGTAAATTCCTTACATTTTTAATTGCCTGTTTTTTTGAATCTTCACCAACAACATTATTTGCAGCAGTCATTGCTAATTCTATACCTTTACCAATATCTGCAGCTTTATAAGCATTCAGCCCCTTCTCTCCTCCGCGCTCTTTAAATGCTTCAATAGCTGCAGCAGCAAGTTTAGGATCTTCTGATGCAAGCTTCAGCATTGGCGCATTCTTTCTGTCCGTAATTATATTAAGTGGGAAGTCTTGTTGTTTCTTATCTTTATCAATATTTTGCTTTTGGTACTCTTTAGCAAAATCTGCAACTCCTCTCAAAGGAATAGCCCCTAGATCTGCATATTTTTCATTACCTTTTTTATTTGCATTTTCAAACCTCTGAGCAGCATTATTTACCTCCCCTGATTTGGTGTCACCCACCCCCTGTAAACCCGTTATTATTTTTTGGAATTCAAATCTATTCATCGATGTAGGAGGGAGTTGATCATAAATAACAGAGTGTGCACGGGTTGTCTCAGTAAGAGGTTCTGGATTTAGGGATTGTGGATTAGCTTGTTTCCAAGATTCAAATATCTGCTGTTCCTGAGATAAAACAAGTGGAATAGAAGAGTTAGGATCAGTACGGTAGTCTTGTTGAAACTTAAAATATGCCTCTCCAGCCTTACGATATTTATCAGCATCAAAATTATCTACTCTCCTTGCAGCCATATAAGCGTTGTATAACTGCTCCTCTTGTGCGCCATATCCTGTAAATGGGCCAGCACTTCCATCGCTTGGAAAATCCCGACTCAAATAAAAATCTTGTGAAATGAAGCGTTGGAACTGGGACATACAAACACCATTTGTCGTTTTAAAACTTATAATTATTTTAGCAACATTTAGTTAAGAAATGGTTAATTTGAGCTAAAAATATTAAAAACTTAGCTAAGTAATTTGGGCTGGCTGGTTTTTTATCTGATAACCTATAGGTTGTAAAATAGGGGGGGGTGTTAGAAAAACAAGTAATGAGAAGAAGATGTTTGGATGTGCTCTTGGGGGGGGGATTTTTGCACCGCGAATGCGGGCTTTAAGCAAAAATTAGCACATCCAACGAATTCTTCGAATTCGGGAAGACGATTGTATACAGACTATTGCTAGTCTAATAACGGTACTAAACAATACAGGTCCCTTAAACGGAAAGTTACCTGAATGAATATTTAGTACTTAGCTCTTATCACTCTCCAGAACTCCGCCAATAGCATAGTGTTTCTTAGGCATTTCGTTGATGAATACTCGTACTTTTTCAGGTGTTGAGTCTATAGTGCGACAGATGACTTCTGTAATCTCTTTTACTAATTTACGCTTTTGGTCGTCAGTACGACCTTCAAGCATCTTTACTTCAACTATTGGCATCTGCTGCAGCCTCCAAAGCTTCGTTCAACTCATTTTCAGCTTCTTCAGAACCAAGAACGCGTGTTGCTGAAATTACTTTTTCGTTTTCCTTGGTGTTAAGTAGACGAACACCCATTGCATTCCTGCCAGTGATACGAATGTCCTTAACGTTTGTTCTAATTAGCGTACCAGCATTAGTGATAAGAATAATTTGGTCACCCTCATCCACTGGGAAGCTGGCAATTACATCGCCATTACGGTCTGAGGTGTCTATATTAAACACGCCCTGTCCACCACGGCCTGCTACACGATATTCATAAGCCGAAGAGCGTTTACCGTAGCCTTTTTCAGTCATTGAAAGAATAAATTCTTCACCAATTGCAAGCTGACAAGCTTCATCTGTGGTTATAGTTCTGTTCTCAATTGCTCTTTCCGCAATTTTTGCTTCAAATGCTGCTTGATCTTTATTGGTGACGAATTCTTTTCTTGATTCAACTGGAATTTTTAAGAACTCTTCACGCTTCTCAATAGAGATAGTCGAGTCTTTCAATATTGCCATTGAGACTACGGCATCACCTTTTTGTGCTAATTTAATACCACGCACGCCGTCTGATGTTCTACTCTTGAACACACGAATAGCATTTGCAGGGAATCGTAGTGATTTGCCTTTCTTAGTTGAAAGCATAACGTGATCGGTTTCATTACAGATATTAACGCCAATCAATTTATCCCCTTCATCAAGACGAATTGCAATTTTACCATTGGCATTGATGTTTGAGAACGCAGCAAGATCATTTCTTCTAATGTTGCCTTGCGCAGTTGCAAACATAATTGCGAAATGTTCCCATGTCGCCGGATCTTCCGGCATCGGGGTAATATTGGTAATTTTCTCATCTTGCGCTAAAGGCAACAAGTTTACTAATGCCCTGCCTTTTGCTTGTGGGTTTCCTAAAGGAAGTTTGTAAACTTTCAAACGATATACTTTTCCAGCATCTGAGAAGAATAGGAGTGGAGTATGTGTATTTGATACAATGATATCGGTTGTCATATCATCATCATTCATGGTAACCGCCGAACGACCTTTACCACCACGTTTTTGCGCGCGGTATGTTGCGAGTGGTACGCGTTTGATATAGCCACCTAATGTCGTTGTTACAACCATGTCTTCACGTTGAATTAAATCTTCAATATCAACATCATCGTCATTAATTTGAATTTCTGTTTTACGAGGTGTCGCAAATCTTTCTCTAATATCTAGTAACTCTGTGGTAATTATACCCATCAATTTTTCTTTAGATCCTAAAGTTTCAAGATAGTCTTTAATTTCAGTCGCAAGCTCTCCTAATTCTTTTTCAATTTTGTCTTTCTCAAGGCCAGTAAGTCTTTGCAATCTCATTTCTAAAATTGCAGTTGCTTGCTCATCAGTAAATTTACACTGATTGTTTTTCAATTCGTTTCTATAGTCATCTACAAGTTTTAATAATGGAATTACTGTTTCTGCATCCCAGAATTTATCCATTAATTTTTTCTTAGCAACAACTGGATCTTGCGAAGATTTAATAAGAGCGATCACTTCATCAATATTAGCAACTGCTAATGATAAGCCAATTAAAACATGGGCTCTAGTACGCGCTTTATTTAGTAGGAATGAAATTCTGCGTGTTACAACTTCTTCTCTAAATTCTACGAATGCTTTAACAATATCCAACACATTCATGGTCATTGGTCTGCCTTGATGCAAGGCTAACATATTTACGCCAAAGCTAGTCTGTAAGGCTGTGAATTTATAAAGCTGACTTAATACGACATCTGGAACTACGTCTTTTTTAAGTTCAAACACCATGCGAACGCCAAGCTTATTTGACTCATCACGCATTTCATAAATGCCTTCAATCACTTTATCGCGCGATAATTGCTCAACATGTTTTAATAATTCAGATTTATTAACCTGATATGGCAACTCATGAACAACAATAGCATTACGCCCACCTATTTCTTCAAAATCAATTTTACCACGCACGACAATAGATCCTCTACCAGTTGCAAGTGCCGTTCTTGCTCTAGCATGCCCCATAATAACACCGCCTGTAGGAAAATCTGGTGCTGGGACTAATTCTAATACTTCTTCTAATGTAATTTCACGATTTTTAATATAAGCGATACAAGCATCGATAACTTCGCCCAAGTTATGGGTAGGAATGTTAGTTGCCATACCAACGGCAATACCACTTGTTCCGTTCACTAATAAATTTGGAAATTGTGCTGGCAGCACTCTTGGCTCTTTTTCAGAACCGTCATAGTTAGGTTGGAAATCTACGGTTTGATAATCAAGATCAACCAACATGGATGATGAAATTTTTGCTAAACGTGACTCTGTATAACGCATTGCCGCAGGAGCATCGCCATCCATTGAACCAAAGTTACCTTGCCCATCGATAAGAGCTACTCTCTGAGAGAAATCTTGAGCCATACGAACTAATGCCATGTAAATGGCGCTATCACCATGAGGGTGATATTTACCCATTACGTCACCGACGATTCTGGCTGA
This sequence comes from Candidatus Midichloriaceae bacterium, assembly GCA_044229535.1. GTDB lineage: Bacteria > Pseudomonadota > Alphaproteobacteria > Rickettsiales > Midichloriaceae > CAZLFQ01. Next base: position 1,418,708 of record JBGASU010000001.1, on the reverse strand, counting down.
TTTTTTGTGAGGCTTATCGTGGTAGTTATTAGCCTCGTGCATAGCGAAAAGAATACGCCTATGAACAGGCTTTAAACCATCCCTACAATCTGGTAGTGCACGTGATACGATAACGCTCATTGCGTAGTCTAAATAAGACTTTCTCATCTCGTTTTCAATTGAGATAGGCTGCATCGACGATAGGTTGATGTTTGTATTCGCTGACAAGGGCTTAACCATGATTAGTTAGTAGTGAGAAGATTCTACCCCATACGCCAGAAAAAGCAAGCAGAGGTAATTTTACAAAAGACTTTTTTAGATAAAGATATGAAATGGGGGAAAATGGCTCCTCGGACTAAAAACTCGAACCAGCGACCGAGCAGTTAACAGCCGCTTACTCTACCACTGAGCCGCCTAGGAATGCTAAAGACTTATAGTATATCAAGTATAGATCGAGAATTCATTCATTTTCTCAATGCCTAGAACGTTTGCTACGAGCTTTTTCCAACTCATCACTGTTCATCTCATTCAATACTGGGTCAGCAATTTCAACATCTGCTTCAGCATCAACATCAGGAATCCAAGCAGTAGATGCGCTGGCCTGCGCTTCTACTGAAGCTGGAGGCAATGAGAAACCAAGACTTGTACCTTGAGCAAAAGTTAATATCGCATCTACAATTGTTGGCATGTCATACCTCCTTGCATATTCAAGCGAAGAACACCCTGATTCATATCCAACAGAGTCAATAAATTTTCTCATTAGTATTGGATTGTCTTTCACCAATTCAAAAACATTACCAAAGGCGACTTCGTTGCCTGCTTGATCAAGTATCCTTGAAATAACATTCACCCTTTCGTTGTCTACATGATCAAAAATCGAATCAACCAAACTTGCATCTGCGTCAACAAACTGAGATATTATATGCATCTCGTACAATTTTAATAAGGCGTTATAAAAAGGTGTACAGCCTTTATTGTCTGGAATATGCAACGAATGAACGTTCTCATGCCTCACACTCCAATCTAATAAGATTAGAAACAACTCTTGCATGTCTTCTAAAGCCGATTGTAAAGGCGTAAACCCAATACCATTTCTGGTTGAAAGAAGACTTGGCAAAGCTGCTTTTAAATGCGGGTTATCTGCTATGCTTCGTAAACAATCAAAAAAACTGTCTTGTTGTTCTGAACTTTCTAAATAATAATCATTGAAAGCACTTGGATCGCCCTCACTACACTCTACATTATGAAGGAAAGTATTGCACTGAGCATCTGTTAAATAGAGACTCCTTCTTAGAAAATCATCATTTAGAATTGCCTCTACAGCTTGAGTGGCGCCTGCTGCTACTAAACGTTTAAAAACATTCTCATGAGGTCTGAGAGGGTCGACCGTAACAACTAATTTTTGCACCTCTTTGTTAGACATAATCAAGCTAATAACTTTATCAAGATCATCTGTCATTGGAAAATAAAAATTCTGTAACGATAGTAAAAATCTTGAGAGCACATGAGAATGTTTCTCATCTATGTCTTGATTTAATAAACCAAACTTTAAAACGAATTCTGCAAAAAAAGCCATATCTTCAGGATCTATACCTTCCAAAATTTCTAACCAATATTTTTCTAATATTGGCTTTAGTAAACCTTGCTGATCCAGCTTATGTATAGAATCCTGCTCTAATTGAAACAACCTGTTTCTCAGCTCTGCACGCTCCATAAGCATTCCAAATACTTCAAAATCCTCATGATCCACAGCATCCTGAACCATACCTTTGTTTTTGTATTTCAGGATTGGATCTAAAGAGATATTGCATTTCAATAAAGTTTTAAGATAACTATATTTCTTATGTTCATATGATAGCTCAACAAAAGATTTATTACCGTTACCACCATTTATAAGCAACGTACCTTCGGGCGTTTTGAGAACCTCATTAATTAAATCAACTCTATCCTGAATTATTAATTCTTCAACAGGAGTGAAATTATCTTTATTATAAGCTCCTATTGCTCTTCTCCCTTCAGTAGTTTTTACTATCTCCAAAAACAATTCTGGGTTTGTGTGGCGCGCTGCATAGTGCAATGCTACGTTATCATCTTTATCTTTCAGTTTTAATGCGTCTCTACCTTCTGGGAACTCCAAAGCTTTTCGCAGCGCATTTACCATGCCACACTTAACAATTCTACAAATATTAGGAACACCATCTTCGATGTGTCGCAGAATTTCTTGATTTGCAACAATGCCATTTATTAAGGCCTCTTCCCGTCTTTGGTCAACGCCATCTTCATGGCCTTCAAAAACATTCATTGGGGCTATTCCCTGTTCAGCAAATTTATCTACTATCGCTCTTTCTCCTCTTAATGCTGCATCCCGTGTAGCATTGCCGCCATTAAGAGAAATTTCTTGAATATTAGCACCCTTAGCAATTAAGACATCAATTTGCTCTGGAGTTTTTACATAGAAGAGAGAAGATCTTAAAATGTCAGCTGGAATATTAATGTCTTTTAACTCTTCAGCAGATGCTTCTTGCAGTAGCCTTTGCATGAATACAAAGGGAAGATTAAAATCTGCAAAAATATTCCTATTTTTTCTCGCAAAATATAATATTGGGCTTTTAGTTCCAAATTGAGCTTCATCTAATTCTATATTTTGAATTAAAATAAAGTTAACAAATCCCTTGTTATTATCCGCGTCTTCTGGGAAATTTTCTCTGGTAATAACTTGCCTATACTGCGAATTATAAGAGCCAGCAATTTTCAATAATTGGCAAATATGTTTTATGTTAGATACCTTGATAACACGCTGCTCATGCATGTAATTTGCAACTATTGACTCTACAACCCTTTTGAAGTCATCCTTAAGTCCATTCTCTTTACAATTCACCAAATGGAAATAATTATACTTATCACCTACTCCCAGCTTACCTAAAAAATCTTGCACTTGGTTTTGGACAGGCAGTATCTTATCTATGCCATTTTCAAGGTTTGAAGAAATTTTAGCGACTACCAAGCCAAAAATGTTTTTAAGCACTTCAGGCTGTGCAAAAACTCGGTTCAATTCACCCAGCAGAAACTCCCTATACCTAGATGCGTCTTTAATAAACCTGTCCTCATCTTGTGTTCGAACTACCAGACCAAATTCATCAGCAACTGCGTTAATTAATGAATCAACATAATGCCTTTCATTTCCTATACGGTAAATTAAACCAGCTTCGTGAAAGAAATTTTGTTCATACATTGGCAAGAACGTATCAATAACTACTTTCCTCTTCGCCCACGCTACATAGGCAGCTATGTCAGCTTTACCTAATTGCATTTCGCTAAAAATATCAATTAGGTTTTGCAGCGTCCCATCACCACATATAAATCTAGTATCTTTGTAATTTGCAATAAGCTCTCTTCTTGAAACTTCAGGAGTATTTTCCACAAAGTATAAAATCGACTCCATTACTTGCTTAATCTGCTTGGCATTGGAAAAATCTCTTTGACGCTGTTCTGCACTTTCAATATTAAATGCCAGATCCGCAAACTTATCTTTCAAGTCATTAAAATTTCTAAAGCCATAGCCAACCATTTTTTGGCAAACCAATTCGACCTGCGCTCTTACTGCCTGAATATTGCTTAGTGGGTTTATTGTATCAACATCAACCACTTCACCTTGATAAAATTGCTGTAAGAAAGCATCTTTTGTGGCTTCATCAATCGGTGTTGGCTTTCGCTCAATGAACGGCGCTCTTTTAATTTTTTCCCAACTAAATTGCTCTTGAGGTTGTTCAGCAACATCAAACTGCATATCAGCCTGCCTCTCTTGAAAAGTAAGGCCTAGCTTTCTCAATTCTATCTTTAATTGATTTTTTATAGTTGCATCGTTTGAATTTGGACTAGCAGAAATCCTTGCTAACATGGGAGATGCTCCTTGCTCAGCACCCACTTCCCTAGCAAAAGCTCTGAGTTCATCGCCTGCCAGTTCTTTTAAAAAATCAAATCTTTGAAATTCGTCTAATGCTCTAAATTCCTGCAAGTTCATTGAGATTCCCCTCGTCGTATCAAATGGACATTATAACACAATTAAGGTGCGGAATTTGTTAAAGTTTTGTTAAATTTCGACACATTTCGAACGAAATTCATAAAACAAAAATTACAGCTTGCTGCAAAAAAATAATTTAGTTTAACGAAATGAAATTGGGGGGATTTAAAAAATGGCTCCTCGGGCCGGACTCGAACCAGCGACCGAGCGGTTAACAGCCGCTTGCTCTACCACTGAGCTACCGAGGAATGATAAAGACTTATAACACAGTTTTTATAAAATGCTACAAGAAAGTTTTGCTATTTTAGAAAAAATATAAGTTTGCAACTTCAATAAATTTTGTTACCAATTATCTAATTCAATTAGAATTTCCTATGTGGATTTTAGAATCATTGCGATCACGACAACACTCACTAGCTCAACAGTATCTATATTTTACCGTAGCTGTGATATCTTTAATATTGATAATCACAATATGGATATCCTTTTCAACCTATCATTCCTATAGAGAAGACAAGCGCATATTTATTGAAAAAGAAGGACAAAAACTCGTAAATGACTTCGATGACAAACTAAAGCTCATAGAGCATCTATTGCAGTTTTTAGGTACAAAAATTAGTAATAATACGGATCTAAGTGATAAATCTATAGCTGAACTCGTAAGGCATCATCATGACAATTTCAAAGATGACTCCTTCGCTTGGCATGCCATACACTTTGCTCGACCTGACGGCTTATTAATCGCAGATAGCATCAACGGATTTGTGACGCCTATAAAACTGAATTACGCCAAAAGAAGTTGGATTGAAAAATCTAGGACACACCCATGGGCTATGCAATTTTCCAAGCCTGATATAGGCCTCTCCTCCGGAGATTATATTTTGCCAAGTGCTGTTGGAATAAACGATAAAAATAACGAAAAATTTATAGGATATCTATCAGCAGGAATTAGCATTGAAAAGCTAACTACACGACTTTTACAAGCCAGCAATGACGAAATAAGCTTTGTGATTTATGATGATGAATTAAACTTTATAACTTCGTCAGAACCCGTTTTAAATCAAGATAATTTTCTGTTTTCAGATCAGATTAAAGAGATACTTTTACACGATCATGATATAGACGTTAATGAACTATCCAAACCTGTAGATGCCCAACAATATATCTACACGCACATAACGCATTCGAGCAAATACCCATTCAGCCTGTTTATAGGACAGAATAAACACTTATATTATCAAGAGCTGAAAGAAGAATTACTCCCAAAAGTTATAATGTATATCACATTAGGGGTGATTTTTACTTCGATATTACTTTTCTTAGGTTACCAAGTAATAAAGCCTATTATAGAACTAGGACAAGCTGCAGATAATATATCAAAAGGTAAGAATGTAAGGGTACCTTCATATAAAGCAAATGAGCTAAATACTTTATCACTACAACTTGCGAATATTGCAAACACCACTAAGAATCTCAGAATCAAACAAAGCCAACTTGGTAAAGCGAATCAAGATCTTGAGCAAGCAAATGCCTTCATTAAAAGCAACATGTCATTCTTAAGCCACGAACTTATTAACCCCATTTCTAGTATAATTGGCTTTGCACAACTATTAGTAAAAAAAGTAGATAAATACAAAGACGACGAGCTAAAAGAATTTGCAGATATTATTCATAAAACATCAATTTACCAAAATAAGCAGCTCAACTTCTTTTTGCGCCTATTTAAATTTCAAGAAGCAAGAAAGCATATCGAAGAAAAACATTTAGATGTCAAAGAATTGATAGAATGGAATATCAGTATGATTCGTCATCATGCAAAAGACAGAAACATTAAAATCAGCATAAATGTCGAACAAAACCTAAAAATACTAGGTGACGAAATGATGATTGGCCAACTAATACAAAATTTAGCATCGAATGCTGCTAAATATAATAAGCAAGATGGCGCCATCGATATAGAAGCAAATAAAAATTCTAAAAATCAAATAGTCTTACAAGTTGCCGATACAGGAATAGGTATTGCAAAAGAAGATCTGGAAAAGATATTTAAAAAATTCACTAGACTAAAAAATAAAGAAACATCTCGAGCAATAGGTTATGGAATTGGATTAGCCTATGCAAAAGAATGTGCATTAGCCCATGAAGGAAATATCACTGTAAAAAGCACGCCTGAAAAAGGCACAACATTTACGGTTACTTTCCCAAGTTATAGAACTTTAGAGGAGTAACATGAAACAAATCCCAACTTTTTCTTATGCACCATTATATAAGACCGCTGCACTATGCGCTGCAAGCGCAATATCGGGGACAATGTATACAGTGCTTGCTTTTAAGACACTCTTGAATCCAGATGTTCGTGAAATAATGAATTTCACTTTCTTTAGCGCATTTGGTTTAGCTACTATGATTCCTCTATTGGCTGCAACGTTTCAAAAATGCAAACAAAAAGATACTAATGGGAAGCAATCTATTGATGTAAGTAAAGGTTGGTTTAGTCTAGCAATTGCAACATCGACTACTGCAATTGCAAGCTCAATTTATTATTGCGCGACACAAGTAATTAATAATGAAGTTGCCATAGCAACCTCAACTTTGAGTGGCATGGTAATAACTGCTTGCGCGATGAGAATGTATATGGATAGAATAAGACAGCCGCTATCCAATTCACTCGCTTGAGGTAAATGGTACAATACATCAATGATTTTGATGCTTCAATCACCCAAAGAACAAGCTTAATTTCTGGCGCATGCATTACTGGATTGATTTTTGGGACTTCTGCAGGATTCTTTGAGTCCAATAATCTTTCAGTTATGCTCGCCTTCAATCCCATTTTGGGAATTAGCAGTGCGACTGGTGCATTGTTGTTTTACAGGCAAATTAAAAAAATTTTCTCACCAAATAACGAACCTCAAGAAGATCTAAGATATTCTTGGATAATGTTCAGCACTGGTGTAATGACAGGTATTATGGGAAGTGGGACAATTTATGCCTCAATGGATTATAATCGTGTTGCGACTGGTATTTCACTTTTTGCTTTGAGCTTAGTTTCAGCCATGAGTTTGGTTATAAGCTATCATTGGCTTAAAGGTCGCGATTCCAATCCGCAACAAATAGTTTTTGATGATTCACCAGCACGAAATTTTGTTAATCCTACTCTGCTAAACGTACTTAGTATTGCCTCTGGGATCACAACTCCATTTCTCTGTTTTGGCGCGGCAACGAATATATTTCCCTCAGAAAATTGGCTGATTAATTTTACTTTTACCACTGCAATTTTACCATCTTCAATTTTGGGAGTTCCAGCGCTATTAACTCAAAGTTTCTGCAAATGTTGCTGGGGCGAAGAATCTCCAGAATTCGCCAAAAAGTCAATTGAATCAGGCTGGTATCGCTTTTGTTCTGCATTATCCTTAAGTACTCTTTCAAATTGTATTATTTACGGCGCAACAAAAGAAATAGACATTAGAATAAGCATCTCAGTCGGCGCGTTAGCAACATTCACCTCTTTTATTTCATTAGTAAAATTCATGCATGATAGAACTAGGCGTACAGATGGAACAGGCATTGCTAGTGAATTGCAACCAATATAACACAAAGGAATATTTTATGGTCTTACAATACCCAAGCTCAATTATGAATGATGCAGCGATTCACGTTAGCAGTTTTATTTCAGGAATCGTCACCCCAATTTTTGCATATCAAATGATACTGCAACAATCACATAGTTTTGGAGCCGCTATTGATTCTACAACTGGATTATTAGGAGCTATCTCTTTCTTTAGTGTACTTCCCTTGATTGCAAAACAGACAAGAGATCTATTCTGTAAAACGGAGACAGAGAAGTCAGAAAAAATCCACATCATACTCACAGTTATTTCATCACTCTAGCTAGCAGCACTCTTGCAACTGGGTTTGCCTATACACATATGGGGTTGATTGAAGCTAAGACGCTCTTAGGAATAGGTGTAGTGTGCACCATTGCTATATCTGCATTGGCGCTTCGTTGGAAAATGGATCATGATGCTGAGCACTCTCCAAGACAAAACCCCAGCCTAACATCACTTTAGAGCAATATCTCAAACAGCAACTTTGCTTTTGCTCATCCAACCACTACCAGGTCGTTCTATAGGGATCTTTGCTAACCATTCTGGAACCTGATTTTCTTCATAAGTTCTCACACTTATATCCACCAAATTCACAAGTGGGAATGGAGGGTTATACTCTCTATCATGCCTATTTATAAGTGCTACTTGGGCTACCACTTCGCCACCATGCTCTTTAATGCAATTATATGTATCCACTGACGCTTTGCCACTTGAAATCACATCTTCAACAAGCAATACACGATTAGCATTTTTAGGTATTTCAAAGGTTCTACGAAAAGTCATTTTGCCGTCAACACGCTCTGAATAAATGGCCATTTTATTAAGCTGCCTACCAAGCTCATAACCTAAAACTATACCGCCAATCGCTGGAGAAACTATCAAATCAAATTCAATGTTTGGCAAAGTATTTTTCAATTTATCTACTAACCCAGCAACTAATTCCGCCGTTATATTTGGATATCTAGTAAATCTAGAACACTGGACATACTTCTCACTATGAATACCATTTGATAATACAAAATGGCCTGTTAAAACCGCACCTACATCTTCTAAAATTTTTAGATATCTATCGCCACTCATAAGCTCTCCACTTTTAAATTATTATTTGTATAAACACATATATCCGAAGCAATTTTCATAGCTTTCTTCACTATTTCTTCAGCGCTTAGTTTTTGATCAATTAACGCTCTTGCTGCTGCTAACGCGTAATTACCACCCGAACCGATCGCTGCTACACCATCTTCTGGCTCGATCACATCACCCATTCCCGTAATAATTAGAGTACTATCTTTATTTGCAACAATCATCATAGCTTCGAGACGACGCAGATACTTATCTGTTCTCCAGTCTTTGGCTAATTCAACCGCAGCTCTCACTAGTTGCTTAGGATGTTTTTCAAGCTTTGCTTCTAGTCTTTCAAATAAAGTGAATGCGTCTGCTGTAGACCCTGCAAAACCAGCAACTATTTCTCCGCTTGCAAGCCTTCTTAATTTATTAGCAGTGGATTTTAGCACAGTGTGACCTAGGCTTACTTGCCCATCCCCTGCTATTACCACTTCTTTGCCTTTTCTAACGCACAGAATGGTAGTACCGTAAATTTTATTTGGGTTTGAATGATCCATTTTTTCCTCAAAACAAATTCACCAGATAGTAGGTAAAAATTTTCTAAGTATCAAGAGATTATTACATTTTTTCTAATGCAGTAACACCAATGAGATCCAGACCATTCCTTAAAGTTATTTTTACAGCATTTGCCAATGCTATTCTTGCCGAAGTCAGGGAAGGATTACTATCAATGATAAACCTTAAATTGCTATCCTCCCCACCCTTCGCCCAAAACGAGTGAAACTCATTTGCCAATTCATGCAAGTAATACACAATTCTATGTGGTTCGTGATAAGTTGCTGCAGCTTCAACAATCTTCGGATATTCAGCAAGCTTTTTGATTAAAACAATATCGTGATTAGTAAAGATATTTTCATACACGCTTGAGATTTTTATACCTTGCTCAGCCGCATTTCTCAGTATTGAACTTGCTCTGGCACTTGCATATTGCACATAAAACACTGGATTGTCTTTAGACTGCTCTTTTACTTTGTCAAAATCGAAGTCTATCACTGTATCACATTTGCGTGTTAGCATAACAAATCTTAAAATGTCTTTGCCAACTTCGTCTACTACATCATTTACCGTCACAAAGTTTCCAGCCCTTTTCGACATTTTAAACGGCTCGCCATTTTTATATAAATTTACTAACTGGTTGATCGCAATATCAATTTTCGCCTTACCATCTGATATAGCATTCACAATTGCCTTCATTCGCTTTATGTACCCTGAATGATCCGCACCTAAGACTAAAATCATATCATTAAATCCACGTTTAAACTTATGAATATGATAAGCAATATCACCAGCAATATAAGTATGCATTCCATTAGAGCGTCTAACAGCTCTATCCATGTCATCACCGAAAGCAGACGCTCTAAACAAAGTCATTTCTTTTGGCTCCCAATCTTCTGGGGTCTTACCTTTTGGAGCTTCTAAAATTCCTTGGTATATTAATCCTTTATCTTCTAAAAACTTAATACCTGAATCTACCAACCCCTTATCCTGCAAGTCGTTTTTTTCAGAAGTATAAACATCATGAGTAATATTTAACTTCAAAAGATCTGACTTAATAAGATCCATCATTCTATCAATAACAAATTGCCTAATTGAACTGTATGATTGCTCTAAAGGCATCTCCAAAAGTTTGTCGGCATAGATCTGCTTCAACTCTTCACCAACTGGTATTAAATATTCCCCAGGGTACATTCCTTCTCCTATCTCAGAAGGGACACCCATAGATTGCTGGTATCGCACGAAGGCTGATTTTATTAATGTTTCAATCTGAGAACCAGCATCATTTATATAATACTCTTTGGTTACATTATACCCACAGTTTTTCAAAACTTTGCATAATGCATCACCATAAACAGCCCCTCTAGCATGACCAATATGAAGCGGCCCTGTTGGATTAGCCGAAACAAATTCCACATTCACCTTGCCATTTTGACCTATATTTGAGCGGCCAAACTCATTTGGGTTAGAGTTTATATAATTAACTAAATCAACCCAATAAATAGAAACTACATTGAAATTTATAAAACCTGGCCCAGCTAGTGTTACAGACGTTACTCCTTCTAAATCTTGCATCTTCTCGATAATCTTAGCTGCAATATCCTTTGGGTTTTGCTGTAACTGACTTTTCAAAACCATGGCAGCATTTGTCGCAAAATCGCCATGCGAAGAATCTTTAGGAATCTCTATGGTAATTCCGTTTAAATTATTAACATCAGGAAAGCACTCTTTAATAATTATCTGTAGTTTTTGCTGCAATGCGGAAAAAATATTCATCTTGTATCTCACTCTCTATATCGCAATGATTCTAGCAAAATCTGATGCTAATGCAAATGTAATTGACACGTTAATTTATGGGGCGTATCTTAATCGTTCACATGTTATTCATTGATTAAAGCTATGCTTTTCATACAAAAACTTCTTCGTAACAAAATGATGCGCGGGGCGTATCTTGCTTGGTTTGCTATAGCCCTATTTTATTTCTACCAATATATACTAAGAGTTTCTCCAGGCGTAATGGTTGATGAAATACGTCTAGCTTTCCGTATAACTGCTGAGCAATTTGCAACCTTAGGAGCATTTTATCTATTAGGTTATTCACTACTGCAAATTCCATTAGGAATAATAGTTGATAGGATTGGGGTGAAAAAAATGTCTTTATACTCAATCGCTATTTGCATCATTGGTTCTTTATTATTCGGTATAACCAAGCATTTCTGGGTGGCACAATTAAGTCGCTTTATAATAGGCGTTGGTTCTGCATCTGCATTCATGTGTGCATTAAAATTTGTTGCAGACCACTTCCCTCCAGGTGGCCGAGGATTATTAATGGGTGCAACTTTAGCATTAGGGACTGTTGGAGCTGTATTATCTGGAAAATCCGTTAGATACATTGAAGCTCAAGCAGACTGGCATGATGTAATAGCTGTAACTGCTTTAATAGGATGTTTAGTTTTTGCATTTATAAGCTTTGCTGTAAAAAATCACATTCAGGATACTTACGCTGTTTTAAACAGGAAATCTTTATCTGACATTATAAAAAGCGTGTTCGCAATTTTTTCTGATAAACAAATAATGATTTACGCAATTCTTGCAATTGGGCTATACACTCCTCTTTCAGCATTGGCGGATTTATGGGGAACTGCTTTCATCAAACAAAAATTTGGGTTGAGTAAAGCAGATTCAGCTGAGATATCACAACTAATGTACGTCGGGCTAACAATAGGCAGCTTAGTATTACCATGGGTCGCAGAAAAATATAACAAGTTAAATTTAGCAATAGTTAGTTGTGGGTTTGGTATACTAGCAGTGTTTGCAATGATCGTTTATATGCCAGCAGTAAGCACCTTAGAACTGCAAATTTTATTGATTATTTTAGGCTTCTTCTGTGGAGCAGAAATGATGTGCTTTACAGGAGCGCTTTATAAATCCCATAAATTCGATTCAGGGGAAATTATCGGCGTTGTTAACACCCTAAATATGTTAGGTGGAGCAGTGTTACAACAATTGATCGGATGGGCATTAGATAAACAGTGGGATGGATTAGTTGATGGAGATGGTATCAGGCAATATACAACGGATCAGTATATACTTGCATTGACTTCTCTTTCTGTTGTCATTTTCACATGCTGCTTAATATCATTATTATTAGTCGGAAAGTCGCAAAAAATTAAGCAAATTTAGTTTTAGCTTAAGGCTATTTATGATATGGATGATCTTGCATTATTGTGTAAGCTCTATATATCTGCTCGATAAGAATCAATCTGACAATTTTATGAGCAAAAGTCATATCACTTAAAGATAACAAGCAACTTGCTTTTTTGCACACTTCATCGGAATGCCCGTTCGCACCACCAATCAAAAAATAAAAGCGCCTGATACCATTATCAATCTGCGATTTGATTAATTTAGAAAATTTTACACTGTCATATTTTTTCCCAACTTCATCCAAGGCAATTACGTAGGAATCTTTTTCTATTTTATTAAGTAAAAGCTCTCCTTCCCACTTTTTAACTTCATCAACCGAGCCTTTTTTATTACATACTAACTCTTCAATTTTTAACTCCCATGGCAGCCTTTTTACATATTCCGCTATTAAAGAATTTAGTTCTTTTGAAGTATCTTTACCTATAGCTCTTATGATAATCTTCATGTTAAGGCCTCAATAAGAGAATTCAAAACCAAAAACCCTTGCCTTGTGGCGGCTATTTTCCTACCTTTTCTATGTAGCAATTGAGTATTAATTAAATTTTCTAAGTTGCTTGTATTAATTATCTCTTCTTCTAATACTCCTTCACGCAATCTAAGCCCCATGATAAGCTTTTCTTGTGCTATCTGTAATCTTGATAATAAATCTTTGCGTTGGAAACCAACACCATTATCATTTACGCTTTTAAGCCATTGTTCTGGCGAAGATATCATTTGTGTTGCAAACTTTTTGCCATTTTCAGTAATCCTTCCATGAGCACCTGGGCCAACACCTATATAATCATCATATTTCCAATAAGCTAAATTATGCCTACTCTCCTCACCAACAGCCGCATAATTTGACACCTCGTAATAAGGCATATTATTTTGTTCCATAACATGAGAAGTCAGATCATACAAATCTGCAGCAACATCATTTGATGGTAAAGAAAATTTTTTATTTCTATAGTCACTAAAAAATCTAGTCCCTTTCTCAATGGTCAATTGATATAGAGAAATATGTTTATCAGCTACCTTTAAAGCTCTATTCAGCTCTTCTTCCCAAACTTTAATAGTATGATTCGGCAACGCGTAAATTAAGTCAAAGGTAAATCTATCAAAGGTATTGCAAGCTATCTCCAAAGCTTTTTGTGCTTCATAACTAGAGTGTTCTCGCCCTAAAAATTTAAGGCTAGAATCATCTAAACTTTGTATACCGACAGAAACCCTGTTAATGCCAGCACTTTTAAAATCGATGAATTTTTGAGCTTCAATTGATGTAGGATTAGCCTCTAGAGTAATTTCTATATTTTCATCTAAAGTTGCTAAAGAAGCCAGCTTATCAATTACAGCCTCCATCAATTTTGGATTTGCTAACGAAGGAGTCCCACCGCCAAAAAAAATACTCTGTATTCTTTTACCTGAAAGTATTGTTGCAAAATATTCTATCTCTTTTAAATATGCAGCTTGCCAATCATCGTGAGAAATATTCTCCCTAACATGACTATTAAAGTCACAATACGGACATTTTGACTTACAAAATGGCCAATGAATATAAACTGAGATCTTTTGTTGCGTCATAATAAATAAAATAAAAAACAGATGGCCTATAAGCTGGATTCTGTCATGGACAATCATTTCTCTGGTATAAAGATCACTCTTTACATCTAGCGACTTACCCGTGCACAAATCAGGATAAAATTGTACGTACACCTATTTAGTCTTGCTCCAAGTGGGGTTTGCCTTGCGATTTTTATTACTAAAAATCCGGTGAGCTCTTACCTCACCATTTCAACCTTACCTTTTGACGGGCGGTATAATTTCTGTTGCACTTTCCCTGAGGTTTCCCTCGCTGGGCGTTACCCAGCACTTTAATCCTGTGGAGTCCAGACTTTCCTCTGCATTTCTACAGCGATTGTCTAGCCATCTGTTTGATGGCATTGTATCACAATTATCTGACTATGGCTATTTTTTTACTTCAAAGCCCCACATGCGCTCTAAATCGTATGTAGTCCTGCTTTCTGGCTTAAATATATGCACCACGACATCAAGAGCATCAATAAGCACCCACTCTCCTTTTTCAGCTCCTTCCATATGTACATCATGCACACCAAAGTCTTGTACGTTATCGACTAGACTATCCGCCATTGAATTAATGTGGCGAGACGAACGCCCAGATGCAATAACCATATAGTGAGCAAAATCTGCCTTTCCTTCTAGATCAATGGTTACTATATCCTCTGCCTTATCATCTTTTAAAGATTTCAGGATTAACTCCTTAAGCTGTTCTGCCTGAGATAGATTTGCTGTTTTTTTTCTAGATATCATTTTTTTAACTGCCATATTTTTTAGCTAACTCCTTTTTCTCTCTAAGTTCAGTAGACGATATATCTATCGGCTTCATCATTATAAAATACCAATCATAATTCTTCAAACTTCCTTTATACCCACGCTTTACAACTTTTCCTCTAAACTTTTTAGAGACCATACCTGAAAGAGCATCGTCTGTATAACCAGTTCTATCGTATACACAAATAGGCATTATTTTTAAAATATCTTTCCAATTTTGCCATTTGGGAAACTGGATCATATTATCTGCGCCCATTATCCAAGTAAATTCTATATCTGGATACAACCTCTTCAATTCCTTTACGGTTGTATAGGTATAAGAATTAGGCAAGCCTTTTTCAAAATCACTTACTATGATTTTTGGGCTTCGGGCAGTAGTTATAGCACATTTCAACCTTTTTTCCAAGGTATTCCGTACATTGAGGCTTTTTAATGGATTTTGAGGTGACACCAACCAAATAATATTATCCAAACCAAAACTTTTAAGTATCTTAAGCGAGATATACCTATGTCCTTTATGAGCAGGATTGAAAGAGCCTCCTAATATACCGACTCGTTTCGCACTTTTAGGTATTTTCAAATCTACCATCAAAACTATAGTTTTATTTTTTTTCTTATAAATGCTGGTATGTCAAAAAAATCTGCATTAGCCTGTTGTTTTTGCTCCACTTCTTCAGGAGCTGGGTCTGGTCTCTTTGGTCTAGAAACAGCCTGAGCTCTCAATGCCTGAATCCTTTCTTCCAAATCGTCTTCTTGATTATCATTAATCGCCTGCTGATCGGCAGGTTTTGGTGCAGTTATATAACTTGCCGGCTCCGCAACTCTAGGTGGTATGAAAGAATCGGTATCTTCTGCTCCTTCTTCTACATCATCTTCCATAGCAAAATTGAAATTATTATGATGCTTTGGAGTCTCTAATGTCACTTGAATAGCGGCGGGTTTTTCTGCGATCTGTATTTTAGCATCTATACCAGTAGCGACGACTGAAACTCTAATTTTGCCATCTAAAGATTCATTAAATGCAGAACCGAATATTATATTAGCATTCGGGTCAACTTCTTCTCTAATCCTATTCGCGGCAGCATCTACTTGGAAAAGGGTCATATCAGACCCGCCAGTTATATTAATAAGAACACCTCTCGCACCTTTCATTGAAGAGTTATCTAAAAGCGGATTTGAAATTGCTGCTTCTGCTGCAAGCACAGCCCTGTTATCTCCTTCTGCTTCTCCTGTTCCCATCATTGCCTTGCCCATCTCACTCATTACAGTTCTGATGTCAGCAAAATCTAAATTTACCAATCCAGGCATTGTTATAAGATCTGTTATTCCCCTTACGCCTGAATGCAATACATTGTCTGCCATCTTAAAAGCGTCAGCGAAAGTGGTATTTTCATTGGCTATTCTGAATAAATTTTGATTTGGGATAACGATCAAAGTATCAACATATTTATTCAACTCTTCCAATCCAAGCTCCCCTACTTTCATACGGCGCGCACCTTCAAAATGGAATGGCTTTGTAACAACACCGACTGTTAAAATCCCTTTTTCTTTTGCAGCCTTTGCTATTACTGGAGCAGCTCCAGTCCCTGTGCCACCGCCCATTCCTGCAGTGATAAACACCATGTTGGTGTTGTCTAAAATATTATTGATATCTTCTATAGTTTCTTCTGCAGAAACTTTACCCACTTCAGGATGAGAACCTGCACCTAATCCTTTTGTAGAATTAGCTCCAAGCTGAATTCTATTTGGTGTTCTAGACACTTCCAGAGCTTGAGCATCAGTATTAGCAACCCAGAACTCTACGCCCTGCAGATTAGCCATTATCATATTGTTCACCGCATTTCCACCAGCTCCACCGACACCGAATACTGTAATTTTTGGCTTCATATCTAACTCGTCAGGAAGGCTAATCTTAATTGTCATGGAATAATTTCATTTAAATTTAATGTAATTAAATACTAACAATTCTACACATAATTACAATTAAAATTGATTATCAAAACTTATTTACTTGGAAAATTTTTAGACATTAATAGTCCGAACAAGGTAATTGCAATAATATTAGCTTCTTGATGCTAGGGATTTACAATTATTTTATATGTACTCACAAATTCTTTTCCTTCAATACCAGCTTTAATTCTTATATGCCATTGACCGTTCATCGGTATAGAAAGATTAGATTTATATAAACCTTTACTAATTTCTTTAAATTCTAATACAGAATCATATTTATCTGTAACTGGACGCAGCAATTTTCCCATAACGTTCGCCTCACTTATTGGGCGGCCATTCTTATCTAGCAATTGAAATATTAAATCTTGAGGCCTCTCCAGTGAAACCTTTAGCTTTGTCTCATCACCTAAAATTTTTGTACTTAGTTTAGCTTGAGATCTCCAACCCGTTTTATCACTATAAACTTCTGAGCCATAGATCTTATTAAAATCCATACCTTTTTTATAATGATTATCAGTATATACTCCCGTATACGTTAATTTTGCCAATGTTACAAAAGCAAAATCAAGCAGCATAAAAGTGCCTATAAGCGCTATAAAATAATATGGAATTTTTGATTTCATAAATAAAAAAGAATGCGTATATATTTATACACGCATTCTTTAAATTTGTCGAATTACAACTCTGTAGAATCTGCGGATGTAGCTTCTTCAACAAGGTTATTCACTTCAACATCCTCTTCTTCTACCATTATATTTTCCATAGCCTCAACAGGCTCGACTTCTGGTGCTTGCTCTTCTGCAAATACTGCGACTAAGGGTATAGCTGCTACTAATAATGCTAACATGATTTTTCTCCAAATTGTTCTAAAGCGTTAATTCGCTTGTTAAAAATCTTAGAGATTCCAATTACATAGTCAAATGATTGTTAAAGTGCTTGGCCATATTTTTCAGCAGTCGATCTAGCAATTCTTGAATGTCTATCCGCAGAAATATCTAACATTTGCTGACAGTAATTTCTTGCCTCTGTTTTTTCAAGAAATGGAAAACTAAATTCTAAGGTGTGAGGCCACGTCAAAAATTTTTGCGCATGGTATAATTGAGCTAAATTTGTGCATGCCGCCGATGCTAATTTGTGGAATTCAACTACATCGCCAACTTTTGATCTTATACCAAGTAACGCACAAGCTAGAGCAATAAGATTGTTATTACCTTCAAAACTTGGGGGTACATTTTTATCATTATTGAATTTTTCTAAATACGCTTTCGCAAGCCTAGATAACAACTTCGCATACAATTCCTTCGATTGGGTATCGTCTTTGTCTTGGATCTTTTCTAGCTCTGCTCTAGCTTCGACAATAGCGATATCATAAGGCTCTTTACTTATTTTTATGAGTTCCCAATCAAAACTGAATTCTAATGCATTATTTGTGTTAAAAGGAGTCTCTAGTTTATGTTGCATTATTGACCACCACCTAGTTGGTGAACATATAAAGCAAGTTGTCTGATTGTTGCATCGGTTAGCTTGCCACTCCAATATGGCATTACGCCTTGGCGTCCATTATATATTACGTCATGAACTGTTGCCCTATCACCACCATATAACCAAATTGCATCATTTAGAGCAGGCGCACCAAATTCATACTTTCCTTCACCCTTAATACCATGGCAAGATGCACAGTTTTGTTGATATAATGTATTAGCTTGTTCAGAATAATTCTTCCCGTCCTTCAGCCCGATTACGAAATCGGTTAACACCTCAACTTCTTCAGGCTTTAGGATTTTATCTTTTCCAAATGCAGCCATTTGCGAATCACGCGCTTCATCATGCCCCGAACGGATACCAAATTTTAACGTCTGATAAATATCCTCTAATTTACCACCCCATAACCATGCACCAGCCGTTAAATTTGGATATCCCACATTACCAGCACCACCAGACCCGTGGCATACTGCGCAATTGTTTAGGAATGCAGATCTCCCCCCAGTAATTGCAAATTTATGTAATTTAGCATCGGCAACGATTTGTTCAAATGTTGCCTTATCAAACTCTGCAAGATATTCCTGACGGATTTTATTAATCTCTTCTTGAGACTCCGCAAGCTGCTTATACTGCGACCAATCTAATATACCATCTTGCCTTTGGCTAGGCCAAGATGGATAAAGCAGCCAATAGCCTAAAGCAAAAAATAATGCGGCATAAAAAGTATATCTCAACCACAATGGATCTGGATTATCATACTCCTTAATACCATCCCACTCATGCCCAGTTGTTTCTGGTTCTTGGTATTTTATTTTTTTATTTTTTTCTTTTTCCATTGCCCTTTTTCCTCTTCTTTTTTATAAGCAGAGCTTTATCATTATTCAAAACAATCCTACTATTTTTTTCATATTTTTCTTTTGAACCTGGACGAAACAACCAGACCACCAAAAGAATAGTAGCTAAAACTAATGCAAGCAAAGTACCAATTTTCAGAGCACTATACATCACCAATCCCTGCCCTTATTTGTTTTAAGATCTACTCTATTGCCTAGACTTTGTAAATAAGCAACCAAGGCATCCATCTCTGTTACACTTTCTGTTTTTCTATTAAATTTCCTAACAAATGTCGTAGGATATCTTTTTTGAAAATCTGCAAGCTTTGCTGGATCAGAATCTAATCCAAGCTGCACTTTAATATCATCCTCAACTTTTGCAATATCATCTGCAGAATATGGATCGCCAACAAATTGGTGAACCTTCATCCTTGCCAATAAATCATTTGTATCTAGTAAAGTTTCGTGCAGGTATTTATAACGTGGCATTATTGATTCTGGAACTAAAGCTTGCGGGTGAATTAAGTGCTCAACTTGCCAATCATCAGAGTACTTGCCGCCAACACGCGCCAGATCTGGTCCAGTTCTTTTAGACCCCCAAGCAAACGGATGGTCATACATACTTTCTGCAGCTAGAGAGTAGTGCCCGTAACGCTCAACTTCATCCCTTAAAGCACGAATCTGCTGACTATGACAACCATAACAACCTTCTCGTTTGTATATACTAAACCCAGCGAGTTCTAATGGCGTATGTGGTCGCATTCCTTGAACTCTCTCAATAGAAACTTCTTTAATGAACAAAGGAAAAATTTGCACTATACCACCTATTGAAGTCACAATCAAAGTCAAGACCACAAGAATAAACACATTCTTTTCTATTTTACTATGATCTTTAAACATATTAACTCCTTGCAGCTGCTAAATTTAGATTTTCTTTAGAAGATCTCTTGCCTCTTACTGTCATTACAACATTATAAGCCATAATAATAGCTCCCGTTAGATATATAATACCACCTAAAGCTCTTATTATATATAGTGGATGCAATGATGCTACTATTTCAACAAAAGAGTATCTCAAGAAACCCATATCATCATAACTTCTCCACATCAAGCCCTGCATAATACCTGCTGCCCACATCGATGTTATATACAATAGTATCCCTATACACCCCAACCACAAATGCAGGTTCACAAGCTTTAACGAGTACATTTCCGATCTACCAAAAAGTCTGGGTATCATATGATACAAAGCACCAAAACTAATAAATGCCACCCATCCTAAAGCGCCCGAATGTACGTGACTCACCGTCCATTCAGTATAATGACTTAGAGCATTTACAGATTTTATAGCCATTACTGGACCTTCAAATGTACTCATGCCATAAAATGCTACAGCAATTACCATGAATCTAAGCACTGGATCATCTCTCAATTTATCCCAAGCGCCAGATAGAGTCATCATACCATTAACCATTCCACCCCATGAAGGAAGCCAAAGTATTATAGACATTGTCATACCAAGAGTTTGAGTCCAATCTGGCAAAGCAGTATAATGCAGATGGTGAGGACCTGCCCAAATATATAAAAATATAAGCGCCCAAAAATGCATAATTGAAAGCCTATATGAGTACACAGGTTTATTCGCTCTTTTTGGTAAAAAATAATACATAATACCAATAAAGCCTGCAGTTAATAAAAATCCTACCGCATTATGACCATACCACCACTGGATCATTGCAGACTGCACTCCAGAAAACACATCTACACTTTGTGTAGCAGAAATAGGAATAGCTATATTATTTCCCAAATGTAACATAGCAACAACTAATATGAATGCTAAATAAAACCAATTAGCCACGTATATATGAGGTTCTTGGCGCTTTATTATTGTTGCAATGTATATATAAAAGTACGTCACCCAAACAAGGGTTAACAATATATCAGCGTACCACTCAGGCTCCGCATATTCCCTGCCTTGAGTAATTCCATTTAGGTATCCATGAACAGCTAATAACAAGAACAACTGATAACCAAAAAATACGAAATAGTGCAACATTCTTCCACCCTGAAGCCTAACCTGACAAGTCCTCTGCACTACATAAAGAGAAGTAGCCAAAAGCACATTCCCACCGAATGCAAAAATAACACCCGATGTATGTACCGGCCTCAACCTTCCAAAAGTGCCCCAAGGATAATCTAAATTCAGCACAGGGAACGCCATTTGGAGGGCGATAATAACTCCGAAAGAAAGTCCAACAACCGCCCAAAAAACCGCTATTAATGAGAACCATCTAATTACTTTATCATCGAACGACACGTGATGTAATTCTGCTTTAGACATGCGAAAAAATTTTAAATTGTATTACGTCAAAGCTAACATGATTTCAAATCAGTTTCAATGCATAACCTAGTAAAAATAAGGCATTTAAAATCATAATAATTGAAAACATATAGTTAATGTATTTTTTATATTTATTAACAACGTACTGCCCGAAATAACTAACTATGAATAATCCAGGTATTGTTGCCAAACCAAATGTAAACATAGCAGATATGGCAATGGCTATATTGCTTGTTAAAGACAATATTGTGACAATCGCCCCATAAACTAAACCACAAGGAATAAGTCCCAACACCATTCCCGTAAACAACCCTTTAAAACCGTTCGTGTTTATTAAATCTAGTTTATTACTTAACAATTTTTCTAACTTTGGCACCCTGATGAAATTAAAGTCTCTAGTAATCGCCATCTTTAGAAATAGAAAAGCTGCGCTTATCAAAAAGAAAAGAGCTAAGTACCTATAAGCTGTAGTCTGCTTAAAATTTTCCGAAACAAAAAAAGCAACTGTTAGCAATATACAATAAGTAATGCTTTTACCAATATAATACGGGAAAAGTGCGGAAGCCTGTAATCTTGCTTTATGAGAAAGCTGCTTACTCGATATATTCATAAGCCTCATGCTCGTTTGCGCTACAGCGAAAGGTCCACACATTCCTATACAGTGCATAAAGCTTCCTGTGAATCCCATTATGAAAAGAGCTATTACAACCCCCAAACCTTCTATACCGAACATAGCAGTTGAAATTGGCTCGACTATATGATGATGACAATGTTGCATTTTAGAAATCAGTTATAATTGGATTGCTTATTATACACAATTTGCGATACTTTACACTAGGTAACTATAGAAACATTAAAATGGTTTTTAATTTTAGAAACAAATATTTTACGCTGTTCGCCATCGCTTTCGGCATATATATATTCTACGACGCTCAAAAGAAATTACCTCCTCATCAATTTGACGATACTAGCCTCCCACAAACAGCTAAATATGTTTTAGAGATAGATCCAAACAAACCAGAATCTGAAAAAACTTTTTATGAAAAATGGCTATATAATTATGCTGTAAGTAAGAAAGTAGAAAAATCTGACGCTCCTTATAATCAATTTCAAGATTCTAAAGGAACTTCCAACACTGCTAAAATAGAATTAGGAGACCAAGTCACTTTAAAATTCAGGCGAATTGAAACTCCAGAAAGCACTGTACAACCACTAACCATAATAGCTGGCAAAGAAATGATGCCAAAATTCGTAGAGAATGCTTTAATAGGAATGACTGAGAACGAAACTAAAATTCTAAAAAACTCTGAAATACCAGAAGATACCTCACAGTTTGAAATAAAGATTTTATTAGTATTAAAAAAGGTGGATGAAAAATAGTGTACGGATTAATTGATTCATTTGTTGACCGTAGCAGAGCTACAATTCTATTCCTAATAGTCATATTGATTTGGGGATATTTTTCGTACTTAAGTATTCCCAAAGAAAGCACGCCAGATGTTAAAATTCCCATAATATATGTGAATGTAATCCACGAAGGAATCTCCCCTGAAGATGCACAAAGGCTTCTCTTACGACCACTTGAAACATCATTGCGTGGCATTGCTGGAGTAAAAGAAATGACTTCCTACGCAACAGAAGGAAGTGCATCGGTCATCATGGAATTCAAAGCTGGATTTGATAGTGACAAAGCATTACGAGATGTCCGTTCAAAAGTTGATGATACCGAAAATGAATTACCTGAAGACTCAAAAAAACCTACCGTTCACGAAGTAAACTTAGGTTTATTCCCTGTACTTCAAGTTGTACTAACAGGAGACATTCCCGAAAGAACTTTGATCAAAATGGCTAGAGATCTAAAGAATAAAGTAGAAGCCATACCTGGTGTATTAGAAGTAAAAATTGGTGGCGATAGAGTAGATTCCCTAGAAATCGTAGTTGAACCAAAACTTGTCGAAGGATATGGACTGTCTATACAGTCTATTAAACAAATTATAGATAATAACAACAAATTAGTTGCAGCTGGGTCACTAAGAGGAAAGACAGGAGAATTTTCCATAAAAGTACCAAGCTTAATTGATAACCTAGATAGCCTATTAAATTTCCCTGTAAAAGTTAGTGGGGATAAGACGCTTAGGGTGCGCGATATAGCTGAGGTTAGGAGAACATTTAAGGAAGCTAATGATATCGCAAGAGTAAATGGCAAACCTGCAGTTGTTTTAGAAGTTTCTAAAAGAACGGGTGAGAATATTATTTCAACGATTGCCCACGTAAAAGAAGTAGTGGAGCAAGAAAAATTATTCTGGCCAGACAAACTAGAACTCCTATATGGACAAGACCAATCTAATAGAATTATCAGCATGATCTCTGATCTTGAAAATAACATAATATTTGGCGTTATTTTAGTTATGATCGTGGTCATATTATCAGTGGGCTATAAACCAGCATTATTAATCTCTTTATCAATACCCACATCATTCCTCGCCGGGATTCTTTTATTATCCACTTTTAATTTGACTTTAAATATAGTGGTATTATTCAGCCTAATACTCACAGTAGGTATGATCGTAGATGATGCTATAGTAGTAAGCGAATATGCAGATAGGCTGATGCTAAATGGCACACCGAAATCCCAAGCATTCGTCGAATCGGCCAAAAGAATGCTTTGGCCGATTGTCACATCAACTTTGGTAAAAATCGTTGTATTCATGCCATTATTAGTATGGCCAGGAGTTGTAGGACAATTCATGAAATACATGCCTATTACCGTTATAGTCATACTTTCTAATTCGTTATTTTTTGCATTGTTTTTCCAACCTGCACTCGGACCTCTTATTGGGAAACCCGAAGAGCAAGACCCAGAAAAACTAGAAAGCTACCATGCTGCAGACATCGGCGATTTAGAGCACGTGAAAGGTCTATCTCATACCTACTTAAATGTCTTAAATAAAGTTTTAGATAAGCCAAAATTATTTGTTACCTCAATAATCGGCGCTTTGGTTTTTGTCTATATAGCATTCTTCACTTTTGGAACAGGCGTAGAATTCTTCCCTAAAATAGAACCAGATACAGCTAGGCTAACAGTACAATCTCCAGGCAACTTATCTCTAGACGAAAGAGATTCTATAATGAAAGAAATAGAGTCTAGGCTTTTAGATTTAAAGGATGAGGTGAAAATATTTTATTCAAAAGCTGGGAAATTTGACAATGACTCTCAAGTTCCTGAAGGGACTATTGGAACGATGTTTATTGAATTTATTGATTGGCAAGACAGGCGTAAAGCTAGGTATATTTTGGATGATATAAAAACAAAACTTCATGGATTAGAAGGAGTTAAAATTGAAACCACCGAAAATAGACCTGGCCCACCGCCAGAAAAGCCGATTCAAATGAATATTACTTCACCATATTACGACTTAGTGCCACCTGCGGCAGATAAAGTAATTCAAGCGCTAACTAATATGTCTGGAGTAGAGCATATCGAAGATTCTCGTTCATCTGCAGCAATTGAATGGCAGATAATTACAAATAGAGAGTTAGCAGCAAAATATGGCGTGGATATAGGCACGATTGGCAACACTATACGCTTAGTTACAAATGGTATGAAAGTATCGTCATTTAGACCAGAAGATGCAGATGATGAAGTCGATATATTATTGAAGTTTCCAGATGAATATAAAAATATTTCTACGCTAGATAATATTAATATAGCCACTCTGGATAGTGGCAACGTGCCTATAAGTAATTTTATTGAAAAAGTTGCAAAGCCACAAATTGGTAAAATCAAGAGAACTAATAGAGAACGCGTTGTTACAATTAAAGCTGATGTGGCTAGAGGACACTTAGTAGATGAAAAAGTTAAAGAGATAAAATCTTTTATTGCGAAAGCTGGGTTTGATAATAACGTCAAGTTCAGCTTCAAGGGCGAAGATGAAGACCAAGCTGAAGCTGCAAACTTTTTAAAAGGCGCGTTCTCACTCGCCTTAATACTAATGTTCATGGTGATGTTGATTCAGTTTAATAATATCTATCACACAATAATTATTATGAGCGCAGTATTTCTTTCAACTGTTGGCGTACTAATTGGACTACTAATTACTGGCCAGCCATTCGGCATTGTTATGTGTGGCGTCGGCATTATTGCGCTTGCCGGTATAGTACTAAATAACAACATACTTTTCGTTGACACCTATCAACATCTTAGACGACAAAAAATACCTACAAAAGAAGCTATACAACGAGCTGGCATACAAAGACTACGTCCTATTTTGCTAACTGCAGCCACTGCAGTTCTTGGCTTAATACCCATGGTTTTTGGCTTAACAATAGATTTTATGAACAGGGAGATAACATATGATGCTCCAGCTAGCCAATGGTGGCGCCAATTATCTGCATCCATTGCAGGTGGCTTAACATTCGCTACTATTTTAACTCTTTTCTTCACTCCATGTTTGCTTATGATAGGCAAGCAGTTTGACAGATACAAAGACTAAAATGATAGACGCTTCATCTAAACAAAGGCTTGCTTCAGATCCAGATACAAACGTCTATGTTTCAGCATCTGCTGGAACTGGCAAAACTAAGGTGCTTTGTGATAGATTTTTAAGACTCATTCTCTCTGGATCTAGTATTCAAAATATACTGTGCTTAACCTTCACCAACGCTGCCGCTGCAGAGATGTGCGAAAGAGTAATCTCCAGAATCAAAAGCTGGTTTCTATGTTCAGATGATGAATTAAAAAGACAACTTCAAGATCTATGTGGCGCACCCCCTTCACAAGACACATTAGAAAAAGCAAAAAAGATGTATGGGCAGTATCTAGATGAATATTCACATATAAAAATTCAAACAATCCATTCTCTTTGTAGCAATGTATTACAGCAAAATCATAACCATAAAGATTCTATAGAAATCATAGATCAGATAACATCTGAAAGACTTAGCAAGAAGGCCATTGATTCAATATTAGCAAATGATAACCACAAAATATCGAATGCAAAAAACACCCTGTCAGAATTTTTTGATTACACCCAAATTGCAGGATTTTTTAATGAGATTCGCAATAATAAAACCAAATTCCAACATTCATTGAAAAACCCAATAGATATCTTTGCCCTTTACGGTACAGATCCTAATCTAAGTGTTGACGAAATTTACAATAAATTCATCGCTGAAATACCTAACGATCTAATCTCAGCAGCCAAATTTTTACAAAACAATACTGAAAAAATAGGATCGCAAATATTAGAATCCTTAAACCCTTTTTCCTATGAAAAATATAAATTATGCTTCTTCACTGCGGAAGGTAAACCAAGAGCTAAATTACTTAAAAATTCAACTGCAGATCAATATCCAGAAATTTTAAAATTACTAGAACAGGAGACTCAAAGAATATCTCGTCTAAACATACAAAAAAATGCTTATATATCTGCAAAATTTCATAAGGCCTTCATCACTTTAATGGAAGCTTCTTTAATAGAATATAATAATTTAAAAAAAGCAGAACGGGTTATAGAATACGAAGATCTTTTACTTCAAACTATTGCGCTTTTAAAAAGCGAAAAATGCGACAATATTTTGCTTAGCTTGGACTATAAAATAGATCACATCCTAGTTGACGAGGCTCAGGATCTTAGCAATTTACAATGGGAATTAATTAAAATTCTTTCTTCTGAATTTTATTCTGGAGAAAGCTCTAGAGAACTTAATAGAACTATATTTATAGTTGGCGATTATAAGCAATCAATCTATGGGTTTCAAGGTGCTAATCCAGATGTATTTCTTGAGATAAAAAATTATTTTGCAACCATAGTAAGAAACTCTCAAAAAAAATGGTTAGAAG
This sequence comes from Candidatus Midichloriaceae bacterium, assembly GCA_044229535.1. GTDB lineage: Bacteria > Pseudomonadota > Alphaproteobacteria > Rickettsiales > Midichloriaceae > CAZLFQ01. The sequence goes on along the minus strand of JBGASU010000001.1, from coordinate 1,391,497 downwards.
TGAGTTTAGATACTTCTTTTCGATCAACATCTATAATTTTAGAAACCGTAGATAAATTATTTAATTTAGAAGAAATTAGATCTGGGGTAGGTGGGGATGAAACAATACATCATCAAGCTTTTAGAAAAGGGAACGGCAGCGTCTCAATATGGCCCTTAGCAGAATCAATTAAGAACGAGAAAATCGATGGCTGGGATATTCCTAGTTTAGAAAATGAGGAACATGCTCCTAAAAAAATTATCGCAAAAAAAATCGCATCTACCATTCACGAATGGCTATCGAATCATAGGTTATTGCTAGGGCATTTAAGGCCTATTGAACCAAAAGATATACTTATTCTTTTAAAAAAGCGAAGCGATGTCTTACATAATACAATCAATGAGCTTAAAAAACTCAACATCCCTGTAAGTGATGCGGATAGATTTCAAATTACAAACGATATAATCATTCAAGATTTGCTTTCTTTACTTAAATTTGTTGCTTTGCCTCAAGATGATTTAAACCTAGCCTGCCTTTTAAAATCTCCATTTTTCGGTATAAGCGAAGAAGAGCTTTTTGAACTATGTCATAAAAGAGAAACATCCGTATGGGAAAAAATCACAAAAGATAAGCCTTCCTTATATACAAAGCTCTATAGCTATATTCAATATTCCCAAAAGCTAGATTTTATCAACTTTATCATACACATCACTGAAACAAGTAAAGATCCCTTTTTAAAAAGATTCGGTAATAGAGTAAATAATATATTCGCCTCCTTTCTTGATTATTCTAATGAATTTTGCAGCATCAAAACTCCAAATATACAATCTTTCATAGATAGTCTGGAGAGGAGTAATATCACAATAAAAAATGAAGTCGCTAGCAGCGATAATCAAGTAAGAATAATGACTGTTCATGCATCTAAAGGCTTACAAGCGCCGATAGTTATTTTAGCTGACACAGCCTCATCTGAGACGATACCTCACACCAATATTTTTTGGCATGAACAACAACTATTCTTTAGTGCATACAAAGAATTCGACACACCATTTTTAGAGAAACTTAAAGAGATAAAAAAATTAAAAGAAAAAGAAGAAGGACTTAGGTTACTGTATGTAGCCATGACTAGAGCAGAAGATGAATTATACATAACAGGCTGGGAAAGTAGAAAGCAGGATGAAAGCTGGTTCGCTGCTATAAAAAATATTATAGGAGAAGAAAAAAACATAATATATCAAGCATCTGAAAAAATATATTCTCTAAACAAATCAACAGAGCTTCCTGAATTTCTCACGACTGTGGCTACTAATAAATCTGAGCCTATAACAATAACTAGAGCTACCGTAAAGTCTGAGGAGGAAAATCAAGAATTAGAAACAGGTAAAATCGTACATGATATACTACACAAAATAACTTTAATACCCGCTCCTAAAAGGGACGACTTTATAAATACCATAGAACCATTAGAAGTTAGATCCGTAATTAAAAATACCGTTTATAACTATCCAGAACTATTTCACCTCAACACTCTTTCTGAAGTACCAATAATAGGCCAACTTAACGGGAATAATATGCGCATAAGAATTGATAAGATTATCCATAACTCCGATCATATCCAAATTATTGATTTCAAGACTGGGCAACAAATATTAGATGAGAAGTATATCAGACAACTTGATTTTTACCGAAAATCCGTTGCTAACATATGGCCACAGAGCAAAATCAAAACCTCAATTTTATGGCTAGACTCCCAAACTCTAGAAGACGTACATAACTAGCCAATTAGATACTTTTAGGATGAAATTTTTTATAAGCAGAAATCAAATTTTCTGCATCTATCTTTGTATACCTTTGCGTGGTAGAAATACTTTGATGTCCTAATAACTCCTGTATAGTCCTTATATCTCCTCCTCCAGCTAACAAATGGGTAGCGAAGCTATGCCGAAAAGCGTGTGGCGAGGCATATTCTGGTAGATTTAAAAATTTTCTTAGTTTTTGCAGCTTATGACGAAAAACATCGGGGTTGAGCTCTTTACCCCTAGAACCTAAAAATATCTTATCTGTAAGATCATAAGGACACTCTTCAATGTATACCTTCACCGCCTGAATAATATAATCAACAATCGGTACAATCCTCTCTTTGCCACCCTTTCCTTTAATTAAGAGTTGCGAATTCGCGAATTGATCTAAATCACTTCTTTTAATAGAAAGAACTTCACTTATTCTAAGACCAGCTCCATACATTAAAGCAAGAATTGCTAAGTCTCTTTTCCCAGTCCAATCATCAGACATGATTTCTATATTATTAGCAGCTTCCAATGCCACTTCTTTTGACAAAGCTTTAGGCAGAGGCCTATTATTATTGCTTATCTGCATATTAAAAACTGACTGATTTTCAATATTATAGTTCTTCTTAAGATATCTATAAAAACTGCGTATTACTGATAATGCTCTAGCGTTTGAAGCACCTTGTAATTTATTACGCTTTCTTAAAGCCAGCCATCCTCTAAAATCTTGAGTCGAGAAGCATTCTAACAAATCAACCGTCACCATTTCTCCTTTGTGCGCATTAGCAAAATTTAGGAAATAGAATAGATCTGTTATATACGCTTTAGCCGTATGCTCAGAATATCTTTTATGCTGGGTTAGGTATTCCATCCAAGCCTTTATAATCTCCTGAACCTTTTTATCTATTTTAATATTCATACAAAACCTTAATCATTCAGCAGAAATAGTGTAAATTAACAACAATTGAATTTTACTGGGTTTTCTAATATAGTAAACTCAGTATTTATTTTTGTTGGAGAGCGCCATAGCTAATTATTATCATAAATTCGATTTACCTGCGTCAGTTAAACTTGAAGGAGATTTAGCAATCGATACAGAAGCGATGGGTCTAAATAATCATAGAGATCGCCTATGCGTAGTGCAAATCTCTGATGGGAATGGTGATGCACATGTAATCCATTTTCCTAAAGCTAATTTCGATGCTCCAAATCTAAAAGAATTACTGCAAGATGAGACGCGCGTGAAGATTTTCCATTACGCTCGTTTTGATGTTGCTATATTAACCCATTACCTAAAATTAGATTTAAAAAATATTTATTGCACCAAAATAGCTTCTAGGTTGTCACGTACATTTACAGACCAGCATGGCTTAAAAGACATCTGCCATGATTTACTCAATGTGAAAATTAGTAAACAACAACAAACCACTGACTGGGGTGCACAAGAGCTTACAAAAGACCAAATTGCTTATGCTGCAAGTGATGTCTTACATTTACATGACTTACGCAGCAAACTATCACCCATGTTAAAAAGAGAAGGACGTATGGAACTAGCGCAGAAGTGCTTTGATTTCATTCCTACACGCGCCAATCTTGATTTATTAGGCTGGGTGGATTTTGATATATTCCAGCACTAAGCTTCTATGAAATCCTGATTTAAAAAGGTTGGGACGCAATTTTCTAGATACATAATCATCTTTGGGTCTTTGATAGATGATTGCTGCGCTGCCATTTGAGCGCATTCAGCTTTGACAATTTCTTCTTTGCCAGCTGAGTCTACCACCTTATATTCACTACTTCGTACTTTTACTTTTAAGAGCTTATTGCTTGCAAACTCAGAAAAACTCTTTGCAGCTTTAATTTGCGCTTCATCCACGACCCAGATAGGCTGAAACTCATGCCCTATATCTTGAATATTTTCCAAATCGCTAGAGTGATTCATATACTAAACTAACTAATACCATTCCAGTGTAAAATAATATAAAGCTCGTAGCAATAGGTATTTCAAAGGTCGTTTTTGTGCAAGATATTGCTTTATACAGAATAGAGTTACATTAAATACGATATGTATAAGTTTTTTGAAAAATCCAGATTCACAGATAATTATTTAATACTCATCAATTATATATAATAAGTTACTTTTTAAGGTAATGACTTGACATTTATGCAATTATATAATATAATGCCCGCGCAAATAACTTTTAATAGGTAAATTATGCCAGCAGGTGGTGATAGTTTCGGTGGCAGCTCAGGAATGGGTCATGGCGGAATGGGCTCTGGAAACGGAGGCAGCAGCAGCGGAGGCAATAGCCGAGGCGGAAACGGTGGTGAACATAATTATAATGGAGGCGTAGGCAGTAGGTTTAGTAATATAGAGGGATATAGAGAAGGCTATTATGATGGCAAACTTCATATTGGAATTAAATACGAGGCGGTGTCAAACTACCCTAGCGGCTCTAATCATGGCGGCAATGCAAGAGAAGGTGGCAGTAGCAGTGGGAGCATTACAAACAGTGCTGGCAATTCTAACAGCAACTCTAATAATGCAATTACTAGAAATGATTATAAAGTTTCAGCTTCTTATGATCTAACTTTCTCTGCCGATATTCCAATTGGTATGGCATATGCAAGTATTAAAAAAAATCTTGATGGCTTTTTAAATCCAAATGAAAAGGTTTTAAACTCTATAAATAAGTTTAATTCCATTCAGAACGCCCTTCATATTAACGGGTTACAACAAATTGCAAATACAGAACCTTATTATGCTTACGAATCAACCCGATTAATGGTAGAAGGCTTTGATTTGTTAGCGAAAATAATGGAGCTTGCCCCTGAAATCGAAAAAAATGTAAATGAGCAAAAAGCAAGCGATACAGCTGCTAAGGTTTTAGCAGATAAAAAAGCTGCAGAAACAAAAGCTGCTGCGGAATCTGCGAGAAAAGCAGAAGAAGCTCGTGCTGCAAAAGAGGCGGCAGATAAAAAAGCTGCTGAGGAAGCAACGACTGCAAAAAAGTCTGAGTTAGAAAAATACGCTGCTGAGCTCGCAAAAGCTAGAACAAAATCTGAGTTAGAAAAATATGCTGCCGAGGCAATAAAAGCTGCAAAAGAAAAAGAAGCTCGCGAAGCGCAAGAAGCCAAAGAAGCGGCTGATGCCAAGTTCAAAACAATTGTGGAGCAATCAAACTTTGATCCAGAGTTCATCGCAGCAATTATAGAAGCAGCACAGGCTAAAATGGAAAAAGAAGCCGAAAAAGCTACAGCTAATCCTGAAGCTTTTAAAGCTCAACAAGAATCTGAGTCAGCACAAAAAGTTTTTAAAGAAAAAGAACAAGAGTTAAAAGATAGACCTTTTGAGATTGCGAAAGACTATGTATCCGATAAAATTAATGATGCCGCGGTAGACCTGAGTATTGAAGCCATCGGCGCTGCATTATTAAGCTCTCCAAATCCTTATTCAAAAATTGTAGGAGGTGCAGTTGTACTTTCTAGTACAATTAACTCTTATGTTACTATGGGTGACAATGAATTAGAAGCCATTGCAAAATTAAACCAACTGGAAATGGAGAAAAAATCTTGCAAAGACTCGGAGCAAGACTATAAAGAGCTTATTATTAACAACGAAGCAACATATGTTGAGTAAAGAAAATATCAAACTGTTTATATTTTTCTTTTTATTATTTGGCATAACCCAGCTAATAACAAAAGAATATGAAGAATACAGACTAAGCAGCCTAATCAGACAAATAGATAACTTTATCGAGAAGGATAATTAACGTGTTTAAAAAACAAATTTTTCAACCAACTATTAAAAATATTGCGATAGGTTTTTTGATCTTCCTTATAATCAAGGTTGCTCTCATTGAAATTAAGCATTATCGCCTCGAGGCAATAGTAAAAAGAATAGAATCTTTGTCAAAATAGCTAACAATAACTGAGATAACTAACAATGACTAGGTCAACAATATTGCAAATTATTTTTTTGATTTTATTTTTTGCTCTCACTCAATTATGCGTCATTGAATACAAACAATATCGTGCGTCTAGTCTAATGATAAAGCTTGAAAAAATGAAGGCTGAGTGATCAATTATGACGAAACAAAAATTCTGGTTAACTATCCTGATTTGGATAGCCTTACAACTGCTGGACATAGCATTGTATGAAATCCAATACTACAAAGTAAATGCAAGCTTTACCACAATAGAAAAGCCTAAAAAATAAATTTTCTTTGGAATGATAAATAGTTAAGGCCGTAAAAGCTGCAGCTAATCCTGAAGCTTTTAAAGCTCAACAAGAATTGGAGTCTGCACAAAAAGCTTTTAAAGAAAAAGAACAAGAGTTAAAAGATAGACCTTTTGAGATTGCGAAATACTACATTGAAGGTAAATTAATTGGTATTTCGATTGACACTTGTATAGATATAGCGGCCTTAGGATTAATTAGATCGCCAAACCCTATAAGTCAAATAGTTGGTGTAACAATAGAGTCTTCAAAAATATTGTATGATATATATACTGTGGGCGACGATGAGATTGGTGTTATAGAAGATACTATCCAATTGGATTTGCAGAAAAAACATTTACATAATACTATGAATTACGGAGAGACTAATCATGACTAATAATAAAGATAATTTTATCAGAAATACTATAGTTACAGGGGCTATGATAATCATTGTCATTTGCGTTGTTGTTGAATATAAACATTATCGTTTATCTAGTCTTTTGGAGCGTGCAGAGGCTTTAACTCTTCAAAAAAAGAACTGACATACTTAAAGTTCTAAATGCATATCTAAATAAGCAATTGCATCCTATAAAAAATAGGCCAATTAGAAATAAAGAAAAAATGTTGCAAAGACTCGGTGCAAGACTACAAGTAGATCATCTCATAAAGTAACTTTGCTTCTCCTTACTCAACCTTTCGATAGAGTAGCGAAGCATAGTTCTGGGCATTTTTGTGTGATGTTTTTCTAAAAAGCTAAGCAATATGGATTCATCTTTTTTGCCAACTTCACGTAACATCCAGCCAGTTGCTTTATGCATTAAATCATGAGTATCGGCTAACAACATTTCAGCAAGTTTTATGGTCCAATCATACTGATTATTTCTAATAAAATACCACGTTGCTACAATTGCAACGCGCCTATGCCACATATTTTGAGATTTAGCTAAAGTTAGTAAAAAGCTTTTTTCTGAATTTAATAAGTGCCTACCAACAATAAAATGTGCAGATGCATCGACCAAATTCCAATTGTTTACATGACCTAAATTTTTAATATAAAAATCAAAAACTGCTTGGGGAGAATTTTCATATTTTTTTACGAGCAGGACTAAAGCTAAAAAGCGCTCTTCATTATATGAAGATGACAATATGCTCTCTATTTCATCTAATTCTAAATGATAGTAATTTTTTGCTACTGTTCGAACTTGCGGAATAGAAACGCCTAGAAAATTATCATACTCAGCATACTGCCCTTTGCCTGTTTTAAAAAATCTCTTAGCTCCTTCGGCGGCTTTAGGTGATGCTAAGCTTCGTAATTCTTTTAATACTTTCATTTTTTGTTTTTTCTAATCTTTGACCAATGCCACCACGGTTTTTTCTCACCTGTTTTGGCTTCATGAATTATTGCACAAAATGTATCTAGAACGCACGGATCTTGCTTCGAACCTGTAATTTTCTGCAATCTATTGTAAAGCTCATTTGCATCTTGCTTTGCCAACTCTTTAATTGAGGTGATTTTAAGCAAAGTCAAATCTCTAAAGACGGCCTTGCCTACATTCATTAGCCCTAACAATTCGTGTTTGTTTTTCATAAATTATGATGCGGCTGGATAATCGATATATCCTTTCTCACCACCAGTGTAAAAATATCTTTTATCAGGCTGCGCTAGGGCAATATTGTTTTGCAAACGATGAACTAGGTCTGGGTTAGAAATGAAAGCCGAACCAAAACAAATTAAGTCAGCATGATTTTCATCAAGTAATTTTGTTGCGACTTCTTTTGTAATACCTTCATTCGATATAAATACACCTTTGAAATTCTCTCTCATACTATACGAGATATGCAGCGATGAGGAATCTGATTCAACCAAATGAATATAGGCGAGTGGCAGAATATTAAGAGCTTTGGCAATTTTTGGAAAATGCTCGGCTGGGTTACTATCACTCATGCTATTAAAACTAGAAACTGGAGAAAACCTAATACCAACTTTTCTCTCGCCAAATTCTTCAATTGCCGCCTGCAAAACTTCAAATGCAAATCTCATTCTGTTTTCTAACGAACCACCATACTTATCTTGACGCTGGTTTGTTCCATCACGTAAGAATTGATCAATTAAATAGCCATTCGCAGCATGAATTTCTATACCATCGAAACCAGCAAGCTTTGCATTTTTTGCAGCATTTCTAAATTGCTCAACAACCTGCCCAACTTCTGATTCGCTCAGAACTTTTGGAGCTTCATAAGTATGCATTTTATAGTCCGAGCCCATTACTTGACCAGATGGCATCTTCTCGCTAGAAGATACTGGCTGCTCACCTGTTACACTGCTATGCGACACTCTTCCAGTGTGAAACAACTGAACAAAAATTTTTCCACCTTTTTCATGCACGGCTCTGGTGACTTTTTTCCAAGCATCAACCTGTTCTTGATTCCATATACCCGGAATATTCATATACCCTGCTCCTTGCTTGGAAACAGCAGTGGCTTCGGTAATAATTAATCCAGCTGTCGCCCTTTGCGCATAATATGTAGCTGCTAGATCAGTTTGTATATTGTCAACCGATGCCCTAGACCTTGTCATTGGCGCCATTACAATTCTATTAGCTAGCTTAGTACCATGCAAATCGTAGCTTTGAAAAAGAGATGTCATATATTGTCCTTTGGTTTATGACAGCAATACTAATGCAACCACTAGTAATCTTGCAATAAATAAAAGATTCTGCTATAAAATAAAAAAGCAATAAATCTAAAAATGAAGAAACCTAAGCGTAGAGGACTTATGCTCGTTCTTTCTGCACCATCTGGCGCAGGAAAAACCACGCTCGCGCATTTATTGCTAAAAGTTGACAAACACATACACCCTTCTGTTTCATATACAACTAGATCTCCTAGAGAAGGCGAAATCCATGGAGAGCACTATTTCTTCGTCGATGAACAAACATTCCTAAGAATGGTCAAAGAAGGTGAGTTTTTAGAGTATGTAGAAGTCTTTGGTAATTATTATGGAACTCCTAAACACTATGTAGAACAATTTTTAGAGAAAGGTGAAGACGTAGTTTTTGATATTGACTGGCAAGGTCATAGATCTCTTACACAAATGGCGCGCCAAGATGTAGTAAGCGTGTTTATACTTCCCCCTTCTAAAAAGGAATTGCTTGAAAGATTACAACGCCGTGCAAAAGACACAAATGAAACCATTGAACTCAGAATGCGTAAAGCCAACTCAGAGCTGCAGCACTGGCAAGAATATGATTATAGCATAGTAAATAAAGATTTGGATGAAAGCTTAAAAAAACTCTTAGCTATTCTTCGCGCGGAACGCCTTAAAAAAACTAGAAGGCTTGGAATTTATGAGTTTGTGAATAAACTGATCTCTGAAAGTATCGATGAGGCAAAATAATGTTTTGGCAAAAATTTATTATTTTATTAGGCTTACTAACCGTTAGCACTATCAGCTTCGCTGATGAGCCTACAGTTGCTAAAAATGTTGATGTTATAAAAATCGCACCAACTACCTTCAAACAATCTGTACAACTTATAGGAACTGTGAATGCAAAATATAATACGGTATTAAAAGCCAAAGTTACTGGTAATCTTGAATATATAGCAGAAGCTGGAACAGCAGTAAAACAAGGACAAGATCTTGTTTTAATCGAAAACAATCAAGCAATCAAAAGCTATGAACTTACAAAAAATGCTGCTGAAGTTGCCAAAGATAAATATGACCGTCTACAAAAATTAGATAAATCTGGCTATGTTTCAAAAAATGACTTAAATACAGCACATCAACAATGGATTGAAGCTCAGAAACAAGTTCAAGCTGCCAAGACAGCGTATGATAGCAACGTAATGACGGCTCCGTTTGATGGAATTGTAGGCGTTGCAAAATTTCGCCCAGGCGCACAAGTTAACCAAGGGGATGAGCTCTTGGTACTATATAAGCCAGATGAAATAGTTGTAGATTTAAATATCCCAGAAAAAGTAGTCAGCAAAGTTGCCATCGGTCAGAAAGTTTTAATAGACGGCAAAGATTTCCAAATCAGCAGCGTGCAAAAATTCATTGATCAAAAAACTCATATGGCACCAGCGATTATAAAATACCCATGCCCCAGCTGCATTATCGGAAGCAGCATAAATGTTGATGTTATTATTTATGAAAACCCTAACGCCATAACCGTACCTCACTATGCTATTACTTCTAAAAACAAAGAAGAAAGTGTTTTCAAAATTATAGATAACAAAGCCAAGCTTACAAAAATTACCGCAAGCAATTCAGACAAAGGATTGGTCGAAATTTCTGCAGGCGTTTCTGAAGGCGATCTGATTGTTATAAAGGGCATGCAAAAACTGCAAGATGGCGAATCAGTAAATCCCACAATTGTAAACCAAAATGAAAGTAACTGAATTTTTCATTAAGCACCCCGTCACTGCAATAATTATAAATTGCATGATAATGGTTATGGGCATGCTTGCTTTTAAAAATCTTGAAGTTAGAGAGTATCCAGATGTAGTGTTACCTGTTTTCACAGTTACAACCCATTACCCTAATGCCGCAGCTGAAGTGGTGGAAACTAATATAACCAACATCTTAGAATCAGCACTTTCAGAAGTAGAGGGGTTAGACATGATAACTTCTGCTAGTGAGCAAAATGAATCATTTATAACTATGTATATGAAATCATCTGTAGATATGGATAAGTCTATGGCCTTGATTCGCGATTCATTATCAAAAGTAACCCACAAATTACCAAAAAATTTGAACGCACCTCAAGTTACAAAAGGATCATCTTCTGGTGGTAACATACCTGTATTATGTGTTGCATTTACCAGCGAAACCATGACTGGCGTCGAGCTCTCTCATTATATCAATTTACATATTAAAAACACGCTTCGCGCTATAAAAGGTATCGGTAGTTTACAAGTTTGGGGAGAGACATATGAAGTAGAAGTTGAGTTAGATGAAAAACAAATGTATTCGCTTGGTATCAACAGTAGCGACATAACTAAAGCTTTGGAGCAATACCGATACTCTTTGCCAGCTGGTAAATTTCAAGATCGCATTCAAATTATTTTGGATATTAGACCAGATAGCATTGAAGATATTGGCGATATCTTAATTAAAGATGTGGGCTCACAACCTATATACCTAAAAGACTTAGCCAGCATAACTCTCACTGGGCAAGAAGACCAATTTAGAATGCGGATAAATGGCATGCATGGCGCACTTGTTGCAATCAACCTTTCACCAGATGCTAATCCTTTAACGGTCTCAAAAGAAGTTCGTAAAGAGCTTGATAAAATTCAAATGCATTTGCCAAATGGCACTAAGGCTTGGGTGAATATTGATCAAAGCAATTTTATTAGGGCATCGTTAAACAACATAAAAAATAGTATGATTGAAGCCATACTGTTTGTATCAATTATTATCTTCATATTCTTGCGTAATATTAGATCAATTTTAATACCATTGTGCACAGTTCCAATTTCATTAATTGGGACATTTTTTGTTTTAAATGCATTTGGCTATTCCATAAATACCATCACCATTCTTGCATTAGTATTAGCTGTTGGGTTGGTGGTAGATGATGCGATTGTGGTATTGGAAAATATATACCGACACCTTGAAAAAGGAGAGCCTCTAAAAGAAGCAGCAATTAAAGGCAGTAGAGAAATCGGGTTTGCAATTGTATCGATGACTTTTACGCTTGCCAGCGTTTATCTTCCACTTGCCTTCATAGACGAAGTTGTGGGACAAATATTTGTTGAATTTGCCGTTGCGCTCGCATCTGCCGTAATTATTTCAGGAGTTGTGGCATTAACACTAACGCCAATGATGTGCTCAAGAATGTTGGCATCTAGCCATAAAGGGCAACATAAGTTTATAAACGTTATAGTTGATAATTACACAAGATTATTACCTAAATTTATCAGCAAGAAAAGTTTAGTAGTGAGCGTGGTAGCGGCTATAATGATTTTGATGCCGCTTATTTATAAAGCACTTCCAAATGAACTAGCGCCTGCAGAAGATAGGGGGTTATTGGGCGTATGGGTTCAGCCTATTGCTGGAAAAAACATCGATGACATGGAGCAGAGTACTAGGGCAATAAACGATGTATTAAAACCTATCCCAGAAGTACAGGATAACTATTCGTTTTTTGGGGCTTGGGGTGCATCATACTTTGTACCATTAAAAGATTGGGATCAACGAGATAAGCATTTATCAAAAGTAAAAGCCGAAGTTGAAGAGGCTTTAAAACCATTGAAGACAATAGAGATGATGGTTTGGAGCGTAGATTCAGGCTTGCCTTCTACAGATACGTTTGGAACTAATTCAAACGGCATTGCTTTGCTCTCTACAGCAAGTTATGAGGATTTATTTTCTACAACATCGGAAATAATGCCAAAACTTACCGCCGCTAATATAGTAAATAATCCTTATGCAGATCTTCAACTAGATAACCCGCAAATTAGCCTAGATATAAATTCAACGCTACTAAGTAAAACCAAAATTTTACCTAGCGACCTTTCAAACTCACTATTAACTGCGTTTGGGGGACAAAGCCCAATTGATTTTAACTTAGATGGAATTGATTACCCAATTAAAGTCAAAAATTCTAAAATGCCATGGTCACTATCTGAACTGTATATAATCAGTCAAGATGGCAACCGTATTTCTGTGTCTTCGCTTGTAGATGAAAAGAAAACCATGGTTCCTCAATATTTAAAACACATAAATAATTTTAGAACTAGCAAGATTACATTTGAACCCCTCCCTACCGACTCTATGTCCGAAACTATAGATAAAGTAGAAGAATTCCTGGGACAAAACAAAATGGAAGGTGTTAGACCGGTATGGGTTGGTAGCTATAAAGCTTTCCTAGAATCATCAAGCACTATGTATTTTTTGCTCTTACTTTCAATTGTTTTCATTTATGCAATTCTGGCAATTCAGTTTGAATCCTTTGTTGACCCACTAATCATTTTAATAACTGTGCCACTAGCTTGTTTAGGCTCGGTAGTAGGTTTGTGGTTAAGTGGTGGGTCGATTAATATCTTCTCTCAAATTGCCATAATCACGCTTATAGGCTTGATTTCAAAACATGGTATATTGATTGTAGAATTTGCTAACCAACTTCATGCATCTGGCAAGACTTATAGACAAGCAGCATTGGAGGCAGCAATTATGAGATTTAGACCAATACTCATGACATCCATCACCATGATTTTAAGCGCTATGCCGCTGTTATTCTCATCTGGCGCTGGCGCTGAACTTAGAAATTCAATTGGGCAAGTATTGGTATATGGCCTCAGCATCGGGACACTGCTTTCAGTAATACTGATACCCAGTGTTTATTTGATAGTTAAGTCAATAAAAACCCCCAAGACACTAGCTGTCTAGTCAGGTTGCTTCACAGTATTAGCTGCTCTAGCTGCAATTCTTTGCTGCTCTTTTTGAGCCCAAGTAAGATTGTTGTCGTTTGATACTTCTTGTTCACGAGAATCAATATAACTAATAAGATAATAAAAAGCTCTTGTTAAAGCTTGATGATTAATGTCTTGCGAACCCGCAGCTGCATTTTTCATAAAACTATCAATCGCTTCTTCCCCTTTATCTTTTTCTAAAACTTTACTAATAAAAAATATGAATCTACAGGCCTCTATTATATCTGAATTTGTTTCATATGCTGGTTGTCTTTCGTGCTTATGATCATCCATGTATTTTAAAGCTTTTTGCAAATGACCAATAATTTTACTAACTTCACCTTTTTTAGGAGAGTCACTTTTTGTATATTTTTCAAACAATTCTTTGAAACACTGTATAATTTCTACCCCCACTTTTTCTTCCATGCAGTGTTTGTCCATTTCCATTTTGAATTTAAGAGATTCAAAAACTTCCTTATCGAAACAACTAATTTTAATTTCTCGATTGTCTTCTAAACTAACTTCTAATATCTTATTGTCATCTTTTAAAACCTGAACTTTTCCTTCGGCAAGATATTCTATTTGAAGGCCTTCTTCTCTAGCGAAATTTTTTACAAATTCACAAAGCAAAACCATGTCATACTTTAAAAGCCCCTCATATCTTCTAATCCCCACATGATACTCTTTAGAAGTCGTAGATGTTGAACTACCACTAAGGACTGATAAATCATAATTTCTATTAATGCCTGAAGCGTCTAAAAAAGCTTTAAATATCTCGCTAGGGTTTTTCATGAATACATTTCCATTTTTATTTTTTTGGAAAGTATTGTAGATACGTTTTTACGTCAAGCGTAATCCTCATCTTCTACATCTTTAGGATCTACAAAAAACTCACCTTTAATACCGTCGGTATGTGTGTAGAGTTTTTCTTGTTGATTTAGCACTAATAACTTTTTAATTGTTTTAATAGTTATTTTCGCATCTTCATGAAAAGTATAATCATCATGAACCATTTTAACCTGTTCATATGATAAATTTTTAAGCTGAATTGGAGTCGCTAAACCACTCGCTGCCAGCATTATTGAGCCACTTTTTTTATTTAATTCCATAGACGCCAGTTGAATCAGCATTTGCCCCAGATTTGAAGCTTTCATATGGTCCATGGCAAATGATAATAGGCCTTCGATTTGGACTTTATCTAGCTTATCTAACAAAGCTTGTTTCATGCCCATTTTTAACAAAAAACTTGAATCCAATTTTTTAATTTTTACATTCATATATCAGCTTAATAAATTATTACCTTAAGCTGATTCTCTCATAAGATAGGTTAAAAATTGGTTAACAAAACCACATTATTTGAAATTTTTAACCATATTTAAAGCAAGACTGTAAACCAGCTTTTTAGGGCACTTCAAAGATTTGGCTACAAACTCTACCGAATCTTTAAGAGAATTTGTCTTCATCGCTATATTTAAACTATCCATTATCTCTTTTTCTGAAACTATTAGATCCTGCGCTCCTTCAATTAAAACGACACACTCCCCTTTGACTTCATCTAAGTTTTCTAAAAGTTGGGAAACTCTACCTCTTAAAAATTCCTCATATATCTTCGTAATTTCTCGAGCCAGCACAACATTTCTATCGCCCATTACCTCAATTATATCTAACATCAATTCCTTAACTCTTTTGGGACTTTCATACAATATTATTGTACTTTTAATCATTGCGAGAGCATCTAATCTTTCTCTTCGATGTTTTTTACTATTTGGCAAAAAACCTGCAAATATAAATCCATCCGATAAGAGCCCGCCAACTGACAACGCCGCAATTGCAGCGCATGCTCCTGGTATCGGCGAGACATTAATACCAGCTTCAACAGCTAATTTTAAAATATTTGCACCTGGATCGGATATAATAGGCGTACCAGCATCTGAAACCAGAGCAATACTCTTTCCTGAAAGAAGCAAGTCTAAAATTTTATTTAACTCTCTTTCTTTGCTGTGTTCATGACATACTAAACATTTGGTAGATATACCATAATGATTCAATAACTTCATAGTCTGCCTAGTATCTTCACAGGCTATAAAGTCGACTGTTTTCAATATTTCTAATGCCCTGACTGTTATGTCTCCTAAATTACCAATAGGAGTTGCGACCATATACAACACTCCTTGAGAAAAAGGCTTTAAATTATGTTTTGTTGAGCTAGTATTATTCATAGGTAATTATGGGTATATCTTATGCTTAGTCTTTGTAAATATATAGTGTCGGCGCTTGCAATCATAGTAGTTTCTTCGTGTGCGTTACAAAATAGAAGTGGCAAAATAGAAGAGGTATATGAGAATACAAAGACTGGAGATATACTTAGAGTACAAGACTCTAATAGACCGTCTAAATCCAAAAATGGGGAATCAAGAGTCGCCCTTTTACTTCCACTTTCAGGAGACAATGCATTGTTAGGTAGGCATATGCTAGACGCAACTCAGCTTGCTATCTTTGACCTAAAAGCAGATAACATACACCTTGTTCCAATCGATACCGCGCAAGGAACCGAAAGCATGACTGCAAAATTAGATATTGAACAGCCCGATCTAATTCTCGGCCCATTATATGCCGCAGATACTAAAGCTGTGTACAGTTATGCACGCAAAAACAATATCTGTATGATCACTTTTTCAAACGATAAAGATCTTGCTGGACAAGATTGCTTATTTCTTCTCGGTATGATGCCTGACGAATCAGTAAAAAGAATTGCCAGATTTGCTCAAGCTAAAAAACTTCCAGATGTAAATAGTGTGTTGCCAAATGATAAATACGGTCAAACCATAGAAGCAAGCTTAGCTAATCTAAATAAAAAAACAGACACGCCAGTTAAAATAATTGGAAGATACAACCCAACAACGATTAAAGAAAATTTACCTCAAATAAATGCTAACATCTCACATTATGCTCAGGCCGAAAGTACGTTATTAATACCAGAAGGGGGAAATAATTTGAGAGATTTTGTCACAACACTACGCGGAACAAAAGGTGGTAAAAAATTCAAATATCTTGGCAGCGGCCTGTGGGAAGATGAAAAACTCAACGGGATACCAGAACTCAATGGAGCTTGGTTTGCAAGTGCTCCAAGATCTGACCGTCAAGCATTTGAGAGAAAATTTGAACAAAACTTCAGTTACAAACCAAGTCGCCTCTCTTCTTTAGCGTATGATGGCATAGCTCTTATTTCTTCACTATCTCGCAATGGTGATTTTAGTAAAACTAGTATTACCAACCCAGCAGGATTTAAAGGGGTGACTGGAGCATTTAGATTTAAAGACAATGGCCTAAATCAAAGAGCTCTGGCAGTATACGAAGTTCGTAGCGATGGTTTCCTAGAAATCGACCCCGCGCCACAAAGTTTTGCAAGCGCTGATTACGATTAAATACCAATGTCTCTACATAAACTTTTGAATCTTTTTGCTCCTATATCTCGGCTACCTGGACTTGGCCCCAAAAGAGTTGAAGCTTTCAGGAGGCTTGGATGTCAAAATATTCGCGACTTACTTTATCACTTTCCTATAAATGTAGTTGATAGAACTTTCTCTCCACCACTAAGCAAAGCACCATCAGGAGCTATCATCACACACATGGTTACTGTTGCTGAAATGTTGCCCCCCACATCTTATAAAAGTAAAAAACCTTATATAATTTCATGCTCTAATGACACTGGCAATATTGATGTTATATATTTTCGCTTAACCCCTAGTATTATTGAAAAAAAATATGCCGTAGGTGAGCGCGTTGTAATTAGCGGCAAAGCCGAATGGGTTATGGGCAATTTACAAATGGCACACCCAGATATTGTAATGCCAGTGCATCACTATCAAAATGTTGTAGGTGTAGAGCCTGTCTATCCACTCACCTATACACTCACAAACCGTATTGTTTATATCGCCATAAAAAATGCACTCAATTATATCCCTAACCTAGAAGAGTGGGTATCGAAAGATATTATAAAAAAATATGAGTGGGATTCATGGCAAACTTGCCTAAAAAAAGCCCATACTCCTAAAAAATTAGAGGATACATTACCAAACTCCAAAGCACTTGAAAGACTAGCTTATGACGAATTGTTAGCGCAACAAATCAGCTTGCAACTTGCCCGATCTCAAGTAAAAAAACTTGAGAAAAAAGGACAGCATTTTACTGGGCAGCTAGTGCAAAAATTACTATCTGCATTACCCTTTGAACTAACTTCAGATCAATTAAAAGCGATAGAAGAGATTTCAAAAGATCAAAGCGATAATGCACGCATGTTCCGTCTAGTACAAGGCGACGTTGGCAGTGGAAAAACCATGGTAGCATTCGCATCCATGCTAAATGCAACGGAAGCTGGCAAACAATCTGCCTTAATGGCACCTACTGAAATTTTAGCCCGCCAACATTATAAAACTCTTAAATTTTATGGAGATATAATAGGTATAAAAGTCTGCATGTTAATTAACAATATGAAGGCCGCTGATAAGAGAGAAGCTTTAGAATCTATTCAATCAGGTTCCGCTCAAATTATAATTGGCACTCAAGCTTTGTTCCAAGACAAGGTGCAATTTCACAATCTTGGTTTTGTAATTGCCGATGAACAACATAGATTTGGGGTAGATCAAAGGCTCTCACTTTGCAATAAAGGGGAAGAAGTAGATCTACTAATGATGTCCGCCACCCCTATTCCCAGAACCATGAGTATGGTTAGTTTCGGCGATATGGATATTTCAATTATTGCAGAAAAACCTAAAAATAGGTTACCAATAGAAACACGAATTATCTCTACTGAAAAACTTTCAGAACTCTACCATAGCCTTAAAGGGCAAATAGAAAAAGGAGAAAAAATATATTGGGTATGCCCGTTAATCGAGGAATCTGAAGAGTCTGATTTTGCAAACGTGACCGAAAGATTCACAGAGCTCCAAACAATTTTGGGTGATCAAGTTGGTTTAGTTCATGGCAAAATGAAATCTGCTGAACGCGAAAAAACCATGAGCCAATTTATTGAAGGAAACATAAAATTATTAGTTGCAACAACAGTAATTGAGGTTGGCGTTGATGTACCCGATGCAACAGTAATGATTATAGAAAATGCAGAACGTTTTGGTTTATCGCAACTTCATCAACTTAGAGGCAGAGTTGGCAGAGGTGAGAAAAAATCTTACTGTTTATTACTACATAGACCACGGCTTAGCCAACAAAGTTTTTCTCGTTTAAAAGCTATAAGAGATAGCAATGACGGGTTTAAAATTGCCGAATTCGACCTAAAAACCCGTGGCGCAGGAGATGTTTTGGGCACACGCCAAAGTGGCTTACCACATTTTAGAGTGTGTAATTTAGACATACACAGCTACTTAGTGCTAGATGCCTTTACGCAAGCAAAAGAGGTTGTAGCAAATGATACTAAGCTTTCTAAACCTGAAAACCAACCACTTAACACTCTGATAAATCTTTTCGAATACGAGAAGCAAATGACTTATATTAGTCAGACTTAAAAAAATAAGCCGCCTTAATATTTCTGTAACATATCTGTGATATAATTTTTTTCGATTGATAATTGCAGGTATTGATTTATATGGCCTATTTCAGAATTAACATTAATGATACTCATTTTAGCTTTAGTGCAAAATTACATAATGACTCAGTAATTCATTATGGCTTTTGGCCAAACAATGAAGACTATGATGAGACCGATACAGAAGAAGATAATGATTATTCATATATAGCTTACCTTACAGTTTTTACACTTATGGCTTTGGAAAGCTATAGCATGTATTCACTACTACGCAATCCAACTTCTGTTGGATCTACATTCCTCACTGTATCTTCTATACTTTTAGATAAGATTTTCACAATAGCCGATGGCGAAGGCATAGTATTAAAAGAAAAAAAGATCAAGAATACAGACAATGCTAAATATCATATATACAAAGACTTAAATCCAACCCAAGAATTGGCGTTATTGGATTTTTTAAATAACAAAAAGAGTGAATCTCTAGAGTATTCTATATATAATTACAACTGCGCTTCATTTGTTAAAGAAGCATTTTGTACCACTTACCCAGATGATTGTTCTAACTTCGCACAATTGGTGAAAGAAGCAATTTATAGCAACCCAGATATAACAAATGTAATAACCCTCACCTTTCTAAGCCACTACGATATGCTGTCTTAATTCCAATTTATTAAATGGCGCCGAAGACAGGAATTGAACCTGCGACCTACTGATTACGAATCAGTTGCACTACCGCTGTGCTACTTCGGCGCAATGAATATAGCTAAGCTAATTTAAACGTGCCATAGGAAATACGAGCGATATGTACCAAAAAGTACATGAGCGAGTATTGACGCATGACAGTTTTACAAAGAGCTAGCTATAAAGTGAGATAAACTCCTCTAGCCGTCGGATCTTCTATCTACAGGGCCTTTATGTTAAAGGCGGAAACCATATTACTAGTCCACGGACGCAGCAAGGGACAGCTTCCTTTTCTGTATCTTGTAGGCCCAGATCATGTAAGTCCTAGTTCGCGCTAGCGAGCCTATCTCGAGTGGCATTCTAACGCTTTTCAAACTTATCTGCAAGGTGGTTTATATAGTTTGCTACATATGACAAAGTATCTGCCAACAGCTTTTCTGTGTCATTAGGCTGAGCATTAGCTACAACGTTATCAAGCTCGTCTTGTAGCATAAGCGCCAACATAAATGCCACTTTAGAGTCAGTTGCATTCTTAGACTGTTTTGCAATCTCTTCAGCTTTTGAATTAACTTTCTCAGCTAACGTACAAATTTTTTCAGCATCATCACTAACTAATTGGTAAACGTTGCTACGATATTTTACACTTACTAAGGCCATCAGTCTTGCCTCACTAATTTCTTAAGTTCACTAAGAGTTAAATCAACGTCATTAGCTACTTGCTTATTGACTAAATTTATCTCTTCTAATAAATCCATTTTCTCAGGTTGGACTTTGCGCCTTGTCGTAGGAGTTTTTTGTTTTAACTTTATAATCTCAGTCCTTAATACTCCATTTTCAGCTTGCAACTCCTCTATTCTTTTTGACACGACTTCTTCAATTCGTGCAAGCGCCAATCTTAATTCCTCTTTTGCTTGTTCTAATCTAGACATTTTCTAATATATGTATGTTCTGAAACAGAATATTTCAGACTGTCCCTTTCTTCAAGAATTAAATTTTTAAATTACCTCTTGTTGTTTCTAATATAGGGTGTTAGCCTATCCCTTGGACATGATGTCCGATTGATGTATTAATTATAGGAGGAAAAATGTCAATTTCTTACACACCCTATGAGTATCACCAAACTTTAGCCTCGTTAAGAGGTTTTTTTTTGGCCAAAAATTACACAGAAGTACATACTCAAGATAGACTTTCAATTCTCGCAGCATGCGAAGATCCAAACAATGTAGTGGTTTATGAATTCGCCAACAACAAGTGGCCTCTGCCCCAGACAGGCCAGATGTGGCTTGAGGATGAATTATTAAAAAACCCGAAATCTCCGGGTTTTTTTTGTATCTCAACTTCATATAGATTGGAAAAAAATCCAATTCCTGGAAGGCATAATTTAATCTTTCCTATGTTTGAATTTGAATCTAAAGGTACGCAAAAAGATCTACTAATTCTTGAGAAAGAACTTTGCGAATATCTAGGTCTTGGTTCTAAAGATGCATTTGGAGAAATTGAGTATACCGACGCCATGAAAAAGTTTAGTGTAGAGGAAATTTCTGCGAAGGAAGAAGATGAGTTATATAACGAAATGGGCGATGTTGTAATGCTAAAAAACTTCCCAAGACACACCTCACCTTTCTGGAACATGGCAGTTGATAGTTCTACTGGCAAAGCTAAAAAAATCGACGTTTTAATTCATGGAGTTGAAACAATCGGCTCTGCTGAAAGAGCAACAGATAAAGACATTATGAGAGAAACTTTCCATACTATCTCTGATGGAAAGTACGCGGCTTTAATGTTTGACAAGTTTGGCAAAGAGAGGGTTGAAGCCGAGCTTAAGCAATTCCTAAGCTATGATTTTTTCCCAAGATATGGTGGTGGCATTGGCATCACTCGACTCATTTCTGGGCTAAGAAAAAGCAACTTTTTCAAAACTCAAGAGGAGCATAAAATTGCAGCTTAATCTTTGCAAAAAATTGGAGGCGAATTCTGATATAAAGCACAGGCTTTATATCAGCCCTCCATTTGGGAATTACATATCCACTCCTGTAACGACCTCAGTAAGAGGTAGTTACACTTTGCATTTTCGCCCCGGGGTAATTAAACAATCCCTTAAAACCGTGCGACCAATTGAAGGTGGTTATGTTAATAGAATGGGATTAAGAAACCCTGGAATTAAAAACATTTTATTAAACTCACACGATGTATTTTCTATTGTTGGCATGGATGAACAAGAATGGGATTATATCTATGATTATCTACCAAACACTACGAAACTAGAAATAAATCTAGGCTGCCCAAATAGTTGGGGGATGTGCTTCACCAAGCAACATCTTAAAAAATATGTAGATAAATTTCCGAATATATTAATGAAATTTTCTCCAAAAATTTCATTAAATGACATTAGATCTTATTACGATAGTGGCATAACTAAACTTCACTTATCTAACACATTGCCTAGCACAAATGGGGGAGTTAGCGGATTAAAACAAAAAGAATTTAATTTACCCCTTCTAGAAAAAGTTAGAGAACTTTTGCCTCACTCATTTATAATTGCTGGTGGAGGCATTTACAGAATAGAAGATGCGAAAGATTACATGAATGTTGGAGCAGATGGCTATTCACTCTCAACCGTATGGTTCAACCCATTTAAAGCAACAAAACTGGTTAGACAAATTAAAGAAGAAATATTAGAAAAGAAAACTATAGGAGAAAAAAATGACCTTCAACTCAGACCAATTTCATAATTTTATTGTACAAAATAATATTGTTAAATTCAGTGATACCCCATTCACTTTAAAGTCTGGGCAAAAATCTAATGTATATGTCAACTGGCGTGTAGCTACGGAGGATGTATATAATACAGATCAACTTTCTGATTTCTTAATTAGCTACTTAAAGGATAAAAACCTTGCTGCAGATTGTGTGATTGGCGTTCCAGAAGGCGCAACAAAACTTGGTATTGTCACTAGCTTTAAAATGGCCAAGCTAAGCTCTGATTACAAATCTGGATCCCATGTTTTAGCTATGGGACGAGGCAAACCAAAGATTCATGGCGATATAAAGGATTCCCATTTCATAGGTTTGCCATTTGGTAAAAAAGTTGTGGTAATTGAAGATGTAACGACCACTGGAACATCGCTTCGCGAATTTATTGGTAAACTCAAAGAAGCTGACGTGGATGTTGTTGCCGCAATCACTTTAACAAACAGACATCTCAACAAACAAGCGCTGAACGATAGCTTTGCAGGACTTTGCCCTCTATATGCAATGTCTGATTTAGAAAATATAACACCTCTGATTAACCAAAAGAGAGCCGCATAATGAACATATCATTTAGAAAAAAATGGGCACAAGCCACACAAAGAAAAAACACATTGCTATGCGTAGGTTTAGATCCAACTGAATTTGGTCAAAGAGACGGTCAAACAATTCCAGAAAATTTTAGTAAACTTGATTGGTGCTTAAGCATAGTTGATCAAGTATTTCATTATGCGGCAGCGATTAAAATTAACAGAAATTTTATCAAAGACTTGAGCAGATCAGAAACCAAGCGATTGGTTGACAAGATTCATAACTATGGGATGGTAGCTATTGATGACGCAAAACTTTCTGATCTTGGCTCAAGCAATCATGCTGGTTTATATCAGGCAAAGATGGAAGGTTTTGATGCAGTAACTTTTAGCCCATTCCCAGGCAATACGAAAGAAGCCGCAGCTCAGGCTGAGAAAATTGGCATTGGGATTATTGCTTTAGTTTTAATGTCCAATCCTGAGTATGAAAAAATCAAAACCGCAATGATAGATGGCTTGCCGCTTTACGAGTTCCTTGCAAAAGAAGTGGCTGAAAGCAATATCGATGGCGCTGTAATCGGCGCAATATCAAAGTCAAATCACTTAAGACCAGAGGAAATTAATAAAGTCTGCAACATATTAAAAGATCAAGTAGTTCTTGTTCCAGGAGTTGGGCAACAAGAAGGAAGTGCAGACCTACACATTGAGCTATTTGGCAACAGAACTATTGTGAATGTTGGAAGAAGCATTATTTATTCCTCTTCTCCAAATCAATCCGCAAAGCAATATAACGCGACTTTAAGGGCGGCTTAATTGCCGATCATATAATTACCATTTACATTCCTTAAACCCTCTGCGAATGTTGCGCCAAACCATACAATACTATTCACAACTGTCTTAACACCATTAACTGCAGCTTTGCCGCCATCTAGGATTGTCGCACCTATAGTTCCTAGGGCAGTACTTGTAAGGTTAGCAGCATTATCACCCACGCCTTTTTTAGAATTATGACCCTTCATTTTTTTCTCTTTGTTATGTTATAAGACCGCGCAATATATCATGTTGTGCAGCTTGTGTCTATTCCTGCTATTTAACCTTTTTCTTCAGCAACTCAAGTGTCTCTATGATTTGCTTAATTTCTTTATTGCGGAGCTCATCTATTTTTTCTTGCAGATGCTCAATCTCTAGCTCGGCTTTAACATTAATGTGATAATCGTTTTCCGCACGTCTTCTATCCATTTCATTTTGACGATTTTGACTCATCATAATTATTGGGGCTGTAAACGCTGCTTGGAAAGAAAGAACTAGGTTAAGTAGAATAAAAGGATATGGATCCCAAGCCTCCATCCACGCCCACAAATTCAACAGTATCCAAAAGAATAAAATTATGGACTGAGTGATTATGAATTTCCAAGAGCCAACAATATCCGTTACTTTATCTGAAATCTTTTGACCAACAGTACTACCAACCCAACTAACTTTTTGGTGAGCAGGCTTTTTCTTTCGTAATTTATATAACAAACTATATGAAGCTTTATTTATTTGCATCAAAGTAACATCTAATTATTTGCCACTACACCACAGGCAATTCTTTCTCCTGAACCGCCTATTGGCTGAGATAGATGATCATCAGGCTTTGCATGGATCATTAGAACCGATCCATCATCATCAAGAAGCGATGGTTTATCACCACGACCGCTTATTGAAATTAAATCTGTATATAACTCGACACTGACAGAGCCATTTTTGGGCACTATTAAATTCGGTAAATTTCCCTCGTGTGGCCCTTCTGGGTGAAGGTAGCCATGTGGCTTTCCTGTTGGCATAATATGACCTTTGGCCATTTGGAAATGATCATGATCTTCGCACGTACCAACTTCGTGAAAGTGCATGCCGTGCTTCCCAGGCTTTAATCCAGAGATTTTAATTTCAATTAAAACACCTTCATTACCTTGAGTATAGTGAGCAACACCAATTTCTTTACCTTTATTATCAATAATTTTACTGACTGCTTTCTCTCCTATTTCACTCGCTGCATTAGCGCTTAATGCCAATGCAATTATAGGCAAACTAAACATAATATTTTTCATATTTTACCTTATATTAATTTTTCTTAGCTAACAAATCTCTAATCTCTTTCAGCAATATAACTTCCTGAGTTGGAGCTGGTTTTTCCAGAGGTTTTTGCTCTTCACTGCGCTTTAATGTATTCAAAGCTTTTATTGCTAAAAATATTGCGAACGCAATTATTGTAAAATCAACCACGCTTTGAATAAACACACCATATTTCAAAGTCACAGCAGCAGTTCCATCTGAAGCTTCCTTTAAAACAATTGATAGCTTAGAAAAATCTACACCACCAATTAACAGACCAATTGGTGGCATTAATACCCCATCAACCATAGCAGACACTATTTTACCAAATGCTGCGCCAATAATTATACCTACAGCCATGTCCACAACATTGCCGCGCATTGCAAATTCTTTAAATTCTTTGATAAAGCTCATATAACACACTCATAAATAGATATATTACTTAATAAGAAGTGACTCTTCTAAAAACTTAAAAGAAAAATATTATGTAGTCTATTTAAAATCAAAAAGATCGGCATCAATTTTACAAAAACTTAGCAAAGTGTGCGCCGAGAAATTTTACAATCAATACCTATATCATAAATAGCTGTATTTTCGAGATGTTTATGGTATAATTAGTCCCTCGCATTTGGGAGGGCGCGTCTATGAAACAAGATATTGGTGTAGTAACTTTTGAATCAAGTTGGTCTGGCTTTTTAACAGATTCAACTCTTATTCAAAAAGGTAATCAGCTAGGGTTTGTAGGATTTTTAAAAAGTAATATCAATAGTGTGTTTAATCGAAGTCAATTCGAACAAGCTTATTTAGATACTTTGCAAAAATATCCATCTAGCCATCCTCTAAATCCTTATATTAACTCTATATCAGCAATGTATTTAGATGGAACTTTTGAAGTAGCTTCACTTTTATCGAGCGCAACTTTAATGTTCGCAATTGGCGCAATCTATCGGGTACTTAACCTAGCCACAATAAGTGCGCAAAATCATATTTACTCAAAGAATTGGAGATGGTCAACTAGAGTGCTGGCTTCAACTGCAATCAGTTTAAGTTCTTTCTATATAATGGACACACTGGGTTATGAAGCTGTAGAGCTATTAATTGCAGAGATTGTAAGGATATGTGCTGCATATTTAATGCCTTATGTGTTCGGCAATTTCTTTAGGGGTATGGACATTATTTCTCCTACCACGACTTTTAATCCTATCGACTATTTAGGTCGTAATGCGATGTATAGTCTTAGAAATTTTGCTTCGACTATATTTATCGAGTACGGCTTGCCATACATACTTTTAAACGCTCTTTTGCGTCAGATAATATGGGATGAACAAGCATTACTACGACGCGACAAAGCGGGAATCTATCTTGACACGTCAAAACTTCCTCCTTCAGCTATTCTTGTAAGTAATAAACACGCATTTTTTCCTAAACTTGTTTTAGATGAAGCAAGTTTTACATTGGGTAAGATCTTTGTCGATATGACCATACTATTAATGGCAAGGTTTGGTTTCATTGTAGATATTAGAGACCCATTTAAAGCATTGTTCTCCAAGCCAGTCCAATCAAGTAAAAATACAGGTGGCCTTCCACCCAGAATTTTGCTTAAGATTTTAGAGGAACAAAGAAATCAAGAAGCAGCTTCTGCACCAGTAAAACCAGAAGAAAAAGTTGCCCAAAAGTCTTCTACGTGGCAAACTTCATCCAGTTCATCTACGAACAATTTTGGGTTTGGATACATAGAATCTACAGGAGCTGCAACCGTATCGCGACAGAAGAAACAATCTAAGCATCCAGAATCTAAATCTACTAAACAAAGTGTTGATGTGGTGATTAAAGAAGTAAGAAAAATGTTCTCAAATTCTGTGAATCCAAAACATCAAATAGTCCCTCTGTGTGGCACTGCATTACAAGGCAATATTTGGGGCGTCATAACAGCGCTCGATTGCGGCAATGAATTTAGAGCATTTGAGAGCGCACTGGAACATGGAATCATCAAACAATCTGGAAAAATCAAATACCTAGACAAAGGAGGTAAATCAGGTGAACCTGTTTTTGAGATTAAATGCAATCAGGATGCTCGATTACTCGGCCGCTATTTTCAAGGTGAAAGAGAGGTATATTCCGCACTAAGCAATGTTTTTGGGATAGATGAAACTCAGAGGATTATTGATGTCGCCAGAACTCAAGGCAACGATCTTGGCTTTATTTGCTTTAGCAACTATGTGGCAAAACACAATGAAATTAGACCTGTATTGATGAGAATGTAATTCAAGCGAAAAAGGAATTGTGTTACAGTTAATGATTGTTTTGTGAGATTCACTTAATCTAAAACTTTTCTTACGAATTCTGACTTCAGACCCATCGCACCCATGCCTGGGATTTTACAATCGATGTCATGATCACCACCAACGAGACGTATATTTTTAACCTTAGTTCCAGCTTTTACTGCAGAAGATGATCCTTTTATTTTCAGATCTTTAATAACCATAACTGTATCACCGTCCTTTAACTCCACACCATTTGAATCGCGGATAATCGGATTAACTTCGTCACTATTGCTTTCTTCTCCTGCAGTCCACTCATGACCACACTCTGGACAAACTAACAACCCACCATTTTCGTAGACATATTCTGAATTGCATTTTGGACATGGTGGTAACTCGCTCATGATTTTTCACTGAATTTAATTATTAGAAATGTGATAACAGGGTGTTGAGGCTTAGTCAAATTATTAAAACAGCCAAAGCGAAGAGTAACTTATCTTTTCTTAACCGCGTCGACTAAGAAAAGATAATATGCTATAGTTTCTTAGTATAACGTCAGTTATTGATGAGGATTTATAATGTATAGTTTGCCAATGGCAAACTATCTTCAGTGTAATGAATGGTCTAGCTCCTTTCCCCGACCCTTCCCGCTGCGCCCATTCATTACTTATAGCGCCTACGGCGCCCGCCCCTTTTTTTAGGTAAGAGTTTGTCGATATTTGAAGAGCAACAAATGAATTTTTCATAAACCTTCCCCGACAAAAAAATTAAAAATTCATTTGCTTGATCTATTGTTTAATGTAGAAGCGTTATGTAAGAAAAGCTGGACTGCCACGCTCATTCTTTGCTCGCAGCAACGGTATTTTCGTCACAACGAGGAGTGCAAAGCACGACGTGGTTGTCCAGTCTTAAACAAAATAGTTTAGGACCATATAATCACTTACCCCCTAACCATCTCTAGGTGATTCAAAAAATCAATCACAGAAGATAAAAGATTTCTTATCGACCTTCTATCTTGAAATTTATTTTGAAGAGCTTTAGTTTCCAATATCAAGGTCTCAACTTCTTTTTTAGTATTCTCTAGATTGTCTAAAGCTTTCTGATATTTTGCAGCCAAGCTATATTCATCGGTATTTTTATCATACCACCTACACTTCCACATACTAACTTTTAACGCCCAGCTAAGCTTTACCAATTTTAATAATTTACACATAACAATACCTCTATTAATATAATTTGTTAAATATCTTTCTAAATGTTTTCGGTACAGCACCACAAACACTTTCCAGCAGTAATTCTACTGCGGCGATATATTCTTTACTTTGCTTCTTATCTAAAACAAAAAGCCCTGAATCTAAAATAAACTGACCACCACCTAAAATAATCCGCATGCTCTGAACAGACACTTTTTTACTCCAAAGCCCTTCTTCATATCCTTGGTTAAATACATCTGCAATTACTGGTATAATTTTTTCGATATAGTAAATATTCAGCTTTTCTTGCAACTCTCTATTTTCTACTACGTGAATCGCATTCATAATCTCTGGATTGGCAATTAATTTTTTATCTTGTCCAACAAAAATTCGGTTAATTTTTTCCATTGCAGAGATTGATCGTGATTTTGACACTTCATCAATCAAGCAATACATTTGCTGGGATACATCGTTTACAATCTCATTCAAAATATCTTTCTTAGTTTTGAAGTAATAATAAAAAGTTCCCTTTGCAATTTTTGCTGCATTAATTATTTGCTCAACAGGGGTATTTTCATAACCCTTTTTTTCAAATAAAATCTTGGCAGCTTCTATTATTTCTTTGCGCCTCACTTCAGGATTTTTAACCACTCTAGCCTTCATGAATCTTACACCTCATTTACTGACTGACCGTCAGTCTATAAGAATATCGCACGGATGTCAAGCCCTTTTCTCCGTAATTGATTACTTAGGATTCGAAGAATCCGTTAATGTGTGCTCGAATTTTATATTTAAATTACTTATATTTCACTATGACTTGGAGCATTGAAACACCCATGCTCATTCAAATATTGATAGTACTCTACTTCATACTTGGGATCTAATCTACATAGCATATTCACATCAGCACCAGCATCTAACAATAGTTCTACCACCGCTGAATTACCAGATGAACTTGCAAGACATAGAGCTGAGTCTAGATTCCCAGCATAGACATTAACATTTACACCAGCATCTATAAAAAGCTTAAGTAACTCTACGCTACCTAACATAGCAGAAATACCCAACATGTTCGCTATTTTAAAGCAATCTTTCTCTGAAATTGCTTTCTTATAACTAATTTTAATTTTCTCTATTTGATCGCGACCAAATGTTTGAAAAACTTTCCCTCCATACCCCATTTCTTCAACTTTATTTGGAACGCCGTCCAAAACATCTATATTATCTTTTTCCATTGCAAACCCATTTTTAAAATTTAAACAAGAAAGAGCTCTTGCTTTAGGAGCATATTTATATACAAATCGGCGTATTATAAAAGATATATTTCGAGCAAAACGCGGCCTTAAAGCAAATTCGGCGCATATAATTTGTAATGAGCGAATATTGATTATTTATATTTGACTCAACGCTACCAAAGCCTCACCTTGGATTTTATATTTAATAGAGCTACTAGCTTTTCCTGAAAAACCAAGGGAACTATAGAATTTATTTGCATCTATATTACTTTGGCTTGCACCGACATCTAAACGCCCACAGCCATTTTTAATTGCGTCTTTGGCGATATGAGCTATTAGTTTTTTGCCAAGACCTTTGCCACGAAATTCTTGGTCAATAAAAATCAAATCTAAATGACGAACTTTCATACCACGTACAAAATTCATCCAGTCATAAGAAATTGCAAAACCAATAGCTTGCTCTTGCTGCCATACCATCCAACATGACATCATCTTTTTTGATCCCAAACATGTTTTTAGGAAATCATTCGCAGAAGATTTAGCGGTATCGCCATGATGTGTAGCTAATTTTTGCAACATATCTGACGCTAACAGAGCATCAACCCTGCGAAATGTTTTGATAGTTATTCTTGGCACATTATACCTTTGGTTTTATAGTTTTTTGTTGAAAAATTAAATAACGCTTGGCCTGCAAGTTTAATTGTCAGAAGACGATATCAGCCCGCCGTGTGTTCGTCTAGTTAAAACGACCAAAACTAAGTCACCCACAACGCCGCATAAAATTTGTGATGCGCTTAAACCGCTAATTCCATATCTTTATGAGCAATCCCACCATCCATATACTCATCCCCAACAACTTTGAAACCAAAAGGCAAATAAAATGGTATTGCCCAAACTTGAGAGCTAAGAACAATGATTTCAACTTTTTCAGATTTTTTTATATCTACAATTAGATACTCCATAAACTTCTTACCCAATCCCTTGCCTTGAAAATGCGGAAGAATTGCTACTCTCTCAACTTTTGCTTTGTTTTTTATAAACCTGACTCTCGCAGTTCCAGCAGTTACACCATCAACTTTCAAAAGATAATGATCTGCTTCACTATCAAGGCCATCAACTTCTCTTTCAACAGGAACATTTTGACTTTCTATGAACACTTTCCTGCGTACATAAAAACAATCTTTCATATCTTGTTCAGAGACTATTTTATCTATAGTTACTTGCATATGAACACTCTGAGAAATTAACGTTAATAGGTCAGCCACCCGATGCTTTAGCGAAAGCGGATGGCGGAGTGGAGAGGATTCGAACCTCCGGTACGACTTTTGATCGTACAACGGTTTAGCAAACCGCCGCCTTCGGCCACTCGGCCACCACTCCGTAAAACGTCCCCAGAATCTAATGGCTTTACTTATATATTGCAAGTTCAAAATTCAAGATTAGGATATTTCATTAAAAATATAAGACTTACAATATGATAAAAATCACCAAGTCTCAAAATCGCGGCCGCACAAAAACTGAATGGCTAGATAGCTGGCATAGCTTTAGTTTTGCAGAGTATCACAACCCTGAGCAAAGCCGATTTGGCAATTTAAGAGTGATTAACGAAGACTGGGTTAAAGCTGGAGCTGGCTTCGACATGCATGCACATAGAGATATGGAAATAATAACTTACGTCTTACAAGGCTCATTAGAACATAAGGATTCTCTAGGAACTGGCTCAGTCATTACTGTAGGAGATGTACAAAGAATGTCAGCTGGTCGCGGCATTGAGCATAGCGAATTCAATCCCAATCCCCAAGAGCCCGTGCACCTACTGCAGATTTGGATTATTCCAGAACGCAAAGCAATAGAACCAAGCTACGAGCAAAAAAATTTCTCTAAAAAAAGAAAGGCTGGGCAGCTTACTTTACTAGCTTCTAGAAAAGGCAGAGAAGAAAGCGTACAGATTCATCAGGATGCCGACTTGTATGTATTAGACTTAAGCAATAACCAGACCTTTGACTACATGCCAAAAAAAGAAAGAATGATTTGGGTTCAAACAGCACGTGGTAGCTTTTTATTAAACGACTTACTCGTAGATCAAGGAGATGGATTGGCAATATCAGATGAAAGCATTATAAATTTCAAAGGATTGGATGATTGCGAGATTCTAATATTTGACCTGAAAGCGCTTTAGGTCTGTTACCTATTGAGATTTGGGCGTTTTGCACTATAATAAGCCTATCAAATTCAATAGGTAAAAATATGCTAGTAGGTAAACAAGCTCCTGACTTCACAGCTAATGCAGTGATGGAAGATAATTCAGTTAATCCAAAATTCAATTTAAAAGAATATACCAAAGGAAAAATCGCAGTTGTATTTTTCTATCCTCTTGATTTCACATTCGTATGCCCGTCTGAAATTCTATCTTTCAGCCGAAACATGGATGAATTCAGCTCGCGCGGCGCAGTTGTAATTGGCGTGAGCGTTGACTCTCATTTCTCTCATATCGCTTATAGAAAAACCCCAGTTGAAGACGGCGGGATTGGACAAATTAAATTCCCATTAGTTGCAGACTTAACCAAAAATATAGCAAAAGACTATGGCGTTCTTTGCAATGATTCAATCGCATATCGCGGCACATTTATTATCGATGAAAACGGCGTAGTTAGACACCAATACGTAAACGACCTTCCACTTGGCAGAAATGTGAATGAATTTATTCGCTTGATAGATGCACTACAACATCACCAACAACATGGCGAAGTCTGCCCTGCAAACTGGAACAAAGGAAATGAAGCGATGACACCAACTGCAGAAGGTGTTGCTAAGTATCTTGCAAAACACGTTGCGAATGGCTAAACTAAAGTCCCAAAAAAGGACTTTAAAAAAATGACAACACATAAAACAAAAGTATTGATAATTGGTTCTGGGCCCGCTGGCTACTCTGCTGCAATTTATGCAGCACGCGCAGCTCTAGAACCAATTCTTGTTCAAGGATCTCAACCAGGTGGACAATTAACCATTACCACCGATGTTGAAAACTATCCAGGTTTTGCCAATGTTATTCAAGGCCCATGGCTAATGGAACAAATGGAAGCTCAAGCTAAACATGTGGGTACGCAAATAATTACAGATCACATAAATAAAGTTGATCTATCAAAACGCCCCTTTAAATGCGAGGGTGATTCTGGTGACGTTTATTACGGCGATACATTAATTATCGCAACAGGAGCGCAAGCAAAATGGCTTGGACTGCCTAGTGAGAAAAAGTTTCAAGGCTTTGGTGTGTCAGGATGCGCAACATGTGACGGTTTCTTTTATCGTAATAAGGAAGTTATAGTTGTTGGCGGCGGTAATACTGCTGTGGAAGAAGCACTGTATATGACAAATCACGCTTCAAAAGTTACTCTTGTACATAGACGTGATAGCCTACGCGCAGAAAAAATCACACAAAAAAAACTGTTTGAACATCCTAAAATAAATGTAGTTTGGGATACTGTGTTAGAAGAAGTAATCGGCACGGAAAATCCGCTTGGAGTTACTGGGGCAAAACTTAAAAATCTTAAAACTGGTGAAATCAAAGAACAAGCAACGCACGGAATCTTCATTGCAATTGGCCACTCTCCTAATACGGCAATCTTTAAAGATATGCTGGACATGGATCACGAAGGTTATATCAAAACAATTGCTGGCAGCACTGAAACAAATATGAAAGGGGTATTTGCTGCGGGTGACGTACAAGATAAAATTTTCAGACAAGCTGTTACAGCCGCAGGAACTGGCTGCATGGCAGCTCTGCAAGCTGGGAAGTTTTTAGCTGAGCATGAGGAAGAAAATAAAAAAGCCGTCGGAGCATAATGGACTTTGAACAAAAAAAAATTATAGCACAAAATTGGTTTGAAAAACTGCGCGATAATATCTGCAACGAATTTGAAAAAATTGAATCTGAATGCGGCTCTAACGCAAAGTTCCAAAAAAAGCCCTGGGAAAGAAGCGGCGGCGGTGGTGGAGTTATCTCGCTTATGACAGGCGAAGTTTTTGAGAAAGTTGGCGTTAATGTTTCCACAGTATTTGGAAATTTTGATCCAAAGTTTGCTAAAGAAATTCCTGGCGCAGATCAAGATCCATCATTTTGGGCAAGCGGTATATCTCTTGTTGCTCATATGAAATCCCCTCTTGTTCCATCTGTACACTTGAACACAAGAATGATCGTTACTTCTAAACAATGGTTTGGCGGCGGAGCCGATTTAACACCAACTTTTGAATTTACTGAAGATACTAAAGATTTTCATGAAGCTTTTAAAGTTGCGTGCGATAAATCTGACCCAACGTACTACCCAAAATTTAAAGAGGAATGCGACCAATATTTCTTCATCCCACATAGAAATGAAGCTCGCGGGATTGGCGGCATATTTTATGATTATTTAAATTCAGGAAGTTGGGAAAATGATTTTAAATTCACACAAGATGTTGGTCTTGCTTTCTTAGATATTTTTCCGAAATTAGTAAGAAGACACTATAAAAAAGATTGGACCCAAGAGCAGAAAGAAGCTCAGTTGATTAAGCGTGGGCGTTATGCTGAATTTAATTTAATCTACGATCGCGGAACAAAATTTGGCCTGATGACAGGTGGTAATACCGAAGGAATTTTGATGTCTTTACCTCCAGAAGCAAAATGGAAAACAGCAATATGAACGACCAAAACAAAGGATCACTGGAAGGAAAATTACTAATTGCCTCCCCATCTTTAAATGGAACTATATTTGAAAAAACACTCATATTTATTTGCGCTCATGATATAGAAGGCGCGGTTGGAGCAATACTAAATAAAAATGCTGGTCTAATTTCTTCAGAAGAGATTATAAAATTGCTAAATCTCAAAAAGAAAGCAAGTGGCACCAAAAATTTCCCAATCAATTACGGTGGCCCTGTTGAAGAGGATAAGCTTTTTATTTTAAGCGCTACAAAAGAACAAAAAGAAACATTTAAGGATGATTCTAAACTCACTTTGTATACAAATGCAGAAGGATTTTTAAGTGACGTGATTAAAGGCATACAAAAAGATGATTTCATTCTGATGAAAGGATTCTGTGGTTGGGGAGCGAATCAATTAGAAGAGGAGATAAAAGAAAATTCTTGGCTATTAGCATTACCAGAATACAAAGATATCTTCGCTAAAAAAACCAATAAATCTTGGGATAAAGCGATTAGAAATTTGGGAATCAAAAAATTTGATCGAGTTGTTTCTTATTCAGGTTCAGCATAATTTTTTTCTAAAGCTTGCATTCATAGTCTTTATACTTTTTACTATTTGTGAAGGGGAAAACAGTTAACAAATAGGAGACGAAATATGGAAATGACTTGTCCACACACAACTGCAAAGGCACTAATAAATCAATTAGCTGCTCATATGTCCACATGCAATGATAAAATAAATGGCTTAATGGAAAAAATAGCCACTTCTACAGCTTTAATTGCTGATTTCACTGCAAAAGCTTCGGTAATGTCTGCAGAAGAAACTGCACAGATTGAATCACTTGCTAACTTGTTTGGTTCAAACTCTGGTCTTATTGAGAGTATTAAAGCAATTGTTATTGAATTCAAAAAGACAGCTTTTACACCAATGATTCATGAAGCAGAAAGCACTGCAGCGAGAGCTGGTGAAATGAAAGCTGTATATGATTCAAAATGCGAAGCTTTCCCTCAATTAAACCAAGAAGTTGAAGCATTCATTAAAGAAATGAGTGATGCATATAATGCTGCCCATGCGAAAGTAGGCGCTCTAAATTCTGCAACTGAAGAAGCTGTTGCTGCATTCATGGCTTTAGAAGCTCCAGTAGCTGAGACTCCTGCTCCCGTAGAAGCTGCTCCTGAAGTTGCAGTAGAAGCTCCTATTGAAGTAGTTGTAGATGCTCCAGCTGCCGACATACCTGCGGAGCCTGCAGTAGAATCTCCTACTGAAACAACTCCTGAAGTTGCTGTAGATACAACTGTTGATGTTACAAATATTCCTGCTCCAGCAGAACCAGTAGTAGAAACTCCAGCTCCTGCGACTGATACACCTACTGAAACAACAGAAGTTGCGATGGATGCACCTGCTGAAACAACAACTGAAGGTTTAGTTAGTGACACTCCTTCTAGTGAAAATACTCCTCTAGAAGCCTAATATTTATCTATTAAGGCAGCTTTTCGAAGCTGCCTGCCTTTTCGGTATCTCTTAAATATTTTTTTGGCGGATTGGGAATTGCAGATTGGATTAAAAATTGCACTGCATCTACATTATCTCCAGATGTCATTACATTAAAATTCACAGAATCAGGCATACTTCCTTTAAGATCCGACACAACCACATGACTACTTAGAGTAAGACTAGTAGGCTTAGGGTGCTCTAAATGGCGAGCCCATCTTTCAACTGATAGCATCTCATTTCCGAAAACCCATGGGTCAACAACCCAAGATCTACCATCTGAATCTATAACTACTGTTGCAGCATGAAAATGCCAGTAGCTGTGCTTTACTTTAAATTGAGTCCAATCATCAGGATTCATTCTTTTGAATAAGTGGTAACTTGGTATCCCGTACATTCTCAATAAAATTGAAAGGAAATGAGATCTCACATGACATAAATTTAACGTATTTTCTAATTGCTCTCTGACTTTATCTCGACCATTAAATTGAAAATATCCACCAAAAATCTTTTCAAGCACTTCAAGAGATGGGTAAGCTCCACCATCAAATATATAAAATCTTCCTGAATTAATACCAAGCCATTTTTGGAACTTTTGTTCCACCTGAAACTGCTTTAATTCTACTGCTTCTCTTGCTTCAAATTCCAATCCGAAATCTTTCTCTTGCCTTATGAAAGTAATGTCTTCAACTTCAATCAGAGTATTTTGATCTTCTTGCTCAATAATATTGATTGGTGATCTAATCATATGCTCTAAATTTGGCGGCATAGCTTCTCTTGGAATAAGAGTAATACCTTCAAACTCTGTATAATTTATCCCTCCAACCTGATCGCCAGTATAATTCTGAGCAACATAAATCGCCGTTGAAACATCAAATTTTATTACATCTTCAACCCCCTGCCCTTGGAATCTAACTTTCACATTTTTCAAACCTGGAATTTTTATTACATACTCTAGGTCAATTCTTGGATAAAAAATGACTGTTGAGTTTATGTATACAGTACGCATTAAAATTTAATAAATTTATACTTTATAATAACATAACTTATTTCTATTGAATCTCAAAGACCTTGACCTATCTCATTTTTAAAATTAAAATTCGCGAACAGGCATTTCCTATGTCTGATCAATTAGTAATATTGGAGCACAGTATGACGCTAACTTTTAATGAAACTTCTGTTAACGGACAGCCAGCTTTTACAGTACAAGGTAATACTAATGACCTTCTTAGACTACTTGTAAAAACAACTTATAATGCGGCGATGTGGCTTATAATTATGAAGATGACAGCATCAATTACACCTGTTGCAGCTCTAGAACTGGCTGCAGGAACTGATACAGGAGCAGGCATGACAAACCCTCCACTAACTTTCCCCGCAAACTCTAGATCATTTGTTGAGAGATTGGCTCAAGCACTTAACAACCCTAGCGCCTGCCAACTACAATAACTGACTTTCAATCTCAATCAGTCTTTCTAGGTTTTGTTCTATAGTTTTTTTCTTTTTAACAAGGTCCTTGGAAAGATCGCTGAATAATTCAGGATTCTCAGCATATAGCTGAGGGTCAGATAGCTGCAACTCTATAGCTTCAACCTCGGACTCTAGTTCGCTAATTTTAACTGGCAAATTATCTAATTCCCATTGCAATTTAAATGAAATTTTTTGTGTTTTTTTAACTTCAATTTTCTCTTCAACAACTTCTTTTTTAATTGTTTTTTTGGCTTCAGGTTTTAAAGCTCTGATGTAATCACTATAGCCGCCTATACATTCATCGATATTTGCCTGACCATTGAACACTAGTGTTTTGGTTACCAATCTATCTAAAAAATCTCTATCATGACTCACTATAATCAGCGTTCCTTCGTAGTCAGCCAATATATCCTGAATCATATCAAGCGTATCCATGTCGAGGTCATTTGTGGGCTCATCTAGAATCAATACGCTACCTGGGTCTGCCAAAGCCTTTGCAAGCAATAATCTATTTTGCTGGCCACCTGAAAGGAATGCAACTTTGTCGCGAATTTCTTTTGGATCAAACATAAATTTTTTAAGATATGCCACGACATGCATGTACTTATCACCAACTTTAACTTGATCCCCACCTGTAGGACATAATGTTTTCCATAAAGTATCTTCTAGATCCAAGATAGATCGCTTCTGGTCGAAATAAGTTATAGTAATACTTTTACCGAGCTTGATTCGGCCAGAATCTGGCTCCAAATCTCCTACAAGCAATTTAAGAAAGGTGGTTTTGCCAGATCCATTTGCCCCGACGATACCTATCTTATCACCACGCATTACCCGCATAGACATTTCTTCAATGATTTTTAAATCACCCAATGAAAATGATGCGTCATTAAACTCAGCAACAAGCTTAGAAGAAAGGGATGGAGCAAGAGGATCTAGTGAGATTCTATCATTTAGTTTTTTAATCTTTGCTCGGCCTGCTGCAAGTTTTTCTCGCATTGTGTACAAATCTTTTAATCTTTTTTGATTGCGCTTCCTACGCGCAGTTACACCTTGGATTTTCCATACTTCCTCATCTCGAAGTCTTCGTGCTAGATTATCAAGCTCTTTTTGCTCTTGCTCTAAAAGTTGCACTGACCATTCTTCAAAGAATTCATACCCTTTATCAAGGATTTTGAATTTACTTCTATCTAGCCAACAAATCTTGTTAGATATATTACGCAAAAATGTCCGATCGTGGCTAATACATAACACCGCTCCTCTAAAGCGCCTTAAATAATCCTCAAGCCATTCTATAGTCTTTATATCTAAATGGTTAGTTGGCTCATCAAGCAATAATAAATCTGGTTCTTCTATAAGAGCCCTCGCGATAGAAGCTCTTCTTAGTTGCCCCCCTGAAAGCTCATCCATAAATTGATCTTTCTTAAGGTCTAATGGCTCTAATACCATATCTACAAGATAAAATTTAGACTCAGTTCTGTCTTCTGAATCCAATCCTTCTATAACAAAATCAAAAATAGTTTGATGTTTTCCATACTTAGTTTGTTGAGGTAGATAACTAATTTTTAAATTTGGCATCGACCAAATTTCACCTTTATCCTGCTGTAGCTCTCCACACATTAGCTTAAGCAACGTCGATTTACCTTCTCCATTTTTGCCAACCAAGCATATTTTATCTGTCTCATATACTTGCAAAGAAACGTCATCAAATAATTCCTTTTTACCAAAAGCGACAGACAGATTATTTAAACTCAAAATAGGCGCAGACATCTAAGAACAAAACCATAATTATTCTAGCAATAATACCATCTTTATATTATATTACCAATCCCAGTTTTGGGCTTTACATAACAGCCCATAGATTATATTC
Organism: Candidatus Midichloriaceae bacterium; assembly: GCA_044229535.1. Classification (GTDB taxonomy): domain Bacteria; phylum Pseudomonadota; class Alphaproteobacteria; order Rickettsiales; family Midichloriaceae; genus CAZLFQ01. The sequence continues at coordinate 1,352,300 of JBGASU010000001.1, read as the reverse complement.
TGGATTAACAAATACATACCTAAAAATCATAGTGAAACAAGGCATATATCTAATATTTTTGTTACTATTTTTATTAATGCCAGATGACGCCAGCGCTAGACGTAGAAGCGCAACTAATAGAAACTATGACTTCACAACAAGTGAGAAGTATGCAGCACTGGTAGTGAATGCAAAAACTGGTGATGTTATCTATCAAAAAGATGCCGATAAGTCTTTATATCCTGCATCCTTAACTAAAGTTATGACTCTTTATTTAGCTTTTGAAGCTGTGGATAGCGGCCAGCTTTCTTTGAACCAACTCCTCCCAGTTTCGCAAAAAGCTTCAATGATGCCTAAAACCAAGCTAGGACTCAGAGCTGGACAAACAATAGCAGTGAGAGACGCTATCTTGGGTTTAATTATTCATTCAGCAAACGATGCAGCGGTAGTAATCGCTGAAGCACTAGCTGGGAATGAGGCCAATTTTGCCCAAAGAATGACTGAAACCGCACATCAACTTGGTATGACAGGAACAACTTTTAAGAATGCAAGCGGCTTGCCAGATTCAGAGCAAATAACAACAGCGTATGACATGGCACGACTCGCCATAGCAATGCGCCGTGACTACCCAAAATTCTACTCCCTTTTCTCACGCAAATCTTTTAAATTCCGCAATTCAATAATCTCAAGCCATAACCGTGTTTTGGACAGATATCAGTGGGCTGATGGCTTAAAAACTGGCTACACTTTATCTTCTGGCTTCAATCTTATAACCTCAACAAATCGTCCAGATGCAAAGTTGGTAGGCGTAGTTTTGGGTGGGCCGTCTGCAGTAGCTAGAGATAATCATATGATTCAATTATTAGAATACAGTTATAATAAGCTAGATGAAGTTAGATTAGCACAACAATACTCACCTAAACTTGCTATGGCTAAAAAACAACCTGAATCCGCCGTAATATCAAGCCCAAGTGCTTTCGATGCGATCGATGTAAATTCAGAAAGGTATATTACAACAGAAGCCATATCTGCTGCTGACCCCTTTGCTTTTGCAGACAATGAATCTATAGAACAAGTTGTTACTAATAAAATCCAAACTGCAGCTCAATCTATAAAAGCTACAGTTACTAAAGCACCAAAAATCGTAAGAACTGGCATAAAAAAATCCAAAAAACTAATAGTAAAAAAACAACCAAAAAACAAAATAGCTCACCAGAAACAACGTAAATCTAAGCATAAAGCTGTCTGAGGATAGAATGACTCCCAGACTTTTTATTAGATCTAATCTTTCTACAGATTCAATAATAACACTCGAAAAAAATCATTCCAATTATCTAGTCAATGTTTTGCGCTTAGATATAAACGCAGAGCTACTAGTGTTTAATGGCTTTGATGGAGAATGGTCTGCAAGACTTCTGACATCAGACTGTAAGAGCGCACAAATTTTAATTTTGAAACAAACAAAAATACAAACAAGCCTAGCTAAATTAACCTTGCTTTTTTCTCCAACAAAGAATATCAACTCGACTTATATAGTGGAAAAAGCAACCGAACTTGGTGCAACCGAAATATATCCAGTCATAACTCAACGCAGTGTAGTAAAAAAAATTAACATGGATAAGCTACTCTATAGCGCCGTAGAGGCCGCTGAACAATGTGAGCGAATAGATGTTCCTCAGATCCACGATATTATCTCACTAAAACAGGCTTTAAGACAAATTGAAACCACTACATCTTTAGTTTTTTTTGATGAATCAAAAAACTGCCTCTCTGTCAATTCAATCAAAATTCCTAATGCGAACAAAGCTGTATTAGTTGGGCCAGAAGGAGGATTTACTGAAGCTGAAAGATCTTTTTTATTGTCACAAGAAAATTGCATCGCTGCTCATATGGGACAAAGAATTTTAAGAGCCGACACAGCGGTGATAGCTGGATTGGCTGCAGTTCAAGCGATATTTGGGGATTGGAAAAATGTCTAATTTTAGTATGCTTGAAGGATTAGTAAGTAAATCACGTTCTCAAATGCTCAGCTGGATAGAGGCCGAGTATAATACATCCATAAAACCTATATATACTTCTGTTGACCTGAGAAATGCTGGGTTTAAAATCGCCCATGTAGATGCCAATGTTTTCCCTTCAGGATTCAACAATATCTCTGCAGACAGCCAAAAGCTCGCCTCTTCACTGTTGAAACTGCATATGAAAAACTATGATTTAAAAACAAAAAAAATATTGTTAGTTTCAGAAAATTTCACGCGTAACATCAATTACCTCAAAAACCTAAAAATGTTAGAGCAACTATTTTTCAATGCAGGCTTTGATATTAAAATAGGCTCTCCTTATATAGATCAGCAATTAGCTGTTCCTGAATTAAATTTAGGTATCTATCCTATCGAAAGAATTAAAAATACTGTGCATATTAAAGAGTTTATTCCTGAAATAGTCATTCTAAATAATGACTTAACACTTGGCTTACATGCTATATTGAAAGACATAGAACAACACATAGTCCCAAATCCAAAATTAGGATGGCACAACAGAAGAAAAACTAGGCATTTTAGTATTTATTCAACCCTAGCCCAACGTTTCGCCGAGGAATTTGGCTTTGATAGCTGGTTAATCAATACCCTAGTCGAAAGTTGTGAAAATATTGATTTTAGAAAGAAACAAGGCCTTGAGTGTATCGCTGAAAAAGTTGATAAAATGCTTAATGAAATAAAACAAAAATACAAAGAAAATAATATTTTAGAATCTCCTTTTGTATTTATAAAGTCAGACATGGGAACGTATGGTATGGGAATATGGCCTGTAAAAAGTGGCGATGAAGTGTTGCATATCAATAAAAAACACAGACATAGCATGGACGTTATAAAACACGGCGTTCATAATTCTGATGTTATAATCCAAGAAGGAGTACCAACTATAGAAACTGAAAATGGCCATACTTCTGAAACTATGGCTTACTTAATAAATGGCACTGTCTTCGATCTTTTAAATCGGGTTAACCAAGATAAAGATAAATCTTCTAACTTAAATTCTCATGGCATGTATTTTTCAAGCCACATTACAGATGCATTCAGTATTAAAACTTGCATAGCTTCTTTAGCAACACTAGCTATAACTAAAGAAGCATAAATTCTAGATCCCTTGCATTCACAACCAATACATCCAATACTTAATTAAAATAGTTATTATTTTATATAATGTTACCAAGTATACCTTTTTGTGAGCTTACCAAAAAGCTCATTACTTTTGAGAATAGTAAAGACTGGAAAGCAGTTATAAAAGAAGCAAAATTATTACACTTTGAAGCTCTTGTACGGCTTGATGAGGACTTAGAAGACTATAGAATTTGGTTTAATATTCTTATTTCACACGCGTATTTAGAACTTGGTAACGCCGCAGATCACAAAGAAAGCTTTCCTTGTTATGTTGAATCACTTAGATATGCACTAAAGGCTGTGGGAGTTGGTATATACTATTTCAAAGAATCGAACCTATTAGCTTCCGTTGCTTGTGATGCTTTATATCAAGCTCATCTGGCAGGAACTAATGTGCTTCCAAACGAATATGGAGACTGTAAAGAACTTGGGTATATTAAAAGCCCAACGCACTATGTTGGAGAGAATCTTAAAAGAATGTCGGATATTCATAAGCAGATCGCGAAGTAAAAATTTATGCAGACTCGCACTCCCATGCGTTTTCAATGTGGCCTATATAACCTCTACAAATATTTCCATAAATGATGAAAATGATGCACGGGTCCATTTCCTCTTCCTAAGCTTTTATCTTTGCTATGAAGTATTGCATGATGTAGGTAAGCCTTAGCTTTTATACATGCATCTAATGTAGAAATTCCTTGCGCCATAAAGCTAGCAATAGCTGCAGATAAAGTACACCCTGTGCCATGAGTATTTTTGGAATTTATGCGTGGTGCAGACAATACTTCTTGAGCAGCGGAGGATAAAAATAAATCATCTGAGCTATTAGATTCTTCATGCCCACCTTTCAAAAGAACAGCTTCGCACCCCAAATCGAGTAATTTTTTGGCCAGTATCTTTTTTTCATAACTACCAGACACTAAAGCTCTCGCTTCAGGCAAGTTAGGCGTGATGATACTGGCAATAGGTATCAATTTTGTTTTTAAAACCTCCACAGCATTATTTTGCAGGAGGAGATCTCCGCTTTTAGCGACCATTACTGGATCCAAAACTATCGGTATATTAGCTGCATTGTTCTTCAAAAACGAAGCGATCAACTCTATAATTTCACTTGAAAATAGCATACCGATTTTAATTGCATCTGGCCTTATATCATCGAATATTGCTTCAAGTTGTTCTTTTATGCATAAGATGGGAATATCGTAACAGCTTCTCACGCCACAGGTGTTTTGTACGGGTATTGCAGTTAGGACGGTCATGCCATAAGTTCCTGTTGCGGAAAATGTTTTTAAATCAGCTTGGATACCAGCACCGCCTGAACCGTCAAATCCCGCAATAGAAAGACATTTGTACTTCATAGTTGCGCTTGTCATACACACCTCTTATTTTCAAATGCCTTTGCTAAATTTCTGGCAGCATTATATGGGCAAGCAGCCCTATCTATCGCCCCGACCACTGCTACTCCAGAAACGTTGGGAATACTTACAATTGCTCTAATATTATCCTCTCTTATGCCACCAATCCCTGTAACAGGGTATCTTGACTGTCGCGCCATTTCTTCAAAACCTTTTAATCCCCATATTGTCTTACAATCTGGTTTTGTTGTACTTGGAAAAATAGCACTTGCAGTAACATAACTTATGCCTTCCGTGCTGTTTGCCAAATGCAATTCATCAATTGATTCTATAGATAAACCAATAATCTTATGTGCCCCAAGAATTTTTCTTGCCTGTGCAACAGACATATCTTGTTGTCCTATGTGCACGCCATCAGCGTTTATTTCTGCGGCTAACTCAACAAAATCATTTATAATTAATGGGACGCCCATTGGTCTTAAAATGCTCTGTAGTGCTATAGCTTTGTATCGGACGTCACTTATATTAGAAGCTTTTTCTCTTAGCTGCACCATAGTGATTCCACCAATAACAGCATTCTTAACAAGTTTGAGATATTCATCTATGGGCTTGTCTTTTATACTGGTGACGAAGCAAAGCCTCAGACTATTTTTTAGAAGATGTCTCATAGAAGATCCTCGCAGTAATAATTGCAATAAAAGATAATGCTACGCCTAGCACAGTAATATTTTTAAAATGATCGTAGATTAAAAAGCTACAAGCGAGCAAAATGCTTGAGAAGCATTTGCCTAGCGAATAAGAAATAGAAATACTTTTATATCTAACATAAGTATTGGACATTTGTTGTGCCCAAGAATGAAATGGCCCAATAAATGTAGCTGTTAGTATTGTGAATAAAATTTTGGCTGTGATTACATATGTAAAAGAACCAGACTGTATTAAAATCATTAATGGATAAGAAATAACACATACAATAACGGCCGCTGACTTCATTACTCTATTTGCACCATATTTATTTGCTAACACCCCTGCCAATATCAACAAGGCAGCATAGAGAATTAGAGATAGAGTATTTAAGAGCATAATTTGATCACTATTAACCCCTACTGCAATTGGCAATAACGCATTAAAAATTCGAGTAGGAAAACCATACAGTACTCCAAAGAATAGAGATGCAATTGCAAGTTTCCCAACAAACACTTTACCTAGAGGCAAAAGACTAGAAGTATTTGCATTACTCTTTGTATATTCTGGGGTTTCTTTAATAGACAATCTCATTTTATATGTAGCGATGGCTAATAAAAAACTTAGAGCATATGCAATACGAAAATATTCCGGTCCTAGTTTACTGCATATAAAAGCAACTATGCTCGCTAGTATAATCCCAATTACTGTAAATGCGCAGTAAAGACCACTAATCAAGCTATGCTTACTATTATCTGCTTCATGCTCCATAAGATATATGGCTCCACCATTATACTCCCCACCAAGAAAAAAACTTTGCAAAGCACGCATTACAATAAACATTGCTGTAGCCAAAATCCCTGTTTGCGCGTACGTAGGCAAAACACACATCAAGAACGTTACACATGATATGCCGAGCATACCGCTGTACATAGCAGGTTTTCTCCCATATTTATCACCTATAGCTCCAAAAAAACTTGCCCCAGCTAATTGAAAAATTGCTGCAAAAAACTCAAAGAGAAAATAAAAAAAGTAAGCTGTAATTTTATCGAGATGCGGGAAAAAAACCTGAATCAGGACAGGAGCCATATAGCCATATAGTGCTATATCATAATACTCAATGCTTGACCCCAGCATAGCGGGCAAATAACAGCCTTTAAGATACTTACGCATCAATCCTCTCCAACGTTTTTGTCAGGAACATCCGAGGAAAGAAAATAAAGCTGCAGAGGTAGTCTGGTATACGATTTGAAATCGCAGCAGATTATTAAGAGCTTCACTCTCCCTTCGCAGGCATTATCCTGAGCAGGTTATTAGGGTAAAGTCTCAGCCTTGAGAAATTTCTCAAAGCACCCCTGGTGAATAAAATTCATGACCTTGTTATACTTGGTAAATACAAACCGTCAAGTCAAATAAAACATTTGTAAGTTAGTGTCAAACAGACTCGCACTCCCATGCGTTTTCAATATGATCAGCAATACGAGCATTGATAACTGTTATAAAATCAAACCGCATATCGTAGTTTGCATATTGCTCGTTTTCTCCAAGAAAATAATTGGCAGCATTACAGTTGCGTTTTATCTGTCTTTTAGTTATCAAATCAAAATGTATTGGGTTATGCCTAGCTTTCACTTCTACAAATACTACGAGTGTATTTTTTTTCACGACTAAATCTAACTCCCCATACGGAGTTTTATATCGAGAAAAAAGAACTTCAAAACCTAAACTTTTTAAATAATGCGCAGCAAGCTCTTCGGAATCTACTCCATACTTATAAGCTAAACTTTGCTTCATGCCTTGTATCTCTCCACGCTATGCACACAATCTAGCGATCTTATACTGGTAATAAGATTATTTAATTGCTGCATTCCTTTCACTTCTACATCTAGCTGTAACTCAAAGAAGTCTAGAGAACGTCCTGCAATTTTCAAATTTGAAATATTAGTCTGCTCAAGAGCAATCGCATTCGTTATTTTGGCCAAGCTTCCTGTTTCATTAGATAGAGTAACTTTAATCCTACCAATATATTTCTCGTCACCAGCCCCTTCCCATGAGACATCTATCCATCTTTCTGGCGTGCTAGAAAAATTTTCCAGCATTTCGCAATCTGAAGTGTGAATAGTAATTCCCTTACCAGTGTTTACAATCCCAACAATTCTATCTCCTGGAAGAGGATGGCAACATCCTGCGAAGTGTATGGCCATGCCTGGTATTAAACCCTTAATTGGCATCCCTTTATTTTCTTTAGGCGCAGGTTTTGAATTTTTAAATTTTAATAATGATAATGGATTTTTACTCCTTTTATCTCCCTCAACTTCAGGATGTAGAGCTTTTATAACTTCATTACGATTCACTAATCCTTCGCCAACTCCCGCCAATAAGTCTTCAACAGATGTCTTCTTAAAATTACTTAAAATGGTTTTTAAATTATCTTCTTTAAACTCTTTATCAGCCTGCTGGAATGTTTTTGAAAGGATTGCCTTTCCTAAATTCACATACTCTTCTTTCTGTTTAGAGCGAATATATTTTTTTATTTCTGCTCTAGCTTTTCCCGTAACAACAAATTTTTCCCATGCAGGAGATGGCATTGGCGTTTTAGATCTTAAAATTTCCACTTGATCTCCATTTTCAAGCTGAGTTTTAAGTGGCACTATTCTGCCATTTACTCTAGCCCCTATACAAGTAAGTCCCATATTAGAGTGAACCGCGAATGCGAAATCAACAGGCGTTGCCCCTCTAGGAAGAGCAATAAGATCTCCTTTAGGAGAGAAACAAAACACCTGATCATAATACATCTCAAGCTTTGTGTTTTCTAAAAATTCCTCCGCGCTTGAGGCATTTTCTAAAATCTCTAATAATTCTCTTATCCACCTGTAATGAGTACCTTCAATCGCACTCGGCTGATTTTGTTTATATGCCCAATGAGCAGCAACACCTAACTCAGCAATTTCATGCATGTCAAAAGTCCTGATCTGTATCTCAATACACCTCTGCTCAGGCCCCATTACAAGTGTATGTAGCGATTGATACCCATTGGCTTTTGGGGTACTAATAAAGTCCCTAAAACCACCTGGGATCATATGATATGTAGTATGCATCACCCCAAGAGCTTTATAACATTCCACTGGTTCTTTGACTAAAATTCTAAATGCTATGATATCAGCCAACTGTTCAAAAGCTACATTCTTTCTCTCCATCTTTCTCCAAATGGAACAGGTAGTTTTCTCTCTTCCATCAACGGTTGCCTCAATTCCTTGCTCTTTTAAAACCTGAGTAATTTCTTTAACAATTGTATCTACTAATGAAGTTCCTTGCTTACGTAAAAAATCTAGACGGCTTATTATAGATTTACGAATTTCGGGGTGTAATTCCGAAAACGCAAGATCTTGCAGTTCGTTTTTGAATTTATGAATACCAATCCTTTCAGCTAGCGGTGAATAAATCTCCATAGTTTCATGAGATATTCTTATCCTCTTATCCGCTTTCTTGATATGTTTTAGAGTACGCATGTTATGAAGTCTATCGGCCAACTTAACAAGCAACACTCTAATGTCTTCGGATATTGCTAATAGCAATTTTCTAAAATTTTCAGCTTGCTTAATATGCTCGGGCTGGTATTCAATTTTAGCAAGTTTAGTAACTCCATCTACTAATTTAGCAATCTCTTTACCGAACTCTTTTTCGATATCTTCTAAAGAAATTTTAGTATCTTCAAGCGTGTCATGTAAAAGCGCTGTGATAAGCGAAGCTGTGTCTAGCTTTAATTCTGTCAGGATTTCTGCAACTGCAATTGGGTGCAGACAATACGGCTCGCCCGAGGCTCTCATTTGCCCTTCATGGGCTTTAACCGTTATATCTATAGCTTTTTCAATTAATTTCAGGTCAGCCTTAGGATTACTAGACTTAACTTTGTCTAATAAATCTTTTTTTGCGGCCAATACTAATTCTTCTGCTTGCATAAAACTATCTTATATCCTCATAAAAATGTAGCCTAAGTTTTAATGAGTTGAAAGGATATTTGCAAAATTAATCCAATAATAGTAGATTATCGAAAAGCATTAAGGAGAGCATCATGGCTGTATCAGCAATTCAAAAGAAAGAAATAGAAGAAATAAGAGAGCTCACAAGCACTACTAGAAGAGCGACCGTGAAGGAAGTAGAAGACATTCTCTATGAGCCCATAAAGATTTTAGATCATGGCTTTGTCAGAGTAGTAGACTATATGGGCGATGATGAAGCAATAGTCCAAGCAGCTAGAGTATCTTACGGTAGAGGAACAAAAAAACTAACACAGGATCGTGGTTTAATAAGATATTTAATGCGTCATTGGCACACAACGCCGTTTGAAATGTGTGAAATTAAATTACACGTTAAATTACCAATTTTTGTTGCTCGTCAGTGGATTCGTCATAGAACTGCAAATGTGAATGAATATTCTGCTAGATATTCAATTTTGGACAAGGAATTTTATATACCATCTCCAGCCAACTTAGCTTCCCAATCAGCCGTAAACAAACAGGGTCGTGGAGATGTACTCGAAGGTGATGAGGCACAAAGAGTTCTTGAGATATTGAAAGGTGACGCTGAACAAACCTACAAACATTACATGGAAATGCTTAATGTAAACGATCATACAGATGAAGTTTTAGATCAAAGCAGGAAAGGGCTAACCAGAGAATTAGCAAGAATGAACTTACCTGTAAATTATTACACTCAGTGGTATTGGAAAATAGACCTTAATAATTTAATGCATTTCTTAATGCTACGCGCTGATCCACATGCTCAGTACGAGATAAGAGTATATGCTGAGGCAATGATTGATATTCTTAAAAAATGGGTTCCATTCACATACGAAGCGTTTATGGATTATAGGGTGAATAGTGCTAACCTCTCATCTCAAATGCTAGACATAGTCAAGCGTATGATTTCTGGTGAAAAAGTCAGTCAGGAAACCAGCGGCCTTACCCAACGTGAGTGGGATGAGTTAGCGCAAAAACTATGCATTAAATAAACTCATAGGGGCCGACATCTAATATATTGCACAGGCCAAGTAACTGAGCATTCCGCAGATGCTCTGAATTTATCAGTGCGTCGATCTATATACAAACCGCAAGATATAGCTTGTAATAGCATCAAAGTAATAGGAATACCAGTCCCATGCCGTTAGAAAAACAAACCCTAATAACTTACTGTACTCCACTATAATGAGCTTGGCCTTACCATCGAATAAACTAATATTTTCCGCACCAACTGGATGCGGTATAATTTCGTATTCTGGCATATAAATGCTAAAAATAAGCATGCTTCTAGGCATATGATAATTTGATGTCACAAGCCGCAAACTTTTAAATTTATGTAGATCCATGAAGATTTTTGCTTCTACGGCATTAGAAACCGTACTATCTGCAATACTACCTATGATTACATCATTTACATTTATTTTTTGACGATTTTCAGGTTTTAAAAAGTTCCTTAGAATATCTTTTTTTGTAACCTTATACCCAACACCAGAGATGAGTATTTTATGCGCTTGAGATTCAATAAAAACTTTTAATCCTGTCTCCAAGCGATTACTTCCCCCTGTCAGCACAACAACAGCCTGAGCATCTCCAACAGCTTCTGTTGCTGGCTTAGGAATCATTAATAGGAATATAAAAAGCCCTAGCAACCATACACCAATTAGGACTGCTAAAGTTCTTTTAAAAACTTTCAAAACTTTAATCAAATAAGACATCTTGGTATTAAAATGGCGGGGATGACGGGACTCGAACCCGCGACCTCCGGCGTGACAGGCCAGCACTCTAACCAACTGAGCTACATCCCCATTTTAGGTAACAGTATGATATATTACCAAAAACCAATTGCAACCGGTAACTTTACCATTACAAAATTTAGTAATGGTGGGCGGTGACAGGATCGAACTGCCGACCTCTTCGGTGTAAACGAAATGCTCTACCAGCTGAGCTAACCGCCCTAAAGACACCATGTTGTGAGTTAAGATAAATAACGATTAAATGACATAATTGCAAGTAAAAAATAGCATAATACTAAATTATTCTTTGCTACTGTTTTATAAGGAGTTATTCTAGATTCAGGTTAGCAAAAAATTACAGGCTTTACAGCAACTTGAGGGCGCATGACAAAAAAGATCAAAATTATAATTATAGATGATTCTAAGTTCGTTAGGACATTATTCTCAGGATTATTAAATCAAACCGATGATATAGAAGTCATATACACAAGCTCCGATCCAGACGATGCATTAGAAAAAATCAAGAGTATGAAGCCTGATGTTATAACTTTGGACGCTGGCTTATCAGAGATGGATGGGGCAAAGTTTTTAGAAAGACTGCTTTCAAAGAAAATCATACCAACAATTATATTCTCAAACAGCACTAGAGATGGCAAAGAAACTACTTTAAGAGCTCTAGAAATAGGGGCTGTTGATTACTATTTAAAGTATGACGATCTTAATATGTATAACGATCTTGATACTATAAAATCGGCTCTCATAGCAAAAATTTATACAGCTATAAATGCCAATGTCCAATATAATCCCCTAACCTCTCTAACTCCAAATAACAAGCAAGAACTTGCTATTAACCAAACCGATAAATTGATTGGAATTGCTGGAAATGTTGGTAGCGTAGATTCAATTAAAAGAATTTTACTTGATCTACCCTTAAACTCTCCCCCTATACTAATCTCTTTATCGTTATCTGAAATGCTATGCGACCTATTAGCTGAGAGGCTCAACACTTTTTCAGCAATAAAAGTGCATGCTCCTAAAGACTCAGCTAAAATTATAAATGGTCACGCCTACTTAATACCCAGTAACACTTCTATAGAATTAAAAAACTCAGGGAACATTACCAAAATTATCTTAACCCAAGATAAAAAAACCGACACCGCAGATTCAATGCTGAATTCAATAGCTCAATATGCTAAAAAGGATAGTATAGGTGTCATAATAACTGGCTCAGGAACAGGTGGATATCTAGGTCTTAAAGCCATAAAAAAACATAATGGAACTGTTTTATCACAAAACAAAAAAACATGCGTAAGCTATGATTTACCTAAAATCGCGAACGACTCTAACTTGGTAGACAAAGAACTCCCATTAAATAAAATTGCCGCAGAAATTATATCTAAATGCTCTTAAGATTGCAATCTAGGAAAGATGCCCTCTGGTACAGGCAAATCTATACCAACCTGCATTGCAAATTGAGCATTCATATGCAGCATCTCTCTATCGCTTACATTCAATTGGTTTAAAAGTTTGTTCGCAGAATCTGGAATAATTGGCTGCAAAGCTATACCAATTATTCTGAGGCACTCTGTGAGCGTATAAAGAACTGTTTTCATACGCTTTGGATCAGTCTTTTTCAAACTCCAAGGAGCTTGATGATCTACATACTCATTAGCAAGAGAACCAAGATTGATTACCGCTTCAAAAGCCAAATGAATTTCCTGCTTATCAAAATGCTGCCTCAATTTATCTAAAAGCATATACGCTTGTTCGAGCAACTCCTTATCTATGTCATTAAATTCAAAGTCTGGTACTTTAGCATCACAATTCTTATTGATAAAAGAGAGCACTCTCTGAGCTAAATTACCTATGTTATTACATAAGTTTGAATTCACTTTTGTTATAAAAGATTCTTTTGAAAAATTGCCATCATTGCCAAAAGGCATTTCTGTCATAAGAAAATATCGCACATAATCTAATCCCAGTTCATCGACTAATTTTATTGGATCTATTGTGTTACCTAATGATTTAGAAATTTTCTCTCCATCATTAGTCCACCAGCCATGAGCGAACACTCTTTTCGGTATAGGTAAATTACACGCCATTAAAAATGCTGGCCAATACACGGCATGGAATCGTAAAATATCCTTACCCACAATATGTAAGTCACATGGCCAAAAATGCGCTTTATCTTGATTATGTATTGCAGAATAATAATTAAATAACGCATCGAGCCAAACGTACATGACATGATGCTCATCGTTTGGAATTGGGATTCCCCATTTAAATGAAGTTCTTGATACAGACAAATCATTTAATCCTCCCTTCACAAAAGAAATTACTTCATTTCTTCTTGAAGCAGGCGCTATAAAATCGGGATTATCATTATAGAATTTTAGTAGCTTATCTTGCCAAGCAGACAGCTTGAAAAAATAGCTAGGCTCTGTAATCCATTCAACTTCTGCACCTGTAGGAGCTTTACCATCAACTATTTCTGACTCCGCATAGAACGCTTCATCTCTAACTGCATACCATCCAGAATAACTACCTAAATAAACATTACCACTAGCTAGCATTTTTTTCCAAATTTCTTGAACAGTCTGTTTATGCCTAGACTCAGTAGTTCTAATAAAGTCATCATTAGATATATTCAACTTTGCATTTAAATTTCTAAATGTGGCTGAAAACTTATCTGTAAATGCCTGAGTATCCATACCAGCCTTAAGCGCTGATTTTTCTATTTTTTGACCATGCTCATCTGTACCTGTAAGAAACATTACATCACAACCATCTAGCCTTTTAAATCTGGCCAAGACATCTGCAGCAATCGTTGTATAGGCATGCCCAATGTGAGGGGCATCATTCACATAATAAATAGGGGTAGTAATATAGAAAGTATTCTTCATAATTTTTTAATTTTTGAGGTATTTATAACATAGAATTACTCATAAAAAAAGCCAGCTGTTTGCTGGCTTTTTAAATTATAATAACTAATCAGCCTAAGCGTTCATATCCGATCTTTTACGCATCACTTTCGCCAATACAAAACCTATGACAACACCGGCAAATGCCAATATCACATCCATCATAACATTGCTTTCAGGTTTGATTTCAGAAGCTAAAATCATTTTCATCAAATCCTTAGAAGAAGCATGCATTGTAGCAATTCTCCAAGTATTTTCTTCATATTTAGCCAAGATTGTAAACATCGACATAGCATTTGTCTTAGGATCAACTGCAATATTCATCTTACCAGTTATTAAAGCAATACCTGGAGCAATATCTCTAACTGAATCAACGGTCGCCGTAGCTTTGGCATCTTTAAAATGGCTTGTTGCAGCAAATTTACTTTCCCAAGCTGTTTTCAAAGCTTCAGGTGTAGATATATTTTTAAAATCTGCAGTCACTACAGAAAAACCTTCTTTTGAAAACATCTCAGAGTATTTTTCATAACTTCTGCTGTTAAAAGCCTCAACCAATTTATCCACTATAGAGTTATCTGCTTTTGGAAGATTTACAAGCATCACCGACTGCAGCATCACTTGTTTAGATGCATCCATCGGAATTTGATTGATTGTTGTCGCTTGTTCAACAACTGGGTTTGCTGGAACAACTGTAGACGCATCAACAGGCACTACAGGAGCTGGCGTGGCTGGTGCCACTGTACCATCAGCCGCCGCAGGAGCAGTCGCACCATTTGTGCTTGGTGTAACTGAACTGTTTGATTGTGTAGTGGCAGCTGCAGCTGGAGCAGTGGTGGTTGTTTCTTGAGCAATAGCACTTACTGCATATCCTATTGTTACCGCTATTAATAGCGCAGAGAAAGACTTATTAAAATACATTTTTCCTCACATGTATTAATTAAAAAATTAAATCAATACTTACATTTTCAACCTTAAGTGTCTATAGATTTTTTAAATATCTCTTCCGCCTGTTTGCTGTCTTATTGTCTGAAAACACAAGACAGTACCAGCTATGAGTGATGCTGATATTTGAGTAGGCAGCGATTGTGGCAAGCCACATACATAAGACCTCAAGCCATATTTAGGGTAATTCCTTGAATGGAATTTTTTTACAGCTTTGCTAATTTCTGGTGGTAAATCTCCAGATAAAATTTGATACCTCAAATGTTCAACTGGCATTGTCACTATACCTGCATTGACACCCGAAAGTACATTGACTGCTGTTTGATTAGAAAGGTTAGTAGTATCAAACCCAAATCTTTTATAAATCGCAGTATACATATTCCTAGATGCAGCAAAACTACCCCAAAATAGGCCGCTATATAGGTAAGTAATCCTTGCCCCATGGAACAAACCCAAAGGACCATATTCTTGTATCAAAATTCTTCCAGCTTTAAGTGAAGAAATACTCTGCCCTGTTGAATTTTTAGTATCAATCTGTTTATTTCTTAGCCCATCAAACACAGAATTCATTGTACCATTAATACCCATCACAACCGCTACGGAAGCCGTTTGAGATAGGTATTGGTTGTTTTTAGAGTATTCCTTACCAAAGAACCTTTCTACTACGTAAGGAGTTAGCAGCCACCCATATGCCCTAAATACTTCTCGCAAGAAATTTTTAGTCATATTGGGGCCTAGACCAGTAAATAAATTACCAACTTCGCGACCATTTAGATGTCTTAAAAAAATAGAAGACCCTGCTTCTACTCTCGCTACACCAGTGTTGAGCTGCCCTTGTTTAATTCTTTCTACAACTGTATTTGGCACTTCAATAATTGGCGTACTTATCAAAGAGCGAACTGCCCCTGCTATGCTAGCTGTCTTCGTTGCTTCTACTATCCTGTCCCACAGGCTTTTTGGATCTGACATATAAAAAATAAAAGTTTTTCTTTGATTGTGAAGCGTATGTAAAAAAAATCAACCACATCGATTACTCAGTGTGGTTGATT
The DNA here is from genome assembly GCA_044229535.1 of Candidatus Midichloriaceae bacterium. Lineage (GTDB taxonomy): Bacteria > Pseudomonadota > Alphaproteobacteria > Rickettsiales > Midichloriaceae > CAZLFQ01. The sequence continues at coordinate 1,336,457 of JBGASU010000001.1, read as the reverse complement.
TTTAATATTAGGCCAACTTCTATATCTTAAGAAGAAGCTGCTTTTTTACGTTTTTCAGTTCTTTCTTCTTGAGCAGGCATTGGGACTATATTTGTTGTCGCAATTTCTGCATCTCTAGCTAAAGCAACTTTTTGTATCTTATTCATATAGAACCCTGTTCCTGCAGGTATCAATCTACCCACAATAACGTTTTCTTTTAGACCTTGAAGCTTATCAACTTTACCAGCAACAGCTGCTTCAGTTAGTACCTGAGTTGTCTGTTGGAACGACGCAGCAGAGAAGAAGGATCTTGTCTGTAATGAAGCTTTTGTAATACCTTGAAGGACTGGAATAGCTTTAGCTGGCTTATACCCTTCTTCCTTAGCTTTATTATTAACTTCTTTCAACTCTTCTCTATCGACTTGTTCACCGGCAAGATATGTTGTCTCACCAGCATCAATAATCTCAAGCTTCTGCAACATCTGACGCAGCACTACTTCAATGTGCTTATCATCAATTTTCACACCTTGAAGTCTATAAACTTGCTGTACTTCATTCACGATGTAACTAGCAAGAGCTTCAACGCCCATAACTCTTAAGATATCGTGTGGAGATGGATTTCCTTCCATCAACATATCACCTTTAGAAACATAATCACCTTCATTCACAGTAATATGTCTACCTCTAGGGATGAAATATTCAATTGGTTGCATTTCTTTATCTTCTGGACGAATTATCAGCCTTCTCTTCGACTTATAATCTTTTCCAAATTCAACCGTGCCTGATACTTCACTAATTAGGGAGTGGTCTTTAGGCTTACGAGCTTCAAATAATTCTACTACTCTCGGTAGGCCACCAGTAATATCTTTTGTTTTCGAAGACTCTTTAGGTATACGGGCGATAATATCACCAGCATTTACCTTTGTACTATCAGAAATACTTAAGATAGCGTCTACCGGTAAGAAATATCTAGCTTCTAATCCATTAGCTAGAGTCATCACTTCACCTTTTGAATCTTTCAACACTACTCTTGGACGCAGGTCTGCACCACGAGTTTGCTGCTTCCAGTCGATAATAACGCGATTAGTAATGCCTGTAGCTTCATCGAATACTTCTTTAACAGATGTTCCTTCTACTAAGTCAACAAAAGCTGCATTACCTGTTTTCTCAACAATGATAGGAATTGTAAATGGCTCCCACTCAGCTAATTTTTGAGCTGGTGCTACTTTATCTCCTTCATTAGCAAGCAACTTAGAACCATATGGAATCTTATAACGCGCTCTTTCATTCCCTTTGACATCCACAACTATAAGTTCACAGCTACGGCTCATAACAATAGTATGACCTTCTGTGTTCTTAACTATGTTTTTATTAAAGATTTTCAAAGTACCTTCATGAGATGATATAACGCTCGATTGCGAAGCACCTTTCTGCGCAGCACCACCAATGTGGAAAGTTCTCATGGTTAACTGTGTTCCTGGCTCACCAATCGATTGAGCGGCTATTACACCTACAGCTTCGCCAATGTTAACTCTAATACCAGTTGCAAGGTCGCGACCATAACATTTAGCACAAATACCCATCTCACTCTTACATGTCAGTACTGAGCGAATTTTTACCTCATCAATACCCATAAGCTCGATTTTTTCAACAGCGGCTTCATCTATCATTTCACCAGCTTTGATAACTACTTTATTGGTATTAGGATCATGAATATCAATCGCAGATGTTCTACCCAAGATATTGTCTTTCAACGGAACTATAATATCACCATTTTCTATAACTGCTTTTGCAATTATGCCTTTATCTGTGCCACAATCTTCTTCATAAACTATACAGTCTTGAGAAACATCTACTAACTTACGAGTTAGATAGCCTGAGTTAGCTGTTTTTAAAGCTGTATCTGACAACCCTTTACGCGCACCGTGAGTTGATATGAAATATTCTAACTCGTTCAAACCTTCCTTAAAGTTTGATATAATCGGCTTCTCAATAATTTCACCAGACGGTTTTGACATAAGACCACGCATACCTGCCAACTGCTTAATCTGAGCTGCAGAACCCCTCGCACCAGAGTCAGCCATCATATATATGTTGTTCACTTTTCTATGAGCAAAGATTTTTCCATCACCTTGTGGTTTAACAGAAATTCCTTTCATCATGTCGTTCGCAATACGATCTGTACATCTTGTCCAAGCATCTACAACCTTATTATACTTCTCACCGCTGGTTATCAAACCATCAGCATATTGATGCTCATATACTTTAACTTCAGACTCTGTTTCCTCAATATGTTTAACCTTAGACTGGGGAACAAGCATGTCATCTTTACCGATCGATATACCAGCTCTACAAGCAAATGTGAAACCTAAGCTCATTATTTTATCAGCAAACAACACTGTATTTTTCTGCCCACAATGTCTGTATACAATATCTATAAGCTGAGAAATTTCTTTCTTAGTCATTATCTTATTCACAAGCTCAAAACTGATCTTTGCATCTTTCGGCAAAACCTCAGAAAGCAGCACTCGTCCAGGTGTAGTATCGACAACAATTGTTACCGTCTCACCATCTGATTGAATCTGATTTCTTCTGCACTTAATTTTAGCATGGAGTGATACAGCCCCTGCATTTATTGCATGCTCTATCTCACCAGCGTCATTGAATACACTTCCTTCACCAATTTCACCATCAAACATCAATGATATATAATACAGTCCTAAAACCATATCCTGAGATGGAACAATAATTGGCTTACCATTTTGTGGGCTTAGGATGTTATTTGTAGACATCATTAACGCACGCGCTTCTAATTGCGCTTCCATTGATAATGGTACATGCACCGCCATTTGATCTCCGTCGAAATCGGCGTTGAACGCTGTACACACAAGCGGATGCAACTGAATAGCCTTACCTTCAATTAATATCGGTTCGAAAGCTTGGATGCCAAGTCTATGTAGTGTAGGTGCACGATTTAGCAACACTGGGTGTTCACGAATAACTTCTGCAAGAATATCCCACACTTCTGGCTTTTCTAATTCCACTAATTTCTTAGCAGCCTTAAGAGTTGGCGCCATGCCATATAGTTCTAACTTTGAATAGATAAACGGCTTGAATAGCTCAAGAGCCATTTTCTTAGGAAGACCGCACTGATGTAGTTTTAACTCAGGACCTACAACAATCACCGAACGGCCAGAATAATCCACACGCTTACCAAGTAAGTTTTGTCTAAAACGACCTTGCTTACCTTTTAACATATCAGCAAGCGACTTGAATGGACGCTTATTAGAGCTCTTAATCGCCCTGCCTTTTCTACTGTTATCAAATAATGCATCAACGGCTTCTTGTAGCATCCTTTTTTCGTTACGAACGATAATTTCAGGAGCTTTTAATTCTATAAGCCTTTTTAGACGGTTATTTCTATTTATTACTCTTCTATACAGTTCATTTAGATCAGAAGTAGCAAATCTACCGCCATCAAGCATCACTAATGGACGCAAATCTGGTGGGATTACTGGAAGTACATCCAATACCATCCACTCAGGCTTATTTTTAGATGAAACAAAGTCTTCAACTAACTTTAATCTTTTAACAATTTTTTTTCTTTTGGTTTCAGATGTAGTAGTAGATAGGTCTTCTCTCAACTTAAGTTTTTCGACTTTTAAGTCCACTGCTTGAAGCATTTTCTTAACGGCTTCCGCACCGATTCCTGCTTGGAATGCATCTTCACCAAATTTATCTTGGAAGTCGTAATATTCTTCTTCTGTTAGAATTTGTCCTCTCTGAAGAGTAGTAGCACCCTGATCAATAACTATGAAACCTTCAAAGTATAGTACTTTTTCAAGATCTTTTAAAGGAATGTCAAGGAGCGTACTGATTCTTGAAGGTAGAGATCTCAAGAACCAAATATGTACAACTGGTGTTGCCAATTCTATATGACCCATTCTTTCTCTTCTAACTTTTGAAGATGTAACTTCAACGCCACATTTCTCGCATACTATGCCACGATATTTCATGCGCTTATATTTACCACATAAGCATTCATAGTCTCTTACTGGTCCAAAAATACGCGAGCAAAACAAACCACCGTTTTCTGGTTTAATGGTTCTATAATTAACAGTATCTGGTCTCTTTACTTCACCAAACGACCATGAACGAATGACCTCTGGGCTTACTAATGATATCTTTATTTGGTCAAAGTTTTGCGAATTATTTACATTACCAAACAAATTAAATTCTGCCATTTTTAGAACCTCTTAAACCTTAACAATACTTTTTAATTTGCAGCTTTTGCTTCTTCAGCATCAGCTACTTGCTGTTTTTCTTCTTCACTGTTTACCATCTCGATATTCAAGCAAAGTGATCTCAATTCTTTTACCATAACGTTGAACGATTCAGGTAATCCTGAGTCAAAGTTTGAGTCTCCTCGAACTATTGATTCATAAATCTTGATTCTTCCTGTTACGTCATCCGACTTCACGGTTAAAATTTCTTGAAGTGAATATGCAGCACCATAAGCTTGAAGTGCCCAACATTCCATTTCACCAAATCTTTGACCACCGAAATGTGACTTACCACCTAATGGCTGCTGCGTTACTAAGCTATATGGTCCAATTGAACGAGCGTGAATCTTGTCATCGACTAAGTGATCCAGCTTTAGCATGTAAATACAACCAACTGTTACTGGTCTAGCAAAGTAATCGCCTGTTCTACCATCCCTTAGCATCACCTGACCAGATGTCGGTAAGTTAGCTTTCTCTAGAGCTTTAGAAATATCACCTTCTTTAGCGCCATCGAATACAGGAGTTGCGAAAGGAACACCTTTTGATAAGTTCGATGCAAGCTCAGTTAAGTCTGTGCTATTCATTTCTTCAATGTGTTTTCTGAAATCTTCATCGTTCTTGTCATTGAATATTTCAAGTAGCTTTGTTCTCAGCTCCGTCTTATCTTTTTGAGCTTCCACTTTAGTTAATGCATTAGAAATTTGTCTTCCTAAACCTTGCGCTGCCCAACCCAAGTGAGTTTCCAAGATCTGCCCGACGTTCATCCTTGATGGTACGCCTAAAGGGTTCAACACTATATCAACCGATGTACCATCATCTAAGAAAGGCATATCTTCAACAGGAACTATTTTAGATACAACACCTTTGTTACCGTGACGTCCAGCCATTTTATCACCAGGCTGAATTTTCAGTTTTGTAGCGACATAAACCTTAACAACTTTTAAAGCACCTTGTGGTAAATCGTCACCACTTTGAACTTTTTCAACTTTTAATTTAAACTTATTATCAAGTTCTTCAGTTGCTCTTTCATAGAAAGTTTTTAATTTTTCTAATTCAGACATTGTCTTTTTATTGTCAACAGCAAGCATCCAAACTTGACGCTTAGGAAGAGACTTAAATAACTCTTCATCAACTTTTGTTCCAGCTTTAATCTGCTTAGGACCACTTGTAATTTTTTGCCCTTCTAGCACTTCAAACGCCTTACCAAAAACATAACCATCTACAATAGCAAGCTCTGCTTCTCTATCTTTTGCTAAACGATCGATTTCTAGACGCTCAAGAGCAAGAGCTCTTTCGTCTTTTTCAATACCACGTCTAGTAAATACTCTAACACTTACAACTGTACCTCTAGTTCCAGGAGGAACTCGCAGAGATGAATCTCTAACGTCAGATGCTTTCTCGCCGAATATAGCTCGTAGAAGTTTTTCTTCTGGTGTTATAGGCGACTCGCTCTTAGGTGTAACTTTACCAACAAGGATATCTCCTGGTTTAACTTCTGCACCAACGTGCACAACACCAATTTCATCAAGCTGTCTTAAGCTTTCTTCACCAACATTTGGAATATCTCTTGTAATTTCTTCAGGCCCAAGACGAGTATCTCTCGCAATCGCTTCAAACTCGTAAATATGTAAAGATGTGAAGGCATCTTCTTTTACTAACTTTTCAGAAAGAAGAATCGAATCTTCGTAGTTATAACCATTCCATGGCATGAACGCCACAAGAACGTTACGACCTAAAGCCAGCTCACCGAGGTCTGTACTAGGACCATCGGCAATAATATCTCCTTTTTTGATCTTCTCACCAGCTCTCACTATAGGCTTTTGATTGATACAAGTATTTTGGTTAGACTTTTGGAATTTAACTAAGCTATAGATATCAACGCCACCAGCATCACCGCCGAAATCGTTAGTTCTAATTACTATTCGGTTAGCATCTACTTGGTCAACAACGCCATCTCTTTTAGCAACAACGCTAGAACCAGAGTCTTTAGCAACTACTGCCTCCATACCTGTACCTACTAGAGGAGCTTCACTTCTTAAAAGCGGCACCGCTTGACGTTGCATGTTCGAGCCCATTAGCGCACGGTTAGCATCATCGTTTTCCAAGAACGGAATAAGAGATGCAGCAACCGACACGATTTGTTTTGGAGAAACGTCAATATAGTGGATATCTTCTGGTTTAGCTAAAACAACATCATCAGATCTTCTACAGCTAACCAATTCATTCTTGAATTTACCATTTTTATCTACTTCCGCACTTGCCTGAGCAATTGTGAAACTAGCCTCTTCAATAGCTGAAAGATAATCAACTTGATCAGTAACTTTTCCGTTTTTTACTTGTCTATATGGGCTTTCTATAAAGCCATACTTATTGATTCTAGCATATGTAGAAAGAGAGTTGATCAAACCAATATTTGGCCCCTCTGGAGTTTCAATAGGACAAATACGTCCATAGTGCGTAGTATGTACGTCACGAACCTCAAACCCAGCTCTTTCTCTAGTAAGACCACCAGGTCCTAAAGCAGAAAGTCTTCTTTTATGAGTAATTTCAGAAAGTGGATTTGTTTGATCCATAAACTGCGATAACTGAGATGTACCAAAGAATTCTCTGATAACGGCCATTAGAACTTTTGAATTTACCAAGTCATGAGGCATCACCGTATCAATCTCTACAGAGCTCATCCTTTCAACAATCGCTCTTTCCATCCTAATTAAGCCGAGTCTAAATTGATTCTCAACTAACTCACCCACAGATCTAACACGTCTATTTCCTAAGTTATCAATATCATCAACTTCACCAAAACCATCTTTAAGTCTAACTAAATGCTTCACTATAGCTATAATATCTTCATTAGCTAAAACTGTATGCTCTTCAGGAATAGTTAAACCATGTTTCGCATTAATCTTCATACGACCAATTGCAGATAAATCATATCTTTCTATTTCAAAGAAAGTTGACTTAAATAGCAATTCAGCAGCCTCTGGTGTAGAAGGCTCACCTGGTCTTAAAACCTTATAAATATCTGCGAGTGCTTCATCTTTAGATTGGTTTTTATCTAACACTAAAGTGTTCCTGATGTACGGACCCACATTTAAGTAGTCAATATCAAGAATCTTTAATTCAGCTAACTTATTAGCCTCTATCGCTTCCAAAGCTTCAAAAGTGATTTCGTCACCAGCTTCCAAAACAATCTCACCAGTTGAATCATCTATCACATCTTGAGCGATGTAAGAACCAACTATATCTTGAGCCTCAATTACGTACTCAACTCCTTGTTTTTCAGAAAGCTTATTGATTAGTCTAGGAGTAACTTTCGTATTTGCTTCAATTAAAGTTGCGCCAGATTTAGCATCAACGATATCTTTGAAGATTTTCATCCCTTTAAATCTAGATGGATTGAAAAGAGTCTTCCATCCATTCTTATGCTTTTTATATGAAAGAATATTATAGAATTCATTAAAAATACCATTCTTATCAAGACCAATCGCTCTCAACAAAGTGGTTACATATAATTTTCTTTTTCTATCTATTCTAAAATAAACTATATCTTTTACGTCGAATTCGAAATCCAACCAAGATCCTCTATATGGTATGACTCTCGAAGAGTATAAATACTTTCCAGAGCTATGTGTTTTACCACTATCATGATCATAAAACACGCCTGGGGAACGATGCATTTGCGATACAATAACTCGCTCTGCGCCGTTTATAATGAAAGTACCGCTATGCGTCATTAGCGGAATTTCACCCATGTATACATCCTGTTCTTTTATTCCTTTGATTTCTTTGATACCAGCTTCTTCATCTATATCCCAAACAATCAAACGAAGGGTAACTCTTAAAGGTGCAGCATAGTTCACACCTCTTTGAATACACTCTTCAACATCATATTTAGGAGCATCCAATTCATACTTTACATATTCTATTGAAGCCCTACCATCATAGTCTGAAACTGGAAATATAGAGCGAAAAACGTTTTCTAAACCTACGTTAGCTCTTTTATCAGATTTGCAATTAAGTTGGAGGAATAATTCATAAGAGTCCTTCTGGACTTGAATAAGATTAGGCATCTCGACAACATTTACATTCTGTCCTTTTACCTTTCTCATTCTTTTTCTACTTGTAAGTGACGCCACGCTAAACACCAATAAAGTTTTTTAAACAGTGAAAGGGTATGTCAAATTATTGATATACCCTTAGTAATATGTAGTTAAAAGTAAAACTATTTAATTTCTACTTTCGCACCAGCTTTTTCAAGTTGCTCTTTCATTTTTGCAGCTTCTTCTTTAGAAACACCAGTTTTGATTGGCTTTGGAGCCCCTTCAACTAATGTTTTAGCTTCGATCAATCCAAGCGCTGAGTTTATAGCTCTCACTTCTTTAATCACGCCAACTTTATTTGCACCACCGTCAACAAGAATTACATCGAACTCTGTTTTTTCCTCAACAGCAGCAGCACCACCTGCAGCGGCAGCGGCCACTGGAGCAGCAGCAGACACACCCCACTTCTCTTCGAGAAGCTTAGAAAGCTGTGTCGCTTCCATTACTGTAAGATTTGAAAGATCATTTACGATTTGTTCTAGATTAGCCATTCTATTCTCCTTTTCTATCTAAAATTAATTTGTTTGTTCTTTATCAGCATAAGCTTTGAATACTCTTGCAAGCTGAGCTGCAGGAGCTTGTAACAAGCCAACAATCTTGCCACGTAGCTCGTCGAGAGAAAGCAGAGACGCCATCTCTTTCACAGCATTTGCATCAAGAAATTTACCATCAACAACACCACCCAAAACCTCAAGTTTTGAATTTTCTTTTGAAAAGTTCACCAAAGCTTTACAAATTGCAACTGGCTCTTCAGCAAATGCAATGGTTGTAGGCCCTTGGAACAAGTCATTCAAACTCTCAAATTGAGTTCCCTTTATGGCTAGTTGTGCCAATGTATTCTTTGTTACTCTGTACTGAGAAGAAGTTTTTTTAACTTGTCTTCTTAAGTTTTTATCTTGTAAAACTGTCAATCCTTTATTATGAGAAACAATCACAACTTGTGAAGAGGTGAAAGCGCTTTTAAGCTGCTCTACTACTTCTCTTTTTTTAACCTTATCCACGTTACGTCCACTAATCTGTTAATTTACATTTCACTTGTATTTTGAAGGGCGATGTTATCCCATCACTTTTGCCATGTCAAGCCTAATTGAAGGCCCCATCGAAGTACTCAAATACATCGACTGCATATATACACCTTTTGAACTTGTAGGCTTTGCATTTAATACAGCCTCATAAAGCGCTAAGATATTTTCTTTTATAGCTTTTGGAGCAAAACTTACTTTACCAACCGCAGCATGAACAATACCAGCCTTCTCCACTTTAAATTCAACCTGACCTGCTTTAGCTTTTCCTACAGCTTCTTTAATATTGTTAGAAACTGTACCAAGCTTAGGATTAGGCATTAAGCCTCTTGGCCCTAAAACTTTACCTAATTTACTAACGTTCGCCATCATTCCAGGAGTAGCGATAGCTATGTCAAAATCAATCTTGCCATTTTTCACAATTTCTATCAGGTCTTCAGAACCACAAATATCCGCACCTGCTTCTTTTGCTTCTTTAACTTTATCAGGCTCGCTAAATACAGCTACCTTTATGGTCTTACCCAAACCATTCGGCATAGCTACAGCACCACGAACTAGCTGGTCTGATTGCTTTGGGTCAACCCCAAGTCTTAGAGCCACCTCAACGCTTTCGTCAAACTTCACTTTACCTTTTTTTGTATAAGCCGAAATAACTTCCACAGCCTCATCAAGCGAGTACTGCTTTTCAGCTTGAACTAACTTTACCGCTTCTCTAATTCTCTTACCTAACTTAGCCATATTTACGCATCTCCGTCTTTAATCTTTACACCCATAGAAACACAGGTTCCTTTAACCATACTGATAGCAGCTTCAATATTATCAACACCCATATCATCCATCTTAGACTTAGCAATCTCATTAATCTGAGCCATTGTAATCGTACCAATAACTTGCGTACCTGGAGTCTTAGCCCCACTTGTAATACCAAGAGCTTTTTTTATCATGTTAGGCACTGGAGGCATTTTCGTGATAAAAGTAAATGTTTTATCAGCAAAATACGTAATAACCGTAGGTATTACGTCACCAGGAGCATACCCTCTTTTTTTACAATGATCGTTAAACTGCTTACAAAACTCCATAATGTTCAAACCTCTTTGACCCAAAGCAGGACCAATGGGAGGCGATGGATTGGCTTGATGAGCAGGGACTTGCAACGATATGCTACCAACGGGTTCTTTCTTCTTCACGACTTCTCTCCTAAATAATTATTTAAATTTTTCTACTTGATTAAACTCTAATTCAACAGGGGTAGGCCTACCAAATATTGACACAGAAACTTTAAGTTTCTTTTTAGCCAAATCCACTTCATCAACAACACCTGTAAATGTTTGAAACGGCCCCTCGATAATCTTAATTTGCTCAGCAACGTCAAAAGTTAACTCTACATCTTTCGCCACAGAGCCTTCTTGCACTTGCTGCATCAGCCTCTGAACTTCCCTCTCTGGAATTGGGGCTGGCTTACCACTACCACCTAAAAATCCAGCTACTCTAGGAATATTTTTCACTAAATTCCAAGAGGCATCGTCTAATTCCATTTTAATCATTATATATCCAGGAAAAATCTTTTTTTCCGAGGTAACTTTCTTCCCTTTTTTAACTTCAGTTACGTTTTCCACTGGAACAACTATTTCTTCAAATTTTTCGGCATAACCTTTTTTCTCAGCATGATCTTTGATCAACTTAGCAACTTTGTGCTCATAACCTGAGAGAGTGTTAACGATGTACCAGCGACTTGCCACTATTTATAATCCCAAAATAAAATGAATCACCCTGTAAACAACTGCATCAACCAGCAAAAAAAACAAACCAGCAACTGCAGCCAAAACAAAAACTAGACCCGAAGCAGTCATAGTCTCCTTCCTAGAAGGCCAAGAAATTCTGCCTATCTCTGACTTAACTTCTTTATAAAATCTTGCTATTTCCATAGACTAGCCTCTGTTTTTCAATACTTTAGCGACTTTATCTTAAGCCAGAAGCTTAAGCATCAATGCCACATAAAACACCATATTTTACATGCGTGAAGGTGATATTTATAACGATATTGAGTTTATGTCAAGGCAATTTAAGCAGATTACTAACTAAAAATATAGTCATCACTCAACATTTCATTCAAACGCGATATTGTTCTCTGGAATTCAAAAGCGTTTTTTCCACTATTATACAACAATTCTGGCTTATTAGCCGCGGAACAAATCAACTTTGTCTTATTTTCGTACATACAGTCAATAAGTGTAATAAACCTCAAAGCTTCATTATGGTTAGCTGGATTAAGATCTGGAATATGCTTGATCACTATAGTGCTAAAATGGTTACACAAAGCTATATAATCAATAGCACCATACGGTACTTCGCATAACTCTTTAAAAGTAAAGACAGCCACCCCACCATAAGATCTTACAGCTTTTAAGCTTCTGGAGTTATCTACATACACATCGCTAAACCCAAGCTCTTCGTGACCAGTTAAGTCTTTTATGATTTTATCGATTTGATTATCATTGCTAGAATTTATCGGCGCAAAATATCTTTGCTTGAGCGATTTTATTTTATCCAATCTATAGTCTTTAAAATTATTAAGCTCGAATACTTCTAACTCAGATTTTAAGAGCTTAATACATGGTAAAAAATGTTCTCTTTGTAGACCATCTTTATATAAATCAGAAGGGATTCTATTTGAAGTAATAAACAGATACGTGCCATAACCTAGCAAAGAATCAAACAGCCTATAAAGTATCATTGCATCTGCAATATTTGTGACTTGCAACTCATCAAAACAAATCACTTCGTATTTTTTTGAAATTTCTTTAGCGAGCTGAGGAATAGGGTCAGCCGCACTTTCTGAGTCCTTATGCTTCTTGCGCCAGTGATCGAGGGACTTATGAAAGTTTTTCATAAATTCATGGAAGTGCACTCTTAGCTTATGTTTATTTTCTAGAGAATTAAAAAACAAATCCATAAGCATGGATTTACCTCTACCAACTTCGCCCCATACATAGATCCCACGACTGTGTTTATGGCTCTTGAAACGCAAAGAATTTACAAGCTTTGAGATGAGTTTTTTAGGCGCATCTATTTTGGACTTATATCGATCTAGTTTATGAACAAGATCAAGCTGTCTTAAATCTTTCTCAAGACCAGAATTTTGAATTAATTCTAAATATTTTTGTTCTATCATTGCCTTTAAAGGCGGAGTAGAGGCACTACCTCATGTACATCCCCGCGTTCACATCAATTGTATGCCCTGTAATAAGTCTAGCTTCATTTGACGCTAAAAACAAGGCTGCGTTTGCGATGTCATCAGGCTCGCCCATCATTCCCATTGGAATTTTAGGCAAGATTTTTTCCTTAACAACATTTTCTGGAATAGCTTCTGTCATTGGGGTCTTAATAAATCCTGGAGCTATACAGTTCGCTGTGACTCCGCGAGTAGCACACTCTAAAGCTACCGACTTTGTCATACCAATAATACCAGCTTTTGCCGCCGCATAATTGGTTTGACCAAAATTTCCAGACTCACCTACTACCGAAGAGATATTTATAATTCTACCACTTCTTCTTTTAGTCATAGCTTTAGCAGCTTCGCGATTTAATAACCAAACAGCTTTTAGATTAACGTTAATCACTTCATCAAATTCTTGCTCACTCATTCTGATAAGAAGGTTGTCACGCGTAATCCCTGCATTGCATACTATTATATCAACCTGCCCAGCTTTCTCTTCAGCCTTCGCATAAAGGCCGATTATGTCTTCAGAATTTTTTAAATTTGCTGGCAGAACTACAACACGTTCCTTAAGTTCATTTGCTAACTCTTGTAGCACATTTTCTCTAGTACCACTTATTATTATATTTGCACCCGCCTGATGTAATTTTTTAGCTATTGCATGGCCAATACCACCAGTTGCGCCTGTTACTAACGCATTTTTACCTGCTAATGAAAACATGTTTTTCTCCAGAATTTTTATTAGGTTTTATACCTGATTTAAATATTCTTCAATATCTTTAGGTGTCTGGATACTAAAGATTTTTGCATTCTCATTCATTCTTTTTGCGATCGTTGAAAGAACTTTATTAGGTCCAACCTCGACAAAACATTCTACGCCCTTAGAGATCATAAACTCCATACTCTCTCTCCATCTAACACGCCCAGTCACTTGTTCAACTAACAATGTTTTAATTCTCAAATTATCTGTTTCAATTTGGGCAGATACATTTGCAACTAATGGGATATTCAAACTACTAGCAGATGTACCGCTCAACGCATCCTGCATTTTCACTGCTGCAGACTTCATGAGTGACGAATGGAAAGGAGCACTAACATTTAATTTCACAGCTTTTCTAACACCATGGTTTGTAGCAATTTCTGCTGCTCTATCAACCGCGGTGGTCGCACCACTTAAAACAATTTGTCCTGCACCATTATCATTGGCAATTTGACAAACACCTAAATGCGAAGCCTCCTTACAAATTGCATCAGCGTTTTCTAGATTAGCACCAATTAGAGCTAGCATACTACCCTGCCCCACTGGAACTGCACTTTGCATAGCGTCCCCACGAATTCTAAGTAGCTTTGCTACATCTGATAGACTAAACATATCAGCGGCACAAAGCGCACTATATTCACCAAGAGAGTGACCAGCTACACAATCTGCGAAATCTGATAAATTCTTCCCACCTTGTTTTTCTAAAACTTTAACTGCAGCTATAGAAACTGCCATTATTGCTGGTTGGGTATTTGCTGTTTTGGTTAATTCTTCAATCTCCCCGCTGAACATTAATGCCGAAAGCTTTTGGTTAAGCACATCGTCAACTTCTTGAAATACCTCTTTAGATTCTTGAAAAGTTTCGAATAAGTCTTTCCCCATCCCAATAAATTGAGAGCCCTGCCCAGGAAATAATAATGCTGATTTCATACCACCTCTAAATTAGAAAACAATTATAATCTAAAAATCTTAATTTATTCAAGTATTAACCAATGAGCAGCACTATATTATCTAACAACTATTGTCCTATTGAATAATAGCAAATACCCTGATATACTTTCTTAATTCGACAATTAAATAGTATTGAATAATCATGAAAACCCTATCAGTTCGCGGTGCTAAAGTACATAATTTAAAAAATGTAAACGTAGATATACCAAAGGATAAACTAGTTGTAATAACAGGCGTCAGTGGATCTGGCAAATCATCTCTTGCATTTGATACCATATACGCTGAGGGGCAAAGAAGGTATGTTGAAAGCTTGTCAGCATATGCTAGACAGTTTTTAGATATTCAAGACAAGCCAGATGTTGAATTGATAACTGGTCTTTCTCCCTCAATTGCGATAGATCAAAAAACCACTTCAAGGAATCCTCGTTCGACAGTATCAACCGCAACAGAGATCTATGATTATCTGAGATTACTATACGCAAGAATCGGAATCCCTTATTCCCCCGCAACTGGCAAACCTATTGAAAAACAAACTGCTTCTCAAATGGTAGAAGTTATAAATCAACTGCCAAAAGGCACTAAGCTTTTTGTATTGGCACCAATTGTAAAAGGTCAAAAAGGCGAACATAGAAAAGAATTCATACAACTTCAAAAACAAGGTTATCAACGCGTAAAAGTTGACGGAATCATTTATGATTTTGACGAACTACCTATAATAGATAAAAACTTAAAACACGATGTAGAAGTTGTAGTTGATCGTCTGCAATTAGATGATGCTTTAGGCAATAGATTGTCTGATAGCGTTGAAACATCTTTAAAACTAAGTGGCGGGTTATTAGCAATAGAGATCGCCTCTCTTCCAAAAGGTGCAAAATGCGACCACAAAGAAGGTGATGTTCTAATTTTCTCTGAAAAATTTGCGTGCCCAGTCTCTGGATTCACATTAACTGAGATTGAACCTAGAATATTCTCTTTCAATAGCCCATACGGTGCATGCCCTTCTTGTGACGGTCTTGGAGTTGAAGTCTTTTTTGATCCAAACCTAGTTGTACCAGATCAAAAATTATCTTTAAAAGAAGGAGCAATTTCTCCTTGGCACAAAGTAACCAATAAATATTCTGGGGTGCATAACAGGTATTATTCTCAAACCTTGGAAGGGTTAGCCACACACTATAAATTTAGCATGTTGAAGCCTTTTGCCGAACTACCAGAAGATATCAAGAATCTAATTTTATACGGCAACGAAGGCCAAGAAATTACTTTTAAATATGATGATGGCTTCAGAACTACATCTGTTAAGAAAGCCTTTGAAGGTGTGATTCCATATCTACAAGAAAAAGTAAAACGTACAGAAAGCGATTACATACGCGAAGAATTATCTCGCTACCAAACAGATAAACATTGTAGTGCTTGTGGCGGATATAGATTAAAGCCAGAATCTCTCAGCATTAAAGTCGGCGGCTTAAACATTGGCGAAGTTACAAAAATGACTATCAGCGAGGCTGTAAAGTGGTTTAACGGATTAGATAAAAAACTTAACGCTAAACACAATCAAATCGCTGAAAGAGTATTAAAAGAAATCACTAGAAGACTTGGATTTTTAAACGATGTTGGCTTGGAGTATTTAACATTAAATAGAGAATCGGGCACACTGTCTGGAGGCGAAAGCCAACGTATTAGGTTAGCATCACAAATTGGCTCAGGATTAAGCGGCGTGTTGTACGTACTAGACGAGCCGTCAATCGGACTTCACCAGTGTGATAATGATAGACTTCTAAAAACACTTAAAAACCTAAGAGACCTAGGAAATACAGTAATAGTCGTGGAGCATGATGAAGACACAATGGTAGCATCAGATCACTTAATTGACGTAGGTCCTGGCGCAGGAATTCACGGTGGTGAAATCATAGCATTTGGAACTCCTCAGGAAGTTGCCAAAAATCCGAATAGTATCACCGGCCAGTATTTATCAGGTAAGAAATTTATTCCTGTTCCAGAAAAACGTAGGCCTTATAACAAAGGAAGAAATATTGAAGTTGTTGGAGCGCGC
Organism: Candidatus Midichloriaceae bacterium; assembly: GCA_044229535.1. Taxonomy (GTDB): domain Bacteria; phylum Pseudomonadota; class Alphaproteobacteria; order Rickettsiales; family Midichloriaceae; genus CAZLFQ01. The sequence goes on along the minus strand of JBGASU010000001.1, from coordinate 1,320,095 downwards.
TCAAACAACTTGAGAAATGTAAGTGTCTCTTTCCCACTTGGGACATTTACCAGTGTCACGGGCGTTTCTGGAAGCGGAAAATCAAGTTTGACGATTCATACTTTATATAAAGCTACAGTCAAAAAATTGCACAATGCTAAAGCCATACCTGGCGAGCATGATAAAATTACAGGATTGGAATATATCGACAAAGTAATTGAAATTGATCAATCACCAATCGGCCGTACTCCTCGTTCAAATCCAGCTACATATACTGGAGCTTTCACGCCAATTCGTGATTGGTATTCTGCATTAGCTGAAGCCAAAATACGTGGCTATAAACCTGGCAGGTTTTCTTTCAACGTGAAAGGTGGTAGATGCGAGGCGTGCGAAGGAGATGGTGTACTAAAAATCGAGATGCACTTCCTCCCAGATGTATATGTGCGCTGCGATGAATGTGACGGCAAGCGTTATAATAAAGAAACATTAGAAATTTTATATAAAGGTCTTTCTATAGCTGATGTACTAAGCCTTACGGTCGATGCGGCAGCAGACTTTTTTGATAAAGTTCCACTTATCCACGAAAAACTAGTAGCACTGCAAGAAGTGGGATTAGGCTATATGAAAATCGGCCAATCAGCCACTACCCTATCTGGTGGCGAAGCACAGCGTGTGAAGTTAGCAAAAGAACTTTCTCGTAAATCTACAGGACGCACGCTTTATATACTAGACGAACCAACTACAGGTTTACATTCTCACGATATCGGGAAGCTCTTAACTGTACTTCATAAACTAGTAGAAGGTGGTAACACAGTTGTAGTTATCGAGCATAATATGGATGTAATAAAAACATCAGATTATGTTGTTGATATTGGTCCATACGGAGGTGATAGAGGTGGCAATCTTGTAGTATGCGGCACACCAGAAGAAGTAGCTGCTTGTAAAGAAAGCGTAACAGGAAGCTACTTAAAGAAATATCTAGATGTTGCTAAGAAGATAAAAAAAGCTGGCTAACATTCCAGCTTTTTGGATTTTCTAATACCAAACTTGACATATAGCAGTACCAAATCTAGTTTAGTTTAAAATTACCAAAGCAGGGTTTATGGTCGCAGCACTTTATTCAGGAGTACTAAGTTTAATATACGTGCTACTTTCAGTGCGCGTGATTGCCGCAAGGCATAAGTATAAAATCGCACTGGGTGACGGCGGTAATTTTAAACTATTACGAAAAATTCGCGCTCAACAAAACTTCATCGAATATACGCCAATATTTTTAATACTTTTGGTACACGCTGCTTTACTTGGCATACCACAAAACCTAATACATCTATTTGGATCTTCTTTTATTTTAGCAAGGATTTCACATGCTTATGGCATCTCAAAAGGCGAAATTTACAAATATCAAGTACTAAGAAAAAACGTTATATATCGAGCCTTTGGTATGTTTATAACTCTAACTAATATAATTACCCTTACTATCCTAATTATTTACATTACTTTACCAGAAATATTCTGATTATATCGCCATGACAAATTTAACTTGTGTAATTCTTGGATGCGGTGGCTCAATGGGAGTACCACAAATTGGCTGCAATTGCGTTGTATGCAAATCAGATAATCCAAAAAACAAAAGACTACGTGCTTCAATTTTACTACAATCTGATACAACAACTGTGCTCATAGATGCGGCACCTGATCTACGCACTTTTGCCTTGCGTCACAACATAAATAAAGTCGATGCTTTAATAATAACTCATGCACATTCAGATCATTTTTCTGGAATAGATGATATGAAACCCATAGTGCATCTTAATGGATCTAGAGCAATACCAACCTATATGCTTGATCAAACTTTTGAACAAATTGGAACATCCTATAAATATATATTCGAAGATACTGGCAGCGATGTTTACCGCCCCATCTTAGAAAGAAAACATATTGAAGAATTTGACCAGATTCAAATTGGAGACATCCAAATACAACTTTTCCCTCAACAACATGGCTCTAAGATGATTTCACTTGGAATGAAAATTGGAAATTTTGCATATTCTACAGATGTCAATGGATTGCCAGATGCAAGCTTTAAAATTCTTGATGGAATAGAAACATGGATTGTCGACTGCTTGAGATATCATTATGCTCCAACACACACAAACTACCAACAAACTCTTGAATGGATCGAAAGAGTGAAACCAAAACAAGCTATACTTACGCATATGGCTCACGAAATTGATTATGATGAAATACTAAAAATACTACCTAAAGATGTGATTCCAGCGTTTGATGGCATGGTAATTCCGATACGTCAGGATAACTCTTGAATCATTAATTCAAGCGCTTTTATAGCCGCTTGCAATCTGATTTGGTCTCTGTCACCTTTGAAAAAATTCTCTGTAACATTCACCTTATCTCTATATTTGGTAGCTATATATACCAACCCTACTGGTTTATTCTGCGTTCCTCCAGTGGGACCCGCGATCCCAGTAATAGCGACTGCTAACTGAGCATTAGAGTTCTCAATCGCCCCTTTAACCATACTTTCTGCTACTTCTTTACTGACAGCACCTTTAGACATTATGATTTCGCTTGGAACGCCTAAAATTTCTGTTTTTGAGTCATAGGAATAAGTAATAAAGCCACGGTCAAAAACCTCCGAACTGCCAGATATAGAGGTAATAGCACTGCCAACCATTCCACCTGTACATGATTCAGCAATAGCTATCATGATCTTATTTTTCTTAGCTAGGTTTAATAATTTCTGCGCAGATTCCAACATCACATTATGAAGTTAACAATTTTATAAGTAACAAATATAGTAATCGTAGCGAAAACGCCAGCAGCAAGATCATCTAAAATTACGCCAAGTGGTTTTTTATAGTTTCTATCTATTGTTGATATAAAGAATGGCTTTACAACGTCATAAAACCTGAAAAAGAAAAACACAATAAGAAACGTCATGGATTTATAGCTAAAACCCAAAGGATGAGCGATCTTTGTTGCTATAAAATATGCCCAATCAAAACATAAAGAAAAGGTTAACAGCATTCCTAAAACTTCATCAATAACAACGCTTTTATGATCTGTTGTATTGGTCACTTCCTGATATTTAATTACCGCCAACCAACCAAAAACAAATATTATTGTGAACCAAAACCAAAATTTATTTAATACATCTTTGTACGCACTAACTTTTGCAGTAGCATGCGCGCTCTCATATATAAAACTATAAATCGGATAAACAGCAAGACTCCCAAAAGTTCCTTGCGCAAATGGCAAAAACCCAATCCAAAACCAAGTCGCAATAATTGTATACCATGCGAATTTGGGTGGATTTATTTTTATATTTTTAGCATTAACTAAAAGACTGCTAAAATCATAGTTTCTTGGATCGAACTGCATTTCAATAATTAATAAGTTATTGCACAAATCGCCTGTGCAGCAATACCTTCACCTCTACCCGTGAACCCCAGTTTTTCAGTGGTAGTAGCTTTTATATTGATTAGATTCTCATCAATTTTCAAAACTTGAGCAAGCTTTTTCTGCATTTGATTCTTATGTTTTAAAACCTTAGGTTTTTCACAGATAATTGTAACATCAATATTCTGAATTTTCCCACTCTTCCCTTTAATCAACGAGTCAACATGCGCCAATAATATACAAGAGTCGGCATCTTTCCATTTTATATCAGTTGGCGGAAAATGTTCACCAATATCACCAAGTGCTGCAGTGCCAAGCATAGCATCCATCAGTGCGTGAATGCCAACATCACCATCGGAATGCGCTAAAACTTTATGCGTATGTGGAATGTTAATGCCGCATATTGGTACTAAAAATTCTCCTTTGGTTTCAGTGTCAAATTTATGGACATCAAAACCCATTCCAACTTTAGTAACTGAGTTCATGATTAAATCTTCAGGGGTTGTGATTTTAATATTTTTATAATCGCCACTGGCAACACCTACTTTAATCCCTGATTCGAGCGCAAGTGTAATGTCATCAGTTGCGTTAAAACCTTGATGGTGTTCGTGTAGTGAAAGTATAGTTTCGAAATGGAAGCCTTGTGGTGTTTGGGTACAATAGAGTTTGGAACGATCGAGCGTTGAAATTTCTGAATTGTTTAATTTAATTGTATCTTTTGGCGTTACCCCAACATCAACAGCTTTATATATTTCTAGCATATTGATTACATTATAAATTATTTCATTAGTAACAAATGGGCGCGCTGCATCATGAATTAAAACGTGTTGAGGGTTTAGCTTTGCCAAATCTTTTAGACCATTAAACACAGATTCTTGTCTTGTATCCCCACCAATAGCGAATGGCAGTAAGTCTAAGCCAAGAATTGCGCTCCTATATAAATCTTCGTGTTCTTTCGCAATCACTACTTTCACTGCATCAATAGATGGACAACTTAAAAAACGCTCTATTGTTCTTCGTAAAATGCTGACACCATTTATTTGCAGATATTGTTTCGGTTGCGAGTCACCCATTCGTAACCCATTTCCTCCAGCAACAATCAATGCAATGTTCTTCATTTTTTTTGTGGTTCTTCTGCTTTAGCAACAGCTACCAAAGCTGGACGTAAAAGTCTATCGTTTATTACATAGCCAGCCTGAATAACCTGTACAACAGTTCCTGTAGCATGCTTTGTTGTTGGCACTTGTGTTATCGCTTGGTGGAAGTCATGGTTAAACATTTCACCTATTGGGTCAACTCTCTTAATACCCCATTTGTCGAATGCATCAATTAAAGATTTCTTTGTAAGCTCAACACCTGAAAAAATTTGTTTCAACGTATTGTTGGCCTCAAGCTGTTCCGAATTAACACTTGATTCTGCACGGTGTAAATTTTCCAAAACTTCTATAAGGTCACGAGCAAATTTAGTCATGCCGTATTTATTTGCCTCTTCCAGTTCTTTTGCTTGGCGCTTACGAAGGTTATCCATCTCAGCAGCTAGACGCATCATTTGATCTTTAAGTTTTGCAACTTCTTCTTGTGGAGTTGGAGTAGCTTCGGTTTTTGGAGCTTCTGCAGGAGCTTGCTGCTCTGTTTTATTTTCTTCTGTCATATAAATGCTATTTATGTTCATTTACTAAATAGTACAAGAATGGAAAAAATCAAGCCTTCAGTAATTTAAAAATTATTCTAGAGTTTGGCTCGGTTTTTGATATTACTATATAGTTAAACAACTTAACGGAGGCTACATGCTAAGCTCAATTTTCGGTACTAAAACCCCAAATACACCACAAGCAGCTAATAACAACACAACACCAGCCGCACCTGCAATTGCTCCAGCAGCAGCTACAAAGCCAGCTCAGTTGATCAAAGTTAAGGGGGGGACTCCAGTTTTTGCAATTGAAACTCCAGCTGGTTTATTCGCTCATGAAGGTGTTTTAGAGATGGCTTTCAATATATCAAGGGATAAGGGATTAGCTTTATTAGTTGAAAATGAAAAAGAGTTTCAAGATCGCACCACTCATTTAGAAGAAAATTTAAGAATGAGAGAATCTGATTTAGCAAAATCTAGAGAATTCGACCGAAAAGCAGCTGAAATTCAAGAGAAACATGGGATTAACGTCAGAATGTTTATCAATGACAATCTCAAGAAATATACTAAACAAAAAAATCCAAACCTCTCTGATATACAAGACTCTTTTAGGAGTCAGTCTAAGAAAAATAATGGGATTAGCTTTAATCTACTAAGAGAATTATTTGATACTCATATTTATTTTAACGGTCAAAAAACATCTGCCATTAAAACACAATACGATGAAGCAAAAGCGAAGCTAGATAAGCTCAAGGAGATCAAATCAAACTGCAGATTTGTTTCAGACTTAGATGCTAGTATCGGAGCAATTGAAGACCCAATATTGATAGTAACTTCTCAAGCAAAATTAGAAACATTAATTGCAACATCTAGCAGCAAGAATATAGATGTATTGGGTTACAGATTGCAAAACTCCACAGACGTTCCAACAAGTCCAGCTAACAATCCCAAAGGTGTTAAGCTAATATCTTTAGATTCTACTAAGTTACCTGAATTCACTTCTCAACTGGACACCGATATTACAGGAGCATTTTCAGCAAAGTACATTTCAAAACCATTCCTTATGTTAAATACACTACTAGATAATAAGCCATTAAAAGTTGGCAGGTATGGCAGACCTGGAATTGCTTTGTTTGCTCAAGGAGTAGGCTCTGCTAAATCGATTACTGCTGGGAAAGGGTCTATCCACTTAACACCCGAATTATTAACAGAATGCGGCGTTGCACACTCATTTAGCGAAGCAAACGGACAGTGGAAACTACAAATTGAAAACTTTGATTCCCCTGCCGTGCAAGCTAGCTTGCAAAAAGTATATGATATAATCTATTCTGGTCAGCCGGGAATATTAAGCTGGATGACTGGTAGATAAATATGAAGCAGGCAGTACCGCTTTTTGTCTGGGTATTGCCAGATAGCTTGATAAATAATGAAGATATAATTGATAAGGCTATTTATACTTGCAAACTTCATAGCCTTGCTTTTATTTCATCTATGGATCAGCCAAGCAATATCATGAACAAGCTGTTACCTGGTAGAATAGCAGTAAGCTTTGTGTCGAGTATTTTTTATGCTGATACAAAAGTTCCATCCATGATTCTAATTATGGAAAAAGATTTAAAACTTCTCAAGCCATACACTCTATACAATACAGTTTTAACACTTGAGTTTTTAGAAGTTGATGAGAAAAGTATTAGAGATGGAAAAATTGCCGACTTCTCTCAGATGATTGCAAGTTGTTTAGAATCACATAAGCCTGAGGTTGGGCTGCTTGCAAGTCTTTGGAGTTCGCTAGTTTCTTGGATTCCATATTTCGGATCAAGCAGCAGTACCTCCTTAGCAAATAACATTGCTCAACAATCTGCACCTGCAGCACAGGTTGAGTTGAATGCCGCTATAGCCAAAGCAAATTTTGCAAGTCTAGTTAATGCTGAAGTTTCTGAATCGCTAAGTTGCGATATGCCCAAGTAAATCAGAGAGATATTTCAAAGCGTTTCGTAGTGGGGTAAATCTTGTCTATAGTTAATTATGCAAATTTGAAATTGTGGAAAATCGGGTTCGAGACCCAATTTATGTGCTAACAACAGGCTATACTTAGGAGATTTAGATACGGACTAACAACTCTTTTATAACATGAGGCCGATGAGTAATATCACGTGTCGTAAATCTTAAAACTTTTAGCCCGTGATTTTTAATATAAGCATCACGACGTGCATCATGTTCTACTGCATCAGCAGTTAAATGTATGTCCCCATCAATCTCCACGTCATAACTTTGACCAGAGGCAACGTTGATAAGAAAGTCCAGGCGGTATGGCCCGATTTCATGCTGAGATATGTAGCTCAACTTGAGCTCGTCTAGAATGCCAGCAAGCACATTCTCTGCGAAGTTCAATGGGTGCTTATTACGTTTTTGCAACTTCTCTGCGTAATTAGCCAGCTTAAACAGTGGTGTATCAGGAGATACTCTCTGACAAGCGTTCATGTCACCGATGATGTACAATAAGTTCTTTGCCCGCGTAACAGTGACATTTACCAAGTCATTTTGGGCCGAGGCAAATTTTATAAGATATTTCTCCATGTTTTCCGCAACGACCGGCGAATAAACCAGAATATCGCATTCACTTCCCTGAAAACTATGCGCCGTACCAATGGTAAAACGGCCCTTTACTGACTTAAACCAAGGTAGGTCCGAAAAGGCTTTGGTTAGCTCAGCTACTTGCCTACGAAACGGAGTTACTATCCCATATGTTAGATTAGGGGGTGTAAATAATCCTTGCTGAGCCCATTTCTCAAAAACCTCTATGGCCTTTTTTATTTCGGCTGGATTCCAGGCGCCTTTTTCCTCCTTAACGACAGTTCCAGCAGTATGGTGCCAAATGAGCCCCGTTTCTTGGATGGGCAGATGATTGGTTTCTTTGTTTGAGTGCGTCTGGGTAACGAGTTTACCGCCATAGAAGTTTTGATTGGAGAATTCGATAATATCAGGATGGCACCGGTAATGCTGCTTCAAAAACACAGCGCAATCAGTCGCAGAAAAGGCCCGATCAAAAGCAGAGCGCCTTTTAAATGACCAATCGCTAAGGACTTCTTCTACTTCTGTTACTTTTGCGATGGCGTGCTCCGCATCGTCCTTAATAGACGTGATATGCCTGAATTGTTCAGGATCACCGATAAAGACGGCTCTCTTTGCCCGGTATAAAAGAGGAATGACAGAGGGAATGTCGCATTGCCCAGCTTCATCAATGACCACAAGGTCAAAAAGCCCATCTTGTAGTGGTAGGGAGTTGTTGACGGATTGATTGGTCGTAATCCACACTGGAAAGAAGCGCTCTAATTCGTCAAAAGATTTTCTCATTCTCTTGAAACGTCCAGGGCTTAGATCTTCAACGTCCTTAAAGTAATTATTGGCTGCTTCAATGGCTTGCTTCTGATACTCGGCAATAGTAACGAGCCATTTTTTATCAAAGAGACTTTGAGAAACTGCAGTCTTTTCATTTCTGAGCTTTTTTAGATCCATGACAGAAGGGAGTCCCGTTATTTCGGTTTCTAACCCTCTACGTTGAGCAATGCACATCGCCCAGTTTAGGTGAAGCGACAGGTATAGAGCCGTTGCTCGCGCCTTGTTTAGAGCCTCATCCCAGCTCTCGTTGGCAAGCATTATACCTAAAAGATTTATATAGCTGGTATCGTCAGAGAAAATGTTTTTTAACAAGGTATTGTGTTTTTCCTTGAAAGCATCTAGGCCCCATATTCCACGGCGCAACCAAAGGCTAATCCCTGGAGCACTATGTCTCTTATATTTTTTGATGACCGCAGCATTTCTGAAAGCAGGGTCTTTATCCTTAAATTGCAGCTCCCAGTTCTTCGGAAGTTTGTACAGTAGTGCAGCTTCTTGGGAATAGAGGGCGCTGATCTGCTCCTGAATCATTCTAGCTTTTTTAAGGCCTTGCTGAGTTAGTGCTATTTTATGTTCTATTTCAGAAAATCTTCGGAGCTCCTGCTCTAGGTCCTGCGGATTAAATGTCACGCTCGTAAGGCGTTCCAGCAAAGAAGAAATTTGTTTTTCACATTCTTCTGTCTTGGCTTGGTTACCTAAGCGCATCGTCCAGTTGCCTAGGCTTTTCATGCTCGTGCCTAGGCGCTGGTACACGCCGTCAACAGGCATGTTATTATTGCTCGCAAACAAAACTGTCTGGTTGTGATGTACCGTGCTGGCAATAAGAGCGGTCACTACTTGAGTTTTACCTGTGCCTGGAGGACCTGTTACGACCGTAAGTGGTGCTTGCAAACCTTTGGTTACTGCATCTTCTTGTTGTTCATTTAACGTACTTATCTCAAGAATTTGGGGCTGTTTTTTGTTCTGAAGCACTTGATTGCTTCCCTGAACATAGGCTCTGAGTGCTGATTGTTTGCTCAAAGCATCATTATTTTTATAAAGTTGCCTGAGCTCATAACGCAGCTTGTCTTTAGTTCCCCCCTTATTGGTGCGGAATAAGATTGGCTTATCAAGGAGTGCAGCGGAAGGAATATATTTCTTTACGCCATTCATGCGAGCGGTAAAACTGCCAAACTCGCCTTCCAACTCATCACAAATTTCTTGAATCTCTTCGGTATTATAGTGATTCAGGAAGTAGGCTCTGTTGACTGAAAGGTTCTTAACTTTAGGAATAAGAGTTAGAATATCACCGTCAGTTAAGTTAGCCGATACTTCAACAAAGAAGAGAGGCGATATAATGCCCCTCTCATCAATAAAAATCGGAAAACCATAATGCAGATCGATGATGGTTTCTTCATCGGCTGATCTTAGCAGGACGAAGTTTTTCTCCTCATCGCTGGATAGCCGAAACCTTAACTCTGGCAGTGCCTGCGAGAAGAGCTGTTCTTCCGAGCCTTTATAGGGGAAAATATGTGTTTGAAGCTCTTGGTTCTTGCGCAGTTTTAGCTGCATGGCTTGTTCAGCATCCATACAGCTTAAGTAGTATTTGAGTAGCTTTTGAAACTTCAGTTGATCCATAGAACTACATTTCTGACATATGCAAACGTTGATATGTTACGGTTATCGCCATCATTCGTAGTCATTCACTTTGAACTGTCCCATAAGTGTTCTACAGCGGTTTTTCGCATTCGAATCAGGGTCTGGCGGAAGAGGTGAGATTCGAACTCACGGTACGCGTTAACGTACGTCGGTTTTCAAGACCGGTGCCTTAAACCGCTCGGCCACTCTTCCGTATAAAGACGTGGATTGTTTTTAGCAAAAAATATTATGTTTGGCAAGTTAATACTGTATATAAGTAAATAAAAAAAGCTGGCAACTTTTCAGATGCCAGCTTTGAACACATAATTTGCAAATTACTTACAAGCTGCAGCTTTAAGTTTTGCTAGAGGGCGAATTTTAACACGAACAGAAGCAGGTTTTGCAGCTGCTTTCATCATTTCACCAGTTGCTGGGTTGCGGATAAGAGTGCCCGCTTTACGAGCAGGAACTTTGCGTAGCGCAATTTTAAACAAACCTGGCATTACAAATTCGCCAGCACCATTCGGATGAACCGATCCATACATTATACATTCTAATGATGTCAAAACATTAGTAACTTGAGCACGTGTTAACTCTGTTTGATCAGCTATATGTGTTGTCATTGCAGATTTTGTTAGTCTTTGTTTGATTGGGCGCACAACAGCAGCAGTTGTTCTTGTTGTGGTCTTTTTAGCAGCTGTTCTTCCTTTAGTTTTTTTAGCCATTTGAATAATACCTATTTGGTTAATTTTTTATCGAAGCTTTTAACTATTTGTATAAAAAAATGCCTCGCTTTCGTTATTATTCTATATAAATCACAAGACTATACAACAGGTTAGTTAAAAAAACATTGAGAAATCATGAAAAAACTTTACATAAGTTGTTCGAAAAACTATAACCATGACTTGAAAATGGGGCTGTAGCTCAGCTGGATAGAGCAAGTGATTCCTAATCACTAGGTCGGACGTTCGAATCGTCTCAGTCCCACCAGTCCACTGGTTTTTATAATCACTATTTTAAGCTGATGATATCTTAGAAGTACCGAACAACTAAGCCGTTAACACCTAGCGTATTGCGACATTAACGTACTAATGCGCCAACCCCTATTTGCGTAAATTTACCATTCAATTTTAACCAATACCTCATTTAATCAAAACCCACCTCTTTACTTCGAAATAATGCCTAAAAAATAAAAAATACGATATATACTTGACATTTATGCGATTTATCAGTATAATCCGCGCCTATGTTAAATATTTGTTAAGGTTTAAGAGATATGTCGGCGGAATATACAATTGAATTTGATTTATTTTATCATTCACTTTTACCGACTGATATCTCGTCATTAGGTGATGGGTTTAAAATAGTGGACTTGGATGAATATTCCAACATCACAGAAGTTCTTCAAGCAATGAATACTACATACCCTTTAAACCAAATTGCTATAGACTCTACAAACCACGATCTTAATTCGATAAATCTTTTATGTAATACCAGCACAATTCTTAACGAGGATTTTGCTAGTATTTTCAACACGCAAAAATTCTCCTTTTCAAATGACTTAACACTTTATCCTTCTAAAGGATGCAATTCTCTAGTGCTTGCAATCAATTCAAATGAGATAACGATTTTTCAAGGAGAAATAAAATCATCTTCTCCACTTAAAAACCTATTTATATTTAGTAAATCCAATATTGCTTTATCCCAAATAGCTTTCACCAACATTGAGAATGTTCACCTGATAAATGACTACTTGCCAGAAAGCTTCGCCCATTTAGACTCAACTGCGACTAGTAAACTAACTGAATATCTCAATAATACACCAGTCCAAAGCAACAACATAGCTAGTGACAACGTTATAAATTCCCCAGATACAAAACTTCATCTATACTTTAATAACACAGATACATTTGGATTTGTTGGAGAACAATCTTTCAAGAACACATCGTTAAACGAGCTTTTATTTCATCATAAAAACAACCAAGATAATTCAACTTTCTTTACTGGAAATTTCACTGCTAATTTTCCAATTAGCGTTTGGTCTAATCAAAATACAATCATCACATTACCTGTGAATTCAACTAGCTTTAGTTTGTTTACCGAAAAAAATTTCGATATTGATTCAAACATTTATTCCATAAATTTTTTTGCATCAGGGCAAAATGGTACTTTTAGTTTAGGCGAATGCATCATAACGAACTCTTCTTCTTTCGATATGCGAAATATTAACTCCACTCTAGAATTTATAAGATCCTCAATTTTTATTACAACAAATTTAAATCTTAATACCAACAGTACTTATCCGCTCAACAAATTGATAGTGACATCCACTTTAATATCACAAAATACTAGTGAAAAAATAAAAGATATCGTTGTAAAGCCAGAAGGCTTTGGAATAATAGAACAAGAAAATAATAATCGACAAGATCGTGATAATGCGCCGTGTTATACTGGCTCAGCTTATAAAAAAAATAGTGCATACGTTGATCGAGATGGTAGACCTAACCCACCACCTCTACCCAAGCGCAGCGGCGTTTTATCTGCATATCAAACGATCCTCCAAGATCGACCTTGTGACAGCAACTCAGAAGAATTGAATATTGCAAGAATCCCATCATCAACATATCCTCACAAATTGGCAGGAGGGGACACAAGTAGCACTAGATATTATAGCAATGGACACGGCATGGTAGCTAAATTTTTTACGGAACAACGCATTGGTGGTCCATCTCCATATTTATCATTAGGTCATACAGAAGGCTCTATAGAACTTATAGAAGTTACCAATGGCCTATTTGAAGCGACTTTAAAATCAGATGATAATTCTAATACTACTATAGTAGAACATCAAATTGCTCTAAATAAGATAATTGATGCTAGATTTATTTGTCAGGATTATACAATTTATTGCTACGGATTGCATGGAAGCTTTGATCAGCTTTTTATCAGAGCTCTCCAGTATGTCGGAATACCTATAGAAGCTTTTATATCAGAAAGACATCAATTATCGGATGGCATCTTTAAATTTCCATACTCTCATCTACCAGCATCGCTTAATTTGAAACTAGAATCTGGTAATTTTGACATTAAAATTCAAAATAGCACAGGCATCTACCGTCATCCAAAACACTCTGATGCAATTCTAATCAATCAAAGTAGTGATATTGCTTTAAGCACTATTACGGGCGGAGCGGTACGAATTCCATTTTACGGAAACAATGCATTACAAAACTCTGTTACAGAGCCACAATTAAATCCTTCTCGCCCTGTTACACCAGAACATCAGACTGCTCTACCTACTTTATCTAGAGATTATTTAGAGCAAGCATTTGTTTACGATAACAACTCGGGTTCAAAATATGTTTATGTAAGCAAAGTATTCAGCGAATATAACTGCGAGTATTCTATTGAAAAACTCTTAAGTGAGTTGAGTTATGATTCAAGTAATTTAAGCAAGATAATATGCCCTCAAAAATGCACCAACATGTTGATTGAAGACGCTCTATTCCAAGCAACTGGTTCAAGACGTTTTGAAGATTTCAGAATAGCTTTAAAGGAATTGTTTGAAAATAACGATGCAACATATGCTCAGAAACAATGCTTTGAAATGGAGCTATTAATAAAACAAGCAGTCGAATATTCAAAAGAATATAATTTTAATCTTGGTGAATTTATTGATTCTGAGATTTTAGAAACAATACAATCACCATTTATATGGCTAGTAAATACTATCATGGAAAAAGATGGGCAGAAAATCCCAACCTTAATACCCGTATTATACCTTCCAAAAGATTTGCTTGCTAATTCAAGTGGCTTTAAATATGGCGCAACTTTAAAACTTTACGGTGGCACAGGGAATAGCTCAGTCAGGATAGAAGCTCCTATAGGGGGGGTATCAACTAAAGATGGGGTATATAAGTTTGATGGCTTACTATTCTCTCATTTTGATCAGATAGGCGGCGGAACATCTGTTGTGCATGTAGATAATTTAGATACTCAAGCACAAATCGACGTAAAATTTAATCCAAGTGGGGTTTCATCCCATCAACTAACTTTTCCAACGATTTCCACAGATCCAGGTGGCAATCTATGGCTAAATGTGAAGAATTTCACTGCAGCTGGTGTTAATTTTATCGGCAACACCATAATAAATGCCACGAACTCTGCAAACATATTTCCAAGCATATTAGCTACAGCATTTACATCTGCAGGTGAATGGGGGCATTTTTATTTTGGGCAGATTAAAAATATTCCATCTAAAGTTAACGGAGCTCTTACAATTTTCAGCAATGGAACACAGGCTCTTGTAGGAGTTGTAGTTAATGGAGGCAGCAGTATTTATGCTTGGTCAAAAACTGGTATTTTTGCAGCTCCTGCATTGGATCAAACTTGGGCAGATGAACGCTATAACTTAAAGAAAAAAGGAATATTAAATACTGAAATAAGAGTAATTCAACACTCCTATAACACTTTTGAATTTATAAAAAATAATTTTGGCAGTATGGAAAGCCCAGCTCATGAACTATCTTTCAAGAGTGATGGCAATATTACAGCTGCTGGTATCTCCGTTCATTCAATGAAAATAACTTTTATAAGCAATGACCGAATTATTGCGTTACCTGCTACTGCAATTAATTGGGATAGCTATAAAGAACAAGTTACAAAAATAGGGTTTCTTGGATTTGATGGTTTAGAGATGAAGACGTTTGAGCAGAGAGAGGATTTATTAAATCGCGGATATACAATAGTAAAACTAAGCGAATTCCATAATTATGGGAATGAGAAAATGATATTCAATGCTACGAATGGAGTTAGCATCCCTGGTGGTTTTTTGAAAAATTATCAGGACGGTACAGTGCTTGATATCAATTCTACAAATGGCTCCGTAGATCTTGGCTTCTATAAAGATATTTGCTCTTGGAACAATCAAAAATCGACAATTCAAACTATCAGTCAAGGTTTGAGCGTGAATTTTGATGAAGCGGTTGTATATTTTTCTGCGACACAAAATAGAGGAACTTCAACCGATGTTATAAGAACACAAATACCTACAATTATAGAGTCTCCAACTGTAAGTATTGATGCTAATAAGACCATCACTTTGGGTGGGTTTTTCAAATATGAAAATTTAGACGCTAATGCAGATACAATAGAGATTGTCCCTAGGGTTGAAATTTCTCTCAGCTCTTTCAAAAAAATCGCAACTGAAGCGCTATTAAAATTTGGTTTTTATAATAATATAGCAGGTGCGGTGCGCAAATGCGAAAATGCTGCTGATGCGGCCGACACAAATGCTGTGAACTTTGCATTCGCATTGGGTGACGCAGTTTTTAGCATGGTAAAAGCATATTATATGCCTGTAAGCCTAGATTTGGTCTTTGAGCTAAAGTACCAACAAAATGAATGGCAAGTCAATAATATCAACTATATACCATCTGTTATTAAAAGCTCTGGTACAACAATTTTGAAAGCTAATAATGTCATAATCGAAGGCGCTCAGATTGCAGGGACTAAATTAATAGTCAAAGCAGATGCTTTTAAGCTTCTTCAGACATTTAATTTATTTGAAGTTTCTAGTGAATCAAAGGGTGCATCTGGTAGGTTATCTGTTTTAGATGGCATAGCTCTTTCTGCTGGAATTAATTTTAATAAATTAAGAGAAGAAGGCAAAATTGCTAATAACCTATTTATAAAGCTATCTGAATCATTTGAAGTTGATGCAGATACTGTTGAAGTTGAAGGCTACAAAATAGAAGCCAAGAAAGTAGTAATGAATATGAGACAGCTGATTATGAAATCTGTGTACGACATCTTAAAACGCGAAGGTTATGGAGGTAGCTTTAGCGCTTCAACAAAACTTGATATGAGCAACTATAAACCAAAACTCCAATCAATTAGTGCTGAGGTACAAAGAGGCGACACACATTGGATAACCCAGTTAGCATCTATTATTGGCACAGAAAGTGTGAACATAGTTATAAAAGAAAGTTTTCATAATTTAGGTGGGTTGGTCGCGCAGGCGAAGATAGATGAGAATGGAAAACTTCAAGATGGTGGTAACTTAGAAATAAAAGCACTCGATATATTTAACGAGCATTTAGACAGTTATATCAATGGCTTTGAATTTGGAGCGGGTATAGATTTCGATACTAAACATCTACATTCTCAAGCTAGAGCAGAGCGTATAAATCTATTGTTCGGCATGACTGATAAAGAGAAAGAAACTTATGCCACAATTGGGCGTGGGAAAATTGAAGGTAATATTCATGGCGATTTAAACCGCGATATCAATGCTAGAGAGAGCGAAGAAGGTTTTGAAATTGAAACAACAAGGATGTTTTATCAGGATGGGTTTTTTGATACAATCTCCAGCGCTGCTAAAGATATTCACGCCAATCCTTCATCGATATTAACCAATGTTGCAAAACCATTTGCAGATACTGCGGCTTGGATATCGGATAAAATCTCACCCACCCCAGAACCTAAACTCACCATCTGGGATGTGATTGATTATGACGCGAGTGAGGATGAGGCGTTGAGAGATATACTCAAAGAAAACAAAGCACCTCAGCCAAGCAAGTCCATACATCAAATTAAAGAAGATATTGCGTGTGTGGATGTGCATAAAGTGCTGACTGGAAACCCAGACATGCAGGAAGTTTCAGTGAAGCTTTATCAGCATATGGTTAAGAATGGCGTGGATGAAAACGAAGCATTAGCTATTTTAGGAAATAGCTTGATAAAGATACATGAGAATCCATTTGTAGTAGCACAACCTGCTGCGTTGCAATTTGTAGCAGGGGCCGCAACGGTAATGGAAGCTTGTGCTGCAAACCCTGCTTGTGTTAACTTGGTGGCATTAACTTTAACTGGTGCATATGCAGCTGGAAAAATTATGGTTGAAGGTTTTGATGTTGCGGAAGAGATTGATACCACAATGTGGACACCTGAAACAAAGCTTGATATAAAAGACGAAGGTTTTGTTCCTGTAGATATCGATACAAGATTACCAGGTTTTGCCGAAGGAGGAATCGAGCTTCCTGAGAATGAAGGTTTTGTAATTCCTGAAGGAATTGATACGACAATTCTTGCTAAGCTGACAATTAAAGACGGAAAAGTTGTTACTAAAGAATTCGATTTAAAAGATAGTGAAGGTGGTAAACATGGAGGACATTCTGAAGAAAGGCATATTGGGAAGGATGATAAGTATTTAGTTGGTAGAAAAATACCTGAAGCAACAACATTCCCAGATTATAAAACAGCAAATGAAGCTGTGAAAGAGGTGCTAAAACATAACAATGATGAAATTGTGAAGTGGGCTAAAGACGATTCAGAGAGAAAAACCAAAGGGTTTGAGGCTGTTTTGGATTCTAAGTCTATTGGACATGGAATTACAAAAGATGGAGTCAAATTTAACACAAACAAAGTGAAAATAGTGCTGATCAAAGTCGGAAAAGACATTGAAGTACTAACATCATATCCAATCAAATAGGAGGTAATATTATGGATATTAAATATAATGATAAGTATAATTGGCTTGACTGTCTTTTATTATATTTTCTTGATGACGGATATTATGATGATCGTAAAGATATAGATACGATAGTCAGATTTGTTAAAGAGTATAATGCTGAGCAAATTCAAAAAACCCTAGACCAAGGTAAAGAAGTTTTGGGATTGGATCCATTTCCTGCTCAATGGGTACAAGATACATGTAATAAATATCCATTTGACCAAGGACATGAGACAGAGTTGAAAGATTACTATCCTTGGATGCAATGGATAGTAAAAACTTTGGAAGAAGAAGCCAAAAAAGCTGGAAAGTTATAACTTAAAAATTTTTGACCTACCCCCCCCGAAGCCTTAAGTAGGATCAAAAATTTTTAAACAAATCCGGAAAGTGTGAACATAGTTATAAAAGAAAGTTTTCATAATTTAGGTGGGTTGGTCGCGCAGGCGAAGATAGATGAGAATGGAAAACTTCAAGATGGTGGTAACTTAGAAATAAAAGCACTCGATATATTTAACGAGCATTTAGACAGTTATATCAATGGCTTTGAATTTGGAGCGGGTATAGATTTCGATACTAAATATCTACATTCTCAAGCTAGAGCAGAGCGTATAAATCTATTATTCGGCATGACCGATAAAGAGAAAGAAACTTATGCCACAATTGGGCGTGGGAAAATTGAAGGTAATATTCATGGCGATTTAAACCGTGATATCAATGCTAGAGAGAGCGAAGATGGTTTTGAAATTGAAACAACAAGGATGTTTTATCAGGATGGGTTTTTTGATACAATCTCCAGCGCTGCTAAAGATATTCACGCCAATCCTTCATCGATATTAACCAATGTTGCAAAACCATTTGCAGATGCTGCGGCTTGGGTATCAGATAAAATCTCACCCACCCCAGAACCTAAACTCACCATCTGGGATGTGATTGATTATGATGTAGATGAAGATTGTTTAGAAGACTTAGTACTCAACGATATTTTTGCAAAGGAAGAAATACAAGACTTCAAAGCAAGATTAAATAACATTGTTGACGAAACTATAATTGTAAAACCACTCCCAGATTTAGAAGGAGCGGCTACAGATCCAATACAGCATAGGCTTAAGGAAGAAGCGGCGGTGAAGGCCGTAGCGGAAAAGCTAGTAGTTTTGCATGCGGCATATATGGAGTTTGCGGAAGATCACCCATGGGTTGCAGAGCAGGGACTGCGAGCATTTAACATTGCACTCCAGACATTAATAGCAGGGCCAGCAGGTTTTGCGAATTCAGTTAGAGGCGAGCTTTCGGGCGAAGCCATTAACTTAGTTGCAGGAGAGCATATTGCAGCGGGAGCAAACGCAGCAATAGAAGCGGGAGCTGAACAATTAATGTCAAGGTACAGCAGTCTTAATAAAGAGGAAGCACGAATTTTAGTTGCAGGCACCGCTATGATTACTGTGGGAGTCGCCGAAGGTAGCTCAGCAATGAAGCAGATTCTGCATTCCGTGAGTGCTAAAAAAGTTTCAAAAATTGACGCTGATTACAAGTCTGTTGATAGTTCTGATTATACAGGTATAAACAAAATAAACGCAGCACTTCACAAGAAGCATGGTGTTGAAGGTTTTGACTGGGCTGAAGACTATAACAAGTGGCTTTTAAATGTCGATCCGAGTAAAATTCAACGACACCATGTCTTTAGTAACAAGAATTCTGAACTAAAAAAATCAGATTTATTTAAAGAAGGATTACTAGATGAAAAAATTCTTAATGACCCAAGAAATATTATGCCATTGCCAAAAAACTCTGGTATACACCCATCTATGAATACCCATAGTGGGAGACATACACTTGACCACGGAGAAAAAATGAAAGGTAACCTTGACAAAATTTATAAAGAATATGAAAACAAAATTATAACAAAAGACCAAATAGAAGCTAGATATTGGAAAGAAGTAAATCTAGAGAAAGAGAGTTTATATCATGGCAAATCAGAGTTATATAAAAAAGATATAGAAGGTATAAAATGACAATTTTAATTTGTGGTGACGGAACACCAGAATATTTTCTTTTAACTACAGACAGAGATAAAATCAAAGCTGCGGCAACAGAGTCTTTAGAAGAGTATTTGGCGACTAACAGATTTGGAATGGCTCCTGAAAGAATTACTGTATATAACCCAATTAACCGCTCTATTTCTGAAGGCTATGAAGCTCACGTAAAATGTCTTTATTTTTATTACGAACATACTGATAAAGAAAAAAAAACAGTCACAAAAGAAAAGTTATTTAAGTATGATTTTTTAAGAACTGCAGGTTTAACTATTCCAGTAATGAAAACACATATAGCTGAATTGTTTAAACAACATTGTGGAGATAAAGTTCAAATAATTGATGTAATTATAACTTTGCAAAATGGAGAAGAGATCACTGATTACAAGGCAGTAAATGTAATTAATAGAGTAGAAGCATTTACTTGGGATGGTAGTGAAAAAAATATGTACTATAATGATTATAATGAACCACATGCATCTTCTATGCGTGTAATCGCATTTGACAAAAAAGTGATTAATGAAGCTGTAATCTGCAAGGATTCTGTAACAAATATTAATAAAGTACTCATTAGTGATAATTTGCGAGATGAACTAAGAAAACACAAATTTAAAGGAGTGGATTTTTTCTTGGGATACGCCCAATGCAAAATTGTGAATTATGACAAGTAAAATAGCATTAATCGATTGAACATAGTTAATATGGCTTAAAACCCTTTGCAGATGCGGCGGCTTGGATATCGGATAAAATCTCACCCACCCCAGAACCAGAACTCACCATCTGGGATGTGATTGATTACGATGCGGATGAAGACGAGGCGTTGAAGGATATACTCAAAGAAAACAAAGCATCGCAACCGAGTAAATCTTTAGAGAAAATCAAGGAAGATATTGCTTGTGTGGATGTGCATAGAGTTCTATCGGGGAATCCTGAGATGCAGGAAGTTTCAGTGAAGCTTTATCAACATTTAGTGAATAAAGGATTAAGTGAAAACGAAGCATTGGCGATTTTAGGAAACAGCTTGATAAAGATTCATGAGAATCCATTCGCAGTAGCCCAACCTGCTGCATTGCAATTAGCTGTAGGAGCTGTAACAACGGCAATAGAAGCTTGTGCTGCAAACCCAGCTTGTGTCAACCTTGTGGCATTAACTTTAACAGGCGCCTTCGCTGCTGGAAAAATTATAACCGAAGGTTTTGACGCTGCGGAAGAGATTGATACCACAATGTGGACTCCTGAACATAATTACAAATCGCAAGATGAAGAATTTTTAGCAGACACTACAGTTAATAACATTCCTGGATTTGATTGGGAGCAATATGCTAACAATGACGAAAGCTTTACAATTCCTGAAGGGATTGATATGAGTGTTTTAGCTAAAGTTGAAATTAAAGATGGTAGGATAGTTACTGAAAAGTTCAAATTGAGGGATAGTGAAGGAGGAGCTCATGGAGGACATTCTGAAGAAAGGCATGTTGGGAAGAGTGGTGAGTATTTGAAAGGCAGAAATTTACCTGAGGCAACAACATTCCCAGATTATAAAACAGCGAATGAAGCTGTGAAAGAAGTGCTTAAACATAATAATGATGATATAGTGAAGTGGGCTGAAAGCGCTAAAGAAAGAGAGACCCTTCCAATCACAAAAGTGTTTGATAATAAGATTGGGCATGGAATAACTAAAAATGGAATTAAGTTTGATTCTAATAAAGTTAAAGTTGTGCTTGTAAAAATTGGTAAAGAAGTAGAAGTATTAACCTCGTATCCGGTAAAATAGATGAAAATTAATGAGATAGATTTAGATAAAAAATATCAAGGAGGTTTGACTAATTTGCTATGTTATTTTTTAGACGATGGCTATTACGAAGATAGAAAAGACATAGATACAATAAAGCGGTATGTTTCAATTTTTGATTCTGATGTTCTTCAAAAAACCCTAGCCCAAGGCAAAGAGGTTTTAGAGTTGGAACCGTTTCCTGCTCAATGGGTACAAGATACATGTAATAAATATCCATTTGACCAAGGACATGAGACAGAGTTGAAAGATTACTATCCTTGGATGCAATGGATAGTAAAAACTTTGGAAGAAGAAGCCAAAAAAGCTGGAAAGTTATAACTTAAAAATTTTTGACCTACCCCCCCCCTGAAGCCTTAAGTAGGATCAAAAATTTTTAAACAAATCCGGAAAGTGTGAACATAGTTATAAAAGAAAGTTTTCATAATTTAGGTGGGTTGGTCGCGCAGGCGAAGATAGATGAGAATGGAAAACTTCAAGATGGTGGTAACTTAGAAATAAAAGCACTCGATATATTTAACGAGCATTTAGACAGTTATATCAATGGCTTTGAATTTGGAGCGGGTATAGATTTCGATACTAAACATCTACATTCTCAAGCTAGAGCAGAGCGTATAAATCTATTGTTCGGCATGACTGATAAAGAGAAAGAAACTTATGCCACAATTGGGCGTGGGAAAATTGAAGGTAATATTCATGGCGATTTAAACCGCGATATCAATGCTAGAGAGAGCGAGGATGGCTTTGAAATTGAAACAACAAGGATGTTTTATCAGGATGGGTTTTTTGATACAATCTCCAGCGCTGCTAAAGATATTCATAAAAAAAGAGGCAGTTAAATGCCTTTTAGAATTTTTTCTTTAAAATGGTGGGTCTGGGAAGAGTTGAACTTCCGACCTCACGCTTATCAGGCGTGCGCTCTAACCACCTGAGCTACAGACCCAAGTTATTAAGCAGCAACTACACTGATATATCTTCTACCTTTCGAGCGTGTTTTGAACTCAACCACACCTTCTTGAGTAGCAAATATTGTGTAATCTCTGCCCATGCCAACACCAAGACCTGGATGGAATTGTGTGCCACGTTGTCTTACTATGATGTTTCCCGAAGTTACAGCTTCGCCGCCATAAATTTTAACACCTAACCTTTTGCTTTCTGAATCTCTACCGTTCTTGGAACTACCACCAGCTTTTTTCGTTGCCATTTTAGACCCTCAATTTTATTTATAACTATGCTTTAATTTCTTTGATTCTCAATACAGAAATATTCTGTCTATGACCACGCTTTCTGCGGTAATTATGACGGCGTTTCTTTTTGAAAATTATCACTTTATCAGATTTCTTATGCTCAAGTATTTCTGCTGTTACAACCGCACCAGCAATTAGTGGCGCGCCAATTTTATCACCAGCCATAAGAACGCGATCTAATTTAACTGTTGAACCTTGCTCCCCAGCCATTCTTTCTACTCTAATAACATCGCCTACTTGTACGTGATATTGCTTACTTCCAGTCTCTAATACTGCAAACATAATACTATCCATTTATTTCTAAGAGCCTATCTTGTACCGATAAATGGATATAAAGTCAATAATAAAGTTCACCTAGGCTAAAGATTTATGCCTATCTTTCCTGAGCTGCTTTCTCTTCTTTTTCTTTAGGCTTATACTTGACTCTTGGCGCCTGACTATGCTTAGTATGTTGATCATCCTTTTTATGAACAACATTTGCCACTTCATCCAAAGCTTTAAACCCGTTAAAAAGAGAAGTTTTTGCCTGTTCAGCACTAATAACAGCACCATTAGAACAATCTCTCAACATGCGGCTAAGGTCAGCAAAACAATGCTTCGCTTTGCTTGCAGAGCGAGTAGCATCATCTAAATGCTGATCCCTTAAGTCAATCCTAAGACTCTCCAACTCTCCAACAGCGTGATCAATTGTTCTAGAAAAATTTTTGATGCCAGCTTTATTATTGCCATTTATAATATTAACCCCACCTTCAAGTGTATGTCTAAAATTATGAAAATGATCCAAAACCGCTTTTACTCTTTTATTACTCATCCCTTCCTCCCTGAGATCGTTACCATGACATTAGTAATAAACAAAATTGGTTAACAAATAGTTAACCAATTCAAAGATTTGTGCTTTATTGACAAATATTGTTATCTTAGGCCTGTTATGCTATTCTGCTAGCTCAATTTTTATAAGGTTTTATGGAAGTTCCGTACAACGAAAACAATGACCATGTACAAACTGCAGGACCATTGATGGTAGCTGCTTTACTTGCAGTTCCTGCTGTGCAATTACCTCAACAAAATGTTGGGCAAGCTTCTGGGCATTCTTATATTTACCCAAGCACAATATTTACTGTAATGGGCATACTTGCATATGGGGTTGCGGCTCACTATGGAATTTACCCATTCAAACCCCTTAATCCAGTGCCTGTAGAGAAGCAATTAACAGCAGCTGCCGCTAATATGAATGCTCAGAAAGCATTAGACATTTTTAAGTCTAACATAGCTTCTAATGAGATTTCAGAAAAGGCTATTTCTAATGCGATAGGATTATTGTGTTTTAATGCCATGCAAGAGAACACTGTTAAAAACACTGAAATAACTCTTGAGTTTCTAGAGGTGGCTAAAGAGAATAATTATAGCCTACCGAACTTTGATATTAAGACCAAAGCGCCAGACTGTTTAGAGCTGGTTGGCGTTGCTGAAAAAATTCAAGAGCTTATTGTTGAAGGCGGATGATACTAAGCTCAGCATTTCTATTCTTGTTTTTCACACTTAGCTGCTTGCACAATCTGGAATACTGCGTTATCAATTAGTAATATAAGACTTTTTGGTTTATTTTTGACATGCAAAAAATTATCTTAGCGCTAGCACTTCTAACACTAATAAAGCCTGCATCAGCTGAAGATAGCACTACAGCAAAAAACTCTACACCAGACACCACCGTAACAATTGGGAAAGAAATAAAAGAACTCTCAAATAAAGATATTTTTGGCCAATATAAAAAAAATATCGTACCAGTCAAAATAAATGAAAAATCTGGGAAAGATGAAAACATATCAATAATGTACGATATGCCAAGAAGAGAGATACCCTCTTCTACAGAAGAAAATGGTAAATTCAAATCAGCACTTGGATTTAAGGTCAAAGATACAGATGCAAATGATATCTCAACACTTGTTGCCCACGCCTATAAAGCCGCTATTTCTGGACAATCTGAGGCTGCACTAACTCTTTATAAAAAAGCCCTAGAAAAAGAGCCTAACAACACCAATATACTCTTTGGTATTGCATCACTATACCAAAAGCTAGTTCAATATAAAGAAGCGAAAATTCACTATAAAAAACTCCTTGCCGTTGATCCGCAATATAAAAAAGCCTTAAATAATTACCTCGTCCTCATGTCAGAAGAATCTCCTGGACAAGCGCTAACTGAGCTAAAAACTCTTGAAGCCGAAAACCATGAATTTAGCCCTGTCCAAGCACAAATTGGTATGATATACGCCCAAATGGGCGACTATGCTACAGCAGAACAATACTTAAAGAGAGCAATAACTCTTTCTCCTGAAGTACTCCAATATCGTTATAATCTTGCAGTTATATACGATAATATGAAAAAATATCATGAAGCAATTTCTGTTTATAAGCAAATTGTCGAGTCTGATGCAACAAACGAAGTATTACCTCAAAACAGTAACGCTATTCGAAACAGAATGACTTATTTACAAGAAAAATTAGCTATTCAACGCAATTAATATCGTGGTAGACTAATTATAGTATACTATAAATGAACATGTAGGTTAGTTTATGGATTTTGCTCAACTGGCAAACTTTGCAGCAGAACAAAAGGCATCTGATATTCATATAAGCCCTGGCTTACCACCGCTCTTGAGGGTACACGGCGACATAAAAGAAATACACGTCGCACCTTTTAGAGGCGATGATATCCGTGACATGTTACACTCTATAATGACAGATGTGCAGAAACAAGCTTATCATGAAAATCTCGAAATAGATTTTTCCATCTCTGTAACAGCCCAACTAAGGTTCAGGGTGAATGCCTACACTACTATTTATGGCCCAGCAGCAGCGTTTCGTGCAATTCCTGTAGAAATAAGAACTCTTGCACAATTAGAAGCACCAGCAATATTCGAGAATTTCACAAAATTTTCTAGGGGCTTAGTGCTTTTAACTGGGGCAACTGGTAGTGGTAAATCCACCACTCTTGCGGCCATGGTGAATCATATCAATGAAAATGAACAATCACACATAATAACTATCGAAGATCCTGTAGAGTTTGTTCATAAATCAAAGAAAAGCCTAGTGAATCAAAGAGAGGTAGGGCCGAATACAAAATCGTTCGCACGCGCCTTAAAAAGTGCGCTACGCGAAGATCCAGACGTTATTTTAGTGGGTGAGCTACGAGATTTAGAATCAATAAGCTTGGCATTAACAGCCGCCGAAACAGGCCATTTGGTATTTACAACATTACATACAAGCTCTGCCGCAAAAACCATGGATAGGATTATTGACGTATTTCCAGGAGGCGAGAAAGATATGATCAGGGCTATGTTATCAAGCTCTGTTCAAGCCGTAATTGCCCAAAGGCTACTCAAGAAAAAAGATGGCACTGGCAGGGTTGCAGCATACGAAATCTTAGTCGCAACACCAGCTGTGAGAAACTGGATCAGAGAAAATAAAGTGCCTCAAATCCAATCATTGATGCAAATAGGTTCTAAAGAAGGAATGTGCACAATGAGCGATTCTGTAAAAAATCTTTTTGCCAAAGGAATTATAAGCAGAGAAGAGGCTGGAGACGCAATAGTAGTAGAGGAAGATGAGGAAACAATTGTTAAAACTATAAACCCTACTAGTAATAAAATGGCGGCGATAAATAAACCTTCTGTAAGCAAAAAACAGACTGAAAGAGACTTTTAATTAGGAGATATGTTCATGAAAAAGATTACAACTTTAGCTTTACTAATAACTTTAATATCTTTATCAAGCTGTGGTATAAAAGGGGCTTTAGACCTTCCACAAGATGACGAAGAGCAAAGCTCAAGCTTACCTTCAAATAGTTATTAGGCAATTATAAATTTCCCTCTACCATTCCCTTTGCATGGTTTATGCAATGGATGAGTTTTTTTGTACTCGCAATATTCATTTTTACTTGCTTTAGCAATTTTCAATACTGACCAGTGCACCTGATTTTGAAGCCTTTTTGAATCAATCTTTATATTCAAGTCATCGAATATTTTATTGACAAGAAGACCAAATTTTAACTCTTGAATCAATCTGCCTTTCCTCTTGCATCTCTTCATTTCAAACAATTCTTCACCATAATACTTGTCTACGCTTTTATCGTGCGGATCCTCAACAAAAGTCTCTATCAACCGTCTCCTTCTACCGCTAAAATCATATCCGAATACATCATATGGTAATGGCTTATACGCTTTTATAACCTCAAACAATATCTCTGCGGCTTTTGTAGAATTAAATCTTCTACCAGACTTAATGGATTTTCCATTGTGCCAATTCTTAATCTTTTTTATAAGCCTTTTTACTCTTGGCATAAAATTACCAAATTTATATATACACTCAATTCTTCATATAATTAGTTAATAAAAAGTTAACAAATGAAATTTTTTGTAAAACTTTTTCTATGATACTTGCATATCCCATGGATTCTAATATTTTCTATATGATCTTTTGTCCCATATCCCTTATTTTTAGCCCACCCATACATTGGGAATTCCATTGATAGTCTGGACATTATCGCATCTCTTTCAACTTTAGCTATTATTGATGCAGCTGCTATAGAAATAGACTTAGCATCCCCACCAACTATACATTCTATATTATTATCATTAGATATTGGTGATTTATTGCCGTCTATTAAGACACTAAATTCATCCATTTTAAACGCCCCCAAACATTCCCTCATCGCCTTCATTGTGGCTTGTAAAATATTTAGCTCGTCAATCTCATCTGGCTCGATCACGGAAACTGAATACTGGTAATTCGATATCAACTTTCTATAAATCTCCTGACGCTTTTTTTCTGATAGTTTTTTTGAGTCATTAATCCCCAAAGTAATGGCACTATCATCTAAAACTATCGCCGCTGCAACCACAGGTCCAGCTAATGGGCCACGCCCAGCTTCATCAACGCCTATAACTGGTCTTTGCTTACTTATTTCTATCTTAAAATCAGGTCTTGCTTTAACTAACATGCTTACTGTGGTATAAGTCTATTCGTACTTTTTAGATAATTATAATGCAACTAGCGATGAGTAAAGATCATTTTGCAAATCTTAGACAACTTGTAGAGCCAGAATTGAAAATTGTGGACAACATGATCTTGGATTATGCTAAAAGCCATGTTGAGCTAGTTCCTATTATTTCTAACTACTTAACAAGTGCTGGTGGTAAAAGGTTGCGACCCATTTTAACTTTGGCCTGCTCTAAAATATTTGGCACTATATCAGAGAATGCTATTAAGCTTGCTGCCGCAGTTGAGTTTATACACACCGCAACTCTTTTACATGATGATGTAGTTGACGAAAGCGATAAAAGAAGGGGAAAACCTACAGCTAACAACATTTGGGATAGTAAAACTTGTATTTTAGTCGGCGACTTTTTATTCAGCCAAGCATTTAAATTAATGGTCGAAACTCATAGTATTAAAGCTTTAAAACTACTTTCAAATGCAGCAGCAAATATTGCAGAATCTGAAGTCTGGCAACTCGAATTGCTTAACAATATAGACTTATCTCGTGAAACTTACTTCAAACTTATAGCAGGCAAAACAGCAGTTCTCTTTGCAGGAGCATGTGCATCAGGCGGAGTGGTATCAAATTGCTCAGAGGCAGAAGCCTCACACCTATATAATTTCGGATTAAAACTTGGAACTAGTTTCCAAATTATTGATGATATTTTGGACTATTCTGCGGATTCTACTTTCGGCAAAAAGCTGGGTAATGATTTTTTAGAGGGCAAAGTAACTTTGCCAGTAATTGAAGCGATGTCCTCATCTACAGATTCTGGAAAAAAAGAATTAATCACCCTACTAAATTCAGCAGCCAAAACTGAATTAGACTTTCTAAAGTTCAAAGACTTGCTAGCAAGCAATGGTAGTTTAGCCGCTTCTTATAAAACCGCCGAAACATCATCACAATCTGCAATAGAGCATCTGGGTTCTATACCTAAAAATGATATTACAATAGCACTAGCAGACTTTTGTGTATTTTTACTTACAAGAAAGATTTAGTTTACACCAACATTATAGCTGAAAGCTGCCCACCAAATACTTTCGAATTATTATGGAATGCTCTCCTACAACTAAAGAATTTATCTGGATTTGAATATGTATCAAAACGTATTTTGAGTTTGACCAACTAATCTTAACGTATCTTCATGCAGAAACCTGGTAAATCAAACATATAATGTGTAGGCTTCTCAGAAGAAATGAAATGAGACTCTGAACTTGGTCTTAATTCTAGAAATTGTTTTTTAAATTTTGAATCAACTTCATATGACTTCTGCGCTATAGTTGGACCTATTATAGCGCATATATTTTCTATTTGCGCATCTTTCTGTACCATCAACTCAATAGTGTTTTCAATAACTCCATTCAATGCACCTTTCCACCCAGCATGAGCAGCGCCTATAACACTATTTTTCTTGTCTGCAAACAATATTGGTGTACAGTCTGCAGTCTGTATACCTAGCATCAAGCCTTTTTTATCTGTAACTATAGCATCGACCGCTTCTTGATTAGATTCTGCGTCCTTGCTTCCTACATAGAATGCTTTGTTGGAATGCACTTGGTTTACTAACTTTAAGTGCTCCAAATCGATTCCTGCATCTTCACAAATTCGCTTCAAATTTTGTAAAACATTGCTTCTTAGATCTTTATCTTTAAAACAGCAATTTAAACTAGAAAACTCACCTTCACTAACCCCTCCTTGACGAGTGTAAAAAGCGTGATATATCCCCTCAATATTTAGCAATGAGCTAGATTCTTTTATCAAAGAGTTTTTACTAGTTTTAGACATACTGAAAAATAAAATTTTTGTAATGATAGCCTAATAATTATTTATTATCAACGTCTAGCGCTACCACTTCCATCATCACTATCAGAGTCTTTTTTGCCTGCCCTCTTATCATCAAACGCCTTCATTTTTTCAGCCAATGCTTCATCTTTTAGCATCATAAGTGTTTCAGTTTTTGCTTGTGCTCCACCTGATATGAAGATTTTATAGTATTAAATTGCACGTTGAATGCCTTCTAATTCGCTAATATTTTCTACAAGTCTATAACTTTTATCATGAGTCCATTTATCAACTTCTTCGTATATGCGCCGTAAGCCTTACCTATACTAATAAGAAAATTCTGCTTAAACTTATCGTACTTCTCCCTGCAGCTCCTCCTAGCTACATTTTCAAGTTTCAAACTTGGATCAGCTTCAATAGCACGTCTAAGCGCAGCATTTGTTGTACCGCCACAGCAAGCACCAATTTGTGCTTCAGCATAGTTAGCTGCCGTCGCGAATCCCCATATTATCGGGGGACAAGTATTTCTGCTGTCGATGTTGAATTGTACCAATTGGAGTCAACTGAGCATTACTCAATGCGTCAATCAATTCTGGTATATCTCTCATAACTTTTTCAAACAATATACAGACGAATAAGAATGCAAATAGGTTCAAAGGAGTTACACATTTTGTAATCAAATCATCGTTATTTGGATACCACCAGTATATATCTTTCCAATTTAAGAATACATTGTCTTTATCAAATATTGTGTATACGTATGACCAACAAACACTATATCCAAAAAGATTCTCAATTTGGTTCTGCAATAGTATTACTAACAATGACATTGTAACCGCTTGGACAATTAACATCATGCCCGCTGCCATTAGCTGCTGTATCCAGCTCTCGAATAGTTGGCGGGTAATTTGGAACAACATCATGACGATAAATATAGGCGCTATTACTAGTAGCACTGCAACAAGCATTATAGAAACAAAATACAATACCACACCTCTTACTATGCCAAGTAACGCAAAAAACAATGCTAAATACATAACCACTATGTAGATCCAAAAGTACCCGTTATAGTAGAATAAACCTAAGATTTTGGCTTGAAGAGGAGCTGAAACAAGCATGTTTACAAGTATATCATAAATCGATAAAGCATTTGCTCCATCTGGCAGTATAAATCTTGGCGAGTCATTGTCATTATTATAATACAGAGTGCTGTCCATAACAACTTTTGCTATATCTTTAGCGCCGTCTGTAAAGATTCTAAATAAATGGTTATTAAAGAAATCCCAACTTCCAGGAGATATTAATGTCATTATCAGAGCGACTTTTATTACCCGTACAATTGCATCTTGTTGCTTGATTTCTGCTAACCCCATCATAATCATCAGGCCATACAAAGCTATGTATAAGACTAGCATCATTCTTATAGCACCAACTAAACTGGTATCAATAATCAGTGTGTTATACATCCTTTGAGAAGTCTCTTCCATTTGACTTTCAAAATATTTAACCGTTTTTTCTATAAAACCATTCGGCCCTATTACACCGCTAACTATATTTAGCGTATACCCTCCAATATTATCTTCATAATGCCTATCTCTGATTTGGAAATATAATCTTCCTTTTCTAACTATTTCATCACCCTTACTATTTTCATCAACAATACAACGCTTGTTCCCATTTTTAACAACACATTGCTTGCTGTAATCAAGAATAAAATAGTGTCCATCATTGTCTTTTTTCAATGGTGCCATTCTAAAGGTTCGAAAACCAAAATTATCTGGATTATCAGCAACTTCCGCAGAAGCATTTGGATCAGAGAAAGTACCATCATCTTGCTCTAATGCAAGCAGCCCAAATAATCCCCATCCTCCTCCAAGCTCACATGGTATATTGTCTATACCAAATGGGTCATTAGGATTGCTACCTTTAATAACTCTTTCGCCAACGCCAATTGTAGAATCATTATTACTTTTCATGCATACAGAATTATTTGCATATGGATCTAAAAATCCTGACTTTGAATCATCGCATTCTGTTGGTCCACAGCTATTAAATGGGGTATTTGCACTTATAGATGGATCGCGGTCTTTACCCCAAGGAAACCAACTACCGTCTACATATATTTTTAATACCCCCCTCTTTGACTTGCAATCTTGGGGGTTCTTGCCACACACAACATCTTTCCCAACACCCGTGGTAATTAAATCATCTGGAGTTTTAGTCCAAGGAGCAATTTGCCTTGTCTTGGGCTTAGCTCTTATTAATTCGCAATCTTGTCTATTGCTCTCATCTTTTGCCGCATCAAAACGAGCAGGTACCATAACCGTACCACCCAACCCAAAATTGCTTGCGCCATAACACAATGTATAGTCGCCTTCCTTGCTGCAAGATGCTAACCCTTCGGTAGCGAATACCGATATAAAAAAAGCAATTATTATTTGAAATAATGTCTTCATTCAGCACCATCCCTATCTCTTCTTGCCTCTGGCTCAGGCACATCTTCTCCATCTGTGCTATCAACACCAGAAATATTTTTTTTCGCTTTTTCAAGAAGCTCTTTTAACCTATCACTTTCTTCTCCTTTACGCAGACTATCATAAGTAGTCTTCATCCCAACCCTTGAAACCCCATCTTTTTCCGTAGATTTGAGGAAAGCTTGGACAATCTCTGCTTTACTCATTTCTGATTTTTCTAATAAAGCCGCTTTATCTTGCATTTTATCTAAAGACGCCATTCTAGAATCAGCAAATAGTTTAGTTGGATCTTTACCTTCAGCACCAAGCTTTTTCAATAGATTATAACGCTCCTCATCAGATAACTTAGTCCCTGTTCTTTGCGCAACTTCTTTTAATGCTTCACTAACTTTGGAGTATCTTTTGTCAAATTGTCCCATTTCGAAACTTCTTGCTAATCTACTTGCACCAGCGTTTATTCCTTGTCTTGCAGCCCTCACACCATCACTTCTTCCAAGAGCGAAATTAACAGGTGCCATAGCTCTGCCCACCACATTTGTGGTGTAGTCTTGTATATTGGCATACCCAGCTAGATTAATGCCGGTAAAGAAGTTCTGTGACACTATAGCATTCACCAACATGATAGCCTGACCTATAAAAATATACATCGCATGCGCAATGATAAATATGTAGAAGCACGCCGCCATATTTGTGATTGGCGATGCTAATATAGCATCATCAGGGGCGTGTATTATATTCACGGTCATCCACCCAGGGATCAAACATTTATATGACAATACAACTGGAAGTGCAAAACCTAAAAAGCAAGTTTTACAAACACTAAAGCCTAGTGCTGCAAATAGACCTGCTAAAAATAAATTTGTAAAAATTGCCAAAGACACAATTATAACGACTGGCTGAAGAGTAACAGAAATTAACTGACCTAGCCATGACATAAACATTTTACGAGTATATTTAAACAACAAAAACGTTATAAATAGTGGCGCTAATAACAAAAGAATAGCCAACATTACCATAGACACCATATATATGATGAACGTTTTGATAAGTGCCAAAGAAAATAATAACACACCGACTAAAATGGCGAATGCTAAATAAAAACCCATCCATCCCGAGAAAGTTAGTGCTAAAATTTTTATCCAAATAACTGAACTAAATATAATATTAAATACCTTATCAAATATCCCAAACACCATATACGAATCTGTGGCAACCTTTTCAATTTCAGATTCTGCTATGCCAAAAGAATTATAATCGATCATATTTGCAATTAGCACGCCGCCGCCATTAATAAATAAACCGAATAATTGCGTGTTGAAAAATTCCCAGCTATTTGGTCGAGTAAGAGTTAATACTAAAGCTAAGCTCACAATCCTTATCAATGCATCTCTAGCACTTAACGGGGTTAAGCCGACTAGATAACTAAGACCAGTCCAAGACATGAATAGAACAACAGCTGCAGAAATCATGTCTACAAATCTAGAATCTTGAACAAATTTATTGAATAAAGTCTGCACTATTCCACCCTCGCCATTGCCACCTAAAAGATACTGCCTTACTTTGAAAACTATATCAGTGATAAGATTATCTTGGATTTTTTCTTTTATATCTTTTTCGAGTGTGAGTTTATATTCCCCGTTTAAATAATAATACCTATCAACCTTGTCATCTTTAAAGATTGCATCATATTTATCTAGGCTGCTTTTGCATTGGCTATTGTTATTAGGGTTGCATTTGGGTTTATATGGCGAAGCTTCTGGCTCAACTAAAGGCTTTATCCTGAAAGCTAATTTTCCAGATTCAGCGAATTTAATAGGCTCTCGTTCCAATATTTGAGCTTTAGTTAAATCAGTCCACTGAGTTTTTTTATCGTAAGGGTCGTTGTAAATAGGTGCATCAGCAGTAGAATTTGCAGTTTCTTTTAAAATTGTATACTGTAATCTCTCCCCATTTTGATATACACATCCTTCTTTATCGATTGTTACTCTCAATCCTCCAGTATTTTGTAACCACGAACTTCCTAACTGCAACCTGTTATTAAACGTAGCTGCATAGTGCAGTAGCCCAAGTCTTGCTAAAGAATCAGAATATCCGTTAAGCTGCCCTTCATACTTTATAACAGGAAAAGATTGAGACTCATCTATCTCACCTTGATCATTCATCACTGTTGCTGTGTCTACTTTGCCCATTAAGCCAAAGAATTTTACCTTACTATTATCAACAAAAATTTTACCAGGGTCTGATATAACATTTCCATTATAATAATCTACATACTCTCCATCAGAGTTTTGTCTAAAGACAGTGAGTTCAGTAGAGTTTATGATACTAAAATTACCACTGTTAGTACCATTACCATCCCAAACACCACCAGGTCCTGAATTAACGGTTGTTTTCAGATACAAGTTAAAATTTGATAAATATTCACCCTCTGCTTTATTAGCCTTACCGTCCACTGTCTCAATTTTTATACTGACAAAATCACCGTCTTTCATATCAATGGTTGTGTCAGTAGTGAAGGCGTTTTTTGGTCCCCAATCTATAATTCTATCTCCACCTAAACTCTTTTCATCTGGATTTAGAATCACATTATCAACCCCACATAATGCTATTCGTCCATATCCAAAATTAGGAACAGTCTGCAATCTTATGAAAAAACTTTCATCTTTTTTTCCTTTGAAATCAGCAACCGTAATATCTTTATCAATTGCAACAGGATCTGTGTGGCCTTTCGAGCAAGCTATTTTGATTTTTCTATCACTTGTAACCAGACTTCCATTCGCATCTTTAGTTTTTATCTTATAGACAACTCCTGTAAGACCAGCTCTACAATCTTTTACGCACCTTGAAAATTCGCTCGTATTGAAAGATAAACTAACTCCCTTTTTTTGCTCTGCAGTAATCATGCTGCCGCATTCATTATTGCATCTTTCTTGGCACATTAATCCTATAGGACTTACTCGTATATTCTCTCGTTGTCTATTGGAGAAATCATCACCGAAATAACAATTAGAATAAAGCCCTATTGTCCCATCTTGAGCCAATGACACAGAAGAAAAGATTGTTAAGAAGCAAATGCCCATAGCCAATATAAGGCAATTCATAGAATAGAATTTTGCAACCTTTTTTAAAAAAGATCTCATTGCTTCTATGAACCTCCACCACCAGCACCGCCTCCGCCAGAACCACTTCCAGAGCCACTTCCAGAACTTCCTCCTGAACCGCCACTACCTCTAGAGGTCATAGCAGAGCCCGCCTTCTGGGCGACCTTATTAGCTGCCCCGCTTGCGGCAGACTTCAGAGCTGAGCTTGCAGCCATCGACAATGGTTTTAACGGCGTGCCAAGCCCTTTAGATACATCGCCAAGACTTTGAACACCGACTAAAACTGCCATAAACTCTGTAACTGATCCTAAGAACAAGAAGAATAAAAGAGCAAATAACAATAGTTTCATCATCGCTGATCTGATATCACTAGCAAATTCACTATTAACTTTTTTCAAATAGCCAATGCCTAAAATTTTCTCATGTTCGATCTGTCCAGAAGATAGGTTAACTTGATCACCAGTACATGGATCTTCATAATTCATCTTTTCTGACATCTTGCAGAACATAGAATCCTTAGCTGTTTTGCATGCTTCTTTATATAAACTAAAATCAGCAGGCTTATTAGCGGGATTGGCTTGGAAGTTTTTCTGAGCATTTGCAAAATCAAGAGTTCCGTACATTACAGCATCAAATGTTGCAAACATAATAGCAACAAATGCAAACAATAATGCTGGATACAACATATATCCTAAAATCATCTGCATCCATTTCTGGAACATCGCTTTTGTTGGCTCAAATAAAGCGAAACATAAAAATATTGGTGATAAGAATACCAATATTGTAATAGTGAACATGGATAATATAAATATATGAGCAAACTTGAATACAGTAATCATCACCATAATTGAATATATCAAGCAACATATAGCCAAAGCAAAATCAGTAAATATCAAACCACTAAATAACCAAGCAGTCATCAAGCCACTCAATTTATAGTTACATGTACCAAACGATAAATAGTTCACAACTTTACAGTCTACTAAATCCCAAACAGTTGTTTTAATAATACCAGGATACCCTTCTGTAGCGATTCCATAAGATATTCTATTTACCGGAATATCTCTGTTAGCCAAGATGTTTTTATTATCAAGTGACAACCTACAAGCAGATGTAGGGTCATTAGTATTTTGTGCTTCCAGGAATATTGAAGACAACTCTTCTGTTACTGCTAATATTGAAGGATATATGCCTGTCACCACTCCATTCTTTGCTTCATAGAATGCCGTACCTAAAGCAAAGTATGATACAAGCGCAAATTTTACCGCATACATAACAAACTCACCCCTAGAAGGTGGTTGACCAGCGGTCATAATCTTAATACCCAAAAGCGCTACATATAAAGTCAACACCCCTAATACCATTGTCTTCATGCGCTCTTGGATTTTTTGGAAAAACGGCTTTGGTCCCACATTAACGTTTTTACCAGATACACTTCCCATGAAGATTTTCATCAACATATCTTTAACACAACCAATAACTGTACTAGTCAAATGCAGGTCACTTCTTAGGAACTTATTTACTGAATGGTTTATTGTTTTAGGATCAACGGGTGTTTCCCCTAATGAATTTAAATCCCATCTGGGTTTTAATAAATATGCACATCTAGTATCTCTCACATACTCACTAATAAACGGATCATCATTAGCAAAATCTCCTGGAGGTGAAATAGTAGAACATCCTACTATTATTGGGAACATTGTATAAGGAGTAGCTACACACAACCTTATTTTACCAGTTTGAGGCAATTGGTGGTAAAATGCATAGAAGTCTACAGTAGTTGCAATTTTTTTTCTTTCACCAGGCTTTAAAAAATCCACTCCATGACTACTCAGATCACATGCCGTATCCACCCCAAAAACCGACCAAAAACCTCTTGATATTTTCGGCCAATAGCCAACTGCAACTGTACCAAGGCTTTCTTTCATGGCATCTATTTCATCTTCTTTTAATCCTTGATTACAATAACCACTCGCTGAGCCCGCATAACCATAAGTTCTGCCTATTTTTTTAGGATCACTTGTTGTACTTGGTGGGTTTGTAGATGGATCATATTCTGGGTCACAGTGGAAAAAGTATGGTATTTCATTACTTGTCCAAACCCTATTATTAGCTGTAAATTCAAGTTTAGGTATTTTTGGCGTATCCGCGCTTTGATCTACGCATATATTTTTTTTCTTATCTAATTTTTTTTCATCACCAGGTTTATATAGTCCTAGAGTCACTCTCTCAGCAGCACTAAATACATATGCATTAGAGCAAACATCAACCATCACTGCATATTCAATACCAACAGCAATTAGAGCTAAAGGTCCTACAAAATAGGCCATAACGCTGTATGTAACCGCTCTAGCTAAAGCTGCAACATCAACATCTCCAACTACGTTATTAGCTCCTGTATCTGCAACGTCTTTGCCAATATTTTTAGGGATGTTCACATTTAAAAAAGCTTGTGTGTCGGAAAATGTTTTTCCAGAACTGAAACAATCATCATAACCAGAGCCTGATCCAGAAACACTTTGAAATTCCTCATACTCTTGCCACGCACCACCCGTATAACCCAAATCAGGATTGTATTTTTTAGCGATTGTAGGCGATTTGGCAGTAGTTTGCGCATTCACATCGACCAAGCTTATAGCACACAAGGTGACAAAAACTAAAAATTTTGAAATAAATCTTGTGCCTATCATTCTTTCAACTCTTTCAATCTTTTGTTAAAAATAGGAATCCATACGCTAGGATCATCTCCATGCTGCTTTCGAACTTCATCAAGAATCAACACCGTATCTGCCCTACCAGAAAGCACATTGACTATGTCTGACATCCCAGACAAATCTACTCTAGCTATAACCGAATCGTTCCCTTGTTTAACAAGAAAGTATCTGGTTCCTGGATCTGTTGTTTTTATCAATTCATACTCTCTTTGACTCAACATAAATGTCTTTCTGTATACATCTGTTGCTTTCAAATTTGGTAAAAATATTTGCGTTGCAGTTTGTTGGATCAATGTATCGCTAATTGCGCTCTTGCTAGCATCTTCAACGCTTTGAGT
The DNA here is from genome assembly GCA_044229535.1 of Candidatus Midichloriaceae bacterium. Lineage (GTDB taxonomy): Bacteria > Pseudomonadota > Alphaproteobacteria > Rickettsiales > Midichloriaceae > CAZLFQ01. The sequence continues at coordinate 1,282,030 of JBGASU010000001.1, read as the reverse complement.
TGCGAATATCACAAACGTATTAAGTTTACGCAATACTTTGAGCCAATCTTTAATTTTTGGCGCAAATATTGGATTATCTATTAATGCCCACGCCTCATCTAACACTATCATGGTTGGCGTACCATCAAGTGAGAGATTTATACGATGGAATACATAAGAAAGACATGGGCCTAAACTCGCACTGTCTTTCAATAGCTCCGCCATTTCAAAGCCAAATATACTAGACTTCCCAAAGTCTATTAAATCCTCATCATTATCAAATACTTTTGCATGAGAACCTTTACCTATCCACATTGCCATTCTGCCGGCAAGAGTGCCTGGGCCAGCTATACCAAGAAACGGCGCTATATTACTAAGCTTTCTATCTTTGGGTTCTAATTTAAAATTGCCGTTAATAGCATTCGTTAGCAAATGTATATCTTCTGAGGATATAGGCTCTTTGTTTACAGAGACAAGTTGTTTTAACCAATCGAGTAAGAAAGTTCTGTTTTCACCTGTATCATCTAATTGCAAAGGGTTAAAACCACATGGCTTACCAGGATCTATTATCGTATATTGACCAGTAAGTGCTCGTATAAAGATTTCTGCGCCCCTATCCTTATCAAAAAAGAACAGCCTACATTTAAACTTCTGCGCTTGAGCACACAAAAAATTCATCAGCACTGTTTTACCAGCTCCTGTCGGCCCTATTATAGTGGTATGCCCAACATCCCTTACATGAAAATTAAAGTAATATGGGGTGCCAGATGTAGTATCAAGAACTGTAACCGCATCGCCCCAGTGATTATTTTTTGCCTTTCCAACTGGATAATTGTGATAGCTATTAAATGAAGCTAAATTCAAAGTGTTTATTGTAGCCTTTCTTAAAATATAACCAAAATTACCTGGAAATTGCGCCCAGAATGATGGTTCTAAATTTATGGTTTCTCTACCACCAATTCCACCTGTATCTGTTAATGTAACCGATATCTTAGAAGCAACCTCATCTAATTCTTTTGGATTATCTGCTAAGCACATAACTGTCAGATGGTGCGTTCCAAATGCTATAGCACCGCTAGTTGCCATATCAAGCGCGATGTCGATTTCTTCGATTTGAGATACAGCATGATCTCCAGCTTGCCTCATCAACCTCTGCTGAGTTTGCATAGCAGAAATTGCCTTCCTCTTATTTGTAAACTCATAGGTCTGAGTCATTACAAACTCACAGTCTAGCTGCAGGAATGGATCCATCATGCTAATCCAAGTTTTTGGACCATATTCTTTTATACTTATCATAGCTCCATATTTAGAACTACCGTCTGGGCACTTGAACTCTATGCTTTTATTACCGAAGTATAATCGATTGCTGGACAGCTGAGTAGACATATCATTAGCTGATATTGGTATCTTGGCTCCTTGCCCACCATTAACTATCATACTGAGAAATTCAGCAACCTCTGAATATATAACATCCCCAACTCTTTCAACAGCAAGCAGTTCAGGCGAGTAACTTTTTAATGCGGTCAATACACGGGTAGAGGCTTCATCTAAAGCATCGCAAGCTTCTCTCATCTTAGAATTATAAGCTTCGCGATTTGCTGCTTTTAAAATCTTGCCTATAGTAGATTTACTGCTCGACATCCCTATCGGCTTCACTATGCTAATATACAATTCATTTACATAGGCCTCAACATCTCTGTGTTTTTCAACCCATTTTTCATCCAGATATAGAGCGAATCCATCTGGCATATCTACACTTGCATAATCTTTGGGATAAACTTGCTTCTTCTTTCTGATTAGATGAAAGTAAAAACTATAATCTCCGCCGCCAAGGCTTTTAAATAATTGGTTCCTAAGATTCTTTCTAGCATCTAGATCTTCATCATCAGCTGTTTCAAATGAAAAACCACCTACTTTTATTGTCTGAACCAAAGCATCGTCTTTTAATAGAACCGTAGACTCGTTAACATGCACCATGTAAGGCAAGAAATTACTAGCTGGAAACTCGTAAGAAGCTATTAATTCCTTAGGCACATATTTTTTAAAGAGCTTCAGCATTTCCTACCTAATAAGGGTCATATGAATTTTTACCGTGACATAGGTAAGTATTAAATCTAGGGCCGCACTTACTGTACTTAGTATTAAAGAGTTCTAAAAACAAAGGCTCTTTTCCATATAGGTACATCCCTATAAAATGCACAAATACTGCCCCAAGAAGGTATTTTATACTAGGGTCAAAAACATAAGCTAACATAGTAACAACGCTCTCTAAAGCTAGCCACATAGTGCCGACACCAAATGTTAGAGGCGGTCTAGTTAAACCTATAAACAGAGGATCAGCTTGAACTATACCTGTATCTTTTGCCATAAGTATCCTTAATATTCACATATTTACAGCCTACCTCTAGGCACTTTATAAGACAACACAAATTAATTAACTATGCATCAGGTTTTCTTTTTGCATCTTGTTTATCCAATTGCTTCGCTTTCTGCTCTCGTCCTTTTTGATATTGCTCCATCATAGCATTCTTCCCACCTCTAGCCTTTGTGTACGCTTGACCACCACCAGAAATCATTGAGTTAACACCACCTATCATTAAGCCACCAGCCTGACCTGAATACCCAGATAAGTTACCACTTCTGCTTGTTAATTCACCCGAAACTATGCTGCCTATTACCTTAGTCACAAAATCACAATATTTTAACATTCCATGAGCTATAATCAGCAATATAACTGCTCCCGCCAATAAACCTCCTGGAACCGAGAATGAATCTGTATATGCTTCATCTGGCATAAATGACCCCATCATAGGTTGCCACCACCAGAAGAAGCAAAAATAATCCAAACCAGGGATCTGAAGACCTAAGAAGCAATATGGGCAAACAGTAAATGAGAGAGCCGAATACAGCGTCGCTGCAAATATTATATTAAACATAGCAATACCAGCAAACAATCCTATTGGCTGCAATGTAAATGAAAGCAATGCCTTCCACCAACCATCGAATAAGTTTTTTGTCGTTTGGAATAGCATCATCGGAATAAAAATTGGCGCAGTAAATATTAAAATTGAAATAATTACTAACGACATCATGTAAACTAGTGCCGATTTTAAGACAGCCAATATATAGAACAGTATTGCAACAATCACTATGAAAAACAGGAAAAAGCCCATGAAACCCAATAACAATAGATTGAAGATTTTAGTCCATAGCTTTGCACTACCTAACTGCGTTATTAGACCATCAAATATCTGGAAAATATTAGCAGGATCTGCCTGCATTTTATCTTGATTGGCAAAGAATTCATAATTTGGAATTTTTGCAAAATCGACAAAGCTAAAACTGCCTGTCACAACCAATGTCATTAACTGAATGCCACCACCCATAATCGCTGCAAAGAAATTTTCATAGAAAAATTCCCAGCTGTTAGGAGATACTACGGCCAGAACGATAGCAACTTTTATAACCCTATATATTAAATCTTGTTGCTTCATTTCAATGGTTCCCATAACAAAACCAATGCCGACAAACGTTAGATATAATACTACAAAAGCCAGAACGCCGTTTATAACTTTGCTATCTTTTACCAGCGTTTCGAAAAGTAACTGACTAACTCCAATATTTATAATTTTACCATTAGCATCCTTCTCACCCATTAGTACATTATATACATATCTTACTGTATTTCCGATGGGGCCATCTTTCTGTATAAACCCTGAAGAGTTCTCTAATTTTGGTTTGATTGTAACCTTATATGAACCAAAAGAATTTAGCGGCCCATACATTTGTTCAAAATACGAGTCTACAGTACTAGCTTTGGCATCTTCTTTATATGGTCTAATCCTGAGAAACAACTCCCCATCATAGTGTCCATAAATGTTTTTTTCCTCTTTTGCTATGCCATCAAGAGACTGCCACTCTGCAAGGAATACATCTTTTCCATTCTCATCTGTATTAATAAGAATATTATATTCAAGCCCAGAGTCTTCTATGGGACACCCACCCCAGTCTATAGTAAGATCGATTCCACCATCATGACTTGCATAACTAGAGCCTTTCCCTTCAAATAAATTTGGGTGTTTAACCCATAGCTCCGACCTTGATTGCGTAAGGCCATCCAACTTCCCTGCATAAGTATACTCCGAATAACCTGAGCTAGTGGTTATATTGCATTCGTTATACTTAGCATCTGAAGTAATATCTTCCTTTTTACAATTAGCTTGATCAAATACAGTTATCACTTCCTTATCTTGGAGCGTTCCATAAAGGCCATGCCAAATTGCAGCGTTATTATATTTACCTGAAAGTTGTCTCTCTATTGGAGTAGGAGGATCAAGTTTTTTGCCAATTTTCTTGATAGCATCTGGATCAAGATTGTTCGCCGAACCATCACAAAAATCTGGGTTTCTCGCACACTCTCCTTCTAATATCTCAAAATTCTTAGATGTGCTGCTAATTTTATCATATGGATCGCTATATTTTATATTGTAGTTATTTTGAGAATATTCAAACTCCTTATATAATTTACTAGAATCCATGCTCTTTATATATAACCGCCCAAGCCTTTTGAAACCTTCAGAATTTCCGACCGAATCAACATCATTCATGATGTTGTTAAAATAAAAATCTCTCCATGGGTGATTTAGCTTACTAACCCAAGTGAACGATAAGTCATCACCATCTTGTACAAATATTTTAGAAAATAAAAATTGGTCGTTTCTAGCATTCCAATAACAAGGATTATCATAATTTAATAAATCCGCCTGAAATAACTGAGATTTCAAAGTATTTTCATTATGATTGGGGAAGTTATTAATGTCATATAAAGCTCCTACGAATCCAATATCCCTAGCACCATGCCATAAACTCCAATTACTAAAATTTTTACTGTATAAATCTTTGTAATGATCTCTTTCTGCCTTATCTAATTCATTTGGATTAAGACCTACCAGACATGAGTGCATATTTTTATCAGACCAAATGTTTTGGGTAGTTTTATTAGTCCAATCAGGAGCTATATTGCCATTTAGATTTGGTATTAATGGCAATAATTGTATTTGCTTTTTCCCACATCTGTAAATTTTTTGCATAGGTTTTTGTAATACGATCCCAAAACTCTCTCCTTTTTTTATAAGCAATCCTGTGGGTATCGCATGTGTTGGGTTATTTTTACTTGGAGTAAAATTGGGCTTTGTTAAGTCTTTTCCTATCATATCTGGAGTACACACCTTATCTATAGCCACAGATAGGTATCTGATATCTGGTTTAAAATTAGACTGTAAACCATTACTTTTTACCAAGGCGCTGTTAAACGCCCCAAAATCCTGCTTTATAATATACTCTCTTCTTACCAAAGATTGCTTATTTACTGGGTCATCAACTGCACCCATTTGACAATCCCGCTTACACTCATAAATAGGACCATTATTAAGCTCTATTCCTTTATCATCTGGTGGACTTTTACGCGAAAGCACCCTGCAAGCTTGTTCACATAGATCGTAACATTTCTTATTTAATGGAGGGATTTCTAAATCAATATTAAGAGGGATATTACCGAAATCATAACCTTTGACACAATCATCCAAAAATCGCGGGCTTGCAAACGCAGGCTGCCAAAAAGCAGTGCAAAACAGAAACGCCAATACAATAATAAACCTGCTAAGCTTCATGAATTTATAATGATATAAGCCTAAATAATGAAATTCCACGCTACCTATCACAGTAAATCCCCACTTAACAAAATACAACTAAAATTATACCTAGATTGCTTATTGCAAGCGTTCGTGGTACTGTTTCTTGATAATTATTAAAGGATATTATGAATAGGTTTAGTGCGCTTTTAATTTCACTATTGCTGCTCTCTAGCTGCTCTGATGGTACATGGTGGGGAGCAACAAAAAAAATAGACGCAAAGGGAGAACGACTCAAGGTTATTCATAATAGCTCGGAAGCTGTAGTGGATGATTCAATCAAAAACACTATTTTCAGAATACCAGCACCAGTAAGAAATAGCGGATGGTATAAAAGCAGTGGCATTACATCGTCTATGGTCAACAATCTAGAATTAAAAATGCCACTAGAAAAAACCAACCTGTTCTCTGTAACTGGTGGAAAAGATTTTGTTATAGGAGGCACCCCTATAATCGCTGAAAACAAGCTTTTTGCGATTGGTGCAGACGGAATTATCACCGCATACGAAATCCAAACCAAACAAGTATTATGGCAAAATGAGTTTTTTCCAACTGCCACAAAAAAAGGTTTTTTCTCTTTATTCAGTGGAGTTTTCTTAAACGGAGGCCTGCTTTATTCTGATGGAATAATATATGCTACAGCTGGGCTTGCAGAAATTATAGCTATCGATGCAACAGAAGGTCGTTTACTATGGAGTGCAAAACTCTCTAGTCCTTCAAGATCAACTCCGCTCAAAACTAATAACAACATTCTGTTCGTACAAACAGCTGATAACAAGACTTTTGCTCTTGAAGCAATGACAGGTAAAATCTTGTGGAATCACATAGGTATAGGTGAAGAAATAAGCTCTCTTAGAACTTCCGCCCCTATAGCAAGTGACGACACTGTTATAATTCAATACACATCAGGCGAATTATACGCGCTATCAGTCAGCACTGGAGAAGAATTATGGACTGAAAATCTTGCATCACCTATAGATGCCATAGTAACAGATAGTCATTTACATACAGTAATTACTTCACCGACAATTGATGGGAATACCGTAATGGCATATGGCCATGATGGCGTAATGGGTGTATTTGATATCAAAACGGGGAAACCTTTTTGGAAAAAACAGCTCGGTATTGATAAGCAATTTTGGGTGGCTGGAGAATTAGTCTATGCAGTAACGATAGATTCCGATCTAATCGCTATACACAAGAAAGATGGAAAAGTAAAATGGAGCGTAGATTTATCTGAACTATCTCCCGAAGGCATTAAAACTAGCTGGTCATCTCCAATAGTGGGAGATTCAAAAGTAATAATTTTGAATTCTCAAGGATCTATGTTCTTTTTTGACATGAATACAGGGGCGAACCTCGAAACAATCGCTATAGAGCAGGATACTTACTTAGCACCAATTATAGCTAATGGAGAATTATTTACGATATCCAACTCTGGCACTATTGGTATGTATTAATTATGTTCGAACATCCTAGAAATTCAAATCATGTATTAGGCTTTGATACTGAAACATCTGAGTTCCTAGAGTCATTTAACTCATCTAGAATGCATCATGCTTGGTTAATTACTGGGAATAAAGGAATTGGCAAAGCAACTTTTGCATACACCATTGCAAAGTTTTTATTAAACAACCCGCCAAAAGGCATAACTAAATTGAGCTTCGATAACAATGATACAACAGCAAGAAAAATAGAAAATTTGAGCCATCCAGATCTACTTGTTTTAGAAGCTGACGAAGAAAATAAAAAGCCAACTATCAAAGTTGAAGACACAAGAGAAATTGGTAAATTTTTAAGCCTCACCGCTGTAGAATCAAAATACAGAGTGGTAATAATAGATAGTATCGATGCCATGAATAATAATGCTGCGAACGCCCTATTGAAACTCTTAGAAGAACCGTCTGCAAATGTCATATTCCTTTTAATTTGTCATAAATTAGGGCAAATTCTACCAACAATTCGCTCTCGCTGCAGGCTAACCAAAGTAAAACCTTTATCAGTAGAATTATTTGGACAAATATTAAGAATTCAAAAGCCCCACTTAAATAATTTTGATATTGCAGATTTGTACGATCTTAGCTCTGGATCCGTTGGCATCTCATCTATTTTTCTAGAAAGCGAAAAAATGGATTTATACCGAAAGACTTATGAAATAGTTAGCAATTCAAATCGCTCTAAAAAAGAAATTTTGGAACTAGCTACTCTTGCAGGCCTTGATGATAATTGGGAAATTATCTCCTTTGTTATTGAAAAATTCTTCTCAGACCAACTAAAAAACAATGCAATTACTGATATTACGTCAGTAGAAGCCTACCTAAATAAGATAGCCATGATAAGGAAAACTCTTGCTGACAGCACAAGTTTTTATTTAGATAAAGGACACGTTATAACATCAATTTTATCATGAAAAACAAACTCATTCACATTGCTATATTACTTATAATCGGAACGCTCACTGCAGTTTTAGACTTATATTCTAAAGAAAGAATGATAGATATAATGAGTGCATACGATCGCAACACAATAGAAGTTACTTCTTTTTTCAATATCATACTGGTCTATAATAAAGGCATCAGCTTTGGAATGTTTAATGAAGCCCAGTATAGTCAATGGTTATTCATTACTCTCACTTGCGCTATTATGTTTGCTATGCTCTGCTGGCTCTGGTTTGCAAAAAACATTTTAACAGTGTCTGCAATATCACTTATAATCGGAGGAGCAGTCGGCAATTTAATCAATCGCTTACAATATGGTGCTGTGGTCGATTTCCTAGACTTCCATATAGGATTATGGCATTATCCAGCATTTAACATTGCCGATGCTGCAATTTGTATTGGCGTGTTTCTCCTATTATTCTTTAGTGAACCCAGAGCACCTTCTAGGTAACCAACTTACTCTGTTAAAAAAGGAGCTACACTGCTCTCGCCTAAATTTGTGTAATAACTTTCCATATCTTCACCTTGATACAAAACTTCCGTACCAATCTCTCTATTAATGCTATGAGCGTTATGTAGATTGATAATATTAGAAACTACTGAAAGACCACAACAGTTGGCAAATTGCTGAAAAACTGATAAATCAACCAAATCTTCTACTCTATCATCAACAGCTTTCAGCATCCATGTTATAGTTTTTGCTATGTACTTCCTATCACCGTCATCAATGAAGCCAAACGAATCATTGTAGTACGCAGAAATTGCCCCATTTTGTTTGGGTAGAAGCGATAACAAAACATCATGACCAGCTATTACCATTGGCATATATATTGGCTTTGTTTTGTCTAACTCAAGAAAATTGGGAATTACTATATCTGCAATAAATGCATAGTTACCCCTCTCTATTTGCGTATGCTCTGAATCAACCGAGTTAATGAACTGCAGATCATCACCAGTCATTACGTTAGCAGCCAATTTAATTTCGTCTGAATTAAGTTGGTAATTTAAGTTATACGTCATTATATCCCCCTTTATTGAACATCGATCATTATAACCTACAGATACGCACGTTACAAGCAAAAAACTTTGACAAACTACAAATTTAATAAAAATGAAACATTTTATAGATAATTAACTAACTAATATTAGCTTTCTTTAGCAATCTAACAACCTTGGAATTGTAGCTCGCCACCCATTTCTTTTCAGATGCAGTCATCAGATTTTGATCAATCAAGTTTATAGCTATTGGAACTAGGGTTAATGTTTCAAATTCAAAAAAACCTTTGGTTTTGGATTTGACTACTCTGACTAAATTCTCAATTCGAATTCCATACTCTCCAGCCTTATAAAATCCTGGCTCGTTGGATACAATCATATTCTCTTTGAGAGGAACTGCAGAAGCAGTTTTACTAATTGTTTGTGGCCCTTCATGAACGGCTAGAAAATGCCCTACTCCATGTCCTGTACCATGTTTGTAATCTAAGCCATACTGCCACAAAAATTGGCGGGCTATGGAATCAAGTTGCTGGCCAGTTGTTCCTTCTGGAAATTTAGCTGTGGCAATTGCAATGTGCCCTTTAAGCACCAAAGTATAGTTTCTTTTTTGTTCTACAGTTGGCTTGCCAAAACATAATGTACGGGTGACATCTGTTGTGCCATTCAAATACTGCCCACCTGAATCGATCAGATACAAACCTTTCTTGGTGATTTTTTTATTTGTCTTAGAACTGGGTTTATAGTGCACTACCGCAGCATTTGCTCCAAAGGCAGAAATAGTTTCAAAACTTGGATACTGAAATAAGCTCCGCTCTCTTCTAAAATCTAAAAGTTTTGCAGCTGCATAAATCTCATCGATATTTTTAGAAACATTTTTAGTCAGCCAATTAATAAACTTTGTCACCGCAATTCCATCTTGCAAATGAGCTTCCTTTATCCCTTTAATTTCAATCTCATTTTTGCAAGCTTTAGATAAGGCTAGAGAATCACTATCTGCTATAACTTTTTCATCCCCATTCTCCAAGAACCAAACTGGCGTTCTACTGGGATCAAGCTGAATCTTCTGTTTCTTTTTTACAATATTCTTAAATGCCTTTTTAATTTCGCTGATCTCTTTAACTTCTATTCCTTTAATATGAGAAACTTTTCTAGGATCAGTAAACAAAGTTACCTTTCCTTTCTTTGACAGCAATAGGTATGAAAGAAGTACTGGTGTAAATGGAACATCATGACCCCTAATATTCAAAAGCCAACAGATTGAATCTGGATTTGCAAGCAATAAATAATCAGCAGACTTATTCAGTGACTTTAAGGTATTTTTAATTTTTTCTGACGAGTCCATTCCAGAATATTTTTTATCAAAAAATAATGCTGGTCGGCTTTCAAGCACTCTTTTATCTTGCCAAACAAGGTCAACAAGGTTTTTTTCAATTGGCACTAAATTTAAATTCTTCTTTTTTAATGCTAGCAATGTTGCTTTGCTAATCAACATTGGATCATATCCAATGTTACCAGTATACTCCTCTATCTTTCCAATACCTTCTATAATTTTAAAATCTTTTGGAACTTCTTCTTTAGCTTGTAACAGATATCTACCATCAGTAATTAAGTAATTCTTAGAATTGGAGATTAAAGCGATTCCATAAGATCCAGAAAACCCCGTAATAAACTCTAATCTTCTAAGATGTGATGGAGTATACTCATTTAAAAACTCATCAGTAGATGGTATCAAATAGGCATCTACCTTATATTTAGAATACAATTTCTTAAGCTGTAAAATTTTTTTAGACATGTACTTCCGAGCTTTTCTTTAAGTCTTTATAATACTAATTGTAACTTAGGGATACATATGACTCAACACATCGATTCAATTTCTTCAGAGATAGCTCTAAATTTACTACCTAATTGCTTTAAAAGTTTTTTAATTAAAACTTTTCAAACATTAAACCCCAAGCAAAAATTTGAAGATAACTGGCACTTAGATTTAATTATTGAACATCTTAAATCTATCGAAAAATCCAAAACTAAACGGCTGATTATAAACATTCCTCCTCGCTCATTAAAATCCACTCTAATAAGCGTTGCATGGCCAGCATGGATATTAGGTAATGATCCTAGTAAAAAAATTATTGTAGCTAGCTACTCACAAAATCTTAGCCTAAAGCATTCTGTAGACTGCAGAACAATAATTAACTCCGATTGGTATAAACAAATATTCCCAAGCGTCAGCCTAATGAAAGGATCTAATTTAAAGCATAAGTTTCTCACTACAAAACATGGCTTCAGATTCGCGACATCCATAATGGGTACACTAACAGGGGAAGGAGCGGATATAATTATCGTCGACGACCCTCATACTCCAATACAAGCCAATAGTAAAATTGAAAGACGCAGGGCGATAGAATGGTATGATCACACATTATGCACTAGATTGAATAACAAAAAGAAAGGCGCAATAGTACTTGTGATGCAACGCCTAAATGCAGATGATTTATCAGGACACCTAATAGAAAAGAAAATTTGGAATCATCTAAAAATACCAATTCAATCAAAGACCGATATTAAATATGAAATTAATGACAAAACTTTCTTTTTTAAAAAAGGAGATTTCTTACACGCATCTCGTGAAAACAAACTAGAAATTGAAACGGCAAAATTAGAGCTTGGATCCTCTGCATTCAATGCTCAGTATATGCAAGAACCAAAAGAATGTGAAGATAGCCTAATAAGACCAAAATGGATAAAGAGATACGATAAAATCCCAGCTAAATTCGACAGCTGCATTCAAAGCTGGGATTGTGCGGTAAAAGTAAAGGCGCAAAGCGACTATAGTGTCTGCACTACTTGGTATAAAATTAACAACAACTTTTATCTTATAGATGTGTTTAAAGACAAAATGAAGTTCACAGAACTGAAAAGAATGGCGTTAAAATTATGGGAAGACTACAATTCCGATACAGTCTTAGTAGAAGATAAAGCTTCTGGCCAGTCTTTGATCCAAGAACTTGATGAACACTCGTTAATTCCAATAATACCTATACAACCCCTTAAAGACAAAGAAACTCGTTTTATTTCAATATTAAGTCTTTTTGAATCTGGCAAGGTTGTATTGCCAGAAAATGCACCATGGTTGGCTGAGTTTGAGTCAGAACTCCTTGCTTTTCCAAATGTTAAGCATGATGATCAAATCGATTCTATGACCCAATTCTTAAAATGGACCAAAGATAGCAAAAGAAATCAAGCTAATATCCGTTTCTTATGAGGTTTCACTTGCTTTTTAAGCCCATACTGATAAAAAGTATTCATTAAAGAAATATAGTGTAAAAAAGTGGATAAGATTAAAGTTATTGGTGGTAAGCCCTTAGTTGGAACAATTGCGATAAGTGGCGCAAAAAATGCAGCCTTGCCGATTTTAGCAGCTTCAATACTGTGTCCAGAAACTGTTGAAATTTCAAACATCCCCGACTTGCATGACATCGCATCTATGACTGCTTTACTTAGAGAGCACGGAGTTAAAGTAGAATTTTCTGGCGAATTTGACTTAAGTACAGGAAGTAAAAACCATACAATATTACTAGATGCTAGCAATATAAACAACTTTACAGCAGATTATGATCTTGTTCGTAAGATGCGCGCTTCAGTTTTAGTATTAGGGCCATTACTCACAAGATTTGGCCAAGCGAAGGTTTCTTTACCAGGCGGATGTGCAATAGGAACAAGACCAGTTGACTTACATCTCATGGCTCTAGAAAAAATGGGTGCTGACCTCAAAATTGAAGGCGGATACATAATTGCAAATACCCCAGAAGGTTTAAAAGGAGCTGAGATTGAGTTTAAAATAGTATCAGTCGGTGCAACAGAAAACACAATGTGCGCAGCAGTTCTTGCGAAAGGCACTACTATAATTCATAACGCCGCACTTGAACCTGAGATTGTGGATCTCGCTAAATTTTTAAATAGCATGGGTGCAAAAATTTCTGGAGCCGGAACCAGTATAATTACTATTGAAGGCGTGCAAAAACTACATGCTACAAAACATGAGTTAGTTGCAGATAGAATAGAGGCAGGCACATTTGCAGTAGCTGCAGCAATTACTGGGGGTGATATTAAACTCACTAATGTGAACCCTGATACGCTTGACGCAGTACTTGATAATATTAAGGCGTGTGGGTCTGTTATCACTAAAGGAGAAAATTATATTCAGGTTGAGAACAAAAGCAGAAATTTCTCTCCAATTTCAATAACAACGGCACCTTATCCTAGCTTCCCAACAGATATGCAAGCTCAGATGATGTCTTTATTGACGTTAGCCAACGGCACTTCTCACATTACTGAAACTATTTTTGAAAATCGTTTTATGCACGTCCCAGAGCTTTCAAGAATGGGAGCAAGAATTGCAATCAATGACAATACCGCTGTTATAAATGGGGTAGGTGAACTTACAGGCGCACCTGTTATGGCAACTGATTTAAGAGCATCGGTTTCTTTAGTATTAGCAGCACTTGCTGCCAAAGGAGAAAGTATTGTGAATCGTGTTTATCATCTTGATAGGGGCTATGAACACATTGAACAAAAGCTCCGTGCGTGTGGCGCTAACATTGAAAGGCTGGCTTAAACCTTACAAACCCTGAATTGAACTGCCTTTACTTGCAGTGGCCTTGTGGAATAGATAGCCAGCTACTTGTTTGGCAGTGGTAACCAAAGTTGAACGTGGTGATGAATAAGACTCTGCAGCAGTTGAGCTAGATACACTTCCAACATCATCTAATCCTCCTGTACCAACTGATCTTAATACTTGATTAGCTTTATTCTGTTTATTATAACTATCCGCTACCTCAGCAAAAAGATGTGAAGAAAAATCAAAAAAGTGATTTGCCACCAACCTTTTTTCTGGGAACAGAATTTCTTTTACTTCAGCAGGTAATTCGCGATAGCCATCATATAGAATTTTACCACCAGTCATTATTTCTAGAAGCTCTTTATGCCATTCTCTCATAGGGTTTAAGGCACATTCTTTAATTGCACCGAAATTTTTATCAACTATGTATTGGAACAATAAGAGCGATTTTCTGTGCTCAAGTGATAAATCTTTAAAGTCCGCAATTATATATTCAACCGATATTTTCTGTAAAACTTTTACAAATGATAAATACGCGTCTCTGTCTTCAACCATATTTTCAAAATACAGTTTTAAGCCTTCTTGCATCGGACCATACTCTAAATCTAAAAATTTAGCTGCATCGTTTTCAGCAAGTATAGATGTTATTTGTCCTTGAAATTCTAGTCTTTTTAATCGGTCATTTTTGTGCAAAGCTTCTCTAAATTCATTCAAAGCTTCTAAAAGCTTTTTGGTATATTCATATCTACCTAATTCTAGCTTTTGATCTTGCGTATATGCTTTCCCACCCATAAACATCTCCCAGTTTTCATTTTAAAGTCTGGGTCGATGAGAAAAACTTTGCAACTTATTAATTAATACACTCTTTTTTTAGGAGGGAATGCTTGCACTTCATCAGTCAAAGAAGTTTGCACTACAGGACGATAATCCAACTTCACTTTTCCTTTTTCGTCCACCCAAGAAAGAGTATGCTTCATCCAATTTTTGTCATCTCGATCCTTGAAATCTTCTCTTGCATGCGCACCACGGCTTTCTTTGCGATTCACTGCAGAAATCAAAGTTACTAATGCCTGACCTCTTAGGTTATCTAGTTCAAGAGCCTCAACAAGATCACTGTTCCAAACCATACCTCTGTCTGCAATTGAAATCTCTTTATATGAGTCGTAAACTTTTTCGATTTTCTTCACACCTTCAGCCATAATCTCTTCTGTTCTAAAAACATTGGCATGACCCTGCATTACTGCTTGCATCTCTTTTCGGATTTTTGCAGTTGAAGATTTACCTTTTGAATTTCTAATTTTATCAAACCTATCAATACCAGCATTAGCAACTTCTTTGCTTAGAGACTTATGAGGAGTATTAGGTTTTAAAACCTCTGCAGCACGAATCGCAGCAGCTCTACCAAACACAATCAAATCGAGAAGTGAGTTTGAACCAAGTCTGTTTGCGCCATGCACTGACACACAAGCTGCCTCACCAATTGCCATCAAACCTTCTACTACTTTCAGATCCTTGCCTTTTTTATTCATTACTTCACCATGCATGTTTGTAGGTATACCACCCATGTTATAGTGCACTGTTGGAATGACAGGGATAGGCTGTTTTGTTACATCAACACCTGCAAATATTTTTGCACTCTCAGAAATTCCTGGAAGTCTTTCATGCAGAACTTTTGGATCTAGATGTGAAAGTACTAAATGAATATGGTCTTTATTTGGCCCACAACCTCTACCTTCTCTAATTTCCATAATCATCGAACGACTCACGACATCGCGCGATGCTAAGTCTTTAGCACTTGGTGCATAACGTTCCATGAAACGCTCACCATTTGAGTTTATGAGATAACCACCCTCACCTCTTGCACCTTCAGTAATTAAACAACCTGAACCATAAATTCCTGTTGGATGGAATTGCACGAATTCCATATCTTGCAAAGGTAGACCCGCACGCAGCACCATGCCATTACCATCACCAGTACAGGTGTGCGCTGATGTCGCAGAGAAGTATGCTCTACCGTATCCGCCTGTTGCAAGAACTACCATATGCGCTTTAAAGCGGTGCAATGTTCCATCTTGTAAATTGTAAGCAGTAACGCCGCGGCACACTCCGTTTTCATCCATGATTAAATCAAGCGAGAAATACTCAATGAAAAATTCTGCATCGAATTTTAATGACTGTTGATAGAGAGTATGTAAAATTGCGTGCCCAGTTCTATCTGCTGCAGCGCATGTTCTTTGCGCAGCTTTACCCTCACCAAATTGTGTGGTCATACCGCCAAATGGGCGCTGATAAATTTTACCTTCTTTTGTGCGCGAGAATGGAACTCCATAGTGTTCCAATTCAATAATCGCTTGTGGGGCATTTTGACACATGTACTGAATTGCATCTTGATCACCCAACCAATCTGAGCCCTTTACTGTGTCAAACATATGCCAACGCCAGTCGTCTTCGCCCATGTTGCCAAGTGCCGCACTTATACCACCTTGCGCAGCAACTGTATGGCTACGTGTTGGGAAAACTTTTGTGATGCATGCTGTTCTTAAACCTTTTTCAGCCATGCCTAGAGTTGCTCGTAAACCTGCTCCACCAGCACCAACTACTACAATATCATATTCGTGATCTATAATTTCATACGCGCTCATATTTCCTACCACAAGAATCTAAAAGTAAAATGAATACTAAGAAGAGATATAACCCCAGCAACAAAAGTCACTATACAAAATAAATTTAAACCGATTAATAATGCATTCTGCATCCATTTGCAGTGGATATAATCCTCTATTATAACTCTCATGCCAAGAGCGCCATGATATAAAAAGTTCCCTACAAACAGTACAGAAGCAACTATATTGATTGGAGACATTACAAAATCTGGAACCAGATCTTTTGGCATAACAACAAATGTGATAGACGAGATAACAAACCACATTAGAAGTGGTATCATAAATAATGCCGTCACTCGTTGATGAACAAAATGATGCGTACCAGATTTGGCTGAACCCAAATGTTTAACTTTTGCTAAAGGCGTTCTAATTGACATACCACTGCGCTCCCACTATTTGTGTAAAAAATATAATCATCCAAACCGGTTGATAAACTACCATCCAACAAAATGATGTGAGAAGAATCGCCATTATCACTGCTAAGTACCCAGTTATGTTTGTTGCCTTCAAACCAAAACCCATGCCCATGTCCCAAAACAAGTGTCTCACACCTGTGCAAGCATGAAAAAATAATGAGAAGGTCCATAACATTAAAAGATACATCCCCCACCCATCCACGAAAAATCCATAAAGAATATTATCTTTTAGTGGAATTTGCGTATACGGAATTGATATAATATACCAAATAAAAATTAGCATTCCCAAAAAATTAAATACCCCAGAAGCTCTGTGCGATATAGAAAGCATAGAACTTATTTGCGGCTTATATATTGTCAAATGTGGTGAAAGTACCTGTCTTTGCTTTTTACTCATAACAATAAAATTATTTATTCGCTAAATATATGTTATGTATGAAATGCTTAATCTTCAAGAAGAAGTTCTAAAGTTCTTTAATGCCAAAACGAAAAGTACTCAGGGCAAAGTTCGTTTTGTCCTAACATCTTCACTTGCCTTGAATCAACTTGACTTCCTTTAACTGCTGCTGGCATTGAGGTTTGTGAGGTAACTTTTACTGTGTTAGCATCATTTTCCTGTCTCCTCAGGGCTTGATATAGTTGGCTTAATTTATTATTTCCAATTCCACCATCTTTTAATAATGCATCTTCTATTTCACCCGCTGGATCTGCTAGATCTTCTCTATCATCTGTTTCTAGATCTAATTCTTTATCCTGCTCAACCATAGAATTTTCTACTTCGGTTGGAGGCAAGATTTCTTTGTGTACAGCATCGCAATCATTCAATACTGCTATTATCTTATTTCTGATTTCTTCATTGTATCTTCTCTCAGCACGAGTTGCTATATGTTCATTATCAAAATCATCATGTAACGCATCTTGAGCTTGCCAAAATTTCTTACCTCTGAGTTGCATGCCTGTTTTTTTACCCATCTATCCTAAACCTATTAATTAATAACGTGTGAGATAGTAATTGATTTCTAATTCATGGAAAGAAATATTTTTAAAATATTTAATTTGCGCCGAACCCTTTCAAACTAATTGGCGAAGGCTTATCCATAACAACATCGGCAACTATTTTTGCGCTACCTGCAGCATTTGTCCAACCTAAGAATCCATGTCCAGAATTGACATATAAATTACTATATTTAGTTTCACCTAAATAAGGATTGTAGTGCGGCGTCAATGGCCTTAGGCATGCCCATTTTCCAACATCAGAATAATCGCCACCATCTGGAAAAAATCTTTTCGTTGCGTCTAGTAATAGCTTAATTCTTTCTTCGTTTATAGAATGATCAAAACCAGTAAATTCGGCTGTACCAGCAGTTCTAAACGTTTCACCCATTCGGGTGTAAACAATCTTACGCTCAATATCAAAAATACTCGTCCTTGGCGCATTATGCTTTTTACTAGTAGGCACAGAAGTACTGTATCCTTTTACAGGATATATAGGTAATTTCACACCAATTGGTGATAAATATTTTGAACTGTACGCCCCCAAGCAACAGACAAATTTATTTGCTGTTAAGAAACCTTTAGAGGTATCTACTCCTGTAATTTTATTCTTATTTGTAGTAAACGAATGAATCTCAGTATCCCATAAAAACTCCACTCCAAGTTTTTCGCATTCTTTTTGCATCGCGATGGTAAATTTATGAGCATCACCAATCTCATCTGACTTCGACCAAATTCCCCCTATCTTTTCTCTCATGATAACTTCAGATGATGGCTCATGTTGAAGGCACTGTTCTTTCGAAAAAACTTCGAATTCGCATGAGGAATGCTTATGAAAAAATTCAAATAGTTTTATCTCATCATCCAGAGATTCTTGATTACTTAGTAAGTGTAAAATTCCTAAATTATTCCAATCATATTGGATCTTCAAACTACTGTTGAGTTCATGGAATATTTGCTTTGAATAAAAAGACAACCTGAGCAAATTAATTGCATGATATTCCACTTTTGATTTTGGGCATTCGAGTAAGAATTTAAAAATCCATTTATAAAGATCTAAGTCAATTCTAGGCCTAATTAATAATGGGGCATTTTTTTTACCCAACCATTTTACTCCTTTCCACAAATTTTTCCAATTGGCCAAGGGCTCTGCATGACTGTAACTAAGTTGCGCCCCATTTGCATGACTACATTCTTCTGCCGACTTGTGATGTTTATCAACGACCGTAACTTTATATCCTTCTTTTTGCAGAAAATATGCTGTGGTCACACCTAATACACCAGCCCCTAAAACCAATATTTTCATACATTTACAAGTACATAGTCTATACACAAAAGCGTAGCATTAAAAAATGCTGGGTACAATCGAAGGAAAGTGTTTGCATTTGAAGAAAATATTATTATATTGTCTTTCACTGTTTGCGGGTGTAGCTCAGGGGTAGAGCACAACCTTGCCAAGGTTGGGGTCGAGGGTTCGAATCCCTTCGCCCGCTCCAGTTTTATTTGTTTACATTTATAATTTTTATGATTATAAATTGTAAACCTTGATGGGGATATAGCTCAGTTGGTAGAGCACCTGCTTTGCAAGCAGGGGGTCATCGGTTCGAATCCGATTATCTCCACCAGCCTACGCTCTGCGAGCTTCGACTCGGCAAGCCAAGGGCTTGATGAGGTGAAGGAAGCGGCTAAGCGAAGGCTGCCGCGTCGTAGTAGTGGAGCAACGAAGACGGGTTTATATTGCGGCCATGAAATATGTTTATATCCTCCGCAGCATAAGTTTCCCAGATTGTTATTACACAGGCATTACAGATAACTTGAAAGCCCGCCTTGCAAAACATAATGGCAAAGAGGTACCGCACACCTCAAAATATACTCCTTGGAAGTTGAAAACTTATGTTGCATTTTCGGATGACACTCAGGCATTCAAATTTGAAAAATATCTCAAATCTGGGTCGGGACGTGCTTTTGCCAAAAAAAGACTCTAACAACATATTAAATCCATGCTAGAAAACACCCCAGAATTACAAAATTTCATCATCCAGAACCTTACACAGTTTTATGGTATTAACGTAAATACTTTAACTCCAATTGAGAAAGGTGCTGACGCAAATGCTTTGGTTTATAGAAGCGAAAAATTCTTCATCAAAATTATCAAGGGAAAACATAAAAGCATAAATCTTGATGTGATGGAATTACTGAAAGCCTCAGGTCTTAAGCATATCATTTATCCGATCAAAACTTTAGATGGCAAGTCTGCACAATACTTGGAAGAATTCACTCTAATAGTATACCCATTCATTGAAGGGCAAGATGGTTTCAGTCAATCTTTAACAGAAAACCAGTGGCAGATTTTGGGAAGTGAACTAAGGAAATTACATGAAATAAAAGTTCCCGATGCGCTGCAAAAACAATTACCACAAGAAACATATTCTGCAAAATTTCGCAATGCCGTTGCGACACTTTATAAACGCCTAGATACAATTACTGCAACTGATAATGTGGCTTTAGAATTCATAGATTCACTGAAAAAAAATTCTAAAACAGTCCACAAATTAGTAACTCGTGCTGGCGAACTTGCCCAAGAATTAAAAAATGATTCAGCGCAGTTTGTGTTATGCCATACAGATATTCACGCTGGCAACGTTATGATTAAAGAAGATGATATTTATCTTGTTGACTGGGATGCACCGATAATGGCTCCAAAAGAACGTGACTTAATGTTCATCGGTGGTGGCGTGGGCAATATGTGGAATCTACCAGAAGAAGAAATTCTTTTTTATCAAGGCTATGGAGAAACTGAAGTAAATCATTCGATATTATCTTATTACCGCCATGAACGCATAGTTCAAGACATTTCAGAATTTGCAGAATGCATTCTTTATTCTAAATCAAGCAACGAAAATAAAATGGAAAATTATAAGCACTTCAAAGCCATGTTCGAACCGAATGGAGTTATTGATACTGCGTTTAGGAGTGATATTTTTTTAAGCTAAATCAAAAAAACTTACCTAACAGTTTTTATCCTACTCATATTATCCCGCCAATCAGAAGCATGATTATAAAATGAAATCGATTCCAGTAATTTTTTATCGTCCTGCTCATCTTCTTTTATAAGTATGCTATGCATATATTGTGAAAATACTTTGCCAGGCTTCAAAATAGTCAGTATACCATCAACTATAAACCCAAGCTTCTGATAGCTAGCAATGTATCCATAGCTATCTTTATTAGGTTGAATTAGTTTGTTTGTACCATAAAATTTACTTATATAACTAAAGTTCATTATACCGAGCAATGTTGGAGCTATATCAATTTGGCTTGTCAAAGAAGTAATCTGCCTTGGTTCAATAAACTGAGGCGCATATATAATTAAGGGTATATGATATTTAGCAGGCTCTAACTCCATTTTTCCTGCACTACCAGCTGTATGATCTGCAACGAAAATAAATATTGTATCATTAAACCACGGTTCTTTTGCAGCTGCAGTTAGGAACTTCCCAATTGCATAATCGGCATACTTAACCCCTGCTTTCCTTCCACCGTTTTGTGTGGGTATTCCAGCTTCATTTTCTGGAAATGTATAAGGTCTATGATTTGAGGTCGTCATCACCATGTGGAAAAACTTCTTATTTTTTGCATAAGATTCATTAGCAGTTTTGATCACTTTTCGATATAAATCTTCGTCACACAAACCCCAAGCATTTGAAAAAGTTTGTTCTGCACTTCTAAAATCATTTCTGTCAATAATATCATAGCCATTATTCTCAAAGAAATAATTCATATTATCAAAGTAACCATAGCCACCATAAATGAACTTGGTGTCGTATCCTCTGTCCTTAAAAATAAATCCCAAGGTAAATAAATTTTCATTTTTCTGCCTCTTTATTATTGAAGTACCAGGAGTAGGAGGCATTGACATTGTAATAGCCTCAAGACCACGCACTGTTCTAGTTCCAGTAGCAAGAGTATTTGTAAAAAATAGTGACTCATCTGCTATACTGTCTAAGTTAGGAGTAAGACTTTCTTTATTACCAAAGTGCGTCATATATTCTGCACTCAGACTTTCCATCGTAATTATTATAACGTTCTTTTGAACTTCTTTATCTTGAGCAGATACATAGTAAGCTATATCATTTGTGTCCTTACTCTCAAAGCTATATCCACTATTTCGGGCTGGTAAAAGATCTCTTAATGGCTTTGGCTCTGCATTTTTATAATTCGTTAAGTAAAACTTTTTATAAGGAAGTTCGTTGTTTTTAAATGCCTCAAATAGACTAAATATCCCATTTTTTGACAACTCATTTATATAACTATTTTTACTATATTCAGCTAAACCTAAATCTACCAAACCATATGATAAAATTGGCCATAATAAACAGATAGAAAAACTTTGAAGTTTATTTATTGGCTTTTCAATCAACAAATTTGAAGCATCGAATATCTTCCAAGAAGCAAAACAAATAGCTGCTGCAATAAAAGCTAGAAAAGTCAGTATCAATATAATTGGATAAGATTCCCAAATATTTCTTACAACCTCGTGGGTATATACGATATAGTCTACTGCAATAAAATTAAACCTTGTGCTAAATTCGTCCCAAAACAACCACTCTGCTGCTGTGTTAAACAACATAAAAAACACAAATATAAAGAATATAGTTTTGGAAAAATACTTAGCAAAGTTAGTTGTGCGAAACTTTTCTGGCAGCAGCACTAGATAGAGGCCATATGGAATCAAAAAATATGCAAATGTTGCAATATCAAAACATAATCCGACAAATAAACTTTTTATTAAATCTAAAACATAATAATTAATATTCGCGATCTCTTTTGCAAAAAGAGCAAGTCTTAGAAGTGCGTTAAGAATCAAAAAAATCAAAAAAGATGGCAGTATCCTTTGAAAAGCAGAAATTAACGCAATTCCCATATTAGCCCTAGAAAGTATTAAACAAACCTTTTCACCCAATTAACATAGCTATCCATCCAGCGTTGGACGAAGTCTTTGCTGCCGCCAGAGATATCACCTTTGTCATCGAAGAAACCTTCTTTAGCATGAATGAAAGCTTCTGGTTGCCCCATGGTCGGAACATCTAAATACGCTAAAATATTGCGCAAATGCTGTTGCGATAACGCAGTGCCCATTGTGCCAACTGAAACGCCAATAACGCCTGCAGGTTTTCCACCCCAAACACTTTGTCCGTAAGGACGCGATGCATGATCAAGCGCATTTTTCAAAACTCCTGGAATCGAGCGGTTATACTCAGGCGTTACAAACATCAGTGCGTTTGCTGCTTTGATTTCAGACTTAAGTTTCACTGCCGCTTGCGGAGGATTCCCATCTTCATCTTGATTATAAAGAGGCAGACTACTTATATCTATCATCTTAAAAGAGAAATCAGAGGGAGCCATTTTAGTTAATGCATTGGCTAACTTCTTATTTAGTGAATCTTTACGTAGGCTTCCAACAACCACAGCAACTTGGTATTTTGACATTATAAACTCATGTTTTTAATTATTTTTCTACTATAGTCTTAAATCCACCATACGCCATCTTTTTATAATCAAAAGACATATCTTTCATGTCACACTTAAGCCTTGGATCTTTCATAACCTTTTTATTAACTGCATTTCTATGAGCTTTAGATTTATAAACAATAAAAGCAAAAACCACGACTTCTCCTTTTTTAGCAGCGGCCATTTTTGGAAACGGCATCATGCCTTTGGCATTCATATCATCACCAATACATTCCTTATATTCTAAAGCACCATGCTCCCTCCAAACTTTAGCAGCAACGGTAGCCATTTTCTTATATTTTGCTAAATTCTTAGTAGGTACAGACAAGACAAAGCCATCAACGTAAGTCATTGAAACCTCTCATTTTAGATTTAAAGCCATATCCCATTATGATACTAGAAATAGCAAAAAACCTCTATATATTTTGGCTTTGATTTGAAATAAGGGGATAAACCTTGCTATTTCACAAGTTTTGTGTCACAATTCAAATCTTTATCACTATTTAAACAATCAAATAATTAATTAAATGCAGCAATTTAGCGAAATAAATCTACCTCCGCAACTCTCAAAATCTCTACAAGAGATGGGGTTTGTTACCCCAACACCTATTCAGTGCGAGGCAATCCCTGTTGCGCTAGATGGCAAAGACATTTTAGGATCGGCTCAAACTGGAACTGGAAAAACAGGAGCTTTTGGCATCCCGTTGGTTGCAAGTTTAATTAACAATCCAGAAAGTTGCGCATTGATTTTACTCCCAACTCGCGAACTTGCCGTGCAAGTTATGGATTCACTTAAGCTAATGTTGAATGGTAGCCAAATTAAAACAGCTTTGCTGATTGGTGGCCAATCAATGCTCAAGCAATTCAACCAACTCCGTTCAAAACCACGATTAGTTGTTGGCACTCCTGGGCGTGTAAATGATCACTTAAAAAGAGCCACTCTAAAATTAGATAAAACAACATTTTTAGTACTCGATGAAACCGACAGAATGCTAGACATGGGCTTCGGTATACAGCTTGACCAAATTGCAAAATTTTTGACTTCAAAGAGACAAACGCTGATGTTCTCTGCAACAATGCCAAGCAACATTCAAAAGCTAGCTGCAAAATATTTAACTGATCCTGTAAGGATTTCTGTAGGTGAAACTTCAGTTGCCGCTGTAAACATAAAACAAGAACATGCATATGTTTCTGAAGTAGAAAAATTCCCTCGTTTACTTGATGAATTAAACGCCCGCAAAGGTTCTATTATAATTTTCGCGAAAACAAAACATGGTGCTGCAAAACTTGCAGAGAAGTTAAAGACTTATGGCCATGAGACTGATGCGATCCACGGTAATCTTAGACAAAACAGACGTGACAGTGTAATTAGCAATTTCAGAAAAGAGAAATATAGAATTTTAGTTGCGACAGATGTGGCTTGTCGCGGCTTAGATATTCCTCATATCGAACATGTGATTAACTATGATATTCCTCAAGCTTCTGAAGACTATATTCACCGTATTGGTAGAACAGCACGTGCTGGAGCAGAAGGAAATGCGTTAAGTTTACTTACTCCTGCAGATAATGCAAAATGGAGAGCAATCCAATTCCTTTTAGATCCAACAAAGAAAACTGAATCGATTCCTGGTGCGAAAGAAAACAGCGGTAAAGGTAAGAAAAGAGATCGTAATCGTCGAGGTAGTGATCGTTTCAATCGTTGGAAAGATAAAAAAGCTTCTCGCCCAACTCGTCATTCAGAACAAAACGCTGAAGCAGTAACAGAAAGAAATGAAGGCAATAGAGAAGAACGTCGTCCAAGACAAGATAGTGAACGCCGTAGAAGCTTTGGTGGAGGTGATCGTCGCAAAAGTTTTGGCGGTGAGCGCAGATCTGAGAGAGGCGGAGAAAGACGCGATAACTTTAAGCAAGATCGTCGAGAAAGACAAAGAGATGAACGCCCGAAACAAGACGGTGAAAATCGTCGCCCTCTACTAGGCACGAAAGGTTTTGTAGAGAGAAGGGAGCAACCTAGAAGCTTTGGTGACAAATCCGAAGGCCAAGGTGAACGCCGCAAGAGTTTTGGTGGTGGAGAACGCAAAAGCTTTAATAATGACCGCCTAAGACAAGACGGTGACAGACCGCGTAAGAGCTTCGGAAATAAGCGCCCAAATTTTAGTGGCGAACGTCGATCTGAAGGCGGCGAAGAACGTCGCAACCGTTTTGGTGGTGGTGAACGCCGTAAAAGCTTTAATAATGATCGCCCGAGACAAGATGGAGAGCGTCCAGCACGTCCGTTTGACGGGAAGCGCCGCGAAGGCTTCGGTAGTGGTGAACGCCGCAAGAGTTTTGGTGGTGGTAAAAAATTTGGTGGAAACTTCAATGGCGGGCGTCGTAAAGCCGCTGCTTAAGAGTTCTTAAAATAGTTATAAGCATTAGAGGCTTTAGCAGATGAAACAACTTTTTTCTCTCCTGTAGAAGCCTCCTGCGCTAGCACAATATTAGCAATATTAATATTAGATTGCTCAATTGATTCTGTCTGCCATTCTTGTGCTTTAATTTTGGGCACAGATCTTTTGCTATTGTGCTTTTTTTTATCTTTCTCTTCTTTTACTTTTTTCTCATTTTTAGCTTGTGCTACTGCCACTTTATCATTTACTGATTCTTTGCTTTGTAAAGACTGGGATGGCATAGCTATGCTATGTTGATTCTGAGCTGGCGGCACATTTGATATAGAATTAACCATATGCTTTTAAAATTGCAATTTGACCCCTGACATTATCACATAACCAACATTCTGTTTGTTATGAGCAGCATCATTTCTAAGATTTACTGAACCAGTAGGCACTTCTGCGGTAGTCGCAGGCCCATTTCTTTCATTCATTCTAAAAAAAGAAATTTCACCATAAGGCATAAATCCAGGCGCCATCTTTGTATCTATTCCAAACGATAATATCTCTAGCGCTTTAGATTTTGTGAGAGCTCTGTTTCCCACTACCAAATTATATATTGCATCAGCACCATCTGTTATAAAATCATAACCTAGTATAGCGTCGATCCCACATCTTCTACTACCAAAATAGGTTACACTAAAACCTGTATAATCATCCTCATAACTTCCGCCTAATGTCCAATAATCCGACTTCTTACAGGAATTATTTATTAGTCTTTTTATTTCGCCTGATCTGCCCCAACTTCCGTAAGAACCTGCTATTTTAAAACCTGAGTCTTCCGCTCCAGCACCAACTTCCCAAGCTCTTAAGGGGTGTCTTTTAAAATATCTAGAAAAATTATTCGGGTCTTTCACATATTTAGATGTGCCAACTTCACCTGCAAGCGAAAAAAGCACCGTTGTTTCGTCAAATTTATCATTGTATTGTATAACTCCGCTGTATATCTCCTTAAATCCTAAAGAAGCCACTCCTAAATTGGGCATCCTCTTCGCTGTTTTATGAATCCTACTCGCAGAACCAAATTGCGCTATATCTTCAATATAACTTAACCCAAACCTAAAACCTTCTATCTCTGGTGTAATGTAACTGATTTTAGCAGCAGTTGCTTCCCCTCCTTCGTCATAATTCGACGGTAAATTTGGAGATTGGATAAAATGCTTTTCAACCAATCTTTCAGGAGAAGAGTTTGTAGAATAAATCTTGCCTCCTGAACTTTTTACAACAGTGCCATCTCTATAAATATACGGGTTCCACCAATATTTAACATCTCCATCTATTCCTCCAGCGGCTCTTGCCACATTAGCTCCCGAAACCTTTAAAGCTTCGTACACACCAGTTGTATTCCCACCTTCTAATCTTCCAAAGTCATTTTCTGCAAACGCATATGTCTCAAACCCTTGTTCATTGTAATCTGAATTGCTAAACTTATTTTGTGAAGTATCGGCGTTTAAAATAATTACCGCCCCCAAATCCAAACCTTCTTCTGTTTGATTACCAAAGTCTACTTGTAGCCTAGTATCGTTTACGACCGCAGCTTCATAAAGAGTACTTCTAGAAAAACCCGTTTTTACCTGAGGGTAATCAAATCTATAATTTTTACTCTGATTTCTTACGCCAAGCTGGCTATCTAGAGCTCCCGAAAAACTTATGGTTGGATCAGCATTTGCAGTTTTTATTGCAAAAACAGCACCCAAAACAAAAGCTAGTGTTATAATTTTCATTTTTACTAAAAAATTCCAATCAATACCAGCTAACCACAATATTTTGGCCTAGTCAAACCACTCTTGTATTCTTGAAAGATGAATGTAATCTCTGGTTTTCTTAATATCGGAAACGTCAGTTACTGAAAAAAACTCTGATTTATTATAGAAAAACTTATCTACAAGCTCTATCAACCCTTGCTTACACCTTTCTAAATCAACCTGAATTCTCTTGATTTCAACCCCGTCTTTTTTACCTTTCAGCTGATGATATTCATAGTTTATAGTATCTAGCTTTAAAATCTGAGACAGAATCAAACCTTCAATTGCGAGTTGCGGTGCCCTACCAGAGGCGATATCTTTGAGCGTTGGCAATTCCCCAGTCTTATAATCCACCACTTTATACTCGGTATTTAAATTCTCTATACGATCTGGTATTGCGAATACTTTTATTTTATTAAACTCAGCAGATATTCTTTTTTCTTTTAATACTTCCTTTATATCATTGCTACATGACATCTCGTATTCATAAATCCAATCTGCAAGCTTTAGAACTCTATCATCCCAAAAACTTTTTTTAATCACAGATTTTGCGAATGCATCCAAAGCTATATCAAAATTATCTTTGAAAATGCTAATGAATTTTTCTTTTGTAATTGAAATATCAAAATCAGTTTTCTTGATTGCATCATGCAACGCAATTCCAAATTCTCTACTAGATAATGAACCATCTATAGGCTCAATTCTCTTAACACCCAAAATATATTTGGCATAATATCCATAAGGATTTTCCATCAATTTTTCAATAGCACTGACCGAAATTGAATCAGGTGTAAAATTAGGCTTAGGCATTGGCTTACTTATAGGATTAATGTCAAAGTGTTTTAATTTTTGAAGCCACTCTGAATATTTACTCAACCCAGCGATATCTTGCTTAAATAACTTTTTATAAGTATCTATTTTTTCATATATAAGCGCTGGCAATTGCTCTTTACCATCAACTCTATTTGCACGAGTCAAGAAGCATTTTTTTACTAGGCAGAGAGACATATCATAGTTAAAATACGCTGATGTAGCATCTTCTAGAGGAAAATCAATTTTACTAGCAAACTCCCGTTCCAACAAAAATTTAGAAGATTGCTGCTGGGGCATTGGATGGTTCAATTGTGGTACTATTACCAAATCGAAACTCTGTAACCGCGCTTCCAAAAACGAGGTAATTGTCACATCGTCAAACCCATGATCTTCCTGAGGAATTTTTTCTATACTAGTAAGCCTATAAATAATGTTTAGAATTTCAGCTTTTGAAAATCTATTTCCCGCAAAGACCAGACTAATTTTCTCTATAAATTCTAAGAAAGATAGTTCTAGATTCATATACAGAGTCATAAATTCAATCAATTTTGGTAATAACTCATAAGCGCTTGAACTTTGTACTTCTCTCAAGTGTTCTAAAAAATCTTTAAGCTCTACGATATCACTCAGTTTATCAAAAGTAACTTCTGGCTTCCTAAAATGATTCACCTCCAACTCATGCCAATTAAGATCTTTTAGCTTGCTGCAAGAATGCTTCAAAACACTCAGAACATTAATTGCAGAAAACTCTTTTATCAAATCCAATAAAACCAAAAATAAGTTGGCAGATGCTGAGTTTTTCAACAAATCTTCATTCGTATCATTGGGTATTATAGACCAATATAATAACTTTTGTTTTAAGGAATTATTAAAAAATTGATTCTCGGAAATCACTGCAATTGACTTATATCCTAGCTCGATCGCCTCCCTAATAATTAACGATATGATATTTATTTCTTGATATCGATCTTCACATGTTAATAGCGTAATATCACGAACCACTTCTGGAAAAGAACCCCATAGATCTAGTTTATTATTTGGCAGCATTATAATAGAAGATGGGTCAACAGTATTGGACTTCCCCAGAGACACAACGTCTTCTTTATCTACTGCTAAAGACTCAAGTAACTTTTTAAAACTCCATTGCGGATGAGATTGCTCTAGATCATCCCATAATTCCCTTGGCAAAGTATAATCTAGACCTTGTAGGTACAAGTGCACGTTTGAATTCGCCGCTAGACTCAAAACTAATTCCCTATTTGCTGGGATATACTCTATTGGGATTACAATATGAATAGAGTTGTTATAATCACTAAAAGCATAACTAATTCTTTCAAAAAAAATTCTTCTGGCAACTGGGGGCAATACTAATTCTGCAGCATTTAGCTTATTTTCAAATTTTTTCAATAAGTTATAAGTACTAGACCCTTTCACCTCTTCAGCTGTATTGGCAAAAGTATAAAACTTATTTATAAAACTAATAAAATCAGAAGCAAATGAAAGATCTATGTTCTCAGACTTAAGTAAATCGCATACTAGAAAATAAAGTTCATACTTATTAATTTGCCTAACAGGAGTTATATCTAAATTAGGGCAGAAATTTAAAAGTAAATGTGGATTTTCTATAAGATCAGAAAACGTAGTGAGATTAGGAATAACTCTTAGATTATCCTTTGAATTCTTATAAAAATATCTCTCTAACTTCCTACAAGCCCTTCTCGAAGGCAAAATAACTAAATCATTATAACCAACATTTTTACTAAAAAGATGACTAGTAAAAGTTTGGAAAAAATCTTCAGTATTAGCAATGCTATAGATATTTTTATTACGAGACTTTGTCATTTACTTCTACTGACTCACCATCTTTCACATATTGATGCCCCAGTGTAATTATTTTAGCTTTTTCTGGCAAGCCAATTACCCAAAAACCTTGGTCATCCTCGTCGACAATTTCAACAGGCATGTTTTTAACAACATTAGCTTCTTGCACTGTCTTGATAGATAAATTCCCCTTCATATCTAGGCTTAAAGCCGAACGCGGTATGTGGTGACTAGCAACTTCTCCAAGCGGAACTCTTACTTTTACTGTTTGTCCACTCAGAATTTTATAATCTTGATTATCTAAATTAATCTCTAGTTTATAAGTTCGTGTAGCCTGATCTGCAGCGCGACTTAAAAACTTAATTTCCCCTTCAAGCTCAGAATTATCTGATAAAACCACCTTAGCCTTTTTAGCCCCGATAGCTTCCCTGATATTTTTCTCTGGCACATATGAAATTATCTGCACGGGATTCAACACTAGAAACGTTGCTATTTTACTACTTTGCATAACAGCAGTAAAATCTCCCTCTTCTACATACACCTGATCTACGAAGCCATCTTCTGGAGCATTCGATATTGTTTTCTCTATATCATCTTTTGCAGCTTTCACTTGTGATTCTGCATTTTTTAGTCGACTTATAGCTTCAGCCAAAGCTATAGGAGAACTTAAATTTTTATCAAAAGTAGCCTTAGTTGCATTATAACTAAGTAACTGTCTGTTGTAGTCCGCTTCAGCAGCTTCCAGTTGCTTGATATGGTTTCTCTCATCTAATTTCGATATCACATCTCCTTTTTTAAGAAACTGCCCTTCTTTTACTGGAATACTAAAAACTATACCTTCTGTTTCAGCTTTTATATCTATAACTTTTGATGCCCTAGAAACTCCGTTCAGTGCCAAAGTTTTTTGCCTAAAAGCAGCTTGTGACTCTATAATTTTAACAACAATTTTTTCCCCTGAAGTTTGAGCTTTATTTTTCTTATGAGTAAAAATGCCAGTCAACATCCAAATTACTAATACGCCAACCATTACGATTACTATTCTATGCGCTCTTTTTAAAGCCCAGAATCTTGGAGAGACCTCTTTGGATCTAGTTCTAACCTCTCCAGCAATAGCCTTGGATTTACTTTTCAAATGTTTAAGTTTGTCCTGCACGAAATAATGTGACTTAATGGGGTACCTATGGTAAGTGTAGCATAATTTCTAACATTAGAACATACCCAATTTATGAACACAAAACTCTCAAGAGAGCTTACTACTTTGAACTTAGTAGCATACTATTTTTCTACGGTAGTTGGTGCAGGCATTTTTATTGTTCCTGTTTTAGCAGCTAGAATAGCTGGCCCCGCCTCTATTGCCTCTTGGCTTATAGCTCTATTATTAGCCTACCCTTTTGCTATCATTTTTTCTCATATATCACAGCGATATCAAGTTAGCGGGACAATTCAAAGATTTCTTGAAGATTCAACTTCTAAAAAATTTGGACTATCAATGGCTATGTTTCTTATTTTTTCTGCTATGGTTGGGAATTTTTTGCTAGGCTTTACATCAGCAGGATACATATATGACTTACTGGGATTAGAAAATAAAAACTCCGTATACCTCATCGCTTTTTCAGTGATGGGAGTGTCATGCTTGTTCAATTTGGCTAATATCGGCCTATCCAGTAAATTACAAACTTTAGGAGTATTCATACTCATATTTGTCATAATGGCGGTTGTAATTAGCTCTGTCCCTAACTTTAATGTCGAACACTTGGATCCCTTCATTCCTAACGGACATAGCTCCATCTTAGCAGCATCAGTTCTGTGTTTTTATTCTGTCACTGGTTGGGAAAATGTAGTGGCCATGGCTGAAGAAGTGAAAGATCCAGCTAAGACTTATAAAAAAGCCATAAGACTGGCTCTCATTCTAATAGCATTCTTCTATCTGGCGTTGGTTATTACCATGATTTTAGTAATGACTTCCGATCAAATTGATGCAAAAGTAACCATCCTATCAGCGCTCCTAGAAATTTCATTGGGTAAAAGCGCAGGCATCACTGGATCATTAGTTGCAATTTTTCTTTTATTTCTAGGTAGCAACGCTTGGGTGATGGGAACATCACGGTTGATTTATGCCCTAGCTAATGAAAAGGCTATTCCTAAAACATTTGCCGCTATAAATAAAAAAACGCATATTCCTGTTGGCGGGATTGCAGCACAGCTTGCGTTCTACTTAATTTTAAGTTGCTTAATGTTTTTCAGTGGGCTTGAAGACAACGCTTTAGCTGAAGTTGCGAGCCTTAATTATTTATTACTTTACACAGTAATTTTCTTTTGCGGATTGAAAAGCTTTTCAACATTAAAACTAAAATCTTTATCTACATTAGCATTAGCTGCTACATGTACATTTTTAGTACACAGTACTAGTGATAATTTGCAGATATCTTTAGTGATTATTGTTATATGTTTTTTATACGTCTTTATGAATAGGAAATAATGCCATATATAATGCTAGGCATAATAATATTATTGGCTGTTATTATTTGGTATGCACGCCAGAACAAATCTGTGGCTAAAAAAGCGATTACATTTGGCAGCATCATGGCTGGGATATTATTTTTATTAAGACTTGGGCCCGCATCAATAATTGCCATAACGAATCTTATAATCATTCTTTTACCATTCATTAAAAAAGATCAAAAACTCAATCCAGAACTAAAGGGGATGACTAAAAAAGAAGCCGCCGAGATTTTAGGAGTCAATGAAAAAGCAACAAAAGATGAGATAAAACAAGCTTTCAATACCCAAATGAAAAAAAATCATCCTGATGTGGGTGGATCGAAATATCTTGCACAAAAGATAATAATCGCTAAAAAGACATTATTGGACAAATGACGGTAAATATTTATGAACACAATTATCAAATCAACTATAGCACTAGGCACAGCCTTTATTTTAACAAGCTGTATGGAAGTGGCTGCAGTGTCTTCAGCGGTAGTAGGCACCACTATTGCAGAAGAAAGAAGCGCTGGAGATAGGATGGATGATACTGTCATTATGATGAAAATTAAAGAAGCTTTCTTACAAAAAGATTTCAATGAAATGCTAGGCAGAATTAGTGTCATATCACACGAAGGAAGAGTTCTTTTAACTGGAAGCGTAACTGACCAGAAATACGCCGATGAAGCAGTGAAAATGGCTTGGGAAATAAGAGGAGTTAAGGAAGTACTAAATGAGCTTGAGACTTCGCAAAAAGATCTAAAAGATTATACAAAGGATTCTTTTATCGCCAATACTATCAGAAGTAAATTGTTGCTAGAAAAAGATTTGAGATCCGTTAACTACTCTGTAGATGTAAATAATAGTGTTGCGTTCCTAATTGGCGTTGCTCAAAATCAAAATGAGCTTGATAGAGCCCTTAAAATAGCCAGCAGCGTAAAAGGCGTTAGAAAAGTCGTAAATTATGTGATCTTGAAAGATGATCCGCGTCGAGTGCAAGAAGGAAAGAGTAAAAAAAAAGAGATGTAATCGCGATAGGCAATGCGATTTATGATTCTATTTTCCAATGCACTGACGAAGAATTGGCTATCCATTTAGCTCCGTACAACTTAAAGAAAGGGTTAATGACCCTGATTGATGAAGATGTAGCTGTAAAGATGCAATCATTAAAACCTCTAAAGGTTGCGGCTGGCGGAGCAGCTGCAAATTCTGTAGCGAACATCTCAATTATGGGTGGAAAGTCTGGGTTTTTAGGAACCGTTTCCAATGATCAAACTGGCAAAGACTTCAATGAAAGCCTAAAAAATGTTGATGTAAGTCATGTGAACAATCCAAAGGATTTCGATGAATCATCTGGAAAAAGCTATATTTTTATCACCCCAGATGCAGATAGAACCATGTTCACCTATATAGGATCAGCTGATAATATAACTCATTCAGACATAAATTATGAAGCATTAGGCGAATATAAAGTTTTATTCACAGAAGCATTCCTATGGGACAAGGGAGAAATGACAGATGTCGTTAAAAAATCTTTTAAAACTATGCATGAGCAAGGAGGATTGAATGCATTTACACTGTCAGCCGAGTTTATTGTTAGGAAGCATAGAGAAGATTTCTTAGAGCTCATGCCGCAAATAGATATCTTATTTGGCAACGAAAGTGAATTCAAAGCCCTATTTGATTCAGCTAACCTACATACCATTATAACTCAGTTAAAAAAATTCAATACCATCTCTGTAATAACATTAGGCAAAAAGGGAGCGGTAATAGTATTAAAAGAAAATGTTATATATATTTCGGCACCAAAAGTAAAAAAAGTAGTAGATGCAACTGGAGCTGGCGATGCTTTTGCAGCGGGTTTCTTATACGGTTTTACCCATAATAAAGGTCTTAAAGAAAGTGGGGATATGGGAGCCGAACTAGCTGGAAAAATTCTAGGCCAACTTGGCGCTAGGTTATAATTTCTTCTACCTGGGACTTCCGCTTTCGAGACTTGTGCTATATAATGCCCCGCTCAATATTGGAGAAATATATGTTCACATCAAATTTCAACCTACCGTTACTATATCAAAATCAGTCTATGAAAGAGATAAGTATAAACGAAAGCATCAATAAAGTAGACAATTTGCTAAATAGAGCCGTTATAGACGTAGTTAGCCAATTACCAGAATCTGCAACTGAAGGAGATATGTATATTTTAGAGAGCAACAAAATATCGCTATTTAAAAATAATACTTGGGAGCTTTTTGAACCCAAACAAAACATGGCATTCTTTGTTATTGCTAAAAAGTCTATTGCTTATTATTCAAATGGATGGGTTTTTGTGTAATGAGATGGTGCCGGATGTCTGAATCGAACAGACGACCTACCGCTTACAAGGCGGTTGCTCTACCTCTGAGCTAAACCGGCAAATATCGTGTCGAATAACCTAACACAACATTTCATAGTTTTCCACATTTATTTAAAGATTAGAGATAATTTTTTATCGGTTATGTTTGACAATACAGATTTAAAAGGGTAAATTTCTCGAACATTTGTAAATGCGCCCATAGCTCAACTGGATAGAGTATATGACTACGGATCATAAGGTTGAGGGTTCGACTCCTTCTGGGCGCGCCACTTAAAAATGGAGACTCAGGTATGAGAAAAATTTTTTATTTATTCCTTCTTATTTTTGCCTTATTGGCTGTGAACTTTACTATGTGGTTCGTTCACACTAGAACTATACACAACTCTGTCGCCGTATTAAAAAAGCAATTAGCGCTTTATAAGATAGACTTATCTTACGAGGATCTCTATTTCAGCAATTTCAAAGCTTGGAACACCACTGGCATAGTAAGCAAAGTTAAATTTCGGTTAAACTCTACTAACCCGAGAGTTTTAGTAGTAGACAGAATAAACATCATTAGTGACACTTTAAAGGAGCACCTTGAATTACAAACACATGGGAAAATATTGTACTCTGAAATTCATGGTGACAGCACAAAAACTTTTGATATCAATTTCCACAATGGTTCACCATCTGTAGAAGTACAGTTTTTGACATCATTAAATAGCCTCTCTGATTCACTAGAAATCGAGGGAGATGAGACGCCGCAAATCTTGCGCAATATCAAAACTATTAAATATTATGACAGTGGCTTTGACTTAGTAGACATATCTAATAATCAGAAATACTTATCGGTAGAAAGTTCAAAAGTCTCTTTAACCAGCCATTTTTCTAGCATGTCTAAAAAATATGATACACTTTTAGACATCAAAAACATGACTTATAACCCAGAGTACCCTGCGCACATTAATGAAAAGGCTTTGTTCGATATAAATTCAAAGCTTGGGGCTAATAATGTTCATCTTGATTTATCCATGATAATTCAGCCAAGTGAGCATCAAAAAGAATCTATCAAAAAGCAACGTGAGTCCGATCCAAAAGCTGACGTACCTATGGTGTTTGATAGCTTCCAAATTGTCTTCAACGAATCATTATTTTCTACTGGAGACATCTCAAGTAAATTAGTTGGCACAATCGACAAACAGCCTACTTCTGGGATATTGCCATACCTAGATATAAAACTTGAAATCGCTGATTATAATAGAGCCTTGGATTATTATTTCATTAGCTTAAATACAGCTATAGATAACATGAAGCGAGACAATCCTCTAATACCTTTTAAACCAGTATCATCTGATCAAAGCTCTAAATTTCGAGAATACTTAAAGCAATTCGCTGTAAACGAGAAAGATTTAATTCTAGATGTTAAAAGACAAAAGGATTCACCTGTTACTATATCAGGCAAGCCGATTGACGTAATTGCTAATGAGATTCAAGCAATGTTTTTTAATAATCCTACCTCAATTCCAAAAAGCAATCTGCAATCTAGACTATCTAATGTAGCGAAGTGACGTCTTATGACAACTGTGTTTTTAGGCGTAGGAATTTTGGTTGTAGCTTTACAACTGATTTTAATACTACAAATTAGAAAAACAGCGAGCCATAGCGAATCTTTTGAGAAATCAATTGTTTCACATATACGCAACTTTAAGGAAGAAATTTGCTTGAACTTCAACACCCTTTTGCAAGTACAGAGCAATGCCCAAAAAAATCAGCTAGATAGTTTTTCTCTACAACTACAAAATCTAACCCAATTGAATGAGTCTAAACTAGAAAACATTAGAAAATCTGTTGAAGATGGTCTCTACCGCCTTCAAACCGAAAATAATGACAAGCTAGAGAAGATGAGAGCAACAGTAGAAGAAAAGCTGCATGAAACTCTAGAAAAGAGATTAAGCAATTCTTTTCAAATAGTCAGTGAACGACTTGAACAGGTGCACAAAGGGCTTGGAGAAATGCAAACTCTAGCAGCAGGTGTTGGCGACCTAAAAAAAGTCCTAACTAATGTTAAAACCCGAGGCACTTGGGGAGAAGTACAACTACAAGCACTACTTGATCAGGTTCTTGCCACTCATCAATACGAAGAAAACGTTCAGATAGATCCCAAAAATACAGATCGTGTTGAGTTTGCTGTAAAAATACCAAATAAAGATGATATGAATTCGCATGTATGGCTACCAATAGATGCGAAATTTCCAATCGAAGATTATTTACGTCTAGTTGAAGCTTATGAAATTGCTGACCTAAATGGAATAGAACAAGCATCAAAACTTCTTGAAGCATCTATCAAGAAGAGTGCAAAAACTATTTCTGAGAAATATATATGTCCACCATATTCAACAGATTTTGCAATAATGTATTTGCCAACAGAAGGTTTGTATGCGGAAGCTTTAAAAAAGCCAGGCCTTATAGAAACCCTACAGCGAGACTATAGGGTAGTAATAACCAGCCCAACAACTTTGTTAGCCATAATGAATAGCTTGCAAATGGGATTTAGAGCCGTAGCCATTCAAAAAAGATCTAGTGAAGTTTGGAAAGTGCTTGGAACTGTAAAATCTGAATTTGTTAAATTTGCAGATGTTTTAAACAAAACTAAGATCAAATTAGACCAAGCAAGCAAAGTAATAGGTGATGCAGAGACTAGAACCAGAGTAATCCAAAGGCACTTAAACAAAGTAGAATCTAACTCTATATCTACTAATGATAATGAGGAGTTAGAATTGTTTGAAGAAACCTTTATTTAATACTGGTTTAATAACGGGTAGGTAAAGAAGAAGAAATGTATAAAATTAACTAAAAAGTGGAGAAGTATACTTGCTTCGATTCTTTGGGTTTTATAGAAAATATATCCAAAAAACATATTACCTACAAAAAT
Source organism: Candidatus Midichloriaceae bacterium (assembly GCA_044229535.1). Lineage (GTDB taxonomy): Bacteria > Pseudomonadota > Alphaproteobacteria > Rickettsiales > Midichloriaceae > CAZLFQ01. Next base: position 1,244,170 of record JBGASU010000001.1, on the reverse strand, counting down.
CGCTCCTAGAAAATTTGTTGGTTGCGGCATCATATAAACAGTATATCCAATACTAGCCACTAATATTGAAATAATTGGCGCATATTTAAATGATGATAGCAGATTTTGTATACCACCCTGTAAAAACAGTCTAAAAATTGCCTCTTCAGCGACACAGTGTACTAACAAACTTACTACTATCCACGTAGCCCATAATTCAGGAAATTTGGGATCAAAGCTCACTACTTTTAACATTAATCCTGCGATTGCTATTATCGAGACAGAAAGCAAAGTAGTAGGTAACATACCAATCAACATATGTTTTATATGCTTTACTCTTCTAATAGGTGTGAGTGCGAACACTAAAATGCCTACACCCGCAATCACTTTGTCTAAAGTCAGATACAAAGAATATTTCTCACCATTAGTACTAATTTGTTCTTGGTTAACTATTTGCCAACTAATAAATCCATCTATCATATGGCTTGCTAGTATCCATGCCATCGCAAATATCATTATCCCCAACATGGTCTTACTAAATGGGTTTACTTTGCATCTAAAAAATAAGAAGTTAGCAAAAAAATATGCACAAATTATAAATAACCCTTTTAGATTTATAACGGAAGTTAGCATCGCACACATAACGCTTGTGACTATAGCAAAAATAGCAAATTTCTTCTTATCAAAAATCCAAAGACTGCATACTGAAAACAAAGAAAAGAAGTGAGTAAAAAAAGCTATAGAAATCATATTTTTAAACCTTGAATTTATCTTTATAGGATAGTTAAATGATCACAAACAATGCAAGAGGAATTTCTATGCCTACGAATGAAAAAGAAAAAAACCTATGGCAAAAAACTTTGGAATCAGGAGTCGCTGGGTTGGTGAGATCAGCTTCCACATTAGCCATAAATCCTCTTGAAGTTATAAAAATGAGATTACAATCAAACGCTCCCTCAGGAGTATCATCATCGACATGGATAGCCCAAGATATATCGAAAAATGGAGCAGGAATACTTTATAGAGGAGTAGGCGCAAGTGCTTTACTTGTTGGAATGAAGGGATTTTATAAATTCCCACTATTTGTTTATGGACCAGAACAACTTGCTCTGTGCGTAGGCGATAAAGACTTATTCAAGAAACACCCTATTTTATTTCAATGCGGCATGACCCCTTTTATCGTTATAGTAGATACAGTACTTCAAGGTCCATTTCGCAGACTTAGAAATATGCTTATGACTTCTGAGGAAAAATCTTCTGCTATGAAAATTGGGAAAGAATTATCTACAAAACCAACTAGTTTTTGGAAAGGGTCTAGTTCAGCAGCAGCTAAACAAGGAGTAGGAGTTTTCTCTACTCTATTAGTAGATGGAGTAATAAGAAATGAATTTCATATAAGAAACTGGGATACATCCCATAAAAATCCATATTTTACAGCAACAGCTGCCACAGCTGGTGTGTTTTTAGCGATAATAAATACACCACTAGATGTTGTCGCCAGTAGAACAAGCTCCGCAAGGCCCTTAAATGGTGGGTTGTTTAGCTCAGTAAATCATATATATACTACTGAAGGCTATAAAGCCTTCACTCGTGGAGCTGGTGTACGCGCTGTTATTTCCGCCACCAATTCCGTTATAACATCACTGTTGCTATCATGGGGCAGAAGTAAAGATGGGCATTCGAAAGGTTAGTTTTTTATCAATCTAGATAAAAATTTAGCTTCTTTAATATTCTGTTCTGAAGATATTTCTTCAAACTTCGGGGAAATGATTTTAGAAAAATTACTGTACCTTAAGCCACCCTGTGATAATGAGCTAGCAATGATTTCTAGCAGACATTTTACGGCTGCTTGATAATCCTCTGGAAAACCTACTTGAGCGTATATTTCCTTAAATTTCTTCTCATCAAACTCTACTAATAGAATTTGTCTTATGCTCAAAAACGGTACATCAGTAAATTTACTTAATGAATATACAAAAGAAAATAAATCCCCTTTACATAATTGTCTCAAAATCAATATAGGGCTTAATTGATTCTTTAAATATAACAAGTCTAAACGCTTTTTTATCTCTAACGATTCTGCTGATTTGAATAAGCTTCTTTCTGAAAGACTCAGGATACTCGTTCTAGAAAATTTATTTCTAGATAAGGTGTCAAATCCATATGAATCTTTTAGTATTTTACGCAAATGAACATCAACGTTTTGCAATAGTTCATTCACGCTTTCAGGAGATAATTCACTACGAAGATGGATCAAATTCATCACTTCTTTATTGTGCTGATACTTCCCTATAATTTGTTGGAATGATTCCAAACCAATCCTTGCTGTCTTATTTTTTAACAACCTATACACAACTCTTAGATTCTTTTTTTCGACTAAAAGCTTGGTAACGTCTGTAGAAATTCCTTTACGCCTTGCTATGGTTTCTAGAATTTCTGGATCATCACTAGTTTTAATCAAATCTATAAAATCACTATTAAGGAGTTTGGGTGAATACAAAATAACTTTCCTTGCAATAATAACTTTATCTGATGCAAGTTTTCTAGCAGCATATGATGGTATATTATGACTTCTGCACAACTTTTTTGAGAGTATATACCTTATATTGTCATCTTCACTATCCAGTAAGTTATCTAGTATCTTGCCTGTATTTTTTTTCTCTACAGACAGCTTGCCATGCATAAAACAAAAGCAGAAAAAATAAGCAAATCTTTCTTTATTTGAAGATTGCTCCATATGGGCAAGATCAGCAAGATCTATTTCTGCATTATCAAAATATGAAAAGTCTAACATAAGTACTCATCACTTTATATATATGATGATACTATAAAATTGATTGAGCTAAAGTATTAAATATTTTTGATATTTCATGAGTTGGGTGACTATAAGTTACAGGTATCCCAACATCAGAGCTAAGTGCTATATCTTGAGTAATAGGCAAGCATGCCAAAACTTCGGTAGAAAACTCTTTAGCTAATTTATCTGCTCCACCTTTACCGAATAGCGGCTCTTTTGTACTAGAAATATAACTCATATTTTCAACAATCCCAGAAATCGGTATCTCCAATTTCTGACACATGGCTAGAGATTTCCTTGCATCTTTAACCGAAAGCTCTTGAGGCATTGTGACTATAAGTGCCGAATCGATCTTATAATTTTCAGCTAAACTAAGGTGCACGTCACCTGTTCCAGGAGGAGAATCTATTACTAAATAATCTAGCTCTTCGTTGTCATAATCCCATTGAGTCATTCTAATTAACTGAAATAACATTTTTGTAGTCATAGGACCACGCCAAATTAGTGGGTCTTTTTCTTCAACCAAAAAGCCTATAGACATTGCTTTAATCCCATATTTTTTATGTGGGATCATCATATTATTTTCTAAAATGGGCTTTTTATTAATCCCAAGGAGCGTTGGAACCGATGGGCCATAGATATCGACGTCTACTAAACCAACTTTTTTGCCTAGTTTTGCTAGAGCTACTGCTAAATTTACCGAAATTGTAGACTTACCAACACCACCCTTACCTGATGCAACTAAAACTATTTTTTTTACACCGTTCACCGCAGTATCTTTCTTTTCTTGTTTTTTATTTGAAGAATTTTTGGATGTAATTGATATGTTAACTTTATTTATACCCCCAAGCTTCTTTATTTCTTTTATGCATATATCTCTTAACTTCATGGCTTCTTGCGCTCTTGTTTGTTCAGCATATATCGCAAATGTAACTACCCCATCGCTAATAATAATCTGAGAAATATCTTCAATCAGTAGCCTAGATGTTATAGGGTTATTTATTGTGGATAATATTTTTTTAATATTTGCTTGCAGAATCTCTGACATCACTTGCAACATGGCCAATACTTAGGTAGATTCATATATACAGTATTTTTAAACACATGTAATTAACAAAATGGTCACAACTACGAAATTTGAAAACCCTTGGGACAACAAAAAAAAACGTGGGAAAGATGAGTTGGATGACATCATAAAGAAAGGTCAACAACGTCTAATCAACTTCTTGAATCAAAAGGGGGAAGATGAAAGAAAAGGCGGCGGTGGAGGAAATTTTGAAGGACCTAACTTTGGTATGTTTCTGAACCAAAAGATTCTTCTTGTTATTGGGCTTGTTCTTTTAGTAATGTGGCTAAGCACAGGTTTTTATACCGTACAACCAGATGAAAAAGCTGTAGTGATGCGTTTTGGAAAATACTCCAGAACCGCTCCTTCTGGATTAAATTATAAACTTCCATATCCTATAGAAACCGTAACCATACTGAGTGTAACTCGCGTTAATAAAGAAGAAATTGGCTTCAGATCCAATGGAAAAAAACTCTTAGGTAATGATGACCATCTTGAGCAAAATTTAAGAAATGAAAGTAAAATCCTCACTACAGATGAAAACATTGTCGATATAAACTGCGAGATTCAGTGGATTATTGATGATGCTGAGAAATTCTTATTCAACGTTAGAGACCTTTACAATGAAAATACAGTTAAAATCACTGCAGAAAGTGCCATGCGCGAGATTATTGGACTTTCAACAATTTCCAATGTTTTAGCAGAAGAACGCAGTAAGTCAGAGCAAGATGCAAAGGCGCTAATGCAAAAAACTCTAGATAGCTATAACATGGGTGTCAAAATTATTCGTGTACAACTCCTAAGAGTTGACCCTCCTATCGAAGTGATAGATGCATATAGAGATGTCCAAAATGCTAAACAAGATAAAGAAAAAGAGATAAACCAAGCATTCGCTTATAGGAACGATATTATCCCTAGAGCCCGTGGTGAGGCTGAAAAAATCCTTCAAGAGGCAGAAGGTTATAAAAAACAAGTTATCGCTAACGCTCAAGGTGAAACCCAAAGATTTAGTGCAATTTATGAACAGTATAGAAATGCGAAAGATGTGACTAGAAAAAGGATGTATCTAGAAACTATGGAGCAAATACTTGATGGTATGGAAAAAATCATTGTTGATAAAGGTTCGGCAAATAACGTTGTGCCGTATCTACCTTTAAATGAGTTAATGAAGAGTAAAAAAGTTAAAGAGGATGGCCAATGAATAAGAACATATTAATAGCTATAGCAACACTGCTTGGCTTGATTACAATCAGTAATTCTTTTTATATACTCGATCAAAGACAAACTGCTATTATTCTACAATTTGGCGATTTTGTTCGCGAAGAAAGAGATGCAGGATTGAAATTCAAACTACCTTTCATTCAAGATCTTTTATTCTTTGATCATAGGATTCAAAATCTAAGCGCAGACACAACCGAAGTTATTGCTTCTGATCAAAAGACCATGCGCGTTGATGCTTTTACAAAATATAAAATTACCAGTGCATTGCAATTTTATAAAAGAGCGAAAGATGAAAGGGGTTTTAAATCCAGACTCGCTCCTATTATAGACTCGAGTTTAAGACAAGTTTTGGGAGAGGTTGAATTTCGAACCTTACTGACTCATCAACGTGGCGAAATAATGAGCAAAATAAAATCTATTGTAAACGAACAAGCAAAGGATTTTGGCGTTGAAATTGTCGATGTTAGAATCATGAGAGCAGATCTCCCTGATAAAAGCAGAGATGCAGTTTATGAAAGAATGAGATCTGAGCGTGAAAAAGAGGCAAAAGAAATTAGGGCACAAGGTGCTGAACAAGCTCAAAAAATCATTGCAACCGCAGAAAAAGATAAGCTAGTCTTAGTTGCAGAAGCTAAAAAAACTGCTGATATTATGCGCGGTGAGGGTGACGCTGAAGCCATTAAATCTTTTGCCAACTCATTTGGTCGCGATCCAGAATTTTTTGATTTCTATAGATCTATGCAAGCTTATCGTAAATCTATAGGTAAAGACTCTTCTAAATTAATTCTCTCCCCTGATAATGAATTTATGAAGTATTTTAAGTCTTCTAGATAGTATGAAAATAATAGAAAGTAACCGGTTAATTCTTCGTACATGGAAGAAAGAAGATGCTAACCCTTATTTTAAATTCAATCAAGACTCAAAAGTACTTGAACATTTACCTAGATCCATGACTCTTGAAGAAGCAACTGCACTTGTTGATAAAACTAATTCTAAGCAATCTGAATACGGATTTTGTTTGTGGGCTGTAGAGCTTAAAAGTACTGGTGAATTTATTGGCTTCATAGGACTTAATTACACAGACTGGCCTGCTCACTTTACTCCGGCAGTAGAGGTTGGTTGGCGGCTTGGATCTGAATTTTGGGGGCAAGGTTATGCGACTGAAGGAGCAAAAGCAGCTTTAAATTTTGGCTTCAAAAAATGTGGTCTCAAGGAGATAGTCTCTTTCACCGTCCCAGATAACAGACGTTCCATAAGAGTGATGGAAAAAATAGGGCTAAAACGGGATATCAAAGGCGACTTTGCGCATCCAAAACTTGATCCTACCCACCGCCTATCCCACCACGTACTTTATAGACTTAATAGCGATGACTTTAATCTAATGAATATATAACGTAATGGCGGAAGGAAAGGGATTCGAACCCTCGATACTCGTTAAAGTAAACACGCTTTCCAGGCGTGCGCCTTAAACCACTCGGCCATCCTTCCGTTATGTAGACAGCTAAAATACAAAGTTAGCTACGGGGAAAATAACGCAAAACTCTTAAAAACGCAATAAGATCACTATACGCCAAAATTTCTAAGTAAGCGCAACCCTATTTCGTTTGCTAATTCCTTAGTCATTCTGTTTAACGTTTCTTCTTCAGTCACTAATGCAGAATATGGAGAGTCCGCCACTTGGAAGCTATCTATAGACATAATTCTATCTCTATATACAACTTTCTCTGTGTTTAAATCTTTAACAGATATACTAGCAATCAGTGTAATCCTACTACGTGTGTCTGTATTGTTTTGCGTTGAGTACGAAGCAACTGTTTTAACTACACTTATATCTAAGCTATGGGTAATTTTTGCGTCAGACTGGTTGGTATGCAACACGTCTTCTAAATCTCTTTTAAACTTTTGTAGAAACTTTTCTGGTATATCTCCAACTGGTGTTATGCTCGCTTTCACCCCAGAAAGTTTATGATTTACATTTTTTTCACCATAAACTGGACTGAACCCACAAGAAGCAAGAAGCATAAGTATGCTAGCAATTATTATATTTTTCATTTCTGTCTCTATTAAAGAATCTTTTTTTATGGCATTATCATACTACAAAAAGTAGAAATAGTAAAAAAATTATGGCTCAAGCATCTCTCCCAAATTGGAACTTAACAGATTTATATGAGAATATTGAAAGCCCAGTTCTCAAAAGAGATGTAGAGACCGCTGATAAAAAATGCACGGAGTTTTCAAATAAATATTTCGGTAAAGTTGGGACGTTAAACGAGGATAGTCTTTATAAAGCTATATTAGAATATGATAATATCAGCGATCTTATAGGCAAAATAATGAGCTTTGCTTTTTTAAATTACTGCACGCAACTAGAGGATCATAATGTTCAATCTTTTTACCAGAACATGGAAGAAAAAATCAATGAAGTGTCTCAAAAATTAATTTTCTTTACTTTAGAAATCAATCAGCTTGAAGACAAGCAGCTAAAAGTCTTGCTGTCAAATCCTGAGTTATCCAAGTATAGACCTTTCATTGAAGATAGTAGAGTGTGGAAGAAATATCAGCTATCTCAAAAAGAAGAAGAAATTATTCACGAAAAAAATCTATCTAGTAGGTCTGCTTGGGTTAAACTTTTCGATCAGACAGAAGCCGTGTTGCGTTTTAACTTTAGAAATAACGAGCTAACACTAGCCGAGATTTTCAATAAGTTCTCCGCTGCAAACCCAGAAGATAGAAAGCTTGCAGCAGATTCCGTAGGAGAAGTATTGCAAAAAAATATTTCTACCTTCGCTTTTATCACTAATACTTTAATTAAAGAAAAGGAGCTTGAAGACAAAAGGCGTGGATTAAAAGAGCCTATATCCGCACAAAATTTATCAAACCTGATTGAAGATGAAGTTGTAGAAACCTTAATAAAAACCGTTAAGGATAATTACCCACGCCTGTCTCATAGGTATTATAAAATCAAAGCAAAAATGTTAGGCATGGAGAAATTAAATTATTGGGATAGAAACGCCGCCTTAAATCAAGATGACGACAGCAATATTCCTTGGGAAAAAGCTCAGGACATCGTACTAAATGCTTACAATCAATTTTCTCCTGAAGTCGCTAAAATTGTACAAATGTTTTTTGATAAAAACTGGATAGATGCAGCGCCAAAAAAAGGAAAAATGAGTGGCGCATTTTCACATTCTACAGTTCCTTCATGTCACCCTTACATTATGATGAATTACTTAGGGAAAACCCGAGATGTAATGACTCTAGCCCACGAGCTAGGACACGGAGTACACCAATGGCTCTCTCGAAAGCAAGGAAGCCTAATGTCAAGAACACCATTAACTCTAGCAGAAACGGCTTCTGTTTTTGGTGAACAACTCACTTTTAGATCTCTAATCTCATCTGAAAAAGATGAGAAGAAAAGACGCATTCTCATTGCAAATAAAGTTGAAGACATGTTGAACACTGTTGTCAGACAAATTGCTATGTGTGAATTTGAAAAGCAAATTCATGCAGAACGTAGAAATGGTGAGATGAGCCCTACAAAAATTGGGGATATATGGGTAAGAACTCAAGTCGAGAGCTTTGGCGACTCCATCGCAATTGATGATAGATATAAAAACTACTGGGCTTATATTCCACACTTCATACACACACCTTTCTATGTCTACGCTTATGCATTTGGCGATTGCTTGGTAAATTCTCTATATCATGTCTACAGCAGCAAGGCTGTACCCAACTTTGAACAAAAATATATTACAATGTTAGAAGCTGGTGGTAGCATGCGATATAAAGAAATGCTTGCTCCATTCAATCTCGACCCTTCAAAGAGCACTTTCTGGCAACAAGGCTTAGATGTTATATCTGGATTTATCGACATGCTAGAATAAAACAGTTTTAGGTTGTCCTTATCGACTTGTTATGCCAGTATTAATGACATATCTATTTACTATGGTTAGTTTTTATGGCTGAAGTGGAAAAAAAAGAATCCAAATCCGAAGAAAAAGAGGCTGAAAACGCCCCACCCGCCGAAGGTGAGGGAGCTGCGGAAGGTGGCGAAGGATCTGAAGGCGAAGGCGCTCCTAAAAAAAACAATAAAAAGAAGTTAATAGCCTTAGTTCTTGCAGCTGTAGTTCTGGGTGGCGGTGCCACAGCTTTTATTGTTAACAAAAAGAAAAAAGAAGCTCACGAGCAAGAAGTACAGGCAGCCGAAGCATCTAAAAAAGGACCAGAAATCATCTTCCATGATATGGATGAGATGATTATCAATCTAAACACCGAAGGCAAAAGTGTTAGCTTTATGAAGCTAAAAATAACCTTAGAAGTCCAAGGAAAAGAAAATTTGGAAGCAATACAAAAAATGATGCCTAAAATAAGCGACGTATTCCAAATGTACTTAAGAGAGCTGAGACCTAGTGATATGCAAGGATCTGTAGGGTTATATAGACTCAAAGAAGAGTTATTACTAAGGCTAAATAAAATAATTTATCCAGCCCAAGTGAATGATTTATTATTTAAAGAAGTTCTGGTGCAATAATGTCTGAACAAGATAAAACTCTTACTAATACCAACACAGATGGAAAGTCTGGCGTAGAGATGCTTATTGAAAAAGCATTAAACTCCCACGCTAGATTACCAATGCTAGAAATAATTTATGATAGATTTGTAAGAGTTTTATCTAATTCTCTCAGAGGCCTTACTTCTCATACAGTAGATGTAGATCTGGATAAAATAAATATATCTAGGTTTGGCGAATATATTGATTCTATCCCAACACCAACAATGATTGCTGTAATTAAAGCTGTTGAGTGGGACCACTATGGCTTAGTAGTGATTGAGAGCTCACTTTTATATACCTTTATGGACATTCTATTCGGTGGCAGAAAAGTGCCTCAACCCCTAAAAGTAGAAGGACGTCAGTATACATCCATTGAACAGAATATTATACAGGTAATTACTGAAATGATCTTGAACGATTTAAGTTCATGTTTCGAACCTATTACACCAGTTACCTTCCAACTAGATAGACTAGAATCTAATCCAAAATTCGCGATGATCTCGCGTCCAGATGATGCTATAAATCATTTAAGCCTAAATATAACAATGGAAAAGAGAGATGGGAAAATTGATATAATATTCCCTTATTCAAGTATTGAGCCTGTTAAGAAAATTTTATCAAAATCTTTCCTAGGCGAAAGAGGAAGCAAAGACCCGACTTGGCTAAGACATTTTGAGAGCGAAATTTCCAATGCCAAAATAACCGCAGAAGTTATTCTAAATGGCAAAACTTCATCTCTTAAAGAAGCACTGAATATGAAAGTTGGCAATACCCTACTTTTAGACATCATGGCAAATGATGAGCTTTATATGAAAGTCTCAGGCCTAAAAGTTGCCACTGGAAAATTAGGTAAGGTTAATGATAAGATGGCTATTCAACTCAGCGATGCAATTAACATAAAAAAATATATATTATGACGGCTTTTATTCTAGATGTAATAGTGATTCTAATGCTCGTGGTTACGATTACTTTCTGCTGGCGCCTAAATAATAAAATACTTGAGTTAAAAAGTAGCAGAAAAGACCTCACTGACTTAGTGAAAACATTCGACACTGCAATTATTAAAACTCATAAGAACATCTCAGATCTAAAGTCCATGTCGGCGAGTTCAACTCAAGAACTACAAAGCTACTTGGGCAAAGCAAACGAGCTTATTGGCGACTTGTCATTCATGACTGAAACTGCAGCAAAACTGGCAGACCGACTTGAAAAAAATATAATGGATATACGCCCTACAACCGATGCATCTTTAATGAAATTAAAAAATGAACAGTTAGAGAAAATGATATCTAATATTGGAAACTCTAATATACCCCAGCATCAAGAAAATTCTCCTAATTTCTCTAAAACTAAACAAGACCTAATAAACGCTATTAAACTTGCACAAGGTTAAAAAATGATTTTTAGAATCTTACCATTTTTAATTATTTTATTATTCCTAATGGTAGGGTCCAAAGCCTTGAGCATAATTGACCATACCCCTAGCTTTATAAGTGAGATCAAAGCATCTGAGGAAAAGAAAGAGGAAGCAAAGACCGAAGAAAAGCAACCTGATGCCAAAAAAGAAACTACCCCTGCACCATCTAGCAAAGAAGAAAAAAAAGATGAGCACGCTTCTGAGGGAGGAGGACACGGTGAGACTAAAACAGAAGTCCAAAAACCCCAAGAAGAGGAACCAGAACAACCTAAGAGACCAGAATTTTCTGACACTGAAATAGAGATACTTCAAAGCCTTTCTCAAAGAAGAGACGAGTTAGAACAAAGGAATAAGGATATCTCTTTAAAAGAAGCTTCCCTAACTGTGATTGAAAAAAATATAGAAATGAAAATTGATGAATTGAAAAATCTACAAAATGAGTTAAAAGGTATCATGGCGGAATACCAAAGTAAGGAAGAAGAAAAAGTTAAAAGCTTGGTCAAAATTTATGAAAGTATGAAGCCGCAAGATGCTGCTAAGATTTTTGAGCAACTACAAATGTCAATACTTGTAGAAGTGGCTGATCATATGAAAGAAGTAAAATTGGCACAGGTGTTAGCCAAAATGGATTCATATAAAGCGAAAGAACTAACAGTTGAGCTTGCAAATAGAAGACGTGTTAAGGAAAACGGATAGATGCTTTTATCTTTATCTATACAAAATTTAATTTTAATTGATTCTCTAACTATAGATTTCGAGAACGGACTTTCCGCATTCACTGGCGAAACTGGAGCTGGTAAGTCTATTATCCTCGATGCATTGATGTACGCTCTTGGCGAACGCACCAATTCGAAATTAATAAAAGATCCTGTAAAAAATGCTGTTGTAGTCGCAACTTTTGATTCCCCTACTCCAGAAATAGTTGAATTGTTAAAAAGCTTAGGAATAGACGAAATTTCAGAACTAATACTACGCAGAGTTATTTATCCAGATGGTAAAAGCAAGGCATATATAAACGACATTAATGTGAGTATTAGTACTCTTCAAAGTATCTCTAAAGACTTAGTCGAAATCTGTGGCCAACATGACAGCAGAGGTCTTATGGATTCAACATCGCACCTTAGCTTATTAGATATTTTCGCTAAATGTGATGTTAAGCCACTTCAAACTGCTTTTTTAAATTATTCTAAAATCAAAACAGACTTAGTAAATCTTAAAGAAAAATTAGAAAAGGCAGAGATAGAAAAAAGCTATCTAAAAACTCTAGTTGATGAAATTGATACAATCAATCCCCAACCAAATGAAGAAGAGACATTAGCTGAAAAGAGAAAATTTCTTGGAGAAAGCTCTAAAATAAATGCGGCTTTGATGGGTTCATTAGAAAAACTTAGCAATTCTAAATTGATGAGCGACCTATTTTCTATTCAACGCGATCTAGAAAAATATGAAACTTTCTTTTCAACACCCTTGAAATTACTAAATTCAGCAGTAATAGAACTCGAAGAAGCATCGGATTCGTTGCAAGAAATATCCCGTAAAAATGACTTTGATTCTTCAACCCTAGAAGAAATTGAAGAGCGCTTATTCAAACTTAGAAGTATAGCTAGAAAGTATCATACAATACCAGCACTTCTTCCTGAATTCCTACAGAATAAAAGAGCTGAGCTTGCACTAATTGATAATGCAGCTGAAGCCATATCTCAACTAGAGAAGCTTCTTATAAACGCAAAGACTGTATATCTAAACCTTGCTAAAGACATTTCCGCATACAGGAAAAAAGGAGCTGCCTCTCTCTCTCAAGCGGTGAATTCTGAACTAAAAAATCTAAAAATGGATAAAGCCGATTTCAGAATAGATTTAGAAAGCAATTCGTCTGAAGAAAACTGGACATCAACTGGTATCGATCGTGTTGCCTTCTTGATTAAAACAAACCCTGGACAACCATATTCTAATATAGCAAAGACCGCTTCAGGAGGCGAACTTTCAAGAACCATGCTTGCATTAAAAATTGCCCTAACCAATACAAAAAATATATCCACTCTTATTTTTGATGAAATAGACACAGGGATAAGCGGAGCAGTATCAGACTCTGTAGGCAAGAAATTAGCAGAACTCGCCAAAAACTCTCAAGTGCTAATTGTAACTCATCAACCTCAAGTAGTAGCTTATGCTAATCAGCATTTTTTAGTCTCAAAACAAACAAAAAAAGAAGATACAGCTATAAGTGTACAACTTTTAAACAATCAAGAAAAACAAGCCGAGATCGCGCGCATGTTATCGGGTGAAGAGGTCAGTGATGAATCTTTAGCAGCCGCCAAAAAGCTAATTCAGTCTGCAGCTTAATTAAGCTAAATACTTAGAAAATTGCTCGCTTATTTTAATCTTAGCATTTTGGAATATTCTTCTAAACCAAGAAGCTTTCTCTATATCTTCTTGCGCTAATATGTCGATATACTGCTTATTATTCTCAGAAAGAGACACTACCAGTTGCGCAATCTTATCCCCCTTTTTGATTGGTGCAAGCAAAGGCTCATTATATTTAATAGAGATACTAACGTTATCAGCACTTTTACCTTTTTTTAATATCTTCACTTCTTGATTGGTTTTTAGTGGAATATAGCTTTCTGTTCCATACCAGATCTTTGCCTTACCTAACTCTTTATCAGCAGCAAAAAGTTTTAAAACTTCAAAGTTTGAAAAGCCATAATTAAGCAATTTCCTTGACTCTTCAATCCTCTCCTTATCATTTCCTAAGCCATTTACTACAGTAATAAGCCTTCTACCTTTTTGTTGGGCAGAAGATACTAGTCCATAACCCCCAGCTTCTGTATAACCAGTCTTCATACCATCAACACCCATTTCTCCTAAAAGAGAGTTCCTATTAGGCTGAGTAATTTCATTATATGTATATTCTTTTTCAGCAAAATACGGATAGTATTCTGGGAAATCGGTTATAATAGCCTTTGCTAACTGCGCTAAATCTCTTGCAGTCATAAGGTGCTCTGGATCTGGGAGTCCTGTAGAATTTTTAAATGTAGAATTTTTTAAGCCAAGTTTTTTAGCGTAATTATTCATTGTCTCAGCAAAAGTTTCCTCATCACCACTAATGCCTTCCGCGATAGCTATGGTCGCATCATTTCCAGATTGGACTATCATCCCTCTAAGTAAATCTTCAACTTTAACTTTATTATCTACTTCTAGAAATGTTTTAGAACCGCCAGTTTGCCAAGCCTTTTTACTAATGGCAAACTCTGTATCCCCTTTTATTTTTCCATCTTTAATAGCTTGAAATGCAACGTATGTAGACATTAATTTGCTCATTGAAGATGGCGACATCTTTTCATCAGCATTTTTCTCATACAGAATAGTACCTGTCTCAAGATCAAGCAAAATAGCCTGCTGTGCCTCGGTTTCGAAGGCATTGGCAATATTTACAAATAAACCTAGAGAAATTAAAAACTTTGCTATATTAACCATTTCTTAACTCTTTATATGTTACTTATTGATCATGGTGTTATTATTACAGATAGTTTTATGTATGCAATTAAAAGATTTTTAGTCTCTGTTATTCTTTTAACAATGCTTGGTATCAACCCAGCAATCGCAACAACATCTAAGATGGCAGGCGATTGGAAAATTATCAAAGGCTCTTTTGATAATGAGAGTTACTGCTTTGCATATACCACACCATTTAGAACAAAAGGTTTAGTAGAAGAAAGAAATGACCCTTATATAATTTTAGTCAACAAGGGAAAAAATGCCGTATCTTTTGGTGTTTCGCCTGGCTTTATAGTAAATAATGAACAGGGCGTAACAATCGGTCTAAATAATAAAGAACACCTGCTTAATGTTAAGCTGGATGAATATGCTTGGACATATTCTGAAAATGGAGATGTTGAAATAATTAACGATATGATTGAAGACTCTTATGTTTTACAGACCAGAGCATATAATCCAGATGTAAAGCCAGCAGTAGATTATTACTCGTTGAAAGGTATACAGACTGTATTACAATATTTGTCTTCTAATTGCCAAGAAATCCAAACAGCTTCGAAATAGAAGAGTTGCTTTGAGCATCTTCTCTCAACTCTTTTTCTGATGGTAGCTTAGCATTTGTAGTATTTTTTAGAGCATCAAATTTTGCCCCTCTACAAGTAATATTTTTAAAATTTGTTGGCTTACCGTACAGATAGCTTTTATCGTTTATTATCTCTTCAATCTTGCCCATCTACACCTCCGAACCAGTTAATATTGCATGATCAAAATTTGAACCTGTAAAGTCTGTATGGCATAACTTTGATCCTGTCAAATCCGTTCCTTCGAAGACAGCTCCCCTTGCGTATGCCGCCAAAATTTTACACCCTCTCATATTACAATTTTTAAAACTGGCTCCATCTATTCTTGCCCCTGATAAATCAGTATTTTCAAAATTTGCCCCATCGAAATTTATACCTTCTAAGTCGAAGTATTCAAAACCAGATATACCTAAAGATGGTTCATTTACCACTCCACCTCTAAGATCCTGTCTACTTAAATCAATATTTCTTAGACTAATTCTGCCAATTTTCGCATCATCTACAACTGATAAAATGGAAGATCTATCCATTTTAACATTGGTTAAGTCCACACCTTCAAAATCGATCCCATGTAGATCTACTCCAACCAAAGATATACCTCTTACGTCGATACCTTTAAGACTGAATAGCTTTCTTTTTGCATAACCTGCTAGATAAATAAATCCTTCTCGATCAACTTTAGTAGCCAAAAAATTGGCCCACGTAAAATCATATTTCGTTAAATCTAAGCCCCGCAAATCCTGCCCTGTAAATGATGCATTGGCAAAATTCAGTTTACCTTCTCGCGTAAAATTCTTACGGTTAGATTTGAAGTATGATTCACCGTTTACTAGAGTATCGCGATCAATGGGATTATCTCCAGCCTGAATTAGCCAATCTTTAAGTAAAACCTCTTGTTGCTGCATAGGTAATTTCAACATTTTACTAAGTAAAGGCTACAGCTATTCTGATGCACTTGCAATACTATTGATTATGTTCAATATTAACTAAAAATATAATCCATACACAAATGTCTAACCTTTTTCTAATCCTTGGTGACCAATTGTCTGAGTCAATTTCGTCTCTACAACATTTTAACAAAGAACATGATAGAATTATCATGTGCGAAGTCGCAGAAGAAACCGATTATGTACCACATCATCCCAAAAAAATTGCGTTTATTTTTTCTGCAATGAGGCACTTTGCCTCTGAACTAGAAGCTAAAGGTTATAATGTGATTTACACAAAGTTAGATGACCCAGATAACTCCAAAAGTTTTGATCAGGAAGTTTTTAGGTTCATCGATAAATTCAAACCAAAGCGTCTAATTATAACCGAGCCAGGTGAGTTTAGAATTCTAGAAAAATTTAAAAACTGGCAAAGTACATTAGATATAGAAGTAGAGATACGGGTAGATGACAGATTTCTTTGCAGTACCAAAGAGTTTAATATGTGGGCTCGTGGTAAAAGTCAACTCAGGATGGAGTTTTTTTATCGAGAAATGAGAAAAAAACATAAGATCCTAATCGATAATTCTAACAAGCCTATAGGTGGTAAATGGAACTACGATAGTGAGAATAGAGAAAAAGCTCCAAATTCACTCAAATCACCAAAGCGAATCAGCCATAAGAAAGATACCATTACTTTAGAAGTTTTAGAACTTGTATCAAAAAATTTCGGCAAAAATTTCGGTAATTTATTACCATTTCATATGGCAGTAACTAGAGAGCAAGCTTTGAAAGAACTACATCACTTTATTGAAGAACTGTTACCAAACTTTGGTAAATACCAAGATGTAATGATTTCTAATGAAGCGTACTTATACCACTCTTTAATTGCATCATATTTAAATGTAGGATTACTACTTCCATTGGAAGTTTGCAAATTAGCTGAAGCTAAATACTGCAAAGGCGAAGTTTCTTTAAATTCAGCCGAGGGTTTCATAAGACAAATTCTTGGTTGGAGGGAATATATTAGAGGCATATATTGGCTTAAAATGCCAGAGTATAAAGAGCATAATTTCCTTAAAGCTCAGAGGAAACTCCCAAATTTCTACTGGGGGGTTAAAACCAACATGCACTGCATTTCTCAAGCTGTTAGCCATACTCAAGAGCACGCTTATTCACATCATATACAACGTCTGATGATTACTGGTAATTTTGCTTTACTTGCTGGAATTGATCCTAAAGAAGTTTGTGATTGGTATTTAGCTGTATATGCCGACGCGTTCGAGTGGGTGGAACTCCCAAACACACTGGGTATGGCATTATTTGGAGATGGTGGCATTGTTGCAAGCAAGCCTTATGCAGCCAGCGGCAAATATATTAATAAAATGAGTAATTTTTGTAAAAGTTGTAAATACGATCCTGAAATAAGCGTAGGGGAAAATGCATGCCCATTTAATTCATTATATTGGAACTTTATTATCCAACATGAGGCGAAATTTAGCAAAAACAACCGTATGTTGTATGTGTACTCTACTCTGAAAAAAATGGATAAAAACAAACTTACCGCATTGCAGCAACACGCATCTAACACACTGAAAAAAATGGAAAAAGAAGAACTTATCTAACTGAAATGGCGTGCCCTGAAGGATTCGAACCTTCGACCCACAGCTTAGAAGGCTGTTGCTCTGTCCAGCTGAGCTAAGGGCACATTTTCTTGTGTGATGCAATATACTAGGGGTAAACGTTCCTGTCAACTTTCTATTTGACAAGGGAGCTTTAATGTATATACCTTAGGATTCCTCATCCATCAATACTATCAAAATTAAGACATATGAAGATATTGGCATATTGGAAGCATTTGAAATTATGGCAGAAAGTACTAGTTGGTATGCTGCTGGGAATTTCTGTGGGCCATTACTATGGAGAAGAAGCAATCGCCCTCAAACCATTTGGCGATGTATTCATAAATATGATCAAAATGGTAGTAATTCCTTTGATATTTTTTTCGATACTAAATGGTGTATCAAATATCAGTGATGCTAGCACCTTTGGTAGAATGGGTGGTAAAGCTTTAGGAGTTTACACATTTACAACCGTATTCGCTATTACAAGCGGCTTGATATTTGCAACGATTTTTGAACCCGGTGTTGGCATTAATATAGACCTTGGCGTTCCTATTAATGACAATGCAACTCCTAGAACCATTGGCTCTATTTTAATGGATATAATTCCCGTAAACCCCATTGATTCTATGGCGCGTGGTCATACCATACACGTTGTTGTATTTGCATTTTTTACTGGTTTTGCTTTGATCCTAATAGGTGATAAAGGCAGCGAAGTTAAAAATTTTGTGGTATCCGCTACTTTTCTTGTATTCAAAATGATAGAGCTTGTAATCAAACTTACGCCATACGGAGTATTTGCAATCATGTCTTGGGTTGTAGGAAAATATGGATTAGATGTTATTCTCTCACTTGGTAAATTTGTGTTGGTAGTATTGGGCGCTTTGAGCGTGCAATACTTACTATATGGTGTTTTACTATTATTCTTCGGCAAACTAAACCCTCTTCATTTTTATAAAAAAATGATAGAAACTCAAACCGTTGCATTAGCCACTGTAAGTAGCAAAGCTACTTTGCCACTTGCTATGCGTGAATTGGTACAAAAAGTTGGGGTGTCTCGCCAAGCCTCATCCTTTATTCTGCCTCTAGGTGCTTCAATGAATATGGATGGAGTGTCTATTTATTTGGGAATTTGCACAGTATTTTTTGCTCAGATCTTTGGTATCGATTTAACTTTTTCGCAATATCTTATAATTATTCTAACTTGCACAATTGGCTCTATTGGGGCAGCAGGATTCCCTGGTGGATCTATGGTTATGATGGGAATGGTACTAAGTTCTGTAGGAATACCGCTTGAAGGCATCTCGTTAATATTGGGGGTGGACAGATTTCTAGAAATGCTAAGAACTGTTATAAATATTACTGGTGATTGTACTGTAACAGTTTTAGTAGACAGTTGGGAAGGAACACTCAACAAGAATGTTTACAACTCGATCGAAGAAGATGAAGAAGAATCTGAGAGCATAGCCTGATAACTTTCTTTCCTAACTGGTAATGGAGGGGGAGGTGGCAATCTTAACGTTTTATTATATTTCCAAATCTTTTTTTGGAACTCAAGTCGTCCAGAAGTTTCTCCAAACTTTGGCATCACTGGACTTAATTTTCTCTCAACGTGTAAATTTATCAATGGATATATATCATTCACATGGTTATGTAGAAACCAGTGCCCTTGCCAGTACATAGCACTAAACGCACTAAAATTATCCATATATAGCCTATGAGTATGCGATACTCCAAGAGAGCTAATCAATTCAAAAGTTTTTGGATCAGAAAAATACAAATACTTTAAAGGGTCTTTATCAAATAATATATCTCTATATTCTCGCCCCCAATCCGCCATACGCTCAAGAACCTGCGGTTTTGAAATCCTAATTAACTTGTACTTATCTTTTTTAAATAGCTCTATTATTTCTATAATGCTCAGCCCCAATTGATCTATATTTCTTCGTCCTGCAATCTTTTGTAATTCTTCAACTTCCTTCTCACTTAAAGAATTCCAAGCATCTAGATCCTCTTTTGAATTTACGCCTTTTATCAAAATGTACCTAGCCTTGTGCATATCTACTTTTTCACAAAGCTTTTTAACTTCAGCTTTATTTAGATTCAAATCTACTAACTTTCTTACGACTCTCTCATCACTTAAAAACTCTAAAAAAACCTTACCCTGCTCTTTTATCCACGCATAATTCCAAAATCTCTCATAAAATCCTCCAAGTCCAAATATACTTAGACAAAAATCTCTTTGATAATCTTGAAGCAGACTTAATTCATGCAAGGTAATTTGATGTGCAAATACTTTTGCTATGTTTTCTCTCTTATCATGCTCGTCAGATTCATAATAATATTGCTTTATAAAATTGGGAAACACCTTGAAAAACATGTGCGCCTTATCCACATCATTCTCATCAACGCTTTGCACAAATTTCTCTATAAGAAAGCAAAGAGCATCAGCCGTTAATGAATTTTTCTCTAATAAAGTGCCCATAGTATCTGGAGCTGTATATACTTCGGGCTCTACTGTTTCTGATTCTTCCAGTTGGAAATATGGCAAATCTGGCAGAAGATTCTCACTGTCGATTTTTGTTATAATACCTTTCCAATGTCCAGAGTTCTCATTTATCAGTTCCGATATAATCAGATCTTTTCCTTCCACCGCAGAATTTCTAAACGAGATACTGCGTATTTTTGCATTATTAAAGTCTATTGATAATAATTTCTCGTAAACAAATTGATTGAGCTCCGACTGCTTGCGCTCAGAATCAGGTGTTTCATTCAAACCCTTAAAGAATTGCCAGTAAGTAAGTTCTCTAGAACCAAGCATTAAATTGCAAAATTTAAGTTGCCCTCAATTAAGGTTATTAACATTTCAATGGATTGTCTACGATATTAAACTTATTCCTTTAAATATTTGAAACCCTCTAAGAAAAGCATCAGTATAGATCATTTTTCTTCCTTCGCGCTGAAGAAGAGTTGGATGCAGAACACCAGAACCACAAGCAATAGACAAATTATCATCCAAAACCATCCCAGCTTTTTCTCCAGAATTTTCTGCTGAAAAAGTCGCTGAAATAATTTTTACTACTTCTCCTTTATACGTAAAATATGCTCCAGGCCGTGGACTAAAAGTTCTAATTTGATTATAGATTTCTTCAGCCGATTTGAACCAATTAATAATCTCATGATCACGTGTAATTTTTGTTGCATAGACTAAACCTTCTTCTATTTGCTTGATACGTTTTACAGTACCATTCTCAAATTGATCGAGCGCCTTTATAACCAATTCTGCTCCTATTAGCGCTGTCAGATCGTGAAGTTCTTTCGCTGTCATTTCTTGGGGAACTGGAACATCTTGTTGGATTATTATATCTCCAGTATCCATACCTTCATCCATCTGCATTATGCATACTGCCGTCTCTTTATCGCCAGATAATATAGTATGCTGCAATGGTGCCGCTCCTCTCCATCTTGGAAGCTTTGAAGGGTGCACGTTGATACAACCTAGTTTAGGAGCCTCTAAAACATCTTTTCTTAATATTAGTCCGTAAGCAACAACAACCGCTATGTCTGCACCCAAAGCTTTTAGCTGCTCAACATTGCGTGGCTCTTTAAAAGTTGATGGGACTAACACGGGCAAATTATTTTTTTCAGCTAATTCGTGTACTTTTGATTTAACTTCTTGATAACCACGTCCTGCTGGCTTAGGAGGTTTGGTGTACACTCCAACTATTTCATGTTTGGAATTAATAAGCGCTTGTAGAGTAGGCACTGAGAAATCAGGCGTACCCATAAATATAATTTTCATATTTTTTTAAATATACTATACAAAAATCTAAGCTTTTTTACTAGTAGATTGATCTTCTTCATCTGGCGCAGTAGATTCAATCACATCCAACATTTTTTTGAATGTATTACTTAAACGACCTAATACCAGTTTAATATCTTCGGCATATGATATTTTTGAAGTAAGATAAAATAACTCAAGCTTCTCGTGAATAAAATGAAATCTATAGTAAATCAAAGTCATAAAATCTTTTGCATCCATATTATGAACTACTGCAAAACCTTGTAAAAATTCTTCTACAATCTCTCTCATCTTTCCAACGCTCAAAGTCAGTTCATAATGATGTTTTTTAGATTCTTCTTTAATTTTTGGGCTAGCAACGTTTTTCTTTTTATTAAATTGCTCCATCAAAATTCTTGATTCTTCAAGCAAGATCCCTAGTTTGCTAACCGCTTTTAGATATATTTTAATACCATCTGCTGGGGTAAGAGAGCTCTGGTTTGCTGGCTTCATATTTTTATAAGAATGAGTCTTATCTGCAACCGCAAGACTCCTTAACATCATCATAGAGTTTGTATCAACTGCCACATTTTGGTTTACCACCTTTATTTTATCTCTCGACATTTTAATTCCTCATTGCGTTTTGTTGTGCTTTTAACATCTCTAAAATTGATTGAGCCTTAGCCATCGCCTTTTCCATTTCGGCAAATTTAATTATCATCGTCTCTTTATCTGTTTCTATTTTGGCTTTTTTCTTTTCGATCTCATTATTTTTTGACTCTATCTCTTTGCTCACGTTAGTTACTTCTAAGTCTATTGCATCAAGCATAGCTGCGGTTCCAGACGCATCTGTATACCTCTTAGCAAGATAGCCATCCACAGTATTATAAATTTTATCCATAATCCCTTGTGATACTACTATATCCGTAGTCTCATTATTTCCCGCTCCTAAGTACTGAAGTTCAAAACCCTCAAAGGGAGTTCCTGTGGGCCCGATTATAAACCCATTAGAGTACGTGGCATTTATAGTAGTACCACCATATGTAATTTTAGCACGCTCAGCTTCCGCTCTATTTACGTCCACATTTATTGAGAATGTTGATATGCTGCCAAGATTGTTCGAGCGCTTTGTGACTATAAAATTCGAAGATGTTGAAGTATATTGAAATTCTAACAATTTCCTAACTTTATCAAAATTATTATAAACTGCGTCAGTAAGAGTATTGATGCCGCTACTATCAATTAGTAGCTTATTCATGTCTTGAGGGTTTGCTATACTGCTTCTTGAATCAGGAAATTTGATACCTATTTTTTCCAATATATCCATTGTTCCATTGCTGGATACAACACTTGATAGTTGCTGGAATAGAGTTGATTTGGAATCTGATAAAAATGTATTATTTCTGATTTTCGCAGAGTCTAAATAACTACCCTGCCCATCTTGAGCTTGCTGCTCATTAGCAAATTGTATAAAATTATTATATTTCTCAACAAAATTTACTATAGAATCAGTTGCAGTTTTTTTATCATAATCAACATCTACGCTAATATTATCTAGTGTTGGGTTATAAACCTTAATAGTCAGTCCATCTACATAATCAACAATTGTGTTGGTCGCCCTTGAAATTACTATGCTATTATCAATTGTTACTTGCGAATCTGCAGCTGATTGGACGTTTGCAAGCATCCCATTCATAACTGCGTTACCTGTATCTGTTAGTGTAAAAGCATTGCTTATACCAGTATTCTGAGACTTAAGCTGTATCGCATAATTACCAAGAGTGGGCTGAATTATTGTTGCACTTACTTTTGTTACATCACTAACAGCGTTAATTTTAGAAGCTATAGTAGATAAAGAATCACCAGCAACTAATGTTATATCTGTTGTACCAATTGTAAATGTACCTGCTGTGAATCTTCCTGTATTAATCCCAGCTATATCTGTAACAGAAGCTGTAACACTATTAAATGCTGGATTAGTAATTTTCTGGATTTTTGGCTTTGCTATCGAATCAACTTTTATATTGAATATTTGCGCATCAACGTTATTCGTAGCGCTAACATCCAAATAGTTAACAGGATTAGCAATTGTATTGCTGGACAGAACAACTTTTTTAGCAGCCAGCAAATTTGTATTTGTACTCAGGATATTCTTAGGAGCAGCTCTTAGTATATCTGCAGCATCTCTCAAATCTTTAAAATATGATTTTAGCTCATTGAGCGCGCCGATCTTCTCATTATTGAATTTAACCGCATCTTCAATTTTTTTCACAGGCTTGAGCTTGGCTTCAACAGTCGCTTCAATAATCTTATCTGTATCTATACCAGAATTTAGTCCACTAATCCTCGTTCTTGTATTGCTACTACTTACTAAACCACCTAAATTAAAAGACATAGTTACTACCAACATCGAATGTAACTATCCAACAAAGCAACTTTTATGCCACTTTATGAAGACCACATTTCGTGAAGTTACATGATCTGTTTTGTACCGATAGAACTTCTTGTTTCAAACACTCAATAAAACTTTTATGTGTTGTGATAGCAGGAATTCTATAATACCCCGTGACTCCAAGCTGCTCTGCCATATGCTTGTATTCGATATCTAACTCTACTAAAGTCTCGGAGTGCTCTGAAACAAAAGCTACTGGCACCACAATAACCGACAAACCTTCTTTAGCTGCTCTTTTAATCTCATTCTCTGTAGATGGCCCCAACCATTCTAAAGGACCAACCTTGCTTTGGTAACATATAACATAGTCTAATTCTTCGATCGCCAGCTTTTTAACTATGCCTTCCACAGACTTTTGAACTTGAAACTCATATGGATCTCCCTGCTCAACTCTATTTTTCGGAATGCCGTGCGCTGAGAACAAAACCCTTGGCTTGCCTAATCTTTGAGCCTTTAAATAGACTGGGACTATGCTTTGCGCATACGCGTCTATAAATCCTTCGCTATCAAAATAGCAGCACGGACTTCTGACTGGTATACCTGATAATCTTCCATTTAAATTATCTTTCCAATATTTAAACCCACTGGCAGTAGTCGTAGTTGAAAATTGTGGGTATAGGGGCAAAAGCACTATTTCAGATGGTTTATATTCTTCAATCTGACCAATCACATCATCAATAGAAGGCTTCCAATACCTCATGAAGAAAAATACTTTATACTCCTCATCACTTGTCTTCAGAGTATTTTCAAGGGCTTTTACTTGCAACTCAGTCTGCTCAACTATCGGGGACTTTCCCCCCATAAGCTTATATATTTCAGAAGCTTTACTAGTTCTTCTAGCTGATATGAATTTCGCCAGTAAATACCTAAGAGGATTGGGAAAGTTTATTATAGCAGGATCGTAAAAAAGATTGAATAAAAATGGCTCAACAGATTCTAATTTATCAGGTCCTCCTAAATTAAAAAGTACCACCGCAGTTTTCTTAGAATTGCCCATAGATCAATAATTCCTTGAGTTTTATTCAAAAGAATTGTACATATTTATCTAAACTTTTCCATAAACTTTACCATGAACAAGAAAAATTTATTCATTGTCTCTACACTGCTATCTCTTGCCGCATGCGAGAGCTATGACGTAAAATCAACACTTGGGCTTAAGAAACCAGCTCCCGATGAGTTTATGGTGATATCAAACCCTCCTTTAAGTGTTCCACCAGAATTTAATCTTCAGCAACCAGATACCCCTGTACAACCCAGTCAAATTTCTATCGCCCCTCAAGCGGCGGCAAAAGAACAAAATACTAAATTCTCCAATGAAGATGAAAATTTTTTAAAAGAGTTTGATAAAGAACATCCCAAGACTCAAGCTAAGAAGGCTGTAGACCAAGATCTAATCGATCATAAAAAAAACAAGACAGATAAAGGAGTCATAAGAAAGACTATATCAAAACTCAACCCAGATGGTGACCCTATTATCAACCCTGTGACAGAAAAAGAAAGGCTACAAACTAATGCGGAGCAAGGAAAAGCCATAAATGATGGCGAAGTTAAAATGCAAAGCAAATCTACACTTGAAAGAATTTTTAACTAAAATCCCAAGGTAATACTTGCAAATTAGATGGTTTTATAATAAAACCCTTTTACCTAGTGGATAGCGGAGCATAGCGCAGCCTGGTAGCGCACCTGTTTTGGGTACAGGGGGTCGGGAGTTCAAATCTCTCTGCTCCGACCACTTGAATCACCTTTTCGGTTTTGCGATGGAAGTCAGAAAGACTAGAAAATACATTCATAAACTTCTAGTAGTGGAACTAATAATTTTCTTAGTTCTGACTTTTTGGTATTTCAATAGAATCAACCAGCTACATATTGAAAGTACAAAAGAAAAATTAATTGACATATCTAATGGTATTGAAAACTACTTTTTAACTACCATTGCGGTCACAGAAAGCACCTTGCTACAAAAAGGCAGGATAATAGCAAAATTACACCAAACCGAACCTACGGCTGTATATGAAATCATTTCAGATTTCGATAAAACTAATTACGTAAAAGACGGCTGGAACACCCTCGGCTGGTATGATGCAAAGACCGCAACAATAACCGTTGATACATCTTCAGGTATTTTGAAGTCACCAATACCTCTACAAACCGATAATAGAAAATATCTAAAAAAAGCATTATCTGAACCAGAAAAACTTTTTTTGGGACAACCCGTTGTTGAATCAGCAAGTAATGAACTACAAATTCCTTTTGGGCTCGGGATTAAAAATCATAGTGGGCAGCATATAGGAACACTAATTGGTGGGTTTAACATAGAAAAATTTCGAAATAATCTTAACAAAACCTTCGAACTGAGCCAAGCCATTAATTACACCATAGTTTATAAAGATGGATCCGTGATCATTGACTCTGATGACGAGGCCTTTGATCAATATTCACTCTCTATACTTACAGAATCTGCAAAGAGCATCTCAGATATTTTCATAACCAGCACAAATGAAAATAGTTGGACTAATTTTGGGGCTGACTTGGCAGTAATAAAAAAGATGGGACAACTACCATTCTATGCTTTTGTTAAAATTCAAGAAGAGCCTACTTCCGAACACTATTTAAGCAGTATGCTCAGATCACTTTACGACATTTTGGTAATTTTACTATCATGCGTATTTCTAACTCTATTTATTAGAACCACTTTACTTAAACCGATAACTCAACTCACTCGTAGAGCTCAGCAAATTGCCTCTGACAACCCAAATATTACATTCAAAACCTATAATACGCATGAACTTGAAATACTAAGCAACTCTTTAAAAAAAGTTGTAGAGCAAAAATTTGCACTTTCAGAAGCCAACCAAAAATTAGAGTTTTTGGCAGAAAAAACTCTAATGGCTAGCAACGCAAAATCCGATTTCATAAGAAATCTACAACATGAATTTAGAACACCACTAAACCATATTCTAGGAGCAGCAGAGATTTTAGAATCCATAAACAAAGATCAGGCAAACTTAGAATACCTCCAGATGATCAAACAATCTGGTAAAGAGCTATTAGAAAACATTAATAAAGTAATTAATCTTGCAGATTATGATTCTGGGAAAATTAAACTTTCTGAATCGACAATAACTATAAAAAATTTGATTGAGCAAGCGGTATCGCAAGTATATACACGCATCAACTTAAAACATATAGATGTTGTTGAGTCCCTTGAATCAAATCTTCCAAAAATACTGGTTGATGTGGATAAGTTTGTTAAAGTACTGGTCTGCATTTTAGATAATAGCATAACTTTCTCCAAACAACCCAACCCTCAAATAAAAATTAAATCATATCTATATAACTCAAGATTAATAATCTCAATCTCAGATAATGGCTTAGGAATACAAGAAGCCGACTTAGAGAGAATCACTCAAGCCTTTGAATATTCTGGAAATATACTTACTAAGTTCCATCGTGGCATAGGCTTAGGTTTAACTATTGTAAAAAGTGTGCTAGAATTGCACGATGCGGATTTATCCATCTCTAGTCAAGAGGGGATTGGTACCGAGATAGTGATATCTCTACCGAAATACCGCGCCATAAAGTGAGGATGAATGTTTAAGGGTTTATATACAGCGTTAATTACGCCTTTTAAGAAAGACAATTCAATTGATATTGAAGCTTTTAAGAAACTTGTCGACTGGCAAGTTCAAGAGGGTGTGAATGGAGTTGTAGTTCTTGGCACCACAGGAGAGTCTCCAACCCTTAACGCTGAAGAGCGTGATATCTTGGTTAAAACTTGTATATCTGTAGTGAGCAAAAAAGCACAAGTCATTGTGGGCACAGGTTCAAATTCTACAGATTTGACTATTAAGTATTCCAAACATGCCAAAGAACTTGGTGCTGATGGCGCACTTATTATTGCGCCTTACTATAATAAGCCTACGCAAGAAGGATTGTTCCAACACTATAAAGCTGTAAATGACAATGTAGAATTACCAGTTCTACTTTACAATGCACCTAGCAGAGTTGTCGTGAATATATCTGACGAAACTATAGGTAAACTCTCTGAGCTAAAAAATATTGTAGGGATAAAGGATTGTACAGGTGCGAGTCGACCTTTATTTATGTACCAATCATTGAAAGACAAAAACTTTTTAATGTTTACTGGCGATGACCCCGATGCCGTTGGCTTCAATGCTAATGGCGGTGTTGGATGTATTTCAGTTGTTGGCAACATCATGCCAAGACTTTGCATGGAAATCCAAAAAGATATGCAACAAGGGAATTTCTCAGAAGCATTGAATAAGCACAGGAGTTTGACAGAATTGACGCTCTCAATGTTCTGCGAGACTAATCCAATACCAGTTAAGTACGCACTATCCAAAATGGGTATGTGTAATGAAAACGTAAGACTGCCACTAATACCATTACAAGAAAAGAGCAAAATCATTGTAGATAATGCACTGGCAGCATTAAAATTAATTTAGTAAGAAAATGCATTTTATTGATGAAGCGAAGATTTACCTAAAGGCAGGAGATGGTGGACGTGGCTGTATAAGCTTTCGTCGCGAAAAATTTATTGAAGAAGGCGGCCCAGATGGTGGCAATGGCGGCAAAGGCTCTGACATCGTGTTTCGTGCAACAAAAGATCTCAACACGCTAATTGACTTTAGATACCGCCAACACTTTAAAGCCAAGAATGGTGAATCTGGAAAAGGCAGAAATTGTTCTGGCAAAGCTGGAGCAACTCTTTATGTGGGTGTGCCAGTGGGAACACAGATAATGTCTGAGGATAGCTCCACAGTTATCAAAGATATGAATGTGGATGGGGAAGAATTTTTGATTGCAAAAGGTGGTGATGGAGGTAAGGGCAATATCAATTTTAAAAGCTCTGTAAACCAAGCGCCCAGAAGAGCAACTCCCGGATTTGTTGGTGATGAACTTTGGGTTTGGTTAAAATTAAAATTACTTTCTGATGTTGGTTTAGTAGGTTTGCCGAACGCTGGAAAATCGACATTTCTTTCGGTAGTCTCTGCAGCTAAACCAAAGATCGCAGACTATCCATTCACAACAATAAAACCTCAACTCGGCGTGGTGTATTATAAGGATGATGAATTTGTAATCGCAGATTTACCGGGCTTGATTGAAGGAGCTAGTGAAGGAGTGGGTTTAGGAGATAAATTTTTAAAACACATAGAGCGTTGCGGAATATTGCTACACCTAATCGATTGCACTTCTAAAAGTGTTGTTAAGGATTATAAAACAATCCGTAAAGAATTAGAAAGCTACTCTGATAAAATTAACGATAAAAAAGAATTAATCGTTCTTAGTAAAACTGATTTACTTTCAGAAACTGCAGTTAAAAAAGTTATCGACAAATTGAAGAAACACACAAAGCATAAAATACTTACTTGTTCAGGAGCTACCCGAGATGGTATAAATGAAATAGTAAAGATATTAATGAAAGAAGTAAAATCTTTCAGAGAGTTACAAAATGAAATGGACTGATATTTACGATATAGCAATTTGTTTGGAAGAGAAATATCCCAATACGAATGTTATGCAGGTGAAATTTACTGAACTGCAGAAATATGTTTTAAATATTGATGGCTTCGACGACCTACCAAACAGGTGCAATGAAAAGATCTTAGAGGCGATTCAAGCAGCATGGCTTGATGAGAGGAGTTAATGGCAGATTTATTAAAAATGTCAGAAACTGAGCGCGAGCATTATAAAAAACTTATTGCTATCGCTTTAGAATATAAAAAAGATTTTCATGCCCCAAAGATAACTGCGAAAGGCAAAGGCGAAGTAGCAGAACGAATTTTGCAAATAGCAAAAAAACACAAAGTTGATATTAGGAAAGACCCTCAACTAATTTCAATTTTATCTATATTAGAGATTGATGACTACATCCCTTTTGAAGCATACGCTGCCGTATCTGGAATACTAGCTCACATATATAAAAAAAATGCAGAACTTAGGTAATCTAATTATAAGAAATGCATTTTCTCAAGATGCAGAAGGTATAGCTGCAGTTCATATCAAAGGCTGGCAAGAAAGTTATAAAGGCATCATTGATCAAGACTATTTAAATAGTCTTACCAAAGATTTCAAAGCTAGGAGCCACCGCTGGCAAAAACTAATTTTAGATCTAGATGCAAATAGCTCAATATTCGTTGCTATACTTGCTGATGAAATTATAGGCTTTTGTTCCGCAGGACCAATGAGAGAATACTCAACCTCAAAAGGCGAATTATATGCGATATACTTGCTTGATGAATTTAAAGGTTTGGGTATTGGGAAAATGCTTTGGGATAAAGCTCTTGAACATCTTAAACATAAAAACTTAATTCCTTTCGATATAGTAATGCTAGAAGCCAACCTAACCGCTAGAAGATTTTATGAGAGGCAGCATTGTAAGTTCGCAACTCACCTAGTCGGAAAAATTGGGAATAAGGAATATACAGAAGTAAAGTATACATTCTCATAGTTTAGCAACTTGCAAATTCAATCTAAATGATATTAGATACTATTCCAAACACCTTTGGAGTCTTATGAAACTTATTGCCGGAACTAGCAATACTACCCTTGCCCAGGAAATATCAAAAATTTTAAAAACGACTTTAACCAACGTCAAAATCCAACGCTTCTCTGACAATGAAACTTTCGTTGAAATTGGAGAGTCTGTCAGGGGCGAAGATGTTTTCATAATCCAACCGACTTCAGCCCCAGCAAATGATCATATAATGGAATTATTAGTTACATTAGATGCTTTAAAGCGTGCTTCAGCTGGTAGGATTACCGCTGTAATCCCATATTACGGGTACGCAAGACAAGATCGAAAGCCTTATTCTAGAACCCCTATCACGGCAAAGCTTGTAGCCGACATCCTCACCTCAGCTGGGGCTGATAGAGTACTCACTATGGATCTGCATTCAGGCCAAATTCAAGGTTTTTTTGACATACCCGTAGACAATCTATTCTCTACACCAGTATTCGAAGAGTATATTAAATCTACCTTCCCAAACCAGCAGTTTTTAGTGGTATCTCCCGATGTTGGAGGGCTAGTAAGAGCACGAGCTCTAG
This sequence comes from Candidatus Midichloriaceae bacterium, assembly GCA_044229535.1. Classification (GTDB taxonomy): domain Bacteria; phylum Pseudomonadota; class Alphaproteobacteria; order Rickettsiales; family Midichloriaceae; genus CAZLFQ01. The sequence continues at coordinate 1,213,213 of JBGASU010000001.1, read as the reverse complement.
CTAAGAGGTTAAACAACGCTGATTTGGCCATAGTTGATAAGCGTCGTGATAAACCTGGGGTCTCTGAAGTGATGAATATCATTGGGAATGTTGATAAAAAAGATTGCATTATCATCGATGATATAGTAGATTCTGCGGGCACTCTATGTAACGCTGCCAAGGCGTTGATAGAAAATGGCGCAAAAAGCGTTCGTGCGTTTATTACGCACGGCGTATTGACATCAGGTGCAATTGAAAAAGTTGAAAGTTCAGATCTTTCTGGACTTTATATTACTGATACAATTTCCAATGCGAAAAAACTGGCAGGCTGCAAAAAGATAAAAACTATATCTATTGCACCTATTTTCGCTGAAGCAATAAACAGGATAGCCACAGAGCAGTCTGTATCTAACCTGTTTGAATAACTAGAATTTTAAAAAGGTTTACGGCAAATGACAGAAACATTAAGATTTGAAGCAGAATTAAAAGCTAGAGCTGGTAAAGGCTCTGCTAGAGCGGCAAGAAGAGAAGGAAAAGTACCATGCGTTATGTACGGCGGAAAAGAAGAACAACTGATGTTCAACTTATCATCAAATAAGCTTGATACCGAAATTAAAAAAGGCGGGTTTAAAACTCGACTAGTTGAGATAGTATTAAATGGCAAAACTATCACTACCCTTCCTAAAGCAATCCAGTTCCATCCAGTAACTGATATGCCAGAGCACGTGGATTTCTTAAGAATCAACAAAGACACATCTGTTAAAGTTGGCTTAACAATCAAAGTGGTTGGTGAAGAAAAGTCTCCTGGTGTTAAACGTGGTGGCGTTGTTAACGTTGTACACAGAACTATTATGTTTGAATGTCATCCAACAAAGATTCCTCATCATATCGAAGTTGATGTTTCTGCACTTGAAATCGGTCACAACTTACACATCAGCAAAATCAAATTACCTGAAGGCGTTAAACCTGTAGATAAAACAGATTTCACTGTTATATCCATAACAGGACGTACAGAAGAATCTGATCAACCAGCTGCAGCAGCTGCAACACCTGAAGCAGCAGCTACACCTGCTGGCAAAGCCGCTCCTGCTAGTAAAGCAGCGGCTGCTCCTGCAAAAGGTAAGAAGTAGTTTTAAAACATGTCATCGGTAACCGTTATTGGTGGAGGCCTTGCTGGAAGTGAGGCCTCTTGGCAATTAGCCCAAAGAGGTGTTGCAGTCACACTCTACGAAATGCGTGGAGTCAAGCAAACAGAAGCCCATATAACTGATAACTTAGCAGAGTTAGTGTGCTCCAATTCATTTCGATCAGATGACATAACAAATGCAGTTGGATTATTACACCATGAAATGCGCCAACTAGACTCTCTTATCATGAAATGTGCAGATGCCTCTAAAATTCCTGCTGGAAGCGCCCTCGCTGTCGATCGCCATGGCTTTTCTGCGATGGTACAAAACAATATAGAGAACCATCCTTTAATTACTATCAAACGCCAAGAAGTAAGCGATTTCAGTAACGACTTAACCATTGTTTCCAGTGGACCACTGACTTCAAATACACTTTCAAAAGCAATATTGAAAGAAACTGGCGAAGATTACTTAGCTTTTTTTGATGCAATTGCACCCATTGTTCATAAAGATTCTATCGATTTCACAAAAGCTTGGTTTCAATCACGCTATGACAAAGGCGATGGTAAAGACTATATAAACTGCCCACTATCAAAAGAGCAGTACTACGAATTTATAGATGCATTATTAGCTTCTGAGAAAACTGATTTCAAAGAATGGGAAAAAAACACCCCATATTTTGATGGATGCTTACCTATTGAAGTTATGGCTGCACGCGGCAAGGATACTCTACGATTTGGCCCAATGAAACCTGTTGGATTAACTAACCCAAATTCTTCTGAGAGACCATATGCAGTTGTGCAACTAAGACAGGATAATAAATTAGGCACTCTTTATAATATTGTAGGTTTCCAAACTAAAATTAAATATGGAGATCAACAAAAGGTATTCAAATTAATCCCAGGACTAGAACATGCTGAATTTGCAAGGCTTGGTGGACTACATAGAAATACCTTCATAAAAAGCCCTATTCTTTTAGATAATCAGCTGCGATTAAAATCCAAGCCTAATTTGCGTTTTGCTGGACAGATTACTGGAGTTGAAGGCTATTTAGAAAGTGCCGCTTGTGGTCTTCTTGCAGGAATATTTACTGCTTATGAAGCTTTACAAAAAGACCTCATAATGCCACCTAGAGAATCAGCTCTAGGTTCATTACTTTCCCACATTACAGAAGAAGCTAATGCAGAGACCTTTCAACCCATGAACATTAACTATGGACTTTTCCCGCCTCTAATCAGCGATAAGAAAATTTATAATCGCAAGGAGATCTACTCCAACCGAGCAGTCGTAGCATTAAATGAATGGAAAAACTCAGTGAATCATGATAAATCAAGTTCATGACTACTTATTATAACTCACCTAAAACAAAGAAGTTTTTTTATGAGCTAGAATCTTTAAGAGGAATAGCAGCTCTAATTGTCGTATTGTTCCACATTCCATGGCTGAACTTTTTTTATGAAAATTCTCTAATAAGAAATGGATATTTAATGGTATATCTTTTCTTTATTTTATCGGGCTTTGTTATTACCCATAATTATTTAATACGGATTAATTCACCAAAAGATTTTTATCAATTTATAGTACTAAGGACTGGCAGAATATACCCTCTGCACTTAGTATTTCTAATGGTTTTTTTATTTTATGAAGTGATAAAATATTTATCAGTACAGTTTTTAGGATTCTATAACCCTACCTCCCCTTTTGAAATAAATAATCTCACAAACTTCATTTACAATTTATTTTTGATACATTCTTTTGGCTTTTCCGAAAGTAGCTTTAATGGACCAAGTTGGAGTATAAGCGCTGAATTTTATACATATATTTTCTTTGGCATAATCACCTTATTTTATAAACAGATCTTCATTTATTTATGCAGTATAATTGCGTTTATCTCTGTTACGATACTATGCTTTACAAACTATTCTTCTGGATTACTGCTATGTATAACAGGCTTTTTTATAGGCTCTGTAACCTATAAGATATATGAGCGGTTATCCACTTTCAAATTTAAATATTATACCCACCTTCTATCTATCACCTTCTTTGTAATAGCTTGTTATATATGCTTTAAGATCCCTTTTAAACATGATATTACGTCTTTTTTTATTTTCCCATTTTTAATTTTATTTATAGCTTTATCACCCGATCACCCAATATCAAAAATATTAAACATCAAAGTTTTCCGTTGGCTAGGCAAAATATCTTATTCAATTTACATGTCACATGCATCTATACTCTGGGTATTCACACAATTTTTAAAAGTTGTGTTGAAAATACCTTTTACATCTATAGATAAGGATTTAGTAATACAAACTTCTTATGGAGTCGGATCAATTGCCTTGATACTGGCTTTAATAACCATTATAAGCATTTCTCATTTTTCATATAAGTATATTGAAGACTATTATAGAAGGCGCGCGAAAGACATCTTCATAACCAAAAAGTAAAGTTTCCAATCAATTTATAGATCTAAGCTCTAGTTATAACACTGAATCCAGTAGCGAAATAATTCTAGAATCTGTCGGCGAAGTAGGAGAAGCAAACCACTCTAATAAATCCCCATCCTTTCCTATAAAGTACTTATGAAAATTCCATTTTGGCTTACCGAACACACCAGCTTTATTAGCTGCCCACTTATAAAATGGATGAGCATCATCTCCTTTAACTTTCGCTTTAGACATAATTGGAAAAGTAATTTTATAAGTGTTTTCACAAAACTCTTTTATTTCTTTATCTGTACCAGGCTCTTGTCCCCCGAAATCATTTGAAGGGACTGCAATAATCATCAATCCTTTATCCTGATAGCTTTTCCATAATTCTTCAAGTCCCTCATACTGCGAAGTAAAACCACACTGAGAAGCTGTATTAACTACTAAAAGTACTTTTCCTTTAAATTGATTTAATGGAAAGCTTTCACCTGAATTATCTATAAATTCAAAATCATAAGCCGTTTGTTCTTTGGCCACAGCGTTACCCCAACTGAAAAACATACTTAAAACCAATATAATTTTTGTTACTGACAAGCTAAACACTCCTCATAATTGTTATTAGTCGCAGGAGTATCAGATCTACCAGAAGCAGAATTATGCCCATCAACCTGCGGTGGCAAAGTAAATTCAAGCTGAATAGCAGATTTTTCAGCTTTATTTGAAACTTTATCTGCACGCTGTACAGACTTAGAACGACAATAATATAAGCTCTTCACACCTTTTTTCCAAGCAGTGTAGTGTAACATATGCAAATCTCTCTTATGAATATCAGCAGGAATGAAAATGTTTAGAGATTGAGCTTGATCTATAAATGGAGTTCTATCAGCAGCTAGATCTATAACCCAACGCTGATCTATCTCAAATGCAGTTTTAAATACGTCTTTTTCCTCTTTAGACAAGAAATCTAGATGTTGTACTGATCCCTCATGAGTCATTATTGAAGTCCAAGTATCTTCATTATCAAGACCTTTTGATTCTAAAAGTTTTTTCAAATTCTTATTACGAACGTTAAAAGAACCAGTCAAAGTTTTCTGTGTAAATGTATTTGCATTGTATGGCTCAATTCCTGGTGAAGAATTATTTGCAATAATCGAAATAGAAGCGGTAGGTGCGATTGCTGTCTTATTTGCAAAACGCTCCATTAATCCAACATCTGCTGCATCTGGGCAAGCTCCTTTTTCTCCCGCAAGAGTTACTGATGCTTTATTTGCCTCTTCATTAATTTTTTTAAATATCTTATTGTTCCATGCTTTTGCCATAGCAGATTCGAAAGGAATCATTTTCGACTGTAAGAATGAATGGAAACCCATTACACCCAAACCTATACTCCTTTCCCTATATGCTGAATAAGTCGCTCTAGACATTGAATCTGGAGCCTTTTGTATAAAATCTTCAAGAACATTGTCTAAAAATCTAATAGTATCTTCAATAAATTGCGGCTCATCTTTCCACTCATCGTAAGTTTCTAAATTTAATGAAGATAAGCAACATACTGCTGTTCTTTCATTATTTAAATGATCCGTTCCTGTTGCTAACGTAATCTCGCTACATAAATTGGAAGTTTTAATTGGCAGATTATTCTTTTTATACATTTCTGGAGCCAAATCATTTACCCTATCAATAAACAACATATACGGCTCGCCAGTTTCAACACGCGCAAGCAAAATCCTAATCCAAATATCCCGAGCTTTTACTATAGAAATCGTAGCCCCATCTGCAGGGCTTTTTAATTCCCAAGCATCATCATTTTCCACAGCTCTCATGAAGTCATCAGTTATAACTACGCCATGGTGTAGATTCAATGCTCTACGATTTGGATCACCTCCAGTAGGCCTTCTAATTTCTACGAATTCTTCTATTTCTGGATGCCAGACCGGAAGATATACAGCCGAACTACCTCTCCTTAAACTTCCTTGTGAAATAGCCAAGGTCAATCTATCTTGCACCCCAATAAACGGCACTATTCCTGATGTCTTCCCATTCCCTCTAACTTTTTCACCAATTGACCTAACATTACCCCAGTAGCTTCCAATACCACCACCACGCGAAGCCAACCAAACGTTCTCATTCCAAATATCTACTATCCCTTCTAGAGAATCTCTTGTCTCATTTAAAAAACATGAAATTGGCATACCCCTATCCGTACCTCCGTTGCTTAGAACAGGAGTCGCTGGCATGAACCAAAGCTTGCTTACATAGTCATATAATCTTTGAGCATGCGCATCATCATCAGAGTAAAAGTGTGCAACACGGGCGAATAATTGCTGTATAGTTTCACCTTTGTATAAATAACGATCTGCAAGCACCGCCTTACCAAAATCAGACAACAACTCATCACGAGAATTATCCAACTTTATGTTGTTGGGACGTACCGCTTGATTTTGGTTAGAAGCCTTGTTTGCTTTAGGCATCTTGTTTTTTTGTATAGCAGCACTTGCTTTCGCCATATTAATCCCTCATAATTTTCACGTAATATCAGATACTATATGTAGTAGTATATTTTGCAATACGATTTATTTTCATACTATATGTAGTTTGTTATTGACATCACGATAGCATGGACTGTGCCAAAAAATTCCACCTAAATTTTATGCAACAACTTTCAATTACTGACATTGCATTTTTTTATAATGCAGCTCTCCTGCCAATCCATGTAAAATTATCAGAGAAACGCTTCGAATAAAAATATGTTATCTAACTAAGATCAAGACAATATACACCGCTAATGCGCAGACTAGAGAGGCGGCAATTAGTTTTTTAGATGGAAGAAATTCTTTGTCGGTAATCAAGTTCTTGCTGGCGATAGCTGCAAGCTGGTAATCCTGTGATTTCACCCTATCGATATATTCTTTTGGATCCAGACCCAATAGAATAGCATAGTGCTTAATATAACCCAATATGTAAGCTTCAAAAGGTATAAGATGAATATCGCCGTTTTCTATTCCTTTTATATATGCCTTACGAATTTTTAATTCACTCGAAACTTGAGCAAGCGTGAGCTTAGCCGCTTTACGCCGCTTCTGCAACTCCATACCGACTTCTATCAAAGCCTGCTTATCCATTTAATTACCAAATAGTTCCTTTGCCCTCGCCTCAAAAGAATCGACCATCTTCTGACATGCTTTATTAAAGAGTAGACCGATTAATTTCTGAAGTAAAGCTGATTTAAATTCAAAATCTATGTAAAACTCTATTAAAGTTCCACCATTCTTCAAAGTTTTAAACTTCCAATTATTATTCAGGTATTTAAATGGACCAGAAATCAGACTAACATCCACAGCAGCTTTGCCTGACCTTGGCGGCGAAAGCTCTACCTGCGATCTATAATGCTCTGTAAATGCCTTAAAGGATATTATAAGATCGGCGACTATTTGATGCTCTGTCTCTTCCAAAATTCTGGCCGCACTGCACCAAGGAAGAAATTCAGGGTATTTTTCAATATCAACTACCAACTGATAAAGTTGATCAACTGAAAACTCAGATTCATAATTATAATTATATTGCGTCATGATAAGATTTTAACATTAATACCATTTACATAAAATTCAGCTTTATCTGCGGCAAATTTTTCATATTCCTCAACATTCAGCAAGCACAATCCTTCACCCCCTTCCATTCCTAATATTATCCCTATCTTGTATTCTCCTACTTTTATCTCTTCTTCTTTAGGCAACGACTCAACAGCAGTAAACTTATATAATTTTTTTCTTATTGTAGCTCTATAATTAGTTCTTGCAGTTACTTCCTGCCCAACATAACAACCTTTTTTATAATCTATAGCATTAAGTTGGTTTGCTCCATACTCTAAAGGCAAACTTCTATTGAAAATAAAGTCTTTATCCGCATCAGGTATTACGTTTTCTATCCTCAATTTTTCATATTCTATAAAATCTCCATGACCTTCGTGCATTGAAACAGATCTATATCCCATTTTAAAATTTCTAGGATCTGGAAAAAAACCAACTTTCGGAGTTAACGAAGCATAAACTAAAAGATCTGTTTCCATAATTTCAACTTCTGATCTCAATTTGTACATCTGGAACTTTTTAGTTATTTCACCCATACTAATCTTTGGACAATCTAATAAAATATCATCACCTTGCTTAATTATAAAGAAGTCGTATAAAAATCTTCCTTGAGGACTCAGCATCATGGCATACAGAAATTTATCTTCGCCTATGTTATTAATATCATTAGTAATAAGACCCTGTAAAAACGGCTTAGCATCTTTGCCAGAAATTTTTATAACACCTCTGTTTTTTAAAATAGAAAACATCTCACCTTTATAGTTTACTTTTAAACAGATAAATTATAGCTTGAAACTGGGTTTAATATCTAGAACATAATGAGTTTACAGACAACAATTTGTAGCTTTTTATTTATTGAATTTGAACAGCTGGTTCGCGAAAAAGAACCAAAGGTAATCCAGCATGCTACTGAATTCTCTAAACTTAGCAACGATAAATGGGAACAATTCTTTGAGATGTTCACAAAAGAATCCGCAAGCTCTCGTTATACTTTTGAGGATTTAACCAAATTAGCAAAATACCACTCTGTACGACAAATCATCGTTTCGATAGCAAATAATGCAAGTTTTAGTGCCCCATTAGCCCTACAAAACTGCTTTAAGAATCCTATTAGTACGATGAAAAAAAGCGGATTAACCATTACCCAAGCTCTTGAAAAAATCCAGCATACTTTTTACACCAGAGCTGTTTTTACTGGACATCCAACTGAATTTGCATCGGATGAAACAATTACTTTGATTTCAGAAATCACCGACTTAATTATACACAATCCTGCTTTAAAAACTATAAACCGCAGATCTTTACGCAACAAACTAGATAAACTTTATACACACAAACTAACACCCCAACATAAGTTAAGTGTAGAAGATGAAATTGCTCGCAATTTAAATCACTTGCACAAAATTTATTTATTTATTCCCAAACTTAGAGCAGATATTTTTCAGGCCTTCTCTGAAGTTTATGAAGCAACTTTCGCCTCACCTCATCAAGAAAAACTCGATGAGATTATAATTAACTCGATAGAATTCAGAAGTTGGACTGGCGGTGATGCTGATGGCAATTTTAGAATTGTTGCAGATAAAATGGCTAAAGCTATAAATTTACATAAACACGCGGCTTCTAAATTTCATCTTGAGTATTTAGATTCAGTTTACAAAACAGCCCAAGATTCAATCATAAAAAATACTTTAAAACAAGTCGAACCGTTGATAAAAGATCTAGCTTTAGATAAGGCTATCGAGCTTTTATCAGCACATAAAAACAAAAATGATGCCTTAGATATATTTATATTACTAATTAAAATTTTTGGTAAAAACGTCGCTTCCATAGACGTAAGACAAAACATGTACATACTTAGCAAAGTTGTATCTGACATATTGCTAGGCATACGAAATTTTATAGAAGAAAAAGCTATTTTATCTGAAGAAGAAACTACCATACTGAAAATTCTAAAGCGATTTGAATATCACAAATTTTTACCTAAACCTACAGACTCAAAAGACAAAAGTAAAAATGATGAAATCCATAGGATAGACATTCTAAATGCTATTTTAAGTAATCCAAAGATTATTGAATACGCCTCTAATTTACACCTAAATGGGTGGTTTAAAGAAAGATATGCCATTGTAACTGAAGAGATTTCTAGAATGCAGATGGTAACCATTTTTCCTAATGTATTTAAAAACTATATAATCTCTAATTCAGAGGGCGTGTCCAGCGTACTGCAAATGATATTTTTAGCGAAAATCTGTAGTGCCAAGCCTCATATAATCCCCTTATTCGAAACTAAAGACAGCCTTGATGAAGCTCGTGATATTCTGAGTCAACTACTAGAAAACGATCATTATAAAAAGTATCTTACTGGCAAATCGCAAAAAGTAATGGTGGGTTATAGTGACTCCCAAAAAGACAATGGTATTTGCGTATTGCCCTTGATAGCGAAGGCTATAGAAAGCTGGCAAACCATATCTGAGCAATCTGGAATAAGCATTGAGGTATTCCATGGAAATGGCTTAGATTTAGCAAGAGGAGGGCCAAGGATAGTCGAAAAAGAACAAACATTCCAAGGAAGCCATATCAGATATGCATTTCTTAATTATGAAGATGCTGCAAATTATTTTGCTACTCTACTTAACAAAACTGTCAACCAGCCTGTTATAAAATCATGCGACCTTAGCATATTTGTAGAGAAGGGCTGTGAAGCATTTGCCGAGTTGAGAAGCGAGAAGGGATATTTTCATCAACTTGAAAAATTTTTCCAGACCTCATCTCCTTTTGAATTATTTATAAAACCAAACAATTTCAGCTCCAGACCAAGCAAAAGAAATACCAATGATTTATCAAGCAGCCCATACAACATATGGTTTAGCGATCTGGTTTTAGATTCAGAAGATATAATAAATGGCATGCGCGCAATACCTTGGATAATAACAATTGAAGGAACTTATACATATTTCAATTTATGGTATGGCGTTGCTAAAGGTATCAAAGCACTTAAAGAACAATATGATATCGAGTCTCTCCTTAACACTTGCCCAATTTTTAAAGAAATTTTTAAGAAAATAATTATCGCGATAGAGTTTGCAGATTTTGATTTGGCTTGGAAATACTTTCCAGCAAATGAACGACCTAAAAACAACGCAGCATTGGGAAAATTTGCTAAGAAAGCTGCTGAATCAACTGACAACCTCAATCCAAAGCATTTCTTAGCATTACTACATAATGAATTTATAGAGACAAAAGAATTAATTACATCTTTTAATACTACCTTAGAAACAACAACCTTAAATGAAATTTCATTCAGAAAATCTGAATCTTCATTCATACGCGCCTTAATGGCGTGGCTAAATTTAAAGATGGTATATAACAATACCAAAGTACCAGCGCTATTTTTAGGCGCAACAGAAGACTCTTTTGAGGCTATGTGTGGCGCCATATATCTAGCATTCAATGAATATAGAACAGTTCCTAGGTCATATGCTATAAATGATATGTAGTATATACCTCCTCAATCAATTCAAATAGCTCATAAACTAGACTCCAGTACTCAGAACTTTCAGAATTTATCTGTGCTTGGGTTCCTTCTAGATCTTTGTTTACCTCAAAAATTTGATTGTAACACTCTTGAATTGCGACTCCCTTAGTCCAAAGTTCCGCTATTTCAAATACCTCTTTCATTAATGGTAAGTACTCTTTCTCAATCCTATCTTTATCACTTACTGAAAGAATCTTATCTGGCGCAACCTTCTCTAGGTTCTTAAGTTCTATTCGTTTTTTTACCAGATCGTTTTCTACCTCAAGAATTTTTTTTGTACTAATTTTTGTACCATTATAGTAGTCTCGAACTTTTTCTAACCCTTTTATCTCTTGTTGAAGTTCCTTTACTTCCTTTTGATAGCATTCTTCATCCAAATAAATCTCATAACCTTGTTTTCTTAAAATTGATTGATCTAACAACCTAAATTCTGTAACACCATTTAATAATTTAATTAATTTATCTTTAAAACCTTCTGATATTATCCCTCTCTCAAAAAGCTCTAATGCAATACCTACTGTATTTTGTGTTGAAGTCTTATAATAAAAACCCAGAGAAGTAAGAAATTGCTCTGGAAATCTGTATAAATCTCTTTTGAGGTCTATGGATTCTCCAAGAACACCATTATTGATAAAGTTATCTTCATCGGGAAGTTTCAAATATTTTGCAATTTCTTTCCTCATGCCTTCCAAGGCTATTTCTTCTCTACGAGTTTCAAAGTTTTCGACTGGATTTCTTGCCGCTTCATTTAGATAAATTTCTCTCTGCTCTAAGAAATTTTGGTATAAAGCATCGCTTCCATAGATTAATTCTAGGTTTCTACCTAAATTAGCAAATCCTTCGGCAACTGAAATTTCTTTGTTAGCCCAAGGTTTATAGGCTTGCTCCACAAGATAGCCTGCTTTTATCTTAATCTCTTGCTCAGAAAGAAATTCGTTTTTAGAATCTTCTTTTAGCATTTTTACTATCTCAGCAAATTGCTTATCTTTATTCTTTTTATAAAACTTAAATTGCTCATCAACTAATGTTTGAACTTTATCATGTCCGAACAATTTTGCTAATGTTTCTGGTGTCTGAATAAATACTCTGCTTCCTTCATAAGGAATTCCGTCTTTTTGCCTATTTAAAATAGCTTCTTGAAACTGTTTTTTTGTAGCTTTGTCATCTGCGTACCTATGAAAAAATTTTTTATGAACTGGCGCATTATCTGCCTCATCTATTCTCAAGCCTTTACCTCCAACATCAGGATGCTCACCCAATAAGAACATTCTATCTGATAATATTTGTCCAAGTTTCTGAAAATAGTCCTGAATAATTGGTGAGTTCTCTTTTACTAAAAATCCAATCTCTAAATCGGTAATAAAACCCGCCTCACCTCTTGCCAATGAACCAGCTGTAAACACGCTAAATTCTGTCGGCGGCGTGCCTAATTTTTCAATAGACTCGGCAATCCTTTGATTAAGCCAACATTTAATCTCATCTGAAATTGATTCGGTAAGCTCTCTATAATTACCTTCGCCAACTTCCCGCATGTTTTCATATGCTTCGATATTTCTCTCTCTCAATTCATTCATTGACTTTTTATCTTCAGCTCTTTGCTTAAATAAATTTGAAACCAAAGCAAGCTCATTGCCCCAGTCTTTAGTTTTTACAAGTAATTGATCGTTCATATATCCCCCTAAAATTATTTGAACGTCGCTCATTATAATTATGAGTGCGAGTCCTGTCAAGCCTTAAATTTATTCCACAACCACACTCTCTTCTTTATTAGATGAAAGCACTATCTGCGTCATAGTTTTCTTTATATTCAATTTTTCTTTTAAAAATCCGGTTATAAATTGCTCCATACCCTTGGTATTAGAAACTCTAACCTTCAGTAAATGCGAGTATTCTCCCGCCATATGATGGCATTCGTGTACGTTAGGATGCTCACAAACCTCATCAATAATAGTTGCGGTATTTTCCATCCCATCAAGCGCTAGCGCGATATAAGCACACAACCCCATCTCCATAAAACTTGCATCAATAAACGCCACAACTCTTTTGATAACACCAAATTTCTTAAGCTTCCTTACACGCTCATTAGTAGCTGAAGAGGAAAGACCAACCATCTCACCTAATACAGAATTAGTTACAGTCGCATCCTGAGAAAGAATAGCGGTTATTTTCCTGTCTAATTCGTCAAACTCAGGATAATATATTGTCATACACTATTTTATAAGTTTTCATCCTTTATATTTATAAAAACACAATTTTCAATGTTTGAAAATATTTAATTTTTCAGACTTCCACTCCTAAACTCTGTCTTGTACATACAAATCTAGTATGCTAGCGTTTTAGTAGGTATTTTTTAATAGAATAAATGAACGGATCACTCAGTCTTAACTTCAAAAACAACTCTTATCTTCCACTCCTATACGGCGAAAGAAACGCGAATCTCCAATTTATTGAAAGGACATTGTCTGTAGTTATTCTATCTAGAGGTAGCTATCTAGCAATAACTGGGGAAGATGACAACGTAAGAGTAGCTGCCACAACTTTAGAATCGCTGTATCATCAAATTGAAAATGGATTAAAAGATGTAAGTATAGACGAGATAAAAATAGCTATAAAAGCATCGCAAGACAATTCTGGGAACAAATCAAATAATGTTCATACTAACGAATACGTAATAAAAACCCGTAAGAAAACAGTATTTCCTTATACGGACAATCAAAAAAGATATCTTAAGTTATTGCATGAGAAAGACTTAGTATTTGGAGTTGGCGTTGCAGGTTCTGGGAAAACTTACTTAGCGGTTGCCACAGCTGTTTCTTTATTTTTAGAAAAGAAGATAACAAAGATCATTTTATGCAGACCAGCTGTAGAAGCTGGAGAAAAGCTTGGCTTTTTACCTGGAGACATCAAAGATAAGGTGGATCCATATCTACAACCTCTTTATGACGCTTTATATGATATGTTACCTGTAGAAAATATTGAAAGATATATGGCTACAAAGGAGATACAAATAGCACCATTGGCATTTATGAGAGGAAGAACTCTTAGCAATGCATTTGTTATTCTCGATGAAGCTCAAAATGCAACTCCAATACAGATGAAGATGTTCCTAACAAGACTAGGTTTTGGTTCAAAAATGGCGATCACTGGCGATTTGACCCAAATCGACTTACATGGTCAAACTTCTGGACTTATTGATGCAATAGATAAACTGAAGAACCTAAAAGATGTAGGTGTTGTAAATTTTGGAATAAAAGATGTCGTACGCCATCCTTTAACCTCCAAAATAATAGAGGCTTATGAGCAAGGTTAAGCTAAGTATTAATTGGAATATGACAAGTAAGAAATGGGATACTCTTCCATTTTCAGTAAAGATCTATGGTAAAAAAACAATCCTTAAAACATTGGAATATCTTAATCTTGAAAAAAAAACTCATAGCATTGAAACCTCTGTTTTATTGGCTAATGATAAAACATTACAAGAACTCAACAATAATTTTAGAGGAAAAAACAAACCAACGAATGTTCTATCTTTTCCATCAAATATTGGGTTGGATGCCAAAAAATCAATATACCTTGGGGATATTGCAATCAGCTACAATACTTTGTATAATGAGTCGCTAGAACAAGGCAAGAGCTTTAAAGATCATTTCACTCATATGCTAATTCATAGCATTTTACATTTATTGGGATATGACCATATAAAAGAGAAAGAAGCAAAAGCAATGGAACAGTTAGAAATCAAAATATTGAGTTTATTAAAAATAAAAAACCCATATGAATAAAGATAAAAGTAAAAGCCGACCCAAATTTATCTCCCAACTTAAAGAGTTGTTTAGGAGATCTTTACGTATAAAACAATCTTCTTTTGAAGAATCTGTTTCTGAGCTAATTCGCGAACATAATTTTGATAATTCCTTACACTATGAGGAAAAAAATATCCTACAAAACATCCTGTCTTTTGGCGACCTAGATGCAAGCGATGTGATGATACCTAGAACGGATATATCTGCTGTACCGCTAGATATAAAGCTTGCAGAATTAAAAACCATTTTCACAACCCTAGGACATACTAGGCTGCCAATTTATAAAAATTCTATTGATGAAATAATTGGATTTATCCACGTGAAGGATATTTTTAAGAGCATAGTACAAAACAAAAAGCCGCATATTAAGACTCTAATAAGAGAATTAATTTTTGTTCCACGTAGTATTAAGGTTACAGATTTGCTCGCAAAAATGAAGCAATCTAAAGTGCACATCGCTATTGTTTTAGATGAACATGGTGGCACAGACGGACTCGTGACCATCGAAGATATTATCGAAGAAGTGTTCGGCGAAATTACCGATGAATATGACCAAGACAAATCAGAATCATATATAAATTTTGATGGTGAAATATTTTCAATTGATGCACGAGCCCGCATTGAAGATGTGGAAAAAGAATTGGGGATTATGCTAAGTGACGAAGAAACAGAATACGATACATTTGGTGGCATGATTATTTCGTTCTTAGGACATATTCCTCAAAAAGGCGAAATAATTATGCACCCTTCTGGACTTGAGATTGAAGTCACAGATGCTGACCACAGAAAAATAAAGACTACAAAGGTTAAGTATTCAGATAATATAGCTACAAACTAACAACCAGTTTAGAGCCAACTACTCTTGCTTAAATAAACTCAGTATATCACTAAATATCAGGTGATAATATTTGTTATTAGTTTATTACCTATTAACTTGTTCTTTATTTGTCAATAATTCTCGCTCCTTACTCGCAAGAAGCCCTTTCAGCCATCTATCAACTTTCTCTATCCTATTCAAACTAACATCTGTTTCTATACCCAGAACATGACACAGATAAACCATCTTAAACGTATCAATATTTCCAGCAGAACCCAGTGCATATGGACACCCCCCTAGCCCTGCTATTGAACCATCAAATTTGTTCACACCCATTTGCATCGCAGCTATGAAACTTTCTGATGCGCGCCCGTTTGTATCATGTAGGTGTAAAGCTATAAATCTTCTTATCTCAAAAGGAAATTTAACTAATAGATCATGCGTTAGTATTGGGGTACTTGAACCCAACGTATCACCAAGCGACACTTCGTAACATCCCATATTAAAAAGCTCTGTAGCAACGTGTAAAACTTTATCTGGAGTAATAATTTCGTTCGGATCCGTAGAACGAAAAATACATGAAACATATCCCCTAGCTCTAATATTATTTTCTTTTGCAATTCTACAAACTTCAGCGGCTTCTTTTAGTCCGTCTGCAACAGATCTTTTTGTATTTCTCTGGGAAAAATCTTCAGCCACCGAAACAAAAACGCTTACTATTTTAACGCCAGCAGCAACTGCTTCTTCCATCTTCTTAGCGTTGGGCACAAGCATATGTAGACTTGCTGTAACATTAGCTTGTCTTAGTGATTGAAATACTTCTAAAGATCCTGCCATTTTCGGCACGGCCTTATAAGAAACAAGCGCTCCTAATTCTATGTTAGATAGCCCAGTAAGACTTAGCGCCTTTATTAATCCAACCCGTTGATCTACACTTAATTCATATTTTGAGCTCTGCAATCCATCTCTAGGCCCAACTTCAACTATTTCAACCCTTTTAGGTAATAGACTAGTATCCAGAGGCGCGTGTTTTAATCTATAAAGCTGATTTTGATTCCAAAGATTGGGGAGATTACGCGGCAAATATTGCGCAAGCACTGGGAATGACATAGGTATTAAATTGTCTGCATTTGCTGCATTTCCAAAAGACCTACCATGCGCAAAAGAACGCCCAAATACTCTGGGCATACTTTGAAGAAATTGTTTCATCTCTACCTAACAAACTTACGTTTCGTTAGATCTGTAATATAACTCTTAATTTTACTAAGCCAAGTAAAATCATGTCTAACTTTTATCACAACAGTATTTGCAATCTTATCATGCCAACATTGACTCCTTTCTGTCCAAGGCATAGTAAAAAAACCTAATAAAAATGGAATACTAGATACTATATAGCCAATACCTCTTTGAATAAATTGCTTGTTAGTTGGAGTATTTAGAGCGTCTGCATCAACCACTTTATAACCTAGGATCCACTTACCTAAAGTATTGCCTAACTTGATGTTAGAAAGGGTGAATATAATTATAATAAAAATTCCAAATGATAACTGGTATAAAAAATACTTTAGGAAAAAGTTTTGGTTAGAAAGATAGCTCATCATTCCAGATGCATCTATTTTATTAGTAGATCCTACATAGAATTGCTCTATATCTATATCACCAAACATAATTTTATTTAAGTACGGCATTATAGGTGAAAGAACAAGAGTAATAACAGTAAAGTCAAATGCAAGCGCTAAAACCCTAGTAGAAAAAGATGCATACTTTACATCTTGTTTTTCTTCCATTTATTACCTCTCAATTTTTGTTACACCACCCATATACGGCACTAAAACATCAGGTATTGCAATCGAACCATCGGCATTTTGATAATTCTCCATTATGGCAATTATCGTCCTGCCGATAGGCAATCCCGATCCATTAAGAGTATGCACAAAATAATTTTTCTTGTCACTAAGCCTTTTGAATCTAGCTTTCATTCTGCGTGCTTGGAAATCTAGAGTATTAGAGCAACTTGAAATCTCTCTATACCTATCTTGCCCTGGTAGCCACACTTCAATATCATAGGTTTTGGTCGCACAAAAACCAGTATCGCCTGTGCAAAGCACAACAACACGATAAGGAAGTTTTAATTTCTGCAACACACTTTCTGCAACACCCAGCATACGTTCATGCTCTTCTTTCGAGTCCTTCTCATTAGTAATACTGACCATCTCAACTTTAGTAAATTGGTGTTGTCTGATCATGCCTCTTGTATCGCGACCTGCACTTCCTGCTTCAGATCTAAAACATGAAGCATA
Organism: Candidatus Midichloriaceae bacterium; assembly: GCA_044229535.1. GTDB lineage: Bacteria > Pseudomonadota > Alphaproteobacteria > Rickettsiales > Midichloriaceae > CAZLFQ01. The sequence continues at coordinate 1,195,636 of JBGASU010000001.1, read as the reverse complement.
TGCTGTATACCTTAGTGGCAATTGCTCTTCTGGAACAATTTGGTCGGCAACTAAATTAGTTAAAAACACTTCACTAGTTGATGTTAACCAATAGTCATTGGTCGTTTTAAACAAATCCTCTTCAAATTTAGGTAATTGACCAACACCATAAACTGTTTCGGTTTTTACGAGTGTTGGGTGAACTATTTCTGTATAGCCAAATTCTTGCGTGTGGTGATCAAGTAAGAAGTTTGCAAGCGCGCGTTCTAACCTTGCTAGACCTGCTTTCAAGGTTACAAAACGTGCACCACAAAGTTTTGATGTTTGCTCGAAGTCCATAAGTCCAAGTTTTTCTCCAAGCTCAAAATGCTCGAGTGGTTTAAACTCAAACTTTCTGATTTCTCCCCATTTTTTTATTTCTTTATTTTCACTTTCATCAGTACCAACTGGCACTTCGTCAGACATAATATTTGGCAGCACTGCTAATTCTTTATCTAGCATTTCTTGCAACTTTACAATTTCTTGCTCAAGTACAGGAGTCTTTTGCTTTATCTCCTCACCTTCTTGCATGAGTTTAGAAGCATCCTCACCTTTGCTTTTAGCCATGCCAATTGCTTTAGCTAATTCATTTCTGCGCGATTGGATGTTCTGCAATTGTGTTTGATTGTTTCTAATATCCTCATCTATCTTCAGAATTTTATGTGCAATTTTGCCAATGCCTCTTTTCTGCATTGCAGCATCAAAAGCTTCTGGGTTCTCTCTAATAAATTTAATATCGTGCATTTTTAGACTCGGTGTTTTTCAATTCTTTTGCATATTATAATAGAAATCTCGTAAAGCAACAGCAAAGGAATGGCTAGGGCTATCTGGCTTATAACATCTGGCGGGGTTAAAACAGCCGCCACTATAAAAATTACAACGATCGCAAAGCGACGTTTTTCTGCTAACCATGAGCCTTTAATGAAACCAACTTGCGATAGTAAAATCAATATTATAGGCATTTGGAAGGCTAATCCAAAACCTACTATTAGGCTGATTACTAGTGACAGATATTCGCTAATTCTCGCCTCCAAAACCATGGGCATTTTAGATGAAGACTCTATGGTCTCAAACCCTATAAAAAATTTCCAAGCCAGTGGCATAACATAAAAATAAACGAGCATGGCACCAACTAAAAATAATATTGGAGAAGCAAATAGATAGGGTAGTAAAACCATTTTTTCTTTCTTATAAAGACCCGGAGCAACAAAGAAATAAAGCTGCGCAGCAATTACTGGAAACGCCATTATAAAGCCAGCAAAAAATGATAACTTTATGTATGTGAAGAAAGCTTCTGTAAGTCCTGTAAAAATGAATTTGTGAGTCTTGTCGCCTGACGCTTCAGAGAGCGGGAGAGTTAAGTAATTGTAAATGTTTTCTGCATACATATACGCAATACATGTGCAAAGCAAAAAAGCAAAACTGCTTATCATCAGCCTTTTTCTAAGCTCTGCTAAGTGACCCATAATAGGCATGGTATTGTCATTGATTGGCAGCATCTTTTTCTTCTACTTTAATTTGCGGCATGACTTTTGAGAGGTCGTAAACACGTTGGTGGTTACCATCCATATCGATGATCACATCGACAACATTCTTTTCAGCCTCAACTTCATTGATAGCCGCATTTAAATATTTAACGTAATCGTTATAATAATCCTTAATTTTGCTGATAACTTGACTAATTGATTTCAGAAAAATGACCATGTCTTTGGGCCCTAAAACTAGTAGAGCAATAAGTCCAACCAAACCTAATTCTGGCAGTGAGAAATCAAACATCTAAACCTCTGGCAACTAGAGTAATATAGCTGTTTAAAGGTAATTTGTCTACATGTGCACCAATCTAATCTGCCTATTAACAATATTGAATAAGATAGTTTTTGGACACGCATATTGATATAAAGCAAAATGTGCTGTTTAAAACTTAGAAAAAAATAATTGACCAAATCAGACGACTGGTTTCTAATGCTTGGAAACAAAATACTGGTAGAGATACATAATATGGCAGGAAGTTTAAATAAAGTTACTTTAATAGGAAACGTGGGCAAAGATCCAGAAATTAGATCAACACAAGACGGAAGAGAAGTTGCAAGCTTCCCTTTAGCTACATCAGAATCATGGAAAGATAAAAGCGGCGAAAGAAAGGAGCGAACTGAATGGCACAGAGTCGTGATATTTTCTCAACCACTAATTACTATAATCAAAAATTATATCCACAAAGGATCAAAGCTCTATATAGAAGGTTCACTGCACACTCGTAAGTGGAGCGATCAAAATGGTGTTGAGAAGTATACAACTGAAGTTGTTCTGCAGGCTTATTCTGGCACATTAGTGATGCTCGATAGCAAGTCTGGCTCAGGTGGTCATCACCACGCTGCAAATGATGGCCATACTTCAGAAAAATCTCCTAGCCATTTAGAGTCTGCAAAAGAAGATTATGTTGCAGAACAAATTGATGACGAGATTCCATTTTAATGTCAACAGATTTTACTCTTCCAACTGAATATAGGCTTGGTGTCGGCATTATGCTCATCAACTCTGAAAATAAAGTTTTTGTAGGACAAAGAGCAGATAGATTTGCTGATGCATGGCAAATGCCTCAAGGAGGAATAGATCTGGGCGAAGAACCTGTTGATGCCGCTCTTAGGGAGTTATATGAAGAAGTGGGAGTAAAAAACGTTGAAATACTCGCCTCAACAAAAGATTGGATATCTTATGACTTGCCGCATGATTTGATTCCTGAACTTTGGAATGGAAAATATAGGGGACAAAAGCAAATGTGGTTTCTGATGCGAATGAAAGGTGGAGATGAGTTAATTAACATCAAAACTGAGATCCCTGAATTTGTTAAATGGAAGTGGATTGATCTAAAAGAATTGCCGAATGTTATAGTCGAATTTAAGAGAGAACTATATGTACAGCTGGTAAATTACTTTTATAAATTTCTAACTCTTTCGTGACCGCCAATTTTTAGAACTTGTTCATCTAAACTTTTTTTTCTTCGAGCGAACTCTTCTTCTATACAACGAATTCTATCTGGCGTGAGCTCGAAAGGTCTTTTAAGCTTTGCGCTTTGAATAGATGCATAATCTTTTTTCCATTGATTTTCTATGAGCTCAACAATATTTTTATGACCTTTTACATACGCTATATCAAATGGAGTAAAACCAAGCGTACCCATAGTATAATCGGCGCCTTTCTCAAGCAAAGCACTTACCATACTAGTTCTACCTAAGTAGGCAGCCACATAAATTGGTGTATTGCCTTTAGCATCAGCCATATTAATACCAGCTTCTAATGCCAATAACAAACGAACTATCCCTATATGATTTTGACCTACTGCATGATGCAAAGCTGTTTTAAGTTGATAATCCTGAGTATCGATTCGCGCGCCATGATCTAAAAGTATGGCCAAAATTTCTTCCTTACCTTTATTAGCAGCTATGCCAATTGGTGTATCACCATCTTTGGTCATTGCATTTGGATCCATTCCGTATTTAAGCAAAACTCTAACTGTGTTTTTCAGACCCAACAATGTTGCAACATGAAGCGCATTTATATTATCTGAATCGAAATATAACTTAGCTCTTAAAATCAATTTTGTTAAAACTGTATTAGAACAAGCTTCATTTAAAGATGCTTCTAATATTTCTTCTACCGATCTAAGAAACAGCTTAAAATTCTCTCTCCTATCCAATCGACATGTCTGATTCAACATTGCAACCCCCTTGATTAAATCCACAAGATTGTACACTTATACCCCCACAAAATCAACATCTTACACCAACAAAATAATGGCATAACAACAGAGAATTCGTATTTCCAGATCTTTTTAACAAAACTTTAACATTATTTGCCTAACACATCATTTATTGACCATGCTATACTTTCATTCAGGGAATATAGGGGATACTACATATGCTAAATACTTCTACAGGGGTATTAACAAGATCAACATCTAAGCCGATATCTTCATCAGTTTTTGATTTTTATCCTAAAGAACCTAAACGCCAAAAAAACAAAACATCTTTCCCACATAGACCAGATGGCTCGTTTAAAGTCCCTTTTGTATCTAGAGATTTTATAAAAAAAAGCACGGCAGTTATACCAGAAGGTTCATTCTTTAGCCCAGAAACTCGTAAAAGAACAAAATCTGCGTTTGCCGGAATCAATAGCGACGTACAAAACTGCACTTTCACTACGCCGTCACCAAGATCCAAAAAAGCACGCTCGGCAATAACGCCTAATGGCACAGAACTTACAAGAAGAGTAGACCTAGGAATACTAACACTATATTACCAAGACAATGAAATTCCTGCATTACCAGAAAGTATCACAACCAAGATTCAACAAATAATTTCTACCAATACCAAACCGTTTAAAAGAACTATAACAACCGAAGACTTAAAAAGAGCTCAAAAAGAAAAACGAACTTCGCAAAAAAATACTATGGGAGGCAGAAGAGCAAAAACTGCCGCTAGATCTTCAAACATCTCCTTCAACCCAAATGAAAAGTGGCACTGGATGCATCTAATTGCATTCTTCATGATCGGCTCAGAATCTCAAACCCCAGACAATCTAGTTGCTGGAACGGCAAATGCAAACTATCGCCATCTATTTTTAGAATCAGAAGTTCCATACCTTTTAAACAATTTTCCTGAAGGAGTTACTATTCAAGGCAATGTAGAAGTAGATGATAATGATGTAGCATATATGATGACATACTCTATAATAGCTGGAGATACTGAATTTAATTTCTCCTTAGATTTACAAAGCAAAATTATGCCTAATGCCGTTGAAGGTGAATATGTACATAGCTTCGTAACAGCAGTGACTGAAAGACGGCTAGAAAAACAAAGAGAATCTGATGAAAGTGTCGTCACCAAACTAAACTTCTAAAAAGTATCTTTAATTGATTTTACATTCGAAGACCACTTCCCTTTTTTCTCCGACTTATGAAATGATTCTATTTTTTCGCCAGCCCATTTATGTTTAATTTCATTTATTGGAATTATGAACTGCTGACTATTTTTCGCAATATGCAGATCGATTCTAGCGATCATCGGATGGTATAATTTGTCCCATATCCAATCTATTGTGAGAGGAAATGCCTTATAAACGTCTATTATGGTGTATGCATAATCAGCTGAAAACCCAGCCACCTCTTTAGCCATAGCAAGAAGTTGGAAGTACCTAGTAAAAAGCTCTGAGCCTTTCTGATTGTTTGGGTAGCCCGCAACTTGCAATACCATCACGTTTTTAATTGCCGATTGCAAAGAAATATTACGGGTCGCCAGCATATGAAGATCTGTCAATATAGCTTTATTGAAAGCTGCATCTAACTTCACACCACTCTCTCCTTCTATCATATGGCCAATCTCATGTATTATAACATCAGGCTTAATTCTTTTGATAGTGATGGTAAAAAATTTATTGCCGCCACGCATTTCAACAGTCCTGCAATTTCCCTCGTCCAACTCAAAAACCGTCTTTGGAGACAATTTAAAAGTTAACCTATCTTGCATTGCAAGAGTAGCGACTAAATCCATCATTGGCTTAAATAATTCATATGCATAAATCTTTTTAACAACCTCTATAAAGTCATTAATAAGATAGTTATCAGTTGCGCTAGTTTTTTGCCTTATTATTTCTACAGGATTACTAGAGCGCGTTAAATTGCTCATTGGATCTTAATAATTTTCTCAATACAGTTTGTACTCAATATAACAGGATCTCCTGTCGCCGTACCAATGCTCATGTTACAATTAGTTGATACAAAAGACACATCATTTTTTTGAACTTTTTGGTTAGTGTTAGGATCGACTACTTCTTGTCCTTTTCTCAAACTATATTCTTCCACGCCATATGAAACCAATATAGAATCTGAACCATCTATTGGCTTAATACCATTTATTGTAAGCCTATAAGCATACTCATCAAGCCCATTTAATATGTTGCCTATGTAAGTTACATATTCTTCTCTTCCCATATTTAATGACTCCTCTGCTAAATTTTTACTTCTGTCGTTCGGGTCGAGTAAATAGCTTGTTTTTAAAAATCGTGCAGAACTATCAGCATAGAATTTATAAAAACCACTGATATCTTTCATATCTCTGTTATTCATAATGCTTTGGATTTTATACATAAATTGCCGAATAACTTGTTCATCAAGCGCATTTACAGATGATGTATTAATAATTTGCAAACAAAATATTATGATGATCAGTCTAAAAATCACAAGCCTAGGTTAATTTGGTTTATACTTAATCATATTAACTTTCTTTGGACTTGGTCAATAAAATTCTGATTTTTTATTGATTTATGCGCTTGTAGGGTGTATACCAACTTGTCTTGATAACTAATTGTCTGATTATAGGCTTTGCATGCGAAATGGATAACTTCTCATTACCATCCCATAGACTAAAGTTTTTTTTGCATTTTATGCGCAAACAAGGCTTCGGCTTTATGTTTTTGTGTATATGCTCGTTTGTGGTAGCCACGGCCACATCTATTTGGCCAATGATTACGGGTGGCCTAGTCGACGCCCTAAGTAGTTATGATGCTGATAAAACCAATGTTTTTTTCGAATTGAAAAACATCTTCATTACAGCACTAGCTTTTTGGATTTTTGTCGAGTTAATGATGAGATTGCAAGGTCTAGTTACTGCAATAGTTTATCCGAGATTTGAGACCAATGTCAGAATACAAACTTTTGCTTATGTAAATCAGCACTCTCACAGATATTTTTCAAGCAATTTAGTCGGCGGTATAGCAAATAGAATTGGTGATCTACCTAGAAGCGCAATTATTGTTTTAGACTTTACATTCGTAAATATGCTTCCTGTATTCTTTGCAATTTTGATATCGGCTACTTTTTTTTCTACACTTGATTCAGCATTAGGCGCAGTATTATTCTGCTGGCTAAGCCTACATTTAATAATATGCACAATTTCCTGTGCTAAAGCCGCTAAACTCTCGATGCATCATTCAGAAGCCCGCACTAAATTGCTAGGTAAAATAGTTGATGTCTTGGTTAATCATCTGAATGTTAAACTTTATACAAAATATAAAGATGAAATTAACTATCTATCTAATGCTCAGACCGAGGAAAGAAATAAAAACAGAAAGACTTTATTTTTCATTGAAAAAATTAAATTTCTATTAAGTATATTAGGCTTCTTTGGAGTAACGAGTATCTGCTATCTTACTGTAAAATTTTGGCAAGTAGATAAGATCTCAGTTGGTGACATGGTGTTTATTTTCAACACAACTCTAAACGTTTTAGTGTTGCTCTGGTCAGCGACTGCAGAAATGACCTACTTATTCAGAGAATTAGGGGTAATGAAACAAGCTCTGCGCGTTGTAAAAGATCCAATTGATATCAAAGATAAGAAAAACGCAACCGATCTAGAAATCAAAAAAGGGAAGATAGAATTCTGCAAAGTATCATTCGATTACAAATATAATGACAATGTATTTAAAGAAAAATCTATCACTATAAAAGGTGGGCAAAAAATTGGGCTAGTAGGAGTTTCTGGCAGTGGAAAGACTACTTTTGTACATCTCATTTTAAGATTATTCGATGTGAATTCAGGGTGCATCAAAATTGACGGGCAAGATATATCTAAAGTCACCTTAAAGTCTCTTAGAGAACATATTTCTTTTATTCCACAAGAACCAATTTTATTTCATAGAACAATAAAAGAAAATATAAAATACAGCTATGAAGAAGCTACAGATCAAGAAGTTGTAGAAGCGGCAATCAAGGCGAATTGTCATGAATTCATTATGAATTTAGAGCATGGCTATGATACGATAGTTGGAGAAAAAGGTTCAAAAATCTCAGGCGGACAAAAACAAAGAATAGCTATAGCTAGGGCTATCCTTCAAGATTCGTCTATATTAATAATGGATGAAGCTACATCGGCACTCGATACATATACAGAAAAACAAATCCAAGAAAGCTTAAAGCTTTTATTGAAAAATAAAACTTCAATAATAATTGCGCATCGGCTCTCTACATTACAAGCGGTTGACAGGATCTTAGTATTCGACAAAGGTACAATTGTTGAAGATGGAACCCACGAGGAGTTGATAGCAAAAAATGGTCACTACGCAATGCTGTGGAACATGCAAACATCTGGTATCATCCCTTCAACTATTGAATCTTAAAATTCAAGATGTCAGTCGTTGACATATCATCTAAGAAAAGCTAATTTGATGGCCTAGCCAAATTGGGGTCATGGCGCAGTTGGTAGCGCGTTTGAATGGCATTCAAAAGGTCGGCGGTTCGATTCCGCCTGGCTCCACCAAGAAGGATAAGATGAACTCAGCAGCGTTCTCATTAATAATGCTTTCCGCAGTAATGCACGCAACGTGGAATTTTTACACGAAGAAAGCAGCTGCAAATAAAATAGCCACTCTGTGGCTAGGCTGGCTAATTGCAGGGATGACTTCTTTACCATTTGCAATATATCTAACCGACTTCAGCACAATATCTTTAATCTGGATTCCATATATAATTTTAACCGCAATAATTCATGCATTATACTTATTACTTTTAGGTCATTCTTATTCTATAGGAGAGATGTCATTAATCTATCCTATGGCTCGTGGCTTCGGTATTTTAGTAACCGTATTATTCGTACTATCAACTGGAATGGATACAATTTCTGACCGAGGCTTTTTTGGTATTTGTTTATTAGCAACTGGCATACTTCTTGTAGCAGTTAAAAGAATTAGAGACTTAGAAAAAAGAGCAGCAATGAAGGCAGCTCTCATGGTGGGATTATGCGTTTCTTGTTACTCTATTGTGGACAAAATGAGTATAGAACACATACCACCAATTTTTTATATCTCGATAATGTTCACTACAACAACTTTAATACTAATTCCAATCATGCGCGGCAGATTACAGGCTCAAGCTCTTGTAGTGTTTCATAAACACAAAATCTATAGCGCAATGATTGGCTATGTTAGTATGCTAACATATTTATTAATTTTATTTGCTCTTCAGAGTAGCCCTACCTCATATGTAGTAGCGCTGCGTGAGGTTTCAATAGTTTTTGGTGCCATTCTTGGCATGTGGGTTCTAAAAGAAGAGAGTAACAAACGTAAGCTTATTGGAATAATAGTCATACTTGCAGGCGCTGTCATAATTAAGACAGCATAAACTAATACACTCCTCCAACAGCAGGTTGCTCCTGCTCAGTTTTATTAATCGATCCTAACTCTGGAGTTTCAGTATTTTCCAAAGATTGTACCTCTGGAGCTTGTGACTTAAAGACTTCTAAGTCACTCTGACGCATTGGCTCACTTACTATTGTTTTTTCATTAGAAAATACACCTGGCGTTTTACCAGTGTTATGATCAATTTTAACAAATTCAATACCTGCAGGAACTTCAAATTCTTTATTAGGCATTTCTGACAACGCATTCGTCATGAAATTCACAAAGATAGGCAATGCAACTGTAGCACCACTCTCTTTGCCTCCTAAAGATTTTGGCTGATCGTAGCCAACATAAATCCCACACACTAAATCGGGAGAGAAACCAATGAACCAAGTATCATTACTATCATTACTAGTCCCTGTTTTGCCAGCTACAGCTTTCCCAATTTGCTTAGCACGCACGGCTGTTCCGCGCTGAACCACACCTTCTAAAATTGACACCATCTGGTAGTTAATTGCCGGATCAATTACATATGATGTTGTATACTTTAAATTAGGTATTTCGTAAGTCTTGAGGTTTAAATTTTCGGCTTCAGCATTACAACCATGACAGTTGCGCAAGTCTGTTCCAAAAATCAATCTACCCTTTCTATCTTGCACACGATCTATAAGCTTTGGTTCTACTCTCATACCCCCACTTGCAAACGAAGCGTATGCACTTGTCATTTGCATTAAAGTAGATTCATGCGCCCCTAAAGCCATAGAATATATTTTTGGTGGATTTTCATAAATTTTCATTCTAGTTGAAACTTCTCTAACCTTATCTAAACCCACAGCCGTGAGTAAATGTACAGTTGCCAAATTTCGAGACTTTTCTAATGCCTTACGAAGAGTTATCTCACCTAGGAAACTCCCTTCAAAATTTTTTGGAGTCCATGCTGGCATCCCTGGACCTTGCGATATAGATATTGGCTCATCTTTTACTATAGAATTCGGAGAAAAACCTTTCTCCAATGCAGCTAAATACACAAATGGTTTAAATGTGGAACCAGGCTGTCTTACCGCTTGAATAGCACGATTATATTTACTTTCTCTAAAACTAAATCCACCGACCATAGCCACAACTTTGCCTGTTTTAGGTTGCATTGCTACCAACGCTCCATTAGCATCTGGAACTTGTTCTAATGAATATCCTTTACCTTCAGAGTCTGCACTTACATATACAACATCACCTTGTTTCAAAACATCTTTAGCAGATTCAACTTTCTTTCCTACATACTGCTTATCCAATCTTTTCCTTGCCCAAGTTAATTTGGAGAGAGGTATATAGCTTTTACTTCCATCTTTTAAACCTATTTGAACTTGATCAGGAGCAGCAGATAAAACTATTGCTACTTTCCAGCCAGCTGTAGATGATGCAGGATCTGCTTCAAAATCTTTAATAAGCTTTTTCCATTCATCACCTTTAAATTTTAAATTTGTCGCTGGCCCTTTATATCCATGTCGACGATCATATTCTATTAAACCTTGCCTAAGAGCATCATCAGCAAATTTTTGCAACCTTTTATCAAGATTAGTATGCGCTGTTATACCATCTTGATAAACTCTATCCTCTCCATACATATTGATCAGTTCTAAGCGAACACTTTCCGTATAATAACCATTATCTAAGATTGAGTACTCGAACCTCGGAGTAAGTTTAATTGGAGTAGCTTTTGCTTTTTTACTCTGAGTTTGCTTTATAAAATTTTCCTCATACATTCTATCTAGCACCCAATCACGACGCATTCTTGCCTTTTCTGGATTTCTAGTAGGATCTAAAAGTGATGGAGCTTTTGGAAGAGCTGCAAGCAGGGCTGCTTCTTCTAAAGTTACATCATCAAGATCTTTATTAAAATAATTTAATGCTGCTGAAGTTACACCATAAGAACCATTTCCAAGATATATTTGGTTTAAATATAATTCTAAAATTCTATCTTTTGAGTAAACTTTATTAATCCTATAAGCTAATATCGCTTCTTTAATTTTCCTACTGAAAGATCTCTCGTTAGTAAGAAGGAAATTTTTCACAACCTGTTGCGTTATTGTTGATCCCCCTACAGGATTTTTATCGCTACCAACGTTACTAGCATTTTGAAAAGCCGCTCTAATTATACTCGTAATATCAATACCAGGATGGTCATAGTAATTTTGGTCTTCTGCAGCCAAAAATGCATCAACTACCAATTGCGGTATTTCATCAATTTTTCTAAAAATTCTCCTCTCTTTAGCAAGCTCTACCATAAGCTCGCCGTCCGCAGAATATACTCTTGAAATTGTAGGCGGGTCATACTCAGCAAGTTGGTTATAATCTGGGAGATCTTTACTAAAATACATAAAGACAGGCAGTATAAATAGCCCCACTAATATCACTCCTACCATAAGTATGGAGAGCCAGAAACCAACTGTTTTTGTTATCGATTGAAGCATATAACCACATTAAAAAAACTCCATATAAAGTATCATATTTATCAAAGTTATGGAATTGAATAATTCCGCCTAATGGGAAAAACTGTTGCAGTTTTTGCTAACAAGTGTAAAAGATATTGGATAGTTCAATTTAACCAAATCCAATATGAACAAAATTTTTAAATCTTTTATTATTACTATGCTTGCTATGAATTTATCTTATGCTCAGGTTCAAGATCCTGAAAACACTCTAATTATCAAACTAAAAGACGGGGATGTAGTTGTCGAATTATATCCAGAAAAAGCCCCTGAACATGTAAAAAGAATCAAAGAACTAGCTCGCGAAGGGTTCTATAACAACATAGTTTTCCATCGCGTTATAGACGGCTTTATGGCACAAACAGGTGACCCTACGGGCACTGGTATGGGTGGCAGTAAAAAGCCAGATCTAAAGGCGGAGTTTAACGATGTGAAGCATGTTAAAGGCGTTGTATCAATGGCGCGATCTGCAAACCCAAATAGCGCTAATAGCCAATTTTTTATCATGCTCGCTGATGCTCCTCACCTAGATGGGCAATACACAGCTTTTGGCAAAGTAGTGAAAGGTATGGAGTTTGTTGACAAGATCAAAAAAGGTGATCGTAACGATAATGGATCTGTATCTACCCCAGATAAAATGCTGAATGTTGCTGTAATGGCGGATGCCAATAAAACAGCTGGGAAATAGCTAAAATCTAACAAAAAAGGCCGCTGAATCTTATAGATCAGCGGCCTTTTTTATAAATATCATCCTTACGCAGCTTTATCTAAATCTGGAAGCATCCCTAAAGCACGTTTGTACATAATCAATAAAGTCTCCTGCTCATCTAACTCGTCTTGATCCATCTTACGTTCTTTGACTATTTGGCGTATAACTTTCGGTTCGAAACCATTGCCTTTTGCTTCTGCAAAAACTTCACGGATCTGCTCAGAAACTTCGGCTTTTTCTCTTTCCAATCTTTCTATTTTTTCTATATATTGTTTCAGCGCATCGCCTGCAACACCACCAACATTAACCATAGGTACTCCTAATTATAAAATTTACTTTCTTTGTATCTCGATAGTGCAAATCTTATAATCACTCCAATCACTGCCGTCAAGGGGAGAGCTACTAAAACACCAATAAAACCCATTATCGCTCCACCAGAAAATAAACCAAATATTATCCATACAGGATTTAGACCTACACTTTTACCAATTAATTTTGGCGTGAGGAAATTTCCTTCTATAACCTGTCCCAACCCAAAAAGACCCGCAACGATGAGCACAACACTGAGTTCACCAAATTGAATAGCCGTAATAATTATACAAAGCACTGCGCTAAATATAGCCCCTGCATATGGTACAAAAACTAAGAGCCCGCTTATAAAGCCAAGAGCCATGCCAGATTCAACCCCGATCAGTGACAAACCAATCGCATAATATATTCCTAATATAAAACATACTAGCGATTGCCCACGCAAATATCCCGACATCGTTGTATTAATTTCGCCAATTAATTTCCTTGCAGTAGTTCTATGCTTTTTTGGAATCAGATTCTGACAAGAGCTTGTGAAAGATTCCCAGCTCAGCAGCATATAAAAAGTAACGATCGGGGTAATAAAAATAATTGCCAGAATATTAACCGCAAGGATTCCAGAAAGAAAAATATTAGCAAGAACATGTCCAACAAATGAAAGGATGTTGCCAGAAAAATCACTTAAAGAGTTCTCCGCTTTTTCTACCAAATTAGGGTCAATAGTTTTGAGCTTAGCCAATGTACCTGCTGAGAAAACTTTAATCTCGGAACCATGTGCTGAAATTCTTTCAATCAGCACCAAACTTTGCTTATAAATCACAGGTATCAAAGTAAAAGATAAAAATATAACTACCATGAATAAAGAAGCAATACTGATGAGTGTCCCAATGCTTCGAGGAAATTTTAAGCGCTCAAATCTTAACACAACTGGTGCTAAAAAATATGAAAACACAAGTGCCACTATGAAAGGGGTAAGTATATCATTTACTAAATATAAGAAATAGCTCACTCCAACTAGAGTCAAAAAAACATATAAAACAGTTTTATCAATTTTCTGCATTTTATTTGATAATCTTAATTTCTATAGAACCTATACTCTAGGAAATATATCCAAAGCTCAAGAAATATTCTTTGAGAATGATCTGAGTGCAGCAGCCATGGCAGCAGCATGGTATGGCTTTATTTCTAACAATGATTTCGCCACATCAAGAGCTGTACAACCTCTACCATCTGCAACCCATAGCGCCTTTTTGAATTCAGAGCTACTATCTGCCATTTCTAAAGTCTGTAATAACAGATCAACTTTGTAGCTTGATGTTAATAAATGCAGTACTGATTGGTTTGTAGATTTGCACAAATTCATCAAGCTTTTAAAAAGATAATTTAACTCAACAGAAAAAGTGCTAACTGCTAAATTTGCATCGGCTGCTAAAACTTTCTCGATTAATTTTGGCGATAACCGAATGCAAGAAGCCAATTTTTCATTAGAAACAAACAAGTTTATTGCCGTTAACGCTTTATTTGACAGCTTCTCTTTACGGTCATCAACTAGTATATCCACATATGCTTCAAAAAACTCGCCAACAGCTGGAGCAAAATTACAATTCTGTTCCACTTTTTCTATAAAAGATCTGACTATCGTTTCTGGGTTATCTGCTTCTACAACTTGCGCCACAGAAACTTTCATATTTTAGTTACCCGCAGCGTATTTCAACTCTCTGGCACGAAGTAAAATTTTGTCTTCAATTTCTTGTGCGATTTTTGCATCTGTATTCGCATCAATCCAATTGCTACCAGAAAGTTTTTGCTTAAATGCCGCGACTTTAATCGCATCAGATCTAAGTTCTGTACCAGTGATAAATATATTTAATTTATACCTTTCTTTTGTAGAGCTAGAAGATTTATACCAATCTGTGAGTATTGTTCCGCCAAATGGATCAGCAGATATCAGAGGCATAAAATACACAGTATCAAGAGTTGCCCTCCAAAGGTATCCATTAACATTAATCCCCTCAGTTGCAGCAGATTTTTTCTTACCACCTACAACCACGAATCCTTCTTCCCCTGTAAGTTTTCCAATTCTCTCCTCTTCAACTTGCGCCCTTGACTTAGGATAGGTTTCGTCCGGATCTCCTCCCTTAAACATCCCGCAAGATGATAGTAATAATAGAGACAAAACAAGAATTGAATTCCTTAGCATATAAAAAAAGAGGATGTGTTTTTCACATCCTCTTATACCTTTTATAAGGTATATAGTCAATTAGAACAGCAATCTTGTACCACCCATTAATACAAATCCTTTATCTTTGCCACCAGTTGATTCTTTGAATTCAAAACTAGATATGCCAACATACGGCAAGAAACCAGGAGCTAATTTATAGTCAACGTCCAATACAATGTTTCTTAGTCTATTTGTGCGGAAATCACTTAAATCACTGTTTGCTAAAATAGTTGGCGTTACAAGCGCTATGCCCGTATTTGTTTTCAAAGCTTCAACACCACCAGCCTTCTCACTTTGCATATAAGTTAATGATGCTCCAATTTTTTCATATTCATAACCAGCACCTAAAGTCCAATATTCTGCTTTTTGTTTAGTACCTGCAATTTTGTTTTTAAGTGTTAAAGACTTACCCCAGTTTCCATAAGTACCTCCAAGACGGATTTTTTCTTTTATTACAAATAATAATCCCGCCTCCATTGCTCTTAAGTCATTAAGTGCAGAAAGCTTTGCACTACCAACTTCACCTACCAAACTTGTCTTGATTTTTAATTCTTTAGAAGGGTCAAGTTCCAAAATTCCACCACCGCTTATAATTTCTCTGAATGTTGCGGGATTAGAAGTTCTCGTAGAATCAAAAACTGGACCTTTAGATCTTGGAGCCTGACCTGAAATTGAACCAGTACTATCCATATCAGGAATATAGCTCACACCTAATGTCAACTGAGATATTGGCTTAGTAAAAAACGATGCTTTTGGCGCATCAGAATAGTAATGACCCGAATAGTTTGAAGGCAAATTTGGAGAAACTACAAACTCCAAACCTCTAGTATTAAAGCCTCTAAGGGCATCTCTTACTTTTTTTGTATCATCATTAGCTCCGAAATTTGCTTTATTAGCCAAATTGGTAACTCTATAGGTTCTATCTGTCACCCACTGTGACCAAAAGCCATCAACACCCCAAGAGCCACGATTAAAAAATGTCAAATCCATCTCAAACAGCCCCCCAGCCCCAGGAGTGTTTCCTGCTTCAAAACGGCCGATCTTATCATGTTGGATATAAAACATCGTTTTATCACCAAATGTTGTTTCTTTATTGGTGGCATCAGATGCATCCGCATGAAGCCTTATTAAGCCACCATATTTAAACCCTTGATTTGATATACCATCAATATTTACATCAAGAGTTGTATCATTAATGATTGCACCACTATGAGTTCTATTAATTGGCAACGCCGGGTTTGTTGTAAGATAAATGTCTTTCTGCTTTACATATCCAGCCATAGTATCCATACGCCCACCTAACTTCACTTTAGGTGCTTCAGCTGCATTTGCCAAAACTGGCAATACCATCAAGGTTGTTGCTAAAATTAATTTCTTCATGTTGTACCTGAGTTATTTGAACACCCAAAATACTTAATAAATAAGTAATTTCAAGGTGAATAAAAAAACATGTTTTAATAAAAAAAGAGCCTCATACTGAGGCTCTTTCAATAAAAGCTTAAACATCTGTATTATAAAAACTTTCTTCTTGCTACTCTAATAGACTTTCTTATTTGAACAGGATTTGAGCCATTACCACTTCTTCTTGCGATCATTGCTCTAGAAGGGATAAGTACTCTGTATATATCTTCGGTAATTTTTGAGTCAAATTTTTGTAATTCTTTAATTTCAAGAAGAGAAAGTTTTTTACCTTTTTCAATAGCATACTCAACAATTTTACGTGATGTAGCTTGGGCTTGCGACAAGCTTGAGGCTGTGTTTTGCACTAGCCACTCAACTAAATCTATTGTTGTGGAGAAGCTATGGCTTGCAGCTTCTTTCATTTTTTTACGATTGGTTGTAAAGTCAGCAACAATTGCCGCCATTGTATTTGCACAGTTCAAAATTGTATCATAACTATCAACTACTGGCTCTGTTATCTCTCTATAATCACTTGAGTATTCCAATGGCAGAGCCTTTGTGATGGTAAGAACAGACATTAATGCACCGAATACTCGACCAGATTTAGCTCTGATCATTTCGAGCGCTTCAGGATCTCTTTTATAAGGTATAACATTGCTTTGAGACACAAACGCATTTGAGAACTCAATATAATCACTTTCCGAACTATGCCAACGCACTAACTCTTCAGCTAGTCGTGATAAACTTACTGCTGTAGATGCTGCAATTGATAGGAATTCAACAGCAAAATCTCTAGAACAAATTGCATCAACAGAGTTTGTACATGCTTTGTTGAAATTTAATATTCTAGACACCATCTCTCTGTTTAAATTATAAGATGACCCAGAAATTTCTCCAGAAGAGTAAGGCGACTCATTCATTCTAGCTCTAGCTTCAGATATTTTTGTACGCTCACGCCCAAACATATTTACATAAGCCATTAAATGCTGACCTAGAGAGACTGGTTGGGTAAGTTGTGAATGGCAATTACCTGGAAAAATAGACTTAACATTTTCTTCCGATTTATCTATCAGTGCTGCTTGTAGATTTTGAATTGCTGAATCCAAAGATGTGTAAGCATCTCTAATCCACAACCTCAAATCACCAGCCAATTGGTTGCCCTCATTTCTAGCTATATTGTATGCATCCAGAAGCTTAGGAGAGATTTCTTTTACTCTTGATTCCAAGGTATTGTATATGTCTTTCGATGAATCGTTAAAAGAAAGCTTACCCTCAACGATTTCTTTTTTTGTTTTATCTAATAAAGAAATTAGAGCCTCAGACTCTACACTATTTACGATACTTCTTTTTGTTAACATACGTAACTGCGCTTTTACAGACTCTATGGTTACAGCGTATAATCTTTTATCTGTTTTGATAGTTGAATTCATCTTCTGCGCTAATTCATTGGCACCTTTTGCAAAATGACCGCCCCAAAGTGGACTAGAAAACCCTTCTGTTTTGGATAGAGAAGACAAATTATCGTTACTATTCAGAAGGTTCTCCCCTTGATGATCAAGGTTTGCGATCTTTTTTATTGCCATAATGTTTTTACCAGATAAATTAAATGTTAAAATTTTGTTAAACTATATACAATTCACTAAAAAATAACAAGATGCAAAATTCATCATTTCACAAAAATTCCCTCCTTTTTTTGCCGCTTGTATTGGTAATATTTTTAGTATTCTTTAAAAACGATTCTTTTGCCAACCAGAGTATAATTCACGTTGATAAGAAAGCAAAATTAGACCCAAACTTTATATCAGAAATTTTTGACAACACTTACGAAGAGCCATACTTAGAACCTAATATGGAAATTTTTGATGTAATGGATAGGCCTTTTAACTTAAAAGAATTTCGTGGTAACTTTGTTATTCTGTATTTTTGGGCAACATGGTGCAATACCTGCGTCCAAGAAATGCAATCTATGGTGCGCATGGTAGAAAAATTAGAATTTCAAGAAGTTAAAGATATAGTTATATTACCCGTTTCTATAGATTTTAAATCAAACCAGCAAATTACAGATTTTTATAAAAAAAATCATCTAACAAAACTACGAATGTTTAAAGATCAAAATAAGAAACTGATGAGCGAACTCAACGTAACCTCTCTTCCCACAACATACTTAATCAACAAGGATGGCTATATAATTCAAGGCTTTGAACAAAAAATAACATGGGATGATAACGATCTAATAAAAAAAGTCATATCAATAAAAGGTCCCTATTTAAAACCAGCTGAATTTCCTGCCATAGCTATAACAAATCTAGAAGTAAAAAAAGAGGGTGACACGACTGCGCAAAGTAATATAATTCCTGAAGTACAAAAAAAGAAAACACCAACAATAATTAATTAATATGACAAATAAACCTTCTGTTTCAATCAAAAAACTCCCAAATTTAGGCGATCTTCCGTTACCTTCTTATGCAACTATTGACAGTGCAGGCATGGATCTAACTGCAGCAATTGACGCAGATATCATTCTCAAACCTTTTGAGAGGAAAGCAATCCCCACAGGAATTGCCATTGGCCTTCCTGAAGGTTACGAAGCGCAAGTTCGTCCTCGTTCAGGATTAGCATTGAAAAGCGGTATCACAGTTGCAAATGCACCTGGTACAATCGATGCAGATTACAGAGGAGAAGTTTGCGCCATCCTAATTAATTTAAGTGATCAGGATTTTGTGATTTCTCGTGGTATGCGTATAGCACAGATGATCGTTGCGCCGTATTCGAGAGTGTCGTGGAATATCGTTAGCGAACTTTCTGAAACAGCTAGAGGTGCTGGTGGTTTTGGTTCTACAGGAATTAAGCAAGCAGCAAACTCTTAGTAAATACTGTTATACTACTAACTTACGCATGGGGGGATATGGCGTATTTTAAGATTAACACTCAGAACGTGCATTTTAGTTTCATAGCTCAGCTTCATAATGGAACGCAAATTCACTTTGGCTTTTCTCCAAGAGGCGGCTCAGCTGGGCAGGAAAAATATCATGAAATTCTAAAAGTACTTACCCAAAGTATTGGTCATGCAGGCACGCTTGGCTTTTTAGGAATGCTCACAACATTAAACATGTTTGTGTTATATAAAATTCCTTTGGTAGGATCCATTACATCAGTGCTTTTTCTAAATGAAGTGAATAAGTTTATTACTAGCAGAGATGGTATAGGGGTTGTGCATCACGAATCTAAAGTTTTAGATTATGAGAATGATGAATCGAGTTTCCCGCTATCATTAGAACAGGAAGAAATCTTGCTAAGTTTTATCAATCACCGCACAAATAATTGCCCAAAATATGAAGTCTATCAATATAATTGTGCTTCATTTGTTAAAGAAGCTTTTTGCGAAGTTTATCCTAGTGAGTGCGACTCTTTTAAAGGCATGGTATTCAACCAAATTTATGAAAATCTAACTATAAGCAATTTAGTTGCAGCAGCCTTTTTAAACTCAATAGGAGCATTAGACTAGTATTTCCGATATTCAGTTAAGTAAGGCTTCCAATTCTTTATCGCGTCCACCACTATTTGTTCAAACACTTCTTTGCGGTTGTGAATTCTTTGACGCTGACTAGCTGAAAAAAGACCATCACCCAATCTATTCTAGTGAGGTAAAGACGCAGATAGATTCCCGCCTTTTTCTCTACACCTTTCTGCTTCCATTTCTTTTTCTTCATTCCACTCAATAGGAATCAAAGCTTTTGACAAAGCATTTTTCAGCACCTCATCAACCGTTTCAACAGGAATAATTTTCAATCCTTTCTTCACGTTATCAGGAATTTCTTCTAGATCTTTAACGTTCTCTTTAGGAATTAAAACCGTCTTAACCCCACCACGCAACGCAGCTAAAAGCTTTTCTTTCAACCCACCAATTGGCAGCACTCTACCACGCAATGTTACTTCACCTGTCATCGCAATGTCCCTTTTAACAGGAATACCAGTTAACGCAGAAACCATTGAAGTACACATAGCAATACCAGCAGATGGCCCATCTTTTGGGGTAGCTCCTTCTGGTACATGCAAGTGAATATCTTTATGTTTAAACACAGACGGCTTTATGCCAAAATCTACTGCACGCGCCCTAATATAACTAAGAGCAGCTTGCACCGATTCTCTCATCACTTCACCAAGCTTCCCTGTAATTTTAACATCTCCACCTTTACCATAAAGAAGCACAGCCTCTATAGAAAGTAAGTCACCACCAACTTCTGAATAAGCTAGACCATTGGTAATACCAATAAGGTTTTTCTTCTCAATTTCTCCGAAGGTATATTTACGCACTCCTAAGAAATCATGAATATTCTTCTCTGTCACTTTCACTTGCTTTTTGCCCTTAAGCATTATTTCTTTAATCACTTTACGGGCAAGTTTAGCCATATTTCGATCTAAACTCCTTACCCCAGCTTCTCTTGTGTAATAACGAATAACTTCTAGTATCGCGTCTTTGCTTATTTCTAATTCGCCCTTTTTAACTCCATGACCGTCAAGCTGCTTAGGTATCAAATAATTTTGTGCAATTGATAATTTTTCGTTTTCTGTATAACCAGATAAATTAATTATCTCCATCCTATCCATTAAAGGGCGAGGAATACCATCATAACTATTGGCCGTTGCAACAAACATTACCTGCGATAAATCATAATCAACTTCTAAATAATGATCGTTAAAAATATGGTTTTGCTCTGGGTCAAGCACTTCAAGTAAAGCAGAGGACGGATCTCCTCGGTAATCAAAACCCATCTTATCAATTTCATCAAGCAACATGACTGGATTGCTTTTTTTAGCTTTCTTCATGCCTTGAATAATTTTTCCCGGCATAGCCCCAATATATGTTCTTCTATGTCCTTTTATTTCCGCTTCATCTCTAAGACCACCGAGAGATACTTTTACGAATTCTCTGCCCGTCGCATTTGCAATCGATCTAGCAAGCGACGTCTTTCCTACGCCTGGTGGGCCGATTAAACATAAAATTGGGCTTTTGAGTTTATTGGTTCTTAAATTAACCGCTAAATACTCTAAAATTCTTTCTTTAATTTTTTCTAAACCAAAATGCTCTTTGTCCAAAACACCTTGGGCTTTAGCGATATTTTTATTTAGCTTAGAGAACTGCTTCCATGGAAGCTGAATAACCCAATCTAAATAATTTCTAATAACCGCAGCTTCAGAAGACATAGGATTCATAAGCTTAAGCTTTTTTAACTCTGAATCTGTCCTATCTTTCACTTCCTTTGGCAGATTCAATGCCACAATTTTCTTTGAGAGCTCATTAACTTCTTCTTTATAATCTTCTTCGCCCAGCTCTTTATGAATAGCTTTCAGTTGCTCATTCAAATAATAATCTTTTTGATTTTTTTCAATCTGCGTCCTTACTCTAGTCTTAATTCTTGTTTCAGTATTAAGCAGCTCTATCTCTAGATCTAACAAGACCATTATTTTTTCTAGTTTTTTCTGGACACCAGTCTCTTCAAGGACTTCTTGCTTTGATGCGACTTTAACAAATAGATGTGAACTCAATGCATCTGAAAACTTTGCTGGATCTTCTATAGTAGAAATAGAGTTTAAGATATCAGGGCTAATCTTTGTATTTAGCTGAACATAACTTTCGAAAAGCTTACCAACCGATCTTTTAAGAGCAGATAACTCGGCATTATTTTCATATGTCTCATCGATCAAAGGCTTTATTTGCGCCTGAACAAAAGGAGAATCTTCAACATACTTGATAACTTTTACTCTCTGCTTACCTTCTACTAGAACCTTAACTGTATTATCTTGCAGCTTTAAAACCTGCAATACATTCCCCACTACACCAACTTTATAAAGATCTTTGGTCGCTGGATCATCAGTCGCAGCTTCCATTTGCGCGACTAATAATATCTTGTTTCCTGTTTTTACAGCACTTTCCAGTGCCTTAATAGATTTATCTCTACCAACAAACAAAGGCACTATCATGCCTGGAAAAACAACTAAATCTCTGAGTGGCAATACGGGATAAGTATCTATAGAAAAATTCATTTTTAATACCTTAATAGCTAATATTGTCTATTTAGTTACAAATCTTAAAATTACAAGATGCGCTAATCCATTATCTTGCTATAATCAATGATAACATAATTAGCGGAAGCTTAATAGGAATATGCTTAAGGACATCCTGAAAAAATATAAAATTTATCTTTATCTAGTGGTTTTAACAATAGTTGCTTATCTGCCGATAAATATAATTATCTTGCCAATAAAGCCAGCAATTATAGTTATTTCAATATTTTACTTCTCTATAATACCTCAGACTAGGCCTGCACTCTGGTTTTTAATTATCCTAGGAATATTTGATGACTTAATTGCCAACTCAACAATAGGCATCACTGCATTAAACTATGTATTAATATCGTTAATCGCGAGCTCCAATACCAAAGCTCTTTTAGAACAAAAGTTTAATGTCGTGTGGGCAGCTTTATTATTAACCCTTATTATTGTAAATTTTATTGAGGCCACTGTACTCACATATATGCTAGAGCATTCAGTATTCAATATTGAAATTGCCTTTAAAATTCTAATTTCTCTTTTAGTCTATCCAGCTTTGCATTATCTATATTCCATCAAAATCAATTTTTTCAGAGTGAAGTAGATGCGCGACGAAGTCCAAAAGTATAAAACCTTTGGTAGACGGAGCATCGTGCTAGGAGGTATTAAGTTAACACTACTTAGCATGATTGCTGGTAGGTATTACTACCTACAAATGAAAAACTCTGAAAAGTTCAAAACTCTTTCAGAAAACAATAGGATCAAAGTTATTATTATACCCGCACTGCGTGGTCATTTATTAGATAGACATGGGAACGATATAGCAAATAATACTGTGTTTTATAGGCTTGGATTGGATGCGCATGAAATAAAAAATCTGAGCGAAGCTATACCAAAAGCCGAACATGTCCTAGGTAGACCTCTAAAACTTTCAAAGGAACAAATAGAAAAAAGAATTATAAAACGCAGCAAAAATGAACCACTAATAATAGAAGATTCTTTAACTTGGGAAGAAGTATCTAAAGTCTCTATAAATAATCACCTATTACCTGGGCTTGATGTAATTGAAGCACCAGTAAGATGCTATCCTTTCAAAGAGGCTTTCGCACATATAACTGGATATATTGGCAGCCCAACAGAAGATGAAGTAGAAATACTTGATCTACCAACTTTTAACGAGCTAAAAATTGGGAAAAGCGGTGTAGAAAAAATTTTTGATGAGACATTAAGAGGATACCCTGGGCTTAGAAAAACTGAAGTAGACGTAAAGGGCACATACATACGTGAACTTAATAAAGACGCTCCTGTTTCTGGAAATAAACTTACTCTTACAATAGATGCTAAAATACAAAAGTTTGTTCACGATATAATGCAAGCTAGAAATGCAGAAGGTGCAGTTGTCGTTCTAGATGCTAAAACTGGCGGTGTAATTGCCATGCATTCCTCTCCTTCTTTCGACCCGAACGAATTTGTTGATGGGGTATCTAAAGATTACTGGGAAACTATTACCAAAAACCCAAACAATCCATTGATCAACCAAGTAGTTTCAAACCCGTACCCACCTGGCTCAACTTTTAAAATTGTCACTGCTATGGCGGCGTTGCGTTCTGGGATTTCGCCAAATAGGACTCATACTTGTACAGGCGTACATTACGTTGGAAGCAAGCCATTTAAATGTTGGAAGACTGGCGGGCACGGAACTCTAAATTTAGAGCAAGCTATTCAACGTTCTTGTAACCCATATTTTTACAGCACTGGCCAACTAATCGGTGCACAAGCGATTGCTGATACTGCACGATTACTTGGATATGGCAGCAAAACAGAAATTGAACTCCCATTCGAACATCCTGGTTTAATCCCTGACCCTAAATGGAAAATGAATCGATATAAAATGGAGTGGTATATGGGCGACACCATTAATACTTCCATAGGACAGGGCTATGTCTTAGTTACACCTCTACAACTTGCAACAATGACAGCTAGGATTGTCACTGGCAAAAAAGTTCAACCAACTTTGCTATACTCTGAGAAACAAAAAGAATTAGATGATTTAGGAATAGCTGAAGAGCATATTAAAATTATTCGCGAAGGGATGCGCAAAGTTACTAATGAAGCTGGTGGTACTGCATTTGCCCACAACATGTCATACAAAGATTTTATTGTTGGTGGCAAGACTGGTACAGCGCAAGTAGCTGCTCTAAAATTTAAACATGCTGCTCATAAATTTATGCACCATGGATTGTTTACCAGCTTTGGTCCAGTTGATGATCCTCAATATGTAGTATCCGTCATTGTTGCCCACGGTGAGGCCGGAGCAAAAACTGCAGCACCAATTGCCAAGCAAATCTATTTGAAATTACTAGGACAACCTACTATGCTTGACCCGAAAGAAGTTGAAGAAGATGACGTTGATAATATAAATAATCCTAGTTTATGAGCACACTAACATCACCACAAGCAGTTCTATTTGACTGGGACAACACCCTAGTTGAAACATGGCCAAAACTGCACAAGACGATAAACGAGACGTTAGTCGAATTTGGTTTTGATGCATGGACTATGGAGCAAGTAAAGCAGCGCACTCATAAATCTGCTAAGGATATTTTTCCAACTTTGTTTGGTGAAAACCATCAAAAAGCCAGAGAGTTTTTTTATTACTTGTACCGTGAAAAATATGCGAATGAAAATCTTCCTCCATTGCCGAATGCTTTAAAAGTTCTTGAACTACTCAAAGCGCGGAACATAAAGGCAGGAGTGGTAAGCAACAAGGAAGGTAATACTTTGCGTAAAGAGATTAAAGAGATGGGATGGAATATCTATTTCGAATGTATGATTGGCTCAATGGATGCTGTAAAAGACAAGCCTCACCCCGAACCAGTTTATATGGCTTTAGAAAAACTAAATATTGAGAAAGGAAACCATATTTGGTTTGTTGGCGACACCACTGTAGACATAGAATGCGCATACAATTCTGCATGCACTCCAATATTATATGGCGACAAAGTAGCGGCTCCCGCTCTAGAAAAGTTAAGAATCTCACATACTCATACACCATGCCATGCCACTCTGGAAAAATTACTGCTCAACACATATAGCTAAATAATTTTATGGAACAAAGGCCAAAGCGAACACCTAGCTTCGCGCGAAGAATTGGAAGAAGTTTACGAGATCAACAAAAAATATTGGTAGGTGATTTTCTACCAGAAATCGAGATCTCTGATGATTTTGATTTTTCTGAATCTGCATCTACATATAGTAAAGTCATACTTGAAATAGGATTTGGCAACGGTGAACACCTAGCAACTTTTGCTCAACAAAACCCAGACACCCTATGTTTAGGTGCAGAGCCCTATTTAAATGGCGTGGTTATCTTATTAAAAACCTTAAAAGAAACTAATATCAACAATGTACGAATTTATAAAGATGATGTAAGAAATCTTTTTACTAAGTTACCAGTAAAATTTTTGGACAAAGTATTTATAATTTGCCCAGATCCTTGGCCAAAACAAAAGCAGAAAAAACGTAGGCTAATAAATTCAGAATTTTTAAATATGCTAAAAACATTAGTCAAAGATCAAATTATAATTGCTACCGACCACTTAGATTACGCGCGTTGGATTTTTAATCATGCAACTCTATCAGGCTTAATACCAAATAATGCTAACCTAGAAAATTTTAAGGCCTTACCAGAAGATTGGATCTACACCAAGTATCAACGCAGAGGAATAAAATTAGGGTCAGATATATATTACTTTAGTTTATCTATTTAAACTTTGCGTATCATCAAGACCTTTGAATTTAGTATCGATCACTCTCCTAACTTTATCTTCATTACTTTCACCTTCTGCGAACTCTCTTTTTTTAGATTTAGCTACTTCTAGATCAAAACTCTCTATAAAGATTACCATTTCTCTGCATCCTTCAGACTCTGCAAAATCCTGATAATTCACGCCATGAGGGCTCAGGATCTTTCTATCTGTACTTTGATTAGAATATAATAATTTGAACATGGCTAAATCTTTATTTCTTATGGCAATATGTATTGGTGTAAATCCTGCCTTATTTTTATAATTTGTATTGGCATAGCATTGAAGTAGTAATTTTGCACATTCTACATCTGTTACCCTATGAAGTGGGCTATCTTGATCATTAATAGAGAGTACTTTTATGTCCAACCCTCTAGCCAAAAGAGACTCCAATAACTCTTTCGAGTTTATAACAGCAAAAACTAGAGGATCTCCTTTGATCTTCACCTCATGGAATCTCAATCCATTCTGAACCAAATAATTTGCCAAAAAAACTCTGCCCATAACTACAGAATCTATAAATAAAGCTTCGTTATTAACATCATGTCTTTTACAAATACTTATAGCTTGCTCTTCATCAGATGTAATAAAATTTACCAACGCCGAACTTTTAACCAACCTCATAACACCAACTCTAAAATTATCACCAGTACTCAGTATACTTTCGGAATTTACGGTTCGCATATTATCAGCGAGCATTTCCGCAAAACAAACTTTTCTATAGAAAACAACTCTACCAGCAGAATGGTCTTTGTTAAGTACTGCTAAAATTTGTTGCCTTAGCCAATCGAACCTAGATCTTTTTAAAACTTCCAACATATGGAAATGAAAATATTTATCAATTTTCAACCTTCTAAACTCATCAAAAGTGTGCTGTATAATGTCACCATACCCTTTCACAATTAGGGCTGGAGTATTTTCTTTTATATTGTTATGACTGTTGAGATATGAATGAACAAAAAAATAAATACCTAGATCCATACTCATTCTAGACATAAATATTTTTACCAAAGCTGAAGCTATATACGAACCATCGAACCCAAACCCATTTTCTTTATCCGAAGCTGTACAAAATATAATCGAGCCAGCAGGGAAATCTGCAATATCTTTTGCACATGCACCACCATAACAGCTCGAGAAGAACAAGTACATTGGTGTGCTAATAGTCGATCTTATTTTTTTAAATATGATAGACGTTAAAGTATTTTCTCCTCCTTTAAAGTCAATTATATGGTTTCCAGATTGATCCGTATTGCCATGGGCAGTTAAAAACACTACCCTCTCACCCCTTGTAAATTCAAATGTTTTAGCAAGCTGTTCTAAATTTTCAAAGTTTAAACCAGATTCTCCATCTCCATAAGAAATAATTTTTACTCCAGAACTTGCAAGTAAAGATACATTTGCATTAACATAAGCCTTGTTCCAAGCAGCCCCTCCTCTTGCAGTAATTTTGAATACCGAATAAAGATCTAGAGTCTCACGAGCTTGCATCTATGAACTTTTGACATCACCTACATTAATAATATTTTAAGATATCAACTTCGCAATATAATAAGCACTTGCAGCTGCGATACACCCAATAGTGCACGTATGAAATGCTGATTTTATTGCAGACACACCTGTAAAATATCCTTTAAAAGCTCCAAATCCAAAAAGTGACAACACAGTTGCTATTATTGAGTATTGAAGCGCTAAATTGACATCATTATTTATAACAATATAAGGCATCAGCGGTATAATCCCACCTAAAGTATAGGCAGAACCTATTGTGAGTGGGCTGTAAATTTCTCGTGATTTATCTGGTTTTTCTAAACCCAACTCAAAGCGCATCATAAAATCGCGCCATTTTTTTGGATTTTTTTTAAACGCTGTAATCACAGCAGGTATATGTTTTTTTGGTAACCCCCACTCTGATAATATTTCTGACGTTTCTCGTTCTTCAATGTGCGGAAGATCTATGATCTCTCTTTCCTCTCTTTTTAACTCTGCCTCATAATGCTCTCTCTGAGTACGGGCTGCAAGGTACCCTCCAAGACCCATAGCAATAGTACCAGCTGCAATTTCTGCACCACCTGCAACTACTATCAAATCGGTTGATGTAACAACTCCGCTCAATCCTGCAACAAGTGCAAACGGCACCGTCAAGCCATCCGCCATACCTATGACAAAATCCCGCATACCTGCAGAAGATTGGATGTGCTCTTCTTTAGGCTCATGCATATCTTTATGATTCATATTTTAAACTGACCTTACTTCTACCACTTCAGGTATATAGTGTTTCAACATATTTTCAATGCCGTTTTTTAAAGTGACTGTAGAGCTAGGGCATCCCGAACATGCACCATGTAGTTCTAAATATACAATACCTTCTTTGAAATCTTGAAACACTATGTCGCCACCGTCTTGCGCCACTGCAGGGCGTACTCTAGTTTCTATTATTTCAATAATTTGATTAGTAATATTATCACTGCTTTCTAATTTTTTTGTTTGCTCACCTTCTAAAACAACTGGCATCCCAGACATAAAGTGATCCATGATTGCCGCAAGAGTAAGTGGTTTTAAATACTCCCAATCTCTTTCCATTTCCTTCGTCACAGACACAAAATCTTTTCCTATAAATACACCTTTAATACCCTCAATTTTAAAAATTGATTGCGCTATCGGTGCATCAACACACGAATCACCGAAACTATAAGTACGCGTTCCTGACTGTAATATTTGAGTACCTGGAACAAATTTAAGTGTTTCAGGGTTGGGCGTATCAAGTGTTTGTATAAACATTATTTATCTCTTTCTAATGGTATTGCAAATTTAAAACCTAGGTTATCTCCCTTGCTAACAGCTTTAGGACCTTCATAAACTTTTTTAAAATCCTTAGATTTTTTAATCTGGTCATTAAGGGCTGGGTTTTCCGTTTCCGTATGGCTATCTATATTTCTTTGTATACTAACTCCATACTTATCCTGATAAACTTTATTTGTCCTACTTTCATCGTATTTTTTAAGTTTTTCATCTAACGTTAAAGGTAAGTCTTTATCAATTTTAGTAGCTATCTTTTGGTTATCACAATTTTTTCCTTTTGGACAATCCATAGCATTTGCTACAGCAGATGTAATAAACATAGACAAACACAGAATCAAGTAATACATTTGAACCCTAAATTTTATTTAGTTATTATAGTATTAAACCCCAATTTTTTCAAGTAAAGTCATGGAAGCATACCTAATTTTAAGTATAACCGCGTATTTAATTGGATCAATACCGACCGGTTACTTATTAGCACAAACATTTGGAAAAAAAGATATTTCCAAGAAAGGATCTAAGAATATAGGCGCAACAAATGCCTATAGAGTTGCTGGTAAAATTGTTGGGATATCGACTCTTACTGCAGATATATTCAAGGGAATAATAGCCGTTTTAATCGCGCAATATACAAAGGTGGGAGACACAGAATTGGCTGAGTTAATAGCTGGCTTCTCAGTAGTGTTAGGTCATATATTCCCAATATGGTTAAATTTCAAGGGTGGGAAAGGGGTAGCAACGGGCTTAGCAGTAATTACCATGATTGCACCCTCTATCGGAATAATTGCTTTTTCAGCTTTTACTATAATGTTTTTATTTTTTAGAATCGTAGCAGTTGCCTCTCTTACTGCAGCGCTAACTGCAACTTTAGTTTCATCTTTCACACTTAGTGGTGAAATAGCTTACACTGTGCTTGTAATTTCTCTAATTATTTTTTGGCGACACAAGGAAAATGTCTCACGCATACTTGATGGCAAAGAAAAAAAGATATAGATTATTTGAGTATTGTTAATCGCTCATGACAAATGACAAACTTGCCTAAATGGCTTCCTCTATCGGATTGCAGAAAGATATTTTCAATAATTGAGAATATCGGCGGCGAATCAAGGCTAGTGGGAGGATGCGTCAGAGACATTTTACTCGGTAAAAATCATACAGATATAGACATAGCTACCACTGCCCTACCAGAGCAAGTTCTAAATGCTCTCAATTCTAATAAAATCAAAGTTATTCCGACGGGTCTAAAACACGGAACTGTTACTGCAATTATAAATGACAAAAACTACGAAATAACAACCCTACGTAAAGATATTGAAACAGATGGACGACATGCAGTAGTTGCTTTTACAAACTCTTGGCAAGAAGATGCCAAGCGTCGTGACTTTACAATCAATTCGATGTCTATGGATCTCACTGGCAAACTCTTCGACTATTTTAATGGGCAAGAAGATTTAAAAACTAAACTTGTAAAATTTGTAGGGAGTCCTGAAAAAAGAATTGAAGAAGATTATCTACGTATACTTAGATACTTTAGATTCATCTCTTATTTTGGAACAGAACACTTGCATAAGCCTAGCTTAAAGGCTTGCTTAAATTTAGCGAAAGGGCTAAACAAAATTTCAGGCGAAAGAATCAGGGTTGAAATGCTTAAAATTTTAGCATCACCATTTGCTGCAAAAACTATACTGCTAATGAATGATGGCGTGTTAGAAAAAATAGGAGTTTCCAATATTGACCCAAACCTTGCTAATTATATTTTCACCGATAACCCTTATATTAATTTTGCAATAATACTTAGAGCATCAAATTTTTCTAAAAAAGATTTAGTGACTTTGAAATCCCGCTGGAAGCTTTCAAAAAAAGAAAAATTCAACCTGGAAACTCTCATCTTTCTAACAGGAGTTAGTTTCGATCTACCAGATTTCCTACATAAAAGAGCTATATATAACTACGGGAAGGAAACATATATTAACTTCATAAGATTACTAAACGTCGAAACCCCATCTAATAAAGCATCTACCCTTATAAAAAATGCAACAGAGTGGCAAATTCCAGAATTTGAAATAAATGGTGAAAATATCATAAAATTAGGGTATAATGGCCAGCAGGTAGGGAAAATACTCAAAAAGCTGCACCAAATATGGATAGAAAGCGACTTTGAGCTCAATAAAGAACAACTATTAAATAGGGTGAAAAATGCAAACTAATTTACCAACACCGATGGAAATACTGAACGCTTTTCATGGAGTACCTGCCGAACAAATGACTTTAATTATCAACGAATTACAAAGCTTGGCAGCAAACGACGACAAGCCCGAAGATTCTACAACAACAGATATAAAAGTTTCTTTAGAAGACAAAGAGCCTATTCTGGAAATTTAGTTACGGCCCTGACTATTTTGTTGTGGCTCTGAGTATACGTATCTTATGGCAGTTCTAGGACCAACGCTTGGATGCAAAAAGACTGCATCCGATACGATAATTTTTCTATTGGAAGCATCTTGAAAAGTTTGCAAGCTAGTTCCACATTCTTCACGTCTTGGGAATCTCGATACAAATTCCTGCCACAATATTGCATCCTCTTGTTCTTCTCTTAATCTCTGTTGCATGCTTAATTCCCACTAATGGTGATTTTTTTCAAACACTCTATCCAAATCTTTTCTATTTCAGCTGGGATAGGAGATCTTTTGGTCGCATAGTGAAACAGATGAATTCCTGTCTTCGTCTTCACAGCTCTCACCATTTCAGATTGATCTGGCTGTCCCTGACAACCCGTCGACGTCCAACTCCACATTCTCTCAGATTGGGCGTTATAAAGTGAATTCCACTTTATATTTGGACATATTCTCGTCAACCCTTCTTTACTTGCTCCCTCAAAAACATCTAAATTTGTCGACTCATTTAACCCAGGGAAAAATTGTATAGTAACAAGCTCGGACCAATTATCAATAGTCTCTGTAGACAACACATATTCATCAAAAACACCACCAGGCCTGCTAGTATCACTCGCTCCTAATTTCCATTCTCTATTATCAAAAACTGGCGTTGCTTTTTCAGCAGCATAGCAATTAAAAAATGGGACTAATAACAATATCAGGAATTGGAGGGCTCTCATAGTTAAACCATAAAATGACTATATTGAAATAGTATGTTACAATTCGTATACGTAAAGAGATTTAATTAAAATGAGCCAAAATTTTTTTAAAATTATACCGACTCCTTTAGGTGAGCTAATTGTAATTAGTGATCAAAACAACCTGAAACTTGTTGAGTTCAACGATCATAAAAATATCCTAAATAAAATTTCTAGCTTTAAAAAAGATCTCATTGAACAAACATCGGATCCTATAAATAATTTTATATCTGAGATAAATCTATATTTTCAAGGTAAACTAAAGAAGTTTCATACCCCAATCAGCTTAGTTGGATCAGATTTCAAAATCAAAGTTTGGGAAGAACTATGCAAAATCCCGTATGGGGAAACTATAAGCTATAAACAACAATCCATTAATTTGAATGCACCCAAGTCTTTTCGAGCAGT
The DNA here is from genome assembly GCA_044229535.1 of Candidatus Midichloriaceae bacterium. GTDB lineage: Bacteria > Pseudomonadota > Alphaproteobacteria > Rickettsiales > Midichloriaceae > CAZLFQ01. Next base: position 1,163,124 of record JBGASU010000001.1, on the reverse strand, counting down.
TGCAAACGCGAATGGTAAAAACAACTTTGTGATTATTGTCCCATGTCATAGAGTCATTTCTAGTAACGGATCTCTCGGCGGCTATAGCAGCGGGATAGAAAGAAAACAAGCTCTAATAACTCTTGAAAGAAACTTTAGTTCATAGCTTCATCTTAGTTTAAAAAACACTTTATGACTGGGAAGATATAGCAATTACCTTAAAACTGATAAGCCATCTGGATCATCTTGTTTTACAGCGTGTCTACGAGACCAGCAACAGATCTTCAAAAAATTTAAACATGTTCGTCCTTCATCATAAGGCTCTACATACATCTTGCCCCAAGCATTAATCGAACCACTGAATATTGTGGATGTTTGATTTAATACCATGCTTGAAATTGCTATACTGTCTGCAGCAGCGAACGCTTCCCAACCACTCATTCCAAAAATAATAGGCATTATCAGCATTCTAAATCTGTAAGCATATAAATTTGCATCTATATCTTTTGGAGCAAACATATATATTCCTCCCAAGACCCACCCTGTAGCTGTGAAAGCTAGCTCGGTATATCTACTAGACATAATACCACCTATTCCCAAACAAGTAGAACTTAAAAAAAGCAATGGACCTGTAAATTGCCTGATATGATCAATCGGCTGAAAAGATCTTTTAAGCATCTCAACAAAATATTCCCACCTACTTCCTTCTGGTGTTATATCTTTTTCTTTATTCTGGTTGATAATCACGCCTAGTACACTTGAAACTAAAGTTATAGACGAACCAACCGTCCTCATCCAAGTAGAAGTCTGAATTCCTGATGTTAAATATAGTGCTGATGCCACAACCCTAGGCACAGAAGTTATTCTAGAATTTTGGTCGAATTGAAACTTTAAAAAGCGATACAGATCTGATTTTGGTAGCTCTGGGTTAGTAACTTCACATACTCCCTCTTCTGCCACTTCGTCAAGCTCTATAACTTCTAAGCGCCCCCCATTCAATAGACTCTCTTGCATATCATCAGATTTTGTTATCATGCTTCCACCACAAAAAAGTCCTTAATACCACTTGCTTCCAAAAATGCCTCATCGTGCGAGATAACAATAAGTGCACCATGGTAATTTTGCAGCACCTGAATAATATGATTCTTTGTTTGAAGATCAATATTATTCGTAATTTCATCCAATATTAACAACTTAATATCTTTAGCCGCGATTTGCGCCAGTGATAAACGACACTTTTCTCCACCAGAAAGGTTTGCAACTAAAGCATTTACTTCTTCATTTTTTCTAAACAAAAAATCGTTTAGATGTTTTCTTTTTTGAGCATGATCCCAACTATCATTATAAATACTTTCAATTACCGTTTTGCCAAGGTCTAAGTTGGAATAAAACTGATCTAGATATCCTATATCCTTTGGGCACGGTGCATACCAAGAACCTGACTTGTTAATACTTGAGTCATTTAAAATGGCTTTCACCAAAGTAGATTTTCCAGAACCATTATTGCCAACTATTGCCATTCTCTGACCATTGGTTAAAGTCAGGCTTATGTTTTTCAGTAAAGGCTTGCTATAACCAATCTCTCCTTCTGAGATTGATACAACCGTTTGCATCCCCAACTCTGCATAATTAAAATTAAATTTAGGTTTTAAAATTTCAGGCTGGTGCATCTGTGACAATCGTTCAGAAATTTCAGCTTTGCCCCGATTTATCTCTTGCACCTTTTTTACAGAAGTTTCAACAGAACGGCCAATTTTAGTCAAAGATCTTACTGTTGGCCACTTTCTATTTTGAATTGCTTTTTTGCCTCTTTGTTTTGCATTGGCATCTCTTTCCTGCTCCTTCATTAAAGAATTATGAGCTTCTTTTTTACTTGCTTGCAGGTTGGTAATTTCACACTCTATTGCCTCTCTTCCAATTTTCAACTCGCGGAGCAAATCATCATATCCGCCTGCAAATACTCGAACCTTGCCATTATCAATATGCCAAATAATATCTACAATTTCTCTAAGCAAGACTTCATCATGTGAAGCTATAATTAAAGTATTTTGGAAATCTTTGAGCTTTCTAAACAACGATTTTCTGTTATTCAAATCTAGATGATTTGTCGGTTCATCAAGTAACAAAATATCTAGATCTTTATACAAAACCTGCGACAGATATTTATTAAATCTCTCACCGCCGCTGTGTTCAGTATAGTTAGAAATTACTTGAGGAACATATTCTACATTTGCAAGTTTTAGGTTTTCTACTTTACCATCAAATGGCTCGATTTCGGAGTTTAAAACTCTAAGTAAAGAAGTTTTGCCACTTCCGTTATTGCCTATAATTCCTATTTTATCGCCAGCATGAATCGTCGTCTCGAACGCCTCGAAACACGTTTTATTAAAAAATTGGATAGATAAATTTCTGATGAAGATTGGTTTATGACTCATAAAATTCCCTCTTTAAGTTGGACTTAAAACAACACAAGTCCAAGCTATTTAGCTGAACTTGCTTTTATAGAGAGAAATGCTTCATGATACGTTTTACCATTGGTTTGACCGAGAAATTGTATCATAAAAAGAGGCGAATTTCAATTCATCATATAAGTCTTTATTTAAGCGCTATAATACATCTTAAACTCAATTGGATGTGGGGACATTTCCCAAGCTTCAACTTCTGGCATTTTAAGTGCGATATAGGAATCGATTAAGTCATCACTAAACACCCCACCTTGTTTTAAGAATGCACGGTCTTTATCTAAATGCTCTAATGCTTCCCTTAACGATCTGCAAACAGTGGGAACTTTTTTTGCTTCCTTATCGGAAAGTTTATAAAGATTTTTGTCCATTGCTTCACCAGGATGGATTTTATTTTTTATACCATCGATACCCGCCATCAACATCGCAGCAAATGCTAAATAAGGATTAGCCGTTGGGTCAGGAAATCTGACTTCAATCCTTTTGGCTTTTGGCGAATGGACATAAGGAATACGAATTGCAGCAGAACGATTTCTTGCTGAATATGCAAGTTGCACTGGGGCTTCATAACCTGGCACTAGTCGCTTGTAACTATTCGTCGATGGATTAGTAAAAGCATTTATTGCTTTAGCATGTTTAATAATTCCACCAATGTAATAAAGCGCGGTTTCCGATAGATCAGCATACTCCCCATCTTTGAAGAACAAGGGTTTTCCTGCCTTCCAAACTGATTGGTGGGTGTGCATCCCAGAGCCATTGTCACCGAACATCGGCTTTGGCATAAATGTGGCAGTTTTACCATGACGCACGGCTACGTTATGAACTACATACTTAAATTTTTGGATGTTATCTGCTGAATTAACTAGTGTGGAAAATTCAAACCCAATTTCGCACTGGCTGGTTGCCACTTCATGGTGGTGAAGCGTTGGAATAATTCCAAAGTCTTTTAAGCAGGTCACCATTTCACATCTTAAATCGAATAATGAATCGACTGGCTGCACTGGGAAATAACCACCTTTATGCGCTGGCCTATGCCCGAAATTGCCCATAGGATATTTGGTGCTATTATTGTGAGGCCCTTCTTCCGAATCAATCTTATACATTACTTTGTGTGGGTCATTAGCAAATCTGATATCATCAAACACAAAAAATTCTGCCTCAGGGCCAAAATATACTTCATCACCAACTCCTGATTTTTTTACAAAGCTTTCAGCTCTTTTTGCTATAGTTCTTGGATCGCGCTCGTATCCTTCCCCAGTTATCGGATCGACCACATCGCATATTAGTATCAAGCAAGTTTGTTCGGTAAATACATCTAAGTGCGCGGTTGATAAATCTGGTTTTAAAAGCATGTCAGATTCATTAATTTCCTTCCAACCCTCGATTGAGGAACCATCAAAGCCGAGTCCTTGCTGCAATACGACTTCATCAACATGGGTTGCGCGATAAGTTATATGATGAAACTTACCTTTAGAATCAGTAAAGCGAAAATCGACGTTTTCAACTTTGTGATCTTTAATCATTTTCAAAATTGTTTTTATGGAAGTCATACTTACTACGAAAAAGTTGGTCGAAGTTTTCTAACACGCACAATTGTGCAACGCAATAATTATTTGGGTTGAAGTTAGAAAGCTGGATTATAGGAACTATTCCAGTGATGACAGATTTTGGGTATTAATAGATTTATTGACAGTAGATGATTATAAAATTTAAGATAAGTTATTTAATTAATCAGTTTGACATTATGAATTTAGAGGCTTTTATTTCCAGTAAATCCGATAGCTTGAAAATTTTGTATTATATCTGGATAGATTCTCATTTATGTTATGGCGAAAATAACAAAAAAGATAAGGAAACCATAAAAAACATAATTGATCGTCTTCTAAAATTGACTGATGAAATAGGTTATCAGTTAAAAGTAAGCAAGCTGGATGAATACATTAAAATCAATCAGAGCCGTGAGTTGCTTTTAGAAAAAGAATTTTTAAAAGAATGTAGCGAGAACAATAATATCCAAAATAAATTAAAAACCGAGATAGGTAATATTCAGGTATCTGAGGGTGAGGAAGCGTTTCGAATGGTAATAAAATTGTGCAATATAATATTTATCTGTCTTGGAGAGAACGTTCCATACTGGCAAAGTTAAACCAAATTTAAGTGTAATGAATGGTCTAGCTCCTTTCCCCGACCCTTTCCGCTGCGACCATTCATTACAGAAGAGCGCTTCGCGCCGCCCCCAGCTTTTTAAGTAAATCATTTTATGATAATCGAAGAGCCACAAATGAATTTTTCATAAACCTTCCCCGATCAAAAAAATTAAAAATTCATTTGCTGGATCTTTTATGGCAGATAAAAGCACTCTCAAACTTAAACCAACTTCCCACCCAGTCCATTCTGACCCGCTTCGGTAATCTCAACATCGGCAATTGTGCCAATCATCTCCTTTGGTGCGGTGACATAGACTGATTGCATATATGGTGATCTTCCCATAATCTGCCCCTCATATTTTCCTTCACCTTGGAATAATACTGGAATTATTTTTCCAACTGTCTTGTCGTTATATTCTCTTTGCTCCTGCATAATCAACTCTTGCAGTCTTGCGAGACGTTCGGTTTTAACATCTTCTGGTACTTGGTTATCCAAAAGCGCACCTGGTGTTCCAGGACGTGGACTATATTTAAATGAATAACACTGACCATATTTAACAGTTCGAACCATATCCATGGTATCTAAAAAGTCTTGTTCGGTTTCACCTGGGTAGCCAACGATAAAGTCGGAAGAGAAAACTATGTCAGGACGCGCAGCTTTAAACTTTTCAATTTTTTCTAAATAGAATTCACGCGTATGTTTTCTATTCATCGATTCCAAAATTTTATTTGAACCTGACTGAATTGGCAGATGCAAAAACGGCATCAATTTCATTTCATTGGCATGAGCTTCAAATAACTCGTCATCAACCATGTCACGAGGATGCGATGTAGTATAACGGATTCTTTCTACCCCATCAATTTTTGCAATATGCTTGATTAGTTTGCCTAATCCCCATGTCGAACCATCACCTGCTTTACCATGATATGCACTGACGTTTTGACCAAGCAAGTGAATCTCTTTTGCACCCAGTGCAACGAGCTTGATTGCTTCTCGGTATATTTCGGGCACCCCCCTAGAATATTCCGCACCACGCGTATAAGGCACAACACAAAAATGGCAAAATTTATCACAGCCTTCTTGGATTGATAAAAATGCCGCAGCACCCTGCGACTGAACATCAGAAGTAATTTCGTCGAATTTACTTTCTGTTGGAAATTCTAGATCAATCGCCCAACCTTTATCACGCTTAGTTTGTTCTAAAAGTCTAGGAAGATTTTGATAAGACTGCGGGCCAACAACAATATCGACGAATGGGGCGCGTTTAAAAATCTCTTCGCCTTCAGCTTGCGCAACACAACCAGCAACAGCAATTACCATATCTTGGCCTTGTGCTTTTTTCAGATTCTTCTCATCTCGCATCCTACCAAGTTCTGAATAAACTTTTTCTGATGCTTTTTCTCTTATATGACAGGTATTTAGAATAACCATGTCTGCACCTTCTGGCTGCTCTGTCACTTCAAAACCATGAGGCTTCAGCAGCTCACCCATTTTGATAGAGTCATAAACGTTCATCTGACAGCCGTAAGTTTTAATGTAAAGTTTCTTGGTCATATTAAATTAAGAGCATTAATAGCGGGACTATAGCATATAAGCCCGAAAAACGGAAGCCCATATCATTTTTTAATTTCTAGATGCACTTGATCTAGAAGCTCTGGCATCCATCCTTTTAGTACTTTGCTCAGCAACTGTTGTATCAACAGTTCTTTTTTTACGATCTTCAATTGTTTGTAAGGCTGTATTTGCTAAAGAACTGTAATCATGTGGCAAATCTTGCGCTGTTTGCAAAGCCTTTAAAAATATGCCTAGTGCTGGTTGGCTTCCTAACAGCTTCATCTTTATTTCCAAATCCAAAGCCTCACCTACTTCTCCTGCTAATACTGCCTCCACACCACCTTTCATGAGTACTTGAAAAAATTGTACACCTTTTGATATTCTTTCTTCTAACCCCAAATCTTTTAGAGCTTCATCTGTTAAAATCCTCAAACCAGAGTCTGGTGTGCCGCATGCTAGCGCATCAATCCTTGCACCTAAAGATGAATGATGCGCAAAAATTTGTTCCAACATATTTTTCTTCACTGCTTTTGATCTACCTGCCAATACCACATCACGAACATAAATATGCGGTTCAAGCTCTTTTAAACGCACAATAATAAAATCAATATCTTTACGCTTTAATTTATATTTATGCTCCAAAGTATGCTTTAGCGCTGCGTAACCACCCTGATTTAACTTTTGAAAATCCCAAAAAGTAAAAGGTAGCTCATATGCTAAGCTATACATTTCCACACTCAACGCACTTAGATTTTTCCGACTAAAAATAGTTGCTCTACTATCAGGATCAGTTAACTCAGCTTTCTTTTGACCTCTACATAAACGAATACACATTTGAGCAACTTTCTCAGCAAATTCTTTATTTCGCTCAGCAAATCCCCCACCCTTATATGTATCCTGAAGGGGCACATATGAATCATTGCAACTAACCATAAGAAGACGACCAGTGAGCGCCCAATTATTAGTCAGAGAACTATCCAAAAACTTCATATAATCACGGATATAGACCTCACCACTTACAATACGCTCAAAAGTTACTATTGTTTTGTTTTCCTTTACTATCTTAGCGATTACTTGTAGCTCGCGAATGGGGTCTTGAAAACAAGTAAAGTGCAAATAAGATAAAGTAGTGTTTTTCTTCAGAGCTTTTACTAAAATCTCCGCAACATCCTCAGTAGGACTTTTCAATACCAATCCTAATGCAAAAATCTCAGTATTGTTTTCTAAAATATTAGCCAAAACTTCGGCTTGTTGAGAGTTGAGCTCAGTCTTACCTAAAAACAGTATTTTTATATGGGCATTCGTTTCTAATGCCTCCAAAAGAGCGGTCACTTCTTCAGAATTAAGCTCCATTTTATATGCTTTTTCTTCATCAGATAAAACTGGGGTTCCACTTGTAGGGTAACTTAGTCTACCCATTCCAGCATGGAAGTCTGTTCTTGTGAAATCTGGATCATTGGCTTTAACCCTATTAATAACTGTTTGGACCTCAGGTCTTATGTTGGATCTCATTATTACTCTCTCTTGAAACTGGTTGTACCTATAACATTCTAGTATTTGCTTATACAAGCAAATAGCATTATTATCTCTTTAAATAATATCGGTAAAAAACGATGAAGCCTGAATTTGTAGCAATGAAAGAAAAAATTTCCGCCTCAGTTGATTTCTTGAAGAGGTATCTTTGACTTCGATAAAGCGAAGATAAGTCTATCAGAATTAAATACTTTGAGCGAAGCGCCCGATCTTTGGAATGATCCTAAAAAAGCGCAAAAATTGATGAAAGAACGAAACTATCTCAACAACTCAATTCAAGGCATTGAAAAGCTTGAAATCGAGTTGAAGAATTACATTGAACTTTTAGAAATGGGAGAAGACGATCCATCCATCGCAGCAGAGGCTGAAAAGGGATTAATTGATTTACAAAAATTTGCTAAGCAACAGGAAATAGAATGTTTGTTCTCTGGGGAAGCCGATGCGAATGATTGCTTCATTGAAATTCATGCAGGTGCTGGCGGCACTGAAAGCCACGACTGGGCAGAGATGCTATTTCGGATGTATTGCCGCTGGGCAGAACGCCACAATTTCAAAATTGAATTAATCGACAAGTTCGTTGGTGAAGAAGCAGGTATAAAATCTGCCACCATAAAAGTTTTAGGACACAACGCCTATGGCTGGTCGAAATATGAAAGTGGTGTGCACCGCTTAGTTAGAATCTCTCCTTATAACGCAGCTGGAAAAAGACATACCAGCTTCGCCAGCGTTTGGATTTATCCAGTTGTAGACGAGTCAATTCAAATTGAGATCAATGATTCTGATTTACGCATTGATACCTACCGCTCATCTGGCGCGGGCGGGCAACACGTTAATACTACTGATAGTGCCGTGCGAATTACTCACATACCTACTGGAATTGTTGTGCAATCACAAAGCAATAGGTCGCAGCATAAAAACAAAGATGAGTGTTTCTCTATGTTACGCTCAAGGTTATACGAACTAGAACTAAAAAAACGTCAGGATGCTGCGAATGTTTTAAATTCACAGAAAACTGATATTGGCTGGGGAAATCAGATTCGCTCATATGTACTGCACCCATACCAAATGGTAAAAGATGCAAGAACCAGCTATGAAGATACCGACTCGCAAGGGGTGCTTGACGGCAAGATTGACGAATTCATGCGCAGTAACTTGGAAGCAAACGCAACTGGTCAGGGGTTGAAAAATTAATATGTCACTTATAAATAGACTTCCAACTGTACAAGGCGATTACCGCGAAAACGCTAACTTAGGAAAAATGTGTTGGTTTCAAGTTGGTGGCGCTGCTGATGTTTTATTTAAGCCAAAAGACGTAAATGACCTCTGTACTTTTTTGGCAAATAAACCACAAGATGTTCCTTATTTTGTTTTCGGCGTTGGTTCAAATATTTTAATCCGCGATTCAGGGTTTAGAGGTGTTGCGATTCGCTTGGGTAGAGAGTTCACAACCATTTCGCATTCAGAAAATATCATTAAAGCAGGCGCTGGGGCATTGGATGTTAACGTTGCATTGTACTCTGCAACAGTTGGTATCTCAGGAGTAGAATTTTTATCGGGCATACCTGGCACAATTGGCGGCGCACTTGCCATGAATGCTGGCGCATACGGCACTGAAATAAAAGATGTTCTCATCTCTGCAAAGGCAGTTACACCAAAAGGTGAACTCAAAGAATTTACCAACAAAGATTTTGGATTCAGATACAGAGGGCAAAATTTAGATCCATCTTTAATTTTTGTAGAAGCATCTCTACAAGGTAGCCTATCTTCTCCAGAAGTTGTAAAAAAGAAAATTGAAGAGATTCAAAATAGAAGAGAGAGCACACAGCCTATTAGATCTAAAACTGGTGGCTCGACTTTCCAAAATCCTGAAGGACATAAAGCTTGGCAGTTGATCGATCAAGCAGGTTGCCGCGGGCTTAAAATTGGTGGCGCTCAAGTTTCAGAAATGCACTGTAACTTTTTTATAAATACTGGTGATGCGACCGCAAGTGATTTAGAAAATTTGATCAACGAAGTAAAATCTAGAGTGCTTAAAAATTCAGGAATTGCGCTGCATGAAGAGATAAGGTTTATTGGCTGATCAAAGCTTCAAACTATTTAAAAAATTCCTCACAGATTCCAACATCGGCTTAAGATTTGGAAAATAGCCAATAACGTTATTTGCTAGATATGCGGTTATTACGGGGCCATAACCCAATCTATCGACGATTATATACCCTATAATGAATAGTAGTATGATACTTGAAAAAAACCGTCTTCTTATGAAATCAAGAATGTAAAAATAGAACATTTAAAAACTAGCTGATCAATTAGCTATAAGAAAACCATAATTTCAAAAATTAGACAAGGCTATTTAAAACTCTGAATTTTTGAGAGCCTAAAGAAATAAAATGCGAAGAAAAGCATATTTATAGTTGGTAAGAGCAAAGCCTTAAAATATATCCATGTAGATTCTGAAAAATTTCTCCACACAACTTCATTTGAAACCGCTACGAAAAAGAAAAAACATGATAAGTGCTGAGAGACTTTAAAAAATTCCTTATCGGACAAACGAATATTTTTAGCTAACAATTTCTTTAAAAACCCTTTTTTAATAATTAAAGAATCAACTAGTAAAATTAACCCAAAAACACAATTTACAAATGTCGGCTTCATTTTGATGAACATACCATCACCGCTATATATAGTCAGCCCACCAAACACTGCTAACAATAAAAAGGAAAAAACCAAAATCCATGATAACTTTTTCTGGGTAAAGTACAAATAGCACATACATATAAATGTACTCACAATCAAAACTGCAACACCATAAATCAAATTGTATGCATTACTCACCACAAGGAATAATAACGACGGAAGGATTTCAATAAACAAAGATGGGGACATAAACGTTTTGATTGTAAATATTTACTTAATTTCGTAGGCTAAGTTAGAGATTATATAGCTTTCCATATGTTAAAACAAGTTCTTAGCGTTTTAATTCTGTTTTTCTACGTAGCACCTGTTATGGCTAGCGACGACCCTTATTTAATGGAACACATTGAAATATATGCAGAATCCGACTCTTTAGATAACGCAAAAAGAGATGCCGTTAACAAGGGCACTACTGAGGCTTTTGATTTACTTCTAAAAAGACTAATGCCTTCAGCAATGCATTGGAAGATTGATAATATTAAAAAAGATCAGATCTTTGATTTGGTCAAAGAGACCAGCGTTATAAAAGAAAGAATGACATCCAAGTCATATATGGCCACAATCAATATTCTTTTTAGCAATGACGGTATTAAAAACATTCTGAATAGAATTGGTGCTAATTATGCTGAGGAATACGCACTAACCAGTCTAGTCATACCAATCTTACAGAAGGATGATGAATACTTTATATGGGGAGATAACGAATGGGCTAAGGCTTGGGGACAAATGCCTATTAGCATAGGTCTTAGCAAATTTTCTTACGCAATGGGAGATCTAGAAGACGACGCTGAAATAGACCAATTAGAGGTGATGAAAGAACCAATTACAAAATATAAAAGAATTATGCAGAGGTATAATGCCGATCAGATTATGTTTGTATTTGCCAAGGAGTTGAATACAGCTTTTGATATTAAAATCAGAATAATATCAATCGATGATGACGTCACCCTGCACTCTCTTCAAAAAATTTCAGGCGATCAAGATAAAATTAATATTTATAAAAACACCGCACTAACACTTCTTACAAAAGTAGATGATTATTATAAAGGCGTAAACCCATTCGATGATAATAGAACCTTCCGTACCCGTATGGTTGTAAAAATTAAATCACCAAAAGATTGGGCGGATATGCGAGTAAAGCTTGTAGATATTGACGAAGTAGAAGATGTACAAACTATTAAATCGACTAATGAATATATTGAAATAGATATGCTTTACAAAGTTGAACCTCTTGATATGAGCACAGCTCTAGCTAAACATAACTTTGAAGTGTCTGAAGAAGGTGACATACAGTATCTTAAAGAAATAAAATCCAAATAATCGCTTGACGTAGGACGTTGGGTTGTTATATCCTGTGTGGCTGGTCAAAATTCAGGTTTTTATGAAAAGCAGTTTAGATATAAATCAAATCCCCAAAAGTACGTTTGGTTTTTTATGGTACTTTTTAAAGCCGATACAACATTATGTTTTGAGCTTATGCTTGATTATTTTAGCTGTAAGTACAGTATATGTATTTGACGGCATTTTAATCCGCGCACTAACCAATAAGTTAACTAGCGGAAACTTAGACGATCTTTATTGGTATGCAATTTATTATTTTGTATTTTGGGAATCAATCAATTGGTGTTGGAGGGGATGTGATTATTTTCGCATGAAAATATATCCTTACCTGTTTGTAACAGTGACTGAGAAAATGATGGAGTATATGACTTTGCACTCTCATCAGTACTACCAAAATAACTTTGCTGGCAGTATGTCAACCAAGATATCTGACTCTGCAAAAGGAGCTGAGCAAATCTTTAACTTTTTAATCTTCTCAGCTTTAAGAAAACTTCTAATGCTTACATTACCTATACTTTTAGTTTTAAGTATAAATATTTGGGCTGGGCTAATAGTATTTTTGTGGACTGCGTCATTTATATTGCTTTCAATTAAATTTTCTCACCCACTAGAAAAAAAAGCAGCAACTTTTGCTGAGTCTAGAAGTACTTTGATCGGAAAAGTTGTAGATACAATTACCAACATTTCTAATGTTAGACTTTTCGCAAGAAGAGCCTTTGAAGCAAAATATCTCAGGAAGTATTCAGCTGTATCCTTTAAACTTGATACCGATTGGCTTTGGCTTGAATTGAAAGTCAATTACCTCAAGGGTATATGCAACAGCATTGGTATTGGCGCACTAATTTACTGCCTGTTATATTTTTATGAAGCGCAGGTTTTAAATCTTGGCGACCTAATGTTAATCATCACTGTCTGCATGGGTATGACTATGGAGACATGGACTCTTTCTGAAGAGATTGGTCAATACAACTCTTATAAAGGAACAATGCAACAAGCATTAAAAATATTATTAGTTGAGCACCAATTAAAAGATGTTGAAGGCGCAAAAGAACTTGTTGTCAAAAAGGGGGAAATTAAATTTGATAAAGTCACTTTTAGATACCGCAAAAATAATAACTTATTCAATAACAAAACTGTAGTTATAAATTCAGGTGAAAAAGTTGGTTTGGTTGGTTACTCAGGAAGTGGCAAAAGCACATTTGTAAATTTAATCACTAGGTTCTTCGATGTTGATGGTGGCAGAATTCTTATTGACGGCCAAGACATCAGTAAAGTTACTCAAGATAGTTTGCGCGAAAGTATTAGCTTTATCCCGCAGGATCCTTCTTTATTCCACAGAACTTTGATGGAAAACATCAAGTATGGCAAACCCTCAGCTTCTGAAAAAGAAGTGATTGCGGCTGCAAAAAATGCCCATGCGCATGATTTTATTTTACAAACTGAAAAAGGCTATAACTCACTTGTCGGTGAACGTGGCATTAAACTTTCTGGTGGGCAAAGGCAGCGTATTGCCATTGCACGCGCAATGTTAAAAGCTTCTCCTATTTTAATTTTAGATGAGGCTACAAGCTCGCTTGATTCAGTCACCGAAAATCTGATTCAAGATAGTTTGAAAAAATTAATGGATGGGAAAACTACAATTGTCATTGCACATAGGCTCTCTACTTTGCTTGAGATGGACAGAATCCTTGTGTTCGACAAAGGTACAATCGTTGAAGATGGCACTCATACAACCCTACTTCGTAAGAAGGGTATGTATCACCATCTTTGGCATTCACAAGTTGGTGGGTTTCTGCCAGATAGTAATAAGGAAGAGGTATTATGATTAATAAAAATTCAAATATAAAAGCAGGTCAGGTTTGGTCGTATATTATAAACACTACCAAACCATTTCCTGTAGGAATGTTCATCCTGTTTTGGACTGCTCTTGCTTGGTCAGCTGATTTATCGATTAGGCCATATTTGTTGAAAGTTATCTTAAATCGCCTTCCTGAAGGAACACAGGAAGATGTGTTTACAAATCTTGCTATTCCTATCGTTTTATATCTTATAATGTACTTGATACTGACTACGACATTTCGACTCTATAATTATTTCATTGAAGTAAAAATGATTCCAGAGATGCGTCAGAAAATTGCTAATGATGCTCTGGAGCTGCTTGTCGATAAAAGCCACAATTACTATCAAAATGCTTTTTCAGGAAACTTAGCTAACAAAGTTAATGATCTTACCAGAAGTATTCCTGAGATTATTCAGCTTGTAATCGATAGATTTTTTAGTCACGCACTTGCGTTGCTAATTGCAATTATCACGTTATGGCAAGTGAATATGTTTTTTGCATTAGCTACCCTTAGCTGGGCTGCATTAGTTATTATCTGGACGTTATTCTTATTAAAGCGAATAACGATTCAAGCCAGTGACTGGTCAGAATATGGGGCAATAATTACTGGTAAAATCGTAGATGTGTTATCCAACATTCTATCTGTAAGGTTATTTACTGCTAAACGTCAGGAAAAAAATGAGTTGAATAATACATTCCAAGGTGCAGTTGATGCAGAGAAAAAATTGCACTGGACATATTTTTTGATTTGGAGTTTCTATGGTTACTCTTCTTTTGTCCTACAAATTTTTAATTTTTATTTTTTATGTAAAGGCAGGCAGGAAGGGTGGCTAACAATCGGTGACTTCGCACTTGTCTTAGTTATCAATATTGCTATAGTTGATTTCTTATGGCAGGCAACCAGTCAATTCTCAAATTTCTCTAAGTTGTATGGCGTTATTGCTCAAGCATTAAGTGTTATTCAAGATAAGCCAGAATTAGAGGATGCAGAATCAGCAAGCATACTCAGTGTTCCAAAAGGCCAAATCGTGTTTGACAAAGTTAAGTTTCATTACAAAGGTGCAGAGCCACTTTTTGAAAATAAATCTTTAGCAATCGAAGCTGGACAAAAAGTAGGGTTGGTTGGTTATTCTGGTGGGGGTAAAACTACTTTTGTTAATTTGATATTGCGACTTTACGATGTAACTGATGGTCGCATTCTTATTGATGATCAAGATATTAGTTTGGTAACGCAAGATAGCTTGCGTTATAACATTGCTATGATCCCACAAGATCCTTCGCTTTTCCATCGCAGTCTAATGGACAACATTCGTTACGGTCGGACTGAAGCAACAGATGATGAAGTAATTGAGGCTGCTAAAAAGGCTCACGCTCATGAGTTCATAGCAAACTTACCAAATGGTTATGAATCGTTGGTTGGTGAACGAGGTGTAAAACTTTCGGGAGGTCAGCGTCAGAGAATTGCAATTGCTCGAGCAATTTTAAAGAATGCACCAATTTTGATTCTTGATGAAGCGACAAGTCAGTTAGATTCTGTTACGGAAAGTTACATCCAAGAAAGCTTGTGGAAACTCATGCAAGATAAAACAACCATCGTAATTGCCCATCGCTTATCGACGTTACTCCATATGGATCGAATTTTAGTATTTGATCATGGAAAAATAGTTGAAGATGGATCGCACGAAACTCTTCTTGCCAAGAAGGGATTATACAAAACTTTGTGGGACGCACAAGTTGGTGGGTTCTTAGGCGATGATCATAAGGAGGATGAAGTATGAAATCTTCAGCGAATATTCAATTCATATCTACCCCAGCAAGTGCAGACACTGATTTTCTAACCCAGAAAATTAATCAAGAAACCCCTGAATTTGGTGAGGCGCATCCTTTTGTTTTTTTTATACGAGATGAGAAAAACCAAATCATTGCAGGCTGCAATGGCAGTGTGATTTTTGGCAGCATTTATACAGATCAATTATGGGTACATCCCGATCATCGCAAGAATGGTTTAGGACATCAGTTGATGGAAGCTGTTGAGACTTATGGCCGTAAATCAGGATGTTCTATGGCAACCGTTGCCACCATGAGCTTTCAGGAGGCTAAATCATTCTATGAAAAGTTGGGGTATGTCTTGGATTTTGAGCGCTCTGGTTATGCGCAAAGCTCTAGCTGTTTGTTTATGAGGAAAGAGTTATGAAAAACCAGGCTCAAATTCGCACCCTTATAGGAGAAGATATTGTAGCTATATCTCGGGCTTTTAACCAAATCGGCTGGAATAAACCAGCCTCCCTTTTCGAAAAGTATTTAAAGGAACAAGAGTTAGGCGCGCGGGTCGTTTGGGTAGCTCAAGTACATGACGAATTTGTAGGTTATGTCACCTTAAAATGGCGATCACTGTATCCATCTTTTTATGAGCAAAATATCCCTGAGATTATGGATTTAAACGTATTGCCAGCCTTTCGAAAAATGGGTATTGGTTCCTTGCTGCTTGATACAGCAGAAGAACTAGCGGCAACAAGAAGTGAAGTTGTTGGCATCGGTGTTGGATTATATGCAGGTGAAGATGGTGGATATGGCGCTGCTAAAAGACTTTACGTGAAACGCGGATATATCCCAGATGGCAAAGGCGTTACTTATAATTACGAACCCATGATTCCAGGCAATAGCTATCCGCTTGATGATGACTTGGTTCTGTGGTTTACGAAGAAATGAAAATAGGAGTTACAAAATGAAGATATCGATATTAACCTTTGAGGGGTTTAACGAAATTGATTCTTTGGTCGCATTTAGAATGCTCAAGTGGATGCGTAAAGAAGATTGGACAATTCATATCTGTTGTCCAACCAAGGAAGTTACGTCTATGGGAGGCCTCAAAATACATGCTCATGAGTTACTTGAAGAGGCGCATAACGCAGACGCTGTAATAATTGGAAGTGGCTCATTAACTAGAGATATCGTTAAAGATAATTCGATAATGAATAGAATCCATCTAAATCCAGACAATCAAATTATAGGAGCTCAATGTTCTGGTACTTTGATGGCTGAAAAACTAGGTTTATTGCAAAATGTTCCTGTATGTACAGATTCAATGACTAAACCGTGGGTTCAAGAAACTGGGTTGGAAGTATTGAATCAACCTATATTTGCCAAGAATAATATGGCAACTGCTGGCGGTTGTTTGGCGGCAGCATATCTGACTGCTTGGGTGATTTCAAAGCTTGATTCTCTAGATTTGGCAATAACTGCTCTACATTATTTTGCTCCAGTTGGAGAGAAGAATGAGTTTGTTGAAAGATCAATCAAAATTCTTAAACCTTTATTATAGTATATAACAGAGATGACTTTCCCCTATAAACTTCCATGGGCTTACGCCCATGGTTTTAGTCTATGTCAAGCTCCGGCTTAAGCTGAATCTTTGTCATACTCGCGCTCGACGCGAGTTTCTCGCTTCAAGGCATGTCATCTGGTCAAGCCCGATGATGACAAGAACATAAGTTAGAGATGTATTCAGCAAGCGCTACGATAAAAATAAAGCAAATTACCAATAGACAGTCTGTGCTATAGTCAATATATTGAGTGTATTAGAGTTGTTTTTAGCGCCTGCGTAATGCATTGGGTTTGTTTGTTATTTTTTCTATTTTTTACTTATGAAGCTCATGCTCAGCAACGGATAATTGGACCTGCAGACCCAAGTAGAATAAACAAAGATATTCACGACAATAAACCAATCTCTACGCCACAAGTTAGCACGGGCATATCGGAATCAAATGGCGAAAAAACACTAAATATTCCTGCGAATGCAGATAAAATAAAGTTTGTTCTTAAAACACTCAAAATCTCTGGCGTTGAATCTATTGATAAATCTGTAATAAGTGATTTATATAAAGACAAAATTGATCAAGAGGTTTCACTAAAAGAAATTTATGAAATTGCTGATAGCATAACAAAAATTTATGCAGATAAAGGCTATATCCTCTCGAGAGCGATTGTGCCTGCTCAAGAAATAGATAAAGGAAATGTTCTAATAAAAGTTGTAGAAGGGAAAATTGGCGAAGTAAAATTAGAAGGTGAAGTACCTAATAGAAAATTTTTAAATCCTGCATTAGACAGGATGAGCTCTTCCAAACCTATGAACGTATACGAACTAGAAAAACAAGTTTTAATGCTTAATGATCTAGCAGGAATAAAATTTAAATCCATTTTAAAACCTTCTAAAATTGAAGGCTATGTTGATCTTATTTTAATGGCCGAAGAAGTAAAATATCAAAACAATATTTATGTTAACAACTATGGTTCAAAATATATAGG
This sequence comes from Candidatus Midichloriaceae bacterium, assembly GCA_044229535.1. GTDB lineage: Bacteria > Pseudomonadota > Alphaproteobacteria > Rickettsiales > Midichloriaceae > CAZLFQ01. The sequence goes on along the minus strand of JBGASU010000001.1, from coordinate 1,145,268 downwards.
GCCTATTCAAGGAACAGCAAAACTAGGCTTAAATCACTCTTTCTTACTGCCATTCAATCAAACTGATGCCTCTATTTCTCAAGCCAGAGAATCTAATGAACTAAGATATTTTGATATCAGTCATTCCATACCTATTAACACATTAGGTACTAAATTAACCTTGAAAGCTTCAAACTCTAAAGCACACCCCGGATATACTCAAAAAAGATTAAGAATAAATGGTAGAACTTCCAACTACGAGGCATTATTAAACCAGACTATAATTAGGTCAAGAGTCCAAAATTTAACAGCGTCTTTTGGGTTTAATATAAAAGATAATAAGACTGACGTGCTGAATGCAGCATTTATTAGAGAAAAAATCCGCTCAGTAAAATTATCTGCTACATTTGATAGGGTTGATGATTTTAGAGGTATAAATGTATTTGGAGCTACTTATACCCAAGGCCTTAAAACCTTTGGTGCCAGCAAAAAAGGGCAGCCAAATCTTTCTCGTTCCAAAGGTATTCCTGATTTTAAAAAATATGAGGCTTCTTTATCTAGATATCAAGCTCTCCCTCTACAACTTAGCGCTCTTGCTGTAATTAATGGACAATACACCAACAATCCTCTTCTCTCCTCTGAGGAATTTGGTTATGGGGGAGCAACTTTCGGCAAGGCCTATGATGGCTCCGAGATATTGGGAGAGAAAGGTTTTGTTGGTATGGTTGAGCTTAGATATGATGGCATATCAGATTCTTTTCAAACCCATATCCAACCATTCATTTTCTACGATTTTGGCAGTGTTTGGAATCTAGATAATACTCTAGACAAGCACGTAAAAGCCTCTTCAAGTGGCTTAGGATTTAGGATGGAGCATGATATCGGCTTATACGGAGTTTTCACCGTTGCAAAACCTTTAGATAGAAAACAAGCGACACCTATACACTCAAAAAAGAAGGACGCACCACGTTACGGATTTCAAATCGGTCTAAAATTCTAAGTTTTTCAAAATATTAACCACTTATTAACTAATATATGTAATACTATTAGTATGGGTTAGTGTGTATTGCATGCTACTAATGCTCCTTATGGAGATTAATCAATGAACCGAGGTTTGTTATTACCGAAGTTACTAAAGTCCATCAAAAAGTCTTGTTTTTCGATGGCTATATGGCTCATCGAAGCAGTGTTGTTTTCTCTTGGCAAATATCAAAAGCTTTCTCCCGTTAGAAGGCAGGCTAACCTGATATTGTTTTCTTTTTTATGGGTCATAATACATTCTGGGATACCAGCTCAGGCAAACCCTGAGAACGGTACGGTTGTTTCTGGTTCGGCAACAATAACCGTCGATGGAACAAAACTAGATATAATACAACACACAGATAGCGCAGTAATAGACTGGGGAACTTTTAATATAGCTCCAGATGAACACACGCAATTTATCCAACCAAATTCTTCATCAATAGCACTAAATAGAGTATTAGATCAAAATCCATCTTATATTTTTGGCAAATTATCAGCTAATGGAAATATTATATTAGTAAACCCAAATGGAATATTTTTTGGGCAAAATTCTCGTGTAGATGTAAATGGTTTAATTGCATCCACAGCTGACATAAATAATTCCGATTTCATGCAAGGCAGATATAACTTCATGACCCCTGGAAATCCGAATGCAGTAATCCGAAATGATGGGCTTATTAATGCAAAAGAAGCTGGTCTTGTTGGCCTTGTCGCACCAGTTGTTGAAAACAATGGAATCATCTCTGCAAAATTAGGCAAAGTAAGTTTAGCATCTGGAGATACATTCACTCTTGATATGTACGGTGATAATTTGATCAATGTCGCAGTAAACGGAAACATAGCAAAGCAAGCCATTAAAAACACAGGAACGATTGAAGCTGATGGGGGCAGAATAGCACTAACTGCAGCGGCTGGTAGAGATATTGTGGATAGCTTGATTGAAGTAAAAGGCGAACTAAAAGCTCCAGCAGTTGCAGAAAAAAATGGGAAAATAATAATTTATGCTGAAGGATCAAACGCAGTTGCAGACCCTGCAATAAAAGGAATCAAGACAGGTAAAAGTACAGTTTTAGTTGATGGCAAAATAGATGCTTCAGGAAAAGGTATTGGAGAAAAAGGTGGGACGATTGAGATATATGGTGATCAAATTGGATTGCTAGCAAATGCAGAAATTGATACTTCAGGAAGTGTTGGTGGCGGCGATATAAATATCGGTGGTGACTATCAAGGTTCTGGTGATAAGCCAAAAGCTCTAGCAACCTACGTTGATGAAAACGCAGTAGTAAATGCAGATGCAATTGAAAATGGTAACGCGGGTGATGTTATATTTTGGTCTGATGATGCAACTCGTTACTATGGTACTACATATGCGCGTGGTGGATCACTCGGAGGTAACGGAGGACTTGTTGAAGTATCTGGTAAAAATTACTTAGATTTCCAAGGAAACGTAGACACATCTGCTGCTGTCGGTGAGACTGGTAATTTATTGTTAGATCCGGGCGATATAAATATCTGCTTATTTGGCTCAAGTTCACTAGCCGCATGTAACCCTACAGGCTCTCCATCTCTCACAGCAGCGAGTAATATCTTTGATTCAGGCACTAACGCAACTTCTTATGTTAATATCGGCACAACTGGAACGGCTGGTTCATTACTAAATTTACTAAATGCAAATAACGTGACCGTTAGAACCAATGCAACTGGAGCGGGTGCAGGCGGTGGCGATATCACAGTACATGATGCAATTTCTATTGCGGCTGCTAATACAAGAACATTAACTTTACAAGCGCATGATAAGATTTTTATCAATGCTCCGATCACAGTTAGAAATTTAACTCTTACAGCAAATGATCTGGATATCGGAGCTGCTATCAATTCAAACAGTGCTGGGAATGGTACTTTAACAATTCAACCATTTACAGCTTCAACAACAATTGGTGTTGGTGGTGGTACTGGAACTTTAAACATAGGTGATACAGACATTAGTAACATTCAATCTGGATGGCTAAATGTTGTTGTGGGCTCTGCAACTGGTACGGGGCAGATGAATGTTGATTCATCTTCTTGGTTAAGCCATACAACACTACAAACACAAACTGGCCTTTTGAATGTACTTGGAGCTCAATCTTTAGCATCCACGAAGAATTTAACAATTCAAACAAGAAATTTAACCCTTGGTTCTACGCTTTCTGGTACGGGTAACTTAAACATTACAACTGATAATAACGCGATCACGTTTGGTATTGGTACTGGCGCAGTTGGCACGGTTAATTTAGATGACACAGAATTAGGACAAATCCAAAATGGCTGGGCATTACTAAACTTTGGTCGGGCGTCATCGACTGCAGCGATGAACGTGAATGCATTTACATGGAATGACAACGTACAATTTAATACCGCAACAGGACTTTTAACTATTGCTGGTAACCAGACCTTAGGTGCAAATAACTTAACTATTCAAACTGGTAATTTAACAATTGGTGCTAACTTAAGTGGTTCAGGAACTTTAGCAATTAGACCTGACACAAATAGAACAGTTGGTATCGGTACAGGGGCAGTCGGGGTTTTAAACCTAGACAATACAGAGCTTGGATTCATTCAAGACGGTTGGGGTCAAATTAATCTAGGTCTATCAAGTTCAACAGCAGCTATGAATGTTAATGCGTTTACATGGAGTGATAATGTCCAATTTTTAACATCTACTGGACTAATGACAATTGCTGGCAACCAAACATTAGGCGCTAATAATCTTACAATTCAGACTAATAACTTGGCTTTAAATGCTCAGTTAAGTGGTTCGGGAACGCTTACTATTCAACCTCAAGGAAATACTACAATGGGTGTTGGCACAGGTGCAGCTGGTACGTTAAGTTTAGACAATACAGAGCTAGGGCAAATTCAAGATGGCTGGAGTCAAATTAATTTAGGTTCTACAGCTAACACTCAACTACTGACTGTGGCTGGAAGAACATGGACTGACAACGTTGCATTTAGAACAAGTACAGGCGCAATTTCTATTACAGGAGACCAAATATTAGGTTCTAACAATTTAACATTTGTAGGAACGGGTGGTTTAACTTTAGGTGGCAATATAACAACTTCAAATACACCTCTAACTTTTAACAGAGCTGTAACACTAAGTGGTAATCGTACTATTGACGCAGGGAATGCTTTGATATCATTTACTAGCACAATAACTGGCGCAGGAAATAGCTTAGCTGTCAATACTACAAATGCAGCAACTAACGCAATTAATTTTGGCAGCACTGTTTCAGGGGTAAATGTTTTAGATGTAAATGGCAAAGCACAAACAAATGGTAATATTACGACAACTGGTAATATGACATTTGCTAATACTCTTAACTTAAATGCAAATACAACCCTGAATGCGGGTGCAGGCACAATATCACTAAAAGACGTCACAGCTAATAATAGAACCCTCGCATTTGGTGGTGCAGGTGGACTGACTTTAAATGGCAATATTACTTCAACAAATACGGCGATTACATTTAATAGAGCAGTAACATTGGCTGGCAACACTTCAGTAAACTTAGGTACTGCAGCAGCTACATTCAGCAGCACAATTGATGGTAACAGTAGTTTAACATTACTTGGAACAGGTACTAAAACATTCAGTGGGGCAGTTGGTGGAACCACAGCCTTAACTGGCCTTACAGTTACTGGTAATACAACCCTTGGTGGCAATGTTACAACCAACAATGGAAATGTTGTTTTCAATAACTTAGTTACCCTAAGTGGTTCTAGAAATATTAACACGGGAACTGGAAACATCACCTTATCTAGTATCACAGCAGCAGCTAATACATTTACAATGACAGGTACAGGTGGCTTAAATTTAACTGGAGCTTACACATCAACTAATACAGCATTTAATTTCAATAGAAATGTAACTTTAATTGGCAATACAACAACAAGCTCAGGGACTGCTGCAACTACATTTGGCGGAACTGTTGATGGTGCATTTACTTTAGGTACAACCACTACAACTGGAGGAGCGGTGTTTAGTGGAGTTGTTGGAGGAACAACACCAATAACCTCTTTAACTGTTAGTGGTCCAGCTAGCTTTGCGGGGAATGTAAGCACAAATAATGGTGCGGTTAGTGTTAGCGGACTTACAACTCTAACTGGTTCTTCGTTAATCAGCACAGGTACAGGAAATATAACACTAGCTGGTGTTGCAGCTGGCTCTAACACTCTAACGCTAGCAGGTACCGGTGGCCTTACAATGTCGGGTAACTTTACTTCAACTAATACTGCATTCAACTTTAATCGTGCAGTGACACTAGCAAATAACACAACAATAAATAGTGGTACAGCTAACACGACTTTTGGTAGTACAGTTAATGGGGCAAGAACCTTAGCAGTAACTGCAGGAAATACCATATTTAGTGGAGCAGTAGGCAATACTACAGGGCTTACTGGCTTAACCGTAACAGGCCCAGCTAGTATTGCTGGAAATGTAACACTTACAAATGCTGCATTGTCTATAAGTGGACTTACAACTTTAACAGGCAACTCTACTCTTTCAACAGGTTCAGGCAATATTACTCTTGCAGGTGTTGCAGCTGGGGCTAATACTCTAACTTTAGCAGGCACTGGTGGCTTGACAATGTCAGGTAACTTTACCTCAACAAATACTGCATTTAACTTTAATCGTGCAGTTACACTAGCGAATAACACAACGGTAAACAGTGGCACTGCGAGCACGACATTTGGTAGTACTGTCAATGGTGCTAGAACATTGGCTGTGACAGCAGGGAATACGGTTTTCAGTAGTACAGTAGGAGCAACAACTGCTCTTACTGGTTTAACAATTACAGGGCCAGCTAGTTTAGCTGGGAATGTGACGCTTGCAAACTCCGCATTGTCTATAAGTGGATTAACTACACTTACTGGCAATACAACACTTTCTACGGGAACAGGAAATATTTCATTAGCTGGAGTTGCAGCTAATACGCGAACATTTACTCTTGCAGGTACTGGTGGACTAACAATGTCAGGTAACTTCACTTCAACCAATACCACTATGACATTTAATAGAGCGGTTACACTTGGCGGAGCAACCACAGTAAATACAGGTACTGCAGCTGTTACATTTAGCAGTACTATAAACGGAAATAATAGCCTAACGTTACTCGGCACTGGCACAAAAACATTTACGGGCGCAGTTGGCGGAACTACAGCTATTGGTGCTTTGAATGTAACTGGTAATACAACTCTATCTAATAATGTGACAACCAACAACGCGAGTGTAACATTTAACAGTCCTTTAACTCTTGGTGCAAATAGTGTTATCAATAGTGGTACCGCTACCACGACATTCAGTAGCACAGTTAATGGGGCTAGAACTCTTAATGTAACAGCAGGGAATACAGTTTTTGGCGGAGCTGTGGGTAATACAACTGCTCTTATAGGTCTTACAACTAGTGGTCCAGCGAGTCTTGCTGGAAATGTAACACTTACAAATGCGGCCCTTTCAATTGGTGGTCAAACCACTCTTACAGGGAACTCAACTCTTTCTACAGGTACGGGAAATATAACGTTAGCTGGCGTTGCAGCAGGAACAAACGCACTTACTTTTGCAGGTACTGGCGGACTTACTATGTCTGGCAATTTCACTTCAACCAATACAGCATTTAATTTCAACCGTGCTGTTACTTTATCTGGTGCTACTACTGTAAATTCTGGTACAGCCACGACAACATTTGGCAGTACGGTTAACGGAGCCCAGACTTTAGCAGTGACTGCTGGTAATACCGTGTTTAGTAGTACAGTTGGTAATACTACTGCACTTACTGGATTGACGATCACAGGACCAGCTAGTCTGGCTGGAAACGTCACACTTACAAATGCCGCACTATCTATAAGTGGGCTTACCACTCTAACTGGCAGCTCAACTCTGTCTACTGGTACTGGAAACATTACTCTTGCTGGTGTTGCAGCTGCTACTAATACTCTTACATTCGCAGGCACCGGTGGACTTACTATGTCTGGCAATTTCACTTCAATCAACACTGCCTTTAATTTTAATAGAGATGCAACACTTACAGGTGCAACCAGTGTTAGTACAGGATCTGGAGCAGTCACATTCAAGAAGATTGATGGGACTCAGAACCTAACAGTAAATACAACAGGTAATATAACTTTCTCTGATTCAGTTGGTTCAACCACTCGACTTGGTACAGTTACTATAACAAACGCAAATACTCTTAGTGCTAATTCCTTTAACTCTGGTAGCTTCACTCAAAGCGCAGGTACGGGCACAACAAATTTTGCAGGAACTGGACTGAACACAACCAACAACATTAGTATTACAAGCAGTGGAATCACAGGAACATACTTTGGTGTTGGTGGTCAATTACATTCAGGAACTGGCGCTATAAATGCAACAACTTCTTTCAATACATTAAATATAACTGGTGCATCGGCTAATTTACTAGCAGGTTATATTGGTTCTGCCGGAACTGCTACACAAAGTATGGCAAACTTAATTAGCATAAATAATATTTCTCACCCAAACCTAACACCAAATGCAAATTTCAAATTCGGTGGATTTACAATTGGTGTATCTACTGCATCACAAAATGCAAACTCCAACATATCTATACCTGATACAATCCAGTCTGAAAGCCAAGATCCTTTAGAAGATGAGAACAATGAAGACACAGATATTTTAGACAGTATGGACGGTTGCAACAAAAACTTTGATGATTCATCAGGCTGCCGAAAACTAGATAAATCGCCGATTGTATCATTTTAGAGAAATCTAAGAAGCTGAATCCTAAAGATAATACTTATGTTTGCAAGACATTTTTATGCGGTTTTTTAACAAAAAATCGCTTGCAATCGCATAAATGCTATCATAGGGTTTTTAGGTATTCTTTGTTTAATTAATTTTCGAGGTATAAGCCGTGAATAAACAAGATATCATTAATGCAGTTGCCAAGTCCACTGGACAGACAAAAGCTGCTGCTGCTGAAGCAGTAAGCGCTGTATGCGACACAATCAAACAAGCTCTTAGCAAAGGTAAAGAAGTTAGGTTGATTGGTTTTGGAACATTCAAAACTCGTCGCGTTCCTGCTAAAACAGTTCGTAACCCAAGAAATGGACAGCAAATTAAAGTTGCTGCTCGTACAGCTGTTAGATTCAGACCAGGTAAGGACCTTAAAGAAGCAGCAAATAGCTAATTTTACTTTATCTGAATAAAAAAAGCCTTTCACAAGATTTGAAAGGCTTTTTTTATATCTCCCATGGGAACACAATCCATGTAGATTGAGGTACGTCGATTTGATACGTATCAACAAAAGGAGTGCCTTTAGGTTTTGCGTAAATACACGCTAAATGTGAATTCGGAAAAAATTCTCTAGCTTTTATAAAAGATTTACCTGTGTCTACAAGCTCATCTATCACTAAAATATCTTTATTATTCGATCTTACTTCTTTTATAACCTGTAGTTGATCTTGTTTACCTAACTCTTCATAGCTAGATAGACAAATAGTATCTATATTTTTTATATCTAAGTACCTACTCACCAAAGACGCTGGCATCAACCCGCCACGAGTAATGCATATAAGCTGATTCCAACTTCCTTTACTTTTTAAACTACCGCACAACTCAAAGGTGTGCTTTTGAATTTCTTCCCACGAGAGATAAAGTTTTGTTACAGATGACATAATTAAAGAACAGGACTTTTTGAGTTTATATTTCTATATGCTCAATCTGTCAAAACAAAAATAATCACTAACTTAGCATGGCTTTTGTTCATCAAAAGGACTATCCAAAGAAAAAGCAGGGATTTTTATCTGAAAACTTTTTCCTGTCTTTATATCCTCCATTTCATATTCACCTTCCATAATGCCAGACGGACTAGTCAGATACGTGCCACTAGAGTACTGAAATTTCTCGCCTTCTTTTAGTATTGGCTGCTCTCCGACAACCCCCTGCCCTTTCACTTCATTTACAGTTCCATACTCATCTATTATCCGCCAATATCTGTTTTTTAGCTGCACTGTTTTGTTACTAAGATTAACTATTTCAACATTATATGCCCATACATAGAAGTTTTTTGCCTTTATTGTTTGCTCTGGCAAAAAAACAGGTAAAACAGATACTTCTATAGAATTTGTGACAGCGGTTACTTTTAATCCAGTTTTCATATACTTAGTCGTTTTCCCAGAATAGTAGAGCATAAAAATTACTTGCCAATAATTATTTATGATTGCACCTAAGGATTTCACCTTGTATAAAAGGAAGTGGAAGAACTTTCTGGGGCAAGATGGTAAAAGCATTTCTGAGAGAGAGATATCACCTAATTTTCACTCTTGTGATCATGGCTTCGCTATGCCTAAATCTCTATCTAATATTACCTAAAATTTCAATCGAACCCCCTTCATTTGATGTAGCATTAGAAGAGGGAGAAATGGTGACTCCAATAGAATCTCACTCAATAACAATCGCTGTCGGAAAAGGCGATACCTTAACAAAAGTATTGTCCTCTATCGGCATAAGCTCCTCCAATACGCAAAAAATTATTGATTCTGCTCAAGCTGTTTTCAAAACATCTCAGCTAAAAATGGGAGATAAAGTCACTGTTGAGCCCGTAACCACAGATATTAATACTGGGTCAATAGTAGCTGCATATCCTGAAAAAATTATCATCTCCTTGGATCATAAAGATATCGTTATCACACTTGATCAATCTCAAGAAAATTATGTAGCAAAAGATATTCCTGTAGAGCTTATCAGACAAACCAAGCTCGTCACGGGGACTATCAATGGAAGTCTATATAATGCAGCTAAAAACTCTGGTGCAGATACAAATGTAATAATGTCTTTCATAAATTTATACAGCTATAATGTTGACTTTCAACGCGACATCAAAGCAGGCGACTCTTTCAAAATTTATTATGAATATAAAACTGATAAATCAGGTCGTAAAATAAAAGAGCCTAAAATACTTTATGCAGCTTTAAACACTAGAGGCGATAACAAAGACATATACCTCTATGAAATGAGTAATGGCAAAACAGATTACTTTGATTCAAAAGGTGAGAGCATCCGCAGAGCATTACTCAGAACACCTATAAATGGCGCACGCATCACTTCATCATTTGGAATGCGTCATCATCCTGTACTCGGGTATTCAAAAATGCACAAAGGATTAGATTACGGTGCGCCTACTGGAACACCTGTTTTATCTGCTGGTGATGGAGTAGTTGCATTTACAAAATCGCAGCCACGTGGGTACGGGAAACACATACAGGTCAAACACAATTCCAGTCATGCAACTTTATATGCTCACTTAAGCAGGTTTGCTTCTGGTGTCAAACCTGGAAGCAGAGTATCGCAAGGACAAGTTATAGGCTATGTTGGTGCTACTGGCATGGCTACAGGCCCTCATCTACATTACGAAGTAATTCAAAACGGGAAAAAAGTGAATCCAAGCAAAATTAGCTTTCCAAAGGTTCCTCCTTTAAAAGGATCTGAGTTGGCAAGATTCAAAAAAAGTATTATAAGGTTTGAAACTATGATTGCCGATCTGGAAGAGAAGAAACATAAAGAATTGGCTCAGCTATCTTTAAAAGGAGCTTTTAATTTACTGTAAAAATTTATGACTACTAAAAACCAAATCAATAATGTAGCAGCTCTAATAAGCACTCTTTTTTTAGCTACTAGTTGCTTATCTCAAAGCCCAGCAGAAGTTGTAGATAAAAGCCAATTCTCCCTGCAAAAATCTTCCACACATCAACAAGCTTTTGCGTCTAATAAATTCAACTCTGCATCTACCGACTCTAATATAATTGAGATGAAATCCATAGAGCCAATACAGCCACCATCTTCTGCTAGTACACCCCAGCCTTCTTCTAATCAAAATTCAACTACTGGTTATTTAGTATCTAGAACAAAAGTCACTAAAGATGCTAATCAACCGAAACCTGAAGCTAAAAAAGAACAACAGATAGTTACTAGTAGTAGCTCTAAACCTAGCTCTCAAGAGCAAATCGCTGCATCACCAACTGAGCCTACAAATACTCAATACTCAGAAGACCTAACCTACGAAGAACCAGAGAACTTCAGCAAGCCGCCTGCAGAAGTACAAAAGCCAATTAAACCAGAGTTTACCGTTGCTACTCCTCTTAACTCCCCATCATTTGAATGGCCTGTAGTTGGTGGAAAAGTGCTTTCTAGATTTGGTAAGATCGGCAACAAGTTCAATGAGGGAATTTCTATATCAGCTCCTACTGGGTCCCCTGTTACAGCAGCTGGCGATGGCAAGGTGATCTATATTGGCAATAATATAGAGGGCTATGGCAACATGATCATCATCAAACACTCTGGTGATTACATGACGGCATATTCTCATGTACAAGAGATTTTGGTAGATCGAGGCAAGCCTGTAAAAAAAGGTGAAAGCATAGCAACCGTTGGACAAACTGGTAACGTCACCCTACCCCAACTCCATTTTTCTATAAGAAAAGGCAAAAAAACTATAAATCCTGAGTCTGCAGGATAAACTACCTAAAATGCTCTGTATAATTTCATCTGGTCTGCTATAATGCCTCAATCGATGCACTGATAACTATGGACAAAAATTTCTTAGGACTTTACCCAGCTACTGAAGGTTTATTACTTCCGCAAATAAACCAAGGGGGTAATCTATTACTTGTTTGCAGAGATAACGAAGAAATAGAGCGTATAACTGCGCTTATTAAATTTTTTAATCCTATCACTGAAACTATTAAATTTCCTCAATGGGATTGCCTACCTTATGATCGCATCTCCCCAAGCTCTATAACAAGCCAGCAACGATTAGCTTGTTTAAGCAATCTTCTCATAAGGAAATCCAATAGGATCATTCTCGCAACGCCCGCAAGTATGACTCAGTATTTGCCTCCAAAAGATCTAGTTAGTAAAATTAATCTATCTCTACAAAGAAAAGAATGTATAAATCCGAATCAAGTACTCCAATTTTTAAACGGTCATGGATTTATACGCACCATCAATGCTGTTGAATCTGGCGAATATGCGTCGCGTGGCAGTATTATAGACATAGTGCCATCAAATGACTCTATAGGGTATAGAATTGATTTTTTTGGCAACACAATAGAATCTATTCGTCTCTATGATACCTCAACACAAAAAAGTACCGCAACTTTAGATCAGATAACCATTATACCATCTTCAGAAATAGTTCTAACAGAAGATGTTATAAGAACTTTCCGAGATAATTATCAAAGCAAGTTCGGTGTGAACTCTGATCTGCTTTATGAAAGCATTGTTGCGGGTAGAAAGTTTATCGGCATGGAACATTGGATGGGACTGTTTTATAATAACATGCCTTCTTTATTTGACTATTTAACTCCTGATACCAAAATTCTTGTCCCAATGGATTTTGAAACGATGATAACTGAAGTTTACAGTCTTATTAACTCGCAATATGAACTTAGAACAAATACTAAAATAACTAAAAATGATGGAATATATAATTTAACTGATCCTGATGCACTGTATTTACCTGAAACGACATTGCTAACTAACATCAGTAAATTTACTAACATATATTTTTCTCCATTTGGTTATGATTCAAACCAAATTGTCGGCACAGAGTACCTCTATCAAGAAGCCAAACGCAAAGAAAGTTCTACTTTTAATTTACTAAAAGAATACCTATCCCCCCTACCCGTTTACATATCGTGTTTCACCAAAGCATCCCAAGAAAGATTCAGTAACATTTTATCTGACCATGACATTAGCAGCTACAATCTCGACTTTTGGCCTCCAAAAGATAATAGCACTAAATCAATCGGGCTTTTCGTAGCTCCAATCGAGCATGGTTTTAAAACCAAAGATTATATTATATTTAGTGAACAAGATATTTTGGGACAGAGATTATCTAGGAAATCTTCGACTAAATCTTCAACACCAACACAATTGATCTCTGCATTATCTAACCTTTACCCTAATGATTTGGTGGTACATAAAGAACACGGTATTGGTCGCTTTGAAAAATTAGAACAAATAAAAGTGGGAAATTCCATACACGATTTTGTAAAAATTATTTATGCTGAAGATGCTAAATACTATCTACCCGTAGAAAATCTAGAGCTTATCACAAGATATGGGACTGAACACGCACCACTAGATAAATTAGGCAGTTTAGGTTGGCAAACTAGAAAATCCAAATTAAAGAATAGAATCAAAATTGCAGCTGAAAAATTGCTTAAGATTGCAGCTGAACGAAATCTTGTTAAAACACCCGCGATCATTGCAAATGAGGATATATACTCTAAATTTTGCGAATCTTTCCCTTATGTAGAAACAGATGACCAACTTAAAGCAATTACTGATATAACCAATGATCTAGCTTCAGAAAGACCGATTGATCGTCTAATATGTGGTGATGTTGGCTTTGGAAAAACAGAGGTAGCCTTACGTGCTGTATGCCAAGTTTTAGCATCAGATGTGCCAACACAGATTGCGATCCTAGTGCCAACAACATTATTAGCCCGCCAACATTTTAAAACGTTGTCTGAAAGGTTCTCTGGCTTCCCTTACAAAATTGCTCAACTCTCAAAATTCACCCCTAAAAAGCATATAAAAGCCATCAAAGCTGATATTTCTGAAGGTAAGGTCGATGTGGTAGTTGGTACCCACATGCTTCTTGCTAAAGATACAAAATTTGCAAATTTAGGATTGTTAATAATTGATGAAGAGCAACATTTTGGAGTAGGGCAGAAGGAAAAATTAAAGGAACTAAAGAGTTCATGCCACATTATAACTTTATCTGCTACGCCTATTCCTAGAACATTGCAAATGTCTTTATTTGGGATAAAAGATCTTAGTATAATCGCGACACCTCCCGTGGATAGATTGCCTATCAAAACATATGTTATTCCATACGACAGCATTACCTTGAGAGAAGCAATTTTACGCGAGCACTATAGAGGTGGCAGAACATTCTACATCACTCCAAGAGTTTCTTATTTAGATGGGATATTAGATACATTAAAAACCCTTGTACCTGAAATAAAAGCTGTAAAAGCTCACGGTCAAATGACAGCAGAGCAACTGGATACTATAATGAATGACTTTTATGATGGAAAATACGATGTATTGGTTAGTACAAATATTATTGAATCTGGCCTAGATGTTCCGCAAGCTAACACCATTATACTCGATAGAGCCGATATGTATGGTCTGGCACAACTATATCAAATACGTGGCAGAGTAGGGCGTAGCAATGTTCAAGCTTATGCTTATTTAACTTTACCACCGAATAAAAGATTATCAGATACTGCTGAAAAAAGACTGTCTGTCATCTCTTCGTTTGAATTACTCGGAGCTGGCTTTTCAATTGCAAGCCATGATATGGATATCCGTGGTTATGGAAATTTAGTTGGCGAGGAGCAATCTGGGCATGTTAAAGAAGTTGGGGTTGAATTATATCAAGCAATGCTCCAAGAAGCGATTGAAGACCTACAGCTCGATGATAAATCGCAAAAACCAGATAGCGATTGGAGTCCGACAATAAATCTTGGCCTATCTGTTCAGATACCAGAATCATATATACCCGATAGCAGCTTACGTTTAATGCTTTACAGGCAAATTGCGAACATAAAAACATCTGAAGAACTTGATGTATTTGCCACCGATATGATTGATCGTTACGGGCAAATTCCCACAGAAACACTACAATTATTCAAGGTTGTTCAACTGAAACATCTCGCAAAAAATGCTAATATCGAGAAGATTGATTTAGGTGAAAAGGGAGTATTAATTTCTTTCCGGAATAATGAGCCAAAATCACCTGAAAAAGTGATAGATCTAATTAGTAAAAATCCTATAGCTCTAAAACTAAGAGGAGATCAAAAACTCTTCTACTCAACAAATACTTCTGAACCTGAAAAATTAATTCAGAAGCTTGAAAGCATTGTGGAAACAATAACTCCATAATTCTAATAGGCCTTTTACTTTGACTATAGAGCTATTTATGTGTAGAATAATACTATGTTTTTAATTACCTAAACATCAAAATGAAAAAAATCGTCATTGCTTAAATTTAAAGATTAAGTCCTTTCTGTAACTCTTGAAAACAGAGAGTCATTTTTGTTGCTTAATTTTTAAATTTAAATGTCGAGTTTTTATTATGAATAACATTACATTGCCAGCAATCTGGCTTATTGTTCTTATTGTGGGTTTACCACAACTTTCTGAAACAGTTTATACTCCATCGCTTCCCGATATTGCCGCTACCTTAAAAACATCAGAGGCGTTAGTCGAATACACACTGACTATCTATCTTTTTGGATTTGCCATTGGTACACTTTTTTGGGGACGAATCTCTGATATTTTTGGTCGTAAACTTTGTATTCTCAAAGGTCTACTGATATTTATTATTGGATGTATGGGGTGCTACTTATCCAATTCAATTGAAATGCTTTTGGCCAGCAGATTTATACAAGCATTTGGCGGGAGTATAGGCAGCGTTCTTGGACAAGCAGTGTGTAGAGATGCTTTCCATGGCCCCGCACTTGGCAAAGTATATTCTTCAATTGGTAGTGCTCTTGCATTATTTCCAGCGATCGGTCCTTTGTGCGGCGGACTTATTGCAGAATGGTTTGGTTGGGCGAATATCTTTATCTTTTTAATCATATTCGCTTTAATTCTAATGGCACTTATAATTGTCAAATTACCGGAAACTCATAGCAGTATGGGTCATAATCAAATCGCCATACTCTCTATAATAAAGCATCTAGCAGCCGATAAAAATGTCATCGGGTTTGGTTTAATAGTAGCAGGCTGCAATGGGATACTTTTTAGCTATTTTGCTGAAGGCTCTTTTTACTTAATAAATGGCTTAAACTTATCTCGTAGTATGTATGGAGGTAGCTTTATTGGCATTGCATGTGCCACTATGATTGGCGGGATACTTTCTCGCAAATTGCATGCATATAGGTCATCAAAAGAAATCATGACTTGCGGATTATACATCATATTTTTCGGAACTACTGTATTTAGTTTAATGGCATTAGTTAATCATGGCTTATATCTGTTACCAAATTACCTAATGGCGCTTTTGACAATAGCTTGCCAGATGATCATCTCTTTAGGCTTATGTATGGCAACAAGCAATGCTCTCGCTTTAGCACTCAAAGATTATAAGCACGCAATTGGTGTCGCCTCTAGTCTTTTCGGCTTTTTCTATTATTGCCTAATTTCTATCTTCACTTTGTTCATGGGATTATTGCATAATGGAACTTTGCTGCCAATGCCTCTTTATTTTTTAGGTCTGACTTGCTTTATGTTCATAGTAAATAGACTTTGCTTGCGAGATTAAAGATTGGCCCCTAAGATTCCCTTAGGGGCTTTCTCTCAATCATCTCGAACTCTAAAAAATTCTTTTATACCTCCATTGAAGCTAATAAATATCTTTTTTGAATACCTAGCATATGCTATGGTGATAGTTATATTAGCAATCTTATTTTTCCTATGATCTTTAGATTATTAGCAATAATAGTCATCATTTTGTTCACTTCTCCCTTGGCATTGACTCATGAACCTCAGATAAACACCAATAAATCTAAAATAAAAATTAAAAAACCCGTTATTACAAAAGCTGCAAAAAAACGCCCAAGATCTCAGCTCACAAACCAAGCTCAGTCTTTTAGAGGGAAGGGGGCTGCGACAACTAAAATGGAACCAGCTATAAAACCGCAAGAATTAAAATCTTCTCTTAAACCTCAAGTAAAAGCACTTAATAATCTCAACGCTCAACCTGCAAAATATATCTCCAACATGGAAGACGAAACCAATCTTCTACAAATCATTAATTTTTCTACAAATCAGCAATGGGATCAAGCAGCAGAAATTGCAGAAAGATGTATAGATACTAAATACGCTCAAACAATAATCAAATCATTAAAAATATATTACAACCCACAAGCTTTAACTGTAAAAGAGATGTCAGATTTCTTTAACGAAAATAGGTGGATATCATTAGAGCCATTTAATAATAAAATAGAAAAGTCTATGACTTATGACAACCCTCCTGGCTCTATCCTAGAGTGGTTTTATTACAGAGAGCCTCAGACAAACAGTGGTAAATTCACACTTTTAAACGCACAAATAGTTGCTAACCTAGCTAATCTAGAAAATAATGATACAAAGCATAAGCTAAGAGAATTATGGAGAACCACAGAATTTGATTTAAGCACAGAAGAATACTATCTAAAAAAATACAAAGATCATCTAACCATAGAAGACTTGCTAAAAAAGATAGAATTCCTAACTTGGAACAAATCTTACACTTATGCCAATCAATTACTCAGCATTCTACCACCACAATATAAAAAACTTCCTAAACTTCGTTTAGAAATAGCGCAAAGCAAATTTAATTTAGGACGCACTTTAGCAAATACTGGTACCGACTTGTTAAATGATGACTTCATTATGCATGTTAACATCTCTAATCTTCTTGACAACGATAAAGAAAATGAGGCGACAAATAAGCTGTTATCTGTAAAACCAAAATCTGGATTTGAAAATTGGTGGAAGCTTAAAAACATTGCTATAAGAAATTGTCTAAGAGATAAAAAATACAAACAAGCTTATGCCCTTACAGAAAATCACCACTTAGAATATGGCTCTGATATGGCTGAAGCAGAGTGGTTAGGTGGCTGGATTGCGCTAAGATTTTTAGAAGATCCTGAAGCCGCTCTAAAGAGATTTGCTAACCTATTTGAAAAAACAAAATTATCTAATTCAAAATCTAAAGGCGCATATTGGATTGGTAGAAGCTATGAAAAATTAGGCGATACGGAAAATGCATTAAAATGGTATGATGTAGCTTCGCAATATAAAGGAACTTTTTATGGTCACCTCGCTCTTGCTGCGAATAATAGGACTGATAAAGCTAACTATTTTGAGCACGTAGCGCACACTACTGACAAAAAAGGAAACTATTCCGATAAAGAAAATGCTAAAAAATTAACTTATTTTTCATACTTATTACATAAATCCGATGTCAAACTTTTAGCCAATAATCTTATTGCAACACTAGCCGACCTCGATATCGATCGTAATGATTTAG
Organism: Candidatus Midichloriaceae bacterium; assembly: GCA_044229535.1. Lineage (GTDB taxonomy): Bacteria > Pseudomonadota > Alphaproteobacteria > Rickettsiales > Midichloriaceae > CAZLFQ01. Next base: position 1,127,155 of record JBGASU010000001.1, on the reverse strand, counting down.
AAGTAGCTGCTCTTTATTTCACAAATAGAAAGTATTATCCATTTGCTGTAGAGATCTCAAAATCTACTTCCAATAAAGGAGCGCCCTTAATTCAAGTAGGCTACCCTAAACATATCGAAATAAATAATAATGAGCTCCCTAAAGGCCTTTATCTTGGAATTATGCGCCAAGAAAGTATGTTTGACCCAAACGCATTAAGCCCAGCTGGAGCGAGAGGATTAATGCAACTTATGCCTGCGACAGCTTCTAGAATGGCGCAAATTCTTGGCCTTCCTAAAAATGCTTTTGCTGTTGATCCTTCTTCAAATGTCAGGAAAGGTGTCTCTTATTTCGATCAATTATATAAACAATTTGAAAACGTTCCTATGTCAATAGCAGCTTATAATGCTGGTCCGGGTAATGTAAAAAAATGGATAGATAGGTATGGCGATCCTCGAGAATCTAAAGACCCGTACTTCATGATCGACTGGATAGAATCAATACCTTTTAATGAAACAAGAAACTATGTTAAAAAGGTTTTGGAAAATTATGTTGTCTATGACAGCATTTTAGATAATAATCATGCTTCGAATGCTATTTTAGGCTTTTTAGAAAAATAAATGAAAAAAACTATCTTTGCTCTTTCAACTTTAGCTGGAAGATCTGGAGTCGCGGTTGTCCGCATTTCAGGAGATAATGCATTGTCTACTATTCATATTTTATGTCCCAATATTAATCTCTTACCAAGGACGGCAACGCTTGCAAATTTAGTTGATCCTTATAACAAAGAACCTATTGACCAAGCTATCCTACTTTATTTTAAAGCCCCGAACAGCTTTACAGGCGAGGATGTAATAGAGATTCAGTTCCATGGAAGTATTGCTGTTATAGATCATCTATTAGAAGTCCTAGGCAAAATGGAATTGCTTAGAATGGCTGAAGCTGGAGAATTTTCCAAAAGAGCTTTTTTAAACTCAAAACTAGACCTAACTCAAGCAGAAGCTTTGGTCGATTTAATTGACGCAGAAACACGCCTACAAAAAAGCGCTGCTTTACGCCAATTAAGTGGTCAACTCGGTACGCTTTATAACGATTGGCGTTCTAAAATATTAAATCACTTATATAAGCTTGAAGCCTTAATTGACTTTCCTGAAGATGATATACCGCAAAGCTTGGTTAAATCAGTATTTTCTGATTTAGTAACTCTATCAAACACCATAAAAAATCATCTATCAGATAACAATACTGGTGAAGTTTTAAATAGAGGATTAAATGTAGCGATAGTTGGCGCTCCAAATGCTGGCAAATCATCATTGTTAAACGTTTTAGCAAAAAGCAATGTGGCTATCGTCTCAGACATAGCTGGCACCACTAGAGATGTAATAAAAGTAAAAATCAATCTAAATGGCTTTCCGCTTATACTATATGATACAGCTGGAATTAGAGAAACAACCGACGAAATTGAAAAAGAGGGGGTTAAAAGAGCTGTAAAAACTTTAGACGAGTCTGATATTCAACTTCTTGTACTCGATATTGAGGATACTAATTTTTTCTCAGATGTAAAAAAGCTAATTTCTCTTGAAAAACCTACATTCATTCTATTTAACAAAAAAGATAAATTTGAAGACTTTAACTCAAATAAATACAAAAACATAGCAGAAGAATTCAAAGAGCATTGTCAAATACTTGAAATTTCTGCCAAAACAGGCTATGCTATCGACCAGCTAATCGAGTCTTTATCTGCTCTAATAAAAAACAAGTATTCTATATCTAATGAGCCTCTTATTACTCATCACAGATATAGGGTAAATTTAACTAAATGCGTTGAGTGCTTAGAATTAATAGATAGAAATACTAGCTTAGATATTTCAACCGAGTATATAAGACTTGCCGCATCTGAGTTAGGTATGATTACGGGAAAGATAGAGGTAGAGGAAATTCTCGACTTAATTTTCTCTTCGTTTTGTATAGGTAAATAGTTTCACGTGAAACAATGGTAAAAGATTTTGACGTCATAGTAATTGGTGGAGGACATGCTGGGTGCGAGGCAGCTGCGGCAGCAGCGCGTCTTGGTGTTAGAACCGCATTAATTACCTACTCTTATAACAACTTAGGAGAAATGTCTTGTAACCCATCAATTGGAGGGGTTGCAAAAGGTATAATCGTAAGAGAGATAGATGCCATGGATGGCATAATGGCCAGAGCAATCGATCAAGCAGGAATTCATTTTAAAATGCTAAATTCGAGCAAAGGCCCTGCAGTTTGGGGGCCGCGTGCACAAGCTGATAGGAAATTATATAAAAAAGCCATACAAAATTTATTATCTGGGCATACAACCCTAGAAATCATCGAAGGAGAGGTTACGGATCTAAAAATAAAAGATGGCAGAATCGATGGGTTATACATTTCTGACAAACTGCTAACTTGCTCTTCTGTAGTACTCACAACTGGAACATTTCTAGGCGGCCTAATCCATATCGGAAAAAAAACTATGCCAGCTGGTAGAGCAGGGGAAAATCCCTCTATTAAACTAGCTAACACCATAAGAAAAATTGGTCTCGACGTCAGTAGATTGAAAACTGGAACGCCAGCAAGGTTAGATAAAAACAGCATCAATTGGGGCATTTTAGAAAAACAACCTGGGGACAATCCTCCAATACCATTTTCAACCCTAACTAAAACAATCAAAGTACCGCAGATTGACTGCTATTCTACTTATACAAATTTAGATACTCATAAAATCATACTAGATCATATTCATGAATCACCTATGTACTCAGGACAAATTTCATCATCTGGGCCAAGGTATTGCCCATCTATTGAAGATAAAGTAAAACGCTTTTCTGATAAAGATAGGCATCAAGTGTTTTTAGAACCAGAAGGACTTGATGACGATACAGTTTATCCGAATGGAATTTCCACCTCATTTTCCGAAGACATTCAAGATAAAATCATTAAATCCATAGCAGGCCTCGAGAATGTAAAAATACTTAAATATGGTTATGCCATAGAGTATGATTATGTTGACCCGCGTGAATTAACAGCAACCTTGGAAACAAAAAAAATAAAAGGTCTATTTTTAGCAGGCCAAATAAATGGAACAACAGGGTATGAAGAAGCTGCTGGCCAAGGCCTCATTGCTGGTACAAATGCTGCTTTATCTTTACATAATTTGGAATTTACAAATAATAGGTCTGAATCTTATATTGGCGTTCTAATAAATGACTTAATTACTAATGGCACGATCGAACCATACAGAATGATGACTGCCAGAGCCGAATTTAGAATCCATTTACGACCCGATAATGCAGATCAACGACTTACGGAGAAAGCCAACTCAGTTGGCCTAGTTTCTCAAGATCGCCTCACTCATTTCAAAACTTCAGAGAGTCAGCAATTAGAAATTAGAAATTTTTTGGCATCAACAACTCACACACCTAAAGCGCTTGCTGAAAAAGGCATAACAATAACCCAAGATGGCAAAAGAAGGAGTTTATTTGACCTTCTATCTCTCCCATCAATCACCCTTGAAGAAATTCAGGTTATTGAGCCTAAGATTTCAGAATTTCCTATAAAAACTTTAGAAAAAGTTGCAATCGAAGCTTTGTATAAACCTCTTGAAAACAGGCTTCGCGATGACATGAATTTTTACAATCATGAAACCGAGATCTCAATCCCAAGCGATATTAATTATTTAAAAGTTGGCAGCTTATCCAATGAAATCAGGTCAAAACTTGAAAAGATACGACCCGCTAATATCGCTGAAGCAAAAAAAATTCAAGGCATGACTCCGGCTGCCATCGTTGCATTACAAATTTATATTAAAAAGCATGGATAATATTTTTATACCTCAAAACGTTTCACGTGAAACATCAGCCAGCTTAGAAAAATATTTAGAGCTTATTCTCAAATGGAATACAAAGATCAATTTGGCATCTAAAAAAAGCAACAGAGACTCGTTGTTTAATGAACATCTCTTAGATTGTCTTCAACTAGAATCTTATATTGGAAATAAAAATTCTACTATTATTGACGTCGGGTCTGGGGCTGGGTTTCCTGGAATGGTACTGGCAATTCTAGGTTATACAAAATGCAAGATGGTGGAAATAATTTCAAAAAAGTGTACTTTTTTGAAAACAGTAATCTTCGAACTAAACCTTCCAAACACAGTTATAAATAATGATATTAAAAAAGTGTTTGAAAAGCCTGATTATATTGTTTCTAGAGCTGTCACAAGTGCAGGAGATTTAATTAATTTATGTGCCCACATGATCTCAAAAGAGACAACTATAATATTACTCAAAAGTAAAAAACAAAAAGACGAGCTGAAAGAAGTTTCAAAAAAATGGAATTATGAGTTGCAAGAATATCAAAATATTTATAAAACTGAAGGGGCGATTTTAGTAATCAAAAACTTAAGCCCAAAATGCAACAAAGCATCACAATAGCAATAGCAAACCAAAAAGGTGGCGTTGGCAAAACCACCACCGCAATCAACATAGCTACAGCCATAGCTGCAATAGGCAAGAAAGTTCTACTGATTGATCTAGACCCACAAGGCAATGCAAGTACTGGCTTGGGCATAGAGACAAAATCGAGGAAAGTAACTATTTATGATGTTCTAATAAATGGGGTAGATATATACCAAGCCATAACTAAAACCATTGTACCTAAGCTTGACGTTTTATCAGCAACGGTTGATTTGGCAGCAGCAGAAATTGAATTACATAACATTATAAATAAAGAAACTCAGCTAAAAGAAAAGCTCGAGCCTTTAACTTTTGAATATGACTTCATAATAATTGATTGCCCACCTTCACTTGGGTTATTAACCATAAATTCTTTATGCTTTGCCACCAACTTAATAATACCTCTTCAATGCGAATTTTTTGCCCTAGAAGGTTTAGTTCATTTAATTAATACTACAAACCTAATTAAAAAATCCCTAAACCCTAAACTTCATATCGAGGGCATAATTCTAACTATGATGGATAGAAGAAATAGACTCGCTGTACAAGTTGAACAAGACGTAAGAAGCACTTTTGAAGATATAGTTTACCAGACAGTCATACCAAGAAATATTAAGCTTTCCGAAGCTCCATCACATGGCAAACCCGCACTAATTTATGATAATAAATGTTTGGGATCCCATGCTTATATGATGCTTGCTAAGGAAATGTTAACCAAATTCGAAATTTTAAACGATAACGAGGAACAAGAAGATGTCAGCAGAAAAAAAAGCGTTGGGTAAAGGTCTATCAGCCTTGATTTCTGATAACGTAACAATAATCAATACTGATAATTCCAATACTTCAGAAGTAAAAATGCTGAATATCAATGCAATTGAAAGAAACCCATATCAGCCAAGAAGGCAGTTTGGTGAAGAAGAATTGCAAGATCTAGCGAACTCAATTAAAGAGCATGGAATTTTACAACCTATTACCGTTAGAGTTGTTGGAAATAAATATCAACTAATTGCTGGTGAACGTAGACTACAAGCTTCCAAAAAAGTGGGGCTTGCTCAAGTTCCCTGTATAGTAAAAAGCTATTCAGACCAAGAGTCATTTGAGTTGGCGTTGATCGAAAATATTCAACGTGAAGACTTGTCTCCAATCGAAGAGGCTTTAGCATATGAACGAATGACAAAAGAGTTTAATTATACTCAAGAATCAATAGCCAAAAAGATTGGCAAAAGTCGATCTCATGTTACCAATACTTTGCGACTTTTGACGCTTCCAGACGATGTTCGAAAGCTTATAGAAACTAAGAAATTATCCTCAGGACATGCAAGAAGTATTATTAATTCACCTAATATTTCTGAACTCGCTACTAAAATAGTTAATGACAACATGAGTGTGCGAGAAGTTGAGAATTTTGTACGTGAGCAAAAGTCACCAGAAAAAGCTGGCAAAAAAAGACATAGTAGATTGATTAGGGAAGGCGCTGAAAAGCATTTTACAAAAGATTCAGACCTTATTGAAATAGAAAAAATGCTGACTGAAACAATCAACATGCCAGTACAAATAAATGACACACTGGATGGTGGACAAGTGGTAATTAAATTCACAACTTTGGAACAACTAGATTGGTTGATTCAAAGACTGGGAAATGAGAAATTGAATTTCTAAAGTTATAGGCTCTGAGATAAAAATGAGTCCTCTAACTTTTTCAGACTTAATGGATAATATAGAATTCGACTGCAGCCTGCGTGAGATTGTCTATAACAAAGCAGATTATGAAAAAGTTATAGACGACCTAAATTCAAAACTAGACACTTCAACTACTGAAGAACGGATTACCATTCTTGGGAATGTGGGAGTAATGTTGCGAATAATCAATAAACTTAGTGAGTCTGAAGCCACTTTAAATTCAGCTCTTAACCTTGCCAGAGAACTTAGACTGAGTGATAAAATTTTTGTCAACACCATCCGACTTGCTCATGCTTATCAATGGAAGAAAGAATTTAAAAAATCTGAAGAGCTTTTTCTTAGCATCGAACATACTCTTGAAGATAATAAAATCAGTCCTGCTTTAAAAGCAGCTTACTACCAACATTATGGAAAATTAAAGTTTGACCAAGAACAGTATCTGGTTGCCCTTAAATATTTCAATAAAGCATTACAAATACGACTAGAAACTAGAGCTGCACAGAACTTAATTAGAAGCAGTCGGCTAGCCATCAATGAAACAGAAAAGCGTTTAGTACGACCCTAGTTTTTATTTGCATTTTTATGTATACTACATTTAAATATTTAAAAAAACCTTAGGCAAATCATAGACTACTTAGGTTATTCTGCTGATTGTTGGTTTGATGATAATAGAATCGATGCTCAAGTTGCTTTTAGTTTGCAGGATGGTCATGGCAACGAACTAAATCACTACTTAGTGAATGGTACCGATCTACCAATATCCAAAATTACTCCCGATGTTTTCAGGGAATGCCAAATGACAAATCCAAAAACCTTTACTAACTCAAGCAATGGGGATGCCTTTACTCAAGAATTGTTAAATTTAGTTAACCAAGTCAATGGATCATCAAATGGCAATATTAGTCTAGTTGGCTTTGATTATATCGATCGAAGTCTATTTGATCCCCTAACCTCTAAAACATCTGAAATCACTGCGTCTAATTATGATACGACAAATTGCTTGAATAGCACAATTGATTGGAATGATGGAAGTAAAATATTAAATGACGCTCGTAAAGCAGCATTTAATCAGTCCCTGTATAACAATTGTCCACCTTTACCTACAGATGTTGGTAAAACTGTGGGAATTGTATTTGGCGCGATATTTGGATTTGTCTGTTATGGGATAATTTTCATAGGAGGAATGATATGCGCGACTCAATGCAACAAGCCTATGCACTAGTTTTATAATGAATCAAATCAAGAATCACCGCTTTAGATTTTGTAAGATTTCGGTAGCCATGTGGTTGGTCAGCATTAAACTTTAAACCTTCTTGTTCTTTAAGCAACTTCCATTTGCCATTTATAAGCACTTCCATTTCTCCTTCAGAGACGATGATATGCTCTACAACACCTTTCTGATGGGGAGGGGATATATGTTCGCAGCTAGGTAATAATTCAATTATGAAAGCTTCGAAGCTCAAACTCTTATCAAATGGGAAAAGAGAAAAAACTTTTATTTTATCATCCGAGGGATGAATTTCTTTTGTTTTACCAGACCTATGAACAACTTTGCTATTAGTTGAATTTATATCGTCGACAAATGAGGAAAAGGAAACTTCAAAGCCTGTAGCGATTTTCCAAAGAGTAGAAATAGTAGGGCTAGATTCACCCCTCTCAATTTGCCCAAGCATGGCCTTACTCACACCCGTTTTTTGGCTAGCTTTATCTAAGCTCCAACCACTTTCCTTGCGGATGGCCTTCAATGTGCTCGATATCTTTTTATTTAATTTTTCCATTTTATAAAAATAAGACTTGTGCGCTATAGCGCACAATGATACAATGCAACTCATTGTATGTTATAACGCACACCAAGTAAATAGAAGATTATGGAAAACAAGTTAGTAATCATAGTAAATAAAGAGTTTGAAGTGGGATTGGCAATGAACGCCGTGGCTCATGCTTCATTTGCAACGGGGGCTTTACTTGGAGAGGAGAAAAGTTTTCTACAATCAAATATTGATGCAAGTGGTAATGACTGGAAAGTCTCTGGAATGCCTTATATAGTTTTACGTGGCAAATCGAATGAAATTAAGAAAGCAGTTCTCAGAGCCAAAGAAGAGGGTGTTATGCAGTTGGCATTCGTTGATAGTATGACAGGCGGAACTTATTTAGAGCAAATTGACAATATCGCAAAGAAAACCCAAGACGAACATGTTTACTACGCAGCAGTAATATTTGGAGAGTTTGAAAAAGTAGCCAGTATTACAAAAAGGTTTTCTCTGTATTCTTGAGTGAAATAATCTCAAACAAAAGAATAAGATCGGCAAATAAATTTTTAAATCGAGCAATGAGCACATATTGCAAATCACCACTTATACCAAGCCACCTACTTTAACTAATAACTTCATCTACAGACTAATTTTTAATTTCTTTGATCAGCTCCTCAAGCTTAACTTTCGCCTGTTCTTTAGCACGTGGCCCCGCAGCTTGCTCGATTTTTTTGTCATCTACGATGTGGTTTACAAAAACAATTTTTTTATCGGCTTTTTCAATCCAACCAACATACCAGCCATGCTTCATTTCCAATTTTTGCGTCTTATCTTTGCTCAACAGATTTCCACTGCCTGTTTTTCCATAAAGCTTCCAACCATTACTCAAGTCTTCAACGTAAAGAATATTTCTCGTTTTGGCTTGAGCATCTTTAGAAACTTGCAATTTACTAGCTAGCAAATCTTCTATAAATGTCACTTGAGCATTGGGCGATATTTCTAACGAGCTAGAGAGCCATGCGTTTGTAAGTCCATTATTTTTTCCCTTATCACCAGTAAGATCTTTATTTCCATAATTAAGTTTCAAAACGTAATCTTGGAACTTCTTCATACCTAGCTGCTTGGTCAAAACTTGCGAGTACCAAATGCATGAGTACTTCATCCAAGTTGTTGGGGTTTGTGGTTGCTTCCAAACATCAAGAAATGACACATATTCTTCTTTGAAAGACCATTCTGGATGTGTTTCATCTTTCAAAATTCCCGAATCGAAACCAATTAAGCTAAGAGGAATTTTAAATGTAGATTCAGGAGAATATGAAATCGAACACTCGCCTTCATTTTTAAGAATTTTAGAACCTTCTTTTGCTATAAAACAATTCTCATTCGCTAAAGCTGATGTGCTGAACAGCACGCTTGCACAGAACATCAATATTGATTTTTTCATCATTTCCCCATCATGTAGTTTTCTGCGCGAGATTGTAGCAGGAAAAGAGCCTATTTACAAGTCATTGCTAACCATTAGAAATTTCTAATTCTGCTTCTAAAATAAGTAGGTAATTCGTCTTTAGACTCATACAAACGCCCATCTAAAAGTGGGTATATTTCCTGAGGTATGGAATGTATGAAATTATCTAAAAATGGTTGCTGCTGCCATGTCTTCACATGCTCAAATGTAAAGCCTAAATACATTGAAAACTGGGCACAGGAAAAACTTTTGTAATTATGCATCATTATTAGCACCGAACTAGATTCACCAAAAGGCAAGAGTGTGTTAATTGCTTTTCGATAGTTTGACTCACCCATATATTCATAAAGATAAAGATTATCTAAATCCATGACAGCAATCTTGCTTTTAAGCAGTTTTACCGTATCAATCATCAATTTCAAACCTTCATCTTCAGATAAATTAAGCTTCAGAACAGTTATCTTATTCTGAAGTGCTAAGTCATGTAATCTTTTATATAGCTTATCATCGAAAAGATAATTACCAGATTTATAATCTATAATATTACCCCAATCGACGGTAGTCGAAGGTTCATCAATAAATTTCTGAACACACGAACTTTCTGACTTTCTCTCTAGATTGAAATATTCAAATTCATCTTTAGATAATGGATCTTTTGAGCCTATCTGATTTTGCGCGATATCATCCCATGTAACATAAGTCAAAAATGTGCGAACTCTGTTGTTATACTTCGCAGAAACTTTAGGATAAATGCTCATTAACTTTTCACGAATTCGAATATACTGGGTAGAGCTACCTGTCTTGTTTAACTTCTCTGGTAGGTCATAACCCTTGATGTTTCTAATTCGATCACTCCACCACTTGAAATCATCTTCTAACAGACTAGCATCCATCTTCTTCCATTCATCAAATGTACTGCTCCAGCGTAGAATTTTATAGACCTCTTTATCAACGGCTTTTAGTAATTTTATGTTAATTGAGTTGAATTTTATTATATCGGGCGCAATATCAAAAATTATAAGATGATCGATGCCAGAATACATTGACGCACCTCTAAAAGCCCTCTCACCGCCTACAGTAACATAGATTCCCTTTTCAGGCGCGCGCTCGAGGAGGTTGCGGATTTTACCTATTTGAATTTCTGTCGAAATAGGAAAAACTTCGTCATCAGCAAGGGTGTGTTGGCTGCATAGTAGCATTAACATCAAAAGAATTAACTTATTCATAATCACCTTTCTAACTGGGCTAACCAAATGGTAGCCTCGCCACACTCTGGGTCAAATACTTTATGGTCAATCAGAGTAAATCCTTTCTCATTTAAAATGCTTTTATATCCAGCAATAGAAAGAGAGGCGTGGTATAATTCTTCGCCGCCATTTTCGCTCCACACCTCTCCCGCTTCTTCACCTGAAGTAAATAGCAAGACTCCTTTAGGGTTTAGGTGATCTATAAAAATTTTGAACATGGCGCGTTGATCATCTTGTGATAAGTGGAAGAAACTATGCCAAGCGATTATTAGGTCAAATTTTTTATTCAATCTAAGTAGACGAATATCACTTAAAATTAATTCAACATTTTGGAATCTGGATCTTGCCATTTCTAATAATTTTTCGCTACCATCTACACCCGTAACTTTGAGTCCTTTTGATAAAAAGTATGGAATGATTGGCTCACCCATGCCACATCCTAAATCCAACACTTGGGCGTTATTGGGTAGTAAGGATATTGCTTTATCAAGCCATGCTTTTTCGAATAAATCTCGACTACGATGCTCGTCAAACCATTTAGCAATTTTGTTGTAAACTTTATATACATCTGCTTTGCTCTTAGTCACTTTATAAATTTCTCCATCACAAAATTTACTAACTCCATACCACGCAGCGACACAGTTTGTTGTTTCACAACCTTAAATCCTTTAGCCTCGAAAAAAGGTTTTGCTGTTATGCTCACTTCTGCATAAATTCTACCTAATAATTTTTCTCTCGCTTCTATTTCGATTTCACGCATTAACGCACTCCCAACGCCATGGCCTTGAAATTCATGGTGCACATAAAAACAATCTATATGACCATTCAGCTCGAATTCGGCGAAACCAACAACTTGGTTATCAATAACCGCAACAAATGGCTTTATCTTTTGCAACTTCTCTCCCCAGCCACTGTAGTCTTTTACTGAAGAATAGGGCGCCCATGCATCTAATTGTTCTTGATTATAATCCTTCGCATTAATGGTATGTATGGTATTGTAGTAAATTTCTGCAATAGTCTTTGCATCGCCATCATGATATCGCCTAACGAAAATTTTACTTCTCATGAAAAACTCTTTCGATTTTTTTGTTATTAACCACTAAGTACAAAGTATATATCGAAAGAACCACAAACACTAGAATTACGATCCCAATATTTTGGAATGAGCCTTGGTAGAAATACCCAGTAACTTGAAGCGACAATGCCGTTAATACCAATCTAAACCCTTGCATGATTGCGGAAATGCGAGCTTTAGATTGCGGCATTAGACTTAAACAAAGTGGGTATAATATCACCGATGGAATTATCTGCCCAATCACAAAAATCAAAATTGCGAGCGTTAGTAATAGCGGACTTTTGCTGTCAACCCAAGTTACATAGAAAATGGCTATCAAACTCAAAACAAAAATTAGATTTGTGAAGTTTAGCAAAGATTTTTGCTCAAACTTCTTCACAACGAAACCAAATGCAATGCTTCCTATAGCGAATAAGAATGCTAGAATTCCCTGATAAAAACCAAAGTGGTGCAAGCTTACCCCCAAATCTTCCATATAGAGAATTGGCGACATGCCGACAAAAATCCAATATGGGATACACATGATCACAATATGAATTGTAATTAACATTACTGGTAAAGATTTTAGTATTGATCTGTAACCAGTCGGCGTGAAATTTTCGTTGTGCTCAATTTTTCGAGAAGGGATAAATAACTGCGCCGCCACTAAACAGGTTATGCCGAATATTAGTAATGCCATAAAATTACCATGCCAGTGGAAATGCATTGTTATGTAGCTTCCAACGACCGGAGCAATACCTAAAGTGGCGTTCATAATTCCATTTAATATGGCAAATAAAGATTGTTGTTCTTTTAGAGGGTATTCATCTGCAATAACTAAGAAACATAGTATCGATGGAGCGGCAATTCCTAACCCTTGCAAAAATCGACCGACTAAAAGAGCTTCAAACTCAGTGGCGGTAACACAGATTATACTACCTACTATAAAGATAGAAAGGCCAAGCATTATTAATGGTTTCCTGCCGTACTTATCAGCAAGTGTCCCAACTATAAAAAGACTTGTACAATAGCCAATAAAGTTAACCGATAGCAAGGCTTCAACCCAAAATGGTGTGAGATTAAAGTGCTCTCTGATTTCAGGGAAGCTTGGTACAAACAAATCCAACTCTGCGGCAGATAACAAATCCACTAGAATCAACGTTGCTAAAAGAAAAATTTTTTTCATTATTTTAACCTTAAATTTATCGCTCTCTATTAGTTTTATGAATCCTTTCCTTTAGAACACGGTCTCTATGTTTAGTACTCTTGCGCTTTCGTTTTTTACTAGATGACTTACTTAGTAAGTCACAAAGCTGCGACAAATGATAATGCATTATAGATTGTTCCCCATGAGCATGTCCTTGCGTTGGAAAGCTGCGTAAAATTGCATCCTTGTCTAAGACACCATCTTTTAAAAATAGTCGCAAACTCTGAGAAATATTCTTCATAATCTTATCTTCTTTTTCGCCACTAGACAACTTAAACAGTACCGCCTTTCTAATATAAAATGGTAAAGATTCGTGAAATTCGTCTTTGCCCAAATTGATTTTAAAATTATGAATTATCGATGAAGAAACTTTTTTAGCTCGCTGCATTAACTCTTTCTCGGCTACCACTTCCATTAATTTACTTTCTAAATCTATGGCAAGATATGGTACTAAATCTACAAGACTTCTATCATGTTTGTTACGAAGGGCGGTTCTGCCAAAGTAATTTCCTTGCGGAGACCTTTTCAACATTTTCACTAATTCATCACTCAATAATTTGACGACTTTTTCTTTATTATCTGGGTTTAGAAAAGATAGATTGTTATCAATTGCGAATCCTTCAGACTGTAAAAACAGCATTTTATAAACCGCATATTTTACTAAAAACGCGCGCCACTGCTTTTTATCTAATATACTTTCAATCTTACTATTCACATTTAATTTTCTAAAAAGTTCTTCCATTATAGAGCTTACCAAAGCTGCTCTTTCTCTAGAAACAAGCATAGTGTAGTTTCTAAACTTCTCGGCGATGTCCAAAATTATCCGTTTATAAATTGATAGACGGTCTTTATTGTTGAATATTCCTCCCGCAGTTGTCGCTGAAGAAACCCCTCTTGAGGCAAAAAACAAACCTATAGAAGCACTTGGAGCTATAGGCAGCAAACCAAGCGCTGAAAGCATCATCGCCCCGCTCATTACAGTACCTGCCACACCAACAACTTCCTGCCCACGACGACGCATAGTCATGTTGAATAGTTTGCGCTTATTATGCCAATATTCTTTCATCCCATGAGGCAATCTGTCTGGCGTATCACCCATTTGTTTCTGTAACCGACAAAGTTCCGCATGAATGGAAATCATCAATTCATAATACTGGGTTATTTTTAAATGGTTTGCTCCTGAACCAACGATAACTCCTGCAAAATTAGCTACAACCGCTACTCCTCCGACTGCTATGAACCAAACTGGCGCAGCCAGCCCACCTGATGCTATGGTAGTGCCAAGCGCCACGACAGCTGCAATACCAGTCCCCACGGCAGTTGCGTTACTGACAATTCTTACACCTCTAGTTATTCTACCAACTCTACCTGCGTGCTTCCTACCACCAAACGCATTACCCACGCCAACATTAACCCTACTAACTATATTTGAAATCTTATTATTGTGATGGGAGTGTTCGTGTTGCGACATATATTTGGAAATTTTTTACTAAGTAGAGTTCACCTAGAGAATTAGGTCAAGTGTTGTTGGCATTATAAGCTTCGTCACTTGTCGTAAAGCTTAATCTATTTTATTATTCAACAAATCATAGCGTAGATCTGGTGACCATAACTTTTAAACCACTCTCAACAGAACACTTGCCGCTGCTACTAAAGTGGCTTGAAACTCCGCATGTAAAGGCTTGGTGGGATAGAGATGTTAGATGGACACCAGAATTAATTGAAGAAAAATTTGCTTCGTATATCGAAGGGTATAAAATTGAAGATGGCATTCGCAAAGATATGTGGGCTTATGTAATTGAGATAGATAACCTACCTATAGGCTACATTCAAGTTTACAATGTCCACGATTTCCCTCGCGAAGATGATATTGATGTTTCACATCTACCAAAAGCAACCGCCGCATTTGATTGGTATATAGGAGATGCCGACTATATTGGCAAAGGCTATGGAGCTAAAGTTCTTGAAGAATTCCTAAATCAAATTATCTTCCCTAAATATGAATGCGTTTTTGTGGATTCCGAAACTGCTAACAAAGCCGCGATACGCAGTTATGAAAAGGTAGGCTTTAAAACTATCAAAACAACGAAAGATACAACTTGGATGGTAAAGGAAAAGATCATCAAATGAATTTTTTAATTTTTTGATCGGGGAATGTTTATGAAAAATTCATTTACTGCTCTTCACCTACTCATAAACCCTTTACTAAAAAGGTGGGGCGCGCGCCGTAGGCGCTATAGTAATGAAAGTACGCAACGGAAAGGGTCGGGGAAAGGAGTCAGTACTTTCATTACACCAAAGATGGTTTGCCAAAGGCAAACTAAACCTTATATAATGCATATACACTTCAAAAATTACCTATTGAATCTTATGACTCAAAGCGCAATCATAATCTACCTAACCGGCAGACCTGGCGTCGGAAAATACACCATCGCGAAGGAGCTGGCCAAAAAATATGGGTTCATTATCTGTGATAATCAACTGATCAACAACCCCATCTTTGAACTACTACAATATGACGGCTATGCCAAAATACCTAGTTTTGCTTGGGATTCTATAGGTAAAATAAGAAATGAAATTTTTAACTTTCTCGCAAAAGTTCCAGAGAAAAGTTATGTACTTACAAATTGGTTGGAAGAAAATGATGGGGACAGAAAGCTATTTGAAAGAGTTAAAGACATGGCTGAAAAAAGAGGTTCGCTCTTCGTACCAGTACAAATTGAAATTACGCGAGAGGAACATTTAAAGCGCATTATCCAACCTGAAAGAAGAGCGAGATGGAAGTCTATTAACCCTGAGCATGCAGGTGATACTGGCCCATTACTTTCTATCACTCACCCGAATTTGATGAAAATTGACGTGAGTAATTTAGGAGCTAAGGAAGTTGCAGATAAGATTATGAACCACTCAAAAATAATAAATTAACAAAGTTACTTTGCGTTCTTCGTTCAAACAAAATATATTATATGCGCCGAATTTGCTTTAAGGCCGCGTTCCGCGGGCAAATTCGTCCCCCACCGCATATATTTTATTCTCTCTCAGACCTAAACAATTTGCAAAAGACCTATATAATAAGTACCTTAAGGTAAGTTATAAGAAACTGTTTTATGATCAAAAATCTGACTCATCGCAAAGCGCAAACCAAAGACCTGCAGTCAGTTATAAGCCTCTTATTAGAAGACAAACTGGGTGCAACACGCGAGTCAAAAAACTCAACTGATGAAAGATATGTAAGTGCCTTTCAAAAAATTGATTCTGATCAAAACCAGTATTTGATGGTGGTAGAAAATGATGATGAAATTGTGGGTACATGTCACTTAACTATAATGCCTTCATTAACATTCAAAGGCAGTACTCGAATGCAGATCGAAGCCGTAAGAGTAGCTGCAAAATATCGTGGTCAAAAAATAGGAAAATGGATGTTTGAACAAGCTGTTATTTATGCTAAAGAAAAAGGCGCTTCTATCATTCAACTCACTACAAACAAAAAACGTTCCGAAGCAAAACGGTTTTATGAAACCCTTGGCTTTGAACCAAGCCATGAAGGTATGAAACTTTATTTGGAAAGAGAATTATGAATCAAAACATCTTTATCAGACCAGCAACTCTTTCCGATATTAACGCAATGGTCGCTCTCTCTATAACCAAGCGGCTCGCCTATGAAAAAGCCCAACCACAGTTTTGGAAATATGCTGGTGAGAGTGGGGACAACGCTCAAAAAGCATGGTTTAAAGAACTATTGACGCACAAGGATTATATTCTAATGGTAGCAACCCGTCATGGCGAGCGAAGCGTGGCCATCCAGAAAAATAGCAAAGACTGGATTGCTTCGCCCTTGGCTCGCAATGACGATGAAGACTCTGTTCTTGGATTCATCATTGGCAAACTCATGCCCGCTCCTGAAGTTTATAATCCAAATGGGCTGACCTTGATGATTGATGATTTCTGCGTGAAATCAGAAAATCTTTGGGAATCCGTTGGAGCACAGCTAGCTGAAGCAATTAAGAAAGAGGGCAAAGCAAAAGGTGCGGCACAAATACTTGTAGTATGCGGCGCGCACGATAATCCCAAACGCAAGTTTTTGCAGAATCAAAACCTCTCAATTGCTTCAGAGTGGTTTGTAGGCAGCACTTCATGATAAAAATCGATCTTCTTAAAAATCATCCTGAAGCCATACCTACACTTGCGAATATTTGGCATGAGGTTTTGGGTAAAATTTGGTTTCCAGAGCTGACAATTAAAGAGATAGAGTCATTGACATATGATGAGCTACATCTCCAAGATGAAGTAACTTCTTTCGTGGCGCTACTTGATGAAATTCCTGTAGGATTTTGCACGTTTAAACTTAAGGAAGAGTTTCGTCCAGATTTAGGTCCTTGGCTTGCAGATGTGGTAGTAGCCCCTAAACATCACAAACAAGGGATCGGTAAAAAGCTGATTGACGCCGCAGTCAGATATGCAAAAGAGCTTGGCTTTAAAAAACTGTACTTATTTACTTTTGATCCCACCATACCAGAATACTACGAGCGCCTTGGATGGAAGAAAATAGGAGTAGATGAATTTCACTCCCGCCAAGTAATACTGATGGAGGTGGGGTTATGAATGTTACCACTAAAAACTTGTCACGATTACAAAACAGCATAAACCGATACAAGCTCTCCTTGTCCGATCTAGTAATCAATGCTACAGTTTGGCAAAAATTTCTGTTTCCATCATGCAAAAAACTCAAGCACAACTACCTAAGATTAAACTAATAGGAATTACCTGCAGAACAAATAATGCTAATAATTTTTCAACAGATCCTTCAAAAAACATTCTTGCTGCCACTGTACAAAAATATTTTCATAATGGACTAAATTCCAAGATACCCAATCGCCAAAAACCTGGAACAACTTATTGCGTTTATACGAATTACGAAAGCGATTTTACTGGTGATTACACCTATTTCATTGGTGAAGAAGTCGCAAATTTTGACGGGATAGCAGAGGGTTTTGAAACTTTAACCATACCAAATCAATCCTATGTCAAATTTACAAATAGGCCTGGGCCAATGCCAGATGTCTGCATCAATATGTGGAAAGATATTTGGAAAATGAAGCCTTCGGAATTAGGCGGTGATCGTGCATATATAGCAGATTTTGAAGTATACGACGAGCGCTCCCAAGATCATAGCAATGTGGTTCTTGATATATATATTGGGGTAAAGAAATGAAAAATTTCTTTTATATTTTGATTCTGTTCTTTTGTCTGGCTACTAAAACTTCTTGGGCAGTTTCAAATGCTGTATACATCTATAACGACGAAGGCGTGGGTCAAAACTCGTTAATTCAAACAATTAAAACACTTGAAAAAGCATTGCCTCAACATTCTATAAAAACCATTAATGCAGAAGAAGTTATATCGAATGATTGGGCAAAAGATGCTGTTCTTTTCGTAATACCAGGTGGAGCAGATTTGCCATATGTAAAAAAGCTAAATGGGACTGGAAATAAAAATATAAAAACGTTTATTGAAAGTGGTGGAGCATATTTGGGAATATGTGCAGGAGCATATTATGCTTCCTCATATGTAGAGTTCGACAAGGGCGGCGAGCTAGAGGTTTTAGGAGATAGAGAATTAGCCTTTTTCCCAGGGAAATCTATCGGCCCTGTACTAGCCAAATATGATTATAAAAACAACAGCGGCGCCAGAGCGGCAGACATTGGTAAAGCTACTGTGTATTACAATGGCGGAGGTTATTTTGAAAATACTTCAGACTTCAACAATGTTTCAATAATTGCTAAATATAAAAATGATCTTTCAGCTATTATTCATGTAAAATACGGAAAGGGAAATGCTGTACTGTCGGGCGTTCATTTTGAAACCGATCCTGATACTCTTAATAAGAACGATCCTTATCTTAAAAATCTCATTCCAATCTTAAAGCATCAAAATCAAACTAGGCTAACACTTACTTCAGATATATTAGAAAAACTTAATTTAAAACACCAATAGTAAAAGCTTTATAAGTAGTTTATATATTTGATATCTATAAATTATTTCACAGAATGACCGACCGCAGTTCTATAGAAAAATACCTAGCTCAAGCCACCACCATTGGACTCACTCGAGGGGCGTTCTCACATTGTTATGCAGGCCTAATTAACTGGGAATTTTACTTACAGAAAAACCCATTCTTTCCTACAAACACATTCTTCTCAACAACTCCACTGGCAAGAATGATGGTTGGTACCAGCTCTATATTCTGGAGAAACAGTCGGGAGTTATTTAGAGGTGTTGCATGGGAAACTGGCACTTCACCAGTAAATACTTCCGTTAAACTGATGCTTGCTGACTGCGTATTCAATGGCTTGATGGATGGCACAGGACTAACTCAAATTACGAAAGGGCAAGGTTTTTTTCAATCATTATCTAGCTTTTTTGGAAATCAAACTGCTGTGACCAAACTTTCTCGAAACATTCAAGTGGCTGGCTTACACAGTGTTTGGTATTGGTATATCTTTATAGAAAGTGGGCGGTACTATGATGAGTTTTTAAGTAATAGGTTTGGTAGCTTCAATAACCGCACCAATTATTTTGAAAAATGTTTGTGGGTGGGCAGCGTCACTACGCTTGGTGTCATCCCTTTAAACCATTATAAAAATTTATATATGGCAGGTCATTACGGCCAAACATCTCTATACAGAGCCAGCGTTCTACATGCCCAGAATCTTTCTGGCACATTTATAGAAAAGGGGTTTCTTGCTGCAATAAAACATTCATTCCGAGGTACAGTTCCGTATGGCATAGCCAATCTAATGACCTTCGGCACTGTTGAAGCTGGGAAAACCGTCAGGCGCTATATTGAGCAAAGAAATAGCGATAGATCTATAGGTGGATAAAAAGCTTTAAATCGACTGAATTGCCATGTATACTTGCATGAAATTTACCTACATGTTTGATATATGAAGCTTACACTTTCGTTACTGAAAAAATATTTAGAAACAAACGCTACCGCTCTAGAAATATCTGATAAGTTAAATTCGATAGGCCTCGAAGTAGAAGAACTCACTGATAAATCTGAGATTTACAAACCATTCATAATTGCTGAAGTTGTTGATGCGGAAAAACACCCGCAAGCTGATAAATTGACTGTTTGCAAAGTAAATAATGGCAAGGAAGTTCTACAAATTGTCTGTGCAGCAGCTAACGCGCGCAAAGGTATTAAAGTAGTACTCGCACCTATTGGCTCTGTAATACCGGAGAATGGGTTGCAAATTAAAGCTTCAAAGATCAGAGGCGTAGACAGCTATGGTATGATGTGCGCAGCTGATGAACTACTACTTGCGGAAAATTCAGATGGCATTATTGAGCTTGCAGCAGATGCACCTGTCGGCACAGAGTTTTACAAATATGCTGGGCTTGATGATGTCGTGTTTGAACTTTCGATTACACCAAATAGGGGAGATGCAACTAGCGTACTTGGCATTGCACGTGATTTGGCGGCATCTGGAATTGGCACACTTAAAAATCTTAACGTTGCTAAACCAAAAGAAGCTGGAACTTCAAAAATTAATGTAAGCATTGAAGACAAAGAAAACTGCTATGAATTTTACGGCAGGTATGTTGCCAATGTTAAAAACTGCGCTTCTCCTAAAGAAGTTACTGACTTTTTAAAATCAATAGGTTCAACACCAAAATCTGCGTTGATTGATTTCTCAAATTTTGCGATGTTTGCGCTCGGCAGACCTTCACATATTTTCGATGCCGATAAAATTGAAGGCTCTTTGCATGTTAGAAAATCTAGAGCAGGCGAAGAGTTGTTAGCTCTTAATGGTGAGCTTTATAAAATGCCAGAAGGAACAACTGTAGTAGCTGATGATAAAAAAGTATTAGCGATTGCTGGCATTATTGGTGGAGATGCGAGCAAAGTTACCGATGATACCAAAAACATTTTCATCGAGATGGCGCATTGGAACCCAGCAAATATAGCAAAAGATGGTAGAGCGCTGAATATAATTACAGATGCAAGATACCGTTTTGAGCGCAGGGTAGACCATGGCATTGCTGAATTATTCATGGATTATATTACCAACTTGGTTATCGAACATTGCGGTGGTACACCTTCGGCATTGCTAAAAGTTAAAGGTGGAAATTTAGATTATATTACCTCAGTTGAATTCGACTATAACTACATTGAAAAACTTTCAGGGCTAAAAGTTGATTTAGAAAAATGCAAATCAGTTTTGGTTAAACTTGGTTTTGAGTGTGACGGAAAAACTGTGAAGATCCCAACCTACAGACAAGGGGATATTGTGGGTCAAGCAGACATCGTGGAAGAAGTCTTGCGTATTATTGGGCTAGACCAAGTGCCGAATATGGCGCTCGACACAAGCTCTATAAAATGGCGTGAAAAAAGCTTTGTCGATAAAGCTAGAGTAGCCCTTTCTTCAAGAGGAATGAGTGAGTTAGTTACTTGGTCGTTCATGTCTGAAAAATTTTCCGAACTCTTTGGGTTTGCGGATTCTATTAAGATTAAAAATCCAATCTCCAGTGAGCTTTCGGTAATGCGTCAGAGCATTATTCCAAACCTTGTTAGTGCCGCTCAGCAAAACTATGCGAGAAGCATTTCTAACTTTAGCTTGTTTGAGGCATCTAACATTTATAGGGCTACCGATAATCTTCGCCAGTCTGTATGTATTGCTGGAATTAGAGTAGGGGAAAGTAATCCTAAAAGTGTGTATAAAGACCAGCGTGCGTTTGATTTTTATGACGTTAAAGCCGATGTATTTACTCTGATTGAACTCTACGGGCTTGATCCAAATAAGTTGATGATATCTGCTGATGCGCCGAGCTATTACCACCCAGGGAAAAGCTGTTCTTTGAAATTAGGAAAAAATTTAATTGGTTATGTTGGTCAACTTTCACCACGCATTTTAAAGCATTATGATCTGCTAGATAACGTTGTAGGTTTTGAGATCTTTACAAGCAACTTGCCAGAGCTGAAAGTTAAGCATGCAAGAGCTTCTTACATTGCAAATAATTTCCAGCCAGTGACACGTGACTTTGCATTTATAGTGGCTGAGAAAACACCAATTGCTGACTTTGTTAAAACTGTGAAATCGGTTAATCAGAACTTGATTGAGGACGTTGCGATTTTTGACATCTTCGCGGGCAAGAATATTGAAGCTGGGAAGAAGTCGGTTGCACTATCAGTACTCATGCAACCGAAAGATAAGACCCTGTCTGAGGAAGAAATATCCACCCTTTGTCAGGATATTATAAATACCGTTTCGATAAAACTTCAGGCGAGCCTTAGATAATATAGCGAAGACAGTAAAAATGCACCCAAAAGCCTTATGTAAGGTAATGAGAAGAAGGTGTTTGGGTGTGCTCTTGGGGGGAATTTTTGCGCCGCGAATGCGGGCTTTTAGCAAAAATTAGCACACCCAACGAATTCTTCGAATTCAAGAAAGCACTGGTTTGCTCTCGCCGCGCTAGCGCTGGCGCAGCGGGTCACTGCGTTCGCAATGACGGAGAGTTATTAATGCCACATTATAGTAAAGAGTAATGGTACTTATTCTTCTTATCCTAAACTCGATGAACCTATTAATTTTTTAGAGCAAAATTGCTCAAAAATGACTTCTACTTTTAAAAGCATGTGCAGTCTGTAAAAATACATTCATCAGCATTATTAATGAAAATACAATTATAGTCTCTTCAACTTTAAAGCTGAAAAAACCTATTAAAATTATATTTAAAACAAAGCCTAACTGGCAAAAAAATAGTGATACCCAAGCATATTGAGTTTCATTTTCTTCAATACTTGGTTGATCTTTTTTAGCAAGATATACAAAAGGGCCAAGAGCAACACCATTTGCCCATAATAAATATGGCAGCAGATCTTTATATTGGTCTCCCAGCATTAAATAAAGTGTTATATAACACCAAAACACCATTATACCCGCATTAACCACGCCTATAAAAAATCCACTTAGCAATTGTACAAAGACGCTTTTTACTTTGTCTGCAATGAAAAGGAGCGGCATAACAATGAAAAAACTCAAAAACATTAGTAATGAAATTACATAATGACCGAACATAGCCATTATCAGCCCTATAACAATTGGTTGCCATTCAAACAAAATAATCAACCAAATTAGCCCTATAATATAACCATATATAGCGATGATATTGAGAACCTGTCCTAAATATTTAATCATTTTTTGCATCATATCCCAAGTCCTAGCTCTTGTTTTAATGACTGTATTTTATTCCTAAATACTTAATAAAAAGTTAAAATTGAACGTCGTTATATAAAAAATTAATCTTTTGTTAACACGCACTGTCTTATTATAAAACTAACATGATACTTTATAGTATTAAAAATATGAACAAAATAACTACAGGCTTATGGGTATTACTCATCTCTACATTTCTAATAGTGGGATCACTTATCTCAGCCGGTGATGGGAGTATTCGCCAAAATATTCACAAAATAATTAACGCACCCTTTTTAGAACAAATATTACCTAACAAGATTTTAACTGTTTCAGAAGATCAGGATCCTAGAACCAAAAAACTACGTGTAAACCCGAATAACGATAGTGAAGATTTATCTAATTTTCTGTATTTTTTCACCGGCTTTGTGACAGCGCTTCTAGCATTAATTGCTTATTATAATTTGCAAACTCTAAATAATACTAATAAAGAAATAAGCTCTGTAACTAGAAACAAAATGCTCATTCAAATAGATCAAAGATGGGGAAATCATGAAATAATTAAAGCAAGGCAGATTATACATGTAATTTATAGAATTGTCTGTGATCATTTTGATTATGAAAATCCAAAGAACGATGAAGATACAAAAAAGGAAATAATATTCTCAAAAGTTTACCCCACAATGGGGAAAATAATTATCGAATTATCACTAAGTAAAAACTCCTATACCAGAGAAGCTTTTCCTTACCTAATTAACTATTTAGACTTAATGGAGAGTCTTGCATACATATATAAAAATGCAGACGATAATCATTTAACAGAACTTGAATCATTTTGTGGAGACACATTGGTTTTTAACTTTGGAGTTTTTAATAACTATCTTAAATTTAAAAATGACAAGCATCCCTCTATAATTAAAGATAACAAAGAGACGAGTGATAGATTCTATAATACATTTTTAAACTTTATAGATAATTTACAGAAGGTTAAATCAAAAAAAGATTATATAGATAAGATTAAAGAGCATACAATCAATGAAAAGTATAAGCCTCTAAAATATTTAAATAATAAGGATAAATCTAAGAATGATTTCAAGACTCTTAGTAAATTATTCCCGAAAGTTGAAAAACAAATAAGACTCTTATTACAAAGAAAAATTTAATTCAACCTTGTCAATAACTCTGTTGATAACTCTCTTCATAACTTTGTTGAAAAACATTACTGACAATTTTTTAATTTTCTAAGAGATTTAAATGGCAGTTTCTAACACGTGTATAACTAAAAGTTCTTAATTGTTAGTAGTGTTGATAAGTCACTCCTTGTCATTACGCGACTAGTTCGCGTAATCTAGTCTTTTTCTGGATACCGTGAATAAATCACGGCATGACATTACCACTATATATAATGTTAATAATCATGTAGAATAACTGTTGATTAAAAGTAATTAACATATCAACATCCCTAATAATAAAAATAACTCTTTAATAGAAATATATTATTTAAGTAATGACTAAACCTTTGTTGCAAATTTTGAGAAATGAAAAAGCTGACAGAACTCCAATTTGGTTTATGAGGCAGGCAGGTAGATATTTACCTGAATACAGAAACGTTCGTAAAAACTTTTCAAATTTTATAGAATTCTGTATGACACCAGATGCTGCAGCAGAAGTGACTCTTCAACCACTTGATAGATTTGACATTGATGCCGCAATTCTTTTTTCAGATATTTTAATCGTTCCATTCGCAATGGGAATGAAAGTTGAATTTGAAGAAAAAAAAGGACCAGTTCTTGGTAAAATAAATTCACCAAGTGATGTAGAAAAATATAAAAATACAAACGTACAAGTGTTTGAAAAAATTGCTAAAACAGTTTCAATCGTTAGTTCAGAGATGAAAAAAAAACATCCAAATAAAACCCTAATTGGTTTTGCTGGAGCACCTTGGACTATCGCTGCTTACATGATTGAAGGTGGTGGATCGAAAGATTTTATCAATGCCAAAAAATTCGCATATCAGCACGAAAAAGAGTTCTCGGAATTAATTGATGCGATTGTTGAATCTACAATTATTTATCTGAACATGCAGATCGAAGCAGGCGCCGAGGTTTTGAAACTTTTCGACTCGTGGTCTGGCGTACTAACCGAGCAAGAATTTAAAAAATGGGTTGCATTACCGACCAAAAAGATAGTAAGCTCCTTGAAACAGAAATACCCAAATATTCCAATAATTGGTTTTCCTAGGAAAGCTGGTGTGATGTACAAGCACTATGTTGAGCAAACGAAAGTTGATGCTGTAGCGCTTGATCAATATACCCCGCTATCATGGGCAAATGGCAATTTGAAAGATGTTGTTCTACAAGGTAACATCGACAACGCATTGCTATTAACCGAACCAAATATTGTAAAAAAAGAAGTAGAAAAATTTCTGGAGGAGGTGGATTTCAATAGAACAATTATTAATTTAGGGCACGGAATGTTGCCTGAAACAAAAATTGAAAACATTGAAATTCTTATTGATACAGTAAGAAATTATGGAAGCGAAAAACCTAGATTTAGAAATAAAAGCTGATAGTACTTTCCGTTCATTGCCGTGCAATATCGAAGCAGAGCAAGCGGTTCTTGGTGCATTCCTAAACAACAACGATCATGTCAATAAAGTTGGAGATTTTTTACTACCAGAACATTTTTATGTTCCAATTCATAAGAAAATCTATGAAGCAATTATCAAATGTATGGAGCGCGGAGTAATTGGTTCACCAATCACTTTGAAAAGTTTTTTTGATAAGGAAGAATCAATTGAAAAATCGGGAGCAACTAGTCTTGATTACCTTTTGAAACTTTCAGTGAATGCTTCAACGATAATCAACCTTACACACTTCGCAAAAGATATTTACGATACGGCAATTCGCCGCAATCTAATTGAAATTGGTCAAGATGCTGTAAATGAATCTTACGAAAAAGACATTAACACAACAGCCCAAAACCTAATTGAAAAAACCGAGCAAAGACTTTTTAATTTGGCATCTGAAGGTGCAAGTGATTCAGGGTTTGTTCAACTTAAAGGAACTCTAAACGAAGCTCTACGCAGAATTGATTTAGCCCGTAAACGCGGTGGTGATGTCAATGGTGTTACGACAGGTTACATTGATTTAGATAAGCTTCTTGGTGGATTACAAAATTCAGATTTACTAATTTTAGCAGCGCGTCCTTCGATGGGTAAAACTTCCCTTGCTATCAATATGGCTCTTAATGCTGCGATTGAATTTTTAAATGATAAAGCAGAAAAAACCGAGAAGAAAAAAAGTGTTGGTGTCTTCTCACTTGAGATGGCAGCAGAGCAAATTGCAGCAAGGTTGCTCTCAATTAAAACAGGAATTGATGGTAGTAGAATTAGGATTGGTAACATAACTAAAGAAGAGTTTTCGACACTCTTGAAAGAGAGTACGGAGTTAAATGAAACACCAATATTTATTGATGACACACCTGCGCTTACAATCTCAGCAGTAAGAACTCGTGCGCGTCGAATGAAGAGACAACATAACCTCGGATTAATAGTCGTCGATTACTTGCAGTTACTACGCGGCACAAACGCATCCTCAGAAGGAAATAGGGTGCAGGAGATAGGTGAGATATCCCAAGGTCTAAAAGCGATTGCAAAGGAGCTTGATATCCCTGTAATTGCACTTTCGCAATTATCACGTGCGGTAGAGTCGCGTGATGATAAACGCCCGCAACTTTCCGACTTAAGGGAAAGCGGAAACATCGAGCAAGATGCGGACGTTGTGATGTTTATCTACCGTGAAGAATATTATCTAGCGCGTAAGATGCCGCAGCATGGTGATGACAAATTCCATCAGTGGCAGGAAGATATGGAGCGTGCTAAAAACATCGCCGAAGTTATAATTGCAAAACAAAGAAACGGCCCTATCGGTAACGTCAGCCTACGCTTCGACACCCGTACAACAGGATTTGCGAATTTGGATAAGGATACAGTCCTTATAATGCCGAGTTAGATTTGTTTTTTACATAGACACTTTAGTCGAGTTAATTTATGTCTCTCTGAAAATTAGAGGCGTCAAAATTTGACGGAAATGTAATTTCTAATCCCTCAAACCCTACCCACCAATATCCCAACTAAAATAATTACAGCGAATTGGACATTAGATTTGAACTTATTATGACAGTCTTTTGGGTTGTTGATGTCTAAAGTTTCAACTTGCCAATACAAGTGATAAGCACCCACTGCTGTTGCTAAGTAGAACATAAAATTCATATGCGAATTCATTCCAGTGATGGCAAGCAAGACTATGGTAATTAAATAAAGTTTCCAAATAACTTTTTTAGTATCTACCCCTAGTTTTATAGCTAAAGACATTACGCCAGCTGCAAGGTCATCTTCTTTATCTTGGTGGGCGTATATTGTATCATAGGCAATTGTCCAAAAAACGCAGGCTGCATACAAAATAAAAGGTACAATAGATGGTTTGTAATCGGCAGAGTACCAGCCCATAAAAACGCCTAAGTTGAATACAAGACCTAGCACGACTTGAGG
Source organism: Candidatus Midichloriaceae bacterium (assembly GCA_044229535.1). Classification (GTDB taxonomy): domain Bacteria; phylum Pseudomonadota; class Alphaproteobacteria; order Rickettsiales; family Midichloriaceae; genus CAZLFQ01. Next base: position 1,099,552 of record JBGASU010000001.1, on the reverse strand, counting down.
GTAGAATGTAAACCGCTTGAAGTAAGGATATGCTGCTATAGGAATAATTGAAAGTAGCCCTAGAATTATAATCTTAAAAGGAAGCGTTATTAGTAGTACAAACCCAACTCCTAACAAAAGGAATAACAACTTATAAGCCTCTTTTTTGCTTAGTTCGCCACCTGCAAGAGGGCGGGATTTTGTTCTGGCAACCTTCTTATCAAATTCAATGTCTGCTAAGTCATTTAAAATGCATCCAGCGCCACGAATGACTATGGCTCCTGCTGTAAATACTAAAAATAGCCAGAGCATCCAAAACGTGTTGTCTGCTGCAAAAGCAATTGCCCAAAGTGCTGGAAGTAAAACCAGATAAATACCAACTGGCTTATCTAATCTCATTAATCTCGAGTAAGGACTTGTTTTGATCCACTTGTCTACTTGACGAATTTGAGGTTCAAAAAAATCCGAAATATTGTCTAATGTCATTTTCCTTCTTTAGTTGCTTTTTCATCTCCGGGAAGAACATAATTTGTTCCCTCCCAAGGACTCATAAAATCAAAATTTCTAAACTCTTGTGTTAGTGTTACTGGCTCATATACGACTTTTTTCTGTTCATGGTCGTATCTAACTTCGACATTCCCTGTCAGAGGGAAGTCTTTGCGCAACGGATGACCTTCGAAGTTATAGTCTGTCAAAATTCTGCGAAGATCTGGGTTGTTAGCGAACATTATTCCGTACATATCCCAAACTTCTCTTTCATACCAAGTCGCGTTAATGAACACCTCAGAAGCTGTTGATAAAATTTCATCGTAGCCCAGAGCAACTTTGATTCTGATTCTCTGATTATGTTTAAAGCTTAGCAAGTTATAAACAACGTCAAATCTCTTTGTTCTTTCAGGATAATCTGCTCCGCAAATACTAACTAGTTGATTAAAATGACACTTGCTGTCAATTTTTAAAAAACCTAAAACTTCGATCAAGTCGTTTTTATCGGTAGTAATGGTAAGTTCATCTAGCGCTATTTCTATAGAGATAAGTTCTTTAGAAATTTTGGAATCCAGCAGATGTTTTTTTAGTGTTTCAAGCTTCTTAGTCATATATGCGCAATAATTTAACTTAGGCTAGGATAGCAAAATTAGAGCATTATGCAATAATTCTTGAGAAATACACTTCAAAAGGTATTATATACAGCGAAATTAATAAGGTACGAGACATGGCAGGTCATTCGCAGTTTAAAAATATTATGCATAGAAAAGGTGCGCAAGATGCAAAGCGCGCTAAGTTATTTACTAAGTTACTAAAAGAAGTTTTTGTAGCTGCAAAGATAGGGCCTGATCCAGCATATAATCCAAGGCTTAGAGCAGCAATAAATGCTGCCAAGGTTGTAAATGTACCAAAAGACAAAATACAAAATGCCATGGATAAAGCTATCAATCCTGCAAATGCTGAAAACTTCGAAGAGATTAGATATGAAGGATATGGACCAAATGGCATCGCTATAATTGTAGAAGCGTTAACCGATAGTAGGAATAGAACGGCTTCGGAAGTGAGGTCAATATTTACCAAGAATGGTGGGTCGCTTGGTGAGACTGGGAGTGTGAATTTTTTGTTCAATAGAATTGGGTTAATTGTTTACCCCAAGACCGTTGCAACAGAAGAGCAGATGTTTGAAGCGGCTCTTGAAGTAGGGGCAAGCGATTGTGCGACTTATGAAGAGCATCATGAAATTATTTGTGAGCCTGAATCATTTGGTTCTGTTCGCGATGAGCTTGAGAAAAAATATGGTACTGCTGATAGTTCTCAATTAACTTGGAGGCCACTCACTCAGACAGAATTGGATGCCGAAGGTAAAGAAAAAATCCAAAAACTCATCGACGCTCTAGAAGATTCAGATGACGTGCAAACAGTTATTAGTAATTGTGAGTTTTAAGCTTGAGCTGATTTTTCTACGCTATTTTTGGCGCTGAAGAAAAATTTAGGTCTTATAGTATTTTTTATATCCGCTATGCTCTTGGCTAGAGGTCTACGACGGTGTGCCTCCATTATCTCGTATGAATCTTGTAGGTGTAAAAAATATCCATCAGATAATCCAAAAAAAGCACATAGTTTTAAGTCGGTTTCCGCTGTTATACCTCTGTCACCTTTTACTATTGAATGAATCCTATTTGCTGGCACTGATATTAACTTAGCCAATTTATTTTGGGTGAGGCAAAGAGGCTCCAAAAACTCAATTTTTAAGATTTCGCCAGGATGTGGATTGTCAATATACTTAGTCATTATTCCCCTTAATGATAATCACATATTTCAACTTCGTAAGCTTCATTATCCTTCCATTTAAAGCAAATTCGCCATTGATCATTAACTCTGATACTATAACAGCCTTTTCTATTGCCTTTTAAAAGCTCTAGAAAGTTACTGGGAGGATTTTTTAAGTCAGTTAACACTTTAGATGCATCGATCATTCTTAACTTTATTAAAGCTCGTTTTTGTATATCTCTAGGAAATTTTCTTGAGGATATACCTTCAAAAACTTGCTTTGTTTCTTTGCATTTAAAGGTTCTTATCATTATAGTAGCATATTACGTGATACGTATCAAGTACAATTTGGCGTCTGACTCTTCGCTCATAATTTACGATTTCTCATAAGAAGTAAAGAAACATTAATCACTTATAATTTTAACCTCTCTGACTTCACCTACTTTTAATCCGTCTATACTGTATACTCCATAATTAGTTCTGATTAGTCTGTTTACCCTCAAATCAAAATGCTCAAATACTTTTCGTATTTCTCTATTTTTTCCCTCAGTTAACTCAACGCTAACCCAATTGTTCATGCTGGTTTGTTCTTTTTCAGTTCTAACAATAATTTTTCCATATCTGACGCCATCAACAGTTACGCCTTTGGCTAAAGCTGAAATAATGTTAGGAGTGATTTTGCCAAAAACTCTGCATCTGTAAATTCTTTTCAGACCGTTAGATGGTAACTCAAATTGCCTAGCAAGTTCACCACTATTGGTGAGTAGTAAAAGCCCTTCTGTATTCAAATCAAGCCTTCCAACTGAAACCACTCTAGGCATGCTTTTAGGTAGAAGTTCAAAGACCGTTGGTCTGCCTTGAGGGTCTTTATGAGTGGTTATCACACCAACCGGTTTATAAAAAAGCCATAATCTTTCGTTGCTGATTTTATTTAAACGGTTTCCTTCAATACTTATGTCGTCATTTATGGTGACATTAAGTGCAGGAGACTCTACTAGTTTGCCATTCAAGGTCACTTTGCCTTCATGAATTAATTTTTCTGCATCTCTGCGTGAGCAATATCCAGCGCGAGCAATTACCTTAGCAATTCTAGCTTTTTCCATTTTTACAAGCCTCCACGAAGGCTGCAATTAATAACTCATCTTCTTTACAAGCCAAGTATTCAGGATGCCATTCAACGCCAATGCAGAATGGATGCTTAATGTGCTCAATACTTTCAATTACTCCATCTGCTGCTTTGGAACTTACTATCAAGTTTTTACCTAAATTATTTATAGCTTGGTGGTGAGTGCTATTAACTCTATATTTATCTTTGCCAACAATTTTATGAAGTTTGGTGCCATGAACTAGTTGAATATCATGAGACGGAATATTCTTTGGTGCTGGTTGCTCATGTATTAAATGGTTGGGTATTGCGTCAGGGATATGCTGGTGGAGACTCCCGCCGAGTGACACATTTATTAGTTGATGTCCTGCGCAAATTCCAAGAATAGGAATTTGTCTTTCTATAGCTTTTTTGCAAAGTGCCATCTCAAAGTTTGTTCGAAAATCCTTTGGAGAAACTTTTGCATTTCTGATTTCTTCCCCATAAAATTTTGGATGAATATCAAAATCTCCGCCTGTTAAAATCAAGCCATCGATTGCGCTTAAATAAGAATCTATAGCATCGGAGATATAAGGAAGGTGAATTGGTGCTGCGCCGTATTTTGCCACGCAACCACTATAATTTTCTCTTAAAGCATACCAAGGAAAAGCTGAATAAGTCTCTTTAGTTTCATGGTCAAGAGTAATGCCGATAATAGGATGTTTTTTCATCTATATGTCTCCACTTTCACTGCTTTGATAAAACCTTCGATGAGCTTAGGATCTTTAATTCCTGGTGATGTTTCAAGGGTTGATGAGGCATTAATAATTTTCGCCCCACTAACGCGAATAGCGTGTTGAACGTTAAACTTAGTAAGCCCGCCAGATAGTATCCAAGGTTTGTTTGTGTTCACTTTTTTCAAGAGTTGCCAGTCAAAAGTCGATTCAGGTAATTCCACGAAAAGATCGTTTCCATGTCGTGAATCAAATAAAAACATATCTGCAACAGATTCATAATCTTGTGTTACAAGTAAATCATCTTCATAAGAGACATAAATAGTTTTGATGATCTTGCAGCCATATTTATTTCTAATTTTCTTGATTCTTTCAGGGGATTCGAAATCATCCAACTGAAGATGTGTTGGTTTGAAAAAATGGAAAATATCGTCCAGCAAAGAAAAGTCAGGTGTTGAGGTCACTGCTACTTTATGGATAGATGGAGGTACAAATTCAGTAATCTCAGCTGCGACTTCAGGCGATATATTCCTTGGTGAATTATTATAAAAAGAGCAGCCAATATATTTAGCTTTACCTTTTACAGAAGCATTTACTGATTCCATGCTGGTAAGTCCGCATATTTTAATTTCTACAGTCATATAGGAATTATTTTTTTATAAAAGTTTTCCAGTACATGTAAGTGCTTAGAGGTATGGTTGCTAAGTATGCTATGCCAAAAAAAGGAAGAACAATCCATGGTTCAATAATGATCCCAGCGATAATCACAGCTGCTAAAATAAATATTAGTGGTACTAACTCAGATTTTATAGAAACTTTTTTGAAAGAAAACAAAGGAATGCGGCTGATCATAAGAAATCCTATTAGCAACATGTAAGGTGCCACTATTAAATATGAGAAAGCTTCCTTGTCAAATAAGTCGAAAGTTAGTATCAGCGGCAACATCACAATCCCAGCGGCAGACGGCATTGGAAGGCCAGTGAAATAACTCATAGACTTTGCCTTTTCTTTTGGATCTTCAAGTACTGAATTAAAGCGAGCCAGCCTTAATGCTGAGCAAGTTACATAGAATAGTACAAATGTCCAGCCAACACCTTTATAGGGGATTCCATGTAATGACCACAAATATAACAATATAGCTGGTGCGACACCAAAGCTTACCATATCCGCTAGGGAGTCAAGTTGGGCTCCGAATCTGCTCGTTACATTCAAAAGTCTGGCAAGTCTTCCATCAATTCCATCCATGAAGCCTGCAATAAGAATCAAACTAACAGCTATAACCCATTTTTCATCGAGGGCATATCGAATGGAACTTATGCCAAGACATAGGCTGATTAGTGTTATAAAGTTTGGCACTAATCTTTGTATAGGAACAGCAGAGAGTCGCTTATTCTTTATCATTTTAATTTAGCAATTATGGTTTCTCCTCCAATCATATACTGACCAACGAGAACTTCTACTTTTGTTTCAGGAGGTAAATATAGATCGGTTCTGCTACCGAACCTGATGATGCCAAATCTGTCACCAGTTTTAACTTCTTGGTTCTCATCTAAGTTACAGACAATCCTGCGTGCTACTAATCCAGCAATTTGTACAACAGGAACTTGAACACCGTCTTTGGTTTCGACTAAAACTGTTTGTCTTTCGTTCAGGTTACTTGCTTTGTCAAATGAGGCATTTAAAAACTGGCCGGGATGGTAATGTAAAGCTTTGACAGTCCCAGAGATTGGAATACGGTTCACGTGCACATCAAACACATTTAAGAATATGCTTACTTTTTTGAATTTCTTATCTCCCATTTCTAGCTCAACAGGTGCTGTGGCATCATCAACTATCTGGACGATTTTGCCATCTGCAGGACTAACAACAAGTCCTTCGGTTTGAGGGGTGACGCGATCTGGATCTCTGAAAAAACATATACACCAGATGGTTAATACGATTCCAATGAAGCCCATAGTTTTAGAAAAAGCCATGAACAACATTGTAACAAGTATGAATATTCCAATGAACAGATAGCCTTCTTTATGAATAGAAGGTAAAAAGCTGATTAGATCCTTAAGCATAAACCCTGAAAAAACGTTGAAAGTTAATTTAGGTCAGTATATACCAGTTATTCACTAAATCAATTATTAAAGAAAATATGGAAATTAAAAATTTAGCAGTGTTTTGTGGATCAAGTTCGGTTGTTTCAGACGATTATAAGATGCTTGCATCGGACTGTGGCAAGTTAATTGCAAAGCACGGCTTAGGATTGGTGTATGGTGGTGGTGATTCAGGCTTAATGGGCGCAGTAGCTCGTGCGGCGCATGGTAGTGGTGCAGTTGTAACAGGAGTATATCCTAAAATCTTAAACCAGAGAGAGCCGTTAAATAAGGATATGGATCATACTTATTTAGTTGATACAATGTACCAGCGTAAGCAAGATTTATTTGAAAAATCAGATGCGTTTTTTATTTTACCAGGTGGTTTTGGAACACTTGATGAGTTCTTTGAAATTGTGACTCTGAAATATTTAGGTGACCATAATAAGCCAATTATAATAATAAACCATAAGGGTTATTGGAATAAAATTAGAGACATTTGTAACCACATAATCGAAGAGAAATTTGCGCCAGCTTGGGTTTTAGATTCATTCCGCTTCGTTGATACTCTAGAGGAAGGCTTCGCAAAATTAGGTTTTACAAAATGAAGCTAGCAATAGTCGGTTGTGAAGGAAGGATGGGCAAAGAGCTAATGCGTTTGGCTCAGAATTCAAAATATAAGCCGACTTTTGTGGAAGTGATAGGAGTTTCGCAAACAGATGACTTCGCATCTGTAGCTAAACGGGTTGATATAGTAATAGATTTTTCCATTTTAGAAGCTTCAATGAAGCATCTTGCTATCTGTGTCGAGCAGGGGTGCAAATATGTTTGTGGGGTTACTGGGTTTTCAAAAGAACAATTAAAAGAGTTTGAGAATGCTGCTAAACAAACGCCTGTGTTTTGGTCACCGAATATGAGTATTGGCGTGGCGATCACCAATTTTTTAGTTGGGAAGGCGGCGCAAGTATTAGATAGAGATTTTAAAATCGCTATAGAAGAGACTCACCACACAAAAAAGTTAGATGCGCCTTCAGGCACAGCGCTGATGCTCAAAAACTCTATAAACAAATTTAGAGATGAAGATTTTTATATAGAGTCGAAAAGAATTGGTGATGTGGTTGGAGTGCATGAGGTTGCCTTCGCAAGTCATCTAGAAAAAATTGAAATAAAGCACGAAGCGTTTGATCGATCTGTTTTTGCAGACGGCGCACTAAAGGTTGCAATCTGGCTTGCTAAACAAAAAGCTGGCAAGTTATATGATATGAGGGATTTTGTTGGGTTGGTTTAGGATAATATTTCTTAAAAAGTTTTCAATATTAAATATTATCGGTTAGTCTATTAGAAAATAGACTCATTTTGTTATGTCTAAAAAAGTATTCGTACTTGGAGCAGGGGCTAGCTCACATTTTGGCTATCCTCTTGGTAAAGAGCTAATCGATGCAATGGCATATTTTTATGGAGAATATCTGAAGCCTAAAAATGTACCAGATGCAAAGATTTATAAACAGCTCATAGATGAGTTAAGATCCTATAATCCTATTAATATAGACTACTTCCTAAAACATTCTTCTAGGGAAGATTTCAAAAAACAAGGTAATAAACTTATTGGACATACTGTTTGGAGGAGCGAGTGTTATCCTGCCTTTTCTAAACAAGACGATCTAAAAAAATGGTGGGGTGGGGAGTTTGAAAGTCGAAATTGGGTCAAATTTATATACAATAGTATAGTTTCAAAGTGTGATAAAATAAATGAAGTTGAAAATAAGTTGAAAGACTACTTTATCATAACTTTTAATTATGACTGCTCTTTTGAACAAGCTTTATATCATTGTTTCAAAAACACAAAATTTTCTAAGGATAATGAGTTTAAAAAAGTTTTGGAGAATTTTTATAAAGAAAATATCTATCATGTATATGGGAAGATACCTCAGTGTTATGAATATGAAGGCAAGGATTTGAGTATAGATGCCATTGTCAAAAGGTTTGAAAGAACCAACATTGAAATAAGTACTATTGGAGAAGATAAGTCAAAAAACATAGGTGACAAATATTCTAAAATAATTTGCGACAGCGAACACGTATATTTTTTAGGATATGGTTTTGATGTTAATAACAACAATGCACTTGGTTTAAAAGAAGTGCTTAGAAACTGTAAACATAATAAAACTATCTATTATACAAATAGTGAGAATGGTCTAAAGATTGATATGGTTTTAGCTTCTTTTTTCAACAATATAATATATGAAAGTTCCTTTTTGAGAAGATATAGGACTAATAACGATGTAGTTGCAACGGTAGTCAAATCAGTTAAGAAAGTATATGATGCTTTGGAAAATGATTTTGACATTGCTGGTGATTAATTATTGGTTATGCAACCATATATCTTTAGTGTAATGAATGGGCTTGCTCCTTTCCCCGACCCTTTCCGCTACGCCCATTCATTACTTAAGCGCCTACGGCGCACGCCCCATTTTTTTAAGTAAGGTTTTATCTGTAGGTGAAGATCCAACAAATGAATTTTTCATAAAACTTCCCCGACAAAAAATTAAAAATTCATTTGCTTGGTCTTTTGAATATGTAAGATGCCTTACTCAAACATCCCCTTATAAAGCTCTTCTAAATTTGTTTTTAGTTCAGGGTCTTTTATAGCTTCAAGCTGTTTCAGCAGCTTTTCTGCTTCCTTTTTAGATATAGAAGTTTTTGGAGCTGCGGCTTTTGGAGGTTTATTAGAATTTGCAGCCGATCTATCTATATTAACCTTAATTCTACTCACGGCTTGATACCCAAAAAATGTTGAAATCTTATCAACTATAAAAGCTTCTTTTGCTTGAAGCTCAAGCGATAATCCAGGATTGCTAACCCCAACATGAAGTATTCCACCTCTTGTGGAATTTGGTTTGAAAACTATCTTTTGTGGTAATGTATATTGTGCAATTGTTTGGCCAACTATCATTGGCCAGTGTGCAGCGATTTTTTGATTGGCAAAACCATGCTTAGCAAAAGATGTCTTTGTAAGATCGGTATATAAAGAGCTGAAACTTTTTTTGCCTTTGTATTCGCGCATACTACACTTTTAATTTTGCTACCCTGAAGCTTAATGCTTCTGCAATATGCATCTTAGTTATATTCTCGCTTTGTGCAAGGTCGGCAATAGTGCGAGCGACTCTTAGCACTCTATTATATCCGCGCATCGATAAACCAAATTTATCTTGTGAAGATAATAACAGTTCTTTGGATTCTTTGTCCAAAACAGTCACATTATTTAGCACTTCACCATCCGCATAAGCATTTAAAGAAATTCCTAAATCTTTGTATCTATCGAGCTGTAGCTGTCTAGCTTTACCAACTCGTTCGGCAACTATTGAAGTAGATTCTGAAACTTCATCTTGCTCCATTTCATGAGTAGAAAGCGCCATCACATCTACCCTGATATCAAACCTATCTAGTAATGGGCCCGATATCTTGGATTGATAATCTTCAGCGCATCTTGGCACTTTTGAACAGGCATTTCTAGGGTCGCCAAAATAACCACATTTGCAAGGGTTCATTGCTGCGATTAGTTGAAATCTCGATGGGTAAGTAACGTGTGAGTTAACACGCGAGATAGTTATAGTTCCTGTTTCTAGAGGTTGCCTCAATGACTCAAGAACATTTCTGTTAAACTCCGGAAGTTCGTCCAAAAATAAAACTCCTAAATGCGCTAAAGTTACTTCTCCGGGTTTTGCATCCCTTCCGCCACCAACTATTGATGGCATGGATGATGAGCAGTGCGGATCTCTGAATGGACGAGTCCTTACAATGTTGCCATTAAGAAGTTGGCCAGCGATGCTGCTAATCATACTAACTTCTAACATCTCTTCGGTAGTCAGAGGTGGCAATAACCCTGGTAAACGTTTTGCAAGCATCGATTTACCAGAGCCAGGGGGGCCAATCATCATAAGGTTATGTCCGCCTGCCGCAGAGATTTCCAAGGCGCGTTTTGCAATTTTTTGACCTTTTATATCGCGTAGGTCTGGGTATTTTATATTATCATTCGCCACGATTTTTTGAGGTGTGGATAAAATTTGCTGGTTCTTAAAATGATTAATCAATTCAAGTAAATTATTTGGAGCAAGCACCTTATAATTCCCTGACCACATCGCTTCTGAGCCGTTTTCGCCAGGGCAAATTAAACCAAGTTTTTTTGAGTTTGCATTTATTGCAGCAGGAAGAACTCCTCGTATTGGATTTATTCTGCCATCTAGGGAAAGTTCCCCAAGTATTATATAGTCTTGCACCTCATGTTGCGGAACAATCTCGGCTTCTACCAAAATTCCTAGTGCGATTGCTAAATCGTAATGACTCCCTTCTTTGTGAATATCTGCAGGGGCAAGGTTTACAGTTATTCTTTTCTGGGGAATTGTTAAGCCCATGCTATGAAATGCAGCGCGAATTCGTTCTTTGGATTCTGCCACCGCCTTATCAGCAAGGCCTACTATATTTATTCCAGGCATACCCTGAGACATATGGACTTGTACATCAACATCTGTTGTATCCACACCAACAAATTCTATAGTGTTAACTCGTGCTACCATTTAAAAACTCATTATCGCGTTAGCAATAATCTAATAAAAATGTTAGTCTTTAGAAAGTAATTATTTAAGTAATAGTTTGATTCAGGAAAATATTAGTTTGGTACTATTTCTGTCAATACTGCTTGTAGGCATTTTGCCGATAGGGTTTTGGTACGTGTTTCGTATATACAAACAACTAGATATATCGCTTAAAACCAACTTGGCTAAGTCTTTTTTTATAGAGAGAATGGGGTATGAGCTAAGAAATAGTTTAAATGGTGTAATTGGGTTTTCACAGATGTTAGAGACAGAATTTTTTGGAAACCTAAATCATAAACAAAGAGAAAGAGTAAGAGATATACATAATTCAGGCTTGCAAATGCAGAGTCTTGTAAATGACTTTATAGATCTAGCGCGCGGCAAAACTGGTAAGATTGAATTAATTGAAACAGAATTCAAGATTAGGGAGTTGGTTGATAAAACAATAGAAAGTATAAAGTATAAGTTGGATGCAAATAATATACATTTAGTACAACACTTTAATTACCCAAATGTTAAGATTGTAGGTGATAAGGCAAAACTGATGCAGGTGCTAAGGAATGTCATAGATAATGCTATAAAGTTTTCTAATAGAGGAGCGCAACTAACTTTGACGGATCAAAATCATGCGAAAAAAGGAGTGGTCATAGTAGTTTCAGATTCTGGGAAAGGGATGTCTTTAGATGAGATGCTAAATGCCTTTGATTTTCCTGACACAGATAGAGAAATTTCTGGCCCTTATGGGGTTGGCCTTGGCTTGCCATTAGCTAGATTATTTATGGAAATGCATGGGGGGAATATATCTATTGATAGTGAAGAAAAAGTGGGTACTACTGTAGCGATAAGAATCCCAGCAAAAAGAGTTATGAGGAAAAAATGATAATACTAGGGATTGATCCTGGTTTACAGCATACAGGTTGGGGTTTAATAGAAGCAAAAGGGGATGCATTAAGATTTATTAAAGCTGGTGTTATTAATACATCGCCTAAGGAAGAATTGCCATATAGATTATTAGCTATTCATAATGGCATCAAAGCAGTGCTATCAATTTATAAGCCCGATAGTTGTGCTATTGAAGAGACTTATGTTAACAAAAACTATTCTAGTTCTTTGAAATTAGCACATGCTAGATCTGCAGCAATATTGACTTTGGGTATTGATGGGTTAATTGTTTCAGAATATCCAGCCAAAACTATTAAAAAGACTTTAGTTGGTTCTGGTGCAGCTGATAAAAACCAAATGATGCTAATGCTCAATTTCTTAATGCCTGGGATTAATAAGATAAAATCTGATGCCTCAGATGCACTTGCTGTGGCTGTTTGTCATTCTCGATTTGTTAGGCCTACTGCTCTCCAGAATATAGCCAATTTCTAAGTATAGAAACGGTTTCTTCAGGATGTTTTTCAACCAAGTCATTTACTTGTTTTATCAAGCTGACTTTCCGTTTGTCTTCTGGAACGCTGAGATCTATCATTTCCTCCTCTTCTTTCTTAGATTTCGCTCCATCCGCTTTTTGATTTTGTGCTTCAGAGTTGAGGTTGGAAATCATATCGGCAATGTCTTGGTCATCATTTTTAGCCTGCATACGCATTTCAAGTGTACGCATGATTACAGGTCTTACTACAAGTAGAATAAGTAATATAATTACTGTACCAATCACGACGGTTTGAACAATATTTTCAAGTTCATTTTTAAGCCAATCAAGAGGTTTTTCTTTTTGAGGCAAAGTTGCGAACTCATCAGAAAATCTCATGTTTATAACTTCTATTTTGTCGCCACGTTTAGAATCAATTCCAACTGCAGAAGCGGCTAGAGTTTTAATTTTATTAAGCTCATCTTCACTTCTAGGCGTATAGTTTGTTACCATTTCTTCGCTGCCTTCTTCTTTGGGCTTAATATCATATATTCCATCAACTAGGATGGCGATAGATAGTTGTTTTATTCTGCCGCTTTCACTAATCTTGTTTGTGATAGTTTTAGAAATTTCATAATTGGTGACTTCATTTGTAGTGGACTTGTTTTTTCCGTTTGTACCACTTGCTCCACCATTTGCTCCTGGTAGGTTTGTAGAGATGCTGGTTTCGCTACCTGATGATTCGGTTTCACTATCATTTTCTTCCGATGTTTTCTTAGATCTCACTACCTGTCCTTCTGGGTCGTAAACCTCAGAATTTACAACTTCTCTATCGAAGTTTATTTCTGCAGTTACATTGGCTTTAATCTTGCCAACGCCGACAGATTTCTCAAGTAAATCCTCCAATATGGATTTGTATCTTTCTTCTATGCTATGTTGATAATCAGCAGCTGAATCTGTAATTGCAGAAGCGTTACCTTCTTCCGATGCACCTAATTTAAGAGGTTTACCCCTGTTATCAACTATTGTCACATTTTCAACTTTTAGCCCAGGAACGGCCGTCGCCACTAAATGACTTATTGCAGCTACTTCTTGTTTCGATAAAGATTGACTCCCACGCATCCGTAGTACAACAGAAGCAGTGGGATCTGAGCCCAATTTTGAGAAAAGTTCTTTTTTGGGCATGACCAAATGAACACGAGCATGTTCAATAGGTGTCAGGCTGCTTATGGTGCGGCTCAGCTCTCCTTCGAGAGCTCGAACTAGATTGACGTTATGCACAAACTGTGAAGTTCCTAGAGATTCATTTTTATCAAAAATTTCATATCCCACCAAGCTGCCAGATCTAGGAATTCCCTCTTGTGCAAAAGTCATTCTTAGCATGAGAACTTTATTAACTGGTACAAGTACGTTTTTGCCTGAATCGGACACTTGATAGGATATTCCAAGCCCTTCAAGGCGAGATAAAATTAAACTACTATCGTCTGGTGTTAGATTGGTGTACAAGATTGACATCGGGGGAGTTGCAAGTTTGAAAGTCAAAAACCCGAGCAGTATCATTACTGATATGCCACCAGCTATAATAGCAAAAACTTTAACAGGACTGAAGTTCTTCAAAAATTCCATTTGTTATATTAGCAGTGCACCGCAAGAATTATAGTATATCAAATTCCAAATAAATAAAGAGTTTAATAAATATTGTGAAGTACGTAGCAAAGAATTTCAGATTTCTTAGATCTGATGGTTTTGCAGTTATCAAAAACATCAGAAGCTGATGCAAATCCATCAAAGCGTAGTCTGTATGAAGGTTTAGTATTGGTATTGTCTATTACTAACTTGGCCTGCTTTGATTTTATGATGTTTTCTTCAGAAAGTTTTTGCCAAAATAAAATGGCATTTTCTTCGCTATCAAAGCTGGTTAACTCCAATGAAATTTCGCGGATTGATTTTAGAGGAGTTGCAGTTTTTGTGAGTTCAACAGGTTTTGGAACTTCCTTGCTTTCTACGATTTTAGTGTCTTCAGATGCTAGATTGGTTTCTACTGGAATTTTAATTGCTTCATCAACAGTTATAACGGATTTAGGTTTTTCATCTTCTGAAATAGAAGATAGAGCAGTTTCTTTTTCTGCCTTTTGCTCTTGCTTTTCTTCTTTGACTGGCTCGTATTTAATGCCTTTTTCTTCATGCTTAGAAGTTTTTAATCCCTCTTTCGGCGCAGGTTGCAAATGCTTTTCTGGAAGGTTTTGTTCAGATTTAAGTGGCTCAACTACAACTTCTTCTGTAGGAATTGCGAGTAAAGGTTGTTGTTGCATTATCTGTTTCATATCTTCATGCACGGCAGCGCGTACTTGTTCGCTTTTTGAACGTTTTGCCATTTCTCTGGCGGAAATTCCTGTGCTTCCCTTAGAGTCTAAGTCAGCTCCTTTTTTTATCATGGCTTCAATGATCCCAGCATGCTGAGCAAGGATAGCTCTTTTTATAGGAGTATATCCTTCGTTGTCTTCAACATTTGGGCTAGCACCATGCTTTAGTAGCATTTCTGAAATTTTTCTATGCCCGGTTCTAGCTGCTAAATGTAGAGCGGTCGCACCACCAATATCTTTTGCGTTTACATCGGATCCAGCTTCAATTAGTAGTCTAACAATATCGTCATAACCTCTAAGTGATGCTCTCATCAATGGCGTTGTATTATATAATCCTTTGGAGTTGGGTGAAACGCCGGTTTTTAGAAGTTTAGAAATTTCGTATTCATTTCCAAGGTCTGCGGCATTTACTAGTTGATGATCAAAAGTATAGTCTTTATCGTAAGTCTGAGCTGACGCAAAGTTAACAACAAATGCATACAACATTATAGAGATTAATACACGCAAGCTCTTCATTTTTGACGCCAGTTCCTATTTATATTTATAGAACTATACGAGGCCGAGGCCGGAATCGAACCGACGAATGGCGGATTTGCAATCCGCAGCATTACCACTTTGCTACTCGGCCATAAACCCTAATACGCTTAGGTATGGCCGCATTATTAGCAGAATTTCCGCCTTGGTCAAGTATAGCTTTAATTAATACTAAAGATAATTAACTAAGTTTCAAAGAGTATTTTATAAAAATCACACTTGTCTCTTGACACTAAGGGGCTCTATTGCATATAATAAGGGGGCATTATGTGTCTAGCAACATGGTGTGTCGATTACAAAATCAGAAAATTTAAAAGAGTTACTAGCCAGTGGTGTTAGTATTGTCTATCTAGATTTTCACTAACTTAACAATCAATAAAATTATTTATGGTACCAACAATCTCTAAAGATTCTGAAGCTGCAATAGCTGAAAATGTAGAACAAACTGAAAAACCAAGAAAACTAACAATCTCAAGAGCAGTAAAAGTGAAAGAGGTGGCTGAACCAAAGCAAGAAGTTGAGAGTTCAATAGAAAATGCGAGCCATACACAAGCTCCTAATAACGATGAGCAAGCTGAAAATAAGGTCGTTGATGAGGAAATGGTTTTTCATCTTAAAGACTTAAAGAAAAGATCTCCAGAAGAGTTGTTGGATCTTGCAATTTCTTTAGGGGTTGAAAATCCAAGCACTCTTGCTAAGCATGATTTAGTATTTGTTATACTAAAGCATTTAGCTGAGAAGGGCGGTGTAATGATTGGTGAAGGTGTTCTTGAAGTTCTTCAAGATGGTTATGGCTTCTTAAGATCAATGGAATCTAATTACACGCCTGGTCCAGATGATATTTATGTATCGCCAAATCAAATTAGAAGAATGGGCTTGAGAACTGGTGACACCTTAACAGGTCCAGTACGCGCTCCTAAGAAAGGCGAGAGATATTTTGCTCTTATAAAAGTCAATGAGGTTAATGGTAACGAATCTATAAACACTTATCACAGAGTGCATTTTGAAGATTTGACGCCGCTCTACCCAAATAAAAAAATTAAACTTGAGACAGTCACTCCTTCGTTGAGTCAAAGAATCATTGATATAGTTTCTCCGCTTGGCAAGGGGCAGAGGGCACTTATTGTTGCACCACCTAGAACTGGTAAAACAGTATTGTTACAAAATATTGCGCACTCAATTACTGCAAATCATCCAGATGTGAAATTGATAGTTTTGCTAATTGATGAACGCCCAGAAGAAGTTACAGACATGGCGCGCTCTGTTAAAGGTGAAGTTGTGAGCTCAACTTTTGATGAGCCTTCAACACGTCACGTACAATTAGCAGAAATGGTAATTGAAAAAGCGAAGCGACTAGTTGAATCAAAACATGATGTTGTTATTCTTCTAGATTCAATAACTCGTTTGGCAAGAGCCTATAACAACGTTGTGCCTTCTTCAGGAAAAGTATTGAGTGGTGGTGTGGATTCAAACGCATTACAACGTCCAAAAAGATTCTTCGGTGCAGCGAGAAATATCGAGGAAGGTGGATCATTAACAATTATTGCGACTGCTTTGATTGAGACTGGTTCAAGAATGGATGAAGTTATATTTGAAGAATTTAAAGGCACTGGTAACGCAGAGATTGTGCTTGATAGAAAGGTCGCTGATAAGCGTGTCTTCCCTGCTCTTGATGTTGCAAAATCTGGTACAAGGAAAGAAGATCTGCTTATTGATAAAGGAACATTATCTAAAATGTGGGTACTACGACGTATTCTTAGCCCAATGGGTACAGTTGATGCTATTGAGTTCTTGATTGATAAAATGCAAGGAACAAAAACTAATGATTCATTTTTTGAAAAAATGAATCCTAATAGTGGCAATTAATAGTGATTAGGGCTTCGCTTGCGAAGATTAATTTATTTCTACATGTAGTGGGAAAGAGAGAAGATGGATACCATTTATTGGAGAGTCTTTTCGTTCCCCTACATCTTTCGGACACTGTAGTTATAAGTAAATCTGATGAAGTTTCTTGTACTGTTGATGGCGCAGCTATTGAAGATAATATAGTGATCAAAGCTGCGAATTTATTAAAATCAGATTTTCGAATTAAGGCTGGTTGTAAAATCCATATCGCAAAAAACATCCTTATTGGAGCAGGGTTAGGTGGTGGATCATCAAACGCTGCTACAGTTCTAAAGATGCTTAATGAGCTTTGGAGAGTGAATCTTACTCAAGAGCAGTTAGAAAAATATGCTCTTAAACTTGGCGCGGATGTCCCATTTTTTATTGGTTGCAGACCTGCATTTTTAGAGGGTGTAGGTGAAAAGATTACTTTTGTGAACTTAGGGATAGAGCTGCCAATTTTATTAATAAACCCAAATGTACATGTCTCTACTAAAGAAGTGTTCCAAAAGGGGTTTTCAGAATTTACTCCCAATTTAGAAGCTAATGCCGATCAAAAAAAATTAATATTTACTGGACATAATGATCTTTACGCCAACGCATGTGCTATCGCCCCTGAAATTAAAAATGTGATAGAGTTTCTACAGAAACAAGAAGGTATTAAAGTTGCCAGAATGTCTGGAGCAGGCTCAACCTGTTTTGGTATCTTTGAAAATATTGAGTCGATGTACAAGGCGCAAAAACAAGTTCCACAGAATTGGTGGAGTTATGTTGATTTGTTAGCATTGTAATCTGGTGAAGATTTTATATACTACATAAATCAAATATAAAATTTAGTTATGAATCTTTACACCCAAGCTGCAGAACAACGTTTGGAAAGTGCCGTCAACTCTACGCTTGTATCGGCTAATAATACTACTGCTATAATTTTCAATCTATCAAAATTAGGAGTTAGGCGAGATAGCAATGAGCATGTAGGCATAGCCGCAAACATTTTGCGTGATCAGCTGAAAGCATCGCTTGGTGAGATCTACGTAATGAAGGATGGTGATTTGGTTCTGGTGCTTAAAAGTGCGACCCAAAAACAAGTCATAGAGTCAATATATCAAATGCGTTATTTATTTGCAGATGATGAATTGGCATACACGGGCGGTATAGAAAACAATGATTTCTGTTTGATTTTTGATACGTCAAAGAATTGGGGCGATTTTTTAGAATATTGCAGATCTAAAATAGAAAATGCAGCAAATGATAACGCGTTTGTTAATTTTAGAAATATACCGAAAAACAGGTCTACCTCTTTGCTTTCAATAATAAGTTCTCAAATTGAAGATGCTTTAATGGGAATCGATTGGGAGCAAGTAATAAATGTTAGTCCTATTGTTACAAATCCTAACACCTCTAATGCTTTAAAAGTAATAGACAGTGTATCATTTGATTCAGATATACTTAGGACATTTTTGGGGCACAATAAAGATTTAATCACAAATGCTAACTTATTTGCTTATGTTAGAGAGTTTGTAGAGATTCGTATTTTGATCAAAGTGCTTAATCTTATAGCGGCAGGGGTTAATACAGCTTTGTTGTTTAAGCTATCGCTAAATGTTTTGAATGGTGAAGAGTTCAGGATATTTTGCGATTCACTTCCTGAAGAGAAGAAAAAGAATCTAATAATATCGATTCATATAAGTGAAGTTTATAAGAGCTTGGCAGATTTCTTTGAATTGCAAAAAAGTTTGAGAATGCATGGATTTAAGCTGTGCCTTACTGGTTTAGATAATATTAGTTTTTTAAACTCCGACAGGGAAATGCTAGGATTCGATTTGTTGAAATTAAAATGGGAGCCATCTATTTTAAAGCAAAGCTATGAAGATAATATGAATGCCTTGCGTAACAAAATTCAGATTTCTGGTAGTAGCCGAGTTATCTTATCCAACTGTGAATCTGTAAAAGCTCTGGAAATTGGTAGCAAATTAGGATTGAATTTATATCATGGTTCATATGTAAATAATTTTGATGTTGCACAATGATCGTTCGAATCATAATCAGTTGCCCGATGTAGAGTTGTTATCTAAGATTTTTGATCCCAGTACTTCAGATGAAGAAAGGAAAAAACTCTTTTACATTGTAAATCCAAGTAACGGCCTAGATATTTTTTGCAGGCTTCTTATAGCAGGTCAGTCAGAGAATGTTGAAAGATTAGTGCAGCTTGGGTACCAAGTTAATCATGAAGATTTGTTTGGGCGCAATACATTAATGAAAATTTTGCGGTTGCCGCAGGCTATTCTTGGAGTAAAACTTAAGCCAATAGTGCTTTATCTACTCAATGAAGGAGTAGATTATAATGCTATAAATAGGTTTGGGTACAGCGCAGCAGACTTGTTGAAATTGCGTTTCAAATTGGAAATAAGGCATAATAACAATTCTTTTATATTAGTAGATGTGCCTAAAGAGAAAATATCTACAAAAATTAGAGGATTTGAGTGGCCGTTTCTAATCCAATTTGAAGAGCTTGCAAATGCCTTGTTGACCAAGCCTTTTCAGTTTATTCAACAAAAAAGGTTTGTTATAAATTCAGCTACTTCGATGATTAAGCCAATAGAATACCTATTTGGTTTCATTAAAATTGCAGATTATAAACTCGTTGAAAAATTACTCGATTATTTATTGTGGCTAGATGGGGCTGAGAGAGATATAGGCCATCCGAGTGGAGTTAAAGCGGCTATTTTAAATACTTTATTTAAGGGTGAAAAGCCTATTACTTATGCAATAAAAGTGAGACAAAATGACCCTGAAATAGTAGCGCTATTAATCCAAAAAGGTGCTTCTACAGAGATTAAAACTGGTAGGGTTGAGCAAGAAGTGAGATTACAAATATTAGCCACAAATCCTGTTCCATACGTTCGACACAGGTGCAATCTGCTAAATATGCAATCTGGACTAATTAGAGGTAAATGGGCTAAATATGTTCTTGTGGATAAAAAACCTGAAGAAGAGAGTATAGGAAAATAATTAATTTATTGTATTTATATATAAAGAAGAATTTTATTTGGCTTATTTTGAAGAGGAATAGGCCTTCGATTCCTATATATATGTTTGAATTAGAAGTATTTGTAATAACATCGTAAAACTCAAAAACTATAGGCTTTAGAGCGAAAATAGTAAGTATTATTTGGCAATGTGTGTAATTTCTAAAATGCCGCGATTGACAGGATTTAACTCCTAAATTACCATAATATTAAAGTAGTTTACTTGATTTATTAAATATGCCTTATAATAATTACAAACTCATAACTCTAATAATCCTTGTACTTTCTTTTTCTATAACAATTGCTCCAAATGCAATTGGCAATCCTCTTCCCTCTCAAGCAGTATCTGAGCAAAACAAAGTCGTTTTAGCAGGGGTAGTAATTGGCCATGGTATGATAATAGACGCCATTCAGCCAATATATAGAAAAATTAATGAAGACGGCTCTTTAGGAGAATCTATAAAGGGCAATCAGTATGGAGGGAACGGAGGGGCATCTACAGAAGTTTATAAAAACAATTTTGTGGTAGTTGGGTTTATTTATTCAATTGGTATGTGGATGGGTGAAGGTAGAATAGCTGGGCTATATACCATCTTGCAAGAATGGAAAAATGGTAAACCTAGCGGTGATAGGATTATATTTGGTCCATTTGGAGATGTTAATGAGTTATCATACGATAAAATACCTTATATTAAAATTTATAATCAAGGTATTTACGTTTCAGATTTGCAAGTGAGAACAACGGAACAATTTGTTTCCAATATTAATATATTTGTTGCTGGTAAAAAGGAAGTTGTACAATCAGAACCTAAGCCAAAAAGTGTTAATTTGCCTTATGACCCGAAAGATATCTATTATAAATTTGATATTAATATAGTTTCTGGCACAAAGGCTGGTAATACTGTGCAAGGAGTTGTGAGTTTCCAGAGTGATGCACCTAACGAATTTGCCTCTGCTAACAGATTTGTAATGCGATATATGGGATCATGTTACGAAATGGGTGACTTAGATGGCAATCCTTCTGGAAAATTTGATGGAGTGGGCTTTAGTAAGCTGGCTTTTACAGGAGGGCCTAACAATAACAGATTCGGGCTTAATACAGGGTTTTCTCGTTATCAATTTGGAAGAGTCAATGAGTCTTTCGTTCGGAATGGTGAAGAATATTTTGGTTACTTGCAGCCAAATACCATAGTAGATGGGGTTGGCACAGTTAAGTACGAAAGATTGGATGATAACAATAAATCCTTATATAATAGCTTGCTATGCAACCAACCTAAGTAAGACTAGATGGGGAAGAGAGGAGCAAAACTATTCACATTTTTTGAAGAATCTATGAAGTCTATTTAAAACTAGAAATTATTTGATTGAATGAGCCTGATTCTAAGCTCGCGCCACCAACTAAAAATCCATCAAGGATAGTAAGTGATGCTAACTCTTTACAGTTTTTTTGATTTACTGATCCACCATAAAGTACAGGGAATTTAGATTTTTGCTTTATCGATTTTATGATCATTTCAACTTCGGCAACAGTTGGGGTAAGGCCAGTTCCAATTGCCCAAATAGGCTCATAAGCAATTACAGTGAGTTTTGGGTCTAGATCTAAATAATTAGAGAGCTGTGCAGAGACAAATTCTTCTGTTTTCCCAGATTTATATGTTTCTAAAGACTCTCCAATGCAGACTATAGTTTTTAACCCATATTTATGCGCAATTTTTACTTTGGTAAGAACCTCAGAATCAGATTCTTTAAAATGTTGCCTCCTTTCTGAGTGTCCTAAAATCACATATTTACAAGCTAAATCAGCAAGCATTTTTGCGCTAATTTCGCCAGTGTAGGCTCCATTATCATAAGCTGCGCAATTCTGTGCGCCAATAGTAACCCCAAAACTTTGTGCTATTTCTAAATACGGATAAGGAGGGCAAATGACAACTGCAACATCAGAGTCTTTGTTTATCTGTGAGATCAAAGACTGACAAGTCTGTTTGTCCCCATTCATTTTCCAATTGCCTACTACTAATTTTTTCATGCTGCTGTTAGATGGGTTAGAGAGTTAAAGGTAAGTAATTCTGGGGACACGAAAGTATTTTTGCACTGAAGTTCAAGTCTCAGCAGTGTATTTAAGACTAGTTTAATACGGTCATTTGAAACTAATCTACAGTTTTTAATTAAATTATCTTTTTGCTTAAAGAAAACTGGTGGTCTTAATTTTCCAACAGCATCTACAACAGAAGCCCCTTGCTCTATTGAGGCCTTCACTTCAAATAATCTCATGAAATATTTTAATAAAACTCGTATTACAAATACGAAATTTTTA
Source organism: Candidatus Midichloriaceae bacterium (assembly GCA_044229535.1). Taxonomy (GTDB): domain Bacteria; phylum Pseudomonadota; class Alphaproteobacteria; order Rickettsiales; family Midichloriaceae; genus CAZLFQ01. Next base: position 1,077,348 of record JBGASU010000001.1, on the reverse strand, counting down.
TCTTCTTGAATTAACTGCTCAATACATTTTTGCGTCAGCTTTGCGTCTTTTAGAGCGATTGCGTTACATAACTCATCAAGAGAGATCTCCGAAGCTTCGGTTATAACATTAACTACGTCTTCAGAATTGATAGGACTTTCATCCCCTTCTTTGTAAGTAATCAATTTTTCGATTTCGCTATTTACCATCATACGGTTGGCTGGTAAAGACTCCGCAAGAAGTGAGGGAATATCAGTAGAAAACTCGATGTTTTTTTGGGTTAAATATTCTCTAATATACTTCTGCATAGTAGTGCTATCGTCTTTATAACACGCTATAGAAATACAGTTGTCCAAAGTTTCAAAGTTTTTTCTTAGTGAGGATGTCGGCTTCAATTCTTCGCTTAGAAAAATTACGATTGCATTACCTCTTGGTGATTTCAAAAGTTCTAGCATTCCTTTTGGAAGTGTAGTTGGTGCATCATCTAAAACAATGATTTTTCTTCCTCCAAATAATGATGTAGAAGCTATTTCATCTGTTAGTAGTGAAAGATCATCTTTGATTTTTGAGAAAGAAATATTGCTTATGTTTAAGTCAGTTTCTTGAGAGCCAAAATGCTTAACAAGTTTGTCTGCAATTAACTTGATTTGCCCGAGCTCAGGCCCGTATATTAAAAAAAATTGCAGACTTTTTGGTGCGTTCCTAAGCCAAGTGTCAATTATGTTAGCGTTTAATTTCATTGTTAAGATTTATTGGCGCCGATCATAGATTCTGGCTTAACCCATTTCTCAAATTGATCAGCTGTTAAAATTCCTAATTGCAATGCTGATTGCTTCAAAGTTAGCCCTTTTTTATGAGCGTTTTTAGCAATCTTTGCGGCGTTATCATAACCGATATGTGGATTTAATGCAGTAACTAACATCAAGGATTCTTGCATTAACTGATTAATGCGCTCTTTATTAGCTTTGATGCCCACAACACAGTTATCTGCAAAGCTTTTACAAGAATCTGCTATTAGGCGAAGAGACTGCAAGTAGTTATAAATAATCACAGGTTTGAAAACGTTTAGTTCAAAGTGTCCATTCGAGCCAGCAATTGAGATAGTTGTATGATTGCCCATAACTTGAGCACACACCATAGTCAGAGCTTCGCACTGAGTAGGGTTTACTTTCCCTGGCATTATAGATGATCCAGGTTCGTTTTCGGGTAGTGATAGCTCACCTAGCCCACTTCTTGGGCCAGAGCCAAGTAGCCTTATATCATTAGCAATTTTCATTAGGCTTACTGCTAGTACGTTTAATGCGCCACTTGCTTCAACCATGGCATCATTTGAGGCTAATGCTTCAAATTTATTAGGTGCAGTATAGAACTTGCATTTTGTTTCTTTGGATATTGTTGTAGCAATATCTTTATCAAAACCTTTTGGAGAATTAAGCCCTGTACCAACTGCTGTTCCACCTTGCGCCAAGTACGAAAGTCTTTTTATCGTTCCCTTGACTCTCTCAATTCCATATTCGAGCTGAGTGACATATCCAGAGAATTCTTGCCCCAAAGTCATTGGAGTTGCATCTTGAAGATGGGTGCGGCCTATCTTAATTATTTTATCGAATTCTTTTTGTTTTTTCTTTAATGCTTTCAGCAGATATTCCAATGAAGGTAATAAGCAAAAATTAATCTCACAGACGCTTGCTACATGCATCCCAGTAGGGTACGTATCATTCGAAGATTGACCCATATTAACGTGATCATTCGGATGAACAGGTTTTTTTGAACCCAAAGTACCACCGAGCATTTCGATAGCGCGATTTGAGATTACTTCATTTAAATTCATGTTGGTTTGGGTGCCTGAGCCTGTTTGCCAAACTACTAGTGGAAAGTTGTCATCGTGCTTGCCTGCAATAACTTCATCAGCGGCTTTACAGATCGCATCAGCAATTTTGCTATCAAGCTTTTTATATTGTTTGTTAACAATAGCTGCTGATTTCTTAATGACTGCTAAAGCCTTGATTAGAGGTTTTGGCATGGTTTCAATGCCAATCTCGAAGTTTTGCAACGATCTCTGTGTTTGAGCGCCCCAATAGACATCTGATGAAACTTTTATTTCTCCAAAAGTATCTGTTTCAACTCTATAATTGCTTCTACCTAAAGTTTTTGCGTTCATGAATCCTCCGTGCATTATAAGCCTTTAAATTGGGCAGCCTCCTCTAATGCGTAAGCTGCGCGGAATACGTTAACTTCATCATAAGCCTTTCCAATGATTTGTAAACCTAGAGGCAAACCGTCATTTGATAATCCTGCTGGCACAGAAATGCCTGGGAGGCCGGCAAGGCTTGAAGGCACTGTAAACACGTCGTTTAAATACATTTTTACTGGATCATCTATCTTTTCACCAATAGCAAAGGCATCAGAAGGCGCGGTTGGAGTAAGGATTGCATCTACTTTTTCAAATGCAGTTGTAAAGTCGTTTGAAATTAACCTTCTAACTTTTTGGGCTTTTGTGTAATAGGCGTCGTAATAGCCAGCAGAAAGAACGTATGTTCCAATCATAATTCTTCGTTTTACCTCTGCACCAAATCCTTCGGCGCGGGTATTCATGTACAAATCATCAATCGAACCTTTTGCTGGAGAAACTCTTTTGCCATAACGGACGCCATCATATCTTGCCAAGTTTGAAGAAGCTTCAGCTGGAGCAATTATATAATATGTAGGTAATGCATATTGTGTGTGTGGAAGGCTGATATCTACCAAAATTGCGCCTTGAGCTTTTAACCACTCTGCGCCTTTTTGCCATAACGTATCTATTTCAGCGGGCATTCCATCCATTCTATATTCTTTTGGAATACCAATTCGCATACCTTTAATATTTTGTTTCGCTTCCTTGGCGAAATGTGGAGTTGGTATGTTAACAGAGGTTGAATCTTTTTTATCATATCCGCAAATCGATTCAAGTAGTAGCGCAGAGTCTTCGACAGATCGAGCAAATACTCCAGCTTGGTCAAGAGAGCTAGAGAAGGCGATCATACCAAAACGTGAACAACGTCCATATGTAGGTTTGATGCCAACTATTCCAGTAAAAGCTGCGGGTTGTCTTATAGAGCCGCCAGTGTCTGAGCCCAAAGCACCAACGCACATTTTCGCAGCAACTGCGGCTGATGATCCACCTGATGATCCACCTGGAACTAAGTCTTTATTATCTGATTTGCGTTTCCAAGGATTTATTACATTGCCCTTTGCGCTAGTGATGTTTGCAGAACCCATGGCAAATTCATCCATGTTGGTTTTACCAATCATGATGCCACCATTCTCAAATAGTTTTTCCGTAACTGTTGATTCGTATTCAGGTTTAAATCCTTTCAAGATATTTGAGCACGAAGCTGACTCAAATCCTTTTGTACAATATAGGTCTTTAACGCCGATTGGCATTCCTTCAATTACTCCAGCTGTTCCATTGTCATATTTTTTTTGGGACACAGCTGCCTGATTCTTTGCAAATTCTGTAGTTAACTCTGTGTAAGCATTAAGCTTTGAGTTCTCTTGTGACTTTTTCAAATACGCGTCAAGAAGGTCATTAACCGAAATTTCTTTTTTAGAAATCAGCTCTTTTGCTTTTGCTATATTTAAATTAACTAAATCTGACATGGTTCTGTCCTGTTATTTTTCTTGGACATAGCATACAAAAAAAATGGGTAAATGCCACAAATTTTCCAATAAAAAAGGGAGGCAACTAGTGCCCCCCAATTTTTACAGAAAAAAGTATTTTAGTAACAAAGTGGATCTAAGACTTCGAAACCACCAAATACTGTAGGTGAAGTTACCAAGTCAGGTAAACCATTTAAGTCTGTAAGTACTGTATTGATATCAGACCCAGTTAAAATTAAATTTTGTTTTAACTGTGCATTGTTACCAACGCATTGAAGTTTATCACCTAATGCAGCTGCAGTAGTTAAAGTCATGCCTGCTGTGTATAATTCGTGATATTTAGGATCAACCATTGCTCTGAAATCGATGTCTTTAGCTGTAGTATAAGTTGTACCATAAGCTGTAGACTGAGTAGCGGTGTTTATAGAGTTTGTTGGTAGTGAACAAAGTTTTACTGCGTTGTCAGACAACAAAGTATTAGCCTTAACTGAGCTTGCTGTATAGATGGTGTTTAGTGATGTGTAAGTTGCACCACATTTATCTATAGCTGTTGCAGCATTGGCAGTTGTTAAATCTGCATATTTTTGAGCAGCTAAACCAGTTATTGTTGCCCAAGAACCACCAGATGATGCCATTAATTTGATGGCATTCTCAGAAGTGTGAGATTGGAAGTTTGCAAGGTTGTTCACGTCAGCCCATAATTCACTGAACTTAACGTTAACTCCTTTCTCAACAAATTTTGTGAAAGCACCAAAGAAAGTATCTTTAGGAACGGCATTTGTCCAAGCTGCGTCGTAAACTGCAATGACTTCAGCAAGTGTATCGTAGTTTGTATCAGATTCAACAGTAATAGCTTTAATCAAGCCTTTGTTGAAAATCGCATTAAATTTTGTCGCACCCCATGATGTATAATACCCCATCACGGTAGCATCAGCTAGTGCTGTACCGCCAGTTGCGCCAAGGTTAGCACCAGTTGTGCCGAATGTTGAATCAACAGCATTAACCCTAAGAGCTATCAATCCTTTTAGAGCCGCTTCTTTTGTTGTATCTTCGTTATGTAGAGCTATGTATGTTGAAGGCAACCCATTCGCACCTGTTGTGAAGCTGGTTGTGCCATCAATAACTTTGATAAAATCATCGTTTTGATTTAGGAAATTCAAAGCAAGAGGTTTGGTTTTTACCCATGTTGAAAGTGTATCCATCTTAGCAGCAGAACCGTCGCCGCCAGATTCAGACCACCACATTTTTAGTACGTTTGTTTTAAGAGCTAAGTCTTTTTGTGTTCCAGTAAGTGTCAAGCCAAGAGCGCCTTTTACTGCAATCTCGACTTCTTTACGTTTTACCGCTGAAAGTGCTGTCATATACTACCTGTATATTATGTTGTTTTAGGGATTACCCTTTAAGCCTAACACAATAAATAACTAGGTCAAAAGACTTTTTATTTCAGAAGTTTATGCTCCGTCGTTAACTGTCATGCGACGCCTTCTGTCACGCTTTATTTTGCGCGGTAGTGGCTCTAGTTTGACTCTTGGTTTAATATAAGAATCAATTGCTGATTTTAATTCATTTTCTCTGTTTTTATAAAAATGATCAGCTCCACTTATTGGATAATACTCAATATCCGAGTTTCTTTGCTTTTCTAGTTTTTCATATAAGCTGTAAGCTGCTTCTTCTGGCACGATATCGTCTTTAGAGCCATGAATTATAACGCCTTGTGTAGGGCATGGAGATAAAAAGTTGAAGTCATAAGACTGGGCTGGGGGAGAAATGGCAATGAAGCCATTGATTTCTGGGCGTCTCATAAGTAATTGCAGGGCAATCCAAGAGCCGAATGAAAATCCAGCAAGCCAAACGCTTGAGGCTTCAGGGTTTTGTTGTTGCAACCAATCAAGAGCGCATGCTGCATCAGAAAGCTCGCCTATGCCATGATCAAAGCTACCATGAGATTTACCAACTCCGCGGAAGTTAAATCTTAGAACAGAGAATTTATTCTCAACAAATGTGTGAAAAGAGTGGTAAACAACCTTATTATTCATTGTGCCGCCATGCAATGGATGGGGGTGTAGAATTAACGCAATAGGTGCGTTTCTCTCGTCACTGTGATGGTATTTTCCTTCAATTCTTCCGTCTGGGCCGTTAAATACAACTTCTTTAACCATTTTATCTCTACCTTATAAGAATGTTTAGATCGGCAACAACTGCCTATTTAATACTTGACTATAGTACTAGGTTTTAGTACTTTGCAAAATACAGTTCAGAGTGTATAATACACCAACTTAAACGAATTTGGAAGTTTTTTAAGCTTTATGATACTTTCGACTAAAGGTAGATATGCAGTAATGGCACTAGTTGACATAGCGGTTCATTGCCAGAATGGGCCAGTAAGGCTTGCATCTGTATCAGAAAGACAGGGTTTGGATCTAGGTTATTTAGAGCAGATATTCTCGAAATTGAAAAAAGTTGGGCTAGTTGCTTCTGTACGAGGTCCAGGTGGGGGATATATGTTAGGTAGGCCGAAGACAGATATCTCTATATCAGATATAATGTTTGCTGTTGAAGAAAATATTAAGATGACAAGGTGCCAAAGAGAGACGGGGCAAGGTTGTCTCCAAGATAAAACAAGGTGTGCAGCCCATCATTTATGGGAAGATTTAGGTGATCATATCTATCGTTTTTTAAGAGGAATTAGTTTAGAAGATGTATGCCAAAAAAGGCTGAGAAAAACCAATGAGTGTGAAGTTATTGGAGATAAAAATGCAGCTTAGTGATTACATATATTTTGATCATAATGCGACTACTCCAGTAAATTCTGTAGTTAAAAAAGCCATGGCTGAGATGGGAGATGAGCCATTAAATGCATCGTCAATTCACGCGTTTGGTCGTGAAGCCAAAAAAATATTAGAAGTAGCTAGAAGCAATGTAGCGAAAGCAGTAGGCGCAGATGAAAAGTATGAAGTGGTGTTTACTGCAACTGGTACAGAATCTAATAATATTGCTTTAAAAGGTTTTAAAAATTTAGAAATCATAACTACTACCATTGAGCATCCATCGGTATTAAGTGTTGTAGGGCAGGGGCTGATTCCTGTTGATAAGAATGGTGTTGTCGATTTAGTCTCTCTTGAGACAATTTTAAAATCTGGGAATAGATATCTAGTATCTGTGATTTTTGCTAACAATGAAGTTGGTGTAATCCAGTCGATGAAAGAAATTATAGACGTGGTGCATAGATATAATGGAATTATCCATTCTGATGCAACACAAGCATTTGGTAAAATACCTTTAAACATCTCAGCATTAGATTTGGATCTAATAACAATTTCTGCCCATAAAATGGGCGGCCCTCAAGGTGCTGCAGCTTTGGTATTTAAAAAGAATTTGCCGATTAGCGCGCTTATGCAAGGTGGTGGGCAAGAATTTAGAATAAGACCAGGTACGCAAAATCTAGCGGCGATACATGGCTTTGGAATTGCGGCTTCTCTTATTAATTTAGATGAGTACGCAAAGCTTGCCGAGCTTAGAGATTATTTAGAAAGCGAAATTGCGCAAGTATGTAAAGAAGCAATCTTTTTTGGAAAAGATACTCAGAGGTTGCCAAACACTTCAAGTTTTACAATACCTAATGTTTCAAATGAAACACAATTAATTCATTTTGATACAAATGGTTTTGCTATAAGTGCAGGTTCGGCGTGTTCATCTGGTAGAATAGGCCTATCAACCACTCAGATGAACATGGGGTACTCAGAAGAGATTGCAAGAACTGCAATCAGAGTAAGTTTAGGTATAGGTAATACCAAAGAGCAAATCGATAGGTTCGTCGATTGTTGGAAGCAGTTATATGAAAAAACAAATATGAAATTAGCAGCATGAGTAAAGAATTAAAATTACCTATATATATGGACTATCAAGCAACAACCCCTATGGATCCAAGGGTTCTTGAAGCTATGATTCCCTACTTTACAGAAAAGTTTGGTAACGCACATTCAAGAAGCCACCAATTTGGTTGGGAAGCGGAGGATGCAGTCGAAAAAGCTCGTGAACAAGTTGCAAGTTTAATAAATGCAGACCCTAGAGAAATTATTTTCACGTCAGGTGCGACTGAGTCAAATAACTTAGCGCTAAAGGGTGTTGCAGGGTTTTATGGTGATAAGAAAAAACATATCATCACTCTAGTTACCGAGCATAAATGCGTGCTAGATACTTGCAGGCATTTAGAACAAGATGGTTTTGATGTCACATATCTTCCAGTTGAGACAAATGGCTTAATTGATTTGGAAAAATTAAAAGCAGCGATTCGTCCAGATACTTTATTAGTTTCTGTTATGGCGGTTAATAATGAAATTGGCGTTATCCAACCACTCAAAGAGATCGGTAAAATATGCAGAGAGAAAGGAGTGTTTTTTCATACCGATGCAGCACAAGCATTTGGAAAAATTCCGTTAGATATAAAGGAAATGTGCATTGATTTAATGAGTATTTCTGGCCACAAGATCTATGGCCCAAAAGGTATAGGCGCGCTATTTGTTGGTCGTAGCCCAAGGGTAAGAATCGAAGCGATAATTAACGGTGGCGGGCAGGAGAGGGGAATGCGCTCGGGAACTTTGCCTACACCTATAATTGTTGGTTTAGGTGAAGCTGCGAGAATAGCTAAAGAAGAAATGGAATTTGAAAATAAAAGATTAGAAAAACTTTCAAATAAATTTATTTCTGAAATGTTGAAAATTCCTCATGTATATCTCAATGGCGATGCGAAGCAAAGGCTGGCTGGAAATATCAATATCAGCTTTTCATGTATTGAGGGTGAGTCGATGATTGGCGCAATTAAGAATATTGCGGTGTCATCTGGTTCTGCTTGCACCTCAGCATCACTAGAGCCATCTTATGTTTTACGTTCCATTGGTCTTGATGAAGAAATGGCGCATACGTCTATAAGATTTGGTTTTGGTAGATTTACCACTGAAGCAGAAGTGGATTTTGCAATAGATCATGTGAAAAAAGCTATAGATAGATTAAGAGAACTCAGCCCTTTATGGGAAATGATGCAAGATGGCATTGATTTAAAAACAATTAATTGGACAGGACATTAAAAGAGGTAAATATGGCATACAGTCAAAAAGTTATAGATCATTATGAAAACCCAAGAAACGTTGGCGCTTTTGCAAAAAGCGAAGAAAACGTAGGCACTGGTTTAGTTGGTGCGCCATCTTGTGGCGACGTAATGAAATTGCAAATTAAAGTAGATCCAGAGACAGGGAAAATTGAAGATGCAAAATTCCGCACATTCGGATGTTTATCTGCGATTGCGTCAAGCTCGCTTGCAACTGAAAAATTGAAAGGGCTTACAATTGATGAAGCAATGGCAATTAAAAATGTTGATATAGTGGAAGAGCTATCTTTGCCTCCAGTGAAAATCCACTGTTCGGTTTTAGCGGAAGATGCAATTAAGAAGGCGATTGAAGATTATAAAAATAACTTAAGCAACGATAATAAATAAATGGCTGCACCAATTATTACAATTACAGACCAAGCTGCAGAGCGCGTGAAATTTCTTTTAGAAAAACGCGACAAGCCTTCTGCAGGCATTCGCGTTGGGGTTAAATCTGGTGGTTGTTCCGGTTTGTCTTATACATTTGAATATGCCGATGAAAAAGGCCAGTTCGATGAAGTTGTTAATGACAAAGGTGTAACCGTTCTTATCGACCCAAAAGCTGTAATGTATTTGATCGGTACAAAATTAGATTTCGTAGACGAAAAAATGAAGTCAGGTTTTGTGTTTGTGAATCCCAATGAAAAAGGCCGTTGTGGATGCGGAGAGTCGTTTACGGTTTAAGCTCATTCTTGACTTTTCTCACATAATCTCACATAATCTCACATATGGGTAATGTGAGAAGTAAATGAGTTGGGAAAACTTCAGAGTTCATAAAAGACTAGCTTTAAAACCTTCGGTTGTTGAGGAGGTTTATTCATTGCTATCAGCAATTGATGGTGTCAAAAATAGTTGGCAGATCACTGGTAAGTTGCTTCCGCAAACTTTAGAAAGGTTGACTCGGTCGGTGATCATAACTTCAACAGGTGCATCTAACAGGATAGAGGGAAATAAACTCACAGATAGAGAGGTCGAGAGTTTATATAAAAACCTCAGGGTTAAAAAATTTAAAACGCGCGATGAACAGGAAATTGCAGGCTACTTAAAATGTTTAGAATCTGTGTTTGAAAACTATGATGAAATACCTTTGAGCGAATCTTTTATACTAAAGCTGCATAATGATATGTTGATACATAGTCAAAAAGATGCAGGTCATAAAGGCACTTATAAGTTTGGTTCAAATAGAGTCGAAGCTAAAGATAACAAAGGTAACTTGGTTGGAGTAATTTTTGATCCAACACCACCTTATTTAGTTAAGAAAGAAATGCAGGAGTTAATAGATTGGTATAACTGGGCGGTAAAAACGAAAGCAAAACATCCGCTTATTTTAATTGCAAATTTTGTATTTGAATACTTGGCAATTCACCCATTTCAAGATGGAAACGGAAGAACTAGCAGGTTATTAACTAACTTAATGTTGCTGAAAGAAAATTATTTATTTACTCAGGTTGTGTCTCACGAAAGACTAATTGAGTCTAATAAAGCGGATTACTATTTAGCATTAAACAAAACCCAAAATACATGGAAAACCAAAAAAGAAGATATTTCTCCGTGGCTGATATTCTTTTTGAATGTGATAAAGAAACAAAGCGACCAAGCTCTTAAAATTATTGAGGGTGATGACATTGAATATTTATTATCTGACAAACAACAAGCATTGTGGGTTTGGGCAAAAGATAAGAAAATATTCGGTCGAAAAGATGCAATAGAGGCTCTTGGGTTTCCAGCCAGAACAGTAGAATCTATTATAAAGAAGCTATTGGACCTTAAAAGACTTGAGAAATTAGGCGAAGGTAAAGCTACTAGGTATAAAGTGAAATAACTGTTTCTTCACATAATCTCACATGAACTCACATAGTAGGTGTGTGAGCAAAAGGACTGCGAATGAAAAAGGCCGCTGCGGCTGTGGGGAGTCGTTTACGGTTTAAAACAATTTGATATTTTACAAAACAGTGATTTACTGTTTGGTAGCATAACTTTTGTAAGAAAAATGGATAAGCCAATTTGGATGTGGGGACTTTTTATAGTCATAGTCGTCGCTTTATTAGCGTTCGATTTAGGAGTCTTGCATAGAAAGAATAAAAAAATAGGCGTCAAAGAAAGTTTAAAGCTTAGCTTTGGGTACATCGTTGCAGGCTTATCATTCGGCTTATGGATTTGGTACATTATGGGTGTCGAAAGGGCTGAAGAGTATGTTACAGGTTATTTAGTAGAAAAGACCTTAGCTTTAGATAATATTTTTGTTATATCGTTAATTTTTCAATTTTTTAAAATCCCTCCAAAATACCAGCACAGAGTGCTGTTTTGGGGTATATTAGGCGTTATAGTTTTAAGGGCAATACTGATAGGCGTTGGCGCTGTAATAGTTTCAGAGTTTAGTTGGGTTATGTATTTGTTCTCTGTGTTCTTGATATATACAGGGATAAAAATGATTATGACTATAAATGAAAAGCCCGATATCAGCAAAAATGTGTTGTATCTATATATCAAAAGAAAGCTTCCAATAACAAAAGAGTTCCATGGCGATAAGTTTTTTGTCTATTTAAAAACAAAAACTGGGGCGGTGAAATTGTTTTTTACACCCTTGTTCATAGCTCTAATTCTTATAGAATTTGTTGATCTAGTATTCGCTGTTGATAGTGTGCCTGCTATTTTCGCAATAACTGATGACCCTTACATAGTTTATACCAGTAATATCTTTGCTATATTGGGTCTAAGAGCCTTATATTTCGCATTGGACTCTGTATTAGATAAGTTCGTATATTTAAAATACTCACTCTCTGTAATATTAATTTTCATTGGTAGCAAAATATTCATTTCTGACTATATGGGGATTGATAAATTCCCAGCAGAAATATCGCTTGGTGTTTCAGCCACTCTGATCTTAATTGGTATTATCTATTCTCTTTATAAAACAAAGAAGGTTTAGAAATGAACCAGAAAAGAACCTCAGTAATTTTAGCCGAGATTGTAAAGAAATATAAGAATAAAAAGATGTCTATCCAAGATTTCACAGAAACTCTAATGGATAGGAGTTTCAGTATAGCTATTTTAATCTTGGCCATCCCAAACTCTATACCACTCGGAATTCCAGGTATATCTACCATCACAGGGTTTGTGATAATGATTTTAGGCTTAGAAATGATGATAGGGTGTAGGTACTTATATTTACCCAAGTGGATATCGGAAAAACAAAGATCTACGAAAACTCTGTTGAAATTAGTTGGTTGGTCAATTGGAGTTATTGAGAAAATAGAATTTTTAATCAAGCCTAGATTATCACTTTTTATACCTTTAATAGAGCGGTTAGCAGGTTTTACAATTATAGTAATGGGTTTTATATTGTTTCTGCCGATACCTTTCATAAACTTCATAGCTGGAATTTGTATAGTTATCATGGCATTAGGGGTGATGGAGCGCGATGGCTTAGTTATTATATTTGGGATAGTTCTGTCTTACATAATGCTAATTATTAAGTGGAATGTTATCTTAGTTATTTCTAGGTCACTTATTCAAACCTTGGGCGTTTGATTTTCCTCACATAATATCGCCTAATAGGCGTTCGCACAAAATGACTTCCAGAACCAAGGGTTTTGTGGTATAATTGTCGCTTGTAACGTTACATTAGGTAGAACATGACATCATTCATAAGTACAGTTAATAACAATAAATTTTCAGCACCACGCCCAGAAGGAGCAGAAATTAATACGGTGGTTTTAACTTATTCAGTAAGCCCAACTGTCCATGAAACAGTTACGAAACTTCATGACAATGGTGCAAGTGTTCACTATACAATTAGGCAAGATGGCTTTCTTGATCAATACCATAACGAAGATGTAAAAGCATTTCACTCGGGTAAAAGCGCTTGGCAAGGTAAAACTGGTGTAAATGACTACGCAATTAGCGTGATGATGATTAACGATGCTAGTTCTGAATTCTCGCAAGCACAAATGGATAAGTTAATTTCTCTGCTTGGTGACATTAATACCAGACACAATAAGACAATGGAAATTGTTGGTTTAGGTGAAGTTGCGCCTCTAAGACACGTAGCCCCAGGCAACCAATTCCCTTGGGATAAATTAGCAGCTGCAGGATTTGGGAAACATGTTGAAGCTACAGCTAGCAAAGAATGCAAAACAGACTTTGATGTAACAGCATTACAAAAATCACTTATGAATCATGGTTATCATTTGGATGTTACAGGGACATTTGATGAGCTTACAGAAAAAGTTGTGAATGTTTTCAATAGCAGATACAACCAAGCTCAAGAAAATTCGAAATGCTGGAGTGATGCTTCAGAAGAAATTATGAATGCACTTCATCCAGTTACAATAACTCATGATGAGATTTAGTAATGCTCGGGCAAAAAGTTGAAGGTTCTAACCTGTTTTCTATAGAAAATAGAGAAACTGGTAGTTATCTTCATACTCTGCTTCCAGCGGACACTTTTACCGCAAGAGGTATTTCAGAAGCCGATTTGCCTTTTTACTATGATCTTTTGAGCAACCAAGAAGTTGTAAAAAAGCTATTTGGAGATGGGAAACCTAAAACGCCAGATGAAGTTAATTGCAAGTTTCAAGATTGGAATAAAAGATTTGCTTCTACTCAGCCGCATGGAGCATTAACGGTTTTAGATGCAGATGGCGAAGAAATTGGCTTTATTCTTTGTCGTGAAGGAGAAGGAAAGGGAGTATCAGAAGTGTCATATGCTTTAACTCCCAGTGCACAAGGTCAGGGTATAGGATCAGCCGTTTTGAAATCTGTAGTTGAAACTTGGGCAGAAGAAGTAAATAGCATTGGCGTTGGCAAAATTTCTGATGATCATTTCCCTGAATTGCAAAACGCATTCAGATGTTTTGATGGTGAAGCACTAAGACGTTTTGACGCAACATACAGTCCATTAAATATTGCTTCAGGTAAAATTTTAGGTAAGGCTGGTTTTGTTAGGGCGCAATCAGGTTTATGTTCTGACAATACTTTTGATTTAACAAATATGGATCTTTCTTTAGCCAGTGTTGATGATGCAGAAATAATTGCCGCAAAATTTTTGGAAAGCAGATAGCCTAACAAAAGGCATGTTTGCATAGATCAAGATGGTGTTGAAGGAACAATCAGCTTTAAATCATCATTCAAAGCTTTCAGATTCCACGTCGAAAGAGAAATAGGTAGATAAAAGTTTAGTGAATGATCTAAATTTTTATAGGCCTGTACCACTTATCCAAATTTTTGACCGCGTACTTTGCAGATTTAGCATCGAAGTTAATTTGCCATTTTAGATCTTCTATAGTGGCAAATTTTCTTTCTGGTCTCATGAATACTAAAAGTTCAACATCCAATTCCTTGCCATACAAGTCAGAATTGAAATCGAAAATATGTACTTCAAGTAGTGGGGTCTTATTATCAAAAGTTGGTTTGATTCCAACATTGGCAATGCCATAGTAACTACTGCCATCGACATGTGCTCTAACAACATAAACCCCAAACAAAGGTAAGCAGATATCGGTATTTAAAGCGATGTTCGCAGTTGGTGTGCCAAGAACGTTTCCTGCCATCTTCTGGCCAGTGGTAACTTTACCAGAGATTCTGACATTAGTGCCAAGCATTGCAGATGCTGTAGAAACTCTGCCTTGAGAAAGCAGTTCCCTTATTTTAGATGAAGAAACACTCATGTAATCTAATGTCACTTGGTCAATTTTTTGATAATGAAAACCAAATTTTTTTGCTTCGTTTGAAAGTAAATTAACATCACCTAATCTCTTGTGGCCAAAGTGAAAGTTATAACCTGTAGTTAAATATTTTAAACCTAGTTTTTTTACTAAAATATCTCCTATGAAATCTTGTGCAGATATTTTTGAGAAATCACTATCAAAATTATTAATAATAATAAAATCTATTCCAAGACCTTTTAGTCTCATAATCTTTTGTTCAAGCATCATAAGTGGTTTGAAATCACTTCCTTTGAAAAAGGCTGATGGATGAGGATCAAAAATCATTGCCGCAGATTTTAGTCCGTGCTCTTTTGCATATCGTATGCAAGCCCGTAAGATCTCTTGATGCCCAACATGCACGCCATCAAAATTGCCTAGAGCGATGGCAGCGCCCATATGTTGTTTTTGAATCTGATCTAAATAAACTGTATCCATATAACTTAAAATCTCTTAAGACCAGATTGCCGTGTTGCTCGTGCTCCTTGCAATAACGTCATGGCGAGCGTAGCGTGGCCATCCAGATCTTTCTTATAAACATAAAACAACATAAATCTACTTCCTCGGGTCAAACGCATCTCTTACCGCTTCGCCAATAAATATAAGAAGTGTTAAAAGCGCAGTTAAAGTTATGAATACAGAAGCTGCAATCCATGGGGCGTGTAAGTTATTTTTCGCCTGTCCTAGCATTTCACCTAATGATGCTGATCCTGGAGGAAGCCCTAAGCCTAAAAAGTCCAGAGAAGTTAAGGTTGTAATAGCTCCGTTTAGTAAAAAAGGTATATAAGTCATACTCGATACAAAAGCATTAGGTAAAATATGTCTAAAAATTATTCCGATATGATTAACTCCTAAGGCTTGGGCAGCTCTGACGTAACCAAGATTTCGTGCTTTTAGAAACTCAGCGCGCACAACGGAAACGAGAGAAAGCCAAGAAAATAATAACATTATAAGAAGTAACCACCAAAAACTAGGGACTACTATACTCGAAAGAATGATTAGGATGTAAAGAGTAGGTAAACCAGACCAAATTTCTATAAAACGCTGGAGAAATAAATCTATCTTACCACCGAAATAACCTTGGATCGCGCCCATTGTTATACCAATTACTGAGCTAAATATAGTAAGGATTAGTCCAAAAAATACCGAGATTCTAAACCCATAAATAAGGCGCGCAAGAATATCTCGCCCCTGATCATCTGTTCCAAGCCAATTAACAGAATCGGGTGGAGAAGGTGCAGGACTTGGTAAATTAAAATTGATGGTTTGGTAATTGAAATGGATTGGAGGCATAATCGCCCAACCATGTTTTTCAACTAAACTTTTTACAAATGGGTCATTAAAGTCAGGATCTGTTACATAATCGCCACCAAGATCTTCTTCTGTTATATGTGATACGATAGGGAAGTAGAAAGAACCTTTGAAATACATAATTAATGGTTTGTCATTCGCAATAAACTCAGCAAATGTAGTTAGAAAGAACAGAACTATAAAAATCCAGAAGGAGTAATAGCCTCTTTTATTCGCTTTAAAATTTAGGAATTTTCTATTGACCGAGTCCTTGCTTCTCCATTTTTTGTAAGTTTCAAACATTTATTTGTCCTCAAGAAATGCTTTGAGCTTTAAAACATCAAACCACATAAGTTTTTTCTTGGTAGGTTGGCGTAACAGATAGGATGGATGGAATATAACGGCTGTTTTGATAGGCTTGGCTAAATATTCGTTTGTATAATTGTAATACTCACTTCGAATTTGATGCATTGAAAATTTGTTGCCGAGTAGGGACTCAACTGCCGTGCTGCCAACAAGCACAATAACTTCAGGGGAAACCAATGCTATATGTTTTTCAACAAATGGACGGCATAATTCTAGTTCTTCAGGTGTAGGCCTGCGATTACCAGGAGGACGCCAAAACACAGTGTTGGTAATGTAGACATCATCTCTTTTTAGACCTATTGAGGGCAATATGTTGTTTAGTAATTTGCCACTTTGGCCACAGAAAGGGATTCCTTCCTTATCTTCATTTGCTCCTGGTGCTTCGCCAATCATCATGACTTTTGCGCCGAGCTTACCGTCTGCAAATACAGTGTTTATCGCCACTTTCTTAATTGCGCATCCATTAAAATTCTTAACGGCAAGCTCAAGTTCTTGAAGTGTATTGCATTTGTCAGCGAGTTGTCTGGAGGAAGACTCTTGGGATGTGGTAGGCTTTGCAGGGGTGGTTAACTGTTCTTTTTCAGGCTTCTGTACGGTTCTATTTACAGGCTTTTTTTCGTAAAAAGAGTCGACGCCGAATTCTTGATATATTTTTAAAGTATTTTTCATTTCAGCAAAACCAATAAGACCTATTGACTTTATAGACTAATAACTGTATAAAATCATCTCTTAATTAATATACAGAATTGATAAAATGGCAACACGTAGAACATATCAGCCTAGTAAACTAGTTAGAAAGCGTAGACATGGCTTTAGAAGTCGCATGGCAACAGTTGGCGGTAAAAAAGTGCTAAGCAGCAGACGTGCTACAGGTCGTAAAAAGCTTTGCGCTTAATGACGCTAGTCACGATTAAAAAAAACACAGAAATTCAAAAAATTTTAAAGAATGGCAAGAAATATTCTTCGCCATTTTTTAATTGCTATTATTTAATTAAGGAAGGCGAGCCGACGTTTGCTATCGCCGCACCAAAGAAAATTTTCCCCAAAGCTGTCGCGCGAAATAAAGCTAAAAGAAGGTTGAGAGCTGCTATTGCTAAAGTTCTGATTAAAAATGTAGAGGCGGTGATATTAGCAAAAGCAGCAATAATTGATGTCGAATTTTCTAGTCTTATACTAGAATTAGAGAGACTCTCTAATAAGCTAAACTCATGAAGTTTGTTATAAAAGGTATATTTAAGGGATATAGATATTTTATATCTCCTATGCTTCCAAGATCATGTAGGTACTTCCCCTCTTGCTCAGAGTATGGTATAGAAGCAGTAGAGAAAAAAGGTGTAGTTAAAGGATTATACCTTACATTTAAACGAATTATCAGATGCCATCCTTTTGCGAAAGGTGGCTATGATCCAGTAGAATAGAGAAAGAAATGCATAATTTATCAGAGAATACGAGATTGTTAATCGCTACAACTTTGTGCGTGGCAATAATTTATTTTTGGCAAGTCCTCTTTGTTGATCCAATGCTTGCGGAGCAAGAGGCATCTATAAAGCAAGAGCAACTAACTGTCAAAGCGGTGAAAAAAGTTGAGCAAGTAGATGTAGTCGTAGACAGAGCAGATGCAATTAAAGATACCAAAAGAATCTTTCTTTCAAACGATAAAGTTCGTGCATCTATAAATTTGACTGGTGCAAGACTAGATGATCTAACCCTAAAAAACTATAAGCTAACTCCTAAAAAAGAAAGTCCAGAAGTTGTTCTTCTTTCTCCAAGCCATACCAAAGAAGTATATTTTACTGAGTTTGGCTGGTTAGGTACAAATCTTGATTTGCCAGATCATCAAACAGTTTGGGCAGGCATCAAAAATACCGATGGTTCTACAACACTGAGTTGGAAAAATAACCAGGGTTTAACGTTTAAAATTCATGTAAATTTAGACAAAAACTACATGTTTGATGTTACACAGGAAGTACTAAACCAAAGTGGTAAAGATATTATACTCACTCCATATACTCTGATTTCCAGAGTTCAAACTGAAGCGGATTCACAGAATACATTAATTCATGAAGGGGCAATAGGGGTTTTTGATGATAAGCTGACCGAAGTATCTTTCGCAGATTTGGTAGAAGATGGAAAACAAGATTTTACTGGCAAACAAACTCATTGGATTGGTTTCTCAGATAAGTATTGGTTGACGGCGATTGTTCCAGCTGAAAAAACAGACATAACCGCAAATTTTAGGTCTAACAAAGTCGATAAGAATAATCGTTATCAAGTGAGTCTTTCAAATAAGCAAGAAACAATTAAAAATGGAGCTTCATCAAAAATTTCAATGAAGGTTTTTGCTGGGGCAAAAGAATTAGAAGTTTTGGATAGCTATGAAAAAGAATATAACATAAAGCTATTTGATAGGGCTGTAGATTTTGGGGTTCTATATTTTATAACCAAGCCAATATTTATATTGCTACACTATTTCTATGATTTAATAGGCAACTTTGGGGTAGCTATCTTAATTCTGACGGTGGTTATTAAACTAATATTGTTCCCATTAGCACATAAGGGTTTCAAGGGTATGAATAAGCTTAAAGATTTACAACCCAAAATGACAGCTTTAAAAGAAAAGTATAAAGATGACTCTCAAGCTTTCCAAAAATCACTTTTAGAAATGTATAAGAGAGAAAAAGTGAATCCTATGGCTGGTTGTTTACCTATTATTCTTCAAATACCGGTTTTCTTCGCTCTATATAAAGTATTGTCAGTTACTTTGGAAATGCGTCATGCCCCATTCTTTGGCTGGATACATGATCTTTCAGCCCCAGATCCATTAACGTTTGTGAATTTGTTTGGTCTGATTCCATGGGATCCTCCGTCATTCTTAAGTATTGGTATTTTCCCGTTGCTAATGGCTGCTACTATGTATGCTCAACAACGCATGAACCCTGAACCTACAGATCCTACCCAAGCGCAGGTTATGCGTCTGATGCCTCTGTTGTTCTTATTCATGTTTGCATCCTTTCCATCGGGGTTGGTTATTTATTGGGCTTGGAGCAATATTTTGTCAATATTGCAGCAGTGGTTGATTAAGAAGTTAGAAGGTAATAAATAGCGGCTTTGCAAGGCAGGGTTTTTGTGTTAAAATGCTCGCATTATGCAAGCAATAGATTTTAACGCCATTAGACCAATTGCCTCTACCAAACAGAAAGTTGTGGTAGCGATGTCTGGTGGGGTGGATAGTTCTACAGTAGCAGCATTGCTCGCCAATCAAGGACATGAAGTAATAGGCATTACTCTTCAGCTATATGATCATGGTTTGGCTTTAGGTAAGAAGGGTGCGTGTTGTGCAGGACAGGATATTTACGATGCGCAAATGGCGGCAGAAAAAATTGGCATTCCTCACTACGTATTAAATTACGAAAGTATCTTTAAAGAATCGGTGATGGATGATTTTGCTGATAGTTATTTAAGAGGCGAAACGCCAATACCTTGTGTCAGGTGCAATCAAAAAGTTAAGTTCCAAGATTTATTTAAAGTTGCGAGAGATTTGGGGGCTGATTGCTTAGCCACAGGTCATTATGTACAAAGATTTGAAGAAAATGGTAAGGCGCAGTTACATGTGGCAAGTGATATCAGCAAAGACCAGAGTTATTTCTTATTTGCTACAACCCAAGAGCAATTGGACTTTTTAAGATTCCCACTTGGCGGTTTGAATAAGCCGCAAACAAGAATTCTTGCTAAACAATTTGGACTAGAGATAGCCGATAAACCTGACAGCCAAGATATATGTTTTGTTCCAAATGGTAATTATGCATCTGTCATAGAAAAGCTAAGGCCAGGGTCTTTGGATGCTGGTAATATAGTACTAAAAGATGGCACAGTGGTTGGTAAGCATGATGGGGTTATTAATTACACTGTTGGCCAAAGAAAAGGCTTGGGTGTTGCGACTGGTGAGCCACTTTACGTAATAAAATTAAAGCCAGACACAAAAGAAGTGGTGGTTGGTTCAAAAGATGATTTGATGTCAAATACACTTACTGCAAAAGAGGTAAATTGGTTGGGTGATGCCCCATTGCCAGAAGCTGGCATGGAGTGTACGGTTAGGCTTCGCTCATCGCACATAGGTCTTCATGCTAGGGTTCATCCATTGCCTGACAATCGTATTAAAGTTGTTTTAGAAGAGCCGTATAATGGCATAACTCCAGGGCAAGCATGTGTAATGTATCAAGGTACAAGAGTTCTGGGTGGTGGTTGGATTGAACGGGAAGGTTAACTGGCTGAATTACTTGATATCTTGACAAGACGTATATTAAGATTGTAGGATTTTTTTGAGGTCTAATTTTAATATCTGGTATTAAGATGAAAAAAAATACTAAAAATACAAAAAAAACTAAAAGCACGTCTTGTGCTACAATGTGTTGCCCAATTACTTGTGCACCAGTAAAAAACCTATTAATTGCGACAGTTTTAGGATTCTTATTTATATTTGGATACAGTTTTGTTCTACATGGACATATGCTGATGCCTTTATATGAGCAATCAAAGCATTTATGGAGATCTGTTGCGGAAATGGAAAACCATTTCGTATTTTCGACAATAACCCAAATTATAACGGCTTTTGTTGTCGCTGGATTGTATTCTCACTATTGCTGTGGATGTGGAGTCACTAAAGGATTGCGCTTTGGTGCATTGATAGGTTTATTGTTTGGTACTATGGGTGCGGCTGCTTATGCATGGATGCCTATATCTTGGGAATTAGCACAAGCTTGGTTCTTTGGTGGATTCTTTGAAGGCCTAGGCTTAGGGGTTATCTGCTGGATATCTTTTAAATCTTGCGATGCAATGTGTGAGATGAAATAATTGTAATATTTACTTATTGCACATAGTCGGTAACTGTTGTAAATCTTCGCTAAAAACTTATGAAGAATACACCAGTTACCGATTTTTTTGGTCTACAGTCTAATCCATTATTTCAAGCTATAGTTTTTACAGGGTGCAAGATGTTTCTTGCTGTTCCTACTCAGCCTTTATTTGTAGCTAAAGTACATGCTCAGAAATCTATGGATGCTAGTTTTACCACTATTCTAAACAGAACTTTTGAAGCTCCGTTTAAAGGAGTCACTCCTAGTATGTTACGAGAAGGAAAAGCGCTTTTCAAATATGCAGGCGCGTATTTTGGCGATAAAGCGGCTAATGAAATTGTTGCGCCTCTAGTCCCAACTAATTCTGCATTTCATCAAACGTCTCTAAATTTAACGCGTGGTTTAGTAGGTGGTCTAATTGAAGGAGCATTCGCGACTGGTATTAATGCATGGCGTACTTATTCTATAACGTCGCAGAGTGGTTCATATTTGAATTTCCTACGGGAAGGAGATAACGGTTCTATTCAGTCTATGGTAGTAAAGGCTTTTAGAGGATTGACGCCAACTATAATAAAGCAAGGAGCTACTACAGGAGGGACCTTTGCAGCTTTGGATGCTGTAGATAACTACATAATTCCTAAGCTGCCAAAACAAATGAACCCAACATCTAGAAAAATTGTGAAAGCTGTCGCATCAGGTGTGATGGTGGCGGTGCCTTTATCTCTTATTGATACTGTTCTTGTCCATATTCAAAAGGCAGATGCGAAAAAAGGGGTAGGGTTTTTTAGACTAAGTGCCACAATGCTTGCTGAACATGGTCCAAAAGCCTTGGTTAGAGGAGCTGGATTTAATACGATTTTAATTACCATAGGTACAACTGTAAACTCTGTTTTCTTTGATGCTATAAAACGCAACCATGATGGCGGAAATAAAGGGAGAGGAGCTTGATAGCGGGCGCCACGGTTTGTTTTAGGCAGCTAATCGTTCATTGATTTTATGCAGGAATTTGTTAGAATCTCAACTTGAGATGGGTCTTAGGTATTTATGGAGTCACAAACACGATTAAAGAAGCCAGATTGGATTAGAGTGAAAGCGCCTGTATCCCAAGGTTATAGAGATACGCACGATTTGATTCGAAAGCATAAGCTTAATACGGTGTGTGAGGAAGCCGCTTGTCCAAATATTGGGGAGTGTTGGGAGAAGAAGCATGCGACCGTGATGATTCTTGGAAGTACTTGTACCAGAGCATGTGCATTTTGTAATATTGCCACAGGTATACCTGATAAATTAGATCCACATGAACCTGATAATTTAGCAGCTGCAGTGTCTAAGTTGGGGTTAAGCCATGTTGTTATTACATCAGTTGATCGAGATGATCTAGAAGATGGAGGCGCAAACCATTTTGCAGAGTGTATTACTAAGATTAGAAAATTATCACCTAATACTTCAATAGAAGTATTAACGCCAGATTTTTTACGTAAAGAAAAGTCTATAGAGATTGTTGTAAAGGCTAAGCCCGATGTATATAACCATAACATTGAAACAGTTCCATCCTTGTATAACACTATTCGACCTGGAGCACGCTATTTCAATTCATTGAATCTTTTGCATACGGTCAAAAAATTAGATCCTACAATGTTTACAAAGTCAGGGATTATGGTTGGATTGGGTGAGACTAAAGAAGAAGTGCTGCAACTTATGGATGACTTAAGAGCTGCGGATGTTGATTTTATGACTATAGGACAGTACTTACAACCAACGCCTAAACATGCGCCTGTTGATAGATTTGTTACACCAGAGGAATTTGAGTATTATGCGCGTATGGCGAAGGTAAAAGGATTCTTAATGGTGTCAGCAAGTCCGCTCACAAGATCTTCCTATCATGCTGGAGAAGATTTTGCTAAACTGAAAGCAGCAAGGTTAGAAAAAATTAATAATGGCTAAAAGTTCGATTAGTGAGATTAATGTCTTTGGATATGTTCTAAGCTTATTCAGGTTTTCCTATTCTAGACTGAAGTCAGCCTTTGTTATTATATTCTGTTTGATAGTGCTGATTGTATTTAATTCAGAAAACAGAGCGTCAATTTCTATTAGGCAATCTAGTATAGAAACAGCGAATATAATATATGCAAATTTGTCCTCGCCATTCACCTTAGTAAATGATTTGTACATAGGTCTGAAAAATTTGTTTAGCACTTTACAACTTAATGCAAACCTTATCGAAGAGAATAAAAAATTAAAAAATGAAATAACGCATCTGCAGGTTTTAGTTGGTGAAAATGTTAGGTTGAAGGAGTTGTTAAAGTTTCAAGATGAGTCTGGGAAGAATGAAGTAGCAGTTCGAGTTCTTGCTAATTCTTTTGATGTTTTTAATAAAACTTTTTCAGTAGATATTGGCGGATCTTTAGGGGCTGTTTCTGGCAATATAGTAATGAATGAGCAAGGTCTTGTCGGAAAGATAGTGGATGTTACGGATAAGACGGCAAAAGTTTTAGCTATTACTGATTTGAATTCGAAAATTCCGGCCATGTTCGCAAATTCAAGAAAAAAGTGTGTGGTCACAGGAAAAGAGTTTAGTAATAATGCACTCAAAATTCTTTATGCGCCTAAAGATTTGGAAGTTGTTGATGGCGAGCCAGTAGTAACATCTGGAGATGGTGAGCTAATTCCGTATGGAATTCTAATTGGATTTGCTTTTTACAATGGTAGTGAAATAGAAGTCAAGACAGTGGTAAACTGGAGCGAACTAGAGTTTGGAAAAGTAATCCTCAGCCCTAGCTCGCAACAGGAAGATAAATTAAGCAATTAATTTAAGATTAACTGCAGATACTTTACCTTTGCTTTCTTCAAGCTCATAGCTAACTTTTTGGTTGTCTTTAAGAGACTTTAAACCAGCTTGCTGAACTGCGCTAACGTGTACGAATACATCTTTATCGCCGTTATCAGGTTTTATGAAGCCATAACCTTTTGTAGCATTGAACCATTTTACTAAACCTGTTGCCATTTTATTCTCCTTTGTAAACAGTGTTATTATAAACCAATAATTATCAACAACAAAAAGCAGGAGATGCTTTCGCACCCCACGAACAAACTGTTTAACAAAGTCGATAGATTATTTTAACCAAGACCTGGTGAGAATTATTAGTTTACTTAAGCACTACTATACATTACCTGATAAGCTAATGCAAGCCCTAGCATTTGTTACTCACATTGAGTAAGTACAGTAATACTACCTTGATATTCTGGTGTAAGTATATCTTTGTAAGTTATAGAATCTGAATCATTGTTTTTATAAGTAGCAATCAAGTCTCCGTTTTGGTTGTGTAAGGTGTTAATTTTGTTGCCGCTTGCACAGTGCAAATTGGGTGTTATGTCAAAAACAGTTGATAGATTTTTTGGTGATACAACTGGCTTATTATTTGTATCAATAGATTCAAATACTCTAACAGACAACATTAGTGGGATCGGATCTTCTATCGAAGAGCAAAATATTGATTCGCTTGAATATTGGCCTAGATTTTGTATGAATTCTGGTTTGATATCGCTAATTGAGTTAAAGTTTGCAACTTCGGCTCCACAAGAGTCAAATACTTTGGTGGTTGCATGGTTGGCAATTGCATCCCAAGCTTTAATCTCTCCTAAGTTAAGTGGAGAGCTGTTAATAGAAATTATATTATGATCTTTAGGACAGAGATTCGATTTTAAAGAGTGCATCGCAGATGGTAGCTCTTTAGAGCTTAAGCTTCCTGTAGATATATAATTATTTTCGGTTGTTTTTCCGTCTGAACTATATGACGCGAAATTGTATTTGAGGCCGTGATCAGCTCTATTGCTATATATTATTTCGCCAGTATGTTTTTGGTTTTGAAAATTTAAGTTAGTGAAGCTCATAAAGATACCTATGGTTGGGTGGTTAAAATACTATAGTAGAAGCCGTATGTCAATTTGATTAAGGTTTTTAATACTGATTTGTCACGGTCAGTAAAATTAACTTAAGATCTAAGATGAAATTTTGGTTATTTAGATAATAAATCTCAGAATCTAGCTTTTTAGGCAATATTTTTTCTATATAGTCCTTCTCTATATTTTTAGAATTACTAAGAGTTTTATACTCAAGTTTTGAGGTTTTAATCACCCCATAACCAGTAATGCCAGGTTTAATTGATAAAACTTTTTTCCACTTTTCTGGATAATATTTTATGTACTTTGGTACTTCAGGGCGGGGTCCTACGATTGACATATTGCCCTGCACTACATCAATAAGTTGGATAGCTTCATCCAAGTGGAGTTTTCTAATGAGTTTACCAATTCTAGTTATTCTTTTATCATCTCCTGAAGTGAGCTCTAGACCTTTATTAATTCTCATAGAGCGAAATTTGTGTATTAGAAAAATTTTGCCATTCTTCCCAACCCTTTCTTGTCTAAAGAAGACAGGACCTTTCGAGTCTAGCTTAATTGCGACCGCAACCAATAGAAAAATTGGACTTAGGATTATAAGTCCAATTGAAGCTGATACATAATCAAAAATGGTTTTTAACATAAGATTTTTCTTACAGATTTAATCACTCTTTCAACATCATCATCAGACATTTTAGTATAGAGAGGTAAGCTCACTGCTTTGTCAAAAACCTTTTCTGCATTAGGGAAGTCACCTTTTTTAACTTTTAGTTTTTCTTGCCAATATGGATGCAGATGTAAAGGAATGAAATGAACGCTACAGCCAATTCCTTCTTGATCCATCTGCGCAATAAAATCCTCACGTGTCATTTGCAATGAGTCTTGAAGTCTTATAACAAATAGATGCCAAGCGTGATCTTTAATATCGCCGACATAAGGAGGCAATATAAGTGGCAAATCTTTGAATGCTTCTAGATATTTTTGCGCAATCTCTAGTCTGCGTTTGTGGAATTTATTACATTTTTTTAGTTGTTCAATACCAATTGAGGCTGCTATGTCAGTAAGGTTGCACTTATGGCCTTGTGCTATAATTTCATAAAACCACTTAGATCCTTTTGCTGTATAACGGTCGAAAACATCCCTAGAGATTCCATGCAATCTCATCGTTCGGCAACGTTTAGCAACTTCAGGATTTTTGGTAATTATCATCCCACCTTCGCCAGTTGTTATAGTTTTAGTTGCATAAAAACTATAGATAGTAGCATCACTGGTGTGATCGCCAATTAGCTTCCCTTTGTAACGCGTTGGCAAAGAATGAGCTGCATCTTCAGCCACAAATAATTTATGTTTTTTAGCAATTTGGTGAATTGCATCCATATCACAAGCAAGACCCGCAAAGTGAACTGGCATTATTGCTTTGGTTTTTGGTGTAATGAGTTTTTCAATTTGTGTAGGGTCGATATTTAAAGTTTTATGATCTATATCGCAAAGCACAGGCTTCACCCCAATATGTACTGCCATCATGCCTGTAGAACTGAAGGTGTATGTTGGAATTATTACCTCATCTCCCTCTTTAAAGCCTAGCGCTTCCAAAGCCAAAAGTATTCCCATTGAAGCTGAGTTAATAGATACGGCTTCAAGATCTTTTCCGATGTAGTTCTTAAAGTCCTCTTCAAATTGTTTTGCCATAGGGCCAGTTGTAACCCAGCCGGATTTCATACAGTTCACAACCGCATTGATTTCATTATCGTCGATGTCTGGTAGAGCAAATGGTAAATACTTAATATTAGGCATGAAATTCCTTAGACTTGATTATGGGAATTATATATAATTCCAGACATTCTATCAAGGTACTTATGAATATATTGCTTATCAACCATTACGTAGGTTCGGAAGAGCTAGGAATGGAATTTCGCCCCTATTACTTAGCTAAAGAATGGGTTAAAGATAATAACAAGGTCACAATGGTTGGTGGGACTTATTCGCACTTAAGGAAATCTCAACCTATTGAATTAGGTAATCAGGATATTGGTGGAATAAATTATTTTTGGCTGTGGACAAATAAGTATAGTGGCAATGGTATCTCAAGATTTCTAAGCATGCTGGTATTTATTTGCCAACTCCTAGTTATGTCTGCTTATTTAGCATTTGCAAAGAGACCTAATGTCGTTATCGCATCGTCAACTTATCCTATAGACATATTTCCTGCTTGGGTTATAGCAAAACTTTCCAAAGCCAAGTTAGTATTTGAAATTCATGATATTTGGCCAATGTCGCCAATGGAGCTTGGCAAAATGTCAAAATGGCATCCATTCATCATGGTTATGAGATTAGGTGAGTGGTTTGCATATAAATTTTCCGATCATATAGTCTCAATAATACCTGGTGCATATGAGCACGTTAAAAAAGATGGGGTATCTGAATCAAAATTCACAGCCATACCAAACGGTGTATTGGAAAATTTAACGGTTGCTGCCGAACTACCACCGACACTTCAGAAAAAAATAGATAAATTAAAGAAGAAAGGAATGTTCATAATAGGCTATGCAGGCTCTCTAGGGGCAGCTAATCCTATGACTACTATTTTGGATGCATTTAAAAAGCTTGATAATAAAAGGGTTGCCTTGGTTCTGGTTGGTAACGGACCAGAGCGTAAAAACTTAAAAAAAGAAGTTATGTTTATGAAAAACATTGTCTTTCATAATAAAGTCGCTAAAAGCCAAGTGCCCCTTTTTCTTAGCAAAATAGACGCTACTTATATTGAATTTGCGGACTCACCACTCTACAAATTTGGAGTGAGCGCAAACAAAATATTTGATTATATGCTGGCCGAAAAGCCTATCTTACAAGTTTTGAACAGCCAATATGATCTAATTAAACAGGCAGATTGTGGTATATCTGTAAATCCAAACGATTCAACTGCGCTCAAAGAAGCTATTTTAGAACTAATGGCTCTAACCCCTGAGAAATTGACAAATATGGGAAAAAATGGTAAAGTCTACGCTCTATCAAAACATAACTATCAACACCTAGCTAGGGAGTTTTTAAGGGTTGTATGCAAGCAAAAACAATAGACTTACTTTACTCGCCAAGACAGAAGGATTTGTTACATCAGTCTATTGTAAACCGCATCTCAGCCGTTGTTCACCACAGTCAGTTTATAATCGGGCCTGAAGTTAAAGAGCTAGAAAGTCAACTTGCTGAATTTTATGGAGCTAAGCATGCCATAGGTTGCGCGAATGGTACTGATGCGTTGACAGTTGCATTAATGGCTTTTGACCTGATGCCTGATGAGGTGGTGTTTACTCCAAGCTTTACATACGTTGCAACTGCAGAAGCTATTTGTTTACTCAGAGGCGTGCCATACTTTGTTGATGTTGATGAAACTTTTAACATATCTATTGAGAGCCTAAAAAAATCTATCAAAGATGCTAAAAGCAAAGGATTGAAAATTAGAGGCATAATAAGTGTAGATTTATTTGGTGCAGCAGCTAATTACGATGAATTAAGACAAATAGCTGATGAACATAATTTGTTTCTAATCTCAGATGCCGCTCAGGCCTTTGGAGCAAAGTACAAAGATAAGTCTTGTGGTGGCTTTGCAGATATTACTACTACCAGTTTCTTCCCAACCAAACCTCTTGGCTGTTATGGCGATGGCGGAATGATGTTTGCAAATGATGATAAATTGGCTGATAAATTAAAATCGATTTGTTTCCACGGTAAGGGTGATGATAAGTATTTTCACATAAGAATTGGAATGAATAGTAGGCTTGATACAATTCAAGCTGCTGTACTTTTGGAGAAGATGTCTGTGTTCTCAGAAGAAATTAAAGCAAGGCAGCAGTTAGCAAACTTTTATAGCGAATCTTTACAAGATTTATTGCCAGTACCTGATAGAAAAGCGACACAAGACTCAGTTTGGGCGGTATACTCGCTATTGCATCCTAAAAGAGATGAGATTATTAAAAAATTAGCCCAAGCAAATATTCCGAGTAATGTTTATTACAGAACTCCACTACATCTTCAGCCTGCTTATCAAGACTCATATTTTGATAAGGATATTAAAAATTCCATAAGGTTTTCAGAACAAATTTTCTGTTTGCCAATGCACCCATACGTAACAAATGACGAAAGAGAATACATAGTAAATTCGCTCACGAAAATTATAAAGGAGATTCAATGACAATTAAGAATAGAAAAATAAGATTAGGATTTGTTGGGTGCGGCAGAATCTCTCAAAAACATTTTGAAGCTCTTAAAGAGCTGCATGACGAAGTTGAAGTTGTTGGTATTGTTGACCAACAATTAGAGCGTGCACAAAAAATTGCAAAAGATTTCAATGCAACCGCATATTCAGAAATTGCTGTAATGTTGCAGGAGCAAAAACCAGATTTAGTTACAGTTGCGACCCCAAACGGACTACACCCTACTCATGTTATGCAGATTGCAGAAGCAGGCTGTCACGTAATTACCGAGAAACCTATGGCTATTAAGTGGGAAGATGGTTTGAGAATGAAGAGAGTTTGCGACGAAAATAAAGTTAAACTCTTTGTGATCCATCAAAACAGATTTAACGATACAGTTCAATCGCTGTGGAGAGCAATTTCTGAAGGTAGGTTTGGTAAAATTTACATGATTACCTCAAATGTGTTTTGGCAAAGACCGCAGGAATATTACGAAAAAGATGCGACATGGCATGGCACTAAAAATATGGATGGCGGAGCGTTCATGACTCAAGCAAGTCACTATGTTGACCTTATGCAGTGGGTGGCGAATAGTAAGCCTAAAAAAGTATATGGGAATATTGCAACACTTGCGCGAAATATTGAAACTGAAGATACGGGCATGGCAATTATCGAATGGGAAAATGGCATCCGTGGCTCGATCAACATGACTGTTCTAACGTACCCAAAAAATTTAGAAGGCTCAGTTACAATACTTGGAGAAAATGGCCTTGTAAAAATTGGTGGTGTTGCGATGAATAAAATAGAGCATTGGGATTTTGCTGATCAAAAAGATTATGACCAAGAAGTGCTAAATGCAAACTACGCAACCGATTCTGTTTATGGTTATGGTCATGTTAGGAACTACAAAAACATATTTGCATCACTAAGAGGCGAAGAAAAAGCGCTTATTGATGGCGAGCAAGGGTTAGCTTCACTTGAAATTTTATGTTCAATATATGATTCTGCTGATAAAGGCGCACCAGTAAATTTACCTTATCCTCGTATTGTAGATATGAAAAAGGTTCAAAATGGCTAATGAATATTTCAAACACGAAACTGCAATAGTTGATGAAGGTGCCGTAATTGGCTCGGGAACTAAAGTCTGGCATTGGGTGCACATTTCTTCAGGTGCTGAAATTGGCAATAATTGCTCAATCGGCCAGAATGTTTTTATAGGTGGTAAAGCCAAAATTGGCAATACAGTTAAAATCCAAAACAACGTTTCGGTTTATGATTCTGTAGTTATTGAAGATGATGTTTTTTGTGGACCTTCTATGGTGTTTACAAATGTAATGAACCCACGCTCACACGTTGAAAGAAAAAACGAATATAAAACAACACTGGTGAAGAAAGGCGCAACTCTAGGCGCGAATTGTACAATTGTTTGTGGCATAGAGATCGGAGAGTTTTCATTTGTTGGTGCTGGTGCCGTTGTTACAAAAGACGTAAAGCCTCATGCGCTAATGGTCGGTGTGCCAGCAAGACAAACAGGATGGGTATCACACGCGGGAGAGATCCTTGATAAGGATTTAATATGCCCGAGAGAAGGTAAAAAATACAAATTAATTAATGATCATTTAGTTGAGGATGATAATGAAAGATAAATTGGTCAAAAGCTTTAAAAACAAATCTGCAGTTATAGGTATTGTTGGGTTAGGATATGTAGGATTGCCACTTGCCTTGAGATATAGCGAGGCAGGATTTTCTAATATCATTGGATTTGAAATAGATGAAGAAAAAGTTCAAAAACTTAATAATGGTGAAAGCTACATAAAGCACATTAAAGCCGATCACATTAAGAAGGCTGTGAAAAAGGGTTTTAAACCTACTGCTGATTTTTCTTTGGTAAAAGAGTGTGATGCAATAATTTTATGCGTTCCAACACCACTAAATAAATATCGTGAACCAGACTTAAGCTTTGTTTTAGGTACTATGGATAATGATGTTTGTCCTTATATTAGGGCTGGTCAGGTTGTATCTTTGGAATCTACTACTTATCCAGGAACCACAGATGAAGAGTTGCTTCCTAGAATTGAGCAAAAAGGATTTAAAGTTGGTAAAGATTTCTTCTTGGTATTTTCTCCAGAAAGAGAAGACCCAGGAAACAAAAATTTTTGCACACAGACAATACCAAAAGTCGTTGGCGGTTATTCCAAACATTGCTTGGAAGTAGGTGTTGCTTTATACAAAGGCGTGATTGATAAAGTAGTGCCAGTTTCATCAACAAAAGCTGCAGAGATGACCAAGCTTCTAGAAAATATTCATAGGTCAGTAAATATTGGTCTTGTTAATGAAATGAAGATTGTAGCTGATAAAATGGGTATAGATATTTTTGAAGTTATCAATGCTGCTGCCACAAAACCTTTTGGATTCACTCCATATTACCCTGGTCCTGGATTGGGTGGGCACTGTATTCCAATAGATCCATTTTATTTAACGTGGAAAGCCAGAGAGTATGGCCTGCATACCAGATTCATCGAGCTTGCAGGTGAAATCAACACAGCAATGCATGAATGGGTTATTGGCAAAATTGCTTATGCATTAAACCTACAAAAAAAATCCATCAATGGTAGTAAAGTTTTAGTTTTAGGAATCGCATATAAGAAAAACATTGAAGATACCAGAGAGTCGCCATCAGTAGAGATAATGGAAATCTTACATGCTCAAGGCGCTAAACTAGATTATTCCGACCCACATGTTCCAACATTTCCTAAAATGAGGAAACATCATTTTAATATGAAGAGCGTTGTTTTGACTGCAAATAAAATCAAGTCATATGATATGGTTGTATTATTAACTGACCATGATGATTTTGATTATAAGCTGATACAAAAAAATGCGAACATTATAGTCGACACTCGTGGCAAATTTGACAAAAAAGCTAAGAACGTTGTCAGAGCTTAACTTATTTGCAGTAAGTTGATAGAGCTTACAATATCGGAATTGTTCATTTTTATGTATACTTCGCCTTTATCTAAAATAGAGGATTGGATGGTGCTGGTTTTAAATGGTGTGGCTATAACATCGTTTTTTTGCGAATCTTTGGCCGTAATTGTATAAGTAAAACTACCATTTAGGGTATTATTCCCTGTATTTAATGTAAAAGTATTATCACCTTTTTGTTTTGGTGCGGATTGTCCTAAATTACTAATTGTTTGGCTTTTTATTTCGACGCCACTTGAATTAAATATGCGAATATTCACAGATGTTGCTTGAGAATCAAGTTTGTAATTTATTGTTCCTTGGCCGCTTGTAAGGGTGAGGTTATTGTTTTGATATTGTGTAGTTTTCCCAACCGCAGCGCTTGCGTTGAATAATAAATTGATAGTTGAAGCAGTACTGATGCTTGATAAAGTTAAGTTTCCAAGTAACTGTCCTTGAATTTGAGTAGAAGATAGCTGTTGTTGAAGTATAGAGGTGGTAGGGATTGGGGCAAATGGATCTTGATTAAATAGCTGTGCTGCCAGATAAAGAGAAAAGTCAGATTGTTGCTGTTTTATTGAGTTCGACAATAAAGTAGATACAACATTCGTGTTTATAGGTGTAACCATATACCCCCCGTTCCTTATAGCCATTCTAACAACAAAAAGTTAATATCTAGTTAATTGGAAACATTATTAAAAAATTAACGGCGTAATAAGTTTTATCAAGCCTATTTAAAAAACAGCCTAGCGAGCGCGAACAGGTTGCACTATTGGTAATTGCACTTGGTCAGAATTGATCTTTGCTTTTGTATCTTCACTTGGTATAGCAGTTGAACCCAAAGCAGCATCAGGCGTTTGATTAGAAGCTGCGACTAACAACCTTTGTTGCTCAGCCCTAGCTTTTATATGATCTTCTATTAGCTGTTTAATCTCAGGTGTTTCTGCAGCGTCGGCTGGTGTTTTTCCATCTCCATCCTTAGCATTAACATTCGCCCCGCTTTCTATAAGTAGCTTTATCATTTCTGTTTTACCTCTGTAAGCAGCTAAGTGTAGCGGGGTGTGGCCATGTTGATCAAGCATATTAATATTCGCCCCGCTTTCTATAAGTAGCTTTATCATTTCTATTTTGTTTTCTAGAATAGACATGTAAAGAGGGGCTTTGATATATTTATGAACCATATTTACATTCGCCCCTTTTTCTATAAGTAATTTTACTGCTTCTGCATGTCCTCTAGCAACAGCCAAGTGCAGGGGAGTTTGGTCATATTGATCAAATATATTTACATTTGCCCCTTTTTCTATAAGAATCTTTACTAAGTCTATTTGATCTCTTTCGATAGCCAAGTGCAGCGGAGTGTCGCCAAAATTGCCTTCAACATTTACATTTGCCCCTTTTTCTATAAGTAATTTTACTACTTTCTTATGGCCACGAGTAGCTAAGTGTAGCGGGGTGTGGCCATCACGATCCTTAGCATTCACATTTACGTCTTTATGCTTTAACAGCTCTTTTACAATTTCAGTATGTCCATCCAGTGCAGCTAAGTGCAGCGGGGTTTGGCCATGATTATCACGAACATCAATATCTGCACCTTTGTCTAGAAGTAGTTTTACTACTTTAGTGTTGCCACTTTTGGCAGCTAAGCCTAGTAAGCTATAGCCATTGTAATCAGCAATATTAATATCAGGCATTTTACTAATAGTGTCCTTTAAATATTGCTGTATCCATAATTCATCACTAGGCGTTATCGCGTTATTTTCTGGTTTTAATAAATTTATAAATTTAATTTTATCATTAATGTCTTTTATTTTCTGTAAGTTATCTTTGGGCTGAATCCTATTTACTATATCACTGATTACATATTGATCAGCTGAATCATAATAAGGAGAATCCTTATCTCTATATTGTACAGGGTTTTTATCTTCTTTAAAAAGCATGCTGTTTGGAGTGTTGCCCCCAGTTCCTAGTGTAACTTTATTAATGCCGTGTTCTGCTGAGAGCTTGCCTGCCATTTCATTATAAAACGGTGCGCATAAAAAGTTTAAATCAGGGCTTAATCTCTCCCATGAATCAAAGACGAAAGTTTTTTGGCCTTTTTCATCATCTTGACCTAACCAAACAAAGCTTTGTCCAACAATTTTATCACCTTTAAAAATTGCAACCACACCACAATTTTCATTTGTCATTGCTTCTAACGCACATTTTGCACCATGATTTCCGATGGACTGACAGCAATTTGTTAGTTCACCCATTACTAACATTCGCCAATCTTGCGGCTCTAAAACTTTTAAACTGTATTTTGCAAGTTCGGGATCACCGTATTTTTCAGCTATATCTTTTCCGTCAATTGCAACACTGGGAATATTAGTTTTTGATTTAATTTTTGTTGGCTTCCCTTCATATTCAAATTCTTTTCCTAATAAAATATCTAAGCCGTGATAATAGGTCGCTGGCTTAATACCCTTACCAACACACAACGCCGTGTAATCAGCTAAGTCTTTTTGGCTAACTCCTTCTGGCAAATTTGCTACAGCTGCAATTTTTTCTTTAGAACCAGGGTAGGCAATTTCTCCCAAAGCTTTTGACGCTTCTTCTAACGTCTTTGGAACACCGCCTAAATGTGTTTCAATTTCATCTGCCCTTGCTAAATATAGTAAAGCTCGTGGTGAAGTTTTTACTACTAAATCATACCACTTTTCTTTATCCCATTTCTTTCCTACAGCAGGCAAATTTAATTTAATGTAGAAGTCGTGAATTGGTTGTTTCGCATCGGAAGCAGCCATGGATTCAATTAATTTATTTACTTTATAAAGATCATCTTTGCCAATGAATTGATCTAATCGATTATGCAAGTCTTTCAAATTTTCTTCATTGAAAAAGTGAGCTTCCCCAGACAAAGTTGTATACAACCTTAAAGTTGCTAAATGAGGATATTCTGAATTTGGTTTAATTGCAGGCTCAGCATTTTTAAATTTATCACCTAATACTTTTGAAGTGTCTTTTAGCCATCCATGCATTTTTGGATATTGATCCTGAGGGAACAAACCATTGTTTTCTTGCATGAATTGTTTTTCTTCAGGGGTAAAAGGTTTATAGTTTTGTATCGTTTTATCACTAATTAAGCTCTCCCTATCCTTACCCTCAGTCGGGCGGGGCAACAAACCTTTGGTGCTTTCAATGCTATGTATTTTAGCTGATAACTCTATTATTTTCTTTATGCTCAAACCCATATCTTCCCCTTAACAAGATCACTCTTATGTCATATTTTACATATAATTGGTTAAGAAATGGTTAAAAGTTAAAAACTATTGATTGTTATCAGTATGCATGCCTTCCCAATCGCTATCAGTCACCCTTGCTACTAGGTCTTTATCAAACTCCTCAACAATAGCATTGAATTGCCCCTTATCGTTATAATTGGAAACTAGATCATATGCTGAAAACTCATCGAGTAAGATTTCTGCTTTTGGATTAGCCCCAGCGCTTAGTAAGTTTTTGATTTTACGTATATCTATATGATTGTCCTCTCGTAACATTTTTACGACTAGATTCCGAAGTTGAACATCTAATATTGTATAAGACATAAACCATCCTCATACTTCCATTCTAAATTAGAACTGGTTAATAAATGGTAAATGTGTTAGTTTTTTTTCAATAATTTTGAGAATTTATATGCGCTTAAAATGTGTTGTTGTCTTCATAAGTATCATAATAATAGCTGCTTCTAGTTATGGTTTTATAAGATTTATGGATCGGAATTTGATGGAAAATGCTTCAAATACCCAAGTAGAAAAATGGGATGAGAGATATGCAAAAAGCCAATTAAAAAAATCGTATAAAATTGCTCTTCTTTCAGAAGATGGTGGTGAGTGGCAGTATTCTTATTATTTTGAACAAGCAGCTAAAAAAATGGGTTGGGAAGCCCGTACTTATTATAAAAGTTTTATTGGTAGAGAGGCCGAACTTAGGCAATTTAAACCAGATATAATCTTGGTCACGAGTGTTGGGTATGAGTTGCAAATAAGTCCAGAATTTAAAGATGTGAAGCGCTATCTTTTCTACACGATTGCACCATCTAAAATATTCCATATGGACTCGTTATATTTAGGTAAGCTCAGAACAAAGTATAAGAAGAAGCTTAATATGTATGATGGGTATTTGATCACCCCAAAAGTTATGGAGGTTTTTGAAGATGCTATCGAAGGATTCGGTAAGAGATTTTATGGTATTAATGCTTCGCCTACCGTATATGATTTAGGTAAAAATTATATGGGTGCTAATAAGATGTTCTATGGGAGTTTTAACGCCGATAAGCTTAGGAATTCTAAGAAGTATAAAGAGATGCTAAAAGCTTTAGTACACAAAGATATAATAGATCTATATGGGCCAAAAGGTGCTTGGGCTGGGTTTGAAGATCATTGGAAAGGTATGCTTGATACAGATAAGTTGCTGGGCACAATGAATGCCCATGGTGTTGTACTTGTTTTGCATAGCAAAGATCATTTAGCTGGTGGCATACCGTCAGGTAGAGTGTTTGAGGCAGCATCTGCGAATACAGTTATAATTTCAGATAAGAATTCTTTTGTTGAAAAGAATTTTGGTGATTCGGTACTTTACGTGGATACGTCTAAGAGTGCTGACGAAATGTCAGAACAAGTGATAAATCATTATAAATGGGTGCAGGCTAATCCAGAAGAAGCAAAAAAACTTGCTCAAAAAGCTAATAAAATTTTCCGCGAAAAATTTTCATTAGAAAGAGACTTGGTCAGGATTGCTAAGATGCATGAAAGTATTCTGCAAGATGAAAAAAACTAATTTTGGTTGCCAAAATTTCTTTAATACATTAGTAATTACCTTGTAATTTTATTCAGAGAAGCTCATGAAGTTGACTAGCAAAGTTAAGAAAATATTGGCGCATTATGAAAGTGATAATCCTGGTACTAAGGCAAATATAGCGCGTATCCTTATGGCTGGGAAACTAGGCGGTACTGGTAAAATGGTTATACTGCCAGTTGATCAAGGTTTTGAACATGGGCCTGCAAGAAGCTTTGCGCCAAACCCTGCGAGTTACGACCCGATGTACCACTACCAATTAGCTGTGGATGCTGGTCTTAACGCTTATGCAGCACCTCTCGGCATGTTGGAGGTGGGAGCTAGTACATTTGCTGGGACTATTCCCACAATACTCAAAGTAAATAGTGCGAACTCTTTAGTAGGAAGTAAGGTCGCTCCCGATCAAGCGACAACAGGAAGTGTTATGGATGCCTTAAGACTTGGATGTTCGGCTATTGGTTTTACGATTTACCCTGGTTCAGATAATTCATACGATATGATTAGAGAAATCTCAGAGATGGCAGCAGAAGCAAAAGCCCATGGCCTTGCAGTTGTAATTTGGTCTTATCCAAGGGGCGGTGACTTGTCGAAAGATGGTGAAACAGGACTGGATGTTTGTGCATATGCAGCGCATATGGCAGCACTAGTGGGCGCTCATATAATTAAAGTGAAGCCACCAACAGCGCACTTGGAGCAAGATGCTGCAAAGAAGGTTTATGAAGCGCAAAAAATTGCTAAATCTACTTTGACAGAGAGAATTTCTCATGTGGTGCAAAGTTGTTTTAATGGGAAGAGATTGGTTGTGTTTTCTGGCGGAGCAGGTAAGTCAGAAAAAGATATATATGATGAAGTGAAAGCAATTCGTGATAGTGGTGCAAATGGTTCAATAATAGGTCGCAACACTTTCCAACGTCCTCGTGAGGAAGCGCTTAAAATGTTGTCTGAGATTATTTCGATTTATAAGAATTAAGCCCAGTAGTACTTAATTTTCTCCTTGCAATATTCATGCAAAGCTTTTGCGGTCATCGATATATCTTTGTTGCTAGCTTTTGTAAAAGAGAGGTTGCCAGATTGTCCTGTTATATCGCTGGTCATTTCAAAAAGCTCCCTGATTTCTTGCTCTAATTCCTCAGGCAATGGGTTTGAAGATCTTACAGAAATACTGAGGTTTTGTTGCTGATTTTTGTTTGTGATTAATCCATCGATTACTATCGTGCCTAGTTTGTCCATATCTAATTCAACGATAAACCGACGTGTTTTTAAATCTTCATCTTCTAAAATTTGTTCATGTTTGGTGAAAACTTTTACTGATAAAAGTTTTTGTCCATCGTTTATTGGAACTAAAACAAAATTCCATTCATCATCCGATAGCTGTTCTGTGAGATTTTGTAAATTATCTAGATCGTTTTGGAGCTTTTTTGATTCAGGTGTAGTTAGATTTTTACTTTCTATTTTCTTTAGATATGACGGTATGCTCGTTGATAAGTTGTTCAATGTAGGGAACAAAGTTGCTAGTGATGGATTCGCTGCCATAGCTTTCCCAAAACTATCAGATAATCCACCACGAGAAATATAGCTCATAAATTGAATTATTCCTGCGGAATCAATATGGACTTCGGGCGATGATTTTAAGCCTTGTGTAGGCGCAGAGAAAGTTGGATAAAGCTGTACAGACTCCGCTAGCTGGTTTTTGAATCTATTGGGCATTTTAAAGACCAAAAAACTATTTTGATCTTCGGTCATATTATTTGATATTGAGTCAACAGGGTTATCTGAAGAACTTGTAGCGCTAGATATGGTTTTAATTTGTAAATCTTCTTTGTTTTTACTTATAGAAATTAAAACTGTTTCGCCCGAAGTAAGAGGAGAAGAAGAATAAAGTTTAACTTCGCCTAGAGAAGTTTTGATATTCATTATCCCATCTTTTGAAACCGAAGCAACGCTGCCTTTAATGGGAGCTGTAATATTAGGCATACTTAAAACGATATTAGACTTACTTGTTGTCCTAGAGTTAGAAGAGCTTGTGGATGATATTTTTGATGTTTCCATGTTTTTATATGAGAGCTGCGAATATCAAATAAGAAGAACTATAAGAAATAGGAACTATAAAATTGTCATCTATTTTTAGTAAGTTGGAGCAATGCTCGAAGTAAGCTGCAGTTAAAGAAGCTAACATTAGGGGCGCTAACTCAAGGCCATAAGCATTTCCTAAGATGATAGAAATTACAAAGCTGCTTATTGCAAAAGCCTTAGAACCAGCGAACGATTTACCCGTAATTTTATTTGGCGTGCCATATTTTTTTCCATATAAATTTGCACATGTATCGCTTATTACTAATACTGTAAAGGCTATGATAAAAATTTCTTTTGGGAAGAGCATAAGACAAATTAGACCTGATAGCATCATATAAGTGGCTCCAGTCATTTGCCCAGTTTTCTCATGCTGCTTTAGAGTGATATCTATTTTTAAATAGGAGTTAAGTTGTTTAATAAAAGAGCCAAGCCAACTTTTTTTATTCCTATTAGTATCCCATACTAAGATAGAAACAGTGCTGATTAGCATAAGGATAAGCATCTGAAGATAGTCTAGAAAATGATAAGATGCGGGGATTATTAAGCTTGAAAGGTGTATGGATTTTCTGTAAACATCTGGTGATTTCATGGTTTTTGACAGCATTTTGTTTCAAAAATTAGGTGAATTATAATAAGGATGCTACAATAATATTAGAGTAATAAGCAAACAAATATGAAATACATTTTTATCAGTTTGATACTATTGTTGGTGGTAGCCCTGATAATAATAGGTTTTTTTGCTTATATGTCCCATAAGTACCAAAGGGTATTAAATGCAAACAGACATAAGAAGAAAGAAGATCCTGAGCAATATAAGAAGAAAAAACCCCATCCAAGCAAGAAAACTGACCTTTTATCTAAAAACAAAAAGGAAGAGAAGTTAAAAGAAGATCAGTTGCTAAGCGGTGTTGAATTGTATGATCCCAACCAGCAACAAGTGTCGAGCTCTGGAAGATTGGAGGAAGAAGTTAAAATTGTTGGTTTGGCAAAACCAGTGGGTTTTTGGAGTAAATTTGTAATGAGTCAAAAAATGGGCTACCTTATGGCTAGGATGCATTTCCAGCATAGTGATAAAGAGCAAAAAGGTTACTGGGAAAGCTTGATAAAAGCTCAGGCTGCATCTCAAAGTAAAGAACAAAACAGGGGTAGATAATTATGTCTGTGAAGCTAAATTATCAAGATGAAGCTCAAGCTAAAGGGCAGGGTGAAGTTTTAAAGCAGAGTGGTGTTTCGCAAGTAACAGATGTACCAGCATCTGTTAAATTGTCTCCTACCTCCACTCCGAGCATAGGGCAAGGTGTTGCAGCACAGCCTAATAAGGCGCAGAATTCAATAAATGCTTAAGATTATTTGTAATTTTGGCTCGGATCTGGTATAATGGGAACTGGTTTTTTCAAAAAATATCAATAGGTAAGAATGTCAGGTAAGCTTTTTGGTACGGATGGGATTAGAGGTACTGCAAATCAGTACCCAATGACAGCGGATATAGCATTGAAATTTGGTAAGGCAGCAAGCCATTACTTCAAACAACAGGGTTATAGAAATAGAGTTGTCATAGCTAAAGATACTAGGCTTTCAGGTTATATGCTAGAGCCAGCTTTAACTGCTGGGTTTATTTCTGGAGGTATGGATGTTATACTGGTCGGCCCTATGCCGACGCCGTCAGTACCTATGCTTATCAAAAGCCTTAGAGCAGATTTAGGTGTTATGATATCGGCTTCGCATAATCCATATTATGATAATGGACTAAAATTGTTCAATTCTGAAGGTTATAAGTTAAGCGATGAAGTTGAGAATGAGTTACAAGATTTGATATTAAATCACGATTTAAACAAGTATTTGGCTGATCCTGAGGATTTGGGTAGGGCAAAAAGACTTGAGGATGCACCAGGTAGATATATAGAGCATGTAAAGAGGTCGGCACTTAAAGGAGTATCGCTTTCTGGTCTTAGGGTTGTAGTAGATTGTTCTCATGGAGCTGCATATCATTTAGCTCCAACTATATTTTGGGAATTGGGTGCAGAAGTAGTAAAAGTTGGTTGTGAGCCAAATGGGTTTAACATCAATTTAAGCTGTGGTTCTACTCATCCTGAATTGATGATGCAAAAAGTTCTAGAGACCCGTTCAGATGTTGGAATTGCATTGGATGGTGATGCAGATCGAGTTATTATGTGTGATGAAAAAGGCAAGATAATTTCAGGGGATCATATAATAGGAATTATTGCTAAACACATGAAATCTCAAGGGACTTTAAGAAGTAAAGATGTTGTAGTAACGCATATGTCGAATGGTGGATTAGAAGAATTTTTGACCGAACAAGGTTTGAAAATGCATCGTACTGCAATAGGCGATAGATATGTATCTGAAAAGATGAAAGAGCTAGGAGGTAATCTTGGTGGAGAACAATCTGGTCATATAATTTTAGGTGACTATGGTACTACAGGTGATGGCATGGTGGCGGCCCTGCAGGTATTATCAATCATGGTGGAAAGGGGTAAAAAGATGAGTGAGATAGCTCACCCGTTTGATCTACATCCACAAATTATTAAAAATGTTAAATTTAAACAAAATAACCCTTTGGAAAGTAAGGCTGTTCAGAGAACTATTGATAAAATTCAGAATCAAGAGCAAGATCTAAGGATACTAGTGCGCAAGTCTGGAACTGAGAAGTTAATAAGGGTTATGGTTGAAGGAAAAAATCAGATCAAATTAAAAGGTGTTGCGCAAGAGATAGAAAATCTAATTGCGAGCAACGTTTAGAAATGAGAAATTTTCCTAAAATTCTATTGGCACTGGCTTTAGTGCTTTTTTCTTCCTACGCAAAAGCCTTTACAGTTATTAGAGATAGTGAAGTGGAGTTTGTCATCAGAGAGATATCAACCCCTATTTTTAAAGTAGCTGGATTAGATTCGAATGCTATAAGAGTGTACGTCATTCAAAGCGATGAAATGAATGCATTTGTTATGGGT
Organism: Candidatus Midichloriaceae bacterium; assembly: GCA_044229535.1. GTDB lineage: Bacteria > Pseudomonadota > Alphaproteobacteria > Rickettsiales > Midichloriaceae > CAZLFQ01. The sequence continues at coordinate 1,035,450 of JBGASU010000001.1, read as the reverse complement.
GGACAAAATATTTTTATTACAACAGGTATGCTTGCATATTCTGAAAATCCAGATGTGATTATAGGAGTTATTGCCCATGAAGTTGGTCATATAGTCGGTGGTCACCTGATCAGCTCAAAAGAAGAGATGCAGAATTTACGTAAAAAGATGCTTTTAGGAGTTCTCATTGGTGCCGCAGCTGGTGTTGCTACAGGCTCTACAGACGTAGGAATTGCAGGGGCTGTTGGCGCATCAAACGCACCAATTTCAAGCTTTATGAAATTTAGTAGGACTCAAGAAAGTGCGGCCGACAATGCTGGCCTGAAGTACATGAAAAAGCTCGGTGTTTCTCCAGATGGTCTTATATCTTTTTTAAATGATTTAGGAAAAAATGAGAGATATTTTTATGACAAAAACAATGCGTATTTAAGCACTCACCCAATGTCTCAGGATAGGATAGATGCTATCAAAAGTTATCAGGAAAAAAATCCAATCAAAAAAAGCTTATTTCCTGGAGATTTTGCTAATTCAAGATATGCAAGGATTGTTGCAAAGATTTTTGCTTTTACGAATTCACCTGATGCAGTCTTTCAAAAGTATCCAAATGACGATATAAACTCTAATTATGCTAAAGCTATTGCTTATATGCGAAGTGCCAATTTACACAAGACTCTTGAGTATTTAGATAAATTAATGGATAGAGAACCGTTAAATTCTTTCTATTTAGAATTGAAAGGGCAGGCTTATTTTGAGTCGGGTAAAATACAAGAAGCAATACCGTATTATGCTAAGGCACTTGCTTATGCCCCTAGGGAGAATTTAATTAAACTAGAATACGCCTCAGTGCTGATTGCAGCAAAACAGGAGCTTACAAAAGCAATCCAATTATTAGAACAAATTCTAGAAGAAGATAAACAGGACATAAATGTATGGCATCAGTTATCTATTGTGCATGGGTTGAAAAATGATAAAGCTAATTCAAATATTGCTTTGGGTTGGGTTGCGTTATTGAAAGGTGATATGCCCTCTGCTAAGCGCATGGCAGCATTAGCCGAAAAAGAGATCAAGCAAGGAAGTCCTGCAGTAATACGCAATAAACTAGAAGATTTAAAAATTGCAATTGAAGGTATAGACTTCGATGAAGCAAAAGTTAACTAAATATCTTTTTAATTTCGCCTATAACAATTTTATTAGTATTGTGCATTGCAAGTGACTTAGTTGCTTTGCTCATGGTGGAGAGAGTCTGAGGTCTATTAAGTAGTCTTAAAATTTCGGTATGCAAATCTTTTGCTGTAAGATTTTCTTCTTGTCTAATTATAGATGCGTGGTTATCAGAAAGGTATTTTGCATTATAGAACTGGTGGTTATCCTTAGCATGCTTGTAAGGAATAAGGATCGATGGTTTCCCTAAGGCGCAAAGTTCTGTAATTGTTGAGGCGCCAGCCCTACAAATGACTAAGTCGGCTTGCTTTAGTAGTTCACCTATATTTACAAAAAAACTTTTAACCTCAATTTTAGCGGCGCATTTTTTATACATATGTTTTGTTGAATCTATCAGGTTCTCTCTAGCTTGCTGATTAATCACTAAATTTTTTTGCAGGCTTTTAGGTAAAAGGCAAATTGTTTGTGGTATTATTTCTGAGAAAATTTGCGCCCCTTGACTGCCACCTGTAATTAATATGTATATTTTATCAGGTTTTTTATTTTGTGTTTTGGCATTTAACACTTCTGGACGAATAAAATTTCCAGTTAGAATGGAGTTATGTTTAGGGGCGAATTTTGTATTAGGAAAAGTAAGGAAAATCTTCTTCGCGAATTTGGCAAAAACCCTATTCACTCTACCTAGTACTGCATTTTGTTCGTGTATAGCAAATGGTATTCTCAATACGAATGCGGCAAGTAATGTAGGGAAAGATGGATATCCGCCAAAGCCTATAATTAGGCTCGGGCGCGATCTCGCCAATTTTGTGAATACCAAAAGACAGCTTATTATTATTAATAATAAGCTTGTCATTTTTTGCAGAAAGTTTCCTGAGAATTGAGTAGATAATATTTTATATTTTTCAATTTCACTTAATGGAGATTGTAAAAATTTATTAGTTCGTTCATCGCAAAAAAGTATAGGGTGGTATTTATGTTTTTGTAGCAAACTACATAATGCTTGCGCTGGAAAAATATGCCCACCAGTCCCCCCCGCAGCCAATACAATTCTTTTATTTGAGCTCATTTTGTTTTTTTATTCCTGCAATAAATTTACCAAAGTCACCAGCATTCGAAAAATCTTTATAAACTGAGGCGTATCTTACATATGAAACTTCATCAATTTTAGACAGTTCCTCCATAACTAGTTGGCCTACGATTTGGGTCTCAACTTCTCCTTCTCCATATTTTTCTAATTTTTTAATCACTTCTGATAATATCGCATCAGCTTGTTCTGATGTAACAGGACGTTTTCTGGTGGCAACACTAATTGACCTAAGAATTTTGCTACCATCGAATGGTCTTTTTTCTCCATTCTTTTTCACTACCCTAAGTTCTCTTAATTCTGTGCGTTCATGTGTAGTAAATCTGGCGCCGCAGCTAGGGCATTGTCTTCTCCTCTTTATCACCAAGCCATCGTCTGATGGTCTAGAATCTTTTACTTGGGTGTCTAAGAAATCACAAAAAGGACACTTCATTATTTAATGATCAATTTAATTTTACTCAGGAGTTTACCCTTGCAGACATCATAAATCAATACATCTTGCTCTTCTGTAAGGATGGCTAACTTGTTCTGAGTTATTGATGCGCTTACAGCGCTGCTCGGTATCAATATGGATTCAGTAGGACACTTAGAACTTTGATTTTGTTCAATATTGTCCTTATCTAAAACGATGTTACGTTTATAGATAGTATATGTTATAATAAGCACGCCTAGCATCATTACTAAGCCCATAGAATATATAAAAAACTTTAAAAAACGTAATTCACTTTCTTTACTCATATGATACCAAAAGATGAAATTTTAAAAATCAAAGTGGAAGCCAAGTTATGTAGACTAGATAAGTGTATGGCTAGCCAACTTAAAGAATATTCGCGATCTAGGTTACAGAAACTAATAGAGAATAGCCTTGTAAAAGTTAATGGTGTTACAGTAACAGATTGCTCTTTTCAAGTCAAAGAAAGTGATGAAATTATCGTAACGCAAAAGCCAGTTGAACAAGTCAGAATTGTTGCTAAGCAAATTCCTTTCGAAGTTGTTTATGAAGATGAAGATATGATGGTGATAAATAAGCCAGCTGGTCTTACGGTTCATCCAGGTGCAGGAAATTATGACGATACTTTGGTTAATGCATTAGCATATTATTGTAAAAATAAATTAGCAAATACTGGGGATCCTAATCGTCCTGGAATTGTGCATAGGCTTGATAAAGATACTTCGGGAATTATGCTAGTAGCGAAGACTGATATAGCGCATAGCAAGCTAACGCAGGCGATCGCTAATAGAGAAGTAAAACGAACATATCATGCTTTGATTTATGGAACTTTATCCCCAGCTGTTGGAACTATCAGTACAGCGTATGGCAGGAGTAAAGTAGATAGAAAAAAAATGTCTGTTAAGCATTCAGGAGATAAATTAGCTGTTACGCATTATAGAATTTTAAAAACGCACAAGGGAGCAATAAGTGAAGTTGAATGTAATTTAGAAACAGGTAGAACCCATCAGATAAGAGTGCATATGGACCATAAGAAATGTCCGATTGTTGGAGATCAAGTTTATGGGCGTTCGAAGAATCATAATTTATCTGATTTTAGTATGAAGGTAGGGCAACTAATTCGTTCATTCCCAAGACAGGCCTTGCATGCAAAGAAGATTGGGTTTATTCATCCAATTAAAGATGAATACATGGAATATGAAGTAGATATTCCAAATGATATCAGAAACCTTATAGAACATATAGAGATAAGCTAGCCTTCTTTTTTTACTAGCTCTGTTATGGTGATGCCAATTTTGTTATCAACAAGAACTATCTCTCCTTTAGCAACTAGACGGTCATTTATAAAGACGTCCACAGCTTCGCCAACTTTTCTGTCTAGTTCCACAACGGATCCACGTGAGAGCTTCACAAGTTGATTCACTTTCATTGAAGCTCTGCCAAGTACAGCTGAAACTTGTAAAGGAACATCATATACAGCTTGGATATCAGCTTCAGCGTTTCCAGTATTTTGTTCGGTTTCAGACATATCATCCTTGAAATTTCATGATTGCTTATATATCACCAGATTATGATAGATTTTGCAAGTTTTCATTTTGAATAGCATCTGGCTGCGGTGTAGAAGTTTCTACCTGCAATAGGTTAAGAAGATTTTCGGTATTTAAAATGGCTTTGCCCTGATTCCAATCTATAGTGCATTGTCCATCTGACAGTTTGTCATTAGGTAGCACTTTTACTGATGATTTTATATTCTTAGAACTAACCATTTCATTGATTTTAGGTGTCAATGTTTCAGCTAATGTTGGTTCTAAATATATTGTGATCGATGATTCATTTTTAATTTTTTCCAAGACTTCATCGAAGAATCTAAAAATTCTGTGCTCTTGGATGTTTGACACTTCTCCCATCAATTTTTGAGCGATTTTAATTGATAAGTTAGCAGATTCTAGGGCTAGATCTTTTAAAGAATTGTAATGTATTTTATCTAGCTCTTCGATTTTTGTTATCACTCCAGAGAGCTTAAAGCTTAGGGCTGTTTCTTGCTGGCTTGCCTCATTTGTTTTTTCAGCTTGGCTTTTGTCATAACCTTCCTGAAAAGCTTTTTGTTTAATAGTTTCTAGCTCCTTTGCTGGAATGGAAAAAATTTCTTCGGGCTTTTCTATTTCTGGTAGCTCATTTATGGAATTAATATCTACTAGTTCTTTTTCTACAGCTGCAGATTTCACTAAGTTAACATCTTTGAGTGGGAATCTGATTATCTTTGCTTCTGACATAAAACTAATAGATTAATTGGTCAGCTTCGCCGCCATCTGACAGTTCGATCTCACCTCTATTGATTAGATCTTTTGCTACATTGATAATTTCAGCTTGTGCTTCATCTACATCTTTTAAGCGTACAGGTCCCATGCCTTCAATTTCCTCCATAAGGATTTTAGCTGCACGTTGCGACATATTATCGATAAATTTCTTACGGATTTCTTCAGTAGTTCCTTTCATTGCAAGAGCCAACCTAGATTTATCAATGGTTTTAAGTATTGCTTGAATGCCAACAGTATCGATTTTTTTCATGTCGTCGAATGTGAACATCAAGCTCTTAATTTTTTCAGCCGCTTCTGTACTATACTTCTCTAGCATTTCCATAAATTTTGACTCGGTAGTGCGGTCAAAGTTATTGAAAATTTCAGCCATAGCTTGATTATTGTCATATTTTTGAGTTTTAGTTAGGGTGCTAATAAATTCTGTTCTTAGAGTTTTTTCAACTTTTTCTAAGACTTCTTTTTTTACTGAATCCATAGCGAGCATTCTTTTAATAATCTCAAAAGAGAACTCATTTGAGAACGAGCCAAGAACTTTTGCAGCGTGTGCAGAAGGTAATTTGCTAAGTATTAAAGCGGCAGTTTGTGGATATTCATTCTTGAGGTAATTTGCCAACATTTCCTCGTTTACATTAGCTAGTTTATCCCAAATATTTCTACCAGCTGGTCCTCGTATGTCTTCTAAGATTACATCAACTTTATCTTTACCAAGAATTTTACGGAGGAATCTTTCGGTATTTTGAACGTTGCCTACAAAAGACACAGAGGCATTTATCTCATTGCTATATTCGATTATAAGTTTTTCTATATTTTCTGCTGCAACGCTTCCTAAACTAGACATGGCTTGGGATATTTCTTTAATCTCTTCATCTTCGAGTAGCTGAAAAACTTTAATGGCAACATCTTGGTTTATTGCCATCATAAACATAGCTGCTTTCTCTACGCCATTTATCTTCATTCACTGCTCTTTAGGTAATCACTAATTAATATGTTACATAAATAGTAAAATATATCAATTTATTGTTTTAAAACAATACAGCGCGCTATCCCTGCTAAGTCGTTACAGATCTCTATATGCGTAAAGCCATGCTTGAAAAAAATCGCCTGTATTCTAGCAGCTTGTCCTTGGCCAAATTCAAAAATCCCTACTCCATTTTTTTTGAGATGTTGTTTGATGCTTTTAGCTATAATTTTATAACACTCGTAACCATTATCTTCCGAAAACAAAGCTGTGTGTGGTTCAAAATCCACAACAGATATTCCCAAGCTTTCGAATTTTGAAATGTAAGGTGGATTTGATACAATTAAATCAAATTTTCTATCTCCCAAATTATCGAACCAGTTACTTTGAATAAATTCAATTCTGCTATTTCCCAACGCATTTTGTCTTGCAATGTCCAGTGCCTTATTCGAAATGTCTACACCTACCCCTACAGCATTCGGAAACTCTTCAAGTATTGATAGTATTATACAGCCAGTCCCAGTCCCTAAATCCAAGACTTCCAAATTAGTTTTTTTATCTGCGAATATCTCCAAGGCTTTTTCAATTATCAGCTCAGTTTCTGGACGAGGAATTAAAGTATCTTTTGTAACTTTGAAATCCATTCCCCAGAATTCTTTTATGCCTAAAATATATGCTATTGGTTCGCCCTCAAGTCGTCTTTGCAGCAACGGCTTTATAATTTCTGGATCTACATTGTCGTCTGCATGGCCAATTAGATATTCTCTACTTTTACTAAGCGCATGCGCAAGCAAAATTTCGGCATCAAGCTGGGCAGTTGTAACATGTCGGCAAGCACTCAGCTGCTGAACTGCGTCTTTTAATACTTGTTTGATTGTTACCATTTTTGACGATGAAGATGATTAATAGCCTATGAGGCTTTTACACCGAACATCTCGCCATTTAAAGTCTTTTATAATATTTAAATCTATTAGCACTCCTAAAGCCTTCACATCATAGCCTGCTTTATCGGCTAAATTTGCAGCTGCAGTTAATGTGCCGCCAGTTGCCAAAACATCGTCTAAAATCATCATTCGTCCTTTGCCAGCATGCATCTCTAATGTCGCTTCACCATACTCTAATGTGTAGCTTTGTTTGGCAGCTGGGTTTGGCAACTTGCCTTTTTTTCTGATCATCACCAAGCCCTTATTTAGCTTATACGCAAGAGGGGCTGCGAATATAAAGCCACGCGATTCAATGCCGCCTATGCAATCTATTTCATTCCACTCAGAAGGGCTGTAGAGCTTAGATAATGCATCTATTGTTTCTACAAACTTTTCTCTCAGCAATGGTGAAATATCTCTAAAGATAATTCCTTTTGCTGGGAAGTCAGGAGTATTGGTTATATGTTTCTTTAGATCGAGCATATTTTTGAATTAATAGGTGTAGTATTAAGTATGAGTTTTAAAGAAAAAAGGTCAAGATTTGATTTGAACTCTCGCTTATTTCTGCTCATAGTAACTATGTAACTTTTCAATGGTAATAAAATGACAATAACAAACTTAACTAGCTTTTTAATGTCTTTATCTAACAATCAGTCAGATGGAAGTCTTACGACTTTCGAAACACCTAATGAATTCGGATCTATAGCTAATTTGTCTATAGGAGGATTTGCACCTTGGGAAACCGCGAAAAAATTGGCAGATTTAATTGCAACGTCTGGGAATTTTACATCAATTCTATCAAAGGATGATGGTGAATGGTCTTTTAGCAGAGTTTATAGCACTTCAGACAAAGAAACAGCATTTAAAGCAGACGGTGTTGGCGGCCTAGATGGTTATATTACATCACTTACATTTCATAGCCCAAAAGCATTAGACGAATTGCTTAAGATTATAGCTGCTCAAGAAAAAACACAGACAACTGGACAAGCAATAGCTGCTATTTAATTTTCTGAACTTAAGAGGGTAAATGAATACTCAGAATCATTGATTTATCCTCGATTATTCCAAACCCTACTTGCTCTGTGGTCAGCAACTGTGTCAATCACCACTTGATCATCCAACCAAATCATATGCGCACCTTTTTGGTTTAAGTCAGTCAAATTAATGTTGGTCTTTGCTTGGTCACAGACGAATTCTTTTTCACTAGTATTAATAAACAAGTCAACGCCAACACAATATAAACTTGGATCTTCTTTAGCACCAACGATCACTGCCATCTTGCCATTTTTTTCATATAAGCATAAATCCTTAGTGCAGTTTTCATCGCCGATGTCTTTGAGGGTTATAACTTCATTTTCACCAGAAGATTGCAACCACACATCACGGGTGAATCTTGCTTTGGATTTTGATGAAACAATCAACTGATTCTGATCATTCAATATGGCAAATATTTTACCTTCTTTATCAAGCAGAATATGTGGTTTTTTATATTCATAGAGTGTGGTGAAGCCAAGCACAATCGGTAATATTCCAGCGAAACGAAGTTTGGTATTAGAAAAACAAATAACAAGGCCGCCACAGGCAATTAAGGCTATGCCAGCATCTGTGAAGCTTGGTATATAAAATGAAGCGTTAGGCAATGTGCTGATATATTTTGCATAGCCAAACATCAAATTAATTCCCCATTCCATAGGAACTAATGCAATTTTTTCTAAACCAAATGGCATCAGTAACAATGCTATCATCCCTAGAGGCATAATATAAAAATCGGATAACGGCACTGATAAAATATTTGTAAGCAAACTGTAAGTCGAAAACTGATTGAAGTGATAAATAATAAACGGTGCAGTAGCTAAACCTGCCACTAAACTTGCAAATGTCACTGATGCAAAATACAGAGATACTTTTTTGAATCTAGAAAATTTATGACGACCCTCTGTAATAAAAATTCGTTTTGAAATCTCAAAACTTGCTATAAGGGCTATACATGCAGCATATGACATTTGCAAACTCGCACTCATAATCGCTTCTGGTGTGATCAGCAAAATTATTATTGCAGAGATTGCAATCGAACGCATTGGGCTAGCGTTACGATCTAAAATAATCGCAATTAGAACCAACGCAGACATAACAAACGCACGCTGAGCCGAAACAGGACTGCCTGCTAATAACAGATATAAAAAGCTGCCAAGTATCGCAATAAATGCCGAGATCTTTTTAATATTGTAATGCAAAATTATGTGCTGAGATCTGGATAATAAAAATCGTATTGTCAAAAATATCATCCCAACAACCACAACTATGTGCATGCCTGAAATAGCAATAATATGGGCGATTCCTGATGTTCTAATAATTTCAAAATCATCTTTAGGAATGGAGCTTGAATCGCCTACTAGTAAGCCCGTTCCAATCGCTGCCGCAGGCTGATCCATCACAGCTGCTATTTTCTCGCCAGCGCTTTTTCTAAGTTTAGAAATGAAATTAGTAATTGTACTCGACTCAGAAGCTTTTTCTAAAATTGTTACTTTACTAATGGCATAACCTATCGCCCCGATCTGTTTAAAATAGGCAAATTCTGCAAAATCGAAACCTTTAGGCATCGATGGCTCTGGCGGCGGCATGAGAATAGCTCGCACTAAAATTCGATCCCCAATTTCCAAATCATCTATATTCGATTTTACACTTATACGGATTTTTTTAGGTGTTTCATAACTCAGCAAATGGTCTGTATCAATATGTTCTAAAACTACTCTTTTACCTTTCTCATTGTGAAGAATTTCAGAAACATCAGCTTCAAGCCAAATATCATCTGTCTTTTCAGAAAGCACAGGGGATTTTAGAGATTCTGTACGAACTACTGCCGTAGAAAAACCTAAAACAACAAAGAAAATTCCAAGCACAACAATGCGTAAGTAATATTTTTTTCTAAGTATAAAAAACACAAGTGCAGTTATGCCAAGTGCAACTAAACATGGTGTTAAAGATGGATCAAAATCTAATTGGAAAAATGAAATTATTCCTATAGCCATCATTACAGGAATCCATAGGAAAATGTTTTCGATTTCTTTGTTGAGGAGATTTTTCATCATACTAAGTGATTGTTTTTGAGAAAGATATCACACCATTTTGAAACAAAAACCAATCTGTTTTTTTATAATTGGAACTTAGCCAAGTATAATCCATTGAGTTGATTTTCACAGCTTCATATAACCACATTTTAGAGTCATACTTAGGAATAATTTCTCCTGTCAAAACACGGGCAAGCTGGTTATATTCTTTCAGTCGTCTCCTATATTTTATATCAATTAATCTTATTGGGTTACGAGTAGATCGACCAAATATTTTGCGAAGTCGCTTTAAGAAAATTTCTTTTTCCATCAGTAGCTTCGTCTTTAGATGCTTGGAGTATTCAGTAAATAAAATGTCTGCAGCATGAAGACAACGCTCGATGTTATTTACTTTTGGAATCCGCAAACGCCAATCAAACCACTCCAAGTCAAGTTGATCTGGCCAATCAAATGCATCTGCATGCCCAATGTTGGGGATAAGATTTTGCGGGAATCCATCGATAGAATTATGTTCATCAAAAGTTCCTGTAAAATTTTGGTGTGCCCAAGTGTCGCAAAATGCATGTGAGGCTATTCCTATTAAGTATGGGTTTTCAGATTTCAAAGCATTTCGTAAAACCATCTTTGCTCTAAAACTATTTGGAGAAGTATTTAGATGATGAGATTTACCATCCCTACGATTTGAATAACCATCAAAATCTCCAGGAATAAAATGAAAGCAAGTCATGATTCTTTTAAGATCGGACTCGGGTAAAGTTAGATCAAACGTTTGGCTGACTTGATTCTTATAAACCGTATCTCTATTATCATTTGAGATTTCGTAAGCCCAAGTATTGTCATCGACATATTGAGCACTATAAGCAACTTTGAAAGCGTCCTCTTTTTTAAATCCTACCGCCAATGCTATAAGATAATTTACGTAATAGTGAAATTCTATGTCCATAACACCTCCTTGTTTATGGCGGCATTATAAATGACGGCTCATAGAGTGCGGAAGTACATGTCTGAGATTTTTCTACTTTTTTCGCTCCCATTAACCAAAAATTAAGGAATGGTGGGTTAGGATGTGGTATAGTGTGCAGCGATAAAGGGGATGAGGCATGGCTATTACATTACAAGAATTAAAAAAACTTACAAGAGAAGAGCAGAAGAAAGCCTTAGAAAAGCTAACTACTCAAGACTTTGTTAAATTGGTAGGAAGTCTTATTGAAGAAGCTAAGCAGAACAAGATTCAAGTAGGAGTGCTGCCCAACTTATTGAAAACAATATCAATAACTCGTGATGCAGATGAAGATGTTGATGATAAAAAGGTAAAAGTTGGAGATAAGCGTTCTAGATCGAACGATGACGACGATGATGAGCCTGAGTTGGAGCCTAAAAAACATAAATCGAATGAAGATGCGCAAGTTGATCAATCTAAGTTAAGAAAACAAACTATAATACAACAAGCTTTAAATGTGCTGGATAAATTAGGCAAGCAAGCTTCAAAAGACGAAAGGCTTGCGATTGATCGGGAATTTGAGGATACAAAGGCTAAAATGGATGCTGTTATTGCGGATATAAGTTCTGGAAGAATGCCGAAATTCATGTATCACAGGATTTTAGAGCTTAATTTCTTTGATGAAGATGAGCAAAAATCGAGAACATTTTTAGCATATGCTGCACCTAAACTTAAAAACTTTTCACATTTTTCACATTTCTTAGCGTTTCTAAAAGGTCAACTAGGAGATAAATGGTTTGCAAGCTATTTAGCAACACCAAACTATTTAGGAAGGCAGTCTGAGGACGACAAGGAAGTTAAACAAGCTGATATATTTGATTTATACCTAAAAGATTTAGGCGTGCTAAATAGGTCAGAAAGAGAGGCTTTATCAGCAGAAAATAAAACTAGACTGTCTAACTTTGTGCCGCGTGAGAATGCAAGGGCTGTGGCGCAGGTTCAAAATGTAGATACGCACCAGATATCTACCCATAAGAGTGCCGATGAGTCCCATGTAAGCGCATTTAAAATGATGGCTGAGGCTGAGAAATTAGGTATAACAGCAACTTATACAGCACCAGTTAAAGCAACAGATCCATCTAGGGAAGTTTCTATTACTGAAAAAGGTAGGTTAGATGAATTTGTCGCGGGTAAAAATGTTGAATTAAAAGCTCAAATAGATGAGCTTGTAGGACTTGATGATGCTGGCATTTATAATAAATATGTTCGCCATACCGATATAGAAAAGTTTAAAACAATTGAATACAAAGATCTTGTACCAGAAGAACAAGAAAAATTCGCAGAAAAGATAAAAGCTTTTAGGTTCCAAGCCTTAACAGCAAAGCGCTTTATGGATGAGATGACTTCACAACATAGCTGTGGGGTTGCACAAGGTTCTGCATATCATTATAGAACTGATTCAAAAGCAAGTTGTGGGCTTACCATGGAGCAGATGGTAGCAACAGCCTATTGGGCGAGTAAAAATAAAGAGAATTTTAAAGAGGGCGTAGGAGCGACGGAAGTAGGGAATTTTATATTACTGGTCAAACAAATATACGACATGCGCCGTGGTTATGACATAGATCATGGTACTGACAAGCCAGATGAGAATAAATTCCCAGAAGTATTGGGAAAAGATAACAACCGTTGTCATGGTGGTGGAGTAAACTCTCTGTCTTGGGGTCTAAAGACCAGTCACAAGGCATATAACCCAGTTGTGATACTACGAACTGATATCGAACGCGAAATTGCCAATATTTATAAGAACATAGTTAATAACAATTTAGAGTTGATAAAAGGGCAAGAAGAAGTAATAAGAATATGGAATGCGAGTGGCAAGGTTACAGGAGTGGTGCGTGAAGAACTCAAAAAGCAATTTGAAGAAAAGCACCAAAAAGAGTTTGTAGATTATTACAAAGGTTATATAGCCGACGATGCGTTTTATAACGTTATAGAAAATGCATTAGATAATATACCCCTTCCTGAGCAGTTCAAAAGAAAGTCAGAGCTTGAGGATATGAGTTTGCAGGAAATATACCAAGCAATGAAAAACGAAAAGTTACCGTTATTACATTCAGACAAGGAGCGAGGGATAGAACCTACGCTAACTTATTTAAGCAGTTTAGCTGGCAAAGAAGACATCATAAAAGATTTAGTAAACAGAGCAACCTCTGAAAAAGGAACGGAGCCAAGTGTACAGAAGGCAATACATTTTTTATCGCGAAGTCAAATTCCTCAGAAGTTAAAAGATGTAGAAATAATTAGCATCAAAGGGAAATCGATTACGATTGGCGATGTTGCTGACCTTAAGCCAGAGGAATTGGCTGGTTTGTTTAGTATAGAGCCTGAAGAAATGCTAGAAGAAAGCGCCAGAAAAAAGATGTATAACCTATTTTTCTTATATGTAAAAAAAGTTGGCTTGACTGAAGAGGAGTTAAACAAAGGTTTTGGTTATGATAGGGGCACTCCGCTGCACTTGGCTACTGGTATGGGCCTTACCGAAATAGTAAAATTATTTATAGAAAAAGGCGCGAATCCGAATGCTAAAGATAAGAATGGCAACACCCCGCTGCACTGGGCTGCTGGTACTGGCAAAACGGAAATAGTAAAAGAGCTGTTAAAGCATAAAGATATAGATTTAAACACTCAGGATATATATGGCTTCACCGCCCTGTACAGAGCTGTTACGAATAATCATACAGAAGTAGTAGAATTATTTATAGAAAAGGGAGTGGATATAAAGGCTAAGTTTCCTTATATGCTAAATGAAACCGCGCTTCACCGAGCTGCTGGTAATGGCAATACAAAATTAGTCAAATTACTTCTGGAAAAAGGGGCGGATATAAATGTTCAGGATAGTGAAGGCTCCACCCCACTGCACTGGGCTGCTAGAGAAGGTAGAACAGATGTATTAAAAGAGCTATTAAAGCATAAAGACATTGATCTGAATGCTAAGAATAAAGATGGCAAAACTGCGGCAGATTTAGTAAAAACTCCAGAGATTAGGCAGCTTATAGAAGACCATATTAAAGCTAAGGCCGAGCAGGCCAGAGCTTTAGCTGCAATTGAGACAGCAGAGCCACAAACTGCCACAAGCTCAACGGCTATGCCTGCACCGCCAGCTAGTGTACAAGTTGACTCTTCCGCCGCCCAACTACAACAAACCTCTAGAGGAAATGGACAAAATCCCAGTAAGCCAACTTCAAGGTAGATCCTCGTGTTGAACACGAGGATGACAACAAACAAATAAATTCTGTCATCATCGGGCTTGACCCGATTATCCAATGTTAAGATAGATCTTAGTGGATTCAACTGAAGTAGAATCTCAAACCACAAAGAACCAAAGCAGGTAATTCCTTTCATCGCCAGGAATAAAGCTATCCAGACTTTCCTTCGTCACTATGAAGTGGGAGTGAATCTATTATTAAACTCATATCCTTTTCTTCTTTTCTTCAATACCAAGAGTCTTGATCTTGCGATGAAGTGCGGTGCGTTCCATACCAACGAAGTCAGCGGTTTTAGAAATATTCCAAGAAAATCTTTCCAATTGAGCTTCTAAATATTCTTTTTCGAACATATCGCGAGCTACTTTTAGCGGCTTTGTAACAACATCATTTGCTATACCATTAGCTGCACTACCAGAATGTTGCCCAGATATCTCGACAGGAAGGTCTTGAGGTTGAATCGTTTTACCACCGTGCATCAGCATCAACCATTCTAGTACATTTCTAAGCTGCCTCACATTGCCAGGCCAAGTATACATTTCCATATACACAAATGTCTCTTCGGAAATTTCTATTTTTTGTAAACCAAGATTTTCCGAAAGTTGCTTCACTATAGAATGAGAAAGATTTCTGATATCGTCTTTTCTATTTCTAAGAGGCGGCATGTTGATGGTCGCAACATTCAATCTATATAGCAAACTCTTATTTAACCTTCCTTTTTCCACCTCAGAATCTAGGTTTTTGGAAGATGCTGCTATAATTCGCACATCAACTTGTATAGGTTTGTTGCTACCAACTTTATAAAATGTATGTTCTTGCAAAAGCTTCAGAAGCTTTGCTTGGACGGGTAGCGGCATTTCAGAAACTTCATCTATAAAAAGTATGCCACCGTTCGATCGTTCTATAATTCCTTCTCTAAAATCTTTACCATTATCGATGCCGAAAAACTCTACTTCGAATTCATTATCAGATATGCTCCCTGCATGCATGGTCACAAACTGCTTATCTTTTCTGGAAGATAACTTATGGATCATGCGTGCTAAAACTTCTTTACCAGTACCTGACTCACCTGTAATTAATACCCTGCTTTGTGCAGCGGCAATTAGTTTTGCCGTCTCAATAACTGTATGGATTTGTTTTGATTCACCATGCAATTGTGAATTTATCTGCTGTTGTTGTTTTAAATCCGTGTTCTCTTTTGATAAGGCCGCAGCTTCAATTGCTCTATTTACGAGAATCAAAAGTTTCTCGGCTTTAAAAGGCTTTTCTATAAAGTCATAAGCACCATGTCTAATGGTCTCAACGGCGGTCTCAATATTCCCGTGGCCACTTATCATCAAAACTGGAAGTTGAGGTTTGCTTTGTTTTATCCGTTTTAAAACACCAATCCCATCAAACTCGCTTCCTTCTAACCAAATATCCAAAATTACTAAATCAGGCGCAAAAGAATCCACAGACTCAAGTGCAGTTTTCGCATTTGTAGCTGTTTGTGTGAGATATCCTTCATCTTTCAAAACATCCGAAAGAAGCTCTCTAATATCCGATTCATCATCAACTATTAGTATTTTTGCCATAAAAATTATAAAAAAAGCGACTAAACACTTATATACTAATTTATGGCTTTAAGCAATTTTAGTTTTTGCATAAAATTCAATTGGATAGATGTTTGTCGTGTATTTTAGTTTTGTTTCTGAATTTTAATAATAGGCATAATCCCAATAGAAAAGGGACCAACCATAGCATGAAGGTATGTTTTGATATTTTAGGCTTTAAAACTATAAATTCACCATAGCCTTGCCTAATTGAGTCAAGTATTTCTTCGTCAGATTTTTTTTGTGCGATTTGCTCATCTATATACTCTCTTAGCATTTTGGCATGTTCAGTATTTGTATCTTCAATAGACTGGCCTTGGCAAGTTGGGCAACGCACTTGGGAGTATAGCTGTCGAGCCCGCATTGAGTTTTCTTCGGCGAATGAGAAGTCATAGTGGAGCAAAGTTGTGAAAAATACTAAAAAGAAAAAGGAAAAATTATTTTTTATCATATGTAAAATCAATTGCAGCGGCAAGTTTGCGGTAAGAGCTCTCTAGATCATCCTGATCTTTATAGTCCTGAGCGAGGAAACTTTCAAGGTTTGGATTGTAATTGATCGCTTTATCTACTTCAGGATCAGCGCCAGATTTATATGCGCCAATTCGTACCATATCTGCCATGTCGCTATAGGTTGAAAGCAGCTTTTTTGCTTCAAGTATTAAATTATTTTCATACTCATCATTACACATAGGCATAGTTCTAGAGATACTATTTAGCACATCAATAGCAGGGAAACGTCCTCTTGCAGCAATTGCTCTATCCAATACTATATGTCCATCTATAATAGAGCGTACTGAGTCTGCTACAGGTTCATTTGTATCATCGCCTTCTACGAGTACAGAAATTAAACCTGTAATATTTCCTTGCTCTTTAGTGCCTGGTCCAGCCCTCTCTAACAACTTAGGTAGTTCTACAAAAACACTAGGGGTATATCCTTTTGTCGTTGGAGGTTCGCCTGCTGCAAGACCAATTTCCCTTTGAGCTGTTGCAAAACGCGTTACGCTGTCTATCATTGCTAGTACTTCTAGTTTTTGATCTCTAAAATATTCTGCTACCGACATCATAACATATGCAGCTTGTCTTCTTGCAAGGGCAGACTCGCTTGATGTCGAAACAATAACGACGGCATTTTTTAACCCTTCTTCACCTAAGTAATCTTCTACAAACTCCTGAACTTCTCTGCCGCGTTCTCCAATAAGCCCTATAACTTTTATGTCTATATCTGCAAATTTTGTAAACATTGCAAGCATCATAGATTTGCCAACTCCAGATCCTGCGAATATTCCTAATCTCTGTCCTTTGCAACAAGAAGTGAATACATTGACCGCCCTTACTCCCATATTAATTTTCTCTCTAACTCTAGTTCTCTCTTGGGCTGGAGGAGGCGCGGCTTTTAGGAGATATGGGGTCTTGCCGCGTGTAAGGGGGCCTTTGCCATCGATAGGTTCGGCAAAACAATTAATTACTCGGCCTTTCCATGAAGAATCTGGGTAAATAACTTGTTCTATGCTCTTGAGAAAAACTTCGCACCCTACACCCACTCCTATGAGCTCATCAAAAGGCATTAAAAGAGTGGTAGTGCCATGAAATCCTATGACCTCAGCCCTTAAAGATCTGTTATCTCTTGCCTTTATTTCACAGTAAGAGCCAACGCTTGAAAAGCTTGAAATACCAGATACTTCAACGAGTAACCCCCGTATTGCAGATACTTTGCCAACTACCGAAAAGTTTGGTATAATGCTGATCTTGTTACTTAAATTTTTTAGTGCCTGCGGCATAGAATTTCGGAAACGTTACATTAACACTATAACTTAAAAGCGCACTATGGCAAATCCATTGAACAATATAAAAGTGAAAAATGATGATGCAGGTATTCGCCTAGACCGATGGTTTAAACGTCACTACAGTCATGTCCCATTTGGGTTGGTTGCTAAGATGGTGCGTAAGGGTATTATCAAGCTTAATTCAAAAAAAGCAGATATTGCTAGCACTTTAGAAGTAGGTGATGAAATTAGATTCCCAAACTTTGAAATTCAGGCAGAGCCAACACAAAGAAAATCTAATCCAAAATTAGAGAAAGAGATAATTGATTCGATTATCTATAAAGACCAAAATATTATTGTTCTAAATAAGCCAGTGGGGCTTGCGGTGCAAGGGGGGACTAAAATTGCTTATAGCATTGACGATGTTTCAGATTGCTTAAGGTTTGGCTACGATGACAAGCCGAAGTTAGTTCATAGAATTGATAAGGACACTAGCGGTATTTTGGTTCTAGCAAGAAAGGCAAATGTTGCGGCAAAGTTGGCTGAAATATTTCGTTTCAAAAAAATGAATAAATTTTATTTAGCAATTCTACAGGGTGTACCAAAGCCACATTCTGGAAAAATTGATATTCCTATCGCCAAGGAAGAAAAAGATAAATTTGAAAAGGTTAGAAAAAATTCAAAAGGTCAAAAAGCTCTTACTTATTATCGCGTTATGGACTATACAGCAAATAAATTTGCATTAGTCGAATTTGAATTGGTTACTGGTAGAACTCACCAATTGAGAGTGCATAGCTCGCTTATAGAATGTCCAATTTTAGGAGATGAAAAATATGGTTTAAGGGACGAAGTTTCGTCGAATATTCCTATGCAATTGTACTTGCATTCTTACAAAATGGAGTTTGAGTTTGAAGGAAAGATATTAAAGTTTAAAGCTGAATTACCAAAACAATTCCGAGAAACCTTGAATACACTTGGCTTAAGTGTTAATAATTAAAATATTGTTAAAATAAAAAGCGCTATATGAAAAAAATTGTAGCAATCTATCCTGGCACTTTTGATCCTATTACAATTGGACATTTGGATATAATTAGAAGAGCTTCTGGAATTTTTAATAATATAATTATAGCTGTGGCTGAAGACAGTAATAAGTCGCCAATTTTTTCTTTAAAGCAAAGAGTCGAGATCGCAAAAAAAGAAATCAATACACATATTAAGACAACTGGTAATATAGAAGTTAAATCCTTTAAAGGGCTGCTTACTAAGTTCGCTCAACAAGAAGAGGCTAAAGTTTTAATTAGAGGGATGCGAGCTGTATCAGACTTCGAATATGAATTTCAAATGGCTTATATGAACGCTAAAATTGCTCCCGATATTCAAACCATTTTCTTACCAGCTTCTGAAAAAAGTCATTTTATTTCTTCGCGATTTGTTAAAGAATTAGCTAGATTAAAAGGAGATCTGTCGGGCTTTGTTTCTCCTGCGGTAGAAAAAAAATTAAAAGAATATTATAAAAATGCTTAGGTTATTTGTTTTAGGTATATCGCTAATAATAGCGCAATTTTCGGTGGCTAAGGAGGTTGGGCAAGTATCTGGCTTGCCAATTCCCAGATTTGTTTCTTTAAAATCTAGTGAGACAAACTTACGTAAAGGACCAAATGCTCGTTATCCAATTGTTTGGAATTATCAGCAAAAAGGTTATCCGATGGAGATTATTGCTGAATTTGAGAATTGGAGAAAGCTTCGAGATATTGATGGTGAAGAAGGCTGGGTTCATGTAAATCTTGTGAACGGCGTTAGAAATTTTATAGTGAATGGAAATACTTATAAGGTTGATAATCAAGAATACGCTTCTAGAAATAGGGAGTTGGTTATATTCAGGTATCCAGATGAAAACTCTTTTCCAATGGTAAGAGCTGAGCTAGGTGTGATTGGTAATATAAAAAGTTGTAACCCTGAATGGTGTAAAGTTAAGATCGCTGACAACATGGGATGGATTCGAAAAGAGAATATGTGGGGCGTTTACCCTGAAGAAGTTATTGAATAAAACTTGCTGCTATTCTATAAAATGTAGATGCGACTATTTCTCCTAAGGTATATATGAAAATTGCCATTGCATCGGATCATGCTGGTTTTAAATTAAAAGAATTTCTTACTTCTCAATTTCCAAATATGCTAGATCTTGGAACAAATTCTGAAGAATCTGTTGATTATCCAGATTCTGCTAAAGTCATTAGTGATTACTTAGCAAAAAATACTGAAGATTTTGGAATATTGATTTGTGGTAGCGGAATAGGGATTACAATTGCAGCAAATAGGTTTAAGCATATCCGCGCTGCACTTTGTAGAGATATGGATGATGCTAAGATGTCTAGACTACATAATAATGCAAACGTTATGGTTCTTGGCGGTAGAGTTACAAATCAAGATGCTGCGCTTAAAATGGTACAATTGTTTGTGAATACGGAATTTGAAGGTGGGCGTCACGAAAAAAGAATTAATAAAATGAGTTAGAGATATGAAAGATTTTTTTAATACAAATTTAGCCACCAAAGACAGAGAATTATTTCAGTCTATAGAGAAAGAGCTATATCGCCAGCAACATAATATCGAATTGATTGCTTCGGAGAATATTGTTAGTCGTGCGGTTTTAGAAGCTCAAGGATCTATTCTCACTAATAAATATGCAGAAGGATATTCTGGTAGAAGATATTATGGTGGTTGTGAGTATGTAGATGTCGCTGAAAATTTAGCAATAGAACGCGCTAAAAAATTGTTTGGAGTTAATTTTGCAAACGTACAACCTCACTCTGGATCTCAGGCTAACCAAGGTGTGTTTTTATCATTGCTTCAGCCACACGATACCGTGCTAGGTATGTCCTTAGATTCAGGTGGGCATTTGACGCACGGCGCAAAAGTAAACTTATCGGGTAAATGGTTTAATGCAGTACATTATAACGTCAGTAAATCTACAGGTTTAATAGATTTTGCAGAAGTCGAAGCTTTAGCTCTTGAACATAAGCCAAAAATTATTATTGCTGGTGGCTCTGCGTATCCACGTATTATAGATTTCGCTGGATTTAGAAAGATAGCAGATAAAGTTGGTGCATATTTAATGGTTGATATGGCCCATTTTGCAGGGCTTGTTGCTGGTGGTCAATATCCATCTCCTGTGCCTCATGCTCATGTAATGACCACCACAACTCACAAGACATTGCGTGGTCCAAGAGGTGGGATGATATTAACCAATGATGAAGATCTTGCCAAAAAAATTAACTCGGCAATTTTTCCAGGGCTTCAAGGCGGGCCACTTATGCATGTAATTGCTGCAAAGGCAGTAGCATTTGGGGAAGCTTTACAACCTGATTTTAAAGAATACGCAAAACGAGTTATAGAAAACTGCCAAGCGCTCTCAGGAGAATTAGTAAGACGTGGTTTTACAATATTTACTGGTGGGACAGATTCTCATTTATTAGTTGTAGATTTAAGACCGCTAAAATTGACAGGTAAAGCTGCTGAACAAAGCTTAGATAAAGCTGGCCTAACTTGTAATAAAAACTCTATTCCTTTTGATACAGAAAAGCCTATGGTTACCTCTGGAATTCGTTTAGGCACTGCGGCTGGTACTACAAGAGGCTTTGGCGTTAAAGAGTTTCAAGAAATTGGAAATCTAATAGCGGATGTATTGATGGCTTTGAAAGACAATTCAGAGAATAATAGTAAAGCCGAAGATTCTGTGAAGCCAAAAGTGAAGGCTTTATGTGATAAATTTCCTATTTATCAATAAGTTGACTTGGCGATGGATTGAGGATAGAACCTCATTAACTTGTATTTTATAGTAATTCATGCTATAATAGAGTCCACAAATGAGGTTTTATGTCGTTATCAGTAAGTTCAGGGTTATCTAAAGATTTGCCAAGTGCTATTCAGCACGCTGTTGATCTTATCGTTGCTTTGACTGGAGAAAATCCAAATGTTCTGGTCAAAATGACACCAGAAGAGCTGATAACGATTCTATGCAAACTGCTTCAAGCAGAAAAAGAAAAAGTTGAGGAGTTGTTAGAAAGCCATGATCAGAACCAAGAGATGGATATGATCTCTTTAGCACATCTTTGGAAGCTTGTTCAAAAAAGTAAAATCAAAGCAAAGAAATCTAAATTTGGCTCTATGGATGATAAAGCTAGGGAATTTCAATTATTTGAAACGGCTAGAAGAATGGAACAAGCAAGTATTGCACCTCAGAAAATGACGCCGAAAGTAAATTTGAATTCTTTATTTACTCAGAATAAACACACCACCCAAGCTGTAATAGCGGCCAACCAAAATGCCCCAAGTGTTGCAAGAAGTGGTGGAAACATTTAAGCTAGTTTTTTACTCAGATTTGTTGTGCTCATCAACAGCTTTATTGTAATCTTCAACTTGTTTTTGACCAGGGGCTTGTGCAGCTTCTAAAGCAAATGCACAAAGGTCTTCGAAAGGAACATTGTTCTTCGCTGCAAGTTCCAGTAATTTAGTTAAACTACTCATAACTTCAGGAGGTATGCTTCCACCTCTTTCTTTCGATAGCCATTCTGCTTGGAAGTGTAAGGGATGTTGATTATCTTTGGGAGCCCCAATATATACAGTAAAAGGAGCGGTTTGCCCACCAAATTGACAGTTTATAGAGAATTTTTTCATATACTTTTCCAAGTGGCTATACTTACGATTATAGCTCTAAAAGACTGTTAAATCAAACTGCTGGAAAGATCGTTAATTGAAGGCTATATTTAGCTCATATACACATAGGTATTATGGTGAAGATTAAGATAGCACAAATTAACCCTAAGGTTGGCGATTTGGCTGGAAATACGGCTAAAATTACCAATGTTCTTAGCCAAGGAAATGTTGATATAGTTGTATTTCCCGAAATGTCATTGGTGGGCTATCCTGCACAAGATCTACAGTTAAACTTAGGATTTTTAAAAGCAGCAAAAACGCAAATAAATTCTTTAGTTAAGTTTTCTAAAGAAATTAATTCAGCATTTGTGATCGGTGCACCAGTTAGGTCGGGGAAAAAAATATATAATTGCGCGATTGTAATTCATAAAGGAAAAATTTTAAAAACTATACGCAAAATAGCATTGCCTAACTATGGTGTTTTTGATGAAAAAAGAATTTTTTCTAGTGCCTCAAATCCCACAACGTTTGATTTTAAAAACAAAAAAATTTGTGTCCTTGTTTGTGAGGATTTATGGGATGCAAAAGTTGTTAAAAAAGTCCAAGCTCAAAAACCAGATTTAGTAATCTCAATCAACGCCTCACCATTCGATGTTGAAAAAGCTTCTAAAAGAAAAGAGTTAGTAAAAATAGGAATGCCTGTGGTTTATGCAAACTTAGTGGGTGGGCAGGATGATTTGGTTTTTGATGGTGGTTCATTTGTTGCTAATCAAAATGGAGATGTAATTTTACAAGCAAAATTTTTTGAAGAAGATTTTGTAAATTTTGAGTTTGGAGCAAGTAAGGAAGTTATAAATACAAAAGAAGTTCTAGAGGAAAAAGTATATAACGCACTTGTCTTAGGACTAAAAGACTACGTGCATAAGACTGGTTTTTCTAAAGTGCTTCTGGGTTTGTCTGGTGGAATTGATTCTGCATTAGTTGCAGCAATTGCATGTGATGCCTTGGGCAGTGAAAATGTGAGGGGTGTAAGAATGCCTTCGCAATATTCATCTCAACATAGCTTAGATGATGCTAAAGATTCTGCTGAGAAATTAGGTTGTAAACTAGAGACCATAGAAATTAAAAATTTGTATGAAACTTTTGGACGCGCTCTAGAAGAGAGTTTTAAAAATACAAAGCAAGATTTAACAGAAGAAAATCTGCAGGCCAGAATTCGTGGTGTGCTACTCATGGCTATCTCTAACAAAAAAGGAGAGCTACTATTGGCGACTGGAAATAAATCTGAGTATGCATGTGGGTACTCAACTTTATATGGCGACATGTGTGGCGCATTTGCGCCTCTAAAAGATGTTTATAAGACCATGGTTTATAAATTATCAAATTGGCGAAATAAAAACATACCTACAATTTCGTTAGTTAAAAAATTGGATGTCATCCCTCTCAACTCCATTCAAAAAGCTCCAAGTGCAGAACTAAAACCTAACCAAACTGATCAAGATACTCTGCCTGAATATGATATCCTAGATAAGGTTTTATATCATTTTATAGAAGAGGATTTAGGTGTTAAAGAGGTAACCAAAAAAGGCTTTGATAAGAAGTTGGTTGCACGAACCTACAAGATGCTAATAGCAGCGGAATATAAAAGAAACCAAGCGCCAATCGGAACCAAGATTTCGATTAGAGACCTTACTAAGGATCGTAGGTATCCAATTGTGAATGGGCTTAGCTATTAAAAAAACATATGTAGTATAAAAGGTATTCGTGAAAGGTGTATCGATATTCGATATTGTTAATGTTAGTGGAGTTACAACAAAAAAGGCGCTTGAGATAATTGAAAGCTTAACTCCAAAGCAAATATTAGAGCAGGATAGAAATGGGAACACCATTTTGCACATGCTTGCCCCATCAGAGCAGGATGGTTGGGATATGAGCTTTAATTTAGAAACAGTTGTAAAAGCAATAGTTGTTAAAAATCCTGAAGTTTTAAATTTAAGAAGCGCTGTAGCATATACAGATCCAAAAACCAATAAAGTCAAGATTATCAAGGGCGATAATGCTTTAGAAGCAACAATTAGACACAACAGCTTAAAACTCTTAAAAATACTAGCACCGCATTATAAAAATCAGTTCAAGGTGTTCGATTATCGGGCGGGTGAGCAAAGAGAAATGACACCAAAAGAAAAGCAAAAGATAAAAGAAAAATTTAATGAACCTGATGGCTTTAGACTGCCCAGCATTAAAATATTAGATAACGTAAGAGAATTTATATCGCCGCTAGCTTTTACCATGAGGCATGGGCAATTTGAAATGTTCAAATACCTTTTTGAAAATGGTTTTGGTGAAGAAATAAAAGGGGTAGAAGATCGATCAAAATATAATTTAGATACTACTGAAGGGTTGCAGGAGCTTTATAAAGATTTATTTGTTGCTGGAAACAAAGATCTTTTAAAAGAATTGCATAGGCATTTGGGTTATTATGAAGGGCATAATGGCCAAAATAGCCCAGAACTAATTGCTGCAGTGAGAGCTAAAGATCAGGAACAAGCATTAAAGCTAATCAGTCAAGGGCATTATGTTTATGATTTTAGAGGGTTTGATTGTTTTTTTAATAACGGTGATCTAAGGCTCTTAAAATACTTTTTTCTAAATAACCTTAATCATCCTAATTATAACGTCTTAGCACAAGATAAAAATGGCAATACCCCTTTGCATGAGGCTACTAGTTATGGATATACGGAAGTAGTAAAATTACTTCTAGAAAAAGGGGCGGATCTGAATGCTAAGAATGAATTTGGCTCCACCCCGATGCTCTTGGCTGTTATAAATGGAAAGAAGTATATCGTTAGATTACTTCTAGAAAAAGGTGTAGATGTGAACGCTAAGAATAGAGGCCATACCCCGCTGGAATGGGCTCTTATATATAACAATGAAGAAATAGCAAAATTATTATTGGCACATGGTGCTTGCCCATCATTAATGGCGCTATTACTTAATAACTGTTCTTTAGAAATTAATTCTACCCTGAGAGAAATTTATGTAAAAAGCCATGCCTATAAAGCATTTTATGCTGTCTATAATAGTCTAGAAGGGGCAGCAAAAGCTATGTCTGGAGATATTACAGAATTCTATTATGAACAAGTTGAACAACAACATAGGTTAGATTCACAAGAGCAAAACCCAAGCAACCACCGCTAACATAGGGCCATGTTTCCTAGCTCAAATTATATTTAAGTTGAATAATAGCCCATTTATTGCTATTGTCAGGTAACATCAAGTTATAAGAAAGCAATGGTTGCGCTATATATAAATATAAAAAAGATCTCTCGAAAGGGCTTCTAGCCTTTACATTTTACGCACCCTTTTCAAACTACATCCTTTTATTTTAATTAGAATTCAATACTTATATGCAACAGAAAATCGGTCTTTGGCCATTAACATCTCTAGTCACTGGAAGCCTTGTTGGCTCTGGTGTATTTTTACTACCCGCGACACTTGCTCCATTTGGAACTGTAAGCTTACTGGGTTGGATATTAACCTCAATTGGTGCAATTCTTTTGGCATTTGTTTTTGCTGAACTTGCCTCTCGTTACAATGCGAAAAACGGCGGTCCTTATGTTTACGCACGCGAGGCATTTGGAAAAGATGCTGGCTACTTCATATGCTGGGGTTATTGGACCTTATCATGGATAGGAAACTCGGCATTAGTTGTTGGTGCAGTAAGTTATCTTGGAGTAATCTACGGAGAATTTGATAAAAGCACTGCCCTCATTCTTGAGCTTTCAATTTTATTTGCCGTTATGTCATTCAACTTAATGAGCATTAAAACTACTGGTATGGGGGAATTGATAATTACTGTGGTGAAAGTTGTGCCATTATTAATCCTTCCAATTATTGGGTTGGCATATATAGATCTTGCAAATTTTTCTACGCTTAATCCTTCTGGAAAACCATTTATGGAATCCTTAAACTCGGTGGCGTTTTTAACGCTGTGGGCGTATATCGGTTTAGAGACAGGTACTGTCCCTTCAGGGCAGGTTGTTAATGCTAAAAAGAACGTGCCGCTTGCAATTATTTTTGGAACCTTAATCGCTGCAGCAGTTTATGTATTAGGTACTGCAGTCGTGATGGGTGTTGTACCACACGATCAATTAGTTATGTCAAAAGCACCATATGCAGATGCAGCAGCTATCATTTTTGGTGGTTCTTGGGGTATACCAGTGGCAATCACTGCAATCATTTCATGCGTTGGTACTTTGAACGCATGGACTCTTGTTGTAGGAAGAATTCCACAAGGTGCAGCAGAAGACGGATTATTTCCAAAAATATTTGGCAAAGTTAATAAAGCAGGAACTCCACAATTTGGGATTGTAGTATCATCACTACTTTCTGTGCCATTTATTATTATGTCTTTAGAAGAAAATCTAACAGCGCAGTTTAATACAATTATTGATATTGCGGTTTCATCAATTCTTATAGTTTATGTAGTTTGTGTTCTGGCGTACTTCAAACTTTTGATTAAAGCAAATGCTCTGACAGGTGTGAAATTTATAATAGGTGCATTAGCATTAATTTTCTCGCTTTGGACACTTTGGGCAGCTAGCTTAAAAATGGTATGCTTATCAATCATTCTTTATGTGCTAGGTGTGCCGATGTACATGCTGATGAGATTAAGGAAGTAATAGAAGTTGTAGAAGCTGTTTTGGTGAAATACTAACACAGCTTCATACCATTCGGTACTTTTGGGTCGGTAGTTACTAGACAAATTGCGCCATTCTCATCGGCAAAGCCAACAAGTAAGAATTGGGAGATAAATCCTGCAATGTTGCGCTCTCCTAAATTCACGCATCCTACCACTGCTTTGCCGATCAGTGAGTCTAAAGTATAGTGGTGTGTGATTTGCGCGGATGACTGAAGTACGCCAATCTCAGCTCCAAAATCTACCCACACTTTGTAAGCAGGTTTTTTAGCTCTTGGAAATTCTTCAACTTTTACAATTGCGCCTGAGCGTAAATCAACTTTTGCGAAATCTTCGTATGTGATTGTCATATTTGTTACTTGTAATTTTGGAAAAAATATACCATAACGCCTATAAAAGTACATGGATGGAAATGAGTTATACTTTTTATTGTTTGGCTGCTACTGTGACTGCCTCTTTTTTTCTTAGAAGTAGAGATATAATTCTGTTGTTGATTGTATTGTTATCCGCTTTTGCTTGGTATAACACGGTCATAAATTGGGTGGGTGGGCTTATTATAGCGCTGTTATTTTCCATAACATATCTACACTACTGTTATAAAAAATTTAAGCTATTGAGCTTGGTTTTAATGTTAGGTATGGCGCTGGCGATGATGCTACATAAGCTGCCAGGATTTCATAACCCATTAGTGTTTGATCAGCTGAAACTCTCTGAATTTTCTAAGCCTTTTTCTATGTACTTAAATTTTGATAAGTGTATGGCAGCCCTTATTCTATTTGCTTTTAGTGGCTTGATAAAAGCAGAAAAACTGCCGAATAAAACAGCATTAACACAGACCATTAAAATACTAGTATGTTGCGTTGTCACAATAATAGCTCCAGCGCTTTTGCTTGGATATGTAAAGCTGGATATTAAGCTGCCATCAATTTTGTGGATTTGGATGATTAATAACCTTATGTTTGTTTGCTTCGCCGAAGAAGTTTTATTTAGGGGAATTATTCAAAAGAAATTGCAACAGGATTTAAAGTTAAATCCATACTTAGCAATTACTATTGCTTCAGTTTTATTTGGACTAGCGCACTTTAAAGGTGGAATTGCATATATAGTTTTAGCAACAATTTGCGGAATGTTTTACGGCTATACATATTTGAAAACAAATAGAATACTGAGTGCTATGTTGGTACACTTTGGACTTAACTTGACCCATATTCTCTTGTTTTCATACCCATCTTTGTAATCGAGATCCTTGTGTAGATAAATCAGTCAATTAGCGATTATAAATTAATATTCATTTTTTGGTCGAGTTGTGATATAATGTGGTTTGGATCGTGTTTTGAGGAGTCGAATGTCAGTGAAATCAGCATTAAAAGATAAAGAAAAAGGATTTAGAGTAGGAGATACAGTTGTATACCCATCGCATGGTGTTGGAAGAATTACAGGTGAAGAAGTTCAGGTAATAGCTGGTCATGAAATGAAACTCTATGTTATATCTTTTGATAAAGATAAAATGATCTTGCGTGTTCCAAAAAATAGAGCAGATAAAGCAGGTCTTAGACAGCTTTCAACTTCTGCAGAATTCAAAAAAGCGATCACAACATTAAAAGGTAAAGCTAAAGTAGCTCGCGGAATGTGGAGTAAGCGTGCTCAAGAGTATGAAACAAAAATCAATTCTGGTAGCGTAGTGGCAATCGCTGAAGTTCTTCGTGATTTACATCGTAACGTTGACGATCCAAATCGTTCATATTCTGAAAGAATGATTTATGAATCGGCATTAGATAGGTTTACACACGAGTATGCCGCCGCAGAAAGTATTGCGCTTGATCTTGCTGGTAAAAAAGTTAGAGAACTCTTAGAAAGAGCTAAACTCATTGATGCAACCGCTGAAGCTGCTTAGTTTTGTAGTCTTTGAACTTAGTATCTGCTTTTTCAGTAATTTTTTGTTGATTATTGCGTATGATTGTTGTCATAAGCTTTTCTATCAACTCTTCTTTGATAGCAATTTGAAGTGTTGGCTTAAAGGTAAAAAATGCTTTTGCTTTAAGTGTAAAAATTCTCAAGTTTTTTGGAAGCCACGCTGCAGTAAGCGCTACATCAGATATAAAGCCTTGACCCATATCTACATCTCGAACATAACGTAGTCTATGCTTTGCATTTTCTTTGATATTAGAGTCAAATCCTTCTTTAGTAGAAATTCCAATATCTGCAAAAAGGCGTTTTACTTCTGGTGGAATATTTTCTATCTGAAGTCCATTCTTAGCCTCATAGTATTTTGATACAATGTCTTTAGCAGCTTTTTTTGCCTCAGATTCGGATTCACCCTTAGCTTGCTCTACCAATTGACTTCGCTTTCTTTCATCTCTAATTAACTGTCTTATTTCAAGAGCATTATGACGTTTTTTATCTATTAACTTTAATAGCTCTTTTGCTTCATCGTGAGTGAGACCTGGCTTTCTTTTAAAAAATTCTTCTGCAACTTTTAAATTCGCATTTTGAATGGTTGAAGATAAAAATTTATTATTCAGGAGTCTTTCGTTTAGGTATGGTGTATTAAAGTTTAAAAGATTTTTATATATCTCAATGAAGCTTGGATCTACACAGATAGAATCGAAGTTTTTAGATTTAATTAATTGTTCTATAATAGATATAATTTCAGAAGATAATTTATGCTCTCCATTTACAGTGAAAAATGATTTTGTTACGCTGCTGTATTGCAATTCATCTTTTATTGTATCAGAAACATAAAAACAGTTATTCACCATTCTCGGAAACCAAGAATCTTTTCCTTTTAAATGTGGGCTTTTTTCTACTGAGGTGAAGAAAAAAGATGGATTAAAGTGTTCCCTTATAAATGCTATAAGACCATTATGCCCTGGTAACTCTCTATAATCAGAAGTTATGATAGTTGTTGGGTGGATATTCAATAAAAAAGGCTTAGCCCCATTTGGTTTTTGAGGGGTGAATTCATACCAACCTAATTTTGTGTTGTTTTCTTTTCTCTTGGCATCTTCCAAAGGGGTTAAAGATTCATCATATGGATATGGTTTTTTCTTAGAAATAGCGTCTTCTAATTTAGTGTATTCAAACCCATTTTTCTTTAATATATCAGCTAGTTCAGTGTAACCCATATTTTCAGCATAGTGTAAAAGAGATTCTTTGAATTCTACATCGTCAATTACATATTTTTTCTTATCATCTTTATAGTGTGGAATCAGAACTTCAAGCAATTGCGGATCATTGTGTCGAACCGCCCATTCTAAAGGATTATCTTTATCATTCCACTTTAGATTTAAAATGTTTGGAGCGGCTTCAATTAATGCTTTAGCTACACGAATTCTATCATAATCAAAGACGTTCATTCCATCCAATGAAACTAATTTATGTAATAAGCTTAGACCTATGAAATCTTGAGTTTCTAACGATACGTCGTGTTCATTTAGCTTTTGTATTAAGGATATTATTTCTTCCGTTTTATCTTTTTGTATACTTTTTGCTTTAGGTTTACTTATACCTCTGTGATCAACTTCGTATCGAGCTTTTATTGATTCTTCGAGTGTTGGCAAAGTAGAATTTGCCGACTCAAATCCAAGTAATTGTAAAAGTACGGGGACTTTAGTTTTGATATCTAGATGTTCAAGATCACTTAGAATAATATCTTTTAGGCCTGCATTTGGTAACCTTTCTAGTCGACCTTTGGTCATATCATTTAATCTGATGCTTTCGCTACTAAAATTTTCCTGTATTGCAACTGCTAGTTTTATTAGATCTTCATTTCGAAGAGTTTGAATTTTATTTTTTCGCTCAGTTGAAGATAGACTCAGAAGTTCTTTAATATCTAAAGTCATTTTGGATACCTCATAACCACTTGCTTTATAAGATTATATCAATCAAATCATTAACAAGTGGTTAATAGGCCATGTGATTTAGGAGTATTATATTTTGACAGAAATACTTAAAACTTCGAAGTGTTGACGCAGGTTTTGAGGAATTTTAACAAAATCTTTGCTTGTAGTAAGGACTTTGCATTTATTATCTGTTGCAGATTCTATCACTTTTGCTAAAGCTGCAGTACTATATTTAAAATGGTCAGGGAAACAAAAGCTTTTAGCTGTTTTAATTTTTAAGGATTTTACAGTTGCTTGAAATTTATCAGGATTGGCAATGCCACACATTGTGACATACTTTTTACCCTTATAACTATTAGCATTATCTACAATGTATCTACAATGTAGAGGTTTGTATTTTTTTAAGTTGCTAGGAATTTTATCGCCTAAAACATAAACATTAGTAACTCGGTTAAATGCATGGTTCATTGTTTCGCGAAGTGGCCCAACGGGGAGAGGCAAATTATTTCCTAAGCCGTAATTAGAATCTACTAGCAGAATCTTTTCATCCTGCTCTAGGCTATAGTTTTGCAGACCATCATCCATAATTATAGTGTTCGCACCATCTGCTACAGCAAGCTTCGCAGCTTTAAATCTATCAGGACAAATATAAGTTGGTGCTATTTCTGCCAACAATAAAGGTTCATCACCAACCTCCAAGTAGGAATGTTTTTTACTAACTTTGATAGCTTTTTTGCAGCTACTTAATGAGCCACGATAGCCTCTGGATATAAAGGCGACTTTCTTTCCTTTTTTAATTAAAGATTTCCCAAGTGATATACAAAAAGGTGTTTTACCAGCGCCGCCAACAGTAATGTTCCCTATGCATATAACTTTAGCATTTATCTTGGCTGGAAAAGCGAGTAACACCCTAATATGAAAAACAAGTAAATAAATAAAAGATAATGGTAGTAGAATATGGTTTAATATTCCTTTCTTTCGCCAAAAATTTCTCAATTTAGCTTCAAGCATTTTTTATAGCTTTATTCATAAATTCTACTGTTTCATCTAAGATCGAATTTACTTCATTTGCAACAGCTAAAGCTTTATCAGCATATTGTTGTGCTAATTTTTTAGACGATAGTAATTCGTTAACTTTAATATAAAGATCATTCTGATCTTGAACAATTTGTATAGCATCTTCTTTTAAGAATTTTGCTACAACTTCTTTGAAATTAAAAGTGTGTATGCCAGTGATTATTGCACAACTAGATCGCGCTGGTTCCAATATGTTTTGACCCCCATGGTTTATCAATGAACCACCCATGAACACTACGTCTGAGAGCGTATAGAAGATTCCGATTTCGCCAATTGAATCTGCTATATAAAAATCGGTTTTAGCTATTATAGGCTTTTCAGTAGATCTCAAAACTGCACTAGTCTTATAACTAGTACATAAATCTTGAATTTCTATGCCTCTATTCGGGTGTCTAGGTAAAATAATAGTTAGAAGATCTTTATGCTTTGATTTTAGAGCTTGATGTGTTTTTATAATATTTTCTTCTTCTCCTTGGTGAGTGCTAGCAGCTAGCCATGTAGGGCGATTTCCAATGGTTTTTTGCAATTTTTTCAGCTCTGTTTGATTGCAATGTGGTTTTGGTGCTGCATACTTTAAATTGCCAATATATTTGATTTTTTTATCTGATACAAAGAACGATATTTTATTCATATCGTTCTTTGTGCTAGGTAGAATAATAGAAAATTTAGAGAACAAAAACTTAGCAAGCTTGTTAATTTTACGCCACATTCTAAAAGAATTATCGGAAAGACGGGCATTGAGTAATATTACGTCCATTTTTTTAGAAGCATAAACAAGCAAGTTTGGCCAAATCTCCGACTCAACAAAAATGGCTAAGTTAGGTTTCCAGTGTTTTAAGAAAGCATCCACGGCTTTTGGCGTATCTATAGGTGCGAATTGATGAATGGTGCGATCTAGTTTTGCTTTCTCAAGAATTTTAGCGGATGTGACCGTTCCTGTTGTGATTAAAAAAGTGGTTGCTTTATGAATTGGTATAAGCTCGTTTATCAATGGTAATATAGAATTTAGTTCGCCAACGCTTGCAGCATGAAACCATATAACTTTTTTCTCTGGCCTAGATTTAGATGTGATTCCAAATTTTTCCAGTACTCTTTCAGAGTCTTCTTTACCTAGTTTAAGACGACTTTCTATATGCCATTTTACTAGAAAGGCGAAAGTGTTTGTGAACCAATTATATAATTTATACCAAAACATTAGTACTCTACCTTTAGATTCATTTTTTTATCAAGATTCTGCATTTGTGTATTCATTATAGACTCTACCATTTGGTCATCGGCTTTTGAAAGGTATATTGGATCTTCTATTTCAATCATAATAGTTGAGAAAGGATAAGGAATGATGAACTTGTCCCAAGTATCCAAAACTTTTGCATGAGATGATGAATAGCAAATAGGGATGATGGGTATTTTAAATTTAGCTGCCAAATTTGAGATATTGCCTTTGATTTTAAACCTTGGTCCTTTTGGTCCATCTGGTGTGATACATACGCTTAAGTTGGATTTTAAACTACTAATTATTCCCCGCATCGCGTTTAGGCTATTTTTTCTAGATGAGCCCCTTATTGCTTTATGTCCATATGATTCTACTGCGCGTGATAAAAATTCCCCGTCTCCGTGTGCAGATATTACTGCTGCAAACTTCCCTATCTTTGTCATGAATTTGGGAAATAATAGAATTCTGCTATGCCAATAGCTTATGATACACAACTTATGGTTTTCTAATAC
The DNA here is from genome assembly GCA_044229535.1 of Candidatus Midichloriaceae bacterium. Lineage (GTDB taxonomy): Bacteria > Pseudomonadota > Alphaproteobacteria > Rickettsiales > Midichloriaceae > CAZLFQ01. The sequence continues at coordinate 1,001,951 of JBGASU010000001.1, read as the reverse complement.
TTCTTGAGATTTGTTGGAGATGCTTACCTTAACTTTACAAGTAAGAAAAAGTACGAAGACATAGAGCTTTATTATGGCAACTGCCAGTACGATAAAAGCTTTGCTTTTTAATATCTTCTTAAGCACAAACTAGAAAGGAAAATTTAAACCAGCAGGTAATCCTAAAGAACCTGTAATTTTTTTCATTTCTTCATTCATTTTGGTATCGGCTGATTCTTTAGCATTATTGAATGCTGCAATTATAAGGTCTTGTAGAACTTCTTTTTCTTCAACCTTCATCAGACTATCATCTATTTTAATGTCCTTCATCTCGCCTTTGCAAGTAGATGTAACTACAACAAGTCCGCCACCTGACTTACCTTCCACAATTTCCACTTCGAATTTTTTTTGCATCTCTGCCATTTTAGCTTGGAGTGCTTGAGCCTGCTTCATTGCTTGTTGAATATTCATATTTTTCCTACGCTATTTTATTAGTCTTGATATCAAGAATTTCCATATCTGTAAAGGCATTTAGCATTTCTTGTACAGCTGGATGTTGGGAAATCTTCTGTTTTTCAGCTATTTCAGCTTTTTTCTCAATGTTTGCTATAGTGTCATGCCCAGTGTCTGATGAAGCTATTATAACCCATTTTTGCTGAGTCAGTTTTTCCATCGTTTCAATCAACGACTTACTGAGGTTTTTGGCTGCGCTATCTAGAAATTTGAGGGTTAGCTTTTGGTTCTCTAGTTTTACGAATTGCACATCATTTTTAAGCTGGTGATATAAAATCATTTCATCAGCTTGATGGAATAGATCTAAAATATCGTTGAAATTTAAAATAGATTTGCTTGTGCTTTCGCTGCGCCTGGGAACCCTCGATTCGGAGTTTTCGGTAGTCGGCACATTTGAATTATTTGCTTGTTTTAAAGGGATTTCATTAGGTATGTTTCTAAGTACTTCTTCTGGAGTTGGAAGGCTTGCTGCGTATGCCAAACGTATTAATAGCATTTCAAAACTTGCAAACGGGTCAAATGCAGATTTTATTTCTTCAAAACCTTTTAACATCATTTGCCATGAACGAGCTATATATGGCATATCTAATTGTTCTGCTAAAGCATTGCATCTGTTTTGTTCGAGCTCGGTGAGCTCCATATCATTTTCAGCACTTTTAAGCTTGGCGATAGTATGATTAATTTTTAATAAATCTTGTAATACCAGCATTGGATCGGCGCCTTTAGCGAAAAGTTCTTTTGCAAGTTCTAATGTTTTTTTTATTTCACCTTTTAGTAGGTGCTCATAGAGGTTGAAAATATGTTCTGCATCAGCGAGCCCTAGCATTTCTCTTACTGTGCTTTCTGTAAGCGTACCTTTTGATAAAGCTAGAGCTTGATCCAATATAGAAAGGCCATCTCTTACAGAGCCACCAGCGACACTTGCTATTAACTTTACTGCATTTTCTTCTGCCTCAAATCCTTCTTTTTTAATTACTTCAGAAAAGTGTTGGCGTAGTTGAGACATATCAACGCGTTTCAAATCGAAACGCTGACACCGCGATAGAATGGTAATAGGAATTTTGCGAATCTCTGTTGTAGCGAATATAAATTTCACATGTGCAGGCGGTTCTTCTAGAGTTTTTAATAATGCATTAAAAGCACTATTTGAAAGCATGTGAACTTCATCGATGATATAGATTTTATATCTTGTAGAAACAGGTCTATATCTAGAATTTTCGATTATTTCTCTAATATCATTAACACCTGTATGGCTAGCCGCATCCATCTCTAACACGTCTTGGGAGCGGCCTTCAGATATAGCTTTGCAGTGTGTGCAAACGCCACAAGGATTAGGTGTAGCTTTACCGTTGCCATCAGTTCCAATACAGTTCAGAGCCTTGGCAATTATACGTGCTGTTGTAGTTTTTCCTACGCCACGAATTCCTGTTAAGATAAATGCGTGAGCAATTCTCTCCGAGTTAATTGCGTTAGTTAATGTACGAATCAATACATCCTGCCCTATCATATCTTTAAAAGTATGTGGTCGATACTTTCTAGCCAGAACTTGATATTCTTGCGGACGAGTTTCTTCTTCTGAAAAAAAGCTAGCTTGCATAGGAAAAAGTAAATTGTGCTTTGTGAAAGACTATATTATCAATTGGTACTGGTAACTGCAATAACAATAATGATGTTCGTATGTTTCAGAAAAAGCTAGTGACTCAGCAAGAAAGGATTAGTTGGCTAAGATTGTGTCGTAGTCAGAATGTTGGTGCTAAGACATTTATAAGCCTTGTAAATATCTACGGCAGTGCCACAGAAGCGCTTGAGCATATAAGGGTTTTGGCATCTAAAGGTGGTGCCCAGAGAGAGATAGTGGTTCCAAGCACTTCAGAAGTTGAAGCGGAATTTGAAAAAGTTGAAAAGTATGGGGCATCCATAGTGATGTCTTGTGATGCAGGATACTCAAAAATGCTTTTGGCTACGGCGGACTGTCCTGCAGTTATTACTGTTAAAGGTAATAAAGATTTACTTAATACAAATGCTGTTGGAATAGTTGGGGCGAGAAATGCCTCGATAAACGGTTGTAATTTTGCAAAAAGAATTGCGATCGAATTTTGCGAGAGAAATTTATGCATTGTGTCGGGTTTGGCAAAGGGAATTGATACCGCAGCTCATAAAGGAGCAAAAAGTAAGCAGAATATTGCAGTGATAGCGGGCGGGATAGATCACATATATCCCAAAGAAAATCAAAAGCTTTATGAAGCGATAGCAGAAGAGGGGTTGATAATTGCTGAATTGCCAATTGGTTCAGCTCCAGTTGCAAAGCATTTTCCACAGAGGAATAGAATTATTTCTGGGTTGTCTCAAGCCATTGTTGTTGTGGAGGCAGCAGAAAATTCTGGCTCGTTGATAACTGCTAAATACGCCCAATTGCAAGGTCGAAAAGTTTTTGCGGTTCCTGGTTCTCCATTAGATGAAAGATGTGCTGGAACGAATGGTTTGATAAAAAAAGGATCTGTACTTATGCAGTCTGCAAGAGATGTTTTGGAATATCTTGAAAATATGCCGAAAAATCTAACTTTATTTTCGGATGTCGCTAATGATTTTGGTCACCCTTCCATCAAAATACCAGATGAAGTATTGCTAGATGAATTTAGGAAAAATGTAGTTGAGTCTTTAAGCTACTCGCCTACATCTTTAGATGATATTATATCGACCTTGGGTATTCCAATGCCGATTTTAAATCTGTTAATTGTAGAATTGGAACTGGCTGGTAAAGTAGAGCGGCTTTTTGGCAATAAAATTGTCAGGATTGACCAAGTAAAGTAGCCATTATTTTAGGATCTTTGACCTCCATCTTCACCAACTCTAACTGCTTATTTGTTTTGTTTGATATAGAGTATTTTACACCTTGCTCAAGCATTAGTGATTCATTGCGGTTTAATGTAAGTTTAGTAGTTCCAAATTTAAAAGATGCTTTGCCTTTTGTTACAACGAAATGTTTAGCTTTGGAGTTGCCAGATGCTGGCATTTTATGTTTTGATTTTATTGTAATCTTTTTTAATTTAAACAAAGATTCCTTTCTAATTATTTCCGAACTTCCCCAGTTGAAATAGCTTTTGGTATCTTGAAGAAAGTCGGTAGAGTTTCTGTCTTTTAGGATGGATATTATCTTTTTAACATCCTGAGAGCGTTCTCTGGGTATTACTAGTGTGGCATCTGTTGTTTGTACAATTGTAAGGTTGTTTACGTCGATTGCTGCAAGAATTCTTGTTCTGTCAGTTGAGTAAATATGTGAGTTACGGTTGTTTATTGAAATGATTTCGCCGCTTAAAATATTTCCATCTGAGTCTTTAGGTGTTATTTCATAGAATGTTTGCCAGCTTCCGACATCATACCAGCCTATATCTGTTTTAACCACCGCAGAATTTTTGGTTTTTTCCATTACCGCATAGTCGATTGAATCAATGGGGCAGCTTGCAAAAGTTTGCTTATCTAGCTCTACCCAGCGGTATCCATTCTCGTTATGAATTTTAGATTTTTTTAGAGTTTCTTTGCAAGAATTAGATATGTCTGGAGCATACAGTCCTAATTCTTCTAAGAATTGCTTGGCTGGCATTAAGAAGATACCGGAGTTCCATTGGTAACCTGCTTTTATACAAGCATCAGCTTCTGAAAAAGATGGCTTTTCTATGAAGTGCTTGATGCCATAAACGTTTATATCATCTTTTGATTTATTAAGTGTTTCGCCACTTTTTATATAGCCGTAGCCTGTTTCAACATATGTTGGTTTAGAGCTGAAAAGTAAAAACTTATTATTTTTGATCGCAACTTTTGATGCTTCATTTAAAATCCGAACAAATGTTTTAGGTTTTTTGATTTCGCTGTCTGAGCTTAAAGCCAGTATTATTGCGTTAGGATCGCGTTTTACTATCTCAAGAGCTGCTATCGTAATAGCTGGGGCGGTGCTATGTGGTTCTGGCTCCAAAAATATTTCTGCATGTGGTATTGATTCTTCTTCTAGCTGCTCTTTAACGAGATATTTTTGTTCTATATTTGTTACAATATAAGGTTCGTGGAAAATTTTTTTATTTGATATTCTTTGCAGTGTGTTCTGAAACAAGCTTCTGCCAGAAAATGCTTTAATGAACTGTTTAGGCAGATTGGTTCTAGACAAGGGCCAAAGCCTAGTTCCATAACCGCCGCACATTATAACTGGATATATCATCAAAACTCAAAGAAACTAACTTTCACTATATAATATTAAAAACAAGTTATTTTAAAGAGTAAAGTGCTGACAAATAAAAAAGCCGCTTAAAGCGGCTTTTTTATGCTACTAGCTTTGCTAGTTAGCGTATTGTGTCGAAGTAATCTACTTCAACCTCTACCCTGCGATTTGGTGCAAGACATTTAATTAATTCTTTGCCCTTAATTCCTTCGCAGGATTTAACTTGGTGAGCTTTGCCCATTGATCTAACTTCTACTGGAGAGCTATCAAGTTTAACTTTGCTATCCAAGAAAGATTTTACAGATACTGCTCTTTTTTCCGATAACTTCATGTTGTGTTTATCTGAGCCTAATCTATCTGTGAAGCCAACAATTTTAACTTTTGTTACTTTGTTCTCTTCTAAGATTTTAGCGAGTTTTTCCAGTTTTGCTTTTTCGGATGTATTTAAATGAGATTTGTCGAAATCAAAGTAAATGATTCTTTCATCCATTTTCATGATATCTATCATTTCTCCGCCGCATTTATCTGATGCAGCAGTCCACATTGTTCTTACGCAGCCGCCATTGCTATCCATAACGACGTTGCCCATATTATCGATTACAACATCCATAGTGTCCATGGCTGATGCATTTGCGCTAATACCAGCCGCTAAGCCTAGAGAAATAGCTGCTGAAAAAAGAGTTTTTCTAAGTGACATTTTGCCTCCAATTAATTTATCAATATCCCTTGATCCTATTTTTGCATGGGTAGATAACGGCGGCAATTTAAAAATTTTCAATTTTTTTTATATTTTAACGAATTATTAACTATTATTATGTGCGTATAAAGTTAATATTTGTTTGTCAAATAGCTTTACCGATAATGATTTATGGCTACAATCATATGTACATTTAAGTAAAATGTGCGGTTTTATATGCTTTTCTATGTAGGAATGTTGGTGGTTTTGGCCTCTGTATTGGGGGGGTATATGGCTGAAGGAGGCAATTTATTTGTACTTTTCCAGCCATTCGCAGCCCTAATAATAGTAGGGTCAGCTTTAGGTATCTTTATTATCTCTAACCCACATTCTTTGCTTAGATCAATATGGAAAAATCTCCCAAAAATCTTTAGAAGTAGTCCATATTCTCGTGCTGATTATATAGAGTTGCTAGTCTTTATGTTCAGTATATTCCGATTTGCAAGAAGCAATAGCGTTTTAGCACTTGAGGATCATATCGAAAACCCTTATAAAAGTTCTCTTTTTAAACAATATCCAAGAATATTGGCACATAGAGAAGCAGTAGTGTTTTTCTGTGATTATATGAGGATGTTGGTGTTGGGATATGATAACACCTATGAATTGGAAAATATGATGCAAGAACAGATCAATACTAGAAAAGACTATAGTTTGGAAATTAGTAATGCCTTGTATAGAATTGCAGATACTCTACCAGCTTTAGGGATACTCGCTGCGGTTTTAGGGGTTATTAATGCTATGGGGAGTATAGATGCTCCGCCAGACGTGCTTGGGCATAAGATTGGTGCTGCACTAATTGGCACTTTTTTCGGTGTTGCAATTTCTTACTGTCTAGTGAGTCCTATGGCATCTAATCTGCAAAAATATGGCGCGGATGAAGCAAGATTTTTAGAATGTATAAAAGCAGGGTTTATAGCGCATTCACGAGGTAATCCTCCATCGATATCGATAGAATTTGCAAGACAAGTTATTGCAGTTAATTTAAAACCGTCGTTTAATGAGATTGAGCAGGCAATAGAAAATAGAAAAGCTTCAAAAAAAGTGAAAAAGTATGGCAGAAGAGAATCAGAGCAACCAACAACAGCAAGATAAGAAAGATGATGGGAAAAAAGCTCCCATAATCATCAAAAAAATCAATGCTGGACACCACGGACACCATGGTGGTGCGTGGAAGGTTGCATATGCGGATTTCGTAACTGCCATGATGGCGTTCTTCCTTTTGTTATGGCTATTAAACTCGACTCCATCCGATAAACTAAGTGGTATTGCTCAGTACTTTGAGCCTACGGTGGGTATAGCTGGGCAGAAAGGTATTGGTTTTGAGGGCGGTAAATCTCAAAATAAAGATGGGATTAGCAATTACGATAAAGAAAAAGGCGTCAAATACGGTGTAATGAAAAAGGGCGAGATAATTTCTGCACCTGAGAAAGGGGATGCTATTAGTAATGAAGAAGTCGAGAATGAGAGATTCACTTTGGTTGAAGGGGAGTTGAAAAAAGTTATTATGAGTGATGCAGATTTGGCGCAATTCCAAGATGCTATATCGTTTGAAATTACTCCCGAAGGGCTGACTATAAAAATTACAGATCAGGACAAATACCCTATGTTCCAAGCTGGAAGTGCTAATCTTAATAACTATACGAAAAATGTTTTATCTAAAATTGTTGGATTAATTAAATTTTCCCCAAATTTTTTACAAGTTTCTGGCCATACAGATTCTGATACTTCTGGCTCAAAAGAAGAATACGGAAATTGGGAGCTTTCAGCCGATAGAGCTAATTCTGCGCGTCGATTTATTGTTGAGCAGGGTGTACCACAAGAGCAGATTGCGAGAGTTGTAGGCAAAGCAGATGCAGAGCCATTGGATCAAGATAACCCATCATCCCCTAGAAATAGGCGCATTACCATCACTTTACTTAGAAATTCTGTGATGCCGTTTAACAAGGTTTCAGCACCAAAAGAGCTTCTAACATCGCCTGCAAAAGGTGATTTCTAGCCTTGATAATTTTATAGCCCTAATGGCTAAAAGCCTATATAATAGCCTTGATTAACCAGAAAAATGAATATGTCTAAAGTAAATCTAGAAGTTGTATTAGCAAAACCTCGTGGGTTTTGTGCCGGTGTAGAAAGAGCTATTGAAATTGTAGAAAGAGCTATAAAAAAATATGGCGCCCCAGTGTATGTAAGACATGAGATTGTTCATAATAAATATGTAGTGGAGGATCTAAAAGCGAAAGGTGCAGTTTTTGTAAATGAAGTTTCAGATGTGCCAGAAGGTGGTATAACTATTTTCTCAGCTCATGGTGTTTCAGAGAGAGTTGAAGAAAGCGCAAAGTCGCGCGATTTACCAGTTATTGATGCAACATGTCCATTGGTAAAAAAAGTCCATCGTGAGGCTGTTAGGCATGAAGAGAAAGGAATGGAAATCATTCTAATAGGTCATAAAGGACACCCAGAAGTTGAAGGGACAAGTGGTAGAGTGAAAAATGAAGTAATCTTAGTTCAAACGAAAGAAGATGTGGCAAAAATCTCTGTAAAAGACCCGTCTAATTTATCATATGTGACGCAAACTACCCTGAGTGTGGATGATACAAAGGCGATTATTGAGGCATTGAAGGAAAGATTCCCTAGTATTCAAGGACCCGATTTAAAAGATATTTGTTATGCCACTCAAAATAGACAAGATGCAGTACGAAAACTTGCAAAAGAAGTGGATTTACTTTTAGTAATTGGCGCTGCAAACAGTTCCAATTCTAATAGGCTTAGAGATTTGGGTGAAGAAATAGGAATTAAATCTCACTTAATTAATGGTGCGCAAGACATAAAGCCAGAATGGATTTTAGGAATTACTAAAGTCGGTATAACTGCTGGGGCTTCGGCACCAGAAGTGTTGCTTGAAAAAGTAATTGATAGGCTGGGTGAGCTTGCTAATATAAAAGTGTCGACGATGGAAGGTGTAACTGAAAACGTCAAATTTAAACTGCCTGAAGAATTGGAGAATGTTATATAATGCTTGAGGTTCATCATCATCCTCTATGCCCATTTTCAAGAAAGTTGAGAATAATACTCAACGAAAAAAAGATCGAATTTGAACTTTTTCCAGAGCAATTTTGGTTGCGTAGAAGGGAGTTTTTAAGAATGAACCCTGCTGGAGAGACGCCAGTTATAGTAAAACCTGCAAATAAAATGATAATAGGAAATAATGCAATTGTAGAATATTTAGAGGAGACGAGCGATATCAATAAACTTATTTTTGGCACAGCAGATGACAAAGCTGAGATCAGAAGGGTTGCAGAATGGTTTGATGTTAAATTTTTCAATGAAGTGACGAGGTATATTCTTCACGAAAAAATTATCAAAATCCTATCTAGGGTGGGGGCGCCAAATTCCGAAGCGATTCGCGCAGCAAAACACAATGTATTATATCACTTAGACTATATTGGATACTTGTGTGCTGAAAACAGATATCTAACAGGAGATCAGCCAACAATGGCAGATTTTGCTGCTGCTGCCCAAATCTCTGTTTTAGATTTCGTTGGTGATGTGCCATGGTCACATAATTCAAAAGCAAAAGAATGGTATTCTTTGATGAAATCACGCCCAAGTTTTAAACCAATTTTGTTAGATAAAGTTTCACACATGACACCGCCTACATACTATCAAAACCCAGATTTTTAATGACTAAAATTTTTCGCACAATCGGATTGATGAGTGGCACATCGTGTGATGGAATAGATGCAGCATATATAGAAACAGATGGTGAGAATTTTATAAAGCTGGGTCAGGGTATATATATACCTTATGAAAAAGATTTTTCTAATGAATTAGTGGAGCTTACCAAAGGCCATTGGCAAAAATTAGAAGAGATAGAAAAAGAGATTACATTGTTGCATGTAAAAGCTGTGAAAAAACTGCTTTTAGAGATAAGTAAGAAACCAGAAGATATCGATTATTTAGGATTCCACGGGCAAACAATCGCTCATGATATATCTATAAAATACACCAAACAAATAGGTGATTTAGCGCTTCTTGCTAGAGAAGCAGGTATTAAAACAGTTGGTGACTTTAGGACGCGTGATGTGATGTCTGGAGGGCAGGGTGCGCCACTAGTTCCTATTTTTTTAAAAGCTTTGGCGTCGAAGAAACCAGCGATGTTTTTGAATATTGGTGGGGTAGCTAATATTACTTATGTATCTGATTCAGAGCTTATAGGTTTCGATACGGGTGCTGGCAACGCTTTGATTAATGATTATATTCAAATTCATTTTAATAAGAATTATGACGATGATGGTAAAATAGCATCTCTTGGTAAAGTAGATGCAAAACTTTTAATACAAGGAATAAGTCATCCATTTTTCGTGGCTAAATTTCCCAAATCTTTAGACAGAAATGTATTTAATAATTTTGCATCGAGTGTTTCAGAAAAATTAGAAAAAAGCGATGCAGTTGCTACACTTACAGAATTTACAGTGCAGGGCGTGAAGATAGCTATTAGCCAGCTTCCTGAAAAATCTAACACGCTTATTGTTTCAGGTGGAGGGCGTAAAAATTCTTATATAATGCAGCGCCTGCGGGAAGTATGTGAAGTTGATGTGGTTGATATTGATACGTTAGGTATTGATGGCGATATGTTAGAAGCGTATGCATTCGGGTATTTGGCTGTTCGTTCAGTTCTCAATTTGCCCATTTCTTTCCCAACTACGACCAATGTTCAAGAGCCTATGTGTGGGGGTAGGGTAGTTGGATTATAGATTGCTTAGTCGTAATCTACGCAAACTTTGGCTGTGCGGTTAGTGAATCGGCTGTTTCAATTTCATTTGAAAGCATAGGGAATGACAATGTTACCGTAGTACCAAGGCCAGTTTCACTCTTGATATCAAATTTGCCCCTCATTAATTCTACAAGTTTCTTAGTAAGAGGTAGGCCAAGTCCTGTGCCATCGTATCTACGACTTAGTTTGTTGTCAACTTGCCCGAAAGGTGCCAATGCTCTGGCAAGATCTTGAGGTGCCATGCCAACGCCAGTATCTTTAATCTCAATAATTAGCGAGCTTGCATCAGTGTCTTTCCAAGCGCGAATTGCAACGGTGCCATGTTCTTGTGTGAATTTAACCGCATTTGAAAGTAGGTTCAAAATAACTTGTTTTAAACGTTTTGGGTCAGCTAGTAGAACAACGTGATCTGCAGGTAAGTCTTCTACTACCTTTACTTTAGCTTCTTCAGCTCTCGGTGTTATCATTCTGACGCTTATTTTGATTAACTTGGTTAAATCAACTTGTTCAAAGTCAACTTGTAGCTTGTTTTCTTCTGCTTTAGAGAAGTCAAGAATATCATTAATTAAGCTAAGGAGATGGACTCCAGATGTATGTATATCTTTTATAAATTCTTTATATTGATCATTACCAATTGGTCCCATTGATTCAGAGTTGATAATTTCCGAAAAACCAATAATAGCATTTAATGGTGTTCTAAGTTCGTGACTCACGTTGGCTAGGAATTGTGACTTTGCTCTACTCTCAGATTCAGCGCTAGCTTTAGCTGCGGCCATCTCAATCCCAACTTCTTGTTGTTTTTCTATTACATTTTCAGCTTTTTGGGTGGACAAAAGTACAGCACCAGCAAGAACAGACAGAGAGGCGATAACTGAAAAAATTATTGTAAATTGGATCATATCAAGCTTGGAAATAGCTTGGGTGACATCATAGTTTATTTCTAAAATACCTGTAGTGCTTTGAGCAATATCTTTGAAATCATCTTTTGGTTCTGTAACTCTGATAGGTATAAATGTTTTTATTACCGAGCGTTTTTGATCTGAGCCATTCATTTTATAGCTAGCATTATTGGTGATTAGGCTGCTTTTTTGCCCATCTGCTGCAAGTTTTAAACTGTTGTCTATGATAGTTTTATCTATAGTGGTTGATAGAATACTGGCACTTTGTGCCCCTAAGCTATCAAATAATACTGTGGAATCTGAGCTATAGATTACAGTTTTTAAAATATTATTGGATTTTAATAATTCATCACTTTCCTTAACAAAGGTGCTATATTGAGAGTATGTCGCCCATTCACTTGATGGCTTTTTATTGATGAAATTGATAACAGGGTAGTATCTATTCCAAATAGATTTAGTAAAAGTATCTCCTATTACTTGAGCCTGTTCTTCGGTAGAAATCTTGACGATCCCTTCTATAAAGCTGCTTTTAAAGTAGATTCCAGCTATTAGCGTAATCACGACTAATAGAGAAAATAGGACTATTGTAATATTACGTAAATTAGAAAACATAAATCGTGCTCAAGCAATTAAAATGGCTGGCATGCAACCTTCTATACTCCGATCATGCAGTGAATTTTTATAGTTTTCAAGTTAATTCAGAAAGTTACTTAGGTGACATTAACATGAAAATTTGTTTGCCTTCCAATTTTGGCTCTACTTCTACTTTTCCGAATGAAGCAAGATCTTGTTTGAATTTTGTAATAACTGCAAAGCCAACTTCATTATGAGTAATTTCTCTGCCACGAAATACTAAGGTAAATCTGACTTTATCACCGTTGCTTAGGAATTTTTGAGCATTCTTAAGTTTTACTTGGTAATCTCCATCGGCTATAGTAGGCCTTACTTTGATTTCTTTAGTTTCTACTATCTTTTGTTTTTTACGAGCTTCTTGAGACTTCTTCTGAACTTCGTATTTGAATTTGCCATAATTCATGATTTTGCAAACTGGAGGCGTTGCATTCGGTGATATCTCAACCAGATCGAGACCTCGTTCTTGAGCCATTCTAAGGCCTTGTATAGGTGGAACGACGCCAATCATGTTGCCTTTATCGTCGATTAATCTTATTTCAGGGTAATTAATTTCCCTGTTACATTTTGTCGTATCTTTAGTAGGTGTAGCTATATTAATAATCCTTATTAGTTATTTAAATGCGAGGTGTTGCCTCAATTTTTACTTTATTCACAAATTCGTGAAGATCAAGTGTTTCTTGGTTTTCCGAGCCTAATCTCCTTATCGAAACCTTACGCTCAGCACGTTCATTCTTACCGACCACAACAAAAATTGGTATCTTGCGCAGAGAGTGCTTACGCACCTTGTAGTTGATCTTTTCGCTGTCTAAGTCTAGTTCAGCGGTTATGCCATTTGTCTTCAAAAGCTCTTTAACTTCAATGGCATAATCGTCAATATCGTTGGTGATGCTTGCGATTACTACTGGCATTGGAGATAACCAAAGCGGCAGTGCGCCAGAGTAGTGCTCGATCAAGATACCTATAAATCTTTCCATAGATCCTAAAATAGCTCTGTGTAGCATAACTGGACGCTGGCGCGAGCCATCTTCTGCTATATAGTTTGCATCTAGGCGCTCGGGAAGTACGAAATCAAGCTGTAAAGTGCCGCATTGCCAAGATCGGCCTATAGCATCTGTTAGATGAAACTCTAGTTTTGGCCCATAAAATGCGCCTTCACCAGCCTCTATTGTATATTGCAATCCAGCTTTTTTAGAGGCATCTTCAAGGCCTTGTTCAGCTTTATCCCAGATCTCATCGCTGCCGGCTCTCTTATCAGGACGGGTAGCGATGACTACTCTAACATTTTCAAAGCCTAAATCTTTGTAAACCTGCATTACCAAATTGCAAAACATAGAGGTTTCAGAGACAATTTGATCTTCAGTACAGAATATGTGTGCATCGTCTTGAGTAAATTGACGCACCCTAATTAATCCGTGCATTGAGCCAGAAGTCTCATTACGGTGACAACATCCAAATTCAGACATTCTTAGTGGTAAGTCACGGTATGATTTTATAGTTTGTTTAAAAATCTGAACATGCCCTGGGCAATTCATTGGCTTTAAAGCAAAGATCTTATCGCTATCTGGTTCTTCATCATTAATTACGAACATTTTGTCACGGTAGTTTTCCCAGTGACCACTTTGTTCCCAGTATTTTTTTTCAAAAATTTGTGGTGTCTTTACTTCAACATAATCAGACTTGGCTATTTTAGCTCTAATATAGTTTTCTAATTTATTGTAAATTGCATAACCCTTGGGATGCCAGAAAACCATCCCTGGAGCTTCGTCTTGCAAGTGGAATAGTTCCAGTTGTTTACCTAATTTTCTATGATCGCGTTTTTCAGCTTCTTCTAGCTGGTGTAAGTATGCTTTTAACTGATCTTCACTAGCCCAAGCGGTTCCATAAATTCTTTGTAACATTGGTTTTGAGCTATCGCCACGCCAGTAAGCACCGGCAACTTTCATTAATTTAAATGCTTTTACTTTACCTGTAGACGGCGAGTGAGGGCCGCGGCAAAGATCGGCAAACTCACCTTGGAAATATAGGCTAATTTCTTCAGAAGCGGGGAGGTCTTGAATAATTTCAACTTTGTAGTTCTCACCCAGCTTTTTAAAGTGAGCAACCGCTGCATCTCGCGACATAACCTTACGCTCAATTTTAGTATTGCGAGCAACGATCTTTTTCATCTCAGATTCAATTTTAGCCAAATCATCTGTTGAAAAAGGCTCTGTGCGAGCAAAGTCGTAATAAAAGCCATTTTCGATTGTAGGGCCAATTGTAACTTGAGTTTCTGGGAATAAATTCTTGACAGCTTCAGCTAAAATATGTGCAGCGTCATGGCGAATAATTTCCAAACCATCTTGGCTATCGGCTGTGATAACGCTTATAGTACAATCACTTGATATTGTTGTTGAAAGATCTTTTAGCTCACCATTTATCTTTACAGCCAATGCTGCTTTTTCAAGGCTTTTGCTGATGCTCGCCGCAAATTCAAAGCCAGTTACTGGACTCGGAAAGCTTTTTATCTTTCCATCTGGTAGGGTGATATGAATCATTTCTTTTGCCTGATGCATGTTTTAGTCTTTAATTATCTGCTTAATATACACGTATTATAGGGAATTTGTAGCGGAATCTATCTCTTCCTTCAATTTTTTCAACAATTGGTCTTTAGAAAGTGTTTTTGTAATGGGCTCAAGAAATTTAACCTTTATCGTACCGCTTTTAATAATCCAAGATTTAGCTGGCCAGACCTTACCTGAGTTTAGAGCGACAGGAATTATGGGAATATCTGGAAGTTCTTTGTGTAGAGCCGCTATGCCAGATTTATATTCCACGCTTTGGCCATCCTTAACCCGGGTGCCTTCGGGGAAGATTACGATAGGTCTATCATTTTCAAAGGCCTTTCTTGCGGCTTCAGACATTTGCTTGACGATTGAAGCCCCGCCTTTTCGGTCTATTGCAATCATCTCAATTAAACGTAAGTACCATCCATATAGAGGTATATTTAGCAATTCTTTTTTAAGAATAAACGCAGGATTTTTCAAATAATGAACGAAGTATATAGTCTCCCAAACTGACTGGTGTTTTGAAGCAATAATACAGCCCTCTTTTGGAAGATTGTGTGCATTTATAACCTTGACCTTAACTCCGCATATAACCCTAAGTGCTATGGTCAGTACGTAGCTCCAAGTATAGCCAATTTTGGCAACCATTTTTTGGCTTTTAAACGGCAATACAATGCTGCCAAGTACGCCTACAAGTAGCGTCCAAATTATTAAAAATATTATGAAAATGATCGATCTAATTGTTGTCATTTAACTAATGTGTTTCCCAACGATATTTATTTTGCTATACATTAAACAGATTAAACTAATGTAAGATTATATGTCACAAGTCCTTAAAAATCTAGAGTCTAATGGATATAAGCTTCCAGTATTGAGCCCAAACCCTCAAGCGAAGTTTAAGCCTTTTTTAGTTTCAGGTAATCAAGTATACATCTCTGGCCAGCTACCACTTGGCTTTGGTGATGTTAAAGAACATGTGGGGCAGTTAGGTGGCAAAGTGTCTATTGAACAAGGGCAGAAAATTTCCCATATTTGTGGATTGAATGTTTTGGCACAATTACAAGCTGCTATCGGTGATTTAGATAAAGTGAAGAAATGTGTAAAGCTTACAATATTTGTAAATTCAACTCCAAGCTTTACTGACCAGCCTGTTGTAGCAAACGCTGTTTCTGATTTGATGCTTAAAACTTTTGGCGAGAAAGGCGACCATGCAAGGTCTGCAATTGGAGTTGCACAGTTGCCGCTTGGCGTTGCCGTAGAAGTTGAAGCGATTTTTGAGATTTAATTTGAAAAATTTTCCAGTTAAAAACGCACTAATTATCATAGGCAAAATTACATTTATATTTTTTGCCTTCTATTGGGTGTTTCACAAAATTAATTTTTCAAGTTTTGTTGAGCAGATTAAACAAGCCTCTCTAATACCTTTGTTTTTTTCCTACTTGTGCCTACATATATCTTTATTTTTTAGTGCGTTTAGAAGTAGGTATTACTTTTCTACATTTGGCTTCAAAATCAGAAGGACTTTTGCCATTGCATTATATTATGTAGGCATGATGTTTAATGTGGTACTTCCAGGTGGAATAAGTGGTGATGGCTATAAAATATTTTATCTAAATAAGGTCTCAAAATTTTCCAAAATTACCGCTCTGCGAATTATGTTTTATGAGAGAGTTAATGGCTTTTATATTCTAGTCTTATTTGGATTAATACTGTTGCCATTCACTGAATTTTGGAAAGTAATCCCATATGGCTTTGAAATCAGCATACTACTTTTGATTATGGTAACGCCATGTTATTTCTTTGGGGCGCATTATATAATTAAAGACAAATTTCAAACTGCGCTCAGCGCTTCTGCATATTCTTTTGGGGTGCAGTTGTTCCAAGTTATCTCCGCAGCGTTTTTAGTTTATTCCATATTTCCTGAAGCGACTGCTAATGTTTATGTCGATTACGTCTTTTTATTTATCGTTGGTTCTATTCTAGCAATAATACCTATATCAATTGGTGGTGCGGGACTGAGAGAGTTAACCATGATGTATGGGCTACAATTTATAAGCAATGGCACAACAGTTGAGATGGGCGTAGCATTTGCATCTTTATCCTTTGCATTATATGTGCTAACTGCTTTGACTGGATTGCCTATTTTTTATAATCTCAAATCGATTAAGGCTTCTAAAATACTATGATCTAAGCTTTTCTATATTGTTTTTGTAATCCTTAGCACCAAATACAGCAGTCCCTGCAACCAGCACGTTCGCACCTGCATTTGTTGCGAGCTTAGCAGTTTCAGGGTTTATGCCCCCGTCAACTTCTAGGTCGATTTTTCTGCCAGTTTTTTCAATCATATTTCGAACTTTCTCAATTTTATGCAGTTGCGAGCGCAAGAACTCTTGACCGCCAAACCCTGGGTTTACGGTCATAACTAAAATTAAATCAACTTTATCCATAATGTAATCCAATACATTTTCATGGGTTGACGGGACAATTGAAACACCAGCTTTAACTCCGTGAGAATGAATTTGTGATATTACTCTATCTAGGTGAGTAACTGCTTCAGCATGAACGGTAATTATGTCACAGCCAGCTTTGGCGAATGCTTCTATGTGCCTTTCGGGATTGTTAATCATCAAATGCGTATCAAATGGCAACTCACTAAAGCTTCTTGCCATCTTTATAACTGGTGCACCAAAAGTGATGTTCGGAACGAACGAACCATCCATTACATCTAAGTGGATATAATCAGCACCAGCTGCCGTAACAGCTTTAATTTCCTCACCCAAATTGGCGAAGTTGCAGGAGAGAATTGATGGGGCGATTTTAATTTTGTGAGGCATTATTTATACTTATATAGTCTTTTACCTATAGATTAACCTAACTTTGACAGTAAGCAAAGTGAATGCTATCTTTAGTAGCAAAACTTGTGAACTTATATGAAAAGCATTTTGTCTTCTAAGCCTAAAGTGGCCCCAACTCTTCCAGCCAACCTTGCCCTTGATGCAATGATGCTTACTCGTGAAGCAGCAATCTCTTGCTATGAATGGACTGGAATGGGTCAAGAAAAAGCAGCAGACCAAGCTGCTGTTACTGCCATGAGAAAAGCATTTAACAATGTAAAAATAGATGGAACGGTTGTAATAGGTGAAGGGGAAAGAGATTCTGCGCCGATGCTGTACATTGGTGAGAAAGTTGGGAATGGCACGACAAAAGTGGATATTGCAGTTGACCCACTCGAAGGTACAACTATATGCGCGCATTCATTGCCTAACTCGATTTCTGTGCTAGCTTTTTCTACAGAAGGTGGATTATTACATGCGCCAGATGTTTATATGGACAAGATTGCGATTGGTTCAGGTTACCCTGAAGGAGTTGTAGATATCGATAACACTCCACAAAAAAATATTCAAAATTTAGCAAAAGCTAAAAAGTGTGATATCTCGGACATAACTGTTTGCGTTTTAAAACGCCCTCGTCATGACGAATTAGTCGCTAAAATTCGGGAGGCTGGTGCTAGGCTTCAGTTTATATCTGATGGTGATGTATTGGCCGTTATCTCCGCCACACTTCCAGACCCAAAAATTGATATGTATATGGGAATGGGTGGAGCACCAGAAGGCGTTCTTGCGGCCGCAGCATTACGATGCCTAGGCGGGCAAATGCAGGGCAAGCTAATTTTCAGAGATGATGCGGAACGAAACAGAGCAGCAAAAGCTGGAATAAGAGATCTCAACAAAAAATACTCGTTAATGGATTTAGCAAGTGGTGATGTAATTTTTGCCGCAACTGGGGTTACCGATGGTTGGTATTTACAAGGTGTTAAATACTCTAAAAAATATACGTGTACGACAAATTCAGTGGTGATGGAATCTGCTAATAAATCTATTCAATTTGTAACCCATACAGCTAAGATCTGATGATTATTGAGGATCTATTAGTAGAAAGCTTTGATAAACTAGAGTCTACACAAATTTATTCTAAAGAGTTGGTTTTAGCGGGAAGAATTGGTAAAAATATTGTTATCTCGGCTCTTCATCAAACTACTGGCAAAGGGCGATATAATAGACCTTGGTTAGGAAACAAAGGAAACATAGCCATAACGATAATACTTGAAGCAACCGAGAATGATCACCAAGTATCATATTTAACTGGGCTTGCTGTAAGGGATACAATTACCGAGCTTTGCAAAACACTTTCTCCAAAGTTAAAATGGGTCAATGATGTGCTTATTGTGGATAAAAAAATTAGCGGGATTTTATTAGAAAAAGTGGGAAAAAATTTATTGGTGGGAATTGGTGTGAACTTGGTGAGTGACAAAGAGCTTCAAAAGATCGACGCTACTAGTTTGATGGATCTAGGATATGAAATTAGTCACTCGCTTTTCTTAAGTTCTCTATTAGAGAATTTCAAAAAGTATTACAATTCTTGGCAGCAGCATGGCTTTTCACCAATCAAGAACGCATGGAAAGAAAATGCTTATAAGCTTGGAGAGCCATTAAAAGTTAATTTTCCAGATGCTCAATCTGAGTTGGGGGTTGTGCATGATATAGATAATGATGGAAACTTGTTGCTGTCTGTAGATGGTAAAATAAAACAAGTCAAAGTCGCTGAGCTATTCGTATTGTAATTATTCGCACTCATTTTTAAGCGCATACATAACTAGGTTTTAATTTATAAATTGCAAAAATAGATAGTTATACTAAGCTGTTCTTGTGATTTGATTTAAGAGAGTTATGAAGTTTTTTTTAGACACCTGTGACATTGGTGAGATTGAATACCTGCATTCGATTGGAATGGTTGATGGTATAACAACTAATCCGAGTATAATAGCAAAGTCGGGTCAAGATTTTTTTACTGTGCTGAAACAGATTTGTAAGATTGTGAAAACTTCTGTAAGTGCAGAAGTAATTTCGTTAGAGCATAAAGGAATGCTTAAAGAAGCAGAATCTTTACTTAAGATAGGTAAGCAAATCACTATCAAAGTACCTATGACTTGGGAAGGTTTAAAAGCATGTAAGCAATTGTCAAAAGATGGTCATAAGGTAAACGTGACATTGTGTTTTACTCCTGCTCAGGCTTTATTAGCAGCGAAAGCTGGTGCAAAATACGTATCTCCATTTATTGGTAGGTTGGATGATATTGGCCAAAATGGTATGCAATTGATTGCAGAAATTTGCCAGATGTTTAACCAGTATCCAGATCTTTCAACAGAAGTCTTGGTTGCCTCGGTTAGAAATGTTAATCATGTAATTGAAGCTGCAAAATTAGGTGCGGATGTTGCTACAGTACCACCAAAGGTTGTACGCGAAATGATAAATCATCCTTTGACAGATAAGGGCATTGATATATTTTTAAAGGATTGGGAGAAAACGGGACAAAAGATATGAGAATACTTTTCTTGATTGTTATGGCGTTTCCATTTCTAGCTGAGGCTTCGGAAATGGACAGTTTCTACGATCAAATGAAATACCTTTCTCAAAGAGATAGAATAATCTCTGAGAACATTGCAAATGCAGATACGCCAAACTATCAACCCAAAGAGTTGAAGAAAAGATCTGATAAAGTAAACGATTTTGATATAGCAAAAACTAATGCAGCGCACATGGACATAGATGGTAGTGCTGTTGATTTTGAATTAACTAAGTCGGATATAAGGGAAATTAAACCAAATGGCAATGCAGTAAGTCTTGAAGATGAAATGCTTAAGAAGTCCGAGAATTCTTTAAAACTTATGGAGGTGACAAACTTATATAATAAGTCTAGAGGAATGTTTAAAGCGGCTGTAGCGGGGTCTAAATGATAGTTAGATTCTTATTTGTTATTTTTTCTTTCATGCAGACCGCGTCGGCAGTAGATGATTTAACTGCTGCACAAAGAGTATCGGCTCAGGGTATGAAAGCCCAAAGTGAGCGTTTAAAAATTATTTCACAAAATATTGCTAATGCTAATTCAACTGGCATAACTCCTAATCAAGAGCCTTACCGTAGAAAAATTCCAGTCTTTAAATCAGAGTATGATCAACGACTTAAGGCGGACGTTGTAAAGGTTGATAAAATTACTAGGGATAAATCAGATTTTCAGTTAAGATATGAGCCACAGCATCCTGCTGCAGATGAAAATGGATATGTTAAATATCCAAATATTCAAGTGCCGCTCGAGTCTGTAGATGCGAAAGAAGCGCAGAGAACTTATGAAGCTAATATGAGTGCGTTGGAGATTGCGAAATCAAACCAAGTACGTTTAATTGAGGCATTGAAATAATGGTATCAGTAGTTAGTAACATACAAGGTATAGAAGCCTATAACAAAGTACTGAAGGCAAGTCGCGGAATGAAGCCTCAGGAGTCGATGCAGGCTGCCGAACAGACCATGAATGTACTGAGACAGGGCGACAACCTAGAAGTTGTAAGTATAGGTAAGCAACCATCAATGCCTAAGCTTTTTCCAGAGATTTTGTCTGAAGTTGCTCGTGAGCAAACTAAAAAAATTAAAATTGCCGATAAGAGAATAAAGAATCTAATCTCAAACTCAGAAGACGGCGAAGAGGGAGGAGGATCTGCTGGTGATTTACTTGAGGTTATGGCAGCAGTTAATGAGTCTGAGATGGCTCTTCAAGTTGTGATTTCAGCACGAGATAGGTTTATAAATTCCTATCAAGAAATATTAAAAATGCCACTTTAAATTTTAGATTAACTATATAGAGGGAATGATGAAGAAATTTCTTATAACTTTTTTTGCATTAATAATTGTATCTTTGGTTACCATATATACATACCTTGATTTTATAGCAGAAAAAGCAATTGAGAAATACGGTCTAAAAGCGCTAGGAGTACCTGTAACAGTTGGTAAAATTAGTGTGAAGCTTCTAGAAGGAAAGTTTGTTTTTAAGAATGTTAAAATAAAAAACCCTGAAGGATTTAAATATAATAATGCAATTGAGATTGGTAGTGTGTCCGCTCAACTTGATATTAAAGATGTTTTTAAAGATGTTATAACCATTAATACAATTAACATAGAAAATCCAAATATATTCTACGAACTTGGGGTTGATGGGAATAATATTCAAGCATTAAAAAACAATACAGCATCACAAAGAAATACTGCTGCTGCAGAAGATAAAGCAGTCGCGAAAAAAGGTGGTCAAAAGAATAAAAAAGTTGTTATAAGTAAGCTCTTTATTAATAAGGCTAAAGTAAATTTTGTTTTAGATAAAATTGCAGAGAAGACACTGACACTACCAGATATATATATTCAAAATATTGGTAAGGACGCAAATGGTATAACGGTTGAAAGTGCTTCTGATCAAGTATTAAGGGAGCTTACAAAAGCGATATCAAAGGCTAATGTGCAAACAATGATAAATGATTTATTAAACCTACCACAGAATATAGACGGTATTAAATCTCATGTCGAAGATAAGATCAACGAGTTCACTGGTGAAATTAACAAGTTTTTGAGTAAATAAATGTTCTTTGATTTAATAGCATCAAACTTAATTTCCCCGCCCATTCTCTTTTTTATAATGGGAATTATTGCAGGATTTATCAAATCAGATTTGAATATACCAACAAGTATTAGTAGATATTTGTCTATATACTTAATGATGTCAATTGGGTTTAAAGGTGGAGTTGTTATTGCTAATGAACCGTATTTCTCCTTTAGTATTTTCTCATTACTTGTTGTAGGTGTTTTGGCGAGTTTTACTATGCCATTTGTCGGGTATTATTTATTATGCAAAACAACTCGTCTTGATAAAGTCACAGCTGCTGCGATTTCTGCTCACTATGGCTCTATAAGCTTGGTTACTTTTGTAACTGCAACAACTTTCTTGAAGAAAGTGTCTATAGAGTTTGATGGATATATAGTTGCGGTACTAGCGCTTATGGAAGCGCCAGCAATTTTATCAGGTCTTTATATAGCGCATCGTGCAGCTCCTAAAACTTTGGAGCATGGTAAAAAGGTGAACAGTAAGCTTGCAAGGGAGATATTTACAAATGGTGCTATATTACTTCTATTTGGCTCTTTTTTAATAGGGTTGATGACTGGACAAAGAGGTTTTGATCAGCTTGAAGGGTTTTTAATTACACCGTTTTACGGCATATTAACATTGTTTTTACTCGATATGGGTATAGTTGTATCAAAGCAAATGCATGATGTGCCCAAACTTGAATTTAAATTGTTAATATTTGGTATTTACATGCCAATGATTGGCGGTGCTATAGGGGTATGCTTTAGCTATTTGTTAGGATTAAGTGTAGGGACTGGTTTATTATTTACTGTGTTGTTAGCTAGTGCTTCGTATATAGCAGTTCCAGCGGCGATGAGGTTGGCATTACCAGAGGCAAAAACAGCGATTTATTTGCCATTATCTTTGGCGATAACTTTCCCGTTTAATATAGTGCTTGGTATACCGTTATATTTTTCTATATGTGAGAAGTTATTAGCTAATTAGATCTTTTATAGGTTTATTAAGTGTTGGGTGTATGAAGTTTGGTGCAATTTCGGTAAGTGGCTCTAAAACAAATTTCCTTTTATACATTTCTGGGTGAGGGATAGTAAGAAGTGGATTATTAATTATGATATCTCCGTAAAAAATTATATCTATATCAATAATTCTTGGAGACCATTTAGGAGAATTATTAGGTCTTCCCATATTTTTTTCTATCTCTTTTATTCTTGTAAATAGCGCCAAAGGTTCTAGATCTGTCGTTCCTTTCATAACTGCGTTTATAAAAGGAATATCCCAAGAATCGTCAGGTTGTTCAGGTAGCAATGCTGGATATTCATAGAAAGATGATATCACTTTATTTGTTATGAAATCTAAGGAGTTGAGTGCGTCCGTTATATTTTGTTTCCTATCACCCAGATTGCTTCCTAATGCTAAGAATACTTCTATCATCCAATTTTATGCATTAAATCTGGGTTGTTAATTTTAAACTCGACTTTATTTCCTATATCAACCGCTACATAATAAGAGTCTTTTGGTACTCGGTTCAACCTGCCTTCAATTTTAGTATTTTGCTGTGCTGGAATGGTTTGATCTAATTTCATTATGAGTTCCCCAACATAATTGCGTTCAATGTCGTAAACAGAGAAGCGGACATCGCCAAGTTTTTTATCTACTTCACTAGTATTTAAAATTGAAACAGATACTTCTACTTCAATTGAATTATCATCAGATTTAGAAGATTGAATCTCACTAATTTTACAATCTATAAGTTCGAGTTTCAGTCCTGATGTGTCATACATTCCAATTAGGTTGAAACCTTGTTGGAGCGTTGGTATTTTGGTTACTAAGAATTCTTTGTGGAATAAGACTGATAAACTAATGAAGCTAATAAAAGCTAGGCAAGCAGCCAAAATAGAGCCTATGTAGAAAATAGGTCTTTGATAAATTGGCAAAGAAGGCATAGTAAATCTTTTGCCAGATGCTTTGATTTCAATTCGTGGTGCCGATTCGGCTTCTATAGTTGGTTCTTGGTGCGCTTTTACAGGTATAGTTATAGATTCTACTTTAACTTCAGGTGCTGGTGTGGTTTCCAAAGTTTCAGGATCTGAAGTGTTCAATGGCAAAGCTATGGTCTTTTCTTCTGGTTTTACAAGCCAAGTATGAGCACAGCTTGAGCATTTTACTTGGCGACCATTAGCACCGATTGCGCTATCTGGCACATTGAACTTGGTCGAACATTTCTCGCAAATAATGATCATGGAATATTATCAATTTTTTAGTATGATTACATGTAAATCTAAACGAAGGATACTGAAATGCAAGAACAGATAAATAGGTTGTGGGAAACTAGGGCAAATTTAAAAGATCATACAAAGCTTTTTGAAGATGTGTTTGCAAAATTGGACAGGGGAGAGATTCGTGTCGCAGAAAAAGTGGATGGGAAATGGAAGACAAATGAGTGGATTAAAAAAGCCATTCTTCTTTATTTTCTAACACATGATAATGAAGTTGTTGGAGCGGTGCATAAAAGTTATGACAAAATCCCTTTGAAATTTTCTCAGTATACAAAAGAAGAGTTTGCGTCTGCTGGTTTTAGAGTTGTACCTAGTGCTGTTGTTCGCCAGTCTGCGTATATCGCGCCTAAAGTGATATTGATGCCATCATTCGTGAACGTTGGTGCATATATAGATAGCGGCACTTTAATTGACACTTGGGCAACGGTAGGAAGCTGTGCGCAAATTGGGAAAAACTGCCATATATCAGGAGGCGTTGGCATTGGTGGAGTTCTTGAGCCAATACAAGCTAATCCTGTGATTATTGAAGATAACGTGTTTATCGGGGCAAGAAGCGAGATAGCCGAAGGGGTTGTGGTTGAAGAAGGCGCGGTGCTTTCTATGGGTGTGTATATTGGCGCATCAACTCGTATATACAATAGACAAACAGGCGAGACTTTTTTTGGTAGAGTTCCAGCATATTCGGTGGTAGTTCCAGGCACAATGCCAAGTTCTGATGGAAAAACACAAACTTATGCAGCTATTATAGTTAAACAAGTAGATGCCAAAACTCGTGAAAAAACAGGGATTAATGAATTATTGAGAGCCGCATGAGTAATGTTGTAAAAATTTCACAAGAACTAATTAGAAAAAAAAGCGTCACGCCTGCTGATGACGGTGCGATTGATTACCTAAAAAACTACTTAGAGAAGTTGGGGTTTAAATGTACTGTCCTTGATTTCGAAGGCGGCGGTTCATACCCAGTTAAAAACCTTTATGCGCGTTATGGCGATACGCAACCAAATTTTTGTTTTGCAGGACATACGGACGTTGTGCCTGTTGGAAACGAAAAGGATTGGTCTGTAGATCCGTTTGCTGGAGAGATTAGAGATGGTATGCTAATTGGTCGTGGCGCGGTAGATATGAAAGGCGGCGTTGCAGCATTTGTTGCCGCAGCAGAGCAATTTGTTAAATCTGAAAAATTTTCTGGGAGCGTCAGCTTTTTGATTACAGGTGATGAAGAAGCAAAAGCCATTAACGGCACTAAGAAAGTTCTAAAGTGGATGGAAGAAAATGGCGAAAAGCTTGATTCGTGTATCGTAGGTGAGCCAACCAACCCGAGTGCACTTGGAGAAATGATCAAAATCGGTAGGCGTGGATCTGTCACATTCGACTTGGAAATTGAAGGCATACAAGGGCATGTTGCATATCCGCATCAGGCAGATAACCCAATCCGTAAATTAGTAAATGTTTTACATGACTTAAACAATTTAGTTCTGGATAAGGGCAATGATCATTTCCAACCTTCTAATTTAGAAGTGGTGAATATTGATGTTGGGAATGCTGCAACTAATGTTATCCCAGCTCGTGCTAAGGCTACTTTTAATATTAGGTTTAATGATATCCATACTGCCAAAGAAATTGAAAAAATTATTCATGATGTTGTCATCAAAAGTGCTGGTAATAAATTTAACCTTACTGCAGATATTGGTGCTGAAGCTTTTGTAACTAAAGCTGGTAAACTATCGGAAGCTTTAAACGCAGTTATTGAAGAAAAATTTGGCAAAAAAGCGGAGTTGAGCACAACTGGTGGGACTTCAGATGCAAGATTCATAAAAGACTATTGTCCAGTAGTGGAATTTGGTTTGATAAATAAAACCGCCCATAAAGTTGATGAGCATATTAGTGTAGTTGACCTAGAGAACCTAACAGAGATATATTATAAGTTACTGTATAAGTATTTTAAATAGGGCTGTTATGATTTCTCCAATTCTTCCATTATACGAAAGAGCTGACTTAGATTTTTCCCACGGTGAAGGTGTGTATCTATATACAACTGATGGGAAGAAATACTTGGATTTTGCATCTGGCTATGCAGCGTTAGCATTGGGTCACTGTCACCCTAAAATGGTTGAAGCTATTCAAATACAATCTAAAAAATTATGGCATCTGTCAAATCGCTATAAAATCCCTGGTATGTATGAGTATTGCAAAAGACTTATAGATAATTCATTTGCAGATACTATGTTCATGGCCAACTCAGGCGCAGAGGCTGTAGAGTGTATGATTAAAATGGCTAGACGCTATTTTAATGAAAAAGGCCAGTTAAACAGATATCACATCATTACCCTTGAAGGAGCTTTCCATGGAAGAACTCTAGCTTGTGCTACTGCGGGTAGTGCAGAGAAGATAAAAGGGTTCGAGCCAGCAGTACAGGGTTTTGTGCGCGTACCATTTAATGATATTGAAGCTTTGAAGAAGGCAATTACTAAGGATACCGCTGGGGTAATGATTGAGCTGATTCAAGGCGAGGGTGGTATGCGCCCACTTTCAGATGAGTATGTGAAAGAGTTAAGAGCTATATGCGATAAAGAAGGTATCTTACTCATGATTGATGAAGTGCAATCTGGCATGGGCAGAACTGGGGACTTGTTTGCATACGCAACCTATGGCATCAAGCCAGATTTAGTCGCGCTCGGCAAAGGCTTAGGCTCTGGTTATCCAGTTTCAGCATGCCTTGCAACTGAAGAAGTTGGTAGAGCTATGAAGTCTGGCTCGCACGGCTCTACATTTGGTGGTAACCCAATGGCAATTGCAGTGGGTAGCGTAGTTTTAGACGTATTACTGGAAAAAAGTTTCTTGGACGGGGTTCGCGAAGTATCAAAATATCTTAAAGAGCAGCTAGATACCCTCGCAAACAAATATCCTCAATATATAGAGGATATTACTGGTAAGGGCTTAATGCTAGGCATCAAGTTGAGGAAAGATGTAGACGTGGATTATTTTACAATTCTTTGTCGCGACAACCTTATTTTATCAATTCCAGCCTCGGGGAATGTAATGCGTTTAACCCCGCCGTTAATAATTAACAATCAGCATGTTGATGAGGCGATGGAGTGTTTTAATAAAGCTTTTGAAGACTTGGGCAGCACCTCTAAAAAGGTGAGTCATAAGGTCAAAAACATGGTAAAATCTGTCATTCGCAAGACTGGTCTGAAAAAGGAATAAGCGCCTTTGTTGTTTTTATACAACAGCGTTATAAAAAATCCTCAATTTTATAAAATATAAGGTGATAGTTATCTGTATGGGTGTTTTACTCAAGGGTAATTGTAGCAAAAAGCTACATGCTTTTTATTTAACTTAATTAGAGATAAGCAATGAAAAAATTATTATTAACATCTGCTCTAGTTGCTGCTTTTGCTAGCTCTGCGTTCGCGCATTCTGGCCCAACAGTAACTCTAGGTGGATCACTTGACACACAATTAGGTGTTAGAAATCAAAAATCAGGTTTTGACACAGATTCAAGCGGTAACAAAACACATAATTTCGCTATCGTGAACGATACACATATCCACGTTAAAGCTGACGGTAAAGCTGGAAACGGTTTGAAATATGGTGGTCTAATCGAAATGGCTGCAGATACATCTGCTGACAAAATCAACGAATCAAACTTCAACAGCAATGCTAGAAAAACATCTGCATATGTTGAAAGCATGTTCGGTCGTTTAGAAGCTGGTAGTACAACAGGTGTTGTAAATGCTATGAGCGTTTCAGCAGCTAGTATTGCTCGCGCTACAGGCGGTGTTGCTGGTGATTGGAAATATTGGGTTAACCCATTCATCGTTCCAGGAACAGTTACTCCAGCTACAACTGCTTCAAGAGCTATCCAGCAAAACTTCATAGTTACTCCTGCTCTTCCGTCTGATTATGACACAAGAGCTGAAGCTAACTCTGCAAAAGTTAACTATATGACACCTTCATATATGGGCTTCAAAGCTGGTTTAACATATATGCCAGATATCGAGCAACATGGTACAGCGCAGCTTACACACGTTGTTAAAAAACAATCAAATAACCAAACCGATACATTAGGCTTTAAAAATGTGTTCAGTGGTGGTTTACACTATGCTGGTAAAATGAGCAATATGGGCTTCAAAGCGTCATTACTAGGTGAAGCTGGTGATGCGAAAAATGCAGCAACTGCTCCTACAACAGCTGGTAACAGACATGACTTAAGAGCATGGGAACTTGGTGCTAGCATGAATATGTCTGGCTTTACACTAGCAGCTTCTTATGGTGACTGGGGTAAATCAGGTGTATTGAAAACTACAACTGGTAAAAAAACCTCTTCTTACTGGACAGTTGGTGGTTCTTATGAGCATGGTGCTTTCGGCGCAAGCTTAACATACATGCAAAGCAAAAAAGCAGGAACAGCTGCTAGCTCTACAACTACAACAGCTGTAAATCTTGGAAAAGCAAAAGAGCTTAAAAATCTATCTTTAGGCTTAGACTATAAATTGGCTCCAGGATTTATGCCATATGCTGAAGTTTCTATGTTCAAAATGAACGAGAAAAATTCAACAGCTTCTGGTCATAACAGAAAGAACGATGGTACAGTGTTCTTAGCTGGTACACAACTATCATTCTAATTTGAATGTAAGTTGATTCTAAAGGTGGGGGCTTGCTCCCACCTTTTTTTTGGCTGCGTTCCATATTCGTCATTACGAGCGTAGCGTGGCAATCCAGTAAAAGTTTGTGATGTCACAATACTACAATCCATTCCTAATCTTTAATTAGAAACACCCCAATGACCCATACCTTAAATTTGTATTTAGTCTCTGATTCTTCTGGTGAGACTGTGATCTCGGTAAGCAGTGCTGTTGTTGCGCAATTTGCTGACCTTAAAGTTGAAAAATACATGTGGCCAATGGTAAGGTCTTTCAATCAAATAGATAAATTAGCTGAGGATATAACGCAAAAACCAGGGGTGGTGCTTTTCACTGTAGCAGACGATAAACTGCGTCAGTATATGAAAGATAAGTGTACAAAAGCAGGCGCCAAATGTATTCCTGCCATAACACATGTTATCGAAGAATTTGTTGAGCATTTGGGGGTGAAAGCGTCAATTCATGTTTCTGGAGCAAAGCATTCAGATTTATCGGAGAAATATTTTAGCAGGATAGAGGCTATAAATTTCGCAATTAATCATGATGATGGGCAATCTTTGCATGATATTAATGATGCTGATATTGTGTTGGTTGGTGTCTCAAGATCCTCGAAAAGTCCTACGACATTTTATTTGGCACAAAGGGGTTTAAAAGTTGCAAATGTACCCTATATAAAGAATGTCGGTTTAGGTGTAACCCCTAAAGATATTATTAAACCCTTGGTTATTGGTTTAGTAATATCTCCAGAAAGATTGAAGCAGATTAGAGCAGCGCGATTGACTTATCTAAAAAGCGATACTTTTGCAAAAGATTATACTGATGACCATGCTATACGTGAGGAGATCAGGGAAGTTAGGCAAATAATTGCCGAAAATAACTGGCCTTTTATCGATGTAACAGGTAAGGCAATTGAAGAAACATCGGCAGAAATTATAAATATGTACTTTGAAAAAGTTGGCGCTAGACAGACGTTTGGCTGGTAATTACAAAAGGAGTCATGTTATATTGGAATTTAAACGGCGTTAAAAAGTAATTTTATTATGAAAAAAAGATTTAATAAGGGTAGTGGTAATAACAACGGTAATGATTTTGCAAAAAGAATCATGATATGGCTTGCAGTAGCTATGCTAATCTTGTTTGTTTATGATGCGTACAATGGTGCGCACATGGCTGGTTCTAAAGTTGCGTTCTCTGAGTTTTTATCGCGCGTGCAAAATGGTCAAGTTACTGAAGTTACTATTAGAGGTGGTCAAATTGACGGTAAATTCTCTGATGGAACGCATTTTTCAACGCTTGCTCCTAATTACCCTAATTTGATAGACAAGCTTTCAACTCAAAACGTGAAAATAGAGGTGGTGCCTCTTGAAAGTTCTTCAGGGGCTTTCATGAGCTTCTTTTTATCATGGTTGCCGTTAATTATAATAGCTGTGGTATGGTTTTACTTAATTAAGCAAGTGCAAGGTGGTGGTGGGAAGGCCATGAGCTTTGGGAAGTCTAAAGCTAAAATGATTTCAGAAAAAAATAACAATATCACATTCGCAGATGTTGCGGGTGTTGATGAGGCGAAAGAAGAATTAAAAGAGATCGTCGACTTCTTAAAAGATCCACAAAAATTCCAAAAACTTGGCGGTAAAATCCCTAAAGGCTGTTTATTAGTAGGCTCGCCTGGAACAGGTAAAACATTACTTGCAAAAGCAATTGCAGGGGAGGCGAAGGTGCCATTTTTCAGTATTTCAGGCTCAGATTTCGTTGAGATGTTTGTTGGCGTTGGTGCAAGTCGTGTTAGAGACATGTTCGACCAAGCTAAGAAGCATGCGCCATGTATTATCTTCATCGATGAGATCGATGCAGTTGGCCGTCATAGAGGTGCAGGTCTTGGTGGTGGTAACGATGAGCGTGAACAAACACTTAACCAAATGCTTGTTGAGATGGATGGTTTTGCTACCAATGAAGGGGTTATAGTAATCGCCGCAACCAACCGCCCAGACGTGCTTGACCCAGCATTACTAAGACCTGGTAGGTTCGATAGGCAAATAGTTGTTTCAAACCCTGATATAAAGGGTCGCACCCAAATTCTGAGTGTGCATATAAAGAAAATTAAAGTTGGACCAGATGTCGATTTGACGGTTGTAGCACGAGGGACGCCTGGTTTCTCAGGTGCTGACTTGGCAAATTTAGTTAACGAAGCTGCGCTACTTGCCGCTCGTCAGAATAAGAATATCGTAACTATGCAAGATTTAGAGAATGCCAAGGACAAGGTCATGATGGGTGTTGAACGCAAATCTATGGTTATGAAAGATGAAGAAAAAAGACTTACTGCATATCACGAAGGTGGACATGCTATTGTTACAGTCTTTATGCCAGCATCAGACCCAATTCACAAAGCTACAATCATTCCAAGAGGTAGGGCTTTGGGGATGGTGATGAGGTTGCCTGAAGATGATAGATTCTCAATGACCCGCGAAAGACTTAAAGCTGATATCGCTGTTGCAATGGGCGGTCGTGTTGCTGAAGAATTAATATTCGGCTATGACAAAGTTACAAGTGGCGCATCATCAGATATTAAAATGGCAACAAGCTTGGCTCGTAGAATGGTTACCCAATGGGGTATGAGTGATGCCATCGGCCCAGTTCTTGTTGGTGATGAGCGTGAAGAAGTGTTCTTAGGACATTCTTTAGGACATGAAAACAAACGTTCGGATAGTTTGGCTGCCACAATTGACGCTGAAGTTAGGAAGTTTGTTGATGAAGGTTATACAACAGCTACTAAAATTTTGACTGAGCATATGGATAAACTTCACTTGCTTGCCAATAATCTTCTTGAATATGAAACGCTTTCAGGGGAAGAGATTAAAGATTTAATTGCTGGTAAAGCTATTGATAGATCGCAAAACAACGTAGTAGATACTATTGATACACCTTCAGTTCCTACTAGTGGCAAGAAAAAACCGAAGGTTACACCAACAGAGAGTGATAATCCTCAAGGGGCTTGAGTTTAGTCTTGATAGTTTAGGCTAATTGCTGTATAAGTATCCAAACAAAAGCGTTATAGGCTAATTTGGGCATGCCTGTAGTGCACCCTTGAAAGATAGGGAGATAACTAAAAATCGGAGATTAAAATGCCAAAAATGAAAACAAAAAGTAGCGTTAAAAAACGCTTCAAAGTTACTGGTACTGGAAAAGTAAAGTCTAGCCAAGCTAACAAACAACACAACATGCGTAAGAGAAGCAAAAGACAGCTTAGGAATCAGAGAGGTACGACAGTTCTGCCTGATATGGAAGCTAAAAGAGTTAAGCAATTCATACCTTACGGTTTATAATTTTAATTAGTGGAGTTTAAAAATGGCTAGAGTAAAAAGAGGGGTCACCTCAAGAGCGCGTCACAAAAAAGTATTAAAGATGGCAAAAGGCTATAGAGGCCGTGCTAAAAATTGTATTCGCGTTGCAATTGAGAAAGTAGAAAAGGCGTTGCGTTATGCATATAAAGACAGACGTCGTAAGAAAAGAGATTTCAGAGGCCTTTGGATTCAAAGGATCAATGCTGCTGTTAGAGAACACGGCATGGTATACTCTCAATTCATCAACGGATTGAAAGTATCAGGAATTGATCTGAATCGTAAAATGCTTTCAGAGATGGCAATCCATCAACCTGAGGCATTTGCAAAAGTAATTGAATCAGCTAAAAAAGGTTTGTCTAAAGCTGCATAAGTAAAATAGGTAATTATGTCTATAGAAGCAATCCGCAAAGACTTCGAAGAAAAAATAGCGAAAGTTAATTCGTTACAAGATTTGGAGTTGATGCGGGTTTCTTTTTTGGGTAAAAGCGGCCTGCTAACTGAGCAAATGAAGCAAATTGCTAACTTGCCTGTTGAAGAAAAAAAATCGTTTGGCGCTTCTGTTAATCAATTAAAAGAAGTTATCAGCCAAAAAATAGATTCATTAAAATTTAATCTAGAAGATGCAGAGCTGAATCAAAAGCTAGCTAATGAATCAATCGACATCACAATAAACCCTAGAGATTATAAAGTTGGCAAATTGCACCCAATTGCCAAAGTAATTTCCGACGTAAAAGAAATTTTTGCCTACATGGGCTTTGAAGTTGCCGAAGGGCCAGATTTAGAAGATGATTGGCATAATTTCACAGCTTTGAACTTGCCAGCTAACCACCCAGCACGCCAAATGCAGGATACCTTTTATTTAGATGGTACAAAAGGTGATGTACTTCGTACACATACATCTAACGTGCAGATTCGTCATATGCAGAATAATAAACCTCCACATAAAGTGATATCACTAGGTAGGGTTTACCGTTCTGAAGATGATGCTACCCACACACCAATGTTTCACCAAGTTGAGTGTTTATATGTCGATAAGAATGTGACAATGGGTCACATGAAAAACACCATAGAAACATTTTTGAAACTATTCTTCGATGTTAAAGAAGCACCTATTAGACTTCGTCCTAGCTATTTCCCTTTTACTGAGCCTTCAGCGGAGGTTGATGTTAAGTGCGATCGTAGTAACAAGAACGATCTAAAGATTGGCCAAGGTAACGATTGGTTAGAGATATTAGGTTGCGGCATGGTACATCCAAACGTTCTAAAAAATGTTGGGATTGATCCTAACGAATACCAAGGCTTCGCTTTTGGTATAGGTTTAGATAGAATAACAATGTTGAAATATAACATTCCTGACTTAAGATCGATGTTTGAAAGTGATCTACGTTGGCTGAAACATTACGGTTTTTAATTAGAGGTATATATGGCGAAAGTTGCACTAATGGCTTTAGGTCAGTTGATTGGATCAGATATAAAGAAATCAATTTCAGAATTAGCAAAGTTATCAGCTCGAGATAGTTGGTTACCTATTTATCCAGCTCATTGGGTAATGACAGCTTGCAAGCTACAGTACGATACTTGGTTTGGTGGTAATATTGCCAAATATAAAAAAGGTGAAATGACTACCCCCGAATTTATTCAATTTTTAAAAGATAAAATATCTACAAAAGCAACTGATCAAGAAATTAAGGCTGCTTGGAATGCGATGTGCGAAGTGAGCTATAACTCTAGAAGTTTCGGTGTTTTTCGGGCGTTAGCAGATAACTCTGATATACATCTCGCAGTTATAGGCGTGACCAATGAGCTGCATTACAACTATATAACTGAACAATTTAAAAAGCATATTACACATTTTGAATCATTAATATCTGATCAAAGAGTGAAAATAGTTAATTCATTTCAAGAAAAAACTTTAGAAGTAAATTTATTAGTAAGCAAAGCGCTAGCTGGTTTTGATGAGACAGTAAATACTATATTTACCTTTATTCATACTGCGGCAGCCATACCTAGTATGGCTATAGGAAAAGCCCGAATAGAAATGTGTCGGTTTGATCCTAATAAGACATTTTCAAGAATGTTAGATGTACAATCTAATGCTCACCAAAAATCACTTTAGAAGCGCGGTTATTCCCGGCAATTCTTTTCCTTCAAGCCATTCCAAAAACGCGCCACCAGCAGTTGAGATGTAAGTGAAGTGCTTAGCAAGGTTTGTTTTTTCTAAAGCAGCAACAATATCACCACCACCAGCAACGCTAGTAATTTCTAACTTAGAAATAGCTTCTGCCACTTTGTTTGTGCCTTGTGCAAAGCGCGCATCTTCATACATACCTAGCGGCCCATTCCACATCACACACTTTGATTTTTCCAAAATATTTGTGATTTCTTTAACAGTCTTGCTGCCTATGTCTAGAATAACATCTTCATTAGTAATTTGACTTATCTCTTTCTCTTGGGGATTGACAAAAATATCACCTTCTTTTTTTGCCACGATAAAATCTTTTGGTATGATTACTTTACAGGAAGATTCATTAATGAATTTTTTAGCAGCATCAACTAGTTCAAGCTCGTAATAAGAGCTACCAATTTCTTTGCCCATAGCTTTAACAAAAGTGTTCGCCATGGCTCCCCCAATGACCAAGTAATCAACTTTTTTAGAAAGGTTATTAAGTATAGGGAATTTAGTTGAAACTTTTTTTCCACCAACAATAGCAATATTTGGCTTTGCAGACCCATTAAGAGTTTTTTCTAAGTTTGTAACTTCTTCTAAAAGCAATAGTCCTGCATATGAGGGTAAAAATTTTGTAATCGCAGCTATTGAAGCGTGCGCTCTATGTGAGCATGCAAAAGCATCGTTTATATAAATATCTCCAAGATTAGCAAGTTCTTGAGCGAATTCTGAATCATTTTTTTCTTCACGTGCGTCGAACCTTAAGTTTTCTACTAGTAAAATCTCACCACTAGCTAAATTACTAGTTTTAGGTAAAACAAATTTTCCTACTATCTCATCAGAAAAACTAACTGGCACGCCATAAATTTTAGATAGCTCTTTGGGCATGAATGCTAGTGACATGCTCGGAACTCTTTTTCCTTCAGGTCTATCAAAATGCGATATTAAAATTATCTTTGCGCCTTTTTTAACCAGTAGGTCGATTGTTGGTTTAAGCCGTGTAATACGAGTGTAATCTTCAATAACTCCATTTGTAGCAGGCACATTAAGATCTGCTCTTAACAACACTCGCTTTCCTTTTAGATCAAGATCTATAAAAGATTTCATAGCTTGCCAAATATTTTGGTGATATCTAGCATTCTGTTTGAGAAGCCCCACTCATTATCATACCAAGCAGCTACTCTACACATACGGTTACTTATAACTTTTGTTTGAGTTGAATCGAAAGAGCAGCTTGCAGGATTGTGATTGAAATCTATTGATACTAATTCCTCATCAATATAATTCGCAATTTTTGCTAAATTTCCTTTGAGTGAATCTTTAAATATTTTATTTAGCTCTGATACGGTAGTATCGCGCTTTGCATTGAACTTAAGATCTACAAAAGAAACATTAGGGGTTGGAACTCTTATAGAAACACCATCCATCTTTCCAGCAAGTTCTGGTAGAACTAACCCTAAAGCTTTTGCTGCGCCAGTTGAGGATGGTATCATAGAAAGAGCAGCAGCACGAGCTCTGCGTTTATCTTTATGGTGTGAGTCTAGCAGTCTTTGATCGTTTGTGTAAGCATGGATTGTTGTCATAAAGCCAGATTCAATGCCCACTGCATCATTAAAAATTTTAGCCATTGGCGCTAAACAGTTAGTTGTGCAAGAGCCAATTGAGATAACCTGATGCTCCGCTGCTAATTTATTTTCATTCACCCCGTAAACTATAGTTGCATCTGCTTCTTCGCAAGGAGCTGAAACTATCACTTTTTTGGCTCCAGCCTTGATATGCTGAATAGCTTGTGATTTTTTAGTAAATGCACCAGTACACTCCAGAACAATGTCCACACCCATCTTACCCCACGGAAGTTTTTTAGGATCTGGTTCAACTATTACCGGAATCTTGCCTTTACCAAAATCAATGTGGCCATGTGTGTTTTTTAGATTTGCAAAAATTCCATGAGTGGAGTCATATTTTAAGAAATGAAACTCCGATTCTAAATCACCGAAACCAATATTAATTCCCACTACCTCTATTTCTGGGAAGCTTCCTTCTGCATAAGCTCTAAGAATGCATTTCCCAATCCTACCAAATCCATTTATTGCAACTTTTATAGACATACTAGCTTCCTGATTTAATGAATACATGATACAGAGTTTATCTAAGTGTTTCAACTGTTAACGGAAATTTAAGGGGATTAAGTATTGAGTATATAAGTTTATGAAATCGGTTGCAGGTGGTGTTGGAACGGGTGTGGCTTGAGATACCGCTGCATCAAGAAAATTCAAAGTTTTAGGATCTTTTGGTGTCGGTTTGAAGCCATAGTCGTATATATTCCCAGATTTGTCGATTTTTACCCATAAGTAAATTTTTTCAGGTAAAAGAAGATCTTTTGGTAGCTTTGGTAAAACAGATGCGAAGTGTTTAGAAAGTAGCTGTTCATATTTTTGTACTACTGCAATATTTTCTGGCATAGTTCGCTCAATTGGTAATGCTTCTGGTTCTTTTATAATAGGTAGAGCATCAGAGACATTTGATTCCAAAGGTATGGGATTTACAAAAATCGGCTGCTGTTTTTCTATCAATGCAGCTGGTTCAACTCGGTCTGGAATCATATTTACTAGCTCAACATCTATTGGATCAGTTTTTATAATTTCTAAAACTTTGCTGTTGAAGGCCCATATGGATAGCTGCCCTATAAGAATAGTAATAAGAAAGATGACAATATGTGTTGCGGTTGAAACCGCTATAGCAGTTTTGTACTGTTGTCCAAATTTTATTTCTTCTAATCGCCAAGGCAGCATTATTGTTTTTTATGAAGAATTGGTTCTTTACCTGTATTTATAGTATAATAATTTTTTGTTAAGTTTAAGAAAATTCCAAATGCTATTGCAAAAGATAGTACTGATGAGCCACCATAGCTTATGAATGGTAGAGTCATTCCTTTGGTTGGGAATAGATGTAATGTTACTCCTACATTAAAAGCAGTCTGTAAGGTGAACAGCATAATAATTCCACCGCAAGTATAGATTTTAAATAAATTTTCAAGCTTAGCAATTTGGAAAATTGCTCTGATTATAAAAGCTAGAAATAAGATCAGTATTAAGCTGCAAAAGATAGCTCCCAGTTCTTCGCCAGCCACTGCAAAAATGAAGTCTGCATGCGAATCTGGTAGATGTGCTTTTACAGTCCCTTCACCAGGGCCTTTGCCAAATAACCCGCCATTTATATAGGCTTCAAGAGATTTATCAACTTGGTAATTTTCTGTTGTTTCAGGGTTTAAGAAGTTGTCAACTCTTCGGGCAACGTGAGGTAGAAATGTATATGCAGCGAAGGCTCCAATTATAGCGATGAAGCCTATTATAAAAATGATGCCAAGCGGAATACCAGCCAAGAAAAATTGCCCAGCTAGGACGGCTGTGAAGGTTACTACCATGCCAAAATCAGGCTGAAGAATTAGTAGGCCAATAATTACGCAATGAAGCATTATAGATGAAGTAAAGCTAGGGAAGTGGTCGCGATTATATCTTTCAGATAAAATCAATCCCGTGAGAAATATATAAAACGGCTTCATGAATTCAGAAGGTTGGACGGTGAAGCCAAGTATGTTTATCCATCTTCTTGCGCCTTTGACTTCATCACCTAAAAATAAAACCGCTACCAGTAGCAGTGCACAGGTCACAAACCCAATTAAAACAAAACGTCGTAATGCTCGCTCTGATAATAATGAGAAAAAAATCATTATGAAGATTGAAGCAGCAAGAAAGAAAAGTTGCCTATGTACAAAATAGAATGAGTTTAACTTTATACGCTCAGCAACGGCAGGGCTTGCTGAGG
The DNA here is from genome assembly GCA_044229535.1 of Candidatus Midichloriaceae bacterium. GTDB lineage: Bacteria > Pseudomonadota > Alphaproteobacteria > Rickettsiales > Midichloriaceae > CAZLFQ01. Next base: position 963,954 of record JBGASU010000001.1, on the reverse strand, counting down.
CTATTAGTAATGCGCCAACGCAGATTATAGAAAATAATAAAATCAATGATATATGGTCGATAGTCCAAAACCATTTACGAATTCCACCGCTTCCACGTTTGCCAAATGCCATTTTTAATTCAAGAAATATATTAGTTAATTGATATATAGCATGAAATATTATAGAATAGAACAGCATCTCGATAGCTTAATGCATTGAAGATACTTTGCTAAATTTATAAATCACATATTAAGGACTTTATCATGAGAGAAGTACCCGTAATTAATGCTCAGGAAACTGAGATTTCTTTTTCTAAAAAATCAAAAATATTATTTTTCGCATCTATTGGTAATGCGTTAGAATTGTATGATTACACGCTTTATGCGGTGATGATACCATTCCTTGCTCCACTATTTTTCCCAAGTGAGAACGCTAGTATGAGTTTGATATTTGGGTATATCAGCTTTGCAATCGCATTTATATTCGCGCCCATCGGCTCAATTTTTTGGGGTTGGTATGGTGACAGATTTGGCAGAGTTGGTATGTTGAAATCTTCAATGATCATGATGGCTATCCCATCGCTTGCAATTGCAATGTTGCCGACATTTGAAATAATTGGTTGGTTTGCTCCAATAATTCTAATTTTACTAAGAGTGGTTCAAGGCGTTAGCGCGAGCGGTGAAATCAAAGGTTCAAAAATATTTGCTATGGAGCATTTGGGCGTTAAGTATTATGGAATAAGTTCTGGCATTGTAAGTGCAGCTGGCGGAATTGGGGTGATGTTTGCAATGGTGATGGCGTATCTTACAACGCAATATGGGCATATAGAATACTTCTGGCGTATTCCATTTCTGATTGGCAGTTGTTTGTATATCGTTGGCGTTATTATGCGCTCGATGCTAGCCGAAACTAAGGAATTCAAACAATCTGCAAAAGACCAAAAACCTATTTCGGGATTAAAAAATATTTTGGCTAATAACTTAAGTGCGACAAAAATATCCTTTATTCTTGGTGGATTGTTAGGAGTGTTTTCTTACATGATGCATGCCTTTATGCCTCCTTTTTTGGGATCGTTAGGCTTTGAAAAGGTAATGGCATATAAGCTTGCAATTATCGCCCTAATTTCAACTGCAGTTTTCTCCGTGGTTACTGGCTTTTATGCGAAGAGAAATTTTGCAGATTTAACATTAAAATCTATTGGGCTAATTATAATTTCAACCCCAGTTTATTTTTTAATGATTCCAATGGGTGATCTGCTATCTATGCTATCCTACATTGGTCTTGGGGCGAATTTAGGAATATTTGCCTGCATGTGTAGTATTGTTATGTTCTGTGTTTTTCCAACGCAAGTGCGCTGTAGAGGAGTGTTATTTAACTATGCTTTAGGAGTTGGGCTGTGTGGTGGCGTGACTCCGCTTCTCTTGAAGCTTTTATCAGGATTTCACATGTTATTGCCAGCGCTGGCTGTTTCGTTGTTTGGATTATTTACTCTTTATGTTGTTAGCAAGGAGGTGAAAAATGTTACTCTGTCTTGATGTTGGTAATACACAAATTTATGGTGGTATTTATAACGGTAAGAAATTTATTCATTTCTTTAGGTTTAATACCAAGCAGGGTTGGAGTTCAGATCAGTTAGGTTTGCACTTTAAAATGTTTTGTAATGAACATGCTATTGACTCAAAGAAAATTGAAGCAGTGTTAGTGAGTTCAGTTGTACCATCACTTGATCATCATATTAAAAACGCAAGTTTGAAATACTTTCAAAAAGAGGCCTTCTTTTTGAAAGCTGGGGTGAAGTCTGGAATTAGCTTGAGTAAATATAAAAACCCATCGGAGATTGGAGCAGATTTAATTGCATCAGCGGTTGGCGTTGCAAAAATTTATCCGCAAACCAATGTGTTGGTAGTAGATATGGGAACTGCTACAACTATCACTGCCATAAACTCTAAAAAAGAATTTATTGGTGGGGTGATTGTCCCTGGGATTCAGACGCAGGTAGATTCCATAACAAAATCCGCTGAGAAATTATTTTCTGTGGAAATAAAAAACCCAGGAAAATACACAGGTACCACAACGACTCATTGTTTACAAACTGGCATATACTATGGGCATTTACATGCTGTAAAAGGAATTGTAAAAAATATGGCCAAGGAATGTTTTGGTTCTAGTGATTATAAAGTGATTGGCACAGGGGGCTTTGCTAGATTGTATGAGCCTGAGGCTCTGTTTGATCGTTTCGTTGCAGATCTGGTGTTGATCGGGCTCGTCGAGGTTTGGGGCTTGAACTAGGTTGATCTAAGTCAACTCTACTAACTGCTCTATTTATTATTCTTGCTAGGTTTATTCCAGGAGAGTCTGCTCTATACAAAAGTGCACCAGCCCCCGCTACAATTGGTAGTGGAGTTGTTCTAGGATTCATGAATCCTTGCCCTTGGTGGAAGTATATATCGCTAAAACTCTTATTGTTTTCTGAGGCTTCTTTCGACTGCTTGAGTAAACTTTTTAACATCCAAGGCTTATATGTGTTTAGAAGCTCTACTATATTTTTAGTTGCCCCAATTTTGAGTAAGCACTGCATGTTTTCTGAGTGCAAATCTAGATCATGATTTTTGAACGATCCCAATATGTCGTCTAGGGAGAAGCCAGATTTTATGCAAATTATGCTTTCTGGTTTGAGCAAATTACTTAGATCATCTAAATTTAATTCATACAGCTCTTTAAATGACCAATGTTTGTTTTTATATCCTTCTATCGCGATAGGATTTATTAGAAGGTCTAACTTTGTCTTATTGTGATGATATAATTCTGACAACATCTTAAATGTAACTCCACTAGAGTATATAACTTCTAGTTTTGTATCTGTGAGAAAATTGTACTCTTCCCTACGCTCAGAATATAATTCAAAAAGCTGTGATGGAGGTATATTCATTAATATGCATTTTTTAATTATTTCAGGCGAATAAAATAGCTTAAAAAGATCTGATCTTAGTCTTCGGAAGTTGTCTAGGTATGAGTCTAAATCTTCTAATTTACTTACTAAAGGTTCTAGCCTATTCCAACTAAATGCTTCTCTTATCCATGTATATTTCCCAGAATCAGTAAATAAGCTTAATAGTGATCTGCTTGACTCAGTTTCTAGTTTCTCAGCTGTTAGTACGCCATTAGTCAGGTCAGAGATTAACTTCTTTTCTTCAGGTGTTTGGGCTACAACCTTTAATCTATATATTAAATCTGGGATTGCGTCTTTTGTTTCTGTGACTAAATTTTCTAAACCTTTACTCCGTGCAAGAATGATTTGTTTTGCAGATGCGAGCACTATGAGTTTATAGCTTTCAGGATCTCTACTTTCAGCTTCTTCTAATATTGTTTTATTATTTGGCGGTTTTTTTAATGAGAAGTTTATTCTAAGTAAATGTGCATCAGATAGGTTGTTCACTAAATTATTTTTGCTAATATTTGTAATATCTATGAAAATTATTGCAGTATGCTGGTTTCTCTCGAGGTCAATTAAAGTAGGGATGTTGCTGGCTTTAACTTCCAGTAAGCCCCGCCATTCTAGGTTTAGTGTTTGGGTTCTATAACCAGATATGCTTTTAAGAAGTATTTTATCTGTGCTTTTATGTAGCTCATTTTTCAGCGTACTAAATAATTGAGTAGTATAATTGCTAATTGACTGTATAGATTGTACTGCATCTAATTTGTCTATGTCGTCTGTTGAATCTCTCAGAGATTCAGTAGTGCACATAACTTTAAGAATTTGTTTAATGTCATAGTTTTGAAACTTACCCCTCGCTATTTCAAAAACGCGTGCTAATTGGGACTTATCCCCATCTTCGATTGGCGATTGATCTAATATTTGAAAAAAAGCATCTGCACTAATATTTTGATCTAGCAATTTTTCTATTAAGAACTCGCAGTATTCTTCGCTACTGTTATTGAGTATATTAAATAAAAGATTCTCAGTTATATCTTTTAAGATATCGATCACCGTTTCTTGTAAAGATATTTGGGGTAATTCAAAATCTTCAATAATATCACGAAGGTTTTTGGATAAGCCACTGCGCTTAGCAAAACCAACCCTAGTATGATTGTTTAACTGATAAAAAGGCATCATGAATGATGCAGAATGCGACAACATTGCGAATTTCCTGCTTGTCATCATAATATCAAGGCAGATGACTAACTCGCGTACAGCCGAATCTGAATGAAATTTATATTTCATTAACTCTTCAGATAATAGATGATCTGATGCGAGCAATTCTCTTACCACTCAATAATGTGCCTATTAAACAGTAGGTTAAGTATGAGTATTGATCAATAATATTTAAGCAATTGCGAAGTTTTTAGATGTTGATTCTAAGATTCTATAACAATCAGGGTTAGCAAATAATTTGCGTAGTAATAAATTGTTCAGTGCATGGCCCGCTTTGAAAGCGTCGACTTTTCCTTTTATGCGCATACATGCTAGATATAAATCGCCGATGCAATCTAATACTTTATGACGAACGAATTCGTTGTAGTATCTTAGTCCTTCTTGATTCATAATGCCGTTTTCATCAATACCAACTGCGTTTTCTAAAGAGGCTCCTTGAGCCAGACCAAGCTTTCTTAAATGTTCAACTTCAAAAGCAAAACCGAATGTTCTAGCGCGGCTCACTTTGTATTGATAAGGAGTTTCTTTTTCACTAAAGCTAAATTCCTGCTCGCCAATTACGGTGCCGTTGTATTCAATTTTGAAGTTCACTTCAAAATCTTGGCTTGGTTGTATTTCAATAGTCTTACCTTCGTGCTCAATCTTAATTGGCTTTATTATCTCAATAATTTTACGAGGCTTAGATTGTGCTACAGTTCCTGTTGATTCAATAAGTGCCACAAAAGGAGCTGAGCTACCATCCATAATAGGCACTTCATCAGCATCAATCTGAATGATTGCATTGTCAATACCGCAACCCCATAGGGCAGACATCAAGTGCTCAATTGTAGAAACTTTAGCGCCATGTTCATTAGCAATAATTGTGCAAAGTTTGGTGTCAATTACGTTAGCGTAATGCGCTAGAATTTCATTGTTTTCTGTAAGGTCAGTTCTTATGAAAACAATGCCAGTATCTTCCTTTGCTGGTAATAGTTTCAGAGTAACGTCTTTGCCATTATGGACGCCAACGCCTTTGCAAGTAATTGCTTTTAGTAGAGTATTTTGCACTATAATAATGAACTAATTTACAATAAGCTCATATTACCTCACCTTATAAGACCAAACAAATAACGATTTGTTGCGAAATGTTACAAATTGCTAAAGTCTTGGAAGTGTGGTATAATCTGAGAAAAATTGAGATATTACAGATGACTAGAGAGCATAAATGTTCGGGGCACACACTCCCGTTGGTTTTGTGGCCAGATAAGAGATTAAAGCAGAAATCAGAAAAGGTTCCAGTGGTTGATGATGAATTAAGAGCCCAGCTTGACGAGATGGTTCATGCTACCATACATAATGAAGGTGTGGGTCTTTCAGGTGTTCAGGTCGGCATTATGAAACACATATTTGTGGTCGATGTGGATTATTGTTTAAGTAGGTATCCAGAATCCTCTACCGATAACCCTGAAATGAAGGGCATTTATTCAATGATAAATGTAGAAATAATTGAAGCTTCTAAAGAAAAAGCTTCTTATCAAGAGGGATGTCTATCGCTTCCAGGGCTTGATTTTCCGCAAGTTGAGCGTCCTGCGGTGGTTAAAGTTAAATACCTTGATTATAATGGAAAAGAGCAAGTTGCGACTGTAAAAGGACTTCTATCTTCTTGTATACAGCATGAAAGGGATCATTGTGATGGTATTTTGGTTTTAGATCATTTAACGCCATTAAAGCGTCAAATGCAGATTAAGAAGATCGAGAAGACTGTGAAAAATCTAAAGATGTAATTTGCGTTATGATGGTTTTGAGTATATAGTCCCGTCTTAAACTTTAGGGAAATAAAATGAAAAAATTTGCAGTTTTAATAGCGTTAATGTGTTCGGCATGCGCAACAGTGTTCTCAGGAACAACTCAGACTATTAATGTGGCAGTGCAGGAAAGCGAAAACCATAATAATTTAGATAATGCAGTTTGCAGAGTAACAGATGGTAGTGGTGGTGTATATTCAATCAATTCAAGCCCTGCAACAGTTACAGTTTCAAGAGCGAATGGCAGTGTAATTATCAATTGTAAAAAAGATGGTTATAAACAAGTTAATACAATGGTGGGTGATAGCTTCAATCCAGTTACACTTGTAAATGTAATATTCTGGCCTGGATTTATAGTTGATGCAGTGAGTGGTTCGTACAAAAAGTATCCTTCTCATTATGTTGTAATAATGGATAAAAAATAGTTGTTGTAACAGTTGATATATTTAAAGGGCGTTTCTTAATTGGAACGCCCTTTTGTCATTTTGGTTTTTAAGAAATTATTACTAGATAAAAACCAATTCCCCTAACCCCTCATCTGTGTTAGAAATAATTGAGGCGGTAATTAAAATCACTGGAAAAGATGCGGATAGGCAATTTTGAAATGCCACTAGATAGAGCGTCGTTTTTGCTTAAGCTTAAAGGTTCTAAGCAGCATTTGGACATCTTCTTTGCTGCTGGTATTCTCTGCATAATTGCGGTTTTAATTTTTCCCATCCCATCGTGGTTAATCGATTTTTTGCTCACAGTCTCTATTTCATTTTCTGTAATAATTTTAATGACAGTATTGTTTGTGAATCGGTCTCTTGATTTTAGCTCGTTTCCATCAATATTGCTTGTGGTTACGATGTTAAGATTAGCCCTGAACATCTCGTCAACCAGACTTATACTATCGGAAGGTCATCAGGGAACGGATGCAGCAGGGCATGTGATCCAAGCCTTTGGTATATTCGTTATGCAAGGTTCGGTTATAATAGGGGCGATAGTATTTGGCATTTTAACAATCATAAATTTTGTCGTAATCACAAAAGGTTCTGGTCGTATCGCAGAAGTTGCTGCGCGATTTAGTTTGGATGCTATGCCTGGTAAACAAATGGCTATAGATGCTGATTTATCAGCTGGATTAATAGATGAAGATACTGCTCGTAAGCGTCGTAAAGACTTAGAAGATGAAAGCACATTTTTTGGAGCAATGGATGGTGCTAATAAATTTGTTCGAGGAGATGCAATAGCAAGTGTAATAATCACACTCATCAATTTTATTGGTGGCATAGTAATTGGTGTAGCTCAAAAGGGGATGACGTTTGAGGCAGCATTAAAAACATATACATTGCTGACAATTGGTGAGGGATTGGTTGCTCAAATCCCAGCTTTGATAGTATCTACGGCAGCTGGTTTGTTAGTGACTAAATCTGGAGCTAAAGGCTCAGCAGAAAAAGCTATATTTGAACAAATTGGTAATTTCCCCCAAGCATTAGGAGTTACCTCAGGATTGTTAATAGTAATGGCGTCAATGCCAAGTATACCTGCGATTCCATTTTTAATTTCAGCAGCTATTACTGGGTCATTAGCCTATACCATTGATAAAGGCAAAAAGGCTGCTCTTGAACAATCTTTAGTGACATCGGCACAATCAATGAAAAAAGAAAAAGATGACGAAGGAACCAAAGAAGACGGTATAAGCGAACTGCTGCAGATTGATAGTATAAGGCTAGAACTAGGTTATGAATTGTTGCCACTTATAAATTATACTAAAGGTCATAAGATAACTGAGCAAATTAAGGCGCTGCGAAAACAAATAGCTAAGGATTTAGGATTTATTTTACCATCAGTTAGGATTCAAGATAATATGCAGCTTTCTCCGCAAGAATATGTGATCAAAATTAAGGATCTAGAATGTGGAAGAGGGACGGTTAAACCAAGTAAATTTCTAGTGATGGATCCACGTGGTGAAGATATATCAATTTCTGGTGAAGAAACAAAAGAGCCAGCATTTGGCTTGCCAGCAAAATGGGTCGATGAGCAATTTAAAGAAGAGGCGCTCTTTAAAGAATTTACAGTTGTAGATCCACCTACAGTAATAACTACCCATCTCACAGAAATTATACGTGAAAATATTACTGAATTATTATCTTATAGCGAGACACAAAAACTGATAGAGGGACTACCTGAAGAGAATAAGAAATTGGTTGCTGATATTATACCATCGCAAATTTCTATTACTGCTTTACAGCGTGTATTCCAAGGGCTATTGAATGAATCAATTTCAATTCGAGACTTGCCAACAATTTTAGAAGCTGTATCCGAAGCAACCTCTGTATCGAGTAACGTTATAAATATAATCGAGCATGTAAGATCAAGGTTAGCGAAGCAAATTTGCTATGCCAATATGACTGAGAAAGGTTATGTTCCGTTCCTGATATTATCTCCGCAATGGGAGCAAATTTTTATGGAAAGTTTGGTAGGTAATGATGATAAGCAATTGTCAATGCCACCATCAAAGCTTCAGGAATTTGTTTCTGTAATCAACAAAGAATTTGAGCGTCAAGCAATGATTGGTGAAATACCAGTGTTGCTTACTTCTCCAAGTTTACGTCCTTATGTTAGATCTATTATTGAAAGATTTAAACCAAGTATGGTAGTAATGTCGCAGAATGAAATCCATCCTAAAATTAAAATAAAAACTGTTGGTCAGATTTAGTATCTCGTTATGAAACTTAAACCAGTTGATGTATTGCTTCCTAAGCCATTTGACCATGCATTTACATATCTCGCTCCAGAGAGTGCAAAAGAAGGTGATTTTGTCAAAGTTCCGTTTAGGAATCAAGAGTCTATTGGAGTAATTTGGAGCGAGCCTAAAACTATCACTGCAAAGAATCCTAGAGAAATAGTTCATTTATATTCTGATTATAATTATCAAGCTCCTATGCGTAAATTTATTGATTGGGTTGCCAAGTATAATATGACTGAGCTTGGTAAGATATTAAAAATGTCTTTGGCTGCAGTTGGTGTTATCGACAAGCCAGCACGGTATAAAATCAAACCTGAGTTTGGAGTTAAAAAACTAGCTGAGTTATCATCAGCACAAAAAGATGTTTTTGAGCAAATTAAATCTCAGAAAAATTTTAACGTACATGTAATTGATGGTGTTACAGGGTCTGGGAAGACGGAAGTATATCTACACTTAATTGATGAAGTAATTCAATCGGGTGGGCAGGTTTTAGTTCTATTGCCTGAGATTGTTTTAACCTCGCAATTAATTGGTAGATTTAAATCAAGACTAGGTGTTTCTCCATTGGAATGGCATTCAGAACTAGGTGCAAAAACCCGCAAGCAAAATTGGCTTGCAGCGATAAGTGGGGAAGGAAGATTTTTTGCAGGAGCGAGGAGTGCGCTATTTCTACCCTATCAAAATCTGAAATTAATAATTGTAGACGAGGAGCACGACCAATCTTTTAAACAAGAGGAAGGTGTGGTTTATAACGCGCGCGATATGGCAATAATCCGTGCAAAAGAAGAGAATATTCCAATCTTACTCTGCTCTGCAACCCCATCAGTTGAAACAATACATAACGTGCAAATCAAGAAGTTTAAAGAGTATAAACTGCCATCAAGGTATGGAGTGGCAGTGATGCCAGAAGTGCGAATTATTGACATGCACAAACAAACGCCTGCAAAAGGCAAATGGATCTCTACTTCATTAAAAGAAGAAATAATAAAGACATTCAATAATAGGAAACAATCTCTTATTTTTCTAAATAGACGTGGTTATGCGCCAGCCACTTATTGCGGCAGTTGTCATGAAAAAGTTGGATGTCCTAATTGTAATTTTTTATTGGTTGAACATCGTAATAAAAAGGTTTTACAGTGTCACTATTGTGGACACAAAGTTCCTCCTATTACTAAGTGTCCGTTTTGTGGAAGCGATGAAAAAATCTATTCTTTGGGGCCTGGGGTAGAAAGAATTGCTGAAGAGCTAGAGTCAATAATTCCAGAGGCAAGAATTGCAATTCTTGCTAGCGATACAACGCCCGATCGTAAAAATATTTCTGAGTTAATAGATGATATCACAAACCACAAAGTTGATATTATCGTAGGCACTCAAATGATTACAAAAGGGCTGCACTTTCCACAGTTGCATTTAGTTGGAGTTATAGATGCCGAAGGGGGAATCTTTGGATGTGATATCAGGGCAGTTGAAAGAACATATCAACTTTTACATCAGGTGGCGGGTAGAGCAGGGAGAGAGAAAGATAAAGGTATTGTTTTATTACAAACGTATGAGCCAGATAGTCATTTGCTAAAAAACTTAGTTGCAGGAAATTCCAATGAATTTATAAGAGCGGAGCTTGAAGATCGACTGGTAGCAAATATGCCTCCGTTTACAAGGCTTGTCTTGCTTACTGCTAGTTCTTCAAATGAGTTGGCCAATCTGCAGTATATGCAAGAATTAGCCAAGCATGCTCCTGAAGTTGAAGGCGTTAAAATTATGGGGCCATCACCATCTCCACTTTTTGTTTTGAGGAGAAAATTTCGCCATAGGTTTGTGATTATGGCAAATAAAAATATAAACATCCAAAAACTCATTGCTGAATGGATAAAGAACTTCCCACCATTCAAAAGTGTGAAGTTAAAGACAGATGTTGATCCTATTAGCTTTGCTTAATCGCTCTTTTTAAGAAATTAATCGTGTGTGCTATAGCTTTGTGGTCAATACCGTGGCCTAAGTGAGGGATTAAGTGGCTTTCAACATCAACTTCCAAAGCTTCTAACCTGCTTGCAGCAAGTTCCATGGCTTGTGGAGGTACTACATTGTCCTCCTCGCCATGTGTAAATAAAACAGGTGGTTTTGTTTTAATTTCTTTTTCCAGATTATCATTGGCCAGCATATAACCTGAGAAGGAAATTACTGCGGCGATTTTTTCTTTTCTGCGTAAGCCTACATATGTTGACATCATGCCGCCCTGTGAAAAACCAACTAAAATTAGTTTAGATGCAGGAAGCTTAAATTTGGCAAGTTGCTCGTCAATAAATTTGTCTATATGTGGAGAGGCATTCTTTGCGCCTTTTAACATGGCTTGCTCACTTCTATCGATTAAGCTGTACCATTGATATCCGCCAAAAAATCCACCTTCAAATGGGTATATTGCATCTGGTGAAACGAACACTGAATTTGGTAATGCTGCTTCCAGTTCAGGAGAAAGTGATAATAGGTCTTGTCCATTTGCGCCATAGCCGTGCAGGAATATAACTAAGTGTTCTGGGTTGTTGATGTGTTTTGGATATTGATAGGTGGTTAACTGGGTCATATTATTCGAAAGTTTTTTGAGCATAGTAACATTTGCCGTTGTCATATCAATGCTTTTCAAGCATATTATGGAAATAAAGGTTTCTCCAAATTTCATATGTTTTACTGGTTATACACTCAATTCATAGATAGCTGCCCCTATTTAAATATACTAAAATATATTACATTCAGAAGTGGGTGCGCGGTTGCAACTGCGCTTATTATATCATTTCTGCTTGGTGAGAGATTTATTTTGTTTTTAAAGTCTTGGCAGAGAGATGGCCAACCAATTCGCGATGATGGCCCACAAACACATCTGTCAAAAAAAGGGACTCCTACCATGGGTGGGATTATGATTTTGATAAGCATAATTATATCAACACTTTTATGGGCTGATCTATCCAATGCCTATGTTTGGATTGTGTTGTTTGTTCTCACAGCATTTGGTGCATTAGGTTTCTTAGACGATTATAAAAAAGTAAAACTAAAAAACTCAAAAGGTGTTTCAGGAAGACACAAATTAATAGTGCAATTTACAGTGAGTTTAGTTGCAGCGTGGATGATTAGCGCTATAGCACAAACCAATAATACTCATATCGCATTCCCGTTCATAAAAGATTTCCTTTTAAATCTTGGATTCTTGTATTTTGTTTTTGTTTGTATCGTAATCACTGGTGCATCAAATGCCGTTAATTTAACTGACGGCCTCGATGGACTTGTTATTGGCCCAGTCATGCTTGTAGCACTTTGCTATGGACTAATTTCATACTTGGTTGGCAACTCAGTATTTGCTGAATATCTACAAATTCATCCAGTACCAAAGGCAGGGGAAGTTATGGTGTTTTGTGCGGCGATAATTGGCGCAGGACTTGGCTTTTTATGGTATAATTCACAACCTGCACAAATATTTATGGGTGATGTTGGCAGCCTAGCACTGGGCGGCGCTATTGGTACTGTAAGCGTTATTACAAAACATGAGATACTTTTGGCAATAATCGGTGGGTTATTTGTAATTGAAGCGGTGTCAGTTATGATCCAAGTTTTCTATTTCAAAACAACAGGTAAGCGCTTTTTTAGGATGGCGCCAATTCACCATCATTTTGAAAAACTAGGTTGGAGTGAAACAAAAGTAGTGATGAGGTTCTGGATTGTTGCTATAATATTCGCACTTATAGGAATGGCGACGTTAAAACTGAGATAACATGAAATGGCTGGTAATTTTTATGTCTTCATTATTGGTTGCAACTCAAGGCAATGCTTCTGCAAAGAATCACAATTATATACTTGGAACTGATGCAAAGGCAGTGCAAAATCTTGAGGTGCAACAAGTCCGACTCGCCGAAAATTCTTTTGAACAGTTGCAGAAAGCTGGTTTAAAGGAAGGAATGATTGTCTGGGACGTTGGCAGTGGGTCAGGAGCTATGACAGAATACATTGCATCTCAAGTTGGTGATAATGGTCATGTTTATGCGCTCGACATAAGTGATGAGCTATTAAGTGCTGCAAAAGAAAGAATTAAAAAATCCAATTTTACAAACGTAACTTTTATTTTGGGTGATATAAAGACTTTAGATACATCGAACATTCCAAAAGCAGATATAGTATTCTCTCGCTTAGTGTTAATGCATATGTCGCAACCCGAAATCGCTCTTCAAAAAATGGTAACTTTGCTGAAATCAGGTGGGGTTCTTTCTCTGCAAGAATCAACCATGAGTACCGCGCACCTATCATTCCCAAATCCTGAAATTGAAGATTACTATAGAACTATGATTGCTTTTGGGAATTCGAGAGGTGGGGATTTTGATATAGGTCGAAAATTACCAAAAATATGCAGCAAGTTAGATTTTGCAAAGTTTGAATCTTACAGTTCTCAGCACATATTAAATGCTAGTGATGCAAAAAAAGCAATGTTAGGGCGTTTAGAAGAGATGAGAGAGAAGGTAATCGAGGCAAAAATCGCTAGGACTGAAAAGGTGCTACAATGGGAGAATGCTATAAAAAACCTGCCAGATGATAATTCTTTTAAATTGACCGCTGCGGAGCAGACGCATATTTTAGCGTGGAAGAAATAGTGTAACTCAGATGATCACCTCGAAAAATTTTCAAAATAAAACTTTCTACGTTTTTGGTTTAAGCCGAACGGGGAAAGGCGCAGTTAGATGTTTGCATGCAAGTGGCGCTAAAGTTTATGCATGGGACGACAATGCAGAAAATATAAAATCGGTTGATAGCACTCAAGCTGAATTTATTGCACCAAACGAAATAGATTGGGGTAAATTAGATTATCTCGTTCTTAGCCCGGGTGTACCAATCATTGGTGATAATGCAAATCAGGTAGTGCGGTTTGCCAAGCAAAATAATGTTGAAATCATGTCTGATTTAGATTTGTTATACCAAGCTTGTCCTGATGCAAAGTACATAGGAATAACTGGTACAAATGGTAAATCAACTACTACAGCGCTAGTTGGTCATATTCTCAAAAATTGTGGTTATAAAGTTTGTGTTGGTGGTAACATTGGTAACTCGGTTTTAGAACTCGAACAATTGGGCGGTGATGGCGTATATGTAATTGAGGCTTCGTCATTCCAATTGGATATTTCAAGCCATATTAGGGTTAATATTGCGGCTGTGATAAACATTACTCCTGATCACCTTGATCGCCATTTGACTATGGAAAATTATGTTGCGGCAAAAGAGCGAATTTTGCGCAATCAAACTGGTGATGACATAGCGATAATTTCAAAAGATTATCATATTCCTTTCAAAGGCAAAAACGTAGTTAGTCTGTCTTGTCAATCGGCGGCTGATGTGACCTGTAAAGATAGAATTGTTATAGATGGCGATAAGACTTTTGATCTTAATGACATGAAGTTTTTACCAGGTAAGCACAACGAAGAAAACATAGTTGCGGCATATGCAATTTGTACAAGATTTGGCGCAAAGCCAGAAGATGTTATAAAGCATTTAAAAACATTTGTTGGCTTAGAGCACCGCATAGAATTTGTGTTAGAAAAGAACGGACTAAAGTTTATTAATGACAGCAAAGCAACCAATGCAGACGCTGCAGAAAAAGCATTAAGATGTTTTGATAATATTTATTGGATTTTAGGTGGCGTCGCTAAGACGGATGGCATTGACTCACTAGTCCCGCTCTTTAAAAAAATCAAAAAGGCATATTTAATTGGTAAAGCTCAAGATAGGTTTGCAGGCACATTAGAGACAGCTAATTGTACATTTGAAAAAGTAGAAACTATTGAAGGGGCTTTAGACAAAATAAAAGCTGAAAACCATAGTTCTGGTGTGGTTTTACTGTCGCCCGCCTGCGCTTCTTATGACCAATTCAAAGACTTTGAGCATAGGGGGAGAGTGTTTAAAGAGTTGGTAAAAGCCAAGTGGCTGTAAATTTGCATCAATCTTAATATTGTTTTAATATTTTCTTAATATCTGTGTAATATTTGCGTGGTATTCTCCCTTTTTGATAAAAATAAGGGTAATCAACGTGAGTTATAATTCAAAATACGATACTGCAGTGTTAATCAGCGGTCCTGATATTGAAGATCATAAAATGGTAGAAGACTTTGTAAGAAGCAGAGTAGCTAATGTAATACAAATCGGCGATGGGAAAAGAACATTAATGCAATCAGAGACGTCTGGTATTTTTTTTGATAAAATGGGTGAATTGTTGGAGCAGCACAATAATGATGCAAATAATGAAAAACCAATTTTAGTAATTATTAATACTCATGGAAATATTAAAGAAGGAGAACATGTGCAAAGTGTATCTGCAGAAGAACCCCTAGCTTACTCAAGCAAAAAGATGTTCTCAGATTTAAAAGATGTTTTTGGAGATAGACCATTAGATATAATTGTGACTTCTTGTTTCGGTGGTGGTGCGCGTAAAGATATAGATGTTTTATCAAAAGGTAGTAAAGTTGCATTTTTATCTAACGGATCGGAGCCGACATTTTCTGCAGAGTTAACTGCAACATTGAATGTTTTTGCTGCAGATACATTTTTCTCTATTGAGAATTTTTATGATAGGTATTTGGCTGAAATCAGTACTGTGCAAGATCCTGTTCTAGTTGAAGTTGGGAATAGTGATAATAATATCGAGCCTTTAAAATTCTTTAATGAAACCATTAAAGCTAAGAGTCTGCCAGACAACATTAATAATTTTATTTACACCAAGATAGGCGAAACCTGTCTAACCAACAATTCGTGTATTGAAAGGCTGATAGATACTTCGTTTAAAATACAAGCAATATTGGATATTAAAGACGAGATTAAGAATAACCAATCGGATATTTTAAATACTTTAATAAAAGGTGATCTTGATAATATTTTAAATGATAATTCAATAACAGGCTTAACTTGTGAAAATAACTCTGCAAGAGCTAATCAAGTAATGTCAGATATAGAGCGTGTTTTGGAAAGTGCTCATATCCCTTTGTCTGTAGATAGAAAAGCTTTTTGCGAACAGGCTTCTGAGTTATTTAAAGACGAAGTGAATACTGAAGAAAATTATGAGCATGAAGACGAAATAGATAATTTTGACAGAGAAGCCATGAGTGACCATGCTGCTATAAAAGGTCTTATGTATGAAGGTATATTTGTTCCTAATAATAATTTTCCTCAGCCAGAAAAACCTATTTACGGTGAAGTTTTATTGATTTCATCTTGGGCTCAAGAATATTGCCAATTACACAGCTGCCCTGAGTTAGTATAAAAAAAATAACACGATTTCCATCTAAGTTTTTAGTTGGTTGTATAGGCCTGTAACTATTGTTTCAATTACTGCTTTACATTTTGATTTTTGAGTAATATTTTGCTCGAAAATTTTAGAGTTATTTTATGATGAATGATGCTAATGCAGATACCTCCAGTAAGAGAAGAGAACGCGCTAATACGCTCGTTATGTTATCTGAAGAGACGCTCTCTAAATATAAGGTAGCAATTAAATCAGCAAAAGGAGCGAACGAATTTCTAATTTTATGCGCTTTTGGCTCTGTTGAAACAGTAAGGGCATTGTTGATTGATGATAAAACTCTTATTAGCAGTCAAAACAATTTAGGTATGAATGCGGCCTTATTTGCCTGTTATGGTGGCAACGTAGAAGTCGCTAAGTTTTTACATGAATTTTATCCAGAATTATTCGATAAAAAAACTGAACGAGGATTAGGGTGTAAAGAAATTGCAGCTCTCTCTCTTCAGGATATAACAGAAATTAAGTCTTGGTTAAGTAATCTTGAAGTAAGCAAATCAGCCAAAGCTGAAAAACCTAATACTAAGAGAAGAAGGAAAGAAAATAGCGAAGTGGATGAAAACAAAGTTGATCATGAAATTTCTAAAGCTCAATATTATCTAGATTGTTTTAGAGGTCTTGAAAATTTAAATTTATTAACAGCGGCTTTTTTGAAAGATCAGGTCGTTGAATCGGTGCATCACTTTAAAGAATCAGTCCGAAACCTAGAAGCTGTTGGTGTGCAAAATGCTAATGGGTTAGGTATGAATGTATTCCATTTTGCTTGCTATGGTGCGAATCATTATGCCGTTGAGTATATACTTCAAACTCAACCGCATTTATTAACATCGTTAACAGCTGAAGGTTTGTCTGGTTTAGATGTATTTGATAAGGGATTTGGCGAGAATCCTAATTTTAGAAAATGGCTTGAAAAGAAAAATCCTGAATTTTTTAAACAGAATGCAAAATTAGTTGCAGCAGCAGAAAAAGGCTCTGCGCCTGAAGAGCAGAAAAGTGATTATGATACACTCATACAATCAATGATTGATAGTGCAAATAAATGGAATTTGGGCGGAGCAGATGTATGTTATGTTAATTTATGCACCGCATTGCAGTCTGTAGATATGGCTGCCAAATATGATGCAGTTCAAGGATTTTTATTATCTGCATGCAAAGTGCAAAATGTTGAAGGTGTAATATTGGGCACGACATTGTCAAAATTTCAAGATATCTATAAAAAAGTTACAAGTGCTTTTGAAACTACCACCAGTAGGGAACGTTAAAATTATAGATTATTAAGTAATCCAGATTCCAAATTTTTGATCTGATCTCTAATCATCGCTGCTTTTTCAAAATCAAGATCGCTTGCTGCTTTGAGCATTTCCTTGCGCAGTTTGCCAATCTTCTTTTGTGCTTCTTCAGGTGATTCAATTTCTTCAATCGTCACATGGTCTTGCTCGTATACCGAGTGAAGAACATCGGCAATTGATTTTTTGATACTCATTGGCGTTATGCCATGTTTTTCATTATAAACTTTTTGGATGGTTCTTCTGCGCTCAGTTTCTGCTAATGAATCTTTTAGAGAATCGGTCATGACATCAGCATATAAAATAACGCGGCCGTCGACGTTTCTTGCCGCTCTACCAATGGTTTGAATAAGCGAGGTTCTTGAGCGTAGGAAGCCTTCTTTGTCTGCATCTAATATCGCAACTAACCCACATTCTGGAATATCCAAACCTTCTCTAAGTAAGTTTACTCCAACTAAAATATCATAAATGCCTTTTCGAAGGTCGCGAATAATTTCTACGCGTTCTAAAGTGTCAATATCTGAATGCAAATATACAGCTTTTAAGTTTATTTCTTTTAGGTACTCTGTTAAATCTTCAGCCATTTTTTTTGTGAGTGTAGTAACTAAAATTCTATAGCCTTTTTCTACAGTTAGTTTCGCTTCATTCAATAAATCATCAACCTGAGTTGATGCAGGACGCACAATGCAAACTGGATCAATTAACCCTGTAGGGCGAATTATTTGTTCAATATATTCACCATTTGTATATGCCAACTCTTTAGCGCTTGGAGTGGCAGAAACAAATATTGTTTGCGGTCGCATTTGATCCCATTCTTCGAAATGAAGTGGTCGGTTATCTAGCGCCGATGGCAATCTAAATCCATATTCCACTAAATTGTTTTTTCTTGCTCTATCACCATTGTACATCCCACCAACTTGTGAGACTGTAACGTGGCTTTCATCCACGAATAAAATCGAGTCTTTAGGGATGTATTCAAATAAAGTTGGTGGTGGCTGGCCTGTTGCTCGTCCTGAGAGATACCTTGAATAATTTTCAATTCCTTTGCATGATCCAGTTTCCATGATCATTTCTAAGTCAAATTGAGTCCGCTGTTCTATTCGCTGCGCCTCTATTAATTTATTGTGCTTTGTGTACCAATTTACACGCTGCTTCATCTCTTCTTTAATAAGCTTTATAGATTGCTCAAGGGTAGGGCGCGGCGTGATATAATGGCTATTAGCGAATATGGTGATCTCATCCATTTTTTTTGTGCGCTCACCTGTTAATGGGTCGAATTCATTAATACTTTCAATTTCGTTGCCGAAATAAGTAACGCGCCAAGCACGGTCATTATAGTGCGAAGGATAAATATCTAGGGTGTCACCTCTAGCCCTGAATGTTCCACGTTTAAAATCTATATCATTACGTTTGTATTGCAAGTTTACCAACTGCAACATTAAGTCATTACGAGGCACGCTTTGGCCAACGATGATTTTGAAAATCATTTTCAAATACCACTCAGGCGCACCTAAGCCATATATGCACGATACTGATGCAACTACTATGACATCTCGTCTTTCTAATAGAGCGCGAGTTGCAGAGTGGCGTAGTAAATCAATCTGTTCATTGATCTGCGAATCCTTTTCAATATAAACATCTCTATTCGGGATGTAAGCTTCTGGCTGGTAATAATCATAATACGAAACAAAATACTCAACTGCATTTTCAGGAAAAAATGATTTCATCTCGGTATAAAGCTGGGCTGCCAAAGTCTTGTTATGCGCCATGATAATTGCTGGTCTATCAACGCGCGCAATAGTGTGCGCCATAGAGAATGTCTTACCAGACCCTGTCACGCCCAATAGAACTTGGTTGCGCTTTTCAGCGTTTAGTCCAGCAACAAGGGCATCAACCGCCGCTGGCTGATCTCCTGCAAGTTCGAATTCCGATTTTAGTTTGAATAGTGCCATGGCAGCATTTATAGCATATACCCGATTTTTATGCTATTTATTGTTTTGGATGGCGAATATTTGTTAAGAAAAAGTTAATAATAGACATGTATTTAGGAAAGTGATATAATATCGTCTCTCAACAAAATTAGAAATGACGCAATGAACCCTAAAGCCGCGCAATTACTTGATATCTTAGACCAGAGAAAGCAGTACCTAGACTTTTATCATTATGGTCTTAAAGCCATCATCAGCAAGTCTGAGAATCGTCAGTTAGAAGCTAGTGATATCTTCTCTTTTGAACAAGTATTAAAAGAGTTCTCACTAGTTGTAGATGGGGTATCGAGACCGATGTGGGAAATTCGGAAAATAGACTACACTACGGCTTTTCCTTTGGTTTATATAAATTTTGCAGAAGGTCATTTTAAATATAAAGGCGAGCAGCTTCCAGATGATATCAAAAATCAACTTATCGAAGCTATTTCTAGTGTGTTAATAAGCTCTAATGAAAGTGGCGGTATTATATCTGCTGGTAAGGGAATTCACATTGGATCTGCTAATATTGACGAAAATAGCTTCATTTTAAATGGGAAATCATTTGATTTTTCTCATGTAAAACCGAAGCAATATGATGTTGCCGCCTTTGATTTTTCGATAGAGCAAGATTATTTTGCGAAATTTGCGTCATCGTTTCCTCGATTCCTTCGAAGAAACGATGAAGAATCTGCGGAAGCAATAGCAGACAACTTAATAAAAAAACATAATGATCAAGTTGCCAAAGAACTTGCTTTCTATGAAAGCGACAGGCACGCAAAAGACCTCGAATTCATTAAATGTCTAGCAAGCGATAGTTGCGATTGTAGTGCGTTTGGGTAGATCTCATAAAAAAGTTATTAGTTACAATCCGTTGGATCAGTAAAAAAAGTCAGATGTTGATCGTGTAGCACTCCATCCACCGTAATTTCACCTTGTTGGTCGTATACTCCAGTATGAGCGACGTTAAATGTGGCTAGCTCTATATTGTGTTGTGCAAATTCAATATCTTTTTGTGTGATTGTTATGCCTTGAAATGTGAAGCTTTTTTCTCCATGGGATAGAGCGTCTTCCCAAGCCTTTTCCAGTTGATTGGCAACTACTCCATGGATCGCCCCTAAGTTATTTTGCCCTGAACCAGAGTCATATATAGTGCCACCAGTTTTAATTCCCCAGTTGTCATCTACACGACTGCTTTCGACTATAGCTATTTTACCTAGTTTTAATGCTAATAAATTTAAAGCATAATCCTTTCCTCTTTGCCCGCCTTGTTCAATAAATTCTAATTGCACTTCATGCATTGCTTTGAATTTGTCTCTGGCATACCAAGTATTTGAGTAAATTTGTTGCAGTCCAGAGCCTCTAGTGAAGGTAGAAGCGTCAGCTCCTTCAAGGGTTTTTATATGATCTGCTACTTCTTGAGCAGATTTGAAATTAGGATATCCTTTTGTATAAGCATTAGCTTTGGTAACCACATCTTTTAACTTGTTTGAGTTTTGTGGTACTTCATTAATAAGTTCTTCAATTTTCTTTGCTTGAAAGTGGGATTCTCTATTATACTTTGCGCCTTTTGGGTCGGTATTTACAAACAAGCCAGCTATAGGCTCACTTTCTTTGCGGCATAAAATAGCTTGAGTATCAAGTTTATAACTTGTTTTAACTTTGGCAATTTCTTGTAATAACTGTTTTGAATCAAGCTTTGAGTTGATTTTTGCTGTGTTATGACCCGCAACATCATCTCGTTGACGCAGAATAAGCGATAATTTCCCTAGTTGAAACATGTATATACCCTATCTAAATTCACCCTTGGGTTATATATTACCATTAAAAGATTAATAAGTGGTTAATTCGTGCCGTTTCCAGTTGCAGGTTGGAATACGATTATCTATACTTTGGGCAGTAATAATTTTCTTTTTATTTATGACATTTCCACTTACTTACTGGTTTGGTTTTATATTGTTTGTTTTTCTTGCCTTAGCTGTGGATTTAGGGGTGTTTCATAAGCGTGATAAGGCTTTGAGCTTTAAAGATGCAGCAGTTATGACAACTGTTTGGGTCGTACTGGCAATGTTGTTTGCCCTAATGATTCATGTTCAATTTTCGGCAGAGAAGTCCATAGAATTTCTTACGGGTTATATAATTGAGCTTTCGCTGAGTATGGATAACGTTTTTGTATTCGTACTAATATTTGGCTATTTTAAAATACCAATGCAGTACCAGCACAGAGTATTGTTTTGGGGGATTATTGGCGCCATAGTAATGCGATTTATAATGATCACTGGTGGTGTCTACATATTCAGCCAATTCAAGTGGATATTCTATGGATTTGGTGCATTTTTAATTTACACAGGGTTCAAGATTGCATTTGCCCAAGAAAAGAAAGAAGAAGTTTCTGAAGACAAAAATGGTATGTTAAACTTTTTAAGGAAATTTTTTAGGGTGACTAAAGAGTTAGAAGGCAACAAATTTTGGGTTAAAGTGAATGATAAATGGGCATGTACGCCATTGTTTGTAGTTCTACTATTGGTGGAAAAGACAGATTTGATTTTCGCCCTTGATTCTATACCCGCTATATTAGCGATTACACAAGATCCTTTCATAGTATTTACCTCTAATATATTTGCTATTTTAGGGTTAAGATCCATGTATTTCCTACTAGCTTCTATGATCCACAAGTTCTCTTATTTAAAATATGGAATCGCTATCATCTTAGCGTTTGTTGGGTTTAAAATGATTGCAATGATGCAAGGTATCCATATAGAGACTGTATTCTCACTATTATTTATAGTGACAGTTTTAGGTTCTTCTATAATATTTTCGTTATGGAAAAATAAGCATATATAATTGATGGATTTGTCAAATCTGAAATTGCTAGCACAGTATTGTGCAGCAGCTTATATAAAAAAGGCGGATAATGTAAAATTTGCCGCAGCCAAGATTTCATCAGACTGGAGATTTGCTTCGATTTCAGATGATATTCATGGAGCTAATGACCTTTTTTACCGCAGTTATGCTATGGTTAATAATAGACAAAACAAGATTATAGTCATAAACAGTGGCACAAGAATTAATCAAATTAAACAGATTGAGAAAAAGGGACTATTAAGTGGTATAGTCTCCAATATAGAAGTATTCTTTAAGAGTGTGCCAAGGCAATTTACTGAGGATGGCATACCATATCTCAATAATTTAATTACTAAATTTCCTAATTATGAATTTATATGTACTGGTCATTCTTTAGGAGCGGTCTTTGCCCAGCTTTCTCATGCATATTTGAAATCACATGACATAAAAGCTACATCATATGTATTTGAATCACCCGGATCATTTGATTTAATCAATAACTATATAAATGAAAACTACTTTAAACTTACTATCGATGATTTAGCAAAGGAGACGCAGGTATTTAACACTGAGCCAAACATTATTAACCTTCTCCATAAACAGCTTGGAAACACTTATAGGATTCAAGAAAAAGTTGATGAAGATTGCACTATTTCAAACGCACTTTATAAATTTTTTACTCAAAGTTTAGTCGGAGAAGATAAAGAACTGAAGAAACTTCTGAGTATTGGAGAAAAGCTTGAGATTGCTTTCAATACTTTTGAATCTCATGGCATTGATTATATAGTGGAAAACTTAGATACCATCCAGCTAATCGACAACGCAGAAGATACTGTATTATTCAACTTTATTGCGCAGTTCCAAAGTACAAATTCTGAGTTATAAATCGCTTTTTTTCAAATTGGCGAGTACTACGGCAAGCATACTAAGCAAGGCTCCTGTAAATAGAATGGTACCAATTTGATAAGCTGAATTGCCAGCTCTAAAACCATATACTGCAATCATAAAGTGTCCTGTTGCAAAGAGGCTTATTTGCAAGAATATATACATATAATCTTTAATATTTCTTAATGATTTTCTTACGCCTTCAAAGCACAAAAGAGCGCCAAGCGCGTAAGGGATAGCATTAGCTATAACTTTTATGTACCCAGGCTCGTAAATATTATCTTGTTGTCCTCTTGCAAAAATATCTAAAAGTTCACCGCCACCTAAAAAAATGCAAGAAGCAAAGCCACAATACCCCATAAAATGACTAGCTGAGGTCAAACGCTTTTCTATAAAATTATTAAGTCCCAAACTGCCTTTTAGATTGAAATCCATTAGTATCAGGCCGCAAATTGCAATCATTAGGCCACCAAGACTTAGGTCTATTCTAGGGATGATCGCAAGCATTGTACCACCTGTAGCAACCAGCATTGCTCCAACTAAATCGATAATTTGACTAAATTTCTTTAAGTTCATGATTTGTTTGCCGTTTACTTTCGCTCTCATATTACTCCTCAATTGTTTTTATACCATTGGAATCTTTGACAATTTTTTCAACTTTTAGCTTGGCTTTAGCTAACATCTGCTCGCAGTGTACCCTCAACTCATTGCCTCGTGCATATAAATCTATAGCTAGATCAAGATCTAAGTTACCCAATTCTAGTTTTTTTACAATATCTTCAAGCTCTCTGGAAGCTAGCTCAAAAGAAAGTGCTGCGATGTCGGAATTTTTAATGGTCTTTTTTTCAGTACTTGCTACCATAATAAATATATACTAGATGTTATCTGGCAACAAAATACACCTAAAAATATTATGAAGAAAGCAAGAATTTACATACCAACAAAAACTGCAATGCAGTCTGGTAAAGCTAATACTAAAAAATGGGTACTTGAGTTTGTATCTGGTAACAGTCGTTTTATAGATCCTGTAATGGGCTGGACTGGCTCGACAGAGATGCTTGCCAATCAGGTGAAGATGAAGTTTTCTTCAAAAGAAGAGGCTGAAAATTATGCAAAGGGTATGGGTATAGAATATGAAGTTGTTGAGCCTAAGCTGCCCAAAATAAAGGTAAAATCTTACTCTGATAACTTTAAATTTGATTGTAAATAAATGTATCACTACATCCTGAAGAGACTGCTTCTGATTATCCCTACTCTTTTTGCGATTGTAGTTATTAATTTTCTAATTGTTCAAGTTGCTCCTGGTGGGCCAGTTGAAAATATGGTTGCAAGGCTTTCAGGATTCCAAAGTGGCGGAGGTGGCGATTCGGTTGGTGCGGCTTCTTCCCAAGTTGGTAGATATAAAGCGAGTCAAGGCCTCGATCCTGAGTTAATAGAGAACATAAAAAAGCTATATGGTTTTGATAAGCCAGCTTACGAGCGTTTTTGGATAATGATAAAAAATTATGCGCAGTTCGAGTTGGGTGAAAGTTATTTTAGAAACACAAAAGTCATAGAGCTGGTAAAGGAAAAGTTGCCAGTATCAATATCTTTAGGGTTATGGTCAACGTTATTTATTTATCTGATTTCAATACCGTTGGGAATAAAGAAGGCTGTTAGGAACGGACAAGCTTTTGATATATGGACAAGCTTTGTTATAATAATTGCATTTGCTATTCCAAGCTTCTTATTTGCTATTATTTTAATAACAATTTTCGGTGGCAATGGCCCACTAGGATACTTTCCTATTAGGGGTTTGACTTCTTACCATTGGGAAGATTTTACATTGTCTCAGAAAATCATAGATTATTTTTGGCATATAACTTTACCAGTAATAGCTGTGACGATTTCTGGTTTTGCTACAATTACAATGCTAACTAAAAATTCATTTTTAGAAGAAATAAATAAACAGTACGTAGTTACTGCGCGTGCTAAAGGTGTTGCGGAACAGGGAGTTAGATATGGGCATGTTTTTAGGAACGCAATGCTTATAGTGATTGCAGGCATGCCAGATGCCATTATAAAAATATTGTTTACGGGATCTTTATTAATCGAAATTATCTTTTCACTGGATGGTCTTGGCCAGCTTGGTTTTGAATCAGCCATCAACAGAGATTATCCAGTAGTATTTGGGACGCTGTTTATTTTCACAATCATTAGCCTTATTGTTAATTTAATCACAGATATGGTATATGTACTGGTTGACCCCAGAATTAATTTTGAGAGTAACGAGATATAAATCATGACGGAAGTGACTATTTATAAGCTAACTAATAATCCTTGGAGAAAAGTATTTCCGAAAGTACTTGAAGGAGTAGTAAACAAAGGTAACAAAGTTCATGTTTTATGTAAGGCAGAACAAATAAAAGAGCTGGACGATTTATTATGGTCATATGAACAACTCTCTTTTCTCCCGCATGGAACATTGCAAGATCCTTCTCCATTACAACAGCCGATTATAATTAGTGATAAATCAGAGGTAGTGAATGGTGCTAGGGTGCTTGCCATCGCTAATGATTATGTGCCAGAAAATATAAGTGATTTTGACAGAGTCTTATTTGTTTTTGATAATACCCAGTACTCTCAAATTCCAAATATTCTTAATAAGATAAATAATTTAAAACTTAGCGTTATTTGTTATATACAAAACACTCAAGGAGCTTGGGAAAAAACCGAGAAAATTATATGAGAATATTGTTTTATTACTTCTTTCCAGCGCTTATTCCTCTTTTGCTTTACACGATCACTTTTTATGTGGAGACCTATAAAGCGCGGAAACATAATAAAGAGCTTCCAAAGTTCTTTAGCACTAAACTTCTAAATTCGTTTATTGTTTCGTTAATTATTGGAATTATCACCTTTTTTATTCTATTTGGCATTATGCAGAATAGAACGATTGAAAACTACAAAGGTAACTATAGTTCAACAGCCCAACAAATTTGGCGCGGTACTTGCTAAATATTCAGGTCGACAATTATTGGAGATTAATATGAAGGGTAAATTAGCGGGCGTTTTTGCATCTGCATTGGTGTTTATGTCTCAAGCAGCTTTTGCTGGATATGGCCATGAAGGGAAAGTATATGGTGTATTAGATCTTGGATATGGTATGCAAGATTCAGACCAAACCATAACACTTACTGGTATTACATCTAAGGGGAAAGGTGCGGGACGTGGCCTAGCTTTTTCTGGTGGATTTGGATATTATCTACTAGATGAGTTAAGAGTCGAAGGATCTCTATATGCAGATCAAGGTATGGAATCTAAGAAATCGGTTAGCTCTGGTACAAAGAATGTGGCCATGTATGGCAAAGAAAAATCGTTTGGTGCATTTGCTAATGCTTATTTCGATGTTCTTAATGAATCAAATATAATTCCTTATGTAATGGTTGGTGCTGGTTTTTTACGCAATGAGTTCGAATCAGAGCTAAAAATTCCTGGGACAGGTACTGGCAGAGAAAGTAAGTCTAAATTTTCAAAGGCTTATCAAGGTGGCGCTGGTATTAACTACCATCTTAGCAGCAGCTTAGATCTTGATTTCGGCTATAGATATATAAATAAAGGTGAAAAAGAATATAAATTTACGGTGACTTCAGTAAATGCTGGGGTTAAGGCGAAAGCTGGTCCTACTCATATTGCTGTAATTGGATTTAGAAGTACTTTTTAAAATGAATTACTTCAAAAAAAGCCCTCAAATTGAGGGCTTTTTTTATTATTTAGAAAGGATTTTCCTTGCCTCAATTTTAATTTGTTCAACACCAGGTTGATCAAAAGGATTTATATTCATCATATGTCCAATAGTAATAACCTCTATAGCACAATGCATCATGAGTGCACCAAGATTAAGTTCATCGAACTTGTCTATTAAAATTGTTCTTACAGGGACATTGTTATTAATCAGTGCTGTAGTGGTTGCTTGGAATTCTGCTAAATTTATTTGGGCTAAAGACTTGTTGGTTAAATACGCAGGTATTACTTCATCAGATAATTTATGCTCGCCTTCGATATTGTTCGCATAAATCATTGTATATATTTTATCTTTAGGGCCATCTAAGTATAATTGCAGCATGCTATGCTGATCCATCGGTCCAATGCCGCGAATAGGGGTTATTCCTTTACCTTCTTTACCCAAGCTTTCAGCGATGATTTGTGCATACCACTCTAGGAATGGAGATAGACAATCTAAATATCCAAGTAGAATAGTGGTTGGTTGCCTAGATAACAGCATGCTTAAAGCAGCTCTAATTGGAGCGCTATCAATTCGGTTTTTCCAAAGATCTTCTGATACTAAGTTGAAACCATCTATAAGTTTCTCCATGTTTAGCCCGCTAATCAACCCAGGTAAGAAGCCAACACTGCTAAATCCTGAAAATCTACCTCCCAACCCTTCGTCATGAGGTAAGATAGTAGCATTAAGATTTTCAGCCATTGTTCTAAGCGGGTTTTCTATCTCTCCTAATATGAAGTAAAAATGATTTTTTAAATTGGTTATACCCGATTTTTTGAAATGGTTTAGCAAAGCTGAAAACCCAGCGATTGTTTCAGTAGTGCCACCAGATTTACTAGTTATTACTACTGCAGTTTTTTTTGGATCTATACTATTTACTAGATTTTGAAACCGCATTGGGTCTGTAGTAAGTAAAAAATGCGCTCTTGGTTTAGAATTAGGTTTTCTTAAAGATAGGATCATTTGTGTATTCAAAGTAGCCCCACCCATGCCAACATAAATTACGTCTTCAAAATGATCTCTGATGTATTTTGCTGTATCTTTAAGAGGGTTTAATAGTTCATTCTTCTCAAAACGAAAGAGTAATTTATAGAACTTAGTATTCGAATTAGTTTTAGAGTAAATATTGAAGATCTCTTTTATTTTACTCTCGTAAATAGACATGGCATCTTTGTGGATGCCAAGTGACCCAATCTTATCGCTAAAACAATAGTCGTCGTTAAATGTATACATATCAAAAATGGCTTGGATTAATTAATTTTTTGTGTTCTTCGATAGCAAACCTATCAGTCATGCCAGCGATATAATCTTTTATTACTACAGCTTTTTCTAGATCTGGTTTGTCTTTTGTTTTATTATACCAGTCTGTTGGAAGACAGTTTGGTTGTTCAATGAATATATCGAATAAATCTTTTATAATTCTTTTAGCTTTCAGAGTCATTCTATTAACTCTGTAGTTTCTGTAAACTTTCTCCATCAAGAATTGTTTTAGAGAGTTTTTCATCGTTTCCGTTTCTTTAGAGAAGATAGTTAGTGGCTTGCCTAATTCGCGTATACCCTGTACAGAGTTGATATTATGGAATTGGATGTTGCGCTTAGTTTCATGTACTAAGTCATTAACCATATGTTTAACCAAACGCCGTATTGTTTCATTTATTACCCTAGACTGGCCGGCTTTTGGATATGCTACTAGAACGCTTTCATAAATTGAGCCTATTAATGAGATATGTCTTAAATCATCAAGAGTGATAATACCAGCTCTTATTCCGTCATCTATATCATGATTGCAGTACGCAATGTCATCAGCGAGCCCAGCTACTTGTGCTTCTAAAGAGGCATAAGAATCTAGTCTTAGGTTAAATTTTTCAGAGAACTTGGAAATTTCTTGAGAGGGATTTTTCATAGGGCCATTATGCTTAACCGCTCCTTCTAAAGTTTCCCAAGTTAGGTTTAAGCCATCAAATTCAGCATATCTTTGTTCAAGATAAGTTATAACTTTCATTGTTTGTACGTTATGGTCAAATCCCCCATAATTTTTAGCGGCCTCGCTCAAGCCTTCCTCCCCAGCATGACCAAATGGGGGATGTCCTAAGTCGTGGCAGAGAGCAATCGTTTCGGTCAGGTCTTGGTTTAATCCTAATTCTAGTGCTATTACTTTGCTAATTTGAGCTACTTCTAAAGAGTGTGTCAGCCTTGTTCTGTAGTGATCTCCAGCATGGTTTACGAAGACTTGGGTTTTATATTCAAGTCTTCTGAAGGCAGCAGAGTGAATTACCCTATCTCTATCTTTTAGATAAGGCATTCTTTCACTGTCAAATTGTTCTTTATGCAACCTGCCTACTGATTGTTCAGGGTTTATTGCGTATGCTGCTAGCTTCATATTTTTCTCCTCTATATTAATATTACTAACATTTTGTAAAAAAATCCAAGGTTTACTTGAGTTGCTAAGAGATGTAGATTACAAGGTAGTGAATTTTATAGATTCTATGGAAGTTAAGCAGCTATATCATATTGACAATGATGTCCTAATTTCTATGTATCCCAAGGGTATGATCCTTGAGGTGAAGAAGGAATTTACCCTAACTTACCGCATGGAAAAGATACCATTTTCTATTCTTTTCTTGCTTAGTATTTCTCATCCTCATGTAGTAACTTATGAAGAGATAAGTGAGATACTGGAATCGATAGATATTGATTTGCGGGACATTGATAAAATCAATAAAAAAGTCTCGCGTTTGCGTAAAGAGTTAAAGTCTTATGGTGTTAAAAACCTTATTGTTTCTGTAAAAGGAGTTGGGTATGCAATCTCCAATAAGTGGGTTGAGCCGCAATCGCTCAAAGCTTGTTTTAAAAACAGCCAAATTACCAATTATATAAAAAGATTATGTGGTTTGGTAACTAGAAGTATTGATTAGGCTTTGTTTGCCGTAATTAACCGCATCACTTCTTCCTCAGTCAAGCCATAAGAAGGTTTAACAACAATTTCTTGTGATATGTTCTTGGATAATTCTTTTGCTGAGACAGAAAGTAAGCCATCTGCATCAATTTGGAAATTGATCTCAAGTCTTGCTTGGCCAGCGGGTAGAGGAGGTATATTTTTTAGCTCAAAATGGGCAAGCGATCTGCATTCGGATATTTTTTCTCCTTCGCCTTGCAGGATATGTATTTTAAACCCAGTTTGATTGTCTTTTTGGGTGGTAAAGCTTTGTTTGCGTGCTACAGGAATTGGTGTGTTACGAGCTATTATATGTTCAACTAATCCATTGGCAACTTCAATACCAAGCGATAAAGGTGTTACATCAAGAAGCAGAGAATTGCTACCAACGGTTAGAGCCTCGGCTTGCAATGCAGCGCCATGTGCTACAATTTCATCAGGGTTGATAGTATCTAAAGGTTTTTTATATTTATTACTGATAAGCTTTTTGATTAGTGGAATTCTAGTCGATCCACCTACTAAAATTATTTCTTTTAGGTCATTGATTGATACTTCCGCATCAAGCAAACATTTGTCAAAAATATCTAAAGTTCTTTGAATAATGGGGGTAATTAAGGTTTCAAATTCTTCTTTAGTTATGTTGAACCCATCCGTCCATTTTATATTAGATGAGAGATGTTCCTTTACTTTTCGCATCAGCAATTTGTTTTCAATAGTTGGAGCTTCAACAAAGTGTTTGAGTAGTAATTCGTCAAAGTCATCACCACCTAATTGACTATCACCACCAGTTGCTAGTACTTGGAAAATGCCACGATGTATTCTTAAGATTGTTATATCAAACGTGCCGCCTCCAAGGTCATAAATAGCAAAAGTTCCTTCTTCTTTTCTATCTAATCCATAAGCGATTGCTGCAGCTGTTGGCTCATTCACTAGTCTTAAAACTTCAAGGCCAGCAATGCGTGCGGCATCTTTTGTAGCTTGTCTTGCGTTTTCATCAAAATAAGCTGGTACAGTTACCACAGCTTTTTTTACTTCTTTTCCAAGGTTAGTTTCTGCAAGTTTCTTAAGTGCTTTTAAAATTTCTGCAGAAATTTCTACTGGCGTTTTACCCAATACTAAGTCGGTGGCAGACGAGCGCATTTTTCTTTTTATTGATATTACTTTATCAGCAATCGATAAAGCATCCTTTCCAACTATAACCCTGTTATCTTTAAACCCTACTACTGAAGGAATTAGATTGGATTCTTGTGCACTTTTAATAAATGTGACTTTGCCATTGTCGCTCACAGCAACTAAAGAATTGGTTGTGCCAAGGTCAATACCGATTGCGATTTCTGACTTAGAGGCTGTGTTGAAATCGATCGATTTGTTTTCTGATGGTTCTGTTAAGTCGTATAATTTCATTTCATTAGGGCTTTTTCTATTTCTTCTAAAAATCTTTTCAGAAATTTAAGCCTAATATACTCGTTCTTAGCTTGGTCATAAAGCTCTTTTTCTAAGTAATTGCCTAGTAAAAGCAGGGTTTTATCGGTATTTTGTTTGACGTAATCTTTTAGTTTTGGCAGATCATCTTTGTTATCAAGTTGTTCGCGCCACTCAAAAGTTTCTAATAAAAATTGATCATCAAGCTTTTGATTTATAAGATCAAAACCTTTAAGGATTAGTAGATGTTCTGCTCTGCTAAAATCAGATTTTAAAACTTTATAAGCCAAGTTTAAGGTTTGGCTTGTTTCTAGAAAGTCTGTGTTAGGATTTTTATCAGGATGATATTTGCTTTGCAGTTTGAAAAGCGCTTCATCTAACTCGCTTTTATTGATTGAGTATTTTGTATCTAAATTAAATAATTCAAAATAATTTTGAGACATTTTAGAAAGGTTTTACAATGGCTAGTATTATAATAATAAAGGCAAGCACTGGAGCCCCTTCATTATAGAATCTAAAGAATTTCTCTGATTTTCTATTTTTACCTTGGGCGAATTTTTTCTTATAACCCGCACTTATTCCATGAATAGCAAAAAGGAAGATTAACAATAATAATTTTAAATGAAACCAACCAGTAAAGTTTTTAAAACCAATAATATGAATTAGAAGTAACCCAAAAAATAATGAGCCGACCATGGCAGGATTGATTATTATTTTCATCAACTTATCTTCCATTATACAGAAAGTCTTATCCATTTCTGAACCTACTTTTGTTCTAGTGTGGTAAACGAATAGTCTTGGTAAATAGAACATGCCAGCCATCCAAAACATAACAGAAGCTACATGCAATGCCTTGATCCATAAATAATAATAGCTTAAAAATTCCATTATAAAACCGTATCTTCTTTAATCCAAGGTCGATAATTCATTGCCTTGCCAAAATAATAACCCTGTAAGTAATCAACTCCAGTTTCAATTAGTAGCTTAGCAGTTTCGCCGTTTTCAATATATTCAGCTACAGTTTTTAAACCGAATGCTTTTGCAAAGCCCACTAGTGTTTTGACGAACAATTGGCTATCATAGTTTTCAGTTAGATCTTTAATAAATATTCCATCTATTTTTAAGATATCTGCCTTTAATACTTTTAGCTGCGTGAAAGAAGTATAGCCTGATCCGAAGTCATCAATTGCAACTTGGCACCCTAAAGATTGGACTTCATCTACAAAACTTTTTACTACCAATACTTTGTTTTGGAAGCCTGTTTCGGTAAGTTCAATTATTAGTCTAGAAGCATGGTCAGGGTTTTTTAAAAGTTTGCGTGCTAAGTTTATCCATCTATCGTTGTTCAAAGAAAAAGCTGAAACATTGATACCAAGATTCACATTTGGATCTAATTCTAATTCTTTTGCGGCAAGCTCTAAAACCAATAGATCAACTTGATCTATAAACCCGAATTTTTCTGCAACGGCTATATATTCTCCAGCAGAAGATATGTTACCTTCTTCATCAATTACTCTCAGCAACACTTCGTAACTTTTTACTTGGCCAGTCTTACTGCTGACCACTGGCTGATATGCTAAGCGTAATTTTTTTTCATTTATTAAGTTTTGGAACTTAGAAGCAAGTTGCATATTTTTCTTGAAATCGCCTAAGTCTTTAGAGAGATTGTCAAATATAATAGAAGTACAATTCGGATTAGACATTGCTTCGTAAAGAGCAATAAACGCCTCATCGAATTTATTTTCCAAATTATCAGCAGCAGTGAAAAATGTCGCACCGATTTTGAATTTTAAGTATATTGGATTCTGGGTGTTTTCCGTACCAAATGTTCTAAGATTAGTTAGAACAGCGTCAAGTTTCTTTTGAATGGCTTTTGTATTTTTTACTGGAGCAACTAAAATAAAATCTTCTATACCAACACGAATTACTTTTGCATCTTCGGCATAAGCTTTTTCAAGGTGTTCGGGTATTTTTTCTATAGTATGTAAGCTGACTTCATGGCCATAACTAAATAAAATTGATGCAGCATTTTCTATTCTAAAATGAGCCAAGATGAATAAATCAGAAGGTAAATTTGTTGCGAATTTTGCGATGTCTAATAGGGCTCCAGAGATTATTGGATTGATAAGTTTCCAAACTGATTTTTTAGGTTTACCCATTGCCAAGCATAAGTTTATCCTAACAACGTTTTATACAATTGTAGACAGGAAGTCTAGTTATATATCTCGATACTAATTTGGGTTGAGCTTATTTTCTAGCAATTCCTATGATAATATAATGCATACGCTTTGGTACGATTTTATCAAAAAATAGTCTGTCTATATATCCCAAAACATTTCGTTGAAAACTGTTTCTCCCAAAAGTCCCTAAGAAGCCTATAGTCCTATATTCAAATTCTCTGAACATTGAGAAGTCATCTTTGATTTCTTCTAGCTTTAAATAAGACCAGCGGTTACCCCAAGGTACAAATTTATTTCTCAATATTTTGTGTATTAAAGCTCCTTCTAAATTTTCAACAAACCAGTATTCACCAGTTTCAGTTAAGTTATTATGGATATTTTGCAACATTTGTTTGCGGTTTTCGGGAGCCATAGCACCAGTAATAGATTTTGTTACTATGATGTCGTGTGGTGGTAGTTCGATAGGTTGAATAGCATTGATGATTTTATAATCAATATTGGTTGGCTTGAATTTTGAGTGGAGTTTAATGCATTCTTCAGTTGGTTTATCAAGATCTGAATAGGTGACTTTTTTACAGATATTTGATAACCAAAGCGCTAAACCTCCATTTCGTGATCCTATTTCTAATGCATTGCAATTTTTTAGATCTAAGCGGGATTTGCTTTGCCAAAATGGTAGTGCTCTAGACCAATTAACAATGTCCCATTCCATTATTGTGTCTTTAGTTAATTCTTGCTTCATTTCTTTATTGCTATTGTCAGCCCTGATTCAGTCGGGATTATGATACTATCAACTAAGTCAGATTGCGAGAGTTTTTGATTAAAATCACGGATTGCATCTAGTGTCTTTTTCCTAAATTGACCAGATAGTTTACCTGCAATTTCACCGTACATCAAAGTATTATCAACTATAATAAGCCCACCTTGTCTCAAAAGCGGTAGGCATAAATCAAAATAATTTGCATAGTTTGTTTTGTCAGCATCGATGAAAACAGCATCAAATTTATCTGTAAATACATTGTTCTGTAAAAAGCTGATAGCATCTGAATTTATGCATTTTATATTTCTATAGTTTCCCAAAAAGTTGGAAGCTTTTAAAAAAGTTTGCTCAGATTTTTCTATGGTTATAACTTGCCCATCTTTGCCGACTGCTTTAGCCAGCCAGACTGTAGAATATCCAAGAAGTGTACCTATTTCTAAAACGTTTTTTGCTCCCACAGATTTTAATAACATCTGCAACATAATGCCTTCAAGAGGGCTTATCTGCATCTGCTGCTCATTCTCTGATGCATCCTTTGGCGCAGGAACTTTCACTATCTCTTCTTTGTATAGAGATTCTATATACTCGTATGTTGGGTTTGATTCACGTCTTGCCATGAGAAATATCTACATAGCAATTGAGGATTTGTCAAATTTTGATGGTTCTAACTCATTAAATTCAGTGCGTGCATTACTTGCATATTTCTTTTAACCACTCAATAGCACGCTTTTTAGGTTCTAAAGTCTTAAATTCATAATGGCTGTGACTATTATAAATTTCTTTAATTTCAATATTGGAATTATAGATCTTTTCATTAATAGTTTTTAATGTTTTTAAGTTATCTTGATCAAATCTGGTCGTATATAATATAGCCTTCAATTCAACTCTTGAATTGTCAGCAGAGGCGATACCTGGCTTATTGAAAATTCGATATTCTTTTTCATATTCCCACTTTTTTGATTTTGAGGTGAAATCTGAAATGTCAGTAAAATCGCCAGCAAGCCACTTTGAAGCTCTATCTGCAAACCCTGATGAAGATCTTACAGAGTTTGGTTCTTTGTAATCTATTTTTTTAATAAGAGTGTTGTTTATCTTATAAATAAGCGCCAATCCTTTTAGATTATCAGCATAATGGGCAAACATTAGTTGTGCCGAGTCATCACAAAAAACATCGATATGTGAGGTGCAAAAAATTCCTACTGATGAGAAAGCTAGATTTGCAATTAAAGATCTCATCTCGTTACAATCAAAAATATTTATGTCACCAGAGTACTTACTTAATTTTTCTTTAAACTCACTCATATACTTTCTATCGTGCCTACAAGACTTTAATGCATTTTCAAAAAGTGCCCATCTCGTGCCCAAGTCATCTAACATAGCTTTAAAGTCTTTTGCTTCTACTTGAGTGGATGCAATATAATTCAACTCATTTGCATCATTAAACTCATACACTGTTGAAAATTTTATGGTCTTGTTGATTAACGAAGAAAGAGTGTTGGCATTATAAGGTACAAACTTTACAAAATATTTCATGTCTAACTAAAATTAGGTTTTTCATTATTGAACCCTGAGAAAATGAATTTGTCAGTAATAATAAGTCTAGGTTTAGTTTGCTGGCGCAAACCATTTATTCCTAAAGTTGTCGTTGGATCCTTGCCCCCAAACCCCAGATTCTGCACTCCAACTTTAGTACTTCGCTTTCGCGAAGCGCCCCTTTAAGAATAATGTGATGGCTTCGCCACAGTTGATATGAACAAAATAATTTTTGAAATACCGCCCCCAAAATATAGTCTTCAAAAATTATTTTGTGAATTTGGTTGTCAATATTGCCATATAGACATTACAAACCCTCAAGCCACCAAATAATGATCCATATCTGGAATTAGATGTGAATTATAATACATCTCAAGTGCTTTGAGATAATAATTTACATCTTTTTCGTTGTATTCCGATGCAATCATATGCGGGTATCTCACTACCAGTTCACAATCATAATCTCTCGGGCTATACCATTGTTTTAGTCCATTTAACACTGTGTATATATGGGTTTGATCATAGCCATAAGGTTGTTTGTGAGTCAGTAAATATTCTACTGCGTCGACAATTCTTTTATACTCATCTTTGGTTGAAAGGAGTTCCTTACCCAAGCCATAATTGATAGTAGATTTAAATAAATTAGGGTAGGGGTTGGAATAGTTCTTATATATAACATTCATCGCATAGTGTGTCAGTTCATGTACGAATATTCCTAAAAAATCAGATTTGCTACGATCAGAGCTCACGAAGATATCTGAATATCCATTGTAGTATCCAGATGTAACAACATCGGGACTTGATTCATTTTTAGTCGAGTAATTTTTATCGTTTGTGAAAACGAGATGGCACTTGTCTTGTTGGCAAGCCTTGGCACTGACGTCCATGATTTTTGCTATTATTGGATTGGTGTTGTATAGAACGGTAAAAGACTTCTTTATAGCTGTGCAGTCAATTCCAGGTTCGCACTTTGAATATGCTGCAAGAATATCTGCAGCATCGCTTTTAAAATTAATATGCTCTGGCTCTCCTAAAATTTTTTTCAAACATTGGTGATCTTTATCAAAAGAAGTATTATTTTTATTCTCTAAATAGCATTTCAAAGCTTTTACTTTAGATTCAGAAGCTAAGCTATTTACATCTCTAGAAAATATAATTATTTTCTGCATCTCATTATAATCTAAGAAATTACTGAGTGTTTTTATAAGATTAGACTTAACTAAGCTAAAATCTGGTAAGAAGTTTTTTATATAGTTTTTTATATATTCGGCAGCTTCCTTATTTTTGATTTTCAGGTTATCTATTGAGCCTTCGTGCTCTTTTAATAGTTTGTCTACGTGATTGAATTTACCTTCGTTGAGTGCTGTTTCGATGCGTTTTAAAGTATGATTCATCTCCCCCTCCGTTGATGAATTATACTATTTAAGCATAACATAAAAAAAGCCGACCAAATTAAATTGATCGGCTTTTTATTTGATTAAAATAATTGAAATGTATTATTTTTTGGCGCGCTTATTGCCCTCGTCATCCTTCACTTCTTCGAAGTCTGCGTCTACTACTTTTTCATCAGCAGAGCCATCGGATTCACTCGATTCAGTTGCATTACTATTTGCAGATTCTTGCTGAGCTTTATACATAGCTTCACCAATTTTCATTGATGCTTTAGTTAGAGCTTCTGTTTTTGAATCTATGTCAGACTTGTCTGTACCTTTCACAGCCTCTTTCAAGTCATTAAGAGCCGACTCAACTTCAGCTTTATCTTCAGCAGAAATTTTGTCGCCATATTCACTCAAGCTTTGTTCAGTAGAGTAAATCATGCCTTCGGCCTTATTTTTACTCTCTATAAACTCTTTTTTAGCTTCATCTTCTTTTGCATTAGCTTCAGCATCACGAACCATTTGCTCAATTTCTTTTTCAGTTAAACCACCAGAAGATTGAATTGTGATCTTCTGCTCTTTACCTGTTGACTTATCTTTCGCAGAAACGTGCATAATACCATTAGCATCAACGTCGAATGTAACTTCAATCTGTGGCATACCACGTCTTGCGGGCGGAATACCCTCAAGATTGAATTGGCCTAGTAGCTTGTTATCTGCGGCCATTTTTCTTTCGCCTTGGAACACACGAATTGTAACTGCATGTTGATTATCTTCGGCAGTAGAGAATACTTGGCTTTTCTTGGTTGGGATTGTGGTGTTTCTTTCAATAAGTGGGGTAAATACACCTCCTAAAGTTTCAATACCAATTGAAAGTGGAGTTACATCGAGTAGCAATACGTCGGTAACATCGCCAGTCAATACGCCGCCCTGAACAGCAGCACCAATTGCAACAACCTCATCTGGATTTACACCTTTGTGTGGCTCTTTACCGAAAATTTCTTTTACGATCTCGATAACTTTTGGCATACGAGTCATACCACCAACTAGTACAACTTCATCAATCTCACTAGCAGAAAGGCCGGCATCCTTTAATGCTTGTTTACATGGCTCTATAGTTTTTTGAACTAAATCAGCAACAAGGCTTTCCAATTTTGCACGTGATAGTTTCACAAGCATGTGCTTTGGTCCTGATGCATCTGCTGTAATGTACGGTAGATTGATCTCAGTTTCCATTGAACTTGAGAGTTCAATTTTTGCGCGCTCTGCCGCTTCTTTAATTCTTTGCAACGCCAATGGATCTTTGCTGATATCCATTCCATGTTCTTTTTTGAATTCGCCACATAAGTAATCAAGAACTCTTAAGTCAAAATCTTCACCACCAAGATATGTATCACCGTTGGTTGATTTTACTTCGAATACACCGTCACCAATCTCAAGAACTGACACGTCAAATGTACCGCCACCTAAATCATAAACTGCGATTGTCTTTGCTTTTGTTTTATCTAACCCATAAGCAAGGGCAGCGGCAGTTGGCTCGTTGATAATTCTTAAGACATCAAGGCCAGCAATCTTACCGGCATCTTTTGTAGCTTGGCGTTGTGAATCGTTGAAATATGCAGGAACAGTGATAACTGCTTTTGTCACTTTTTCACCCAAAAAGTCTTCAGCTGTCTCTTTCATTTTTTGCAATATAAACGCACTAATTTGGCTTGGTGCGTATTTTTCATCTCTAGCTTCAACCCACGCATCACCATTTTTAGCTTCCACTACTTTATAAGGAGACCTTTTAGCAATATCTTGTGTCTCTTTATCTTTATATTTACGCCCGATAAATCTCTTTACCGCAAAGATTGTATTATGAGGGTTGGTAACGGCTTGCCTTTTTGCGGGCTGCCCAACCAATTTCTCATCTTTA
Source organism: Candidatus Midichloriaceae bacterium (assembly GCA_044229535.1). Lineage (GTDB taxonomy): Bacteria > Pseudomonadota > Alphaproteobacteria > Rickettsiales > Midichloriaceae > CAZLFQ01. The sequence continues at coordinate 925,122 of JBGASU010000001.1, read as the reverse complement.
TCAGTAAAAGCCACGATAGAAGGGGTGGTTCTTACCCCTTCTGAGTTAGCAATAACCTTGGGTTCTTTGCCTTCCATTACAGCAACGCAAGAGTTTGTAGTACCCAAATCTATGCCTATTACATATTCTTTTTTAGCCATTTTGCCTCTATAGTTATAATACTTTTTCAATGTCTATATAGTGTATTGGCAACCATATTCCAAGGGGTTGTTAATAAAATATCTTTACAACTCAAGGTTGTCTAAGTAGACTAGAGGTTGTGACGGTATGTTGGTAAGTATATGAAAAGCATAGTATATATAGATTTTTTGACTTTGGTCTCTAAAAAAGTTATCAAAACCCTAAAGCATGAAGATTTTGAAGTCAGCCACTGTAAAAACTTTGATTTAGCAATAGAAGAGCTGAAAAGTAACCCAATTCAAATCGATGCTGTGCTGTGTGCCGAAAAAATAGGAAATAAGACGTGTATAGAATTTTTACGAGTAACGAGAGAGAAAAGAATATTAGATCGTACAACCCCTGTTATAGTTCTGGGAGATGGGCAAAATAACGCGGTTGCGTTACAATATCTGGTTGCTGGAGCGGCTGATTATATAAGCAAAACTATTGATCAGAATATTGTTTTAGCTAAATTACAGTCCTTATTGAGAATTTCGGCAAATCAGAACTTTCATATAAATTATGATAATACTTCAAAAGAAGAGATAAGGTTATTACAACTTCTGAGGTTCGATTTTATTGAGTTGCAGAAAAAGCTTCCTGTAAATGCAAAAAATAGCATTATGATGGATAAAATAATAGAGAAGCTAGCAGCTTATATTGACAAAAAAATGATAAATGAAGAGCTTAAGTCATTAAATCAAGCCAATTCCAAGACTGATCTAAAAATTTAATACTTTTGTCAAATATTTTTTAATGCATTTTTTTATTTTTAAGCTTGCGGTATGCTTAATTTTGCGTATCAAATAGTAGTCTGCGCAATTTTATTCTTCAGGTATGAGATTTTTAATTTTAATACTTAGCCTAATATTCAATTTAAATTTAGCATTAGCAATACAAAGCAACCTAGACACAAATAAAAAATTTGATGTGTTTGGTATAGGGACTGCTACTATCGATGTAATCACACGCGTCTCTGAAGAAGATTTTAAAAGATTCCTTTCAGTACCCTATAATGTAAAAAAAGGCGAGATGATTTATATTGATGAAAAAACAGTAAATGATCTGCAATCTAAAATGAAAAATAGCGAGATTATTGCAGGCGATAGCGCGGCAAACGTTATGGTAGACCTGTCAAGCTTAGGGGGTAAATCAGCGTTCAATACAATTGTAGCTGATGATGACTTGGGTGTGATGTTCAATAAAAGCCTAGAAGACTTTGGTGTAGTAGCAATAAACCAGCCGAAAACAGATAATTTTAGAACTGCAAGAAATCTTATTTTTGTTACCCCAGATGGCGAGCGTACTATGCTAACCTATAGCGGTATAGCTGAAGAATTTGGGCAGACTGATATTAAATACCACCAAATTAAAGACTATAAAATTGTATATATAGAAGGTGGAATTTGGGATAATGATGGCAAAAAAACAAAAGCGACATTAAGAGCTTTTAATACTGCAAAGAGGGTTGGGGCACAAAGAGCATTCGCGTTACATGATGCTCTATATGTTAATAAATATCGTGAGCAATTTCTAGATTTAGTCAAAAATGTTGATTTGGTTTTTTGTAATGAAAAAGAAGCATTCGCTTTATTTAAAATATCTTCTATTGATGGTGCTATAAAAAAATTCCAAGAGTTAAACAAAGTAGTTATAATGACGGCAAGTGCCAATGGAGCTTATATAATCCGTGGAGAAAAAGTTATTCATGTGCCAACTAAAGTATCTCAAGAAAAAGTGGTGGATACGACTGGCGCTGGAGATGCCTTCACAGCAGGTTTTTTATATGGCTATGTTGGTGGTAAAACTCTAGAAGAATCGGGTGAAATTGGTGCGAAAGCAGCTGCGTATATTATACAACAAATTGGTGCGAGACCTAAAGGAAAACTTTCTGAAATACTATGATAATTTTAAGCTTAGATACTTGTTGTGGCAGGTGCAGTGTCGCAATTTTTAAAGATGAAAACTGTGTAAAATATTTAATTGAAGAAACTCCGCATCGCCAAGCAGAGCTTGCTGTGCCCATGATTGAGGAAGCGTTAGGTAGTTGTGGGTTGAAATATGATGATCTAGACTATTTTGTTTGTACAGTTGGTCCAGGTAGTTTTACAGGCATACGAATAGGAATAGCAGCTATTCAGGGTGTGAATCAAACATTAAAAAAGAATGTGTTAGGCATATCTACACTTGAATGTATGAGCTATATATCTAGTGAGAGGAACGTGATGGTTTGCTTAGATGCAGGTAGGGCGCAATATTATTGCCAAACGTTTGTTGATAACATCCCAACATCTGAAATCAAACTAATGGATCAAGAATCAGCACTTAAATTTGCTGAAGGAATAAAAATAATTGGCGCTATGGGCAGCAAAGAACTTCCTGATGCCAAACTACTAGCTGTTGCTGCTTATAAAAGAATTCGTGAAAATAGGTTAAATAACACCGAACTGAAACCTTTGTATATAAGGGAATCAGATGCAGTAGAGAAGAAAAAGCAAGAAAACTTGTTTTAGAAGTTTATCTTTGTTCCAGCCAAAACTACAGTTCCTCTATTATTAAACACAGACTTTGCTCTTTCAAACTTGAATCGAGATACTTCAGCATAAGTAATCACACCTGTGACTAATTTATAGTCTGTTCCAAAAGAAACGATTTCATATTTATTATAAGAGATATCTTGATCTGCCTTTGTAGATGCTTCATTGATAAAGGCGTTTGCGTTTAACGATTTCATATAAGTAAGGCTGACACCAAATTTTTCATAGTCATAACCAACGCCCGCAGTCCAGTGTTTAGAACCAAATTTTGCTCCAGCTAATTTGTCTTTCGGACGTCCAGTTTTTAGCCAATCTGCATAAGATGCTGTGAGTGCAACACCTTTATATGCTAGTTTACCACCAGCTACCAAGGCTTTCATGTCCTCTCTAGCAGGCTTATTGTTTCCTCTCTTAGCTTTGCCTGCTTCTCCTGAAAGGGATAATCCATATGCTACATCTTGAATTTTTCCATCATAGCGAACTGAAGCATCCCACACGTTTTTAAAGTCGCTGCCAGAGTCGGTACTGGTTTTATGTGTTTCAGATAAAGTGCCCCTGAGTGAGGCGTCAGGGATGTAACTTAAGCCAAGTTGTAAGCCATTAAATTTAGGAGTGTAGTACACAATTTTGTTAGCGGCAGATTTGCATTTACAGTAAGTAGGTAAGCCAGCATTGATAAGGAAGTGTTGCCCTACTTTTGTATTTTTACTCAAATCATTGATGTTATTTATAACAAAATTATTATACCAGTAATAAGTTGTTCCATCATATCCGCCTGTTGCTTTTGCAACATCTTTGCCCGATATCATCATGTTATGAGAAGCGCTTTTGGCACTCCCAGCTTCGAACTTTCCGAAATTGCTTTCTAAATAAACTGAGACTTTGTCAGCATTATTTGTATTTCCAGATGGGCTGGCAGATGTGTCGGCAAATAATTTGATTATACCGCCGTATTTTAGACCATTATGACTGCCATCAACATTCACATTTATTCTTGTATCATTAACAATCGTCCCAGAATGTAGCTTGCTTCCTCTGTTTGGCGCTGCAGAGGAATTGTCTTGAATTGTATTGTAAGGAGATTTTTGATTTCTATAACCAACTTGTGTATCTATACTTCCCCCTAACTTCACTTTTGGTGCTTCTGCGGCAATGGCATTAGATGTTATAGTAAGTAAAATAGGAAGTAGTATTCTCTTCATGCAGAACTCATATATAATTTATGGGCGCATAATAATACACATTTGCCTTTGATGGAAGTACATAACTGAAATTTATTTTAAAACAAAAAAAGCCTGAGAGATTTTTGATGTCTCTCAGGCTTTAATATTGTTAGAAAGAACTAGAACTTAATTTTCGAACCAGCTAGAACAACAGTTCCTTTGTTGTTTACAGCCGAAGCTGCTCTGTTGAATTTAAACGGAGAAACTTCTACGTAAGTTAAAAGTCCTTCGGCCACTTTATAGTCTGCACCTAGAGATAACATCTTGAATGTATTATATGACTTATCTTGAGATGCCTGAGCTACCGCATCACCGACATATGCATTTGCATTTTTAGATTCTATATATGTAGCACTCACACCGAATCTATCTTTTTCGTATGCAACACCTGTAGTCCAATGTTTAGAGCCGAATTTTGCTCCTGCGAGCTTAGATTTTGGGCGACCTGTATTCATCCAATCAGCATAAGAAGCAGCAACTGAGAAGCCTTTATACTCAACTTTACCACCTAATACCCAAGCCTTAATGCCTTCTCTATCAGGTTTGCTACTTCCATTTTTAGCTTTTGCTGTTTCTCCTGAAAGAGACAATCCGTAAGCAATATCATTAACTTTGCCATCATATCTAATGGTTGCATCAACAGCATCCTTAAAGCCACTTCCAGTCGTTCTTGTCTTTTTATGAGTTTCTGAAAGAGTGCCAAGTAAGCTCGGGTCCATTATATAACTTACGCCAAACTGTAGACCATTAAATTTTGGAGTGTAGTAAACTAATTTGTTTGCACGCGAACTGCACTTACAGAATGTAGGAAGTCCTGGAGAGAAGACAAAGTATTTATCATTCCCAAAATTATCACCCAGACTATTTAGGTTATTTATGGTATTGCCATTGAAGACTAAGTTAGTGTCTCCATCAATACCACCAGTTGCACGAGCAATGCTAGATCCTTGAATAGCCATATTGTGTGATGCACTTTTTGTGTTTGCCCCTTCAAATCTACCGAACTTGCTTTCTAAATAAGTATAAACTTCATCAGCATTGTTTTCATTTCCTGATGAACTAGCAGAAGTGTCCGCAAAGAGTTTAATCATGCCACCATACTTTAAACCGTTATGATTGCCATCAGCTTGGACAGTTATTCGTGTGTCATTTACGATTCCAGATTTGTGAAGTTTGCTACCTTTCGCAGTATTGTCTTTATCTTGAATTGCATCATATGGAGATTTCTGACTTCTATAGAAAACCTGTGTACCAATTTCTCCACCTAATTTTACTTTTGGTGCTTCTGCTGCAACTGCACTTGATGCAATTGAAGCCATAAGTGCCGAGAATATAAATCTTTTCATAAATACCGAATATTGTTAATTTGCTGCGCATTATATTAACTTAACTCATAAATAAAAAGGTTTTATGCCGAAGATGCTGGAAATTCACACAGGACTGTAGTTTTTTAGCAACACTCTGAGTTGCTTTAAAGGCAATAATTTGCTAAACTCAACTAAATTTTTATTTTAAATATGTCTATCAAAATTGATCAGTACGAATTATCTGCTCCAGTAATTCTCGCCCCTATGTCTGGCGTGACTGATAAGCCATACCGAAAAGTGGTCAGAAAATTTGGTGCACCACTACTCGTGACCGAGATGATTGCAAGCCGCGCTATGATAGTGCACTCTAAACAATCCATGCAAAAGTGTGAGTTTGATCAAGAAGGCGGGCTTACTTCCGTGCAGCTAGCAGGTTGTGAGCCTGACATAATGGGTGAAGCTGCAAAGCTGAATGAAGGATTCGGTGCGAAAATTATCGATATAAACTTTGGTTGCCCTGCAAAAAAAGTTGTTAATAGTTACTCTGGCTCGCACCTAATGCGTGACGAAGTAAAAGCTGGAAAGATTTTAGAAGCAACAGTTAAAGCTGTAAAAATCCCTGTTACCATGAAGATGAGGACTGGTTGGGATCATGATAATAGAAATGCTCCAAACCTTGCGAAAATTGCTGAGGATGCAGGTATAAAAATGCTCACAGTTCATGGTAGAACGCGCTGCCAATTTTATACAGGTTCTGCAGACTGGAGTTTTGTAAGATCTGTTAAAGATAGTGTAAAAATCCCAGTTGTGGTAAACGGTGATATTAAATGTATTAAGTCGGCAGTAACTGCTTTAGAGCAGTCTGGTGCAGATGGGGTGATGATTGGCCGCGGTGCATATGGTAAGCCTTGGCTAATAAACCAAATTGCTCATTATATTCTTCATAAGGAAGAGTTGCCTGATCCATCTTTAAAAGAAAAGATGGATGCGATTTTAGAGCACTATGAAGACAATCTTTCATACTACGGTGAACACACAGGAGTTATGATGTCGCGCAAACATCTTGGTTGGTATAGTGCTGGTATGAAAAACTCTGCCGAGTTTAGATCGAAGATAAATAAGATCTCTGAACCTAAAGAAGTCTTGGCTGCTATTAAAGAGTTTTTTGAAGCTGCTTAGGTTAATTGTTGATGAGAAGAAGTAATTAATGTGTGCGTTGGGGGGCGAATTTGCCCGCGAAGCGGTCTTTAAGCAAATTCGAGCACACATTAATGGATTCTTCGAATCCAGAAGAAAACCAATAAGCCTACAAATAATCTATCCCTGTCACATTATGAGCGAGTTGCCCCATGTCTTGTAAAAGGTGATATTCGATACAATCTTTACCACCAGAAGTAAGGTCATCATTAGCCCATGCAGCAGCTGTTATACTTCCTGTAATAATTGGCACTATAGAAGAAGCTAGTAAAGTAAGCGGAAGCCAATATGTTGTTGTACAACTAATACCTTCAGTGTCTGGTATATCAGCTTTATTTAGTGCGGAGAAAGCTGCTACAGCAAGTGATACACCAACTGTCGCTATGGAAATAGAAGTGCTACCTATTAGCAATTGATTTATATAATTTGCGTCATCATAGCGTTCATAATCATTGCCTCTTGCATCAAAAACTTTGGCTAAATCAGATCTTGGGCAAATATAATCACTCAGCTTATCCACTTTTGCTACATAAACTGAAAATTCTTCTTTTAAAGAAAGGCACGGATAATCGATACCACTAAAGTCTGCAACTGTTTTGTGACTTTGAAAATGACATTTTTCAGGCTCATATCCTCTAGTCATGTACTGTATTGGTAAATATTCCCAACACTGGTTAAACAGATGAATATACTCCCCAACCGACTTCCATGTAACATCGTTTGGATAAATGGTAGTGGTATGAGTTGTATCGGTTTGATTATTTGTTGTAGTCAAGGCTGTAGTAGGCTGAGTTGTAACTGGCTGCATGTTAATCTCTCTTTTTATTGATCAAAAACAATAACAAGATACTTTTTTTAACAGAAATGAAAAGAGAATTATTTTTTAATAACCGCTATTTTTGCCGCAAATTTTGCCGATTTGAAAAAGCGTCAAAACCACCTTCAATCCTGCACTCCAAGAAGTTCAACCCATAACTTTTGCCGATCATTTTGCCGATAAATCTATATCTTCTTTGTTGAGCGTTTTTTAGGAATAGATTTTGGTTTTGGGGTATCTTTGGCTTTAGATTTTGTGCTGCTTTTTGTAGCGGCTTTTATTTCTCTAGTCCAGCCAACAGGTGCTGAAGCTTGCCTTCCAGATTGCGAGCCGATTTTAGGTTTCTGTCCTTTGGCTAAATCGTTGATTATTGCGGTCATCGATTCAGCATTAAGATCTTCATAATAGTCATCGTTAATCTGCACCATAGGTGCATTTACACAAGCTCCTAAACATTCAACTTCAACAATAGTAAACTTGTTATCTTCTGTAGTCTCTCCCACGTCAATTCCAAGCCTATCCTTACATGCCTTGGTAACGTCATCAGAGCCTCTGAGCCAGCAAGGTGTTGTTCTGCAAACTTGGATAAGGTTTTTACCAACTGGTTGCTTGTTATACATCGTATAAAAGCTTGCAACTTCATATACTTTTATAAATGGCATTTCTAGCATGGTTGCAATGCAATCCATTGCGGCAGTAGGTATCCAGTTATCGTGTTGGCGCTGAGCTATATCTAATAATGGCATAACAGCGCTTTGCTGCTTTCCTTTTGGATATTTTGCTATGATCTTCTTTACTAATTCTAAATTTTCTTTATTAAACTCAAAGCTCGCTGGTTGCTTGAACTTCATTTCTTTAAACATTCCAGACATATTCCTACCTATCAATTTCGCCAAATACTATATCCATACTTCCTATATTAGCAACTACGTCTGCTAACATATGCCCTTTGCTCATAAATTCTAACGCTTGCAGGTTAGCAAAACCAGTTGATCTGATATAACATCTATAAGGTTTGTTTGAGCCGTCCGATACAAGGTAAACACCAAACTCGCCTTTTGGAGTTTCAACGGCAGTATAAGTTTCACCTGCTGGGACTTTATAGCCTTCTGTAAATAGTTTGAAATGGTGGATTAAAGCTTCCATCGATTTCTTCATCTCAGCTCTTGGTGGTGGAGTCATTTTTCTATCAAGGCTTCTAACAGGACCACTTGGCATTTTATCCAAGCATTGTTTTACTATTTTTACAGACTCTCGCATCTCTTCAACGCGAACTAAATACCTATCATAACAATCGCCATTCTTTCCGACGGGAATTTTGAAATCTAATTTGTCATATACTTCATAAGGTTGCGATCTTCGTAAGTCCCAAGCTACTCCAGATCCCCTTAACATAGGGCCACTAAAACCCCAAGCTACAGCTTCTTCGGCAGTTACAACACCTATGTCCACAAGGCGTTGTTTGAAAATCCTATTATTAGTTAGCATGCTTTCCATATCATCAAGCATTTTTGGAAAGCCATTCATAACTGCAGCTATATCATCAGTTAGCCCATCTGGTAAGTCTTGTGAAACGCCACCTGGGCGGAAGTAATTAGAGTGGAATCGAGCTCCACTAGCACGCTCATAAAACTCTAACATTTTTTCGCGTTCTTCAAATAGCCATAACAGTGGTGTCATTGCCCCAACGTCTAAAGCAAAAGTTGTGACATTTAGGATGTGGTTTAATATGCGTGTAATTTCGCTGAACATCACTCTAATGTATTTAGCACGTGTAGGCACTTCACAACCTAAAAGCTTTTCTACAGCAAGAGCAAATGCATGCTCTTGACACATTGGAGAAACATAATCTAGCCGATCGAAATAAGGAACTGCTTGTGTATAGGTTTTATACTCAATTAGCTTTTCTGTGCCACGGTGTAGCAGGCCGATGTGTGGGTCGGCACGGTGGACAACCTCACCATCCATTTCAAGCACAAGCCTTAGAACTCCATGCGCTGCGGGATGTTGAGGGCCGAAGTTTATATTAAGGTGTTTTGTTTCAGTTTGCTTCTTAGTATTAGGCATTTTATTTCGAAATTAAACGCTAGTTATAGTATATTTAGCATAACAATCCCCTAAGGACCATTAAAATTTGCTGATGTTTAGATCTGTTGTGGTTTATACTTTGTTTCCATTAAATAGCAGCCCGACTGTACCTCCGACAAATATGGCAATTAAGACTGCGAGAAGGGAGTATAGTATTTGATTATTCTCAGCAAAATTATCTATATCAGAATATAATTTTGTTTGTGCAACTTCAAAAGACAGGTTTTCTGTTTGAGTTATTTTTCGATTTTCAAATTCAGCTATTTTTATATTATATACACCTACTGGCACATTTTCATTGAGTTTAATTTTAATTCTGAAAATGCTGCCGCCTATAACTTCAATAGGATTCATCGAATCTAAATACTGCCCAACTTTTTGCTGGTATGTTTTAAAGGCTCTGTTAAATTCTTTCATCTCAGCATCTGGATATGTCTCGACTGTGAAATAATCATTATAATCCAAATTAAGATTTAAGATATGGAGAGTGTCATAGTCAGTAATTTTTTCAAGAGAGGTGGTCGCATAAATTTGATAAAAGCTAAAAGTCGCAGGGATATGTAGTCTTTTAGCATTAATCCACATGCCAAATTTTTTTTCTTTTTTCCAGATGTCATATCCTTTGTTTGGCCCTGTTACTGATGCGATAATTTGTCCATTGCCTCGAATTAAGCCAGATAAATAAATTTCCTCCCCACGGAAATTTGCATTTTTTTCAATTTTAGTTTTTGTTATGTCAATATTGTAAAGCAGAGCGTTGCTATGAAACGGTATCAAGATAAGTGCTATAATGAGAAAAACGTTTTTCATTATTTACCTAGCTGATCAATTTTATAAATACTTTCTGGCTCTAAAAACAGATCTAATCCAATTTTTAATGCAATAGAAAGTATTATAATCGCCAAAACAAACCTAAACTTTTTAGGGTTTATATTCATACCAATTCTAGCTCCTATTTGCGATCCTATGACAGTTGCAATTATTAATATTATAGAGAGTATAATATCTAACCCATGGCCAGCGAATGCATGGAGGATAGTCGCAAAAATACTTGTAAATATTATTTGGAATTGAATTGTTCCAGAAATAAATTTTTCATCGGATCTCAGTAAATAAAGCATAGCTGGAATCATAATGAAGCCACCACCGATCCCTAGCATCAATACAAAAAAACCACCGATCATACCAACTAGTGACGGGATCAAGATGCTTACTTTTTCTTCGATAGATAAGAACTTTGTTCTAAAAGGCATGCTGTAAAACCAATGAGAATGCTTGCCGAGTTTTTGATGCTCGCCATTACGTTTTATATGATTGTATATGTCTACCACTCCTTCATATGCGGTTTTAGTTCCTATAATTGAAAGTAAAAAGAAAAACGAAATAGATATAAAGGCATCGAGGTTACCTGTGGTTTTGAGGTGGCTAAAAACAAAGATACCAATTAAATTGCCAAGTAGCCCACCTGAGAGCATTGAGTAACCAAGCTTAAAGTCTACTCTTTTATTTCTAGCATAAGCGATACAAGAAGATAATGTACCAGCTGTCATTTGGTTGGTAGCAGTCGCAACGCTAATTTGAGGTGGAACGCCAGCAATAGTTAAGAAAGGAACCGAAATCAGGCCTCCACCTAAGCCAAAAATACCGCTTAGAATTCCTGTCGCCATCCCGATGAATACGAGGACAAAAAGGTCAGCTTTTACGTCTGCGATTGGTAAGTATACTTCGAACAATTTTTTCCTATAAACTATACGTTAGTTTTTACTTTTTTCTGATCAAGCAATGTTTTTAACTCGCCAGATTCATACATTTCTCTGACTATATCACACCCACCAACAAATTCACCTTTTATGTAAAGCTGTGGAATTGTAGGCCAATTTGTAAAATCTTTAATGCCTTGTCGTATTTCTTCATTTTCTAAAACATCTACTCCTTTGAAGTCAACACCAAGTCTTCCAAGAACTTGGACAACTACGTTTGAAAACCCACACCTTGGAAACTTTGGCGTACCTTTCATGTAAAGTACAACGTCGTTTTCTGAAATATCTTGTTTGATTTGTGAAAAAATATCACTCATTGTAATCCCCTATATTTTTTGAAATGTTTTTAATGCTAATGCATGGAGCTGGCCACCGACCATGTCTCCTAGTGAATCATACACTAACTTATGTTGTGCCACTCTGCTAAGCCCATTGAATTTAGCACTGGTGATGCGAAGTTCGTAGTGATCACCATCCCCTGCTAAGTCTATTAATTCAATTTGACTATCAGGAAACTTATTTTCGATTGTCGATTTTATTAAATCTGCTGAAACAGCCATTATTTTGCTCTTTCCATGTATTCAAGCGAAGCAATTCTAACCACAACTTTATCGCCCGTACTAATGAATGGAGGAACCATTATCCTAACACCATTATCAAGTACTGCAGGCTTATAAGAAGATGCAGCGGTTTGATTTTTTATAGCAGGTTCACATTCTGTCACTTCAGCAATTACTGTGTCTGGTAACACAACTGCAATAGCTTCTTCGCCGTAAAACTCAACCATAACATCCATACCTTCTTGAAGGAAGGCTGTTTGGTCACCCACTAATTCTTTACTCAAAGAAATCTGCTCGTAATTAGTCTTGTCCATAAGCTCTATGCTATCGCCAGATTCGTACAAAAATTGGAAATCTCTAGCTTCTAGAGATACTTTTGTTACTGTCTCACTGCTACGAAAACGAGTATTATTCTTTGTTCCATCTTTGATCTCTTTCATCTCCACTTGCATGAAAGCGCCGCCTTTACCGGGTTGGACGTGTTGGGTTTTTAATACCACCCATAAACGTTTATCTAATTCCAGAAGATTTCCAACGCGAATATCGTTTGCACCAATTTTCATTTTTTTGCCTTGTTTTTTATTCAGTGTTAAACTTCTATCACAATTCTCCTATTTTTTCTATAGCGATTTATTACAGATACTGGTTAGATATAATATGCAACTCGAATGGTAAGCTTATGAAAATCATTGAATTACTTGGAGTGGCTAGTGGTTGGGGAGCCCAAGTCAGGGATAGTGAAGCTGGTGCACAAATTCTTAAGAACTCAAATTTCCATGCTAAATATCAGAATTTTATATGGGATAGAATGGTTTATCCTATGTTTAATTCAAAGGAAAAATCTCTACCTATAGGCATGCAAACCAAGCCTGTACTCTTAGATGTCTTTCAGAAAATATCTTCTTCTATTCAGGAACTAATTGGCAAAAAGCATTTTCCTATTGTTATCGGAGGGGATCATAGCAATGCGATCGGTACTTGGAGTGGAGTCGTTAAAGCTCTGTATGCGAAAGAAGAATTTGGATTGATTTGGATAGATGCGCACATGGATTCCCATACCTACGAAACTAGCCCATCTAAGGCTTTTCATGGAATGCCTTTAGCCGCACTACTTGGGCATGGTGAACCAGAATTTGTGAACTTAGAAGGGATTTATCCAAAGTTAAATCCTAAGCATGTTGTTCTAATGGGCATAAGAAGTTTTGAAGAAGGTGAGCAGAAACTTTTAGAAAAATTGAATGTTCGCATTATGTATATGGATGAAATAAAAAGCAGGGGTTTCGCAGAGTGTTTTGATGAAGCTTTATCAATTGTAAAAAACGGCACGAAGAATTTTGGAGTGAGCTTAGATTTAGATTTCTTTGACCCTGAATTCGCGCCTGCAACGCCATCTTTGGAACCGAATGGTGAAAATCCATCAAAGGTTATTCCATCTCTAAAAAAATTACAGAACGAAGAAAAACTAGCCGCATTTGAGATCGTAGAATTCAACCCAAAAACAGATGCTAATAATAAAACTCTAAAACTTGTGCAGGATATTATTACTTCTATTTCTATATAGCTAGAGCATTGTAAAATGTTATAAAAAGGTCTGGATTGCCGCGCTACGCTCGCAATGACTAGGTTTTATGTCATCACGAGGAACGAAATGATCCAGTTTTTGATTTAAAAAGAGAAGATATAATAGACTTATCTCTAACCAAGCAAAGAGCTAAGTTTATTTTTATACTTAGCAAAAGTTTGTGGATTGATGAGCGTTATCAAACTTCCAGAAAGAATTACGGCAACACCTATGCCTTGTAAAAACGAGATTTTTTCATCAAGGAACATGATGCCAACAAAAACCATGAATACTGGCTCTAAAACAGAAAGAATTGCTCCTTTTGTAGAGCTTATGTAGCGTAATGCTTCTAATAATAAAAGCATTGGTAGTGCAGTAGAGATGATGCTAATTCCAAGGATGTCGATCCAAACATTTATACCTTTTGGTATAGCAAAACTTCCATCATTAATGCTGAAAACGAATGCTGAGATGAAGCAACCAGTACATGCTAAAAATGTCGATGTTAGAGGTGGCATTTTGATTTGCTTCCCGCCAACAACATATCCAGCGTAAAGAATTCCAGTCAGAATGCTTAGGAAGATGCCCATTACATCAGCTTTCGCCTCCTTTAGATCGATCAGTAATACTAGGCCAATCATAATTAGTCCTACAGCCGCAAGGTAGTTTTTTGTAATTCTAACTCCATATAAGAATTTATTTATTAGTAATACAAATGCAGGGAATGTGAAGAATATTACAATCGCAAGGCCAGTTCCTATATATTCAGCTGCAACAAAATAGAGCATGGAGCAGCCACCATAGAATATAGCGCCAATGATGAGCATTTTAATTGCATCAACCTTATTCACTTTGAGTTGTCGCCATTTAGGTAGCATTATTATAAGAATAAAAATTGCAGCAATGAAGAAGCGCCAGAAAGACATATTCTCAACCGAATATCCTTCCTTAATTATAGAAACGCCAAAATATCCGAGCAAAGAATACATCAGGCCAGAAATTATGGCGTAAAATTTGCCTTTGCGCTTTTGTTTTTTATTTTCCATTTATACAGGGTATACTTTTATTAGAAGCAGGGCAAATTAAATCGGGGCAAAACTTGAAAAAACCATGTTTTTATGCTACAATGCTGCAATCATTAAAATAATGAAAACGTCATGTTGAATTCTGCCAATAATACGACGGCAAATATTGAAGGTTATAATCCAGCGCTTTTGCCTATACTATCTTTGCTTGGATTAGTTGCAAAAGGCGTGGTCGTAGGTATTTTTGGTTTGGCAATTCACCCTAGAAAGGTTTTTCCTGAGAAATTCTGTAATGCGGCTATCTATGCAACTACGGCCTTCTGTAAAATCAGAGAAAATATAATCAAATTCATTACTAGTAGTGATAACGAGTCCCCCTTTTTAGAAACCGTAATAATTGGTCCTATCATGGAAGAGCTTCAATTTGGCTTTATACAAGGAGCATTGCTTAAAGACTTGCCTATGTCCGCATGTTCATACTTGGGTTTAGAAGCACCTAGCGTTATTATCAATCCTGCTTTCAGAATCTTAGCTTCATCTATCTTATTTGGCCTAGCTCATATTCAGTATTGGGATGAAAAAAAAACTAAAGGTGGTATAATTGGAACTTCTGTCGCAGGGATTTTGTATGGGTCTATGCGAGAAAATTTTGGCGTAATATCTTCAATAATAATTCATTCAGCTTGGAATTTTTCATCTTGGCTTAACCCGAAAAACGAAGAAGCTATAACTATACGTTAAAAAATCTTTTTATATGTATGGCAATATGGATGCTTTCCAGTTTTTTGATAGAAGTCCTGATGATACTCTTCCGCTTTCCAAAACACTTTCATAGGCAAAATTTTTGTCGCAACTTTATAACCTTTGGTAGTTAACTGTTCAATCACTGAATTACTAATTATTTTTTGGCTCTCATCATAATAAAATACAGCACTTAAATATTGTTCGCCAATATCTGGGCCTTGTCCATCTGCTTGTTCAGGATCATGAATTTCAAAAAAATACTTTATGACTTGCTCGTAAGAAATGATTGAAGGATCATATACTATTCTAACGGCTTCATAATGCCCTGTATCACCTTCACAAATTTCCTCATAAGTAGGGCTTTCTTTATGTCCGCCGATGTATCCTGATTCTGCTTTCAAAACACCTTTGAGTTTTTTGAAATAGTATTCAACTCCCCAAAAACAACCTGCAGCAACTATTGCTTCTTCAGTATCCTTCACTTCTAAATTTGCCACAAAATCTAGGCTGGCAGAATTAACGCAATGACGAGTATTGAGTGATGTAAAATTCTCACCTTTAAATACATGCCCTAGATGTGCATTGCATTTGCTACACAAAATTTCCGATCTTTGACCATCAGCATCAATTTGTACTTTTACTGCACTTTCTATTTCCTTATCAAAACTTGGCCAGCCACAATAGGAATGGAATTTTTGTTTTGACCTAAAAAGCGCAAGACCGCATTGACGACATAAATATGTTCCTGCTTCATCAAGATTTTCATATTCACCAGTGAAAGGATATTCTGTTCCTTTATCGCGAATTATTCTAAGTAATTGATTTGAAAGACTTTGTGATTTGAGCATAAACATTTTCCAATAATAGTTCAGTCTAAATCAAATAATTGGTATTGCAATTGCTTGCTAGTGTTCGAACCTTATAGAGGTCACTATGGCAGCACATCCACTTACTTCTCTCTACAAAATTTTCAAAGAACTAAATCCTCAATCAAATGAATATAAACATAAGCGCATAGCTCTTATTGCGTTATTAAATGATCATACACCAGATGATCTTGAAGATTTAGATCATTTAGCAAAGCATGGCTTAAAGCATAAAGACAGTGAAATAGTTATAAATGTTTTAAAATCTATAATTAAACATAAGCAGATAGTTCCTAAAGAATTAGCAAAGAAAATTATTAATAAAAGTAATGATGCATGGTTAAAAGACGAGATAAGCAAACATCCTGATATTGCAAAATTACTTGAGAATTCAAACCTAATTAATCTCCTGCAAGGCGAACCTGAAGATCAAGAACCAGAAAAAGTAAGGCGGTCATCAACATCTTCTTCTATTGGCTCTGAAAGACCTAACAGGCGCGCACCGAATCCAGAAGATGCTTATCCGCTAACTGTGCTTTTTAGAGGTATAAGAGAACTACTAGCTGATCCTAACTACGATAAAAGTGTTTATAGCAATTACCGTAAAGCGCTGCTTGCGTTACTTAAAGATGATATTCCAGATTCAAATGAGGACTTAGGTCAGTTATTCAAATTTGCTAAAGAGACAAAAGATTATGAAATAATCGACGCAATAATTTCGCCATTTTTGTACAAACCAATCGCATATAATCCGACCGGAAAAAATAAATTACTAGAGTACATTGTAGATACTTTCCTTGAGCTACAACAGACACCTTGGTTTGTTTCTTATTTTACTTCAACGCCATACCAAAGAAAAATTGGCCAAATACTGGAATTAGCATTTGAAACTCACTCGGCAAGTCTTAGTAATGAACAGCTTAAAAAGCTTTTGAAAATGGCTTGTGCCCAGAATGACTTTAAGTTGGTGGCAAATTTACTCTCAGCTCCACCTGCTGATGAAATTAGAGATAGCGATGATGAGCATAGTGAAGATCATCTAAGAAACGTTCGTACACAATTAGCTTTTGAAATTCTTGAAGCGAAAATTAAAGATTGTTATGCGCAATATATATCTAATAAAAAATGTCTTTTCTGGTTAGTTGCAATTAAGGATATAATTGAAAATGATGAGCTTCTAAATTTTCAGGAAATTGAGCTTCAAAAAATAAAAGATCTTGCTGGCCTTGCTTTAGCGCATAATAATATTCAATTCGTTGAAGTATGGATCAAAGCTCGTCCAGAATTATTAGAAGATAAAGAATTCAAAAAAAGAGCCGCTGAGAGATATGAAAAAGCGCTCAAGAGTTTATTACAAGATGATAACGCGCGTAATAGCTTTGGAACGGCAAGTATATTAAATATACTTGCATCAGATGTAATAAAAGATCAAAGACTTGATGGTTTATTCCCTGATGAAAAAAAGCTCTATGCAATTTTATCTAATACCGACCCAACATGGCGAGTAAAAATCGCAACAGCATTAAAAAACAAAGGTGCCATAAAAGAATTACCAAAAGAAGATTCAAAGGATGAGGAGTTAGCAAATTTCTGTTTGGATGGCAATGTTTCTGAGATCCAAAAGAGGCTGGCAACTAATTTTGATTTTAGCAAAGCTAGTTACAAAGGTAATTCTCTATTACATTATGTTGTAAGTTATAGATATAATGAAGATAAAAGAGGCTGGCCGCATTCAGTACTAAAATTGCCATTAGATGAACAGCAAAAGGATAACTCTTTCCAACTGCTTTCACAGAAAAAAAATCTCATTCTAAAAGCTTTATTGCAATCTAAACAATTCTCCAAAAAAGATGTACAAGACGCTTTTAACAAAGCAAATCGAGATGGCACAGTCAAACGCGATAAAGAAGATAGATCAATTAAAACAAAGTTTGTACTTCGTGGTGATCACCAGATGATGCGCCAACTAATCGATGCTGGTGCAAACCCTGCGGTCGGCGAAACTTTTACAGGAATATTTAGAGCCATAACTTATTCTTATGCTGCATCTGCTGGTTTAGATTTTGTTTTGGGAACTGCAACCGATTTGATTCAACACTATGCAAAAGTGCCAGTGGCTAATTGGTATAAAAGATTCGCCTCTTATATCAGCGGGGGTACAAGTGCGGCAACATTTTTGGCTACAGGAGCTGTAGCTGAAGCATATCATCGCAATATGAACCCAGATTATTACCAAAATAATTTCTTAGATCTTACTCAAGTTATTGTGGCAGGAAATTATAAAAGAAATTGGTATGGAGGAGTTACATCTGGAAGAAGCTTAGCTTCTAGCACAAGTAACCAAGCTGGTGTTAGCGGCTCAGAGAATGCTATTTTCGATTCTACTGATATATCGAGCTACAACATGAATATTCACCATAGAGTAGCTATGGATGTTTATGAAGATTATGTTCGTGCCCAAAAAGATAAAGAAAATGCAAAGTGGTATTTTTATAAAAATGGCTTAACAGACCTAGTAAAAGCATTGGAAGAAATAAACCATAAATGCGTTTATGGAATTGCTGGCGATAATGGGTATAGTTTTAACCAAGATTTTCAAGAAGAATTAAAAAAACTTTTTGACGCAAATAATTTGAATAGAACAATCGACTCAATTTATTGTTCAAAACGAAACCTAGATTTCTTCTTAGATTTAGCCCGCGGTGTCGAGCAAGGGTTAGTAAAAGTACCCCTTGAGATGAAGAAGAAAATTCTAGATGCTCGCACTATTGTATTAGAAAAAACTGCTAAGCAGGCCAATATAGTTCCAGACCGAGAGATGCCATATGTATTTGGCAAACTAAGAAGAATTTATGACTCTCACACAAAGGAAAGTGTTCCGTTTTCAGTAATGCTTGTAGCGCAGTATTATAAGCAATTAAAAATAAGTAAAGGAGAGCGCGAATTAACTTTCAGTGAAAAAATGTGGGTTGGCTTTGTACATAAGTGGCAAGATTTTATAGGTTGGTTCGCTCCTGTTTTTGGAGCGACTAAAGATGAAGCTAACGACATTATTGCAAGTGGCTTACAAGTTTCTGCAGCAGGCATTATAGGAACTCTTGGTTACTATGAAAAAAGACTAAGAGATGAAATGGCTGAACGAGGCCTTACAAAATCGGTTAGGGATTTTATGCTGGTTTGCGGATCTGCCATGACAACTCTAGACTATGCAGGCATCCCACCACTTGCTGTTTTACCTGCTTTGGGCGGGTTACTTGCTATACTTTATTTTAGGCATAAAGACATAAATCCGTTTGTTGAGACATATAACTTTGCTACCAAAGTTTATGCTTCAGTAGTTCCTACGCCAGACCCGAATGGAATCTTCATAAACAAAGCAACTCGTCAGCAATTCGAAGCTCTGTACAAAAGTATTAATAGTAAGTTAATCCCAGAAGTTGTAGGTATGACTTTATAAATATTATAGGTAAAAAATGCGCATTAGAGATTTAGTCATATTAGTTGCTGAAACAAAAAACAATTCAGAGTTAGGGGGATTGTTATACGACTTACTTTATCCTTGTTTTTCAAATAATACTGAATTGAATAGAATTCTAAAAAATGTTTTAACACGCTCTAACTCAGAGAGTTTTCAAAGACTTAGAAGAGAAACTATTTCAAGCTTACATACGCTTGGTTTAGATTTAGAGATTTCTCCCAGAAAATATGAAGTACCTTTCTTTCGAGTTGATACTTGCTGTAACCTCAGCATATATTATACCTGCCATTCAAAAGCATTGAGTCATATTCATCGAGCTTAATAAATAATAAGCCTTTTAAGTTTGCCTCTTTGTTTTATCCTTGGCTATATAGCTGCTTTGACTTTGAGTGATTTTTCTAAATTTGACATCCAGCTTTTAAAGCGGTATACTCCTAATAAGTGCAACTTATCGGGAGTTAGCTCCCTAAAAGTATGAGTAAGTTTGAGCGTATTCTGAATATCAACCTACCTAAAAAACAATCGGCTTTTCTTTGGGGAGCTCGTAAGACTGGGAAATCTACTTATTTAAAAACCAATTTTCCAAATGCTATTTACTATGATTTATTAAAAACCGATCTTTATCTAAGGCTTATTCAATCCCCAAATATTCTTAGAGAGGAATTGCTTGCTCGAGAAGATGATAACTCTTTAGTAATAGTTGACGAAGTTCAAAAAGTTCCACAGTTAATGGATGAGATTCAATGGCTAATTGATAACACCAATTTTAAATTTATATTATGCGGTTCAAGCGCTAGGAAATTAAAGAGGCAAGCAGCTAATATGCTAGGCGGCAGAGCATGGAGATATAATTTTTTCCCATTGGTTTTTCCCGAAATACCCAATTTTGATTTATTAAAAATATTCAACAATGGCACTCTACCATCTCATTACAGCATCTCTAATGCAAAGAAGTCCTTACATGCTTATTTGGTAGATTATATTTCACTAGAGATACAGTCCGAAGGACTCGTTAGAAATTTGCCAGCCTTCACAAGGTTTTTAGACGCGTTAAGATTTTCTCATGGAGAACTAATCAATTATTCGAACATTGCAAGACAAGCTAGTATAGATGCCAAGACAGTGAAAGAATATTTCCATATTTTGGAAGATACATTGCTTGGGTATTTTTTACTGCCGTATAGAAAAAAAGTTAGTCGCCAAATTATTTCTGAGACCCCAAAATTCTATTTATTTGATGTAGGCGTTGCAAATTCGTTAATGAAAAAGCAGATAAATGAATTATCTGGCATAGATGCTGGAAAATCTCTTGAACAATATATTTTTTTAGAATTAACGGCATACAAAAGCCTCACAGAGCTAGACAAAGAAATTACATATTGGCGTACTAAAGATGGCTTGGAAGTTGACTTCATAATTGGCGATGCAGATATGGCTTTAGAAGTAAAGATTTCTTCAAACCTTTCAAATTCTGAGCTAAAAGGAATGAAAGCCTTTATAGATGAACATAAGCCCAAGAAGGCCATAGTCGTGACTTTAGAGAAAATAAAGCGAGCAATACCTTATAAAGATTCTAAAATAATCCTAATGCCAATTCAGGAGTTTTTAGAAAAGCTTTGGGCAGGAAAGATATTTTAAATCCTAAGTGGTTATTTTCTATCTTCAAAAAAGCCTTTCATCTTTGAAAAAAAACCTTCAGTCTCAGGGTTGGAATTGTTAGTAGATTCTTTTTCAAATTCTTCCAATAGCTCTCTTTGTTTTTTGCTTAAGCGCGATGGTATCTCAATTTTTGTATGAACAATCATATCACCGAATCGCGATGATTTCATAACTGGCATGCCTTTACCCTTCAATCTAAACTGCGCACCAGATTGAGTACCCTCTGGTATAGTAACTTTCGCTTTTCCACCATCAATCGTAGGAACTTCTATTGAGCCACCTAAAGTTGCAGTAGTCATTTTCATCGGTACAATGCAATGTAGGTCATTATTCTCACGTGCGAATAGTTTATGCGTTTTAACAGAAACAAAAATATATAAATCACCAGCTTTGCCGCCTCTAGTTCCTGCTTCGCCCTCTCCAGCTACGCGTATACGCATACCATCTTCAACGCCTGCTGGGATATTTACATTTATTTTTCTTTGTTGTGGCACACGCCCTTGGCCATGACATTTGTTACAAGGATCAGCAATCATCTCGCCTGTTCCTGAGCAAGTTGGACATGTGCGCTCTATCATAAAAAAACCTTGCTGAGCACGAACTCTTCCTGCACCACCACATGTTCCACATGTGGTTTTTTTGCCAGATTTACTACCAGAGCCTTTGCATGTGTCACAACTAACGTTAGCGCGATAGCTAACTTCTTGCTTACCCCCATTAAACGCTTCTTCAAGAGTTATGGTCATGTTATAGCGCAAATCTGAACCTTTGTTCATCTCTTCAGGTCTGCGTCTTTGTTGCTGACCACCACCCATAAAGTCATTAAAGATTCCGCCGAATAGATCAGACATGTCAGAGAAGTCAGCTCCACCACCAAAACCGCCTTGTCCAAAGCCACCACCTTGTTCAAATGCAGCATGCCCCATACGATCATAGGCCGCGCGCTTGTCACCATCTTTTAGAATTTCGTAGGCTTCATTGATCTCTTTAAATTTTTTCTCAGCTTCTTTATCACCTTGATTTCTATCAGGGTGATACTGCATTGCCAGCTTCCGATAAGCTTTTTTTAATTCTTCTGAATCAGCACCCTTAGAGACGCCAAGCGTCTCATAATAATCTCTCTTGCTCATAAAATGTAGTAAGTTTTTATCATATAGATAGGCAATAAAATTAAAATATCAAGTGCTGCGTTAAAATAAGGATTATAAAAGCTGTGCCATAACCCAATTGCATGGTTAAGTTCGGGTATATCAATAACTTGAGATATCAAACTCATTTGTATTTTTTATATTGTTGCTTTTATGGTAAACAAGCTACTTTTTATTATGCATGTGCATTGGCCTTGTGGATGCCGCTGTTATGCTCTAATAATAGTTGATTGAAAAAAGAATTTTTTGTAGATTATTAGCATGTAATGAGGATTAAGTATGCAAAGCCAAACATCTAAAACTGTTTATGAACGACATGTTAGCTGTGATGGCGGTGGCGGAGCTTTGGGGCATCCGAAAATCTATCTGGAAATCAAATCAGGCGTTGATGAAATTACTTGCCCATACTGCGGCCAACATTTTGAATATGTAGATGTTGAAGAAAAAACTTCGGCTAACAAGAAAAACTTAAAGTAAATTTAAGCGGCTTTTGAGTAGTTCTTATCCACGTAATCCAAAAGAATTTTTTGGAAATCTTGAGCAATTGTCTCACCACGCAACGTATGTGCTTTTTTACCGTCAATAAATACTGGAGCAACTGGCGACTCGCCTTTCCCAGGTAAACTGATGCCGATGTTTGCGTGTTTACTTTCACCTGGGCCATTTACGATGCAACCCATAACTGCGATGTTTAAATTCTCAACGCCAGCATATTGCTTTTTCCATTCTGGAAGATTCTGCCTGATGTATGTTTGAATTTGATCGGCTAAATCTCTAAAAAATGTTGAAGTGGTTCTGCCACAGCCTGGGCAAGAAGTTACCATTGGGCTAAATGATCTGAGTCCCATAGTTTGTAAAATCTCTTGGGCAACTATAATTTCTTTTTCACGTTTCGCACCTGGTTCTGGTGTTAATGAAATACGAATTGTATCCCCAATTCCTTCTTGTAATAAAACGCCAAGCGCTGCTGTTGAGGCAACAATTCCTTTTGATCCCATTCCAGCTTCTGTAAGGCCTAGGTGAAGTGCATACTGTGAACGCACAGCTAGCTCTCTGTAAACTGCAATAAGGTCTTGAACCTTACTTACTTTACATGAAACTATTATGCGATCTTTTGCTAGCCCAATATCAACCGCTTTATCTGCACTGGTTAGCGCAGATAGGATTAATGCTTCACGCATAATTTCGTCGGCTGATTTTGGATTTGGTAATTTAGAATTTTCATCCATTAATTTTGTAGCAAGATCTTGGTCTAAACTTCCCCAGTTCACACCAATTCTTACTGGTTTGTTATGAAGGATTGCTTGCTCAACTATCATCTGGAATTGTTTGTCTTGCTTCTCACCGAAGCCAACATTACCTGGGTTAATGCGGTATTTGTCTAACGCTTTTGCGGTATCTGGATATTTTTGTAGTAATGTGTGGCCGTTGTAATGAAAGTCACCGACTATTGGTGTTAGATAATTTTTAGCTAATAATTTATCTTTGATATAAGGAACTTGTTTGGCCGCATCTTCGTTATTAACTGTTATGCGAACTAGCTCAGAGCCAGCTCTAATTAGATCAACAATCTGCGCAACGGTTGCATCGCAATCAGCAGTGTCGGTATCGGTCATTGATTGCACGCGAACAGGTGAGTCACCACCAATTGATACATCCCCCACCATTACTTTATGGGTGTTTATTTTCTTTATGCCTTGCAGTGCGACCATTGCTTCTACCTAGATTTGATGGGCATTGTATCAAATACAAGACCTTAGTGCAACAGGGTTGATTTCTGGCCTGTAAATAATGTACCAAAGGCAGGAATTTCCTTGCTAAATGCGGCCTAACTCTGTAAAAGCATAGCCTATTAATTAATAGCAGGTTTTTATGGCAAGAAATAGAAATGAACACATTATTGATGGAGCAATGGCTGGTGCCGCTCTGGCTTTACTCCCAGCGCTAACTGCAGGAATGGTTGCTGGTGAGAAAGCACTAATTAGTGCAGCGTCATTTGTTGCTCCCCAAGAAAAGAAAGATAAGGGAGTTTTTCGAAATGATGTTGTGACTATAACAACTGGACTTGTAGCAGGCGCAGTCGCTGGCGCAGCTGCTGCAGGTGTGGTTTTTGGTGTTGGTGCTGGGATTGGCGCTGGGATTGCCGATATATGTTCAGCAGGGACAGCAATGCAATCTGTGCAAAGATTGGCAAAATATGTAACAGTCGGTGCGGCTGGTGTTACAGCTTTATTCGGCACTTTTGCAATAACTGCAGATGCAAATGTTTTACGTGCAGGGTTAGCACTAACTGCTGCTGGTGCAGTAGTTTATACAGCGTGTACTCGGTTGTAGAAATGGTACCAAATATTAAGCAGCTGCGCCTTGCTCTAAATGCTCAAACTCTTTTAGAATTGCAACTAGCTCTTTTCCATGTGCCTCATTGTACTCTAGTAAGTCATTGTGCTGAGTTATAAATGTTTTTGTTTTTTCTTTCATAACATCAACGTCAAATTCTTGAGAACAGACAGTACCAAAGAACTTACTTTCATTAAATGCTACATCATATATTAGCGCTAATTTATGTTTAAAACTTCCAAAGAATGATGGGTCAACATCAAAGCAGAGATTAAGATTGTCTCTAGCTTCTATTATAGACTGATGCGCAGGTAGATATGTTTTGCACATAGTTAAAATCGGCTGAAGCTGTGCAAGCATTTTAGATGTATTTAGATTTACATGACCAAGACTTGAAGCTAATTTTGCAAAAGACTCTGTTTCTGCAATGATTGCATTGCATGATGTGACAGTTGACTCACTCGTATTAATTATATTATCCAACTTCTCTCTAAGAGTTGTTACAGCAACAATCTGACTTGGACTTAATAAAGATTTAACTGATAAAGTAGACATTTTTCCCCTTTTTTGTTTAATTATTAAAAATAAAAGCAGCTGGGGAATTATGCATACAAAAAACAGCCATGTCAAGAAACTAATTCTAGGTTTAGAAGGTAAATTTGAATTCGGATAAATGTTAAATTTGTGTCAAGTAACGGCGTAATACGCTTGTTCTGCAATTAAAATTTATATGATTATGTAGATAGGTATAGTATAAAGGCTGCCTTAGTTTTCTAAGACAGCCTAAAAGACCATAATTGAAATACAATTAAATTAGATTTGTGTACAGTACTCTTCGCCGCACTTGTCAACCAGTTCAAAAACCTTTTCTTCAAGTTCTCCGCCTGCGTAGAAACAAGTGTTAGCATGAGTTTCTAAGTTGGTTAGTATTTCAGTTCTTCCTTTGGCTTCTAAAGCATCTAGAAATGCTATAGTATCTCTATAATTTTCGCCATCTTGGGTTGAATATTCACAGAACCAATATAACCCTTTTGCAATATCAGCATCAGATATATAATTCGGTGCAGACTCACTGTCTGGTGAAGATAAAAACACCTTTTCAGCTTTAGCAGTATTTGTATTGCGAACTTCATGGTGGAAAGCAGAAGTGTAATCTGGATACAGATAATCATAAGCTTTCGGAGCAACAATGTAAGAAAGTGCAGCGAAACCCAAAGCACCTGCAAAATAATCTGGACAATTTATTGTCATTTTAACCTCATTTTAATTTCGAAGGAGATATAATAGCAGAAAAGCAAGCTTTCTGCAAGCTTTTAAACAAGCTACTGCTTAATTCGCTAAATTTATATAGATTGTTAAAAAATGAGTAAAAAGCCGAGGTTAATTCTTGGGCTTTTTATAGCGTGCTTCGTAGACCAGCGAGAGTTTTTCTTGAATTTCAGGATCTTCAGCTTTACGTGGTTTTACACCTAATATAGGAGCTATGCGTGAGATAACATTTCCTGCAACGGGTGCTGCTAGTGTTCACCAATCTTATTTCTCTCTGTTTTTATTGGTGATAGGCTCACCAAACATTTGCTCCAATCGCAAAAAAGTGCTAGATAGAGTGCCAAGATAACCGAACATATTTTTATTATGGCAGCGCAAATAGTTAAAGGCATCACGGGTGATTGGGAAGTTGTAATTGGTCTAGAAGTACACGCACAGGTTAATTCTAACAGCAAGTTATTCTCTGGAAGCTCAACCGAATTCGGCGCTGAACCAAATACACAAGTGTCGTTTGTAGATGCAGCAATGCCGGGAATGCTACCTACACTTAATGAGCACTGTGTTGAACAAGCTGTAAAAACTGGCTTAGGACTTAATGCTAAAATCAATTTGATGTCGATATTTGATCGCAAAAATTATTTTTATCCTGATCTACCACAAGGCTACCAAATTTCACAATTTCATCACCCAATAGTTGGCAAAGGAGTTGTGCATGTAGACATGCCAGATGGTACTGTGAAAGAAGTTGGCGTTACCAGACTTCACTTGGAGCAAGATGCTGGAAAAAGCATGCATGATCAAAGCCCAACAGAAACATTCATTGATTTAAATAGATCAGGCGTTGCATTGATGGAGATTGTATCAGAACCCGATATGCGTAGCAGCGAAGAAGCAGGAGAGTACATGAAAAAATTACGCTCAATTTTGCGTTATTTAGATTCATGCGACGGCGATATGGAGAAAGGTTCAATGCGCTGTGATGCTAACGTTTCAGTAAGAAAAGTTGG
The DNA here is from genome assembly GCA_044229535.1 of Candidatus Midichloriaceae bacterium. GTDB lineage: Bacteria > Pseudomonadota > Alphaproteobacteria > Rickettsiales > Midichloriaceae > CAZLFQ01. Next base: position 898,380 of record JBGASU010000001.1, on the reverse strand, counting down.
CGATACAAAATTCGGAACACGCGCAGAAGTGAAGAACGTGAACTCAGTTAAAAACCTTATGCGTGCTATTGATTTTGAAGCACAAAGGCAAGTAAATATTTTAGAAAGCGGCGGGACTATTGACCAAGAAACCAGATTGTTCGACGCTGGAACTGGGCAAACAAGATCTATGCGCTCAAAAGAAGAAGCTCATGATTATAGATACTTCCCAGATCCTGATTTGTTACCTCTGAATTTGACGCAAGACTATGTAGATAATATCAAGAAAAATTTACCAGAACTTCCAGATGATAAGAAGAAAAGATACATCTCAAACATGGGGTTATCACCTTATGATGCATCAGTAATTGTGGCAGAAAAAACCACAGCGAAATTCTTTGAAGACGTGGCAAGTAAATGCGACGCAAAACTTGCAGCAAACTGGATTACCGTTGAGCTTTTTGCGCGCTTAAATAAAGTTGGAAAAGATATAGAAGAATCACCAGTTTCTGCGGCGCACATTGCAGAACTGATTGGCTTAATTCAGGACAACACCATCTCTGGAAAAATTGCGAAACAAGTGTTTGAAATTATGTTTGAATCTGGCAAAGCCCCAGCAGCAATTGTTCAAGAGCAAGGACTAACACAGGTTACCGACACAGGCGCGATTGAAAAAGCAATTGATGAAGTTCTAGCTGCAAACGCTGATAAAGTTGCCGAATTCAGATCTGGAAAAGATAAGTTATTTGGTTTCTTTGTAGGGCAAGTGATGAAAGCAACTGGTGGCAAAGCCAACCCTGCGGCGTTGAATGATATTTTGATGAAGAAGTTGAAGGGTTAAGTTAACTCTTTACAAAGCAAAGTGAGAATAAAATGTATGCGGTGGGGGGCGAATTTGCGGGCGTTACGCCCTCTTAAGCAAATTCAGGGCATACATTTTGTTTGAACGAAGCGGCTTTCAATTGCGACATAATAAAAATTCATTTTGGCTCTTCGCTACCTTTAAATTTATTGCAAATATAAATATGCTGTAGTAATTACCTTCAAACCACTTTGAGTTAGGCGTATGAACCAAGATCAAAATTCGGCAATTGAAGCTGCCAGAAGAAGCTTCCAACAACGTAGAAGTGCTATGGAGAGTAATTGCTTCCCTCTCAGACAACAATTTTCTTTTGAGGCAGCATTAGCAACATGTCTTAGCTCTGTATCGGAATATGATCAATCGGCTATCAGGTTAGGCAAAATATTGGCCACTAGAGACCCTCGTTTTAAAATGTTAGTAACCCATTGCCAAACCGCGTGTAATACTCCAAACCCTATAGGAAATGGTCATGGCGGCCTTCTGTTACACAGAGTATACACCTGTAATGCAGCCATAAACGCACTAATTAATGCGGTTGTTACGAGTGAGCGCCAACGAGATTTACAACAATCGGCAACTAAACAGTGATTATAAAATTAATATTACTTTAACAAAACTCAAAGGTTTATTGTTGGTTTGCCCATAAAATCAAGCTATAATTACTTGTTCGAAATAATTATGGCAAAACAATGATCGATTTATTAAAAAAGAATACAATTACAAGAGAGTCGCTCGCTAGAGCAATTAAGCGCGATACTGGACTTGGTATAAACCATGCATCTGTAATAGTAGATAATTTTATTGATATAATTTGCAAAACCCTTGAAGAAGGCAGACAAGTTAATATCCGTCTTTTTGGCAAATTCTATAGCAAAAAAAAGAACCAAAGAATTGGCAGAAATCCTAAGACAATGAAAGAAGCAGTTATCCCTGCTCGTAAAGTTGTGAAATTTAAGGTTGCACCAACTCTAAAAAAGAGAATAAATAGTAACATTAATCAAATTTCTTAATTTTATATAATGTTAATAGACAGTCACTGTCACCTTGAATTCAAAGATTTCCAAGATGACTTTGATTCAGTAATGAAAAAAGCTTCCGATAATGGCGTTGAAAAGATGGTCACTATCGGAACTAAAATTTCTACGTTTCATAACTCCCTAAAAATCGCCGCGAGCAATAAAAACATATATTGTTCGCTTGGCGTTCATCCCAGCCATGTGCATGAAGAAGGAGTTATCGATTGGCAAAAAATAGTAGCGCTCTGCAGTCATCCCAAAATAATTGGTATCGGCGAAACAGGCCTAGACTATTACTACATGCGCAGCGAAAAAGAAGATCAAATAACAAGCTTTAAAAATCATATCAAGGCTGCTCAGGAGACTGGCTTACCACTAATTGTACATACTAGAGATGCCGATCAAGACACCGTAGCTATTCTGAAAGAGCAATTAGAAATAAAGCCATTCAAAATACTAATCCACTGCTTTACCTCTTCTAATTGGCTAGCAATAGAGTGCCTAAAAATTGGCGCATATATTTCAACCTCAGGCATCGTCACATTTAAAAATGCGAAAGACATTCAAGATACTATTAAAGAAGTACCGCTTGATAGATTGCTAATTGAGACAGATTCTCCATATCTTGCACCCGTACCATTCAGAGGCAAAAGAAATGAACCAGCGTTTGTAAAACATGTTGCTGAATTTGTCGCCGATTTGAAAGACGTTCCTTTCAAAGAAATTGCCACTGCAACAACAAATAATTTCTACAATCTGTTTGATAAAACACCAAGATAGATTAAGCGGCAGATTTATTGTTAAAAGTTATGACTTCTAGAGTTAAATCATCTCGCAGATTTGGCATGCATTCATCATTAAACTTTTTCATGATTGAGTTTTTGATTTGCTCAGCACTAAAATTAGGATTTTTTTTCGCTTCTTTTAGCAGATGTTCTGTTAACTCTTCTAAAGTTAAGAAGTCACTATTTTCATTTTCTGTTTCTATAAGAGCATCGCTGTAGATAACCAAAGCATCCCAATCTTTAATGGATATTTCTTGCGTCTGATAACGAGATTTAGTTTGAATTCCCAAAGGAAATTCCTTGCCGTCTAGTCTCTTCGATTCCTGTCTTTTAAAGGATATTAAGAGTGGAGCTGGACATGAAGCGCAAGCGTAGTTTAGCTTCTTATTCTCAACATCAATTACTCCGTAAAACATTGTGGCAAATTGTGAACGGGAAAGCATTTTATATAATATGCTATTTACGTTCGACAAGAACTCGCCTGGATTATTATTATACTCTTCATTCTCCTTTATAATGCCATGCAATCTAAATGTGTTTATAGCAGCTCTAACTCCGTGACCTGCAAAATCCCAAACACAAACTCCTAATTTGGAACTTCCTAGATTGAGCACGTCATAAAAATCACCCCCCAATTCTGATGATGGCTTATAATAAGCAGAGATACTTATGTTATGGTCATTAGCAATTTTATCTAGCAATTCTTGCGTAGGTAAGAGTGAGAAAAGCATTTGGCTAGCTTCTTTTAATTCTGAAGCCATTCTTTTATTAGCATCTGCAATTGCATTATATAGCCTAAGTTGTCCAAGTTGTACTTTCACCCTAGCAACCAACTCTGCTTCATCTATAGGCTTGGTTATAAAATCATTAGCTCCCACTTCAAAAGCCTTGTGCTTACAGTCGCCTTTGGCTTGAGCGCTTTGGATCATCACAAGTATGTCACGGGTTTTTTCATTGTTTTTTATGCCTTGACACAAATCTAAGCCAGAAATATCTGGCAAAACCAGATCTAGCAATATCAAGTGTGGCTTCTGCGCACATATCATCTCGAGCGCTTGGTGGCCAGACGATGCTTTTCTGATGTTTTTAAAACCGCTTGCTATTAAAATCTCCTCTACTAAAAGAAGATTATAGTCCATATCGTCAACTATTAAAATCTTAGCATTTGTTATTGACTGCTCCATTAGCAAACACAAGAAAATTATCACCCTCATCAAGGCTAGCATGCCGCATAATTTTATGCAAGAAAGTCACTAAACTATTTAGAAAACATGGCTTCAAAATTATTATGAGTACTAATGCAAAAAATAGTGGATAAAATATTAGACTAGACTATTAATATCACCAGTTTTTATTTATAAATATTTATGAGTCTAGCAGAAGAAATAGGTAATTTCCTAAAAGCCAGCGACACCAACATAGACGAAGCAAATAGATTAAACGGCAGCCTTCCAGAAACATGCAGAATGCAAAAATTGGTAATAGGAAGTGCATTAAGAAGAATTAACCAAGAAAGCGAAGTAAACAAAGCGAATCTAGCTGGTTCTATTAAGACTAATTTTAAAGCCGCCCTCAAACTCATAGATCCAGTTTATTACGAAAATTTATATCCTAACACTGTAGTAAGGGCGGCATTCCCAGATAGGCTAGAAGATTTTATTAATCGCTTTGACATAGAAAAAGTCACGGGAATTCAGCTAATCAACGACAATACCGCTTTGCCAATTAGAACAGAAGTGGCTGCAACCGCGAAGTTATTGATAGAAAAGCTAGGTTTATTAAAATGCTATTATTGTCTGAACAAAATTTTAGAAATTAGTTCCGAAGAGGATGCTGAATATAAAGACGACGAAGATTCTGCTCAAGTTCTTCATATTGTATTTATTACTGAACTAGCTGGAATACAATTAGATGCTGCCCCACTTGTTGCTTTAAAATCTTTGTTCAAAATATTCGAAATTTTAAATGGCAATTACTATGCAACTGGCCTTGAACATACTTTTAAACTTACAAGCAACATCGATTCAATCGACACTTTAAAACAAGCTAAACAAGAGCTAAGCAACTATTTAAAATCGTTGCTACAAAATACTCTGTCTGAAATTAAGCAAAACCAGCCTAACATACCCAGAAGAGCTGCGAACTTAGCAAGACAAGTGGAAAGAAATTCAAACGCAGAAGCTCTTAATTTAGATTTATATCACAATCAAGAATTTACAATATTAATACTAGGAGAGAACGGTATAGAGGTTTATGAGCCTAAAAATGGTAGCTCCTATTTTATTAGCCAAAAACTTTCGCAATTATTAGAAAATTTGTTAAAACAAAAAGCGATTATAGATACAGAAAGTACAAGTTATTCTTCAAAAAGAAACGCTCAAGCTGCATTTGCAATTCTACAGTCTAGAGTTGTCGCCATGCTCCGCGCCCCTTCTAATGCTGGTTTTTTTGACTTACTCATGCCTAATACAGATAGAAACTGCCTACTGATTAGTATGTTTGATGAATTGGGCGGATATGGCGTGCAACTGAGAGCAGAATTATACCGTTACATTCTAAGAAATCGACTTCTTTTTTCTCAAAATAAGTTACAACAAATTATCGCCATCCACCCAGATTTTTTAAGCTTTTTAATCACAAATTTAGATAAAATCAATGCACGAAAAATGTTAAAATTCGCTTTAGCAGGAAGGGTGTTGATAGATGATATAAGACAGCTGGTCGAATTAGAAATAACAGATGACAACATACAACTATTTATCAGAGGAATTTCTAGTATTGAAGATGAAGTAGAAAGAAATGAAATAAGAACCTTGATTTTAAACAACCCACGAACCTATAAATTCATGGTTTTTAATAGTAGGTTTTTTCCTTATTTCCTTAACGAAATAGAAGCACTGAAGCAGTTATTATCACTCTCAGAAAACTCTCTAAAAGCACTGTGTAATTACGATGTACTAAGGCTAATTGTCGAGGAAGTTGTAGGACTAGATTTTTTAGAAAAGTTATTGGCCTATGTTTCTGGAGATGTAGAAAAATTTAATCAACATATCAAATATATTTCAAATCGCGAAGCTGTAACGTCTAGAATGATTGTGTGGTTGCGTCCAGAATCACCACAACCTGAGTTTGCTAACTCATATGAACGCCAAGCAGAATTAGATCTGTTTTTTACAAATCTTGCAAACCCAAGCCTACAAAAATATATTAAGTTTTTCGATGTTGATCCAGGAGACTCGACGAACTTAAATTTCTTCGAAAAATCCTTGAAATATGCTAGAAATGCTGAAGAGGCATGTTTGGTAATTAGAGCCGTTACAAATCAAAGAGAATTTGCCGTTAGAACTAACAAGTTTTACGTAAGCGAAGATTTTTCTCAACATTTGCCAAGTATACTAATTGCCGTTACCGCGACCTATAAAAAACACGGAGTTAAAACTCGTAGAGACTTACATAGCTGCGTTCTTGCACTAACTGGCTCAATCCTAGATCTAGGGGCTTTGCGCATGATGGTGGAAGTTGTAGGCAATCAAGGTATAGAAGATTTATTCGGATTAAAAGCACAAGAAGCCATTAAAAAAGGAATTAACTTCAATAGACTTTTTGATGCTTATTTATCTACTACCAGCATTGAAATGGCGATAAATGCCGTATTAACCAACAATTCTAAGAAAAGAAGCTCTGAAGAGGACGAAATACCTAAGTTTAAAAAAGGTAGGGTTGGTGAATTGCCAGAAGTGGAAGGACGCTCACTTTAATTCAAAAAGCCGTAGCCACCAAGTAAATATTATTGTACTATGAGAAGAGGTGTATAAAATGCTCAAAAAATCATATAAAGATATGGCGAAAGCTAGCACAAAGAAATCGAGTTTTTCGGTACCAAATTTGACCCCTGCGGATTTGAAAAAAGCATACTATGACATGCTTTTAATCAGAAGATTCGAGGAAAAAGCTGGGCAACTTTATGGAATGGGTCAAATTGGCGGGTTCTGCCACCTTTACATCGGCCAAGAAGCTGTAGCTGTAGGCATTCAAAGCGCTCTGGAAAAAAATGATTCAGTAATTACTAGTTATCGCGATCATGGAATAATGTTAGCAGCAGACAGCGACCCGAAAACTGTTATGGCAGAGTTACTAGGAAAAGCCACGGGTTGTTCGAAAGGCAAAGGTGGATCAATGCACATGTTTGATCTAGAGAAAAGATTTTACGGTGGTCACGGCATAGTTGCAGCACAAGTGCCAATCGGAACTGGAATTGCATTTGCATACAAGTACAAAAAAGAAAACAATCTTTGCGTAACCTATTTTGGTGACGGCGCAGCTCATCAAGGTCAAGTTTACGAATCATTCAACATGGCTAAACTTTGGGATTTACCCGTGATTTACGTATTGGAAAATAATGAGTACGCGATGGGAACATCAGTAAAACGCGCGGCTAGCACTCCTGATTTATTTAAGCGTGGTGAGTCGTTTGGCATCCCTGGAAAAAGAGTTGATGGTATGAATTTCATAGCAGTACGTGAAGCTGCGAAAGAAGCTGTTGAATATGTAAAAAATGGCAACGGCCCTATACTTTTAGAAATGAAAACTTATCGTTACCGTGGACATTCAATGTCAGATCCTGCTAAATACAGGACGAAAGAAGAGGTAAACGAATATAGAGAAAAGCACGATCCAATTATGCAGATGGAAAACCATCTTGTTTCTAAAAAAATCGCGACCAAAGCTGAATTGGAAAAATTAGAAGAAAAAGTTTTATCAGTTGTAAAAGAGGCAATTGAGTTTTCGCAAAACAGTCCTTTGCCTGATGAGAGCGAATTATATACAGATATTTTGAGAGATTAGACTATGGCATCAATTACAGTTAGAGAAGCGTTACGCGATGCAATGGCAGAAGAAATGCGTGCCGATCCAGACATATTTGTAATGGGTGAGGAAGTAGCAGAGTACCAAGGCGCATATAAAGTTACGCAAGGATTACTTGAGGAGTTCGGCGCAGATCGAGTAATCGACACACCAATCACTGAGCATGGTTTTGCAGGTCTTGCTGTAGGTGCAGGGTTTGCAGGCTTGCGACCAGTAGTTGAATTCATGACATTCAACTTTGCAATGCAGGCGATGGATCACATCATAAATTCCGCTGCCAAAACAAATTACATGTCTGGCGGGCAAGTAAAATGCCCAATCGTATTTAGAGGGTCAAATGGTGCTGCCTCAAGAGTTGGCGCACAGCACTCACAATGTTATGCCAGTTGGTATGCGCACGTACCAGGGCTTATAGTAATTTGCCCTTACAGAGCTGAAGATCACAAAGGTTTGCTAAAAGCTGCAATTCGTAATCCGAACCCAGTTATATTTTTAGAGAACGAAATTCTTTATGGCCACAGTCACGAAATTCCAGATGATGACTTTGTAGTAGAAATTGGCAAAGCAAATATTCTACGTGAAGGTAAAGATGTAACAATCACAGCATTTTCTTTGCAGGTAAAAACTGCTCTCGATGCTGCAGAAGAACTAGCTAAAGATGGGATAGAAGCTGAAGTGATTGATCTAAGAACGCTTCGCCCACTCGATATGGAAACAATTTTGGAATCGGTTAAAAAAACAAATCGAATTGTTTGCGTTGAAGAAGGTTGGCCTTATGCTGGAATATGTTCCGAAATTTCTGCACAAATTACTGAGCATGCTTTCGACTATCTTGACGCGCCAATCAAAAGAGTAACTGGCAAAGATGTTCCTCTACCTTATGCAGTGAATTTAGAAAAACTTGCACTTCCTCAAGTGAGTGATGTTGTAGCTGCAGTTAAAGAAGTGTGTTATAGAAAATAATCGTGCATAAACCCGTTTTACTTAATGAAATTATAAAATACTTGCATCCTAAAGATGGCGAAACTTTTGTCGATGCAACTTTTGGTGCTGGCGGATATACATCGGCAATTTTGGAATCTGCCAAATGTAATCTAATTGCTTTTGATAGAGATGATACTACCCTACCTCAAGTGTCGAAATTTAAAGAAAAATATGGGCAGCGTTTTAATTTCATTCAAGATGAATTTGGAAAAATATCAGATCACATAATTGAGCCAGTAGATGGTTTTGTTTTTGATATTGGAGTTTCTTCGATGCAAATAGATCAAGGCGACAGAGGCTTTTCTTTTTTACATGATGGTCCGCTCGATATGCGCATGAACAGAAACGATGGAGTGACTGCTGAATTTTTAGTGAATAGTTTAAGCGAAAGAGAGCTTGCTGATTTAATTTATAAATATGGTGACGAAAGAAAATCACGAATTATTGCTAAAAAAATCGTTGAAAAAAGGACTACAGAACCATTCAAAACAACAGGAGCTCTGGCTAATTTGATTCGCGCAACTATTGGCAGAGCTAACGATGGGATTGACCCATCAACACGAACATTTCAAGCACTAAGAATTGCAGTAAATGACGAATTAAATCAGCTTGAAAAAGGGTTGTCGGCAGCTGCATCTATAGTTAAAAAAGGTGGAAGAATTGTAGTCGTCACTTTTCATTCTGGCGAAGATAAAATCGTAAAAGAATTTTTTAATAAACTTTGTGGAAAAGTTGCTGGTATTAATCGTTTTATGCCTTATCATGAGAATCAAGATGCTGTAGCCGAATTTGAATATCTTCATAAAGGCACGGTAATTGCTAGCACAGAAGAGCTGGACGGCAACCCTAGGGCTCGTTCTGCAAAATTACGCGCGATAATTAAGGTGCAATAATGGTTAAGTTGCTCAAATCGTCAATTACTACCTATCTCTTTATTCTAGCCATTTCGGCTGCCTTTTTGTTCGCCATTAAACATAAAGTACAAGTTCTAAATAAACAGTTAAATGAGATAAATACCAAGATCATTTCTGAAAAAGAAAATATTCATATTTTAAACGCTGAATACACATATCTTACCAACCCAAAACGCATAAAAAAATTAGTCGATTCGAACTTGGCATTGCAAACTATTAAGCCTGATCAAATTATAGAACCAAGCGACATAAGACCTGCCCCACCAAAACAAGACGTTGCAACAGCTCCAAGTGAGGTGGCGCAATGAATTCTAAAATTAAAGAGCGTTTTTCGTTTATACCTACTTCTAAAGTCGTTGAGGATTCTGCCCTAGAAATAAGCCGTAATCGCTTGGCTGTAGTGTTGGTGGCAACTTGCTTTGTATTTATAGTTTTAGTTTTTAGGCTATTCGAGATTAGCTTATCTAATTCCGAAGATATTAAAGTAAGCACAAAAACTAGAAGCACAGAATTTTTTGTTCAAAGAGCAAGTATTACCGACAGGAACGGTGCAATGCTTGCCGTGAATTTATCAACCGCATCTTTGTACGCTAATCCAAATGAAATTATTGGCTATAAAGAAACAGCAGCAGAGCTTTGCAAAAATTTAGAAATCAAAAAATGCTCTGACTTAGTTGACATTTTAAAACCTGGAAAAAGTTTTGTTTGGATTAAAAGACACCTCACACCAAAAGAGCAGCAGGCAGTAAATGATCTTGGCCTTCCCGGATTATATTTCATTCGCGAAGAAAAACGTGTTTACCCTCACAATAATTTATTCTCACATATTTTAGGATTCGTCGACCTCGATGGAAACGGCATTTCTGGTGTAGAAAGACAATTTGATGAATATCTTTCAAATAATAACAAGCCTTTACAACTTGCATTAGATATAAGAGTTCAAGAAGTTCTAAGAGAGGAACTCGCGGCACAAGCGCAGTTACATAACGCGATTGGTGCATCAGGCATTGTTATGGATGCAAATACTGGTGAAGTAGTTGCGATGGCGAGTCTGCCAGATTTTGATCCTAACCATGCTGGTAACGCCAAAGAAAGACAAAGGTTCAATCAAGTTACACTTGGCGTCTATGAGATGGGGTCGACCTTCAAAGTTCTCACAACTGCAATGGGTATAGATGGTAATTTTATTAGAGTGAACGACGCGTTTAATACCGATGCAACTGTTATGGTCGGCAACCATAAAATTAGTGATTATAAAGGTAAAGGTGGGTTTTTGTCTGTGCCTGAGATATTGATGTATTCATCAAACATTGGTACTGCGCAAATTGGTATGAAAGTAGGAGTTTCAAACCAGAAAAAATACTTAAATAAATTTGGGTTAATGCAACCACTTGATATTGAGTTACCAGAAAAATCACGTTCACTTTACCCATCTGACAAACGTTGGAGTCAAGCAAGTTTAATTACCATAAGTTACGGTCACGGAATTTCTGTTACACCACTACACACGGTTAGGGCTTTTGCATCTGTAGTAAATGGTGGAAAATTATTTAAGCCAACTTTATTAAAAGTAGATTCGCCCGAAGATTTAGATGCTGAGCAAATCTTAAACAGAGGCACTTCTGAGACAATGCGTAAAATGCTGCGTCTAGTTGTAACTGGTGGCTCAGGTAGAAAGGCTAATGCCGACGGCTATGTTGTTGCGGGGAAAACTGGAACAGCGGAAAAAATTGTTGGCAACCGTTATAGCAAGAAATCAAATATCGCTTTGTTCATCTGCGCTTTCCCAATCGATGATCCGAAATACGTAGTTATGGTTATGATCGATGAAGCAAAAGCTAATTCAATAAATGGTGGTTATACTACGGGCGGAACACTAGCAGCACCAGTAGCAGGAAATGTTATTTCACGCATTGCGCCAATATTAGGCGTAAAACCACGTAAAGCTGAAGATCCTGAAATCCAAGAAAAACTCTCCCTTGTCTACGAAGCACGCTATAAAAAGCCCAAGAATTAATATCTAATAGTAATCTCTCTTAAGAGAACCAGCTATTTTATTAGGTATTAGCTCCAAAATCAAATAAGCTCGCAAATTCTCCGATAGCCTCTCCCACCAAATCCTCCTCTTTTGTGAGTGTGTATGTACACGGAGCAAGTTCAACAGTATCTTTATTAAGCTTTGCAATAATAGAATCTATCCCATGTTTATCATTAGTGCTTAAAAGTGAGTCTGCTAACTTGAATATTTTATCAGCATCTTTGATACCAGCTATCTTGCCAAGTGTGCTAGCAATGGGAATGCTATCATCTGCTAATAAATAAAAGTCTCCCAATTGTTTATTAATCAGTGTCCCAATTAGGCTGTCCTCAATGTTATAAATTTCGCTATTATTTTTGACGTCATCAATAATTTTTTCTTTAGTTTAGTCGTTTGTTTTAAGATGTTCAGTCAGGTAGTTGTTAATAATTTCTAAAGCTCCTGGTGATTCAAACACTATAGAACTGCTTTCAATACCTTTAGATGCTAAATATGCGTGCGATAATTGTGCGTATACAGCACCTAGTGAATGACCAGTGTTAATAAAGCTATATCCAGGAAATTTTTGTACTAGCACGTTTATAAACTTCTCACCATCATCAATGAAGGCTTGTGGCGTAGATTTGTTTAAAACTCCAATATTAGATATAACATCATTTAAGAATCCCAGATTTTGAAACTTATCAGAATGATGTAGTCTTGTGCCAGAATTTACTACTAGAACCTCTTTGGTTTCTTCATTTACCATTGCAAAGCTGTGGTAGTGCATATCATAAGCACCTTCGGTTTCTACTGATGTTGCGGTCAGCCACCAATTTGGATCTTGAGCTAAAGCTTTAGCCTTCATTAATTTAAAGTTTTCCTCGTATGCTATTCTTGAAAATGCTGCCAAGGTTTGTGCGTTGATGCTATCTACCATGAGTTAATCCATGTTATGTTTTGCTAGGTGCATTGTAACACACTAATGTTAAGGAGATATTACGGTTTTTAATTTTTCTGTTAAAAACATAGCTATTCACCTATGTGCCACTCTCTTTTTTTGTTAAATATTATGAATCCCAACCCCACTTTTACATTTATTCTCAAGTGTGCTATAACCTCCGTAACAGCAAAAAAGTAGTGTAAATTGTATGGTGCAAGAATACGGACAATCGTTTAAATCAATTGAACAAAAATGGCAAAAAGTTTGGGATGATAGTGAGGCTTTTAAAACTAAAGAAGACCTATCAAAACCTAAGTATTACGTGCTTGAAATGTTCCCGTATCCATCTGGAAAACTTCATATTGGGCATTTAAGAAACTATTCAATTGGCGATGTAATCACCCGCTTCAAACGCGCCCAAGGCTTTAATGTTATGCACCCAATGGGTTGGGATGCCTTTGGGTTACCTGCTGAAAATGCCGCTATCGAAAATAAAACCCACCCCCAAAAATGGACGCTTGAGAATATTTCTTTTATGAAGACTCAATTTAAGCCTATAGGGATTACCTATGACTGGGATCGAGAAATCACCACATGTTTACCGGACTATTACAAACATGAACAAGCAATGTTCATCGACTTCTACTCCCAAGGTTTGGCCTACCAAAAAGAATCAGTAGTAAACTGGGATCCGATTGACAACACTGTGCTTGCCAACGAACAAGTTGATGCGGACGGTCGTGGTTGGAGATCGGGAGCTAAAATTGAAAAAAGGAAATTGAAACAATGGTTTTTAAAGATCACCGATTTTGCCGACGAGTTATTAAATGAGATTCAAAACCTAAAAGACTGGCCAGAAAAAGTTCGCATTATGCAGGAAAACTGGATTGGCAAATCGCAAGGTGCAAAAGTAAAATTTAAAATTAAAGGTACTGAAGAGCATGTTGAAATCTTCACCACCAGACCTGATACATTGTTTGGTGCTTCGTTTGTCGCGATTGCTGGACATCATCCAGTCCTTCATGAAATTGAAGATGCAAAATTGAAAGCTTTCGTGCGCGATTGTGATGCTATGGCAGTTACTGAAGAAGCATTGGAGACCGCTGAGAAAAAAGGGTTTAAAACAGAGTTGGTAGCAATCCATCCTTTTGATTCAAGCATTGAGCTGCCTGTATATGTGGCAAATTTTGTGGTAATGGATTACGGTACTGGCGCAGTATTTGGTTGCCCAGCACACGATGAAAGAGACCATGAATTCGCTAGCAAATATCAATTACCAATTTTACAAGTTGTAAAACCTATGGATGGTGTGGAAGTTGATACTCAGAAACAGGCCTACACAGAAGATGGTACTATCATCAATTCAAAATTCTTAGATGGTTTATCAATTGGTGATGCAAAAAAACGCGCCATACAGGAACTTGAAAAACTAAAAGCAGGTGAAGGAGTAACTCAATATCGCCTTCGCGATTGGGGTATTTCCAGACAAAGATATTGGGGTTGTCCAATCCCAGTAATTTACTGTGACGATTGTGGTGTTGTACCAGTACCTAAAGACCAACTTCCAGTTACTCTTCCAGAAGATGTTACATTTGACAAGCCAGGGAATCCATTAGACCACCACCCAACTTGGAAACATACGAATTGTCCAAAGTGCGGTAAGGTAGCACGCAGAGAAACTGATACATTTGATACATTTTTCGAATCATCATGGTATTTCGCAAGGTATTGCTCGCCGAAATCTGAAGATGGCATTGATAAGGCAGCAGCAAAATATTGGTTGCCAGTTGATCAATACATTGGCGGTATTGAGCATGCTGTGTTGCATCTTTTATATTCACGTTTTTTCACCAAAGCATTAAAGAAATGTGGTTATTTAGAAATCGATGAACCGTTCAAAGCGTTGTTAACGCAAGGCATGGTCGTGCACCAATCGTTCAAATCTAAAGATGGAGCTTGGCTTTTCCCAGAACAGGTTGAGATGCGTGATGGCAAGGCCTACAACAAAAATACCAATGAAGAAGTTATCGTTGGTCGTCTTGAGAAGATGAGTAAGTCGAAGAAGAATGTTGTCGACCCAACTATTATTATTGAAAAATACGGTGCAGATACTGCAAGGCTTTGCTTACTTTCTGACTCACCACCTGAAAGAGATCTGGAATGGTCAGACGCTGGAGTAGAAGGTTGCTTCAAATATTTAGCAAGACTACATAAAGCAGTTGTGAACTTTAAAGACGATGGCAAAGTTGAAGAGCACGGCAAAGCTATACGCGTTATTCACCAAGCGATTCATAACGTAACCGAAGATTTAAAGCGTTTTCACTTCAATCGTGGTGTGGCGCGCATTAGAGAATTTACTAACTATTTATTCGAAGAATCCATCCCTTCAAACATTCTTAAAGAAGGCTTGGAAACAGCTTTAAAGCTATTAAACCCTATAGTGCCACATATAACAGAAGAACTATGGCAACACTTGGGGCATAAAGATCAGTTAGTTAATACATCTTGGCCTGTTGCAAATCCAGAATACTTGGTTAATGATGTAGTAGTAATAGCTGTTCAAACTAATGGCAAAATGCGCGGCACTATTGAAGTACCTGCAAATAGCAATCAAGAGAACGTTGAAGCTGCAGCAAAAGAGTTGAGTAGCGTTAAGCAACAA
Source organism: Candidatus Midichloriaceae bacterium (assembly GCA_044229535.1). Classification (GTDB taxonomy): domain Bacteria; phylum Pseudomonadota; class Alphaproteobacteria; order Rickettsiales; family Midichloriaceae; genus CAZLFQ01. Next base: position 883,352 of record JBGASU010000001.1, on the reverse strand, counting down.
CTTGAAGGCAAAGCTGTCAAAAAAGTGATATATGTACCGAATAAAATTATAAATTTAATATGCGCATGAAAAATTTATTCCTAACTTTGCTTCTAGTTTTTTTACCAATTTTGTCTTATGCGGCAACTGAAGAAAAGACAGCGCCCGCTGCTTCAGATGATAAAATAGAAAGGCTTGAAAAAACAGTGAATGCGCTTCAGAAGCAGCTTTATACTCAAGGATCTGGCGAAGTTACAAGCACTGCGCGTTTAAATGCTACTACCCTTGCCCAATTAGAAGAGATGAAAGAGCAGCTTAAAAGCTTGAGAGGTGATCTTGAACAGCTTCAATTTGACAACGCGCGTTTGAATGAAAAGATGGTGAAGTTCGCGGCTGATATGGAATTCAGATTCACTGAGCTTGAAAAAAACAAAGGTGCTACGGTGAATAAAGATAGAGATGTGTTTGATGATATAGATGAAGAATTGGATAACGATCTTATATTAAGTGAATCTGATGCTAAATCTAAAAAAAATAATAAAGAAGAAGCAGCAGAAAAAACTGATCCTCTAATTGAGAAAAAGATGCGTGAAAAAAGCATGGAAGATAAATTTAAAGATGCGCAAACTCTTTTGAAGCAAAAAGATTATAAAGGTGCACGTACTGCATTCCAAGCGTTCGTGAAAGAATATCCTGACACAGATCAAGCTGGAAATGCTTACTATTGGATCGGTGAAACATATTTTTCTCGTGCTGAATACGACAAAGCCGCTATCGAATATCTAAAAGGTTACCAAAGTAGTATTCGAGGCTCTAGAGCTGCCGATAACTTGTTAAAACTTGGTAAATCTATGGCAAAATTAGAAAAGAGAAAAGAAGCTTGCACGACTTTTGCTAAGATGAAGAAAGAGTTCCCAAATGCTGCCAATACACTTAAGAAGCAGTGTGATGAGGAGATGAAAAATCTTAGATGTAATTCGTAATCATGAGTAAAATAAGTATTAAAAGACACCCAGAACGAATTGCTTATATACTTATTTTTAACAACATACTTTTCGCTATGGCGATGGATATTCATCTGCCGTCGTTACCAATAATGGTTGCTGACTTGAAAACTACAGAGTTCATGGTGCAGTTGGTGCTGGTTCTGTTTGGGTTTGGTGCAATCTTTTCTCGACTACTTTGGGGGCCAGTAAGTGACCTTTATGGAAGGCGTAAGATAATGCTTTTGACTATAGGTATCCAAACTGTTGGTCAGTTTTGTTGTAGTATCGCACCAAATATTGATTTTTTACTTACTGTTAGAGCCCTGCAATCTTTTGGCGCTGGCATTTCTTCAGTTCTTGGCACAGCTATAATTGCCGATCTGTATGCTCACCGAACAGAGCGCGCTAGGATTTTGGGTCTGATGGAAATGTCATTCCCAATCGCTTTTGTTGTTGCTCCAATCATAGGTGCATTCATGGTTGAATTAACGGGCGGCTGGCGTGCTAACTTCTTTGTAATTTTGATTTTCTGCATTTTCGCTTGGGTTTTGGTATATCGTTATATACCTGAAACACATAAGCCCAAGAAAAATGAAAGAGTTGTAATTTTATTTAGAACCTATTTCAAACTTTTACAGCACGTCAAATTTGTTTCGTATAGCTCAATGGTAGGGATAATAGTGGCATCATATATGGCATTTGTTATAAATGCGCCGTTTGTTTATATTACAGACTTCGGTTTAAGCGTTACTAGTTATGCCATATACCAATTTATACCAATGTTATTTAACATGTTCTCAGTGTTGGTATACCGAAATATCGTGAATCTTTTTGGCATCTCAAAATGCGCGCGGTATGGGATAGCGGGCTTGGCGAGTTTAATTCCTTTTTACTTGATATTGGGGCTTATACAGTTTCCTTGGTCAGCTGAAACGGTGTTGATGATGATTTGTGTGCAATCTGCTATCGTGCCATTTATTATTCCTGGGTTTACTGCAAAGGCGTTGGATAAATTTCCAGATATAAAAGGCATGTCCTCATCGGCGATTGGTAGTATCCGTTCAATATTCGTTTCCTTTGGGATGCTTATTGCAAGTTATGTTGTGGGAAGCGAAATTCACCATATCTTTATAGCTATGGGATGTATGCTATCGGTGGTGGCTCTTATGTATTGGATGTTCCATATTAAAGAATTTCAATATAGTTCTTTAAAGAATGGCAGCTAATGTTTTAGTCCTTCTTTATAAGAAGGATATTTTAGTTTGATACCAAGTACGTTTTTGATTTTATCGTTTTTAACGCGGCGGTTTTCACTGTAAAAAACTTTACCCATTTCGGATAATTCTGCATCTTCAAGTTTTATTGGCTTAGGTGGTGGTAGGGTTAGAATTTCATAAGCGAATTCTACAACTTCTCGAGCGCTTGACGGATTGTCATCTGCCAAATTAAATATTTCATCTTTAATGTTATTATCGATAGTTGCTATTAAAACTTGCACTATATCAGCCACATGTATTCTGGAGAAAACTTGATCTTTGGCATCAATTATCTTTGCGTGGCCAGCCTTTGCTTGTTCAATCGCATTTCTTTCTGGTCCATAGATTCCGCTCAATCTAAAAATGTTTAATGGCAACCCCAAGTCTTGCCATTGTTGTTCTGCTATCAATCGCTTTTTTGAGAAAGGATTGGTTGGTACTAGTGGAGAATTCTCATCTACCCAATTACCTTTTGTATCGCCATACACGCCTGTTGCAGATAAATATCCAACCCATTTTAAATTTGGTAGCATTTTAATCTGTTTGCCGAATTGTTTTACAACTATGTCCCCTTCATCTTTTGGGGGAATGGAAATTAGTATATGTGTAATGTCTCTTGGCAATATAGCTAAATCGTCGTAATTGAATATATCCACTGCTTCGATGTTAGTATCAGTTCTTTTTGTCCCAGAAATCTTCCAGTTACTTTGTTGTTTTATTGAGCTGATCAAGTGAGTAGCAACATAACCAATTCCGAAGCAAAAAAGGTGGTTTGCCATTAAAAAGTACCTACAAAATTTTCACCTAAGTAAACATCTCTTACAGCCTTGTTCTGAACTACCTGATTTGGAGTGCCATGCATTAATACAACTCCATCGTGAAGGATATATGCCTTATCAATGATAGACAATGCATCTCTAACGTTGTGATCGGTTATTAATATGCCAAGTCCCATTTTTTTTAGCTGGGTTATTAATTCTTTGATCTCTGAAACGGCTATAGGGTCTATACCAGCTAACGGCTCATCTAATAGTAGAAATTTAGGATTGGAAGCAAGGCATCTAGCAATTTCTAGCCTGCGTCGTTCACCGCCTGATAATGCTACGGCAGCAGAGTGGCGTAAGTGTGATATAGAAAATTCTGCAAGTAGTTCTTCTAACCTATGCTGCCTAGTTTCTTCATTCGGTTCGCAAACTTCCAATACGGCATTTATATTTTGTTCGACATTCAATCCTCTAAAAATAGAAGATTCCTGAGGTAGATATCCAACTCCTAAACGTGCGCGTTTATACATAGGGAGCTGAGTTACGTCCATGTCATCAATCAAAACTTGCCCATAGTCGCATGACACAAGGCCTGTAATTATATAAAATGAAGTTGTTTTGCCAGCGCCATTAGGTCCAAGTAAGCCAACAATCTCTCCTGCAGAGACTTCTAGACTTACATCTCTTACAACTCTTCTGTTTTGATAAGATTTTCCTATGTTTTTAATTTCTAATTTCTTTGCCACTTTTTTCCTCTGGAATCAATGTCGCTCTTACACGATTCTGTTTACTTTGGGTTTTTCCATCTGTTAATAAGCTTTCGCCAGTGTTTTTATTATAAATAAGTTTGCGACCTTGTAGTACATTTTTCTTTTGAGTAAGTTGCACGTCTCCCTCTAGGGTGAAAATCCCTTGTGGGACGTTATAATTCCCAGAATCACCTTTGGCGGTTTCTTCGGGGGTTGTAATTAAGACATTACCCGTGAAATCTATTTTATTGATTTTAGATTTCTCCATTTCAGCTTCAGTTGGTTCTGATGGGGTTGATTTCTCTTCAAAATACACAGTCATTTTATCACATTTTAGCTTGAGCGTGCCTTGGGTTGCTTCGACATTTCCATTGAAAATGGCAAAGTGTTGATTTTTAAATACTCTTAGTTCCTCAGATGTAATATCAATTGGTTCTGATGGTGTTCTATGTTCTGGCTCTTTAGCAACAGCTAAAATGCTAAAAAACAATAATGAACAAAAATATAGGATCGTTCTTAAAAACACCGTGCTTCTCTAGGTAAATTCAATAAGTGGATTATAGCACTTATTGGTAGAAAAAACTACACTAACTGCTGTACTTCATACTCATTATTCTGAAGAACGTATTGGATAGCAGTTTTTTTATTGCTATCAATAATTATGGGGGCGCGTGTGTTAACAGTAATTCTTTTTCTTCCTTCTTCATCTTCTTTTGTTGCAGCGACAAGAACAACGGAGGCATCTTCTTTTGCTATCTCAACTTGAGAATAAGCTTCATCTAGATCTCCGCTTTTGATGTATTTTGGGTTGTTTGGATCAATTGGTAGAACCATAAACACTAATTCATCTTCTTCTGAGGATTGTAGCAAAAGAAATTGGCTAAATTTTTGTACAGGGCATTGTACTAGATGAAATTCCTTATATTTCGGCATACCCAAAATACCAAGTGGAAAATTTATCACTACTTCAGGGTTGACTTCAACTTTGCCAAACTTGTTTTTTATGATTCTGGTTTCGATTTTTTCTTTTAATTTACGCATGATTTTCATCCATATTTATTTTATATAATCGGCTAAGGAAATGGAATTGATGCGAGTTAACAGCATCATGGTGGCTTGGAGCTTTGCTTGCACTTCCATTAGTTTTGTAGTGGTTTCTGTGAGGTCAATTTTTTGAACATCTTTTATAAATTCCGCCATCTGTGTAATGTTGGCTTTATCGTGATTGGTTACTGACTCCACAGCCCTCATATTAGAACCAATTTTAGAAGTCATTGAAGAGAGTTCTTTATTGGCTTGCTCAACCCATAACATGGCTTCATCATATTTTGTTGGGTCGTTTGTAGTTTTGGCTTCTATTGCTTTGTGAAGACTTGCAATCAGTTTAGCTATGGTTGGATCGCTAGCTTTTATTCCATAATCCAAATCATGATCATCCGATATTTTAGAAGTTGTTACTATATCGTCACCCTTATAGTAATTTACAGATGGATTATTTAATAAATCTATATTGCTTACATTTACTATATCGCCAGTTGGATTTTCATTAACTTTAGATCCAGAAAAAATAAATTGTCCATTGAACTGTGCAGATAAGAAATGCTTTATAGAACCCAAGTGATTTTTAGCTAGGTTCACTATATCAACTGAATTTATATTGACGGGATTCCTAGTTGTTTGGATATCTAATAACGCACTGCGCGCAACATCTTGTAAGCCAGTAATTGCGTTTTGTTGTTCAAAAAGTTTCTTTTGCAATAATGTGTTGTTTTTTGTTCTAGCATCAACTTTGTCTAGAGAGTTTTGTACGCGTAGCAAAGTTTCTGTGCTAACTTCGCCTGTAAGTCCTGCAAAAGTTTCAGATCTTTGCTCGGTTGATTGTTGTTTCACAACTTTAGATAAATCTTTATGTGCTTTGTTCATGCTTTCTCTCAAAGCTTCCTGAGATGCTGAAGTTGAAACCCTACTGACTATGGCAGACATAAAATTACCCTAATTAATAATATTCATTAGTATTTGGTCTATCTCTCTTGCTACACTAATTACTCGTGAATTCGCGGTTATATTTTGTTGATGTATTATCATATTTGTCAATTCTTCATTAATATTCACACCTTTTAAGTCTTGGATTTTTTCTTGGATAGATTTTCTTATCAATGAAGCTTGGTCAGCTACACTCGAGATTCTGATCACTTCAGCTGAATTAAAACCTAAAATTTCTGCTGCATAATCTTGTATACTTAGGTTAGTTGCAGGTAATGTTCCTGCTTGAGCAAAGAAGATAGCCTTGTTTGTAAGAGCCATCATTGCTTCTAAGTTTTCTATATTACCTGCGGAGATTTCAAATTGATTTATTATATTAGATGGGTTTGCATAATCTACTATCTGTTTCAATTTTGCTGCTGATAATTTATTAGAGTCTATTTTAATATCATTCCTTAGATCTAAATTTAAGGCGGTGTTTCTAGTGTTTCCCCAGTTTTCTGGAGAATCTTTTCTAACAAAAAGATCGTTCAATCCAAAGAAGTAAGAAAACTTTTGTTGTGTACCTATTATGTTGGATGCGGAATAACCGTCTTGAGAGCTATCTAAATTGTCTATAGCTATGTGATAATCATCAGAAAAAGAGGTGATTTTAATTAGGCCTTTGGTTGTTGAATCAGGATGTACGGTTGTGCCATCAGCCGCAGATAAAGAGGCTGTTAACATATTAGAAACGAAGTTTGGTGCGTACACTATGCCGTCTCCATTTGCAGTATTCACAGAAAATCTGTGATTTTGTAATCCATTAAAACTATTTGGTGTTGGGTTGTTTATCACAAAAGTCATTTGTGAATTTTTATTTGTTACGCCATCATTGGCGCGTACATCTAGCGTTATGGTTATTGGATTATTTATAGTAGCTGGAATATTCAATCGCAGCGATGGGCCGCTAGTACCAGTTCGTTCAATTCTGCCAGAAGCAACATTATACGATGTGCCAACAAAGCTATTTAAAACGTTTGCTCCCAAGCCATCAGTTGCAGTGGCGTTCATTATGGTTACCGTAGAAGTGCGCGATGATAAATTCTGTAATTCTAAATCTAAATCAAAAGTGCTGCTCGCGGTTAATTCTTTGTTTAAAGAAACGAGTTTAATATCGGTTAAATCTCCCAGATATGCTGCATTATCTGCGTTGAGTTTTTTACCGAAGTGGTAGTTTATTTCTTGTAGTATACCTTCAAGGTTTGCTTTGCCAGCTCCATTTCCAGTGTCTAATTTTGACATGTCTAAAGTTAGGGCAGGGATATTGTCGTATTGTTTGCCTTGATTATCTACCAAGAGCATTCTGGTTTTTCCATGGAACCCTAATATTTGGTCTCTACCAACTAAAGTTGTCCCACTTAAATTTGAAGGTGAGCCGACGCTAGATCCTTCATTATGTATTTTGTTATATTCTTCTTTTAGCTGTTTAGCTAGCTGATCTAACTGTTCTAGTGCTTTTGGAATTTCTTTGTCGCGTAGTTGAACTAGAGCTGCTATTTTTCCAGCTTTTATTGTAGAAAAAACGTTAGAGCTTGTTCCTCCTGAGATTATTTCCTTGTCTAGCCTTTGATCTTCTCCTAGTGAATTCAAATAGCTTACTAGGACTGGTTGCAATTCTATATCATCAATTAGTTCATTTACAGAATTTACTGGCGAGTATTTTAATACAAACTGCGAATCTCCAACTATAGAAACTCCGTTTGCAGTTAATACCTTACATGTTCCAGAGGAGTCATTATACTTTGTAATCTCCAAATGCTCGGCAATTTTTTCTAAGTTGTTTCTTAATTTGTCTTCTAAGTTTACTCTCTCAAGCGAGCCTTTTGGGTACACGCCCATAATATTAGTGTTTTTATGCGCTTCGCTTAGTTGGCTATTCAGAGTTTCTATCGATTTTCCAAGCTCTCTATCTACTTCAAATCTAAAGTTTTGGAATGTAGATGCGGTTGATGAAATTTTTCTTGTGAGGTTTTTGATTGATTCAACAGCCTCTAATTTCTTTGAAACAGAGGTCTGTCCTTCAGATAGATTTTTAAAAGCTATCTGCATTTGGTTTACTAATGAGTCAATAGTATTAGCGGCGCCTGGTTGGCCAAACTCATTGTGCATTTTTTCTAAATAGCCTTTGATTTCATTCTGATAGGCATCGGAAGAAATTTTATCATACAGGCTGTCTTGTAAGATATCGTCCACGTTGGCAACAACGCCTTGGACGTCAACGCCAGCGACTTCACCGTTAATAATTTTAGTTTCTTTGTTTACGCCGAGTCGAGTATATCCCTCAACCCCAGAGTTCGCTATGTTATGGGACACAAAACCCACACCTTTGCGCTCTACATTCATTGCTCCTAGAGCTATCGAATAAACGTTACTCATTTTTACCTTCTCTCTGCATTAAATGTGCAGATCAAACTTCCTTATTGAACGTTACTGATGTTGGCGTCTTTAACTTTGATAACTTAGGTCGCTTGCCGTATCTATCATATGTTTTTACAGGTGTACTTGCATTTTCTACTGCAGTTACAACAAGCTTAATAAGTTCATCGTTAAAATACTTAGCCTTCATCAACTCTGAATTGTTCAGAGTTACTGCTTCTTGCAATTCTTGTGCCATATTTTTTAGAAGAATTTTTTGGTCTTCTCTGAAGTTTTTTGCAAGGCTGGTGTTTTGATTTAGTATCTCTTTCATGGCTTCTATGTATTCAATCAAATCTGCTTTGAAATCGAAATTTGCTGTTAGGGTTTTTATATTGTTTTTTTTAATATCTTCTACTTCCGAACTAAGTAGGTTTGTTAAGTCACCGAGTGCTTGGATAAATATGTCAAAATTAAATAAATGGCTTAGGTCTGGTGCTGTACTCATTGGACTATACCTTTAGACTTTTTTGCATCTTTGGTTATGGCTTTTGCTAGGCCTATACCGCCATTCTCAGCAACTATTTTGCCATATTCTGTGAGTAGGAGATCTTTATAAATATTTTCTGTATTTTTATTTTCGAAAAGAGGATCTAGTTTTACATCCGAATACATCTGTTGCAGCATTTTTGTTATTGCCACTGCTTCGTATTGCTTTGCTGCTTTAAAAATCTCATCGTCAGAATTCATTTGTTTTTTTAGGTTATTAACTTGAGCTCTGTTCATCTCATCTATAAAATTCGCCTCAGCCATCGCCTCAAAAGTCCAAAAGAAAGAAGTCAATATTAAAAAGAGTCTGGTCATATTATCTAGTTTCTATCTCTGCTTGGAGTGCGCCCGCTTGTCTGATTGATTTTAAAATTGCTACTAAGTCTTTTGGTTTAACGCCTAGCATATTTAATCCTTGCACTAAATCGCTAAGCTTTGTTGTTTCTTTCATAATGGCTATTTCTTCACCTGGCTTAGAAGATTTTGGTTTGTCTTTGCCCAGCATGCCTATGTTATATAAAAAGTCCTTATCTTCGCTAACTTTAACTATTAAATTTCCCTGAGCTATGGCGACATTGCTTACCTTGACATTTTCGCCAATTACAATAGTTCCTGTAGATTCATCTATCACAATCTTTGCAACAGTATCTGGGTAGACCGTAACATTTTCTATATCTGCCAAAAACCCTACTACATTAGATGAGTATTTTTCAGGTACTTGTATAGTAACTGTACCAGGGTCTCTTGCTGTTGCGATTTTATTGCGAAGAGCTGCATTAACCGCTGTTTCAATAGAGCGGGCTGTTGAGATATCAGGATTCTTTAATGCTAAATTAATTTTACTCATATCTTCTAAAGCGAAATCAATCTCACGTTCGATAATTGCACCATTCGCCACATAGCCTGCTGTTGGGTTTATAACCAAAGGTTTGGTTGGGTCATCTGCAGGCTTTGCGCCAATACTTATTTGCCCTTGTGCTAATGCATATACTTCGCCATCAGCTCCAAGCAATGGAGTGGCAAGTAACATACCTCCTTTTAAACTTTTCGCATCACCAATAGTACTAACGTCTACGGCTATTTTGCTACCAGCTCTTGAAAATGCTGGTAGAGTTGCTGTAACGGTCACAGCAGCTACGTTTTTTGTTTTTAGGTTTGCACCTCTTGTATTAACCCCTAATTTTTCTAAGAAATCGGTTAATCCTTTTTCAGTGAATACAGAATTTTTTAAGTTATCACCCGTGCCGTTTAAGCCTACTACTAGGCCATAGCCGATAAGCATGTTTTCCCTTACGCCCTCGAAATACACAATGTCTTTGATCCTAGACTCGGCCTGTACTAGAATAGGCAAGAAGATAAATGATATGGCTAAAAGTAGGTTCTTCATAATCAAAATAAAAGTTACTAAACTAATTAATCACTTAGTTTTAGGCTAAGCAATTAAAATATATAAAAATACATAATAACTAGGACTTCAGCGAAAATCATGCCAGCTAAATTTGTGAAAATAAATCTTAAGGTTATACCGCAAGCTAAGCTGAATAAAGTCGAAGCACCAGTTATGGACGATAAAGGCTTAATAAACATCAAGCTTCGTGTTACAGCGCCTGCGGTTGATGGTAAGGCTAATGAGGCGGTGATCAAGCTTTTATCAGAGCATTATAAAATAGCCAAATCCTGTATAGAGATCGCAAGTGGCTGGACATCGAGGCAAAAGGTGGTTATTATTCATAACCTTGAGCAAAAAGACCTCATGAAGAATGCGCAATTAAATTTGATTTAGCAATGTTGCAACTGAAACATAATTTAGAATTTAAGGAATTATATGAGACTTCTGGACTGAAGAAGTTGGATATTATATATCTAAATTTGTTGAATGCAAACTATCCCGATTTGTATCACAGACTCATGCTTGCAAGGGCAGAATTGATTAGTGGCAAAGCAGAGTCAGATTTAATTATCGACCTCGCGTCAACTCTTGAGTATTTTGTCTCCGATCTTTTTGCTATAGAGCAGCAGGTATCAGATTTGGCGCTAAGACATAATGATCTGGCGAACATATTTAAATGCAAACGTCTATTTGTACAAAGACAAGCTGCGAAAAATTATGATCCTGCTAATGACAGTAAAATTCCTAATATAGAAAAACAACTTGGCATAGATGTCTTGAACGAAAAGCAATTTGCTGATTCAGTAGCCTCATGGGAGACTCAAGGCAATGCAGAGCTTCTTGATGCGGCAAAAATCTATGCTGCATGGGCTGTGAATTCTGAAGCGGGAAAACTTAAGCACGCTGATGGGGTTTTATTCAAAGTTCCAAAGAAAGTTGATGTTATGAATTTAATTCATACGGACAGAAATCAAGATGGTGCTTTATATTCTAAACACACTCATAACCGCGATGGTTTTAATCTTACCGACAAAGGACATACTTTAACACAAGCTTTAGATCAGGCCACTTATTGTATTCATTGCCATAATCAATCTAAAGATTCTTGTTCGAAAGGATTAAAAGATAAAGACGGCAATTTCAAAGTAAACGAATTAAAAATTACACAAGCTGGCTGCCCGCTTGAAGAAAAAATTTCAGAAATGAATCTTTTGAAGTCGCAGGGCGTAATCATTGGTTCGCTTGCAACCGCCATAATAGATAATCCAATGCTTGCAGCAACAGGACATAGAATATGTAATGACTGTATGAAGGCTTGCATTTATCAAAAGCAAGAGCCAGTAAATATTCCGCTTGTTGAAACACAAGTTTTGAATGATATATTAGAGCTGCCATGGGGATTTGAAATATACAGTTTGCTAACTCGTTGGAACCCACTTAATTTCAAACGCCCTTTGCCAAAAGACGACACTACTCATAAAATTTTAGTCGCTGGTTTAGGGCCTGCTGGGTTTACTCTTTCGCATCATTTATTAAATGAGGGATATATTGTTGTTGGAATAGATGGCTTAAAAATTGAACCACTTGATAGTGCTATTTCAGGTATAGATCAGCATGGCAACAGATGCGATTTCGCGCCTATCAAAGATGTGAAAAGTTTGTATGAAGATCTTGGAAGTAGAGTTGCCGCTGGTTTTGGTGGCGTGTCCGAATACGGTATTACAGTCAGGTGGAATAAAAACTATTTAAAACTAATTAGATTGCTTTTAGAGCGCAGGAAAGATTTTAGAATGTATGGTGGTGTACGCTTCGGCAGTAATATTACATACGAAACAGCATGGCAATTAGGGTTTGATCATATCGCTCTCGCTACTGGCGCAGGCAAGCCGAACTTACTTTCTATTCCGAATGGCTTAGCCAAGGGTGTAAGAACCGCATCTGACTTTTTAATGGCGTTGCAGCTTACTGGAGCAGCTCGTAAAGATTCAATCGCCAACTTGCAATTAAGGTTACCAGTGCTAGTTGTGGGTGGTGGTTTGACAGCAATTGATACTGCCACAGAGAGTTTGGCATACTATCCAATTCAGGTTGAAAAATTCCTAACTCGCTATGAAAAAATTGGTGAAGATTTCTTAGCAGAGCTAAACTCAGAAGAGTTAGAAGTCGCAAAAGAATTTATTGATCATGCAAAGCAGCTAAGAGCTAAACCTAATAATAAGCTGGAGTTATTACAAAAATGGGGTGGGGCAAAAGTAGTTTATCGTAGAACACTGCAAGAGGCTCCTGCATATCGTTTGAATCATGAGGAAGTTGAAAAAGCTTTTGAAGAGGGAATCGAATTTGTTGAGAATATCACTCCGACTTCCATAGAGGTAGATCAGTACGAAAGTTGTAAGAATCTAGTGCATCAACATGGTGTAATCGCGGCCAAAACTATTTTCATTGCAGCGGGTACAAATCCAAATACTGTTTTGGCGAGTGAAGATCCAGAGCATTTCAAATTAGATGGTAAATATTTCCAAGTCTTAAATAACTCTGGTGATAAAGTGAATCCAGAAAAAGTTTCCAAACCAAAAGAACCATTTGTTATTACATCTCTAGAAGGGAATAAAAGTGTTAGTTTCTTTGGTGATATGCACCCATCCTTTGTTGGAAATGTTGTAAAAGCAATGGGAAGTGCTAAGCAAGGCTATCCAATTATTTCGGCTTTACTTAGAAAAACACTAGCGCAGAACATAATAAACTCGCAAGAATTTTTCGCACAGTTAGATTCTCTTGTGATTGCGAAAGTTCATGAGGTAATTAGACTCGCACCAAAGATTGTTGAGATTGTAATCTCCGCCCCTTTAGCTGCAAGACAATTTGAACCTGGGCAATTTTATAGACTACAAAATTATGAAGTAAATGCCCCTAAAAATGGCAACACAGTTTTTGCGATGGAAGGTTTGGCTCTAACTGGGGCATGGGTGGATAAACAGCAAGGCAAAATTTCAACGATCATTTTAGAAATGGGTGGCTCATCAGATATATGCAAATATCTGAAGAAAGATGAATCTATTATTCTCATGGGACCCACTGGTATGCCAACAGAAATACCTGAGAGCGAAACAGTAATGTTAGTCGGTGGGGGCTTAGGTAATGCAGTGTTGTTTTCTATTGGAAAAGCAATGCGCGCTAAAGGTTGCAAGGTATTGTATTTTGCTGGTTATAGAAAGGCCGAAGATAGATATAAAATTTCAGAAATAGAAGACGCAGCAGATAATGTAATTTGGTGTTGTGATGAACTAGAGCTTACAAAGAATCGTGCGCAAGATTCTTCATTCCATGGTAACATAATAAAAGCAATCGAAGCTTATGCTGTAGGAAAATTTACGACTCCTACTGAACTAAAAACTGTAGATAGAATTATCGCAATTGGCTCAGATAAAATGATGGCAGCTGTGACCTATGCAAGGCACAATTCTTTGAAGGCATATTTTAAAAACACGCATGTAGCAATTGGCTCTATAAACTCACCAATGCAATGTATGATGAAAGAAATTTGTGGTCAGTGTATCCAAAGACATGTTGATCCGAATACAGGTGAAGAATCATTTGTTTATAGCTGTTTTAATCAAGATCAAGAACTCGATTCGGTAGACTTCAACCATTTGAATACAAGGTTGAATCAAAACTCTTTACAGGAAAAACTCTGTAAAGGCTGGATTGCTAAAAGTATAGCTTAAGAAAGTTTATCACACGCTTCTTTAATCCTAGCGCATGCCTTTTCTAGAACTGCATCTGAAGTTGCGTAAGATATTCTAAAATAGCCTTCTGCACCGAATGCACTGCCTTGTACTACAGCAACTAATGCTTCTTCAAGCAAATAAGTTGCGAAGTCGGTATCATTTTTTATTGTTGTACCTTTTGGAGTTTTTTTGCCGATTAAGCCTTTGCAGCTAGGGAATACATAAAACGCACCTTCAGGAGTTAAGCATTTAATCCCCTTAATGTCATTGAGCATTTTTACGACCATATCTCTGCGTCTTTTGAATGTGGCGTTGTTAGGTTCGATAAAATCTTGAGTTCCATTTAATGCTTCAACCGAAGCAGCTTGGCTAATTGAAGATGGATTAGATGTGCTTTGCGATTGCAGCATGCACATTGCTTTTATCAATTCTTTTGGCCCACCACCATAACCAATTCGCCAACCTGTCATTGAATATGCTTTTGAAACACCATTAACTGTAAATGTTCTGTCGAAAAGTTGTGGTTCAATTTCAGCAATCGTTTTGAATTCAAATCCATCATAGATGACATGTTCATAAATATCGTCACTCATTATATAAACGTGCGGATGCTTTAATAGCACATCAGCAAGGCTTCTAAGTTCTGCTGGGGTATATGCGCTTCCAGTTGGGTTGCTAGGTGAATTTAAAATTAGCCATTTAGTTTTTGGGGTTATTGCTGCTTCTAAATCGCTTGCTGTAATCTTGAAATTAGTTTCCTCATAGCCTTGCACAACTACTGGCGTTCCTTCAGCGAACATGACCATGTCTGGATAAGAAACCCAATATGGCGCAGGTATTATAACTTCATCATCTGGGTTTAAACTTGCAAGTAATGCATTGAAAAGTACGTGTTTGCCGCCACAACCAACTGTAATTTGATCAGGTGTGTATTTTAAATTATTCTCGCGTTCAAATTTCGCGCATATAGCTTTTTTCAAAGCTGGTGTTCCGTCAACAGCTGTATACTTTGTCTCACCCTTTTTCATTGCTGTATATGCAGCTTCTTTTATATGATTTGGTGTGTCGAAATCTGGCTCGCCTGCTCCTAAGCCAATCACATCATGCCCAGCCGCCTTTAATTCTGCGGCTTTAGTTGTAACTGCCAAAGTTGGAGATGGTTTAATTCTTTTTAAGCGAGTTGCTAAAAATGGTTGGTTGTTTTGGTTAGATGCCATCATGTGAAATTTCCAGATTATAGAACTGCTGAGAGTTTATAATCATAGTAAGGTGTAGTAAAGGCTAATTAGAAGCTTTTAGAATTTTTTTCAGGATTTTTTCGCATTCTGCTTCTTCAAATGCTTTACTGGCAGATTCTAATTCTTTAATGAGTTTTTCAAGTTTAGTTTTATCCATGGTTTTTGGATGAGCTAGGAAAACTGAATCGTTATTTGTTTTATCGAAGTTTTCATGCGAATAGTAGAGTTCTTCATGTAGTTTTTCGCCAGGTCGTAGGCCTATTATTTTGATTTTTATATCGATATTTGGTTTTAGTCCAGCTAGAGAGATCATATGTTTGGCAAGATCTAATACTTTTATAGGCTCGCCCATATCTAGCACATAAACTTTAGCTTCATTATTTCCTAAATTAATTACTGTTGCTTGCAAGACCAGTCCTACTGCTTCTTTTATAGTCATGAAGTAGCGTGTCGCTTCTTCGTGTGTTACTGTTACGGGGCCACCAGCTGCAATCTGTTTTTCAAAAATAGGCACCACCGAACCATTCGAGCCAAGTACGTTACCAAACCGCACTATGGTTGTGTTTATAGATTTTTTAGTAGAGCTCTGACAATACATTTCCGCTAGGCGTTTTGTACTACCCATGAAACTTACAGGATTTACAGCCTTGTCAGTAGATATAAAGATGAAATTAGAGGTTTTATTGCGGCAAGCTGCATCGAAGATATTTTTTGTACCAATTAAATTGGTATGTATTGCTTCAGCTTTATGAGCTTCCAAGAGAGGAACGTGTTTTAGTGCTGCTGCATGAAATACAATATCGGGGGCGAAGTCTTTGAAGATTTTTGCAATCACTTTTCCATCGCGGATATCGGCAAGTTTTGCTTTAGATTTTATGTTAGGAAACTTGCTTAAGGTTTCTTGTTCTATTTCATATAATAAGAATTCGGAGTTATCTAAAAGCCATATTTCTTTTGGGTTAGAGTTTGCAACTTGTCTTACTATTTCAGAACCTATTGAGCCACCTGCACCAGTGATTAAAACTTTTTTATTCTTGATAAAATTAGCTACTGCCGCACGATCAATTACTCTTTGGTGTCTTCTTAACAAATCTTCAACAGGAATAGATTGGATAGGAGAGCTTGAAAGATTATGCTGCAACTCTGTTAATTTAGGTAACTTTGAAATAGGAATGGAAAGTTCTTCACTCAGATTTAAAAGTTTCTGTAGTTTTCCACCAATATACAACTCAGGGCTTATTAAAATACGTGTTGGCCTTTGTTTCTTTTTCTCAAGAATTTTTATAACTTTCTCGATGTTATCTATTGTCCCAATTATAGGGATGTCGTGGATAGTTCTGCCGATGTTAGATTTCGTATCTAGTATTCCAACAATTTTATAATTTGCAAAATTTACCCTATGCAGCTCGTTTATAAATAGCTCAGTCGCGTTGCCTAATCCTATTATTAATATTGGGGCAGGGGTCACGTCTTTGTTTTGTACAAAAAAACGAAATGAACCATTGTGCCACGCTGTATAAAGAGCTCTGGGTGCGCTCAATGCAAGTATCACCAATAGCCAATTTAGAAATACTACAGAGCGTGGAAATTTTTCTAGCCTACTATCTAGGAATAATATTAGCAGGAACAAAAGAACTGCTACGGAAGCAGATTTGATAATCTTTTCTAGATACGAATAATTAAAATATCGCCATATTCCTTTATGCACTTGGAAAAAATAATTAACCAAAACCACGCAGATAGTAAATGTGAATGCTTGGGTAAGTAAGAATTCCACAGGGTAGTTAAAAATCCGATGACCAAGCCTAAGATATAGTGCAGCAAAAGAAACTACAAACGCCGCGCATGCGTCTATGAGGAAAGCGATTGTGTTTTTTACTTTAGGACTGCGGGTCATGCGGTAATAATTAAAATCATGAAATATTGTAAAATAATAAATTGTTAAGGGCAATTGGTAATTTAAGGCTCATGGCATAATGATTGCTTAAGGAGTATAAGGAAAAAAGGCTATGATGCGATGTTAGGTCCGTCTAATCAACCGTCCAGATTAACTAATCCTAATTCTCCATTCATTATCAAACCTAGTTCAAAACAATTTGTTACTTTTGCCCCTAGCATATTTATCGAGCATTTAGGATTTAAATTCGACCACTCTTGGCATGTAATTTGCGGCAAAAAGAAAATTAAGATCTGTCCTACTACAAATGTTGAAGAGTTTAAACAATCATTCCATGAGCTTAATAGAGAGTGGCATGAATCGGATTTGAACCTCAAAAGAAATTGGTTGTTTGGTAAGCTTAGGGATTTGACAGGAAGCTTGCGGATTGATTTGGATCACCAAACTAAAATAGGATTGCTTTTTTTCTTATATTCACCAGTCGAGATGGATGTTGAAATAGATGGAAAAGAATATCCAATATATTCAGAAAACATAATTTTAGCTTGGCTAAATTGCTCAAAGCCTAATCTTTTAAAGTTAAACAAGCTTTTGGATGCGCTAAGGCAGTTAGATGAACTTATAGATTTTATAGGTGGACAAAAAGAGAAGAGCCTAAAAGAAGAAGAGGTTCTAGAAAAAAAATTCCAGAATTATCGTAAGCGATTTAAGCTGCCAGATATCACGGTTGAGCAATTCTTTGATAATATTGCCGAACCATTGGTTTCTAAACTAGGTTTTAGAAAATCTATTTTGAGCTTTTTCAAATGCAAGATGACAATGCTTCATGAAGCAGATCATTGGGATGAATTTAAAAGGTTATTATCAGTCGATGATGAAAATATCCCGTCTATATTAGCAAGAAAATTTAGGCCTAATAGCTTTGAAAAATCAAATATTGATTCTTTTATAAAAGAAGGTGACGTTGAGCAGAAAAATTTAAAGCAGAAAAATTGGGATGGTTTTGTTGGCCTCTATTTTAAGAGATGTTTGGGTGTTGGTAGGTATAAAGAATTTATTACACAATTTCCCAAGTTTTTATCGCGAACTCAAGATGTAGAGATGGCTAATTTATTGTTGTCCATCAGAGTAAGCGATCAAGTGCTGAGAAAACACCTAAATAGTGTGGCATCGTATATTTTTTATATTAACAATGACCCAAAGATGTACACACAAATTTTATGTTCAATGCAAACTAGAGTACAGCCCAATAGGACTTTTGACTACTATGCAAGACTCATAACTTTGGAAAGAAAAAGCCAAACCCAGTCTATATTGTAAAAATATTACTTATGTCTAGAAATAACATATTGTGCTAGAACTTTCAGCGTTTGTGCTTGGTCGCGGAAAGCCGATAAATGTTCTACAGCTTGTTCTGCTAACATTTTGGCGTGCGCTCTAGCTTGTTCTACGCCCATTACAGAAACGAATGTTTGTTTTCCAGCTTGTTGATCTTTTCTTACGGTTTTTCCAGTAGCTTCGCGTGTTCCTTCTGCATCTAATAAGTCATCGGTAATTTGGAAAGCTAGGCCTAAGTTATTAGCGTAAGCTTTGAGAGCATTTCTTAGATTTTTAGGGGCTTTGCCTAAAATTGCACCTGCTTCGCAAGATAGAGCAAATAGTGCTCCAGTTTTCATTCTCTGTAGTCTGACTATTTCGCTAAATTCTAACTTTTGTTTTTCTGCTAGAATATCGATAGTTTGTCCGCCAACCATACCAGCGTAGCCTGCTGCTTTAGAGACTTCTTCAATCAATTCTATTCTAACAGCTGCATCTCTATGAGTGCCAGCATCCGCAAGAGTTTGGAATGCATAAGTTAACAGAGCATCTCCAGCTAGTATTGCTATCGCTTCACCAAATTTTTTGTGGCAGCTTGGCTGGCCTCTTCTAAAATCGTCATCATCCATTGCTGGTAGGTCATCATGTATTAGTGAATAGACGTGAATGAATTCAATCGCAGCTGCAGTTTGTAGGGAAGATTCTAAGCTTACGCCGAATAGTTGTGATGACATTACGGTTAAAAATGGGCGGAGTTTTTTCCCATGTGAAAGTGCTGAATAACGCATGGCTTCCATCAACCTTTGTTCCATTGTCCCTTCGGGCAGAGGAAGGAAATCATCCATTTTTTGGTATAACAATTCCCCAACGTCTTGTAATTGTTTTTCTAATGCTGCAAATGGCACGCCATCACCATGAATTATATTGTATATGAGGACTCTACACTAACTGTGCTGCGCGCACAAATATAATTTTGTTAAGAAATATGGTGCTATTTATCGCGCCATTGTCCAGATTGCTTAATACTTTTTGCTACTTCAGGTGGCATGTAGTTTTCATCATGTTTGGCAAGAAGTTCTGCTGCTTGGAAAATTCCATCGTCATTTAATTTGCCGAGTACTACGGTTCCTTGTCCTTCTTTAAATAAATTTGGAATAATGCCTTTGTAGTGGACTGTTAGTTCGCTTTCTAAGTCTGTAAGCACAAACGATAAAGTTTCCTTGTCGTTAAGATAGCTTATTGATCTATCTTTAACCAAGCCACCAACTCTAACCAAATTATGCTGATTTTTATTTTGCCTCAACTCCGTGGGGCTGAAATAGAAAACTATATTATCGTTGAAAACTTTGAAAATAATGATCAGTGCGATGGTGAAGAGAACGGCAGTAATTCCAATGAAGGTTGCTCTAGTTTGCCATTTCTTCGTTGCCACTTTCTGTCTCCAATTTAATGAGCTCGCGCTTAGTATTAAAATATAGATGCAGACTTTGTGCCAGCATAATTAGCAAAACAAAGAAAGCAAATCCATATGCGAGAATCAAGTGCTGCATAAATGTTTTAATATTATTGATTTATTCCGCGTCTTCTTCGTCTTCAGCTTCGTCCATTTCGTCGCTGAACATGTCTGACATATCGTCTTTGTCGGCAACTTCGAGATTGCGCATCTCGTTGCTTATTTCATTTGTCATTGTCATTTCTTCATCATCAGGAGTATCTTGCTCAAGTATAGCCTGTCTCTTCTGGTTTTTCTTGATGATAGATTCTTTAAGTGCTTCTACAGAGATAGTGCCATCGGCGATTTCTCTCAAAGCCACAACTGAATTTTTATCGTTATCACGCTCAACAGTTGGCTTTGCTCCTGCTCCAATTTCCTTAGCTCTTTGCGAAGCAAGGACTACCAATTCAAATCTGCTTGGTACTTTTAGTGTGCAATCTTCAATAGTTACGCGTGCCATAGACCTATCCATTTAATATTCTGAACGCTCAGTATATAAAATTATTCACAAAAAGCAACTTGGAATTAATCCGCCAAAAAATTATGAACTTTTTTAAGAATAACCAACCTTCTTGCTGCGTTGCAGTAATTCGAATTGACTCATTGAAAAACCCGTGACTATTAGCGGCGTTTGCTTGGATTCTGTTCTGGCGACTCGCTACCTCTTTTTCTGTTTTGAGATTGAAGAACCGCCGAGGAGTCAACTTGAGTCTCAATTGTAGTAGTGGGCATGGCCGTTGAGCTAGTTGCGGTTTCTACCGCTGTTGTGGTTGGCGTTACTGTAGACAATATTGTAGACAAGAGTCTTTTTTGTTGTTCCAGTTTTCTTTTTTCTTTTGCAAAACGCGCCATTATAAGTTCTCGCATCTCTTGATTACTTGCCACCAAACAATCTTGAGGAATTCTGTATATATTGTCTAAAAACATCTTAGAGTCCATATGCTTTAACAGTAATTTAACTACTTCATCGTGGTGGTTTTCAACAGCGAGGTGAAACGGGGTTTTTCCTTCGCTATCCTCGGCATTCACATCAGCATTATGCTTTAACAGTAATTTTGCTACTCTTCTGTGGTTTCGTTCAGCAGCGAAGTAAAGCGGGGTTTTTCCTTCTTTATCCTTGGCATTCACATCAATTCTTGGATCCTTTAATAGCAGTTCTGGAACTCCCGTGCCGTAATTATCTCTAGCTGCAATGTGAAGTGGGGACCATCCATATTCACCCTCGGCATTCACATCAGCGTTATGCTTTAACAGCACTTTTGCTACTCTAGTGCGGCGGAATGAGGCGGCTAACTGAATAGGAGTCCAGCCGCTTTTACCCTCGGCATTCACATCAGCGTTATGCTTTAACAGCGCTTTTACTACTTTCGTACGGCCGTATCTAGAAGCTAACTCAATAGGAGTATAATCTTCTTGATTCTTGGCATTTACATCGATTCTTGGATCCTTTAATAGCATTTTTACTGCTTCCGTTTCGCCTTTTTCAGCAGCCCACGTAAATGGAGTATAGCTATCGTGATTTTTAGCATTTATATTAAAGTTCGGATGATTAATAGAGTTTAAAAATATAAAATCCGTAATCGGAGTAGGCCAAGTGTGATCCTCCAAAAAACTAGGGGAATAAACATAATGCCCCTGAGAGATTAGCTTTAATGTTTCTTTTCCGTTTGCCGCGCGTAGTGCAGCGATTAATTCTGGGCTATCTTGCCCTTCATGCCCTTCGTAATATCCTAAGTTCCTATGGAGTTCTTTTAAAAGCTCTTTGTTGCCAATAGCGAACAAATCTTTATAAAGCTCTTCTAGATTTTCTTTTCTTGGATTTTTTAGTTTGTATTTAGATAATTTTTTTAAAACCTTTATTCCTCCAAAGTCATTTTTATGAAGAAATTCAAACATTGCAAATTGACCATGTCTTAAAGCAAAATGTTGTGGTGATAAAACTTCGCGTTCACCATTAATAACATCTCCTTTAATTTTTTCCTTTGGATCAAGGTTATTAGAAGTAACATAAATACCCTTTGGCCAGTCGAGAATTTTGACTTCACTTTCTTTGCCTGCATAATGCGGCATTAATATTTTGAGATATTCTAAATTGTCTTGAAGAATCGCAAATTCAATAGGTGTATAACCATTACTTTTTTTATTCAAAATCTCTGGGTTTTTGGCTACCAACGCCTTTACGATTTGCGCCATGTCTAGATGTGTGGGTATAATGTTACTCCACGCAAGCATGTGCAAAACAGTCAGTCCAGCCGCATCAGAACCTAAAATTCTCTTTTTGGATAATGAATCTATCATTCTTAGTGCTTCTTGAGTATCAGCGCAATCCAGAACTCTTAGCACAGCTTGGTTCCACTCTAAAGTTTGTTTTTCAAGCAATTTATCAAGTGAATCTTTGACTAGGGTGCTGCCTGTACTGCTTGATTCAGCTATGCCAAATTCTGCAATTTGTTCTTCAGACGATCCACTTACTGTATCTATTATATCAAGCACTTGTTGGTCTGTAGGGTTGTCTAGAACGCCTAGAGCTGTTTCATCTAGCTCTGAAATGGTAGATTCATACAGTTTATCTAATATTGGATCACGTGCTTTTTTAGTTTTTGTGCCATCTAATGTAGCTGTGTCTATCTCTGGTTTTCTTTTTGGCATGAAATCTACTTTATTTATGTATTATCCGCGCATTGTAGCACATAAATGTTACAGAAATATTAAGGTTTCGAAGATTTTTTGCTTTGAAACCTTTACCCTTGTTGACATTCATTTATTGAAAAACCCTTGGCTCTATGCTACAATATGCCAAATATTTATATTTGAGCAAGTTAGGTCGATGCATAAGTACAGAACACATAACTGCGGGCAGTTGGGCAAATCTCATGTCGGCACGGAAGTAAAATTATCTGGTTGGTTACACCGTAAACGCGACCACGGTGGCGTATATTTTATTGATTTGAGAGATCATTATGGAGTTACTCAAATCGTAACTTCCGACCAAGATCAAAGCATCAACTTTCTAGATGCTGCAAAATATCAAGATCTAACAACCTTGAGCTATGAAAGTGTGTTCACAGTAACTGGTACTGTGGTTGCAAGATCGGCAGAGACAGTTAACCCTGAAATGGTAACGGGTGATATTGAAGTTGTAGTAAAAGATTTTGAAGTTATTTCTCGTGCAGATACATTGCCTATCAACGTAAATGCAGATTATCAATTCCCAGAAGACTTGCGTTTGAAATATAGATTCTTAGACCTAAGACGTGAAAAGATGCATAAAAACATCATGCTTCGTAACAACGTTATTTCTTCTGTTAGAAGAAGAATGATCGAAGCTGGGTTCACCGAATTCCAAACACCAATTTTAACTGCAAGCTCACCTGAAGGTGCGCGTGACTTTTTAGTTCCAAGCAGAACACACCCTGGAAAATTCTATGCACTTCCACAAGCGCCTCAACAGTTCAAACAATTGTTGATGGTTTCTGGATTTGATAGATACTTCCAAATTGCCCCATGTTTCAGAGATGAAGATGCGCGTGCAGATCGTGCGCCAGGCGAATTCTACCAGCTAGATATTGAAATGTCTTTTGTAACACAAGAAGATGTGTTCGCAACAATCGAGCCAGTCCTATACGGAATATTCAAAGAATTCTCAACATATACAGTAACTCCAGCGCCGTTCCCAAGAATTAAATATTGGGATTCAATGCTGAAATACGGCTCTGATAAACCAGATTTGAGAAACCCGATTGAAATAGTTGATGCGACTGAGATCTTTAAAGATTCTGAGTTCACAATTTTCAGAGAATCTATTAAAAAAGGTTGCGTTGTTCGTGCAATTCCTGCGCCAAAAACAGCAAATGAGCCAAGAAGCTTTTATGATAAAATGATTGCTTACGCTCAAACAGAACTTGGTGCAAAAGGACTTGCATACATTTCTTATGATGATGCAGGTGCTGGCAAAGGACCAATCGCGAAATTCCTGTCTGAAGAAAAGCATGCCCAACTTAAAGCGCATACCAATGTTGGTGCGGGAGATACAGTATTCTTTGCATGTGATTTAGAACTAGAAGCTGCAAAAATAGCTGGCAAAGTTAGAACAAAACTTGGTGAAGATTTGGATCTAATTGAGAAAAACATATTTAAATTCTGCTGGATCGTTGACTTCCCATTCTATGAGTGGAATGAAGATGATAAAAAAGTAGATTTCTCGCACAACCCATTCTCTATGCCACAAGGTGGCTTAGAAGCTCTAGAAGCTGCAGATACAAAAGAGAAACAACTAAAACTAACCGCTCACCAATACGATATAGTTTGTAACGGTATTGAGCTATGCAGTGGTGCGATCAGAAATCATAAACCAGAATTAATGTACAAAGCTTTTGAAATTGCTGGGTACTCTAACACTGAAGTGGATAACAGATTTGGTGGCATGATTCGTGCTTTCAAATTTGGAGCACCTCCACACGGTGGTTTAGCTCCAGGGATTGATAGGATTGTTATGTTGCTTGCAAACGAACCAAACATTAGAGAAGTGATTTGTTTTCCGTTAAATCAAAACGCGCAAGATGTCTTGATGAATGCACCTTCAGTTGCTACGATGAAACAGTTAAGAGAATTAAACTTGGTTCTTTCGCCAGTTGCAAAAGATGCGTTGGAAAAAGATGAAAAGAAAGTAGCTAATTCATAGGGGAAGGAAAATGGCTCTAGATATTTTAAAACAAGCAAATCCAGTTCTTTCTAAGGTAGGAGATACTACTTTCGATTTAGCTAAATTTGTAACCACTCAATTAAATTGGGTTTTGAAATGTGATAGAGAATTTTTCTATCATGGTGAAAAAACTTTATATACTGGCCATAATCCAGAAGTGCTGAAATTGCTAGAAGATGTTTGTTCTATCTTAAATAATGTACTAGCAAACTTATCTACTAAGCAGCAAGATTTGTTCGCGAAAAGCTTTCTTTCTAGTTTTAATTTTAACACTAATGGTAATAGCGTATCTGTTGAGGTGAGAGGAACTAGAGATGTGCCTTCATTATTTCCAGTAAAACAAGTTCTTTATAAGATCGACGAGCAAAAAGCTAATTCTATATCTCCTTCAATTCCTCAGGATTTGGCAAGGGCGATGTTTACAGATGAACTCCTCAAATCATTAAAGAACCATACTACATCAGCTACGAATGTTGCTGAACCAAATATACAACCAGCTATTGCGAGAAACACATTTGCTGCTAGACTTGAACTTGAAAGACAAAATAAAGTTCAGCAGGTTGTTGCAGCGGCATGATTCACGGAATTGGTTGTGATATAGTTAAAATATCGCGAATAGAACGCCTTCTTGAAAAGAATGGTGAAAAGTTCCTCAATAAAATTTTCTCAGAAGAAGAGTTAGATTTAGCCCCTATAGAACCCACACAATACGTTGCATATTTGGCAAAGAGATTTTCCGCAAAAGAGGCTTTTGCTAAAGCTTTAGGCACTGGAATTGGTGAGGAAATATCATTTAATCGTATCAGTGTTTTGAACGATGAAAAAGGTAGGCCGTATATAAAAGTTGACGAACGTTACTCTAAGCTCAAAATTCATCTTTCTATCTCAGACGAGCGCACGTATGCAATTGCATATGTAGTGTTGGAAAGAAGCTGATTTCACAACTCAAATAAATATTTCTTTCGATTATCCAATACTTGTACTAAATTATCATTTCTAACACACATTTATGATTAATGCAGTTCGTTCATCTTAGGTTGTTTACAGATTATTCTTTAGGTCTTGGGGTTATAAAAATCAAAGACCTAGTGAAGCACTGTGCACAAAGTAAGATTCCTGCCGTGGCTATAACCGATACAAATAACTTGTGCGCTTCTTTAGAATTCTCAATGGAGGCTCAAAAAAGCGGTGTACAACCGCTTGTGGGTTTATGTCTATCTATCACAAAAAAATCAATAAATAGTGAAGTCATTTTATTTGCCAAGAATGATGATGGTTATAAAAATCTCCTCAAGCTATCTAGTTATATATATCTAAGCAGCGAAGGGAAAAATGTTGTTCCATACGACTACTTTATAGCAAATTCTTCAGGTTTAATTGCTTTAACAGCAGGGCCTAATAGCCATGAGAAAATATTATTCAAAGAAAATAAAATTGCAGAATTAAAAGAGCATTTGCAATCTCTTAAAGATGTTTTTGCAAAAGATCTTTACATAGAGATTTGTCGTAGCGAAATCAATTTTGAGTTTGAAGAAGCTATTTTAGATTTAGCGTATGAGTTAGATATTAGTATCGTTGCCACAAATTCTGTGTGCTTTTTGAAAAAAGAAACTGTTGAAGCACAAGACGCTTTTATATGTATATCTAATGCTAGATATGTAATTGAAGAAGACAGGCCAAAAGCTAATCCCCAGAGCTATTTTAAGTCACAAGAAGAGATGGTAGAGCTTTTTAAAGATTTACCAGAGGCAATCCAAAATACAGTTGTTATTGCAAGAAAATGCCAAGTTTTTTCAGAAAGCCGCAACCCATTGCTTCCTAGTTTTGCTGCAGATGGAGTTGTAAGTGAAGCAGAAGTTTTAGAAAAAATGGCTACTTCTGGCTTGGAAAAAAGAATAGCCAATATTACCGATGGGGCAGAAAGAGAAAAATATTTTGAACGTATAAAATTTGAACTCGGCGTTATAAATAAAATGAATTACGCTGGGTATTTTTTAATAGTATCTGACTTCATAAAATGGAGTAAATCACAAGGAATTCCAGTAGGTCCAGGTAGAGGGTCTGGAGCTGGTTCGGTTGTAGCGTGGGCGCTTGAGATAACAGATCTTGATCCATTACAGTTTGGATTGCTTTTTGAAAGGTTCTTGAATCCTGACCGTGTATCGATGCCCGATTTTGATATAGATTTTTGTCAGGACAGGCGCGAAGAAGTAATCAATTATGTGCAAGAAAAATACGGAAAAGATCGGGTCGCACAAATCATAACTTTTGGGAAGTTACAAGCGCGTGCAGTATTGCGCGACGTTGGTCGTGTTTTAAGCATGCCTTATAATGCCATAGATAAAATTTGCAAAATGGTGCCAAATAACCCAGCAAATCCAGTAACTTTAGGGGAAGCGATAAATTTAGATAAGGAGCTGCAAAACCAACGTGATAATGATGAAAATATCGCCAAATTATTATCAATTAGTTTGCAGCTTGAAGGATTAAATCGACACGTATCAACGCACGCTGCTGGTATAGTAATTGCCGACCGGCCAATTGTAGAGTTAGTTCCTCTGTATAAAGACGCGAATTCTACAATGAGTGCCGTGCAGTACTCTATGAAATACGCTGAAGCTGCAGGGCTGGTTAAATTCGATTTTCTAGGTTTGAAAACGCTTACGGTAATTTCATGGTCTTGTAAGCTTATAGAGAAACGCGGTATCAAAATAGATTTGAGCACGTTGCCTTTGGATGATGCAAAAACTTATCAGATGTTATCTAGAGCAGAAACAGTAGGCGTATTCCAGTTTGAGGGAGCTGGTATGCGTGAGGCAATCAAAAAGTTAAAACCCGATTCTATTGGCGATTTAATCGCGCTTGGTTCTTTATATAGACCAGGCCCTATGGATAATATCCCAAGCTATATAAATAGAAAGCATGGGCTGGAAACGCCTGAATACTTGCATCCTAAGATGGAAAGTATATTGAAGGAAACTTATGGAATTATAGTGTACCAAGAGCAAGTAATGGAAATTGCTCGTGCGCTTGCAGGATACACTTTAGGTGGAGCAGATTTACTTCGCCGTGCTATGGGTAAAAAAATTAAAGCTGAGATGGAAGCGCAGCGCGATGATTTCGTACAAGGCTGCATAAAAAATGGGATTGATAAAAATAAAGCTGATGAGATATTTGCGCTCATCGAAAAATTTGCAAGTTATGGCTTCAATAAATCGCACGCTGCTGCATATGCGATTATTTCTTATCAAACAGCATATTTGAAAGCCAACTATACGCTAGAATTTTTAGTAGCATCGTTAAACCTAGAGATTGATGACACAGATAAGATCAACCTTTTCCTAGAAGATGCTAAGCATCTAGATATAAAAATATTACCTCCTGATGTTAATTACTCTAAGCCAGCTTTTTCAATTGAGGGTGAGGCTATTAGATTTGGATTGGCTGGATTGAAAAATGTTGGGATGAAAGCTTCCGAGATGATTGAAAAAGAAAGAGAGGTTAATGGTAAATTCAAATCACTTTACGACTTTTTTGAAAGGTGTGAAGAGTCATCAATAAATAAAAGGTTGATCGAAAGCTTTGCTAAGTCTGGTGCTTTTGATGGTATGTACGAGAATAGACGAGAAGTGCTGGAAAACACAGAGCTATTACTCAGATATTCTACGCTCTACAAAAAAGAAAAAAATACTTCTCAACTAGGGTTATTTGGAGGTTTGGATGATATATGTATATCAAAGCCTTCTTTAAGAAGTGCCGCGCAGTGGAGCGCCCAAGAAAAATTGAGCGCTGAGTTTGAAGCCTTTGGATTTTATTTGTCTGCACATCCTCTTGAAGAGTATTCAGCAAAGCTGGCAAAAGCATTTATAGTTGAATCAACTGGGGTTGAAAGTAGGGCAAGTATCAAAGGTTCAAAATTTTCTGTTGCTGGTGTTGTTACTACTCGTAAAATAAAATCTTCACCCAAAGGTAAATATGCCTTTATACAGATTTCAGATAGATCTGGCCTGCTTGAGATATGTATTTTTAATGAGAAGTTATTGATAGAACATGAGCCTAACCTTATGCCTGGAAAAATTGCAGTATTCAGGGTGGACGCTAGGCGTGATGATACAGGCTTGCGAGTAATTGTTGAGGGGGTTTCCAGTATTGATGCCGCCCTAAGTAATGTCCAAACATCTGTGCATATTCATGTTAAGGATTCTAGTATAATACCTCTAATTAAAGACAATATCTCAGCAACAGGTAAAAGGCTCAAGATTAGTATGGAGGTCAATGGCAACGTTGTGTACTTTAAGACCGCTGCCAATATGTGCATAGACCCTAAGGGCGAGCAGCTTCTGAAGGCTGCAAACGGGGTGATTTACCATGAGGAATAGTTAATTTATCTGTACTTCGCGTCAGCTTGAATATTATTGGCAATCATGCGCTCGTATCTTTCGCCATTTTCTAGAAGCTTCTCTTTGTTATAAAGCAGTTCTTCATGTGTTTCAGTGGCATACTCAAAACTTGAAGTCTCAACTATAGCGTCTACAGGGCAAGCTTCTTGGCACAGCCCACAGTAAATACATTTTGTCATATCGATATCGTAACGAGTGGTACGTCTACTGCCATCCGCACGTTCTTCTGCCTCAATACTTATAGCCTGAGCTGGGCAAATAGCTTCGCAAAGTTTACAAGCGATACAACGTTCTTCCCCATTCGGATAACGCCTTAAGGCATGCTCGCCACGAAATCTAGGACTCAGCATTCCTTTTTCATAAGGATAATTAAGGGTTGCACGCTTTTTAAACATATATATAAGGGTAAGATAGAAGCCTATTAACAGCTCATAAAGAGAGAAGGCTTTGAGCCAAAAGATCACTTTTTTACGTAAAAACATGGAACTAAACTAATTTATTCTCTATACATTAATAGCTTCAAAAAGGCTTTTAGTAAATAGTATAAATACCTTATTGACAAATAGGCATTAGCAATACATAATCAGTCACCTTAAGAAATAATATTTAGATAATAATATGTCGTATACAGCAGGTACATACATCGCAAAGCGTGGTGATAATACCAAGAATTGGCTAGTAATCGATGCTGAGAATGTGGTTCTTGGTAGATTAGCAGCAGAAATTGCAAAAATATTGCGTGGTAAACACAAGGCGCGTTACTCTCCAAGTCTAGATTCAGGAGATAACGTAATTGTTATCAATGCAGCTAAAGTACAGGTAACTGGCAATAAAAAAGAAGATAGAGTGTTCTATTGGCATACTGGACATCCAGGTGGTGTTAAAGAACGTACAATTGGTGAGAGACTTTCAAGCAGGTTTCCTGAGAGAGTTCTTATTAAAACAATCGAAAGAATGATGCCTAAGGACAGCCCTTTGGCTCGTAAGCAAATGAAAGCTCTTCACGTTTACGCTTCAACAGAGCACCCTCATGAAGCACAAAAACCAGTGAAAGTTGATATAGCTAAAAAGAATCGTAAGAATACAAGAGGAAAAGTAAGCAATGGCTAAACAAGCAGCACAAGCATATACAGAAATCTCAAAAGTAATGGCGCCTAAAGCGCGTAGCTACTCTACTGGCAGAAGAAAGTCTGCTGCAGCAAGAGTGTGGATTGCTAAAGGTAAAGGCAGAATTTTTATCAATGGTAAAGAGATCGAGAAGTATCTGGTTCGCCCGGTATTGAGAATGATTGTTAACCAACCTTTCGTTGCTACAAATTCAGTAGGTCTTTACGATGTTTGGTGCACAGTAGAAGGAAGTGGTACATCTGGTCAAGCTGGCGCAATTAGGCACGGTATCAGCAGAGCATTAGATGTTGATAACCCAGAATTCCACGATTTATTGCGTCAAGGTGGTTTCTTAACACGTGATAGCAGAAAAGTTGAGCGTAAGAAATACGGCTTCAAGAAAGCTCGTCGTAGATTCCAATTCTCTAAGAGATAATAAGAAAAACAACCTCCTAGTTTGTTTTAAAAAAGCCTTGGATTTGTCCCCAAGGCTTTTTTGTTATTCGATATAAATACATAGATCAATTTGCCAAAAGGCAAAAAGTGGTATAGAATCCAATACCTAACTAAACTTGTGCAAATTTTTTGCATATTTATTAACCTTAATACTCTAAAGGGGGTATAAGACTGTGCAAGTGTTAGTAAGATTTAATAACGTTGATCAAGCTCTCCGTGCGTTGAAGAAAAAAATGCAAAGAGAAGGAATTTTCAGGGTTATGAAGATGAAACGCGCTTTCGAGAAACCTTCAG
This sequence comes from Candidatus Midichloriaceae bacterium, assembly GCA_044229535.1. Lineage (GTDB taxonomy): Bacteria > Pseudomonadota > Alphaproteobacteria > Rickettsiales > Midichloriaceae > CAZLFQ01. The sequence goes on along the minus strand of JBGASU010000001.1, from coordinate 852,665 downwards.
AAGCTAAAGTAAGAAGAGCAGCTGAAGCACTTCGTAGAAGACGCAAACTTAGACGTAGAACCGATTGGTAATCTCTAGGATTGAAAAGGCCAGCAAATGCTGGTCTTTTTCTTTTAAAACAGTGCAATAGCAAAAATTTTAATAAAATATTAGCCCTCAATTTTAACTCGTGGTAGCATGTTTTTATGGCTAACTTACAAGGGGATAATTATGGCTGAACAGAACTCTCAACAAGAGACTTTTGATATTAAGCAATTTTCAGAAAATTTAGCTAACGCTTTTGACTCGTTCCAAAAAGCCACGACATGCGCATTTGCTAACCAAAATCAGGGGTTTGATAACGTGAAACTAGATCCATTAAATATGTCCAACAGCCTTATGCAGGTGATGCAACAAGTGTGGTCAGATCCTCAAAAAGCTGTACAAAACAACATAGAGCTTACCCAAAATTACATAAATTTATGGTCTAATGTGACCCAAAGATTTTTAGGGCAACCAGTAGAGCCATTATATAAATCTTCTGGCAAAGACGGTAGATTCAAGGATGAGGCATGGGAAAACAACCCAGTATTTGATTTCATTAAGCAGTCGTATTTTATGAACTCGGCATGGCTTAACGATATAGTGAAACAAGTCGAAGGATTAAGCCCTAAAGAAGAGAAAAAGTTAGAATTTTATACTAGGCTTTTGATTGAGGCAATGGCTCCTACGAATTTTGCCATCACAAACCCTGAAGTACTCAAGGAGACCCTCGCATCTAATGGTGCTAACTTGATGAAAGGCGCGGAAAATTTATATAAAGATATTTCTAAATCTAAAGGGCAGGGGCTTCGTATCACTACTACTGATTTTAATGCCTTTGAAGTTGGCAAAAACTTGGCGGTAACCCCTGGTAAAGTAGTCTATCAAAATGACTTAATCCAATTAATTCAGTATTCGCCTTTGACAGAAAAAGTATATAAAACTCCTGTTGTCATAATGCCAGCTTGGATTAATAAATATTATATTCTTGATCTACAAGAAAAGAACTCATTTGTTCGTTGGATTGTCGAGCAAGGTTATACCGTATTTATGATATCTTGGGCTAATCCTGATGAAAATCTTGGGCATAAAAAATTCCAAGATTACATGTTAGAAGGCCCACTTTCTGCAATGAAAGCTGTACAAGATTTGACTGGCGAAAAAGAAATGCATTTCATGGGTTATTGTTTGGGTGGTACTTTGCTTGCCGCAACCATTGCTTATTTAAAAGCGCAAAATACCAAGCCTTTCCCAGTAAAATCAGCAACATTTTTAACCTCTCTAGTGGATTTTAGTGAGGCGGGAGATTTGAGTGTATTCATTGATGATGAGCAAATTTCTACTCTAGAAAAAAGGATGAGCGAGAAAGGTTATTTAGATGGCAATGAAATGGCGCAAACATTCAGCATGATTCGTGCTAATGATATGATCTGGTCATTCTATGTGAACAATTATTTAATGGGCAAAGATCCCTTCCCATTCGATATACTGTATTGGAATGCAGATTCAACAAGGCTTCCAGCTGAGATGCATTCATTTTATTTACGTAATATGTATGAGAAAAATTTATTGGCAAAGCCAAATGGCATTACTTTATGCAATACACCAATTGATCTCCGGAAGGTTGATGTGCCAGTTTATATTTTGTCAACGAGAGAAGACCACATTACTCCTTGGGAATCTACATATAGAGGTACGCAAATTTATTCTGGGCCAATTAGATTTACGTTAAGTGGATCTGGGCATGTTGCTGGGGTGGTAAACCATCCTAGTCGTAATAAATATAACCATTGGACAAACGACAAGATTGCTAAAACTTCCAAAGAATGGTTAGAAACAGCGAAAGATAACGCTGGTTCTTGGTGGACAGATTGGAATAACTGGGCTGCTAAACAGTCTGGTGACAAAGTAGCTGCGAGAAAAATTAAAGAAGGTTCTAAGCCTTTGGAAAACGCACCAGGTAGTTATGTAAAATTCAGGCTTGGTTAGTTTTAATTCTTCTAAAACTAAATCTGTATAGCTGAGCTCTAAAAAAGATATTTTTTAACATCAAGACTGGAGAACTGCGCTACGCTCGCCATTAACAGTATTTCCCATGCCGCAGCGTCTTAGCTGCATAACTTCCCTGTGCTCTTGATGAAAAAGCTTCTTACTTCTTTTCTATCGGTAGTTTTACAGCGGTTTTATCTTCAACTTTATTTGCTTGTACTTTTGTATCTAAGCATCTTTTTTCATTTTGTATGGTTAGCAAATAATCTAGCCTGTCTTTCGCTGCTTCTTCAGCTTTGATTATATCAAACTGAGTTGAAATAAGGCATAATGGCGACCCAGCATAAGCTTCTGTTACTGGTTCTTTTCTTTCTGCAGCTCGTAATAGATATTCAGCTTCAGCTATTGCAAATTTTAATTGGCTGCAAGATAGAAAAGGGTCTGTTTTTGTATTCATTGGCTCTACAATTTTTACCGCCGTATTCTTGCAACTACAGCTAGACAAAACTAATAAAGATAATAATAAACAAATTTTTGCTTTCATATATCTACTAAATTCCATTTTCAGGATGGCATAATTACTTTTTAAATACAAACCGTTTGTAGAAATAACTCAGTCCTAGTAAAGAAACTCCTAGACCAAGGAAAGAAGCAACTCTGAACAAGCCCTGTAGCTCTTTTGCATCGATTAAAAATACTTTTGCTATGGTTAGGGTAACTATCACAACTGATGCAATATTTAATACTTTATTTTCTTTATAAGCTCCAACCAATGCAAGTAATATACCTAAAATCAGCCATGCAACGGAATAAGTATACATTTCTGCATCTGATGTTTGGCCTTTGTTTAAAAAATCACCGTGGAAATATTGCCTTACATTTAAAGATACGAAACTTAGCGCTAAAAGCAAAATTGTAGCTCCCCACACTTTTGTGATTTGAGGATATTCTTCAGAATCAATTTTACTAAGAGCTAGGTAAATTAAGAATGCAGGGGTTGCAAAGCTTAAGAACAGGTGATTGAATAAAAAGATGCTTCCTACATACTGCTCTTTGAATAATGGGTTGAAATGAAGAAAATCCAACATGCCAATTCTAAATATCGCATAAGTTACTATGAAAATTCCCCAGTAACTCAAGCTAATTCTCTTTGTTATGGAATATGCTGATATCAAAGCTAAGCCAAACATCAAATATAGATTTGATAGTACGCCTCTTATTTTTAACCCTACAGTTTCCATAGGATCAGCCAAGAAGCTATAAGTGAAGAAAGTTAGCAAGAACATCATAGACATAACCGCCGCTCCTTCCACCCAATACACGAGCTTTGATTCTTTTTCTTTTAATAATAGCCAAGCTGTAGCTGCAAGAAGTACTGTTTGTGGAGTATAGCGTAAAAATGGGTTGGCGATTGCATCAAATATATGTGCTGTAGATTGTTTTCCAAACAATTGATAAGTCATAAAGTTTCTACAAACTCTAAAAATATCGTCACCTAGTACTGCAGCTAATAATATTAATAGAATCCCAATGCTATAACGCAGTGCTTCTATGTGGCTTGGCTTAGAGTTAATCCAAGCGATAGTCGCCATTTCTGCGCATAGAACTATACCAAAGAATCTAGATTCTACAGTCACAAATAACGCCGCTGTAACGAAAGTGACAATAGTAACGGCAAATATTGCTAAGAGTTTTTTGAAAGTTTCTCGATCATATTTTTCTTTTTCTTGTTGGATTTTGGACAATAATGCCAGAGCGATCGCCGCAAATACTATTGCATAAATTCCCCAGAAAAATTTTACATCTAACATAAAGTATTTATGAAGTTTTATATATGTTAAAGCTGCATATGAAATATTTGTAGCTGCACCCATAATCGCCCACTCAGCGGGCTTTTGCCTTGTAAAAGTTGCAAGGTATAAAGGTGCAGAGAGTAAAATATTAAATGTTGTTAAAACTATGAAAGCTTCTTGGGGCTCAGCTAGCCACGTCATAGCCATGAACAGGTTGGTGGCTATGACTACTTTTAATACATTTAGGAATCGGCCTTGCTCGAAATATGCGACCCCAATCGCTAGTGCTGATAAGAAACCGAAATATATCCAGTCACTAATTGCCATGCCGCCAATTTTTACAGCCCATGCCAGCATAAATATACCGCCAACTAGAGCAATAATGCTTATAATGCTATAATCATCTTGGCTTTGAGCTCTGTTGCTGCTGGTTTTAAAGGCGAAATGGCTTACTGCGCAGATTGCGAATACAAATAGAGCGATAACTAAAATCGCATCTGAAACATTTGTTGCAGAGAATAACCAGATGCCAAGCCATAGGTATGAAATTGCGATAGCTATGCCACCCAACGCTAGCCAGCCTAGTGTTACAGATAGGAATAAGAACCCGCAGACTATAGAAAATAAATATGATAACAGACCTATAATAGATGCGTTATTTGTTTCAAATAATCCAGGTGTTATAAAGGCGCCAACTAAAGTTAGTACAGCTATCTCATTGCCGTGCCTTACAGATAATACAATGCCTAAAAAGGTATTTATTGCCATTAGTAAAAAACCAAAATTTGGCGGTATGACATTCATTATATTTGTTGCAGTATAAATGCAGCCATAGAAGTCTATGAGTGCAGCGCCTATTAGCGCTTGGGAAATTTTTTCACCATTGGCAATATTGGTTATATTGGCTGCTATATATCTTCCAATGCCAAGCATGACAAAGCCTAGCAGTGCTGCAAAACCTAATCTTTGGTTTGCTGTCAGTAACTCATTTTCAATTGAGTATTTGACTAAATATATACACGCAAGTGCTAACGCAATGCCACCTAACCATACGAAAATATTCGTACCAAAATTTTGTGCGAAGCTGGTTTCTTCTTTTGCATCTTGTAATATAGATTTAGACTCGGGCTCTACATCAAAACTGGGTTCTTCCTTGATATCTTGTAATATAGATTTAGACTCTGGTTCTGGGGCAAAACTGAGCGGTTCGGTATCAACACGAGCTTGTTTAGTTTTCTCGATATTTGTAACGCGTTCTGCATTTATAGCTTCCCAAGGGTTTAAATTATCGCTTTTAATTGGAGTTTCTGTGGCTGGTCGTGCATTTGATTTTCTTAATTTTAGTAAATAATCTACATCAACTCTTAACGTAGAGATTCTAATTGTATTAATTATTAGCCATAAAATTATAATAATTGGCAGTGCAATTATAAGAGAAAAAAAGAAACCCATTGTTTTGCAATCTTATTTACATAATCATTAATTCTGCTTGAAAATAATTGCTTTGTCTAGCTTGGTTAGGTTATAGCAATATTGCGGATTACAAGCATACTCTTGCCAAGAGTTGATTATTGTTATTATATATATCAGAAACTCAATTCATTGGTATCTGATGAAGCTTTTTAGTAGACTGTCTTTTCGAATTCCATTCTTAGTAATGGTTGCATGCATTCTTTGTAGTATCGGTGTTGCTGGTGTTGTTTCATTTGCAGTTAGAGATGTCTTGATACAGAACTATGAGCGCAATTTTGTGCAGATACTTGAATCGAAAAAATTACAATTAGAGCAATATTTTGAAGGAGTAAAAAACGATATCAACGTTATAAGTTCAAATGGCCAAGTTGTTAATGGGGCGAGTGAACTTATTAACACGAGGTTTGCGAATGTTTCGTCTGCGGATAATATTGTAAGAAAATTTACTTCTGAAAGCCCATTTTTACTAAGCCAGAGAGATAAACTAACATTGGTAAATGACCCAGATCCATACTTTACGTCTCATGCTAAGTACCACCCGTGGTTTAAGGAATTTGTTGATGGTAAAGGCTATAATGACATTATGTTAATTGATACAAATGGTAATATTGCCTATACGGTTGCTAAAGATGCAGATTTTGGTGCTAATATAAAATCGGATAAATGGAAAAATACCGATCTAGCAAAAGCATATTATTCTGCCATATCTGCAAAACCAGATAGTGAACCAGTATTCTTTGATTTTAGAAGGTATGAAATCAGCCAAAACATGCCTGTGAGTTTTGTATCTAAACAAATAGTGAATAATGAAGGAAAGATCATTGGTGCTTTAGTTATAGAAATTCCTGTTAGTAAGATTAATAAAATAATGAATGTCCCAATGGCTTCTGAACAAAATGGTCTTTATTACATAGTTGGTCAAGATTTCTTGCTGCGTAACGATTTGGAAAACCAAGATACTGCAATGACTACGCGAGTAGAGGGGCAGCATATTAATATGGCGTTAACGGGGAATACGCAGAGCATTTACTCGAAAGGCATAACTGGAAATGATTCTTTCACTTCATATACTCCATTTGAATTAAATAATATTAAATGGGCATTGATTGCAGAGGTTGATAAATCTGCGATTATACAGCCTATTCAAAATTTGCAGTATAAAATATTCTTTATATGTTTCGCAGCGATAATGGTTTTAGGTGGGTTTGGTTTTGTACTTGCGCAAAAAGTAAGCAAGCCTTTGAGCGAACTTATTGACCAAATGCGCCAGCTTGAAAAGGGCAATACTTCATTCAAAGTAAGGTATACTGAGCTAAATGATGAAGTAGGTGAGATGGCAAAATCATTAAGCTCATTTAGACAGAGTGCTATAGCTAAAAAAGGGCAGCTTGAAGCAAAAGAAAATGAGAAGTTGTTTAAAGAAGAAAAGACACGTGGCATTATTTCGATGATTAGAGATTTTGAAGACAGATCGGCGCAGATTGTTGATGCGATTTCAGCGCAAGCTATGAAAGTCCAATCTGGTGCAAAAACACTGGGTGATGTTCTACGCGAAGCTATTTCGAAGTCGCAGTATGCTTCGTCAGCTTCAGTTCAGGCGAATGAAACACTGCAAGGCATTGCCTTGGCTGGCCAAGGGCTAGCTAGATATGTAGAGCATATTAATGCAGAGATTATGAAGTCAAAATCCGCATTAGAGACTGCTGTATCTAAAGTGAAAAACGCTGATAAAGATGCAAATGTTATTTCACATACTACGCATGAAATAGATAATATCATGTTTATGATGCAAAATATTTCAGAGCAAATTAACTTACTTTCAATTAACGCTTCAATTGAGTCTGCGAGAGCTGGAGAAGCTGGCAAAGGGTTTGCGATTGTAGCGAATGAAGTGCGGGAAATTTCTTCGCAAACAAGAAAGATATCTCAGGATATTGCATCTCAATCTAGGAATATTCAGGATGCAACTTTGAAAGTTAGCTCAACAGTTGTTGCGGTTGCTGAATCTATGTCCAATCTAAATAAGTCATCAGAAGGGATAATGACCGCTGCAGAAGCGCAGAATGAGATTGTGTCGTCAATAGCAGGCGGTATTAAAAACGCTGCATTAGTTGTGAATAATGTGGGGGATAATATTGCTTTTGTGAAAGACGTTATTGCTAAGACAGAAATTTCAACCAATGAAATGCTTAAGACTGCTAAATCACTTGGTAATGAAGCTGAGTTGTTAGCACAAGAAATGAAGATGCTACTCAGCAATCTGCAACAGGCTTAACTTTGTTGATTAAATGCTTGGTAATTATCGCTTTGTAACATCTGAGTTATGTTAGCTCACAACAGTGTCGATTGGGCCTGTAACACGACCGTGGATAAATTGATCAAGATATTTGTTCCCAGATTTCAGCATATCCTTGCCTTTGCCCTGCCAAATGAATTTTCCTTCATGAATCATAGCGATTTTATCTGCAATTACTTTTGCACAATGCATGTCATGAGTAATAGTAATTGTTGTAGCTCCTAATTCTTTTGAGCACTTAGCGATAAGCTCACTTATAACGCCAGACATAATTGGATCAAGACCAGCAGTAGGCTCATCGAAAAAAATAATTTCTGGGTCGACTGCTATAGCGCGCGCTAATGCGACGCGTTTTTGCATGCCACCAGAAAGTTCTGCGAGGAATTGATCCGCAACTGGCGCTCTTAGTCCAACTAGTCCTAATTTATCAATGGCAAGTCTTTTTGCTTTAGCTGGCGAGAGCGACTTATCCTGCAGTTGGCAAAACGCAACGTTAGCCCAAACTGGTAAACTATCAAATAATGCGCCACCTTGGAATAATACACCAACTTTATCTATTATATGTTGGCGCTGCGCCATATTATAAAAAGTAATATTTTCACCATCAATTCGTACTTCACTTCCTTTGTCTGGGACTACAAGGCCAATAATTGATTTAATCAATACACTTTTTCCTGTGCCTGACCCTCCGACAACAACAAACGACTCACCTTTTGCAACATCGAATGAAATCCCACGCAACACCCTGTTGCTACCAAATGCTTTGCAAATATTTTTAACTTCTATTTTCTTTTCAAGATTTTTCTTTGCCATATTAATTTGTAAATAGAATTCCAGTAATTACATAGTTGGTGAGTAATATTAAAATAGACGCGCTTACAACTGCATTTGTGGTTGCAATTCCAACGCCTTGAGCACCACGCTTTGAATTGTAACCATGATAACATCCCATAGAGGTTACTATAAAACCAAACACTGAAGCTTTAATGAGTCCAGAGATCACATCTTGGCTTTCGAGATAATCAAAAGTGCTTTTTAGATAAGAGAAAGGTGAAAAACCTAACTTATAAATGCTGACTAAATAACCACCAAACACACCAATAATATCAGCAATTACTACAAGTAAAGGTAATGTGATTACACCAGCGATAACGCGTGGTAATACTAAATATTTAAATGGATCGGTGTTGAGCGTATAAAGAGCATCAATTTGTTCGGTCACTTTCATTGTGCCAATCTCGGCTGCAATTGCAGCTCCTACGCGACCTGCTAACATCAACCCTGCAAGCACTGGCCCTAGTTCACGAGTTATAGATAAAACTACAACTGATGCAATTGAACTTTCAGCATTAAATCTAGAAAAACCTGTATAGCTTTGCAGCGCCAATACCGCACCTGTAAAAATTGCTGTCAACCCTACCACTGGAAGTGATAAATAACCAACTTCAATCATTTGGCGAAAAATTTGGCGCCAATAAATTTTTAGTGAAAATAAAGATCTAATAATTATGGATATAAAAATTCCAAGTCTTCCAAGCATTTGCAAAGAATCAATAAAAACTCTTCCGATTACAGCTACAGGGTTCATTCTACGTATACTCTTTTAAATCTATCTCCCAGAGAAGTTAATATCTCATAACCTATGGTATTTGCGCTTTGGGCAAGCTCATCTACTGTAATATGATCTCCTAATAATTCAACATAATTCATGTATTGAAGCCTATTTTCTGGTACTTTTGAAATATCAATCATGACCATATCCATGGTAACCGTTCCAACAATAGGCAAACGCATACCTTCAAAATGGGCAAAACCCTTGCCCGTTAAGCATCGTAAGTATCCATCAGCATATCCACATAATACAGTTGCAATTCTATCACCTTTTTTTGCCTGATATCTTCCTGAATAGCTAATTGCCTGATCTTTCTCGATATTTCTTATTTGTATTACTTCGGCTTTTAATGTCGCCACTTGCTTTACTGGACTAGGCTTTGATGGCATTGGGTTGATGCCATACAAGCTACAACCAGGTCTGGCCATATCAAAATGATATTCATTGCCAAGCATAATAGCTGCAGAGTTAGCAAATGAAATTTTGGTGTCTGGGAATAATAGTGCTGAGATTTTTTTCAATTCTTCGAGTTGCTTTGCATTTTCTTTCCGCTCTGGGTCATCGGCACATGATGGATGACTCATTATGTATTTGATATCTATGCAATTTAAAAAATCATCGTTGTCTGCTATTCTTTCAATATTACTTTCTGTCAAGCCAAGTCTTCCCATACCTGTATCTACATGAATTACAGCTGGAAGTTTTTTATTATTCTTTTTTGCATATGAATTCCATAGCTCGATCTGATATAAATCATTAAGTACTGGGATTAAATTTTTACGGTGAAAAATTTCTAAATCAGATTGTTGTACTCCATGAAAAACATAGATATCTGCATTCGGAATTTTTTCACGAATCTGTATGGCTTCTTCAACATATGCAACACAAAAAGCTCTGCACCCATTTTTATAAAGCGATTCTGAAATGGGTATGGCACCTAAGCCATAAGCATTTGCCTTTACTACTGGTGCGACAATGCAACCAGTTTTGATCGATTTTGACATCGCTTTATAATTTTCATTGATTCTAGATAAATTTATTTCAAGAATCGATTTTCCGGTTTTTTGCATATTTTTGTGATGCTTGACGCTAGTGAAATCTCTTTGTTTTACAATAGTAAAAAGAAATCTTAACAACAACTTAATTTTAGCATTGCAATCTTAAATAAAGTGGTTATATTACTTCTCAGAGCGTCCCTCCCTCCCCCTTTATATGTATTCCTGGGACGCTTCTTTTTTTAGCTTTTTCCTAGGATTTAAATGAATTTTAGCACAATAAAAAGCCACTCTCCAAATTTTGATGAACGTAATTCAGACGCAAAAATCTGCGCGATCATAATACATCACACAGAACTTAACAACGCAAAAGAAGTCTACGACATTTTTGAAAAACCAGAATCCAAAGTAAGTTCGCACTATTTAATCGACCGCAATGGGGCGCTACATCAATTCGTCGAAGAAAATAAAAAAGCTTGGCATGCAGGAATTAGCACTTGGCAAAACATGGTTAAGCTAAATGATTATTCAATTGGTATTGAACTCGATAATAATGGTAAGGAAGATTTTGCAAAACCACTCATGCAAACTTTGGCTTCTCTTTGTAAGCATTTGATAAACAAATATAAAATTGAAGACATGAATATTTTAGGCCACTCCGATATTGCATATTGGCGTAAAGTAGACCCAAGCATTAAGTTTGATTGGAAGTGGTTAGCTAGTCAAGGGATTGGCTTTTTCCCTCAATTCACTTGCGATCCTAAGCCTATGTCTCATGATGGTGTTATAAATAGATTGCATAAGTTTGGTTATAAGTTGCCAGAGAATGAGAGAGAGTTATCAGAGCTTCTCAAAGCATTTAAAAGAAGGTATACTCCTGAAAGTTACGACTTAGGTATATGGGATACCTTAGCGGATGGCAGATTGAATGAATTGATTAAACATTATGAGCTCTAAAACCCACTTTGGATTTAAGGAAGTAGAAACAGAAAAAAAACAAACTATGGTGCAGGGCGTTTTTTCGACTGTTGCATCTAAGTATGACATCATGAATGACTTCATGAGTTTTGGACTACATAGACTTTGGAAAGATGAGGCAATTAAAGAATTGCATCCGTCTAGTGAAGATGTGCTTTTAGATGTTGCAGGTGGTACGGGAGATATATCTTGGAAATATTTACAAGCAGGTGGCGGCCGTGCTGTTGTTTCAGATCTCAATAAAGAAATGCTCGAACAGGGTAAATTAAAATATAAAACCGATAGACTTTCTTGGGTGCATGCTAATGCTGAAGACCTGCCATTTGAAGATAATCAATTTGATTATTATACCATATCTTTCGGAATTCGAAACGTAACACATATAGACAAGGCTTTAAAAGAAGCGCACCGAGTTTTGAAGCCAGGTGGAAAATTTGTATGTTTGGAATTCTCAAATGTTTCTAACGAGTTGGTTAAAAAAATCTATGATTTTTATTCGTTCAAAATTATTCCAAGAGTTGGGAAAATAATTGCAGATAGCCCAGAGTCTTATGAATATCTGGTTGAGAGTATTAGAAAGTTTCCTTCAGCTCTAGCATTCGCAGAAATGATAAAAGAAGCAGGCTTCAACTGTGTTGAATTCCGCAAAATGACCTTCGGTGTCGTAGCTATACACGTGGGGTATAAGGTTTGATATGACCCGACTCAAAAAGATTTACCATATTACACATATAGATAATCTTGATGGAATCATTAAAGATGGCGGGCTTTGGTCTGATGCGCAGCGCGATAAGAGAAAGATACAAAATAAAAGTATAGGTATTCACAATATTAAAAATCGTAGATTAAATATTGAAATTCCGTGTCAATCCAACACATATGTTGGTCAGTACGTACCTTTTTACTTTTGCCATAGATCAATAATGCTGTTTATGATTCATAAACCAACTAACCCTGATCTACCATACCGAGATGGGCAAAAAGAAATAATTCATTTGCGTTTAGATATTCAAAAAACTATTCAATGGGCTGATTCAAAGTGCATAAAATGGGCATTTAGCGATAGAAATGCAGCATCGAAAGTTGCTCAATTTTTTGTAAAGATGGAAGACTTGTCAAAGTTAAATTTAAAAGCCATTAACGCAACTACTTTTACAGAACCCAAAATAAAAGACGAGAAACAAGCTGAATTCTTATTGTTTGATTTTATGCCTTTTAATTTAGTTGAAAAAATTGGTGTCCACAATCAAGAGATTTTGGATAAAGTGAGCTCAAAACTTTCCAATTGCAGCCATAAACCTATAATTTCTATTGAAAAAACATGGTATTATTAGGATAATGTAAGTGTTATGATCAACTTAGTGAAACAAAATATTTTTAAACAAGACGTTGAAGCCATAGTTAATACAGTAAACTGTGTTGGCGTTATGGGTCGCGGCATTGCTCTGCAGTTTAAAAAGAATTATCCAGAAAACTATAAGTTTTATTTAAAAGCTTGTAAAGACAAAGAAGTCCGTATTGGAAAGATGCTAGTTTTCAAAACCAATACTTTACATAACCCTAAGTATATAATTAATTTCCCGACCAAAGATCATTGGAAGTCTAAAAGTAAGATTCAAGATATTGAATCTGGACTTAAAGCCTTAATTGAGATCATTAAACACAATAATATCAAATCCATAGCAATCCCCCCACTAGGTTGTGGATTAGGAGGTCTAGACTGGCGCGAAGTTCTACCTAAAATCCAAACTGCATTTATGGAAGCAAAAGATGTGTCGGCTATTGTTCTTGAACCTCATAGCGAACCTGATTATACCAAAGTCGCTAAGAACAATGAAGTCCCAGAGATGACTATAGGAAGAGCGGCCTTGATAGGTTTAATGAGACGTTATCTTCAAGCAGTTATGGATCCGACAATTTCTTTGCTTGAAATACATAAACTCATGTATTTTATGCAAGAAGCTGGAGAAAATTTGAAATTGAGGTATAAAAAAGCACCTTACGGTCCTTATGCAGAAAACTTAAGCCATGTACTGGATAATATAGAAGGTCATTTTATATCTGGTTATACAAAGAATGGAGACGAGCCAGCCAAACCAATCACACCAAATCAAAAGTATTTTGATACAGCTGAGAGGTTACTCCAGGAACACACGGAAACTCTTGGTAGATTTAAAAAAGTGAATGATTTAATACAAGGATTTGAAACACCATATGGCATGGAATTACTCGCAACAATTCACTGGGTGGCTAGTAAAGAGTCACACTCAAGATCTGTTGATGAAATAATATCTAAAACTTACGAGTGGAACTCAAGAAAAAAACAATTCACTCCAGAGCAAATAAAAATAGCTTTTGATGTTCTAAAAGATAAAAGTTGGCTTAAGAGTAAGCTAGATTTTGAAGGTAAACCCACAAAACACACGGCTTGAAGTCGACTTTCACTTACCTCGCTATCATATATTATATGCCTTTCGTAGACAATTGTCAAATTACAGCTCGTACCCCCTCCTATACAATTCACGTGGGGTATAAGGTTTAAGGTATAGATAAAGCAGTATGAAAGTATTACAAAAGCCATCTATATAAGACTAGAGATGTTACAATACTTCTTCTCAATAATTAAATTTTTAGTGCTAATTGTTCTATAGTTTGTAGCATAGAAATGTACTAGGAGATTCATATGCCAAAAACCAATAAGCGTGACAAACGTTTCAGTGCAGATTTTGATGCTAAATGGAGCGAGATAGACAAGCATAAAACTCTACTTTCTGAAAAACTACTGACGTACTTAGAGGAAGTATTAAAACTTATAAAAAGCTCAGAAAATCAATCTGAATTAATGAAAAAGCGCTTCATGGGAATGCATTTCAAAGATTTCAAAGACAAACTTGAAAGATGTTTCTTACCTATGAACAACCAACAATTCTTTAAATTATTAGAACTATATAAAGAATTGGAAATAGATATTACAAGAGAACGTTTTTGGCTAGATAAATTCTGCCACAGAGGCAACCAAATTTTAGTCAATACTTTGGTTGGCGAAGAGATGTTAAAATGTATAGATTTTTTTTGTTGTACAAATCAGCCTCCTCGAGAACTTTCCCTTTTAAAGTGCGTAGAAAAATGTTCAGAGATGCCATTAGATGATCTAAAACTATTAAATGAAAAAATCAAAACATTCGAAACAAAACCAGATTGGCTACAAGGCTTTATAGAAAAGCTCGACAAAATTATAGACTCTAGAGAAAAGTTTCTTGCCGCTGCTGAAGCAGTACAAAATCATCAAGATATTCAACCCAGAACTTTTTTATCTGATGATCCTGTTAATAGATTATTAGAAGCAATGCGAATATTAGTTCACAATACCTCTTGCCCTTTTATAAGCACTAACATTGATATAACTATCGTATTAATATCGATGGCTTTAATGGTTGTAACAGCCTTCTATTCCAAGGACGAGCTAATGACGATGAACATTGGGTGCGTTTAGTTGGAGCTCCTGAGAAAAAATCTACAGAGGAGAACGTAACTCAGGATAAAACACAGCGTTAATTTTTGATGGTGAAAAATCTATATCATTCCACTTTTTAATATCAATTTTAATTACCACAAGCTTACAGGTGATTTCATAATTCCTACTCATAAATACTTGCTCAGAAGTACCAGTTGGATTTAACAAATCTAAGATGGCAGTAATGCCTGGATTATGACCAACCATCATTAAACTGGATATGCTATTTTCGGTGTTTTTAATTTCTTCCAACACTTCATAGCTCGACACATTATATAACTCTCGTAAAAATGTAGTCTTAACACTAGAAGAATATACTTCTAATAATTTCGCCACAGTTTGCTTCGTTCTTATTGAGTCCGATGATTTTATCAATTCAATCTTTAATTCTTTTTTATTAAGAAAATCGCCAACTTGCTCTGCTTCTTTATAACCTAGAGCACTTAACTTCCTATCTGCATCGCTTTCATTCATCGCTCTTGGGGCATGGCCATGACGTAATAAAAACAAGTATTTCATGATTACTAAGTTTTTTAAGTCTTTATAGTTTAGTAAATCTTGATTTTCAATCATTAATCTTATAGACTTTGCTATAACTTAACTGGAAATATTTGGTATTTATGAATTTAAAGTCGGTTTTAGGAATGATAGTAGCCTTGTCTTCTATCTCTGCAACCCAAGTTTTTGCTTGTGATGAGCATGGTCATAAGATGGTTGATACATCTAGACCAATAATGAACCCTACAAGCGAAATGGAAGGGCAAGTTTGTTTTCCTTACCGCTATACAAGCGAGTCGAATAAGACACAAACTCTTGGCACGTTAAAGCCAAGGGGCGTGGAAAGCACAGCTGGTACACAAGACGTAAAACCAAAAGCTTTCTCGAATGAAGATTTAACAGCTGAGAAAAAAGTTGTAAAACCTAAGAAACGTAAAGTTGCGAAAGCTAAACCTGCAGTTCAAAAGGATGCGTATAACGAAGAAGTAAAACCTGCAGCAACTTCAACTGCTACAGATGCCCCAGTTGTTCAGCCAACTCCTGTTGCACCAGAGCAACCAAAAGTAGTGACTCCTGAAGTAAAAGTAGAAGCTCCAGCTCAACCGAAAGTGGAAGCACCAAAAGTGGAGACACCGAAAGCGACCGAAACTCCGTCTGTAACACCTCAAGCTCCTACAGATGCTAAACCATCTAACTCTAGCATGGTATTGCCTCAAGGTGGCTTACAACCTTCACTAAACACAGATCTAGTGGCTCCAACAACTAAAGTGACTAACTTGGAATTTAGTGCATCGGAAGTGGATATTTCTCCAATCAATATCGTAACATTAAGCTCTTTGGTAAGCGACCTTAAAGCCTCACAAAACCTGAAAGCAAAAATCCAAAGCTATGCTTTTAGTGATTCAGGAAACATAAGTGATGCTAGAAGAATGTCATTACAACGTGCTATTAAAATTAGGAAATACCTAATTGATAACGACATCAATCCAAGCAGAATTAGCGTTAACGCGATTGAAGATTCAGCAGCAAGAACTAATAAAGTAGAAATACAGCTGGAGCCATCTCTATAACAAATGCTTAAAATAACTCCAAATATTCTTACAAAGCACTTCAGAACAATCCTGCAAGTGCTTTGTTTTTTATTTATTTGCTTGTTTATTGCCGCTACAAACGCAGTTCTAAACGCTCCTGAAGATTATCTACAAGGAGTATATGCTAAAATAATGTATATTCATGTGCCTTCTGCTTGGCTTTCTATGGGGCTTTACAGCGCACTTGCCATGATGTCACTGGGGTTCATACTTTTCAAAAACCCATTCTATTTTACAATTGCAAAATCTGTAGCGCCTGTAGGTTGTAGCTTTGCCTTGATCACACTCGTCACTGGCTCTATTTGGGGCAAACCTACTTGGGGAACATGGTGGGTTTGGGATGCTCGCCTTACGTCCATGCTGATATTGTTCTTCATATATATAGGATATATTGGCCTAACCAAAACGATTAGAAACGAACAACAAAATGCGGCCGTATGCTCGGTATTTGCTGTATTTGGCTTCATAAATATTCCAATAATTAAATTTTCTGTAGAAATGTGGAATACCTTGCATCAGCCTGCAAGTGTATTCAAGTTCGGCGGCCCATCAATACATATTGATATGCTTATGCCACTTGTGTTATCCGCAGCATGTTTACTAGTTTTCAGTTGCATTTTAGTACTGCTGAGGGTACGAATAGAATATTGGCAGAAAAAAAGTAACAGGCTGAGATATTTGCTTGGAAAAGAAATATATTCTTAATGCTCTAATAGTTTTTCCTATTCTAATTTCAGAATGTGTAGCTGGCGCTTGGCTTTATGAAAAAGGCCAGCAATACAATGCTGAAGGATTATACTACACATTCCCTTCTACTTCTAAGAATGGGATATTTTTACCTGGCATCCCTCAAGCGACTGCTGATGTTGTACGCGAATCTACAAGACTTGCCTCGGTATCGGAGTATCAATATGGCTTAACAGAAGAACAAACTCTAAAAGCTAAGATAGATGTAGGATACGTGAGAGATAATTACAAATTAAATGTCGTCAGCGGCTCAAACACAACACAAACCAGCTATACAAATGAATATTCTAGTATCATAAGTGAATTTGCATATCGCCAAGAAATATTTAGGGATATGGAACAAGTATTCTCTTCTTCTTTCTCTTTCTTCCCAGGGGAATATATACTAACAGCCAATGAAAGCTATTTTATCTCAGAGCAAACATCTTTAGAAATGCGTTTATTGCATGGGATAGCCTTTTCAGAAGATATAAACTTCGGCAATATCTTGGGGGGAGCAGGCTATGAAAGATACCATTATTTTGAATGGCAAATGGCAGCAAGATACTACCCGCAAATGGGACAAGTACAATGGGACTTTGACCAACACATAGGTGTGAGGCCAGCTGATAAATGGCTATGCGTATTTGGCTTATATAATACTTTCCATGGAGCATCATTTTCAAAAAGGCCGCACAATGCATCTGATTTAACAAAATTCGCAGATAGTACTACTTTGACCACTAGCCAGAAAGCCGCCCTAATTAACGGCATTAAAGCGACATTAAGCCAAAGAGCGACATATAGAGATCACAAGCTAAATATCAAATTATCTTATGAGGTAATGCCAGATAGACATATTTCAATCGAGAGCTTTAGTAACGTATTTATAGAAAAGCCTTTTACTAATAACACAGTGGTTATAACCTATGATTATAAATTCTAATTTGGAAAAAAATTAGAATGGAAGAGAATTTAATAAAAAAAATAGCAAAGCGCATATTAAATTTGAAACGTGATAGAATGGAGTTGAAAAAATATTCAGATGATACTTTAGAATATTGGAAGCATGTCGAGAAAGACTTCACTGCTAAGACCGTTTTCACCCCTGAAATCAAAGCATTGTGTTTATTCATTCTGGTGACATTTCTCGTTGCTCACATGACAACCAACTATTTTGCAGCGTTCTATACAGTAATGTTTATGAATTGCTTATACTTCTTTGCAAATAGCTACAGATTACTCCTGTTTTTAAATGGACTAAGAATTCTTCATGAAACTGAGGAGCACGATAAAATTATCACTTTAACCGATGAGGATCTTCCAAAATACACCATATTGATCCCATTATTCAAAGAAGCCGCGGTCATACCGAGGTTAGTAAAAGCATTGAGTGATTTAGATTACCCATCAGAAAAAAAACAAGTTTTAATAATTCTTGAAGAAGAAGATAACGAAACTCCAGTAGCAATTAACGCAATTGAGAATCTACCAAGTTATTTCAACGTGATTGTGGTTCCGCATTCTTACCCGCAAACCAAAGCTAAAGCATGTAACTACGCAATGCAATTCGCAACAGGAGATATAACAACAATATTCGATGCCGAAGATAGACCAGATACAGACCAACTAAAAAAAGTAGCACAGAAGTTTAGCGAATCTGATGATAATACCGTGTGCATCCAAGCTAAGCTTTGTTATTACAACGCCAGTGAAAATTGGCTAACTGGCATGTTTACAATAGAATATGCAAACTTATTTAATTATGTGCTGCCAGCAATGAGTAGATTTAATTTCCCTATACCACTGGGTGGATCGAGTAATCACTTTAGAACAGAAATTTTAAGAGAGATGAAAGGTTGGGATCCATATAATGTAACTGAAGATGCCGATCTAGGATTGCGGTTATCTGCAAGGGGCTATAAAACTAGTACAGTTCACTCGTTTACCCCTGAAGAAGCTCCAATTAGCGTTCGCGCTTGGATAAAACAAAGATCAAGATGGGTTAAAGGATATTTTCATACTTTTTTTGTGTATATGAGGCATCCCATATATGTATATAAAAAATACAGATTTAAAGGGTTTGTGTTTTTCTTATATATGCTATTTATATCACCTTTTCTGTTGGTGACTATGCCAATAATGCTATATTTTTCATTCAAGATAGTTTTTGGTTTTTACATGTTTCCGCATATCACCGAACAGATATTGAAATATTTTACACTCTTTAATTTATTATATGGCTATTTTGGATTATTGTTCTCAACTTTTATAATGAAGCAAGTTCAAGACCTGAGTGCAGTGAGATTATGGTTTACTTATCCTTTTTACTTTTTACTACATGTGATTGCTGCAGTAATTGCATTTTATAAATTACTTACAGATCCGCATAAATGGGATAAAACAACACACGGCGTTAGTAAAATTGCCCATTGATTTGTTTATGTTTGCCGCGCTCCGCTCGTCTTTGTATAAGTTCAAAGAAACGGAGACGGAAAATAGAATAGGCAATATTACAAATCCCTATCCATAAGCTGTAATGCAGCTTGGCCGAAAACTTCTTTTCTCCAACCAGAGAGAAACCTTATGTTTTTCTTAATACCGTTTGCGAATTTAACTATCTCATCTGATGTTGCAATTAGTGATGGAGAAATTTTTTCTGCTTCTGCTACTTCGTGCAATTTTTTTCTAATCAGCATGAATTTTTCTACTTTCTCACCTTTGCGAAGTTTAGAAAGCTTTATTACTTTCTCAACAATTTGCTTATCTTCAGAAGTTTCTGGTGTTGCTAAAGCCTCATCAATTTCGGTTTTTGAAAGCTTAGATTTTTTTGGAACGCCAGAAAATTTTAAAACTGTTATTATATCTTGATCATGCAAGATATGATTGCGAGATACATCCAATTTCTTGGCAATTTTTTCTCGCATTCTTATAATCTTTAAGCAAGAATGTATGAGCTGTTCAGTCTCTAGCTGAGTTACAAATTTACGTAATAGTTCTTCTTCTGTAGCGTAGAATTGGGTATTATCTTCCAATGACTTGCACTCTTCTTTGAGCCAACTCAATCTATTTAGAGCTTCTATTTTTTCCAAAATTATAGGATAAACTTCTTGTAAAAAGAGCACATCATCTACTGCATATTTTAAATGCTTATCGCTGAGCGGGCGTTTTAACCAATCTGAAAATTGTAGCTTTTTATCCAATTGCCTGTGCAAAAAATCTTTGATTAAAGTTTCGTAACTAGGTTGTTCTTTATATCCTAAGAATAGTAGTGCAATTTGTGTATCAAAAATATTGCTGGGTATAAAGCCGAAGTAATTATAAAAAACTTCTAAATCCTGCTGACAAGAATGGAATACTTTTACCAAAGATTTTTTGCTAAGTAGAGGTTTTAAAAGATCCAAATTTATATCGGCTAACCCATCTATAGCAAATGCGGTATTTTTTCCAGCAATTTGAATTAGTGCAAGGCGTGGATAATAATATTTATCCCGCATAAATTCTGTGTCTATAGAGATAAACTTATCGTCTTTAAGTTTGGCAATACAGTCGGCGAGTTGATCGTTATTGCTAATTAGCATCTATTAATTTTCTCCAACTAAAATCTCTCTTTTGCCGGTATGGTTAGGCGCGCTTACCACACCTTCTTTTTCCATTTTTTCAATGAGGTTGGCCGCACGGTTATAGCCAATTCTTAAGCATCTTTGTATATAGCTTGTCGATGCTTTTCTCTCTTTAAGAACAATTGCAACTGCTTGATCATACATGTCATCTCCAGAGCTTTCCATATTAGAAAATTCCCCATCTTCTTCATCTTCAACGACTGTAACACTTTCAATATAAGTTGGGGTGCCTTGGGTTTTTAAATAGCTAGTAATTGCTTCCACTTCTTTATCGTCGACAAAAGGACCATGGACGCGTTCAATCCTGCCGCCACCACGCATATGCAACATGTCGCCCATACCCAATAGCTGTTCAGCACCTTGTTCACCAAGAATAGTTCTGCTATCGATTTTTGATGTTACTTGGAAACTGATACGAGTTGGGAAGTTTGCTTTAATCACACCTGTTATTACGTCAACGGATGGTCGTTGTGTTGCCATTATCAAATGAATACCAGCCGCACGCGCCATTTGCGCAAGGCGTTGTATAGATCCTTCAATGTCTTTGCCTGCAACTAGCATCAAGTCTGCCATCTCATCCACTATGACTACAATGAAAGGTAGTGGTGAAGTATCCATTGAAATAGTTTCGTAGATTGGCTCTCCATTTTCAGGATTAAACCCAACCTGAACTCGTTTCTCGAGCTTTGTTCCATTTTTTAAAGCTTCGGCCAAGGCTTTGTTATACCCTTCAAGATTTCTAACGCCAAGTGTTGACATATTTCTGTATCGTGATTCCATTTCTTTCACTACCCATTTTAGGGCAGCGATAGCTTTTCTAGGCTCGGTTACAACTGGAGTGAGTAGGTGAGGAATGCCATCATAAACAGAAAGCTCTAACATTTTAGGGTCGATCATTATGAATTTACATTGCTTAGGAGAATACTTATAGAGCAATGATAGAATCATAGTATTTATCGCAACAGACTTACCAGAGCCTGTTGTACCTGCAACCAATAGATGTGGCATTTTTGCAAGGTCTGCAATTACAACTTCACCTGCAATATTTTTACCAAGTATCAGTGGTAATTTATCTTCAGTACCTTGATATATTTTTGTTTCTAGTAACTCTCTTAAATAGACAACTTCTCTATGTGCATTAGGCAGCTCAATGCCTAAAGAGCTTTTGCCAGGAATTACTGCTATACGAGCTGATATCGCGCTCATAGAGCGTGAGATATCATCAGCAAGCCCAATAATACGCGAAGATTTTATTCCAGCGGCTGGTTCAAATTCATATAGAGTTACAACAGGCCCTGGGTGAATTTTTATAACTTCACCTTTAATGCCAAAGTCTTCTAAAACTTTTTGTAAGATTTTGGAATTTTGGCTTAGTGCGGCTTCGTTGACTATATGCGATTTGTTTTTTTCGGGTATTGCTCTAAGCAATGATGTCGCTGGCAACAAGAATTCGTCTGGATCTAAAAGTAACTTGGATTGTACTTTCGCTTTAGTTTCTTCAACTTTTGGGGTTTTGCTTACAATTTCCACCAAGGCTTTTGGTTTTGGAAGTTCAGGGTAACTTTCCTCTTCTGTTCTAACACCAGAAAATTTCGCAATAAGTCTATAGACTGAATAGTAGCAGAACTTAACAAACCAAATTGTAATATAAGTGATTATTATTATCTGTCTTGCAGAGAATAATAACAAGGCTTTTAACTCTGAGAGAGTTAAGCTTAAAGCGCCTATAGATCCTAAAATTATGAGCGCAATACTTGGCCAGAAAATTATGTGTTCTTCAAATTTAAGAGATAGTTCGTTTTTTAGGAATGAACCAATAAATCCGCCATAACCGCTCGTGACAAACGAATTATCAGAGCCTAAGAAAGCTAGCGTTGTAGCGAATATAGGGGTTGTTAAAAGCAATAATGCAATTCTAATAGGGATGAATTTTATTGGTTTCCTTAAAAGAATTTTTGTCCCGAAAACAGCTAAGAACAATACTGGCAATATCGAAGCGAATCCCAGAGATTGCAATAGGGGGTCTGCAATAAATGCACCGTATTCACCTGTTACGTTGTGAACATATCCAGACGTAGCTTTATCAAATGAAGGGTCGTCTTTATGGTAGCTGAATAGAGCTATACTCAAAAAAATAGAAAGTAATACAAACGGTATGCCAAATAATATTGGTGAAACGCCTTTTATTAATGATGAACTTAATTGTCTAAACACCTTGCCCCTACTTAAAGAATTCTACTTATTTATATATCTCAATTACGAAAAAATTTCTAATACAATTTCACAAGCATGTTGCTCTTATTAAGCCTAAATTGAGGGAATATAGCAGTACTTTAACATACTGCTGGTAAAATGAAAGAATCTATGGTATAGAGCAGGCGCAATTTAAAAATATAAGGGGTCAAATGCCTAAAGCCGTTTCTGCTTCGCAAATTTCAACATTATTATTCCTAGCTCTAATCGCTGCGGCGTTTTGGTTTATTCCAACGCCAGAAGGTGTCACAGCCAATGCTTGGCATCTGCTAGGTATATTCCTCGCCACAATTGGTGGGATAATACTTAACCCAATGCCGATGGGTGCAATTTCATTGTTAGGAATTGTTGCGGCAGTTCTTACAAAAACTTTAACCCTAGATCAATGTCTTGCTGGGTTCGGCAGTGATGTAGTTTGGTTAGTGGTATTTGCGTTTTTCATATCGCAAGGATTTATAAAAACGGGATTGGGTTCTAGGATAGCATATTTCTTTATTTCAAAACTGGGTAGAAGCACTCTTGGTTTAAGCTATGGGTTGGTTGCCGCAGAGTTTATTTTATCGCCACTTATTCCAAGCGTAACGGCGCGTGGTGGTGGTATAATATATCCTATAGCACATTCACTTGCAGAATCTTTCCAAGATAAAACCCATAAAGGTGTTTCTAAAAAAACTGCTGGGTTCATTATGCAGTCTTGCGCTCAATCTAATGTGATCACTAGTAGTATGTTTATTACAGCAATGGCAGCGAACCCATTGATAGTCAAGCTAGCTCAAGATGCTGGCATTGCTATTTCATGGACTGGATGGGCATTAGCTGCGTTGGTTCCAGGGTTGTTGAGTTTAATATTAATGCCGTTGGTATTATTCAGAATCCATAAACCTGAGATTACACATTCAGAATCTGCTCCAGCTATTGCTAAGAAAAAATTACAAGAAATGGGAAAGATGACAGTAAATGAAATGATTATGCTGTTCACTTTCTTTGTTTTAATTTCGCTGTGGATTTCAGGAGCAAGCATTGGAATATCAGCAACTACAACTGCATTAATTGGCTTTTGCGTATTGATGGTAACTGGTGTTTTAAAATGGGATGATGCTGCTTCGGATAAAGCGGCGTGGCATACGTTTGTCTGGTTTGCGACACTAGTTATGATGTCCAGCTTCCTTTCAAAACTAGGTATGATGGGTTGGATCGGTGAGCAGATAAAGACATTGATTGCGGGGCAAAACCCCCATGTTACTGCTATTATAGTATTAGCGATTTATTTCTATATTCATTACTTATTCGCAAGTATTACTGCGCATGTTACAGTTCTATTCCCAACATTTTTATTGGTGCTGATCGGTACAGGAATGCCTGCAACGCTTTCTGCTTTAGTGTTAGGTTTTGCATCAATTCTTTCTGGTGGCCTTACTCACTTTGGTATTGCTAGTGCTCCAATATTTTATGGTGCGGGTTACATGAATACTCAAACTTGGTGGAAAATTGGTGGAATTATGAGTGTGCTATACATTGTAATTTGGGCGATATCAGGCAGTATCTGGTGGAAAGTGCTGGGTTTATATTAATTATTCGATATTTAGCTGTGCCGTGCTTATGAGTGCGGCATAATCTTTACATATTCTATTGTTATTTTCACTTCAATAGGTTAGAATGACCGTTATTATTACAACGCACTTTCGGGGCAGGAACTTTAAAATATGACAGAAATTAGAAACATAGCGATCATTGCGCATGTTGACCATGGCAAGACAACTCTAGTAGATAACATGTTAAAGCAGAGCGGCACTTTCCGCGACAATCAGCAGGTTGCAGAGCGCTTGATGGACAGCAACGACCTAGAGCGTGAGCGTGGTATTACAATTTTAGCTAAGGCTACTTCTCTACACTATGACGGTATTAAATATAATATAGTCGACACACCTGGTCACGCCGATTTCGGTGGTGAAGTTGAGCGTGTATTATCGATGGTGGATGGCGTGGTGCTCCTTGTTGACTCTTCAGAAGGGCCAATGCCGCAAACAAAATTCGTGCTTTCAAAAGCTTTAGCGCTAGGGCTAAAGCCAATTGTGGTTATCAATAAAGTTGATCGTCCTGACCGTAGAATTGACGAAGTGCATAATGAGATTTTTGATTTATTCTCAGCTCTTGATGCAAATGAAGAACAATTAGATTTCCCAACACTTTATGCAGTAGGTCGTGAAGGCTGGGCTAGCACATCCGCAGATGTAAAAGGTGAAGATTTAAAGCCACTTTTCGATTTAATGAAAAACCGTGTGCCAGCACCAAACGTAGATAAAACTGCGCCATTCAGTATGCTAGCAAGTATTTTAACCTATGATAACTACGTGGGTCGTGTACTAATCGGTAAAGTGTATTCAGGTGTAGCAAAAGTTGGTTCTCCTGTGAAAAGTATTGGTCTTGATGGCAAGACAATTGAAACAACAAAACTTACAAAATTATTTGGTTTTAGAGGGATTGAAAGAATTCCAACTGATGTTGCAGAAGCAGGTGATATCGTTGCAATTGCAGGTGTTGAACTTACTTCCGTATCAGATACAATTTGCGCTCCAGAAGTTGTTGAGCCAATTAAATCTACTCCAATTGATCCGCCTACTATGGCAATTACCATTAGCGTTAATAACTCACCACTTGCTGGTCAAGAGGGTACAAAAGTTACATCGCGTATTATTCTCGATCGTTTAGAAAGAGAAGCAGAAAGCAACGTTGCAATAACTCTAAACATCTCTGAAACAGGTGAGAGTTTTGAAGTTGGTGGTCGTGGCGAGTTACAGCTTGGCGTACTAATTGAAAACATGCGCCGTGAAGGCTTCGAGCTTTCCGTATCGCGTCCAAAAGTTCTATTTAAAGAAGAAAATGGTCAAAAATTAGAGCCTATTGAAGAGGTTGTAATCGACGTTGATGATGCCTATACAGGTACAGTCGTTGAGAAAGTTTCTCAACGTAAAGGTGAGATGAAAGAGATGCGTCCTTCGAGCGGTGGCAAAACGAGAATGATATTCCACGTTCCATCCCGTGGACTAATTGGTTACCAAAGTGAATTCAGAAACGATACACGTGGTACAGGAACATTGAACAGGCTATTCCATGACTACCAGCCATATAAAGGTGATATCGCAACACGCAGAAACGGCGCTTTAATTTCAAATTCAAATGGCGAAGCGGTTGCTTATGCTCTTTGGAATTTGGAAGATCGTGGTATTATGTTCGTTCTGCCTAAAACAAAGCTATATGAAGGTATGGTGATTGGTGAACACAATCGTGATAACGATTTAGAAGTGAACCCAATTCGTGGCAAGCAGCTTACAAATATCCGTGCGGCAGGAAGTGATGAAAATATTAAACTCACACCTGCTAAATTGTTTACGCTGGAAGAAACACTTTCTTATATTAAAGATGATGAATTGGTGGAAGTTACACCTAAATCTATAAGACTTAGAAAAAGATTTTTAAATCCAGTTGATCGCAAACGCGCTGGGAAGTAATTATTTTATTTTCATTACGCTACCAAAATATCTAGGATATGCTATGCTGTCCTCATATATACGCGCCTTTGAACATGAAAATATATTTACACAATTCGTTAGCTCGACAAAAAGAAGAGTTCATCCCCATTGATAAAGCCAATGTCAGGATGTACGTCTGTGGGCCCACAGTTTATGATCGTCCACACCTAGGTAATGCACGCTCTGCGGTTGTATACGATGTGCTGTTTAGATTGTTAAAAGCAGTTTATCCTCAAGTCACTTACGCAAGGAATATTACCGATGTTGATGATAAAATTATTAATGCATCAAAAGAAACTGGTAAGCCCATTAATGAAATTACTACAACAATGACGCAGTATTATCATGCCGATATTGCCGCACTTAATTGCTTACCACCCACTGTGGAGCCGCGTGCTACAACGCATATTCAAGAAATGATTTTGATGATTCAAGATCTAATTGAAAAAAAGCATGCATATGAAGCTGAAGGTCATGTTTTGTTTTCGGTAGAATCATTTAAAGAATATGGCAAACTTGCGCGTCGCAGCGTGGAAGATATGATTGCAGGTGCTAGAGTTGAAGTTGCCCCATACAAAAAAAATCCAGCAGATTTTGTTCTGTGGAAGCCAGCCGATGATAATGGTTTTGCAAGTCCTTGGGGAATGGGTAGACCTGGGTGGCATATAGAATGTTCGGCAATGAGCAAAAAACATTTGGGGGCAGAATTTGATATTCATGGTGGCGGAGCTGATCTTATGTTCCCACACCACGAAAACGAAGTTGCACAGAGTGAATGTGCTAATGATCATAAATTTGCGCGTTACTGGGTGCATAACGGCTTCTTGACTGTGAACGGCGAGAAGATGAGCAAATCGCTTGGCAATTTTAAAACTGTTCGTGAAGTTTTGGATGAAGGTGTGGAAGGCGTGGTGATAAGATACGTCTACCTTACAACCCACTATAAAAAACCATTGGATTATAGTGATAAGGCAATTGAAGATGCGAAGAAATCGATTGAAAGATTTAGATTAGCACTTAAAAATTCCTCATCAGAAAAAGCTAACTCCGCAGAAATTTTAGAAGCTCTAGCAGATGATATCAATACCCCGCTGGCGCTAGCTAAGCTTCACGAGTATGCTAATGCTGCAATAAAAGGGGATGTTGCCGCAGTAGCTGAATTAGCTGCTGGCGCAGAACTTTTAGGACTAAATTTAACTACAGCATCTAAAGAAATTCCAGCTGAAGTTATTAAGTTAGCAGAAGAAAGAGTCGCTGCTAAAAAAGCTAAAAACTGGGCGCTTGCAGACGAGCTACGTAATAAAATATCAGCATTAGGATATACTGTAAAAGACACCAAAGATGGGTTTGAGTTTTAGTAAGTTATAGCGTGGTATTAAGCTGCTGTTTACTTTTCTTGGGATTCGAAGAATCCATTAATGTGTGCTCGAATTTGCTTAAAGACCGCTTTGCGGGCAAATTCGCCCCCCACGCACACATTAATAATCTTCTTCTCAACCCACTTATCAAACTGTTAAAACTGGTGTGTCTCCATTAATAAATGCTCCAATCTTCCTGCAGCCTTCAGCTTTTTTAATTGCTTCTCTATGGGCAAAACCATTAACAGAAACAGCGAATATACTTGCTGAAATGGTGGCCGCATTAGCATACGCAAGCATTACTGCAGGAGTAGTACCATTAACAGCATTTGCAATCAGTAGTCCTAAACTCATCGGAAGAATTAAAGCTCCATATAATATATAGCCTGTTTCATTTTTCTTAGGAAACGCAAGGGCGCTATTGCACAAAACCGCGATGCTAAACAGACCTCCTACTAGTGGGCTCATCTCTTTTTCTGCAATACCATGCCCAATGTAGATTAACGCGCGTAAAGCTATATTTGTAGAAGCTAAGAATCGCCTTGGATCTGCATTTTGAAAACAAGATAGAGGTATAGTCACCATACGCTTAAGTACATCTAGTGTGTAGTTACAAGAGATGGGTTCTTGAAGGTCGTTTTTTCTCTCTGGCGCTGCTATAATTAGACTTGCAACAGCTAGCCCAATTACATCACCTGCAATTTGTATTCCCCCTCCTAATGGCTTATCATCATTTGTTAAAACAGAAAGTACATCGAAGGCATACATTAAAACAGCAAATCCAGCTAAAAATTTGTGAGTGTTTCGTCTTAAAAATTCATGTTCAATTTCTGTATTTTGGTTGTTTGCTAATAGAGCAGCTCTTAGATTGGTTGTTGGTCTACTTAAGTCAGTTGTCATTACATTTCTCTCACATTAACGCTTGATATTAGATTTAAGCCACTCAGCTAATTTAACCTCAGACATTTTACCTGAGGCTACTTTCATAATTACTTCATACTTGGAAATTTTGGCAGCGCTTAGCAAAAACCCATTTAATTCTAAAAATAAGTTCATCACAACGTAACCTGTTCTTTTATTCCCATCTACGAAAGGATGATTGTTAATTATTCCAAAGCAATAAGAAGCAGCTAATTCCTCAACTTTGGCTTTAGGGTTGTAAGCTAATCTATTTACTGGGCGAGACAACGCGGACTGAAGTAAGCCTATGTCCCGCACCCCGTCTTGCCCCCCATGCTCGCAGATCTGCATCGCGTGAATTGCTAGAACCACATCTTCCCTTACCCAAATAAATTTTGCCATAAGAATTATTCAGATAGTTTTTTAAGGATATCACGGTCTTTATGCATGATCTTTCCAGCCATATCCATCTGATTCGCAAAATCTGGGTCATACGGAGTTAACTCGATTCCACTGCGAGTTTCTATTGCATATAGCTTATCATTTTTAGATACTCGAAGCTTGGCCAATATGTCTTTTGGCAGTATGACACCAAGCGAATTTCCAACTGTTGTAATTTTTAAATGCGTCATATAAATCTCCTCCACTATTATCCTCTATTATAACATATGTTATAACTTCTTGCAATTGTTGTCCGAATACAACTTTAAGGAATACATAGCCACAGTCATACACCTACACCCCCACAGAAACTGGTGCGTTTCTTTCAGCGAACTTTATACCTACACCAGACCCTATAGAACACAAGCTTGTAGCTAGGAATATTGAATTGGCAGCAATAATTGGTGCAAATTTCTCTGGCTCTTTAAGGGAAACAAAGAGAGAAATTCCTTGAAAAATACCTTTTATAGCACCCCAAGCAATGTAGGAATTCTCGGATTTCACTGGGCCAGCAAGGGCTGTGAACTGTGCTAGATAATATAACGGCTCTACTACACAACGCACTGTAACAAGATTGCCCATATTCAATATTTCTGCGGGTAGCAGCAACCAATTGCCAACAAAATTGCCAAAGGCATAAAAACGTCTCGGATCAGCGGAAGGGTTCAACATGCTTTTTGCAACATGTGGAATGTATTGTCCCCATGTCATTTTTTCTTCTTCAGCTCTCTTGTCAGAAGATAGTCTACACAAACAGCTTGAAGTTAGCATTGTAATTGCCGATGTGATTAGTCCTACTGAAATTCCTCCATCCCAAAGACCTCGTCCCGTAAGATTGTTAGAATCAAATTTTTGGAAGTAAAATACGCTATACGCTGCTGCAGAGCCCAGACCTATTATAGCCATAGTATATTTTGCAAAGAAGCTATTATCAGTTTCTTTTGTTACTAAAGGATCTTTCATAATTTTACCTCAATTATATTGTTAAACTAACCTAAAAAAATCGCCTTTGTTTTGGCGCAAATTCCTTCAGCATTCCTTACAGCTTCGGCATGCGATGCAATACTTACACCAACCGCCAAAGCACAGCTTGTAACCATTGCAATATCCGTAATCAAAAACCCTATATAACCTTCTGGGCTTATCAGTCTTTCTATTAATGGGTATGTTTGTGGAATTCCTACAATTAATCCGAACGCGATATAGGCTGTTTCTTTTTTTGGAATGCCAGCAAGCGCAGTGGTTGCAAGCGAAAAAATACAACTTGGGTAGGCAAGATCCCATGCACTAATGTCTTTACCCAACATACTATATGCAGTTACTGCAAGTATGTTTGTGAGCGTGTAACTCGCAGTAAAGAAACGGCGCAAATCAACATTCTGAAAACATGGTAGTGGCGGTGTTATCATCCGCTTTAGTACATCACCTAAGTACTGGCCGCCATTTGAGTATTTCAGATCTTCTTGGGGTGGAGTATTACGAGTTAAAAAAGAATAACCAATCACCCAAAGCGCACCGATTGTACCTAAAGCCGATGCTGCCAAGTGGATCTCTGCGCCTACTGATTTTTCGCTAAGTTCTTTTCTATATTGAACCTCTGAAGCTATATAAACAACGCTCCATAAAGCTGCTTGAATTGGCAGGATATTCTTATGCAAAAACTCAAAAATTCTATTTCTTCTTTGTTGAGCAATGAGAGATTCTAACTCTCCGCTTTCTGGATCTTGATATTCTGGTGACTTCATAAATTACACTCCTAAATTATTTTCTGAATTTCTATTTTGATATTTTGTATATAAGCCTGAAATCCCAGCAAATAAACCTACTATTAATTGTATTGAATCAGCCGCAATAATTGGTGCTAATGTTTCAGGTTTGTTAGTTGCAATGATAAGATAGGTGGCTGACCTAATACTTTTTATCCACCCCCATGCAAAGTATGCATCTTCAGTTTTAACTGGCACTGCAAGTGCTGCAAATTGTGAGAGATAGTATATTGGCTCTAACACATCTAGAGCTGTAGGGCTGAAATTTTTTAAACTTAATATTTCTCCAGGGAAAGCAAAGCAAGCAGAAATAAGGGTGCCAAGCGCATAAAAACGCCTATTGTCAGTGCAAGGGTTCAACATGCTTTTTGCAACATGTGGAACGTATTGCCCCCATGTCATTTGAGCTTCTTCGGCTCTTCTTTCGTGCGAGGGGCTGCATAAGCATGTTGATGAAAGCATCGTTAAAATAGATGTAATCAAGGTTGCCGTAAGTCCTGTGATCCACAATCCTTGCCCCGCTGGACTATCTGCATCAAGTTTTTGAGAGCAAAGTATGCTAGTTGCAACGAAACTACTAAACCCCACTATATTCATAGTGTATTTAGTTAGAAAGCTATCCCCTCTTTTTGGGCCTTTTACAACTACTATCGGCTCATCCATAACCAACCTATTTGTTTATAAAATTATTTCTCAAAGAAACTATGAGATAAAAACTTTTAAATCCACCAATATTTTTTTCGGTGGTTTTGGATTTTGGTACGGTTCTTGCATATTGACTATATGCATCATTAATTTTTAAAATTTACTTATGAATCTTGGGACCAATCCACAGTCTATTCCAAGTGCAAGTATTAACTTAGCAACACCCCTTGGTGCTTTGTTAAATTTGCAGGGAATGACCGTTGGAGAAAACGAGTCCAACCCAGAAGTTAGTTTTGAAAATGTGCTTGCAAATGCTAGTTTGGAGAATGAACAATCGGTTGAATCACCTTCACAAATCACACCGCAAAAAGTTTCTCAAACATCGCTTGAAGATTTGGCTGAATCTATAACAGTTGAGCCTGAAAGCGCCGTATCTTCTTCTTCACAAATCAATCGCGAAACCGATGTTTCTTCTCCACAACTAGCTCAAATTCATCCTTCTATTGTTCAGGAAATACAACCTAAGATCACTCTGCAAAATGCTTTGAATGAAGTAGAGCAGCCCTTGAAATTAGAAGTTGCAGAGCGTAAAACTACTGAATTGCCTATTGAAGTTTTAGAAGCGGTTAGAAACTTCGAAATCGAAGAAGAGCAACGATCTGCTATCAGCCCTGAGCCATTAGTGTTGGCAACGGCTCAGCAAAACGCTCCTGAAATACAAAAAGAAATAAAAACTGAAAAGGTTGAGCCAGTAGTTCTAAATAATCAGGCGATCGCTGTAAATAATGTGGTCATACCCGTAAGCAACAATCATCCAGTTGTAAATAAAGCTCCAAAACTAGATAATCTGAATAAGGAGAATACATCAAAAAACTCAAATGATCAGAATGTTTCAAAGCTAGTGATTAAAACATCTTTGCCAGTAAATTCTAGGGATATTGAAATAATCCAGTCTGGAAACTTTTTATCAGAGCTTGACGCAGAATATGCTTCGGAACTTTCTGAAGAAAAATTTATCGCAAGACTCAGCAATAAAGCAGATGATCAATTCGTTATGACCGAAAGAACAAAAGATCCACTGCCTATGCACAGAATTTCTCACTATCAAGAAAAAGGAATTCCTGTTGAAAACAGAAGTCAAAATATTTCACATCAAGTTGTAAAAGTTCTGAATAATCTGGAAACAAAAAGTCAAACAATTACTGTTCAGCTTGACCCAGTTGATCTAGGAAAAATCGATATAAAAATGGATATATCTCCTAAAGGCGAAACTAAGGTATTTATTCTAGCTGATAAATTAGAAACATACGCTTTGCTATCTAAATCTTCTGACCAAATTCGATCAATACTAACTGACAAAGGTTTGAATCAAGATTCTACATCACTGAATTTTGGCTTACGTCATGGTAATAGCAACCAAAATAATCAACAGCAGTATGCTTGGAACAGGCAGGAAAAAGAGTTTGATGAATCAAATCTTGAACATGAAAACATTCGAGTAGCAAGTTTATATTACTCAGATCTAAATCGTTTAGATATAAAAGCTTAGAGGTTTAATATGGATACAAAAATTTTAGACCAAACCAAAATGGCATCCCTACCTGGGATTGATAAGCAAGACGATAAAAACGCCGCCAAATATGTAACTACAGATGCTGAAACTAGGATCAAAAAGCAGAAGATGGAATTTTTATCTATGCTGACCACACAGCTAAAAAATCAAGATCCTTTTCAGCCTATGGATACTAATAACATGGCGCAGCAAGTAATGGCCATGAATAGTGTGGAGCAGCAGTTAGAAACTAATAAATTACTAACTTCAATCCATCAATTATTATCGAACGCTCATACCTCAAGCTCTGGTAACGTTATAGGTAAGCTTGGCTATTTTGAAGATGGAAATACATTCCTTGTCTCTGACAAAACAAAGCCAGTTCAATTGAAATTTGAAGCTGCTGGTGAAGTGAAAGGGGCAATTCTTTCGGTGTTTAATAACAAGGGGCAGCAAGTATTTACAGACTATAAAAACATTAATGCTGGACTAAATGCCTTTGATTGGAAAATGGATCCCAGCTTACC
The DNA here is from genome assembly GCA_044229535.1 of Candidatus Midichloriaceae bacterium. Classification (GTDB taxonomy): domain Bacteria; phylum Pseudomonadota; class Alphaproteobacteria; order Rickettsiales; family Midichloriaceae; genus CAZLFQ01. The sequence goes on along the minus strand of JBGASU010000001.1, from coordinate 819,084 downwards.
AACAGGTATGTATAGTTATAACGTTGAATTAGTTGCTAAAGACGATAAGAAAAAAGATTCTCTGAAAGTTAAAACATTTGGAAATGGTAGGATAGAAGGTGTTATCAGTGAAAAAGGTATGAGCTTGTATGAAGTGAATGGACAAAAAATCCCATCTGATAAATTCACACAAATTAAAGATTTACCACAAACTATCACCCCAGAAGTTGTTAAGCATATCGGCGAACAACTAAATAAGCTTGAAGAACAGGCATTAGGAACGCAGGCAGCTATGCCACAAGCATCGCCTCAAGTGGAGCAAGTTAAGGGTGGGGAACAGGTTCAAGGGTTCGTGCAAGATCTAATAAATGGCATTAAGCAGAGTTTGTAATACAAGTTTGATAACTTTTGCCATTAGTGGTAAAATGGCCGTATGATCGAAAAAAACCTCAGCTCTAAGTCATTACCCAAAGTTACCAATAAAATTGCGGTTGCAGTTTCTGGTGGTGCCGACAGCATGTGCTTGGTGGCGCTTTTACATAAACGCTATAAAAATTTAACTGCGCTGATTGTAGATCATGGCTTGAGGAAAGAATCTTCTAAAGAGGCCGCTCTAGTTAGAAGTCGTTTAGAGAAGATGAGGATAAACGCCCAGATACTAAAATGGGTAGGAGATAAGCCTAAAAGCAATATTCACGAGCATGCTAGAAAAGCCAGATATAAGCTACTCACTGATTATTGTCAGCAACACAAAATAAAATCTTTATTCTTCGCGCACACTAAAAATGATCAGGCAGAAACAGTTTTGCTTAGAATATACAGAGGCACTGGTATCGATGGCTTGGTAGCAATGCAAGAAAAAAGCATAAAAAACAATATCAACATCTTCAGACCACTTTTGGATGTAACGCGCCCTGAGATAGAAGCTTATCTAAAAGAACATAAAATAAAATGGGTAGATGATCCATCGAACTTTGATACCAAATATGAAAGAGTAAAAATCAGGAATTTGATCAATTCATTAAAAGATAAAAGCACATGGATTGATAGGTTGAACTTACTTGCTAACAACTCGAAACGCTCTTCGGATTATATTAAAGCTGTAGTCAGAAAGAAATTTGCAAAAATTGTTAGGATTCATGATTTGGGTTTCATTGATATCAAGCATGAAGATTTATCAAAGCTACATGAAGAGATAGCATTGAAGTTGTTGGTTAAAATCTTCTCATATTTTAATGGATCAAAACATCAGCCGCGCCTCCGTAGCTTATCGACATGCCTAGAGTCATTGTTAAATAAAAAGGATATGACTTTGGCAGGAGTGGAGATTAAAAATATAAAAGGTATGATTTGTTTTATCAGAGAGCCAAAAGCGATTGAGAACTTTGATCCAAATAACTGGGATAATCGTTTTGTTTTAGCTGATACTAAGCAAGATATCAGGCCATTAGGTGAAGATGGTTGGAAGCAAATTAAAGCAAAAATTAAAACCAAAACGTGGCCACATATAAAAGTGGTTTATTCGTTACCTGCAATATTTAAAAATGGTAAAGTTGTAGAGTGTAGTATTTTAGGTTTTTTTTCTAACTAAATTTTTTTTTGCTATACGCTAAACTTGTATCAATTTTATGGTAACTACGCCATTAACTCCATCTAAAATAAATATTATGCTTAGGACTTCCGCGTTCTGAACTTTGGTGTTATACTCCTCAGCCGAAATAAAGGGAAGATGTTATGGAACAGGAAAATCAGTCAGCTAGCCTTACGCAAGAATTGAAAGCGTTAACTACTAAAGCGATGCGTTCGATTTCTGAAGACATGCAGTCACAGGACGCAATATTTAAAAATGCTAAGCATTATAAAGATATTGCTGGAGCCTTAGAGAAATTTTCAAATGTTGTTACTAAGCTTTCAGTTATGGAAGAAAAAGAGATGCCACCAGAGAAAAGTAATATAATGGATAATTGCACTGCGCGTGAAAAGCGCGAAATAATTGAAGGTGCAAGATACTACTATGAAGGCCATAAGGAACAGATTCATGACATCATTGCCTTTTTAAAAGAAAAAGAAGAGCAAGAAGAAGCGGAGTACCAAGAAGAGTGTAGGGTAGTTCGCGAGCATGAAGAGGAGATGATTAGAAAATTTGGCTACCTGCGCAGGCCAGCCCACGAAATTGAGGAGGAAAAAAGAGCGTTAGCAGCGCAGCAAGAGCAAATTGTATCAGAAGAAGAGCCTGAAGAAGAAACAAAAGAAGAATCGCAAAATTTTGAGGAGAAAAATTTAGAAAAAAAAGTGAAAAATAAAAAGACCCCCGACGATGAAGAAGAGAGTCCTTTCAGAATTAGATTTTTATAAAATTCTTATGCAGCGGTAGTAGAATTTTCTTTAGCTGCTTTTTTATAATCTGTATTTTCTGTAATACGAGCTGCTTTACCTTCAAGTTCTCTCATGTAGTACAGTCTAGCGCGTCTTACTTTACCACGTTTTACTACTGTAATACTGTCAACTCTTGGAGAATATAATAGGAAGTTTCTTTCAACGCTTTCTCCGTGACTTGTTTTTTTTACGTTAAATGTAGAGCCAATGCCGCGACTTTTTCTGCGGATAACAAGTCCTTCGAATGCTTGAAGACGTTCTGTAGAGCCCTCGACGATTTTCACCATTACTCTAACGGTGTCGCCAGCTTTGAAATCTGGGAATTTTTTTTCTGCGGTAATTCCAGCAATTTGTTTTGCTTCGAATTTTTGTAGTAAATTCATTTTTTCTCTCCTTTATTGTATTGGTCCCATAAGTCGGGACGTGCAATTTTTGTTAATTTTTCGGCTTCTGTCAGACGCCATTTATTTATTTGTGCATGATGCCCAGAAGTCAAAATTTCAGGAACTGTATGTCCCCTCCATTCTGCAGGTCTGGTATAATGAGGGTATTCCAATAAATTGTTGTACCGCGCATCTTCACCGAAACTCTCTTCTTGCAGTGCTGCACCGTCTTCTAGTACGTCAGGCAAAAGTCTAATGCATGCGTCTAAGAATGGGAATGCGGCTATGTCGCCTGAAGAAAGTACGAAATCACCTATGCTTATTTGGGTTATCTTATACTCTAGAAACAGCCTTTCGTCAACTCCTTCGAAGCGGCCGCATAGTAAATTGATAGTTGGGTTTTTTATTACCTCTCTAGCCACGCTTTGATCAAAGACTTTGCCGCGCGGGGATAGGTAGTATATTGGTGCTGTTAGATCAAAGCAGTTATCTATCGCGTTGCCTATAACATCGGCGCGCATTACCATGCCGTTACCGCCGCCATAAGGTGGGTCGTCGACTGTGCCATATTTATCAAATGCATAGTCGCGTATCTGCTTGGAGTCCAAACTCCACAATCCTTTTTTTAAGGCGTTGCCAGTTATTGATAAGGATAGAGGCCCAGGAAATATCTCTGGGAAAAGTGACAGTATGTTTACATGCCACGGCTTAGTCATCTGCGGCTATGACTTCTTCCAGAGGGTTTAAAGTTATCTGTCTTTGCAATAGGTCTATAATAGGCACGAACTGCTTTTTAAAAGGATAAAACACTACTTTTTCAGATGTGATGTCATATATTTCTAATATGTCACCTGCGCCAAAGTTTACTATATTCTTTACAATACCAAACCTAGATCCATCTTGATTTACAGCTTCCATACCCACTAAGTCTGCATGGTAGAACTCGCCATCACCAGTCTCAGGAAGCTCTGATCTCTTTATGTATAATTTTGTGTTGCGCAAAGTCTCAGCTGCGTTTCTACCAATGACGCCATCAATAGATGCAATTAGATAGTCTTTTTTAGGGAATACAACGCTAACTTTATAAGTTTTTCCTGCTTCGTCAAAGACGTTTCTAAAGCCCGTTACATCGGCTGGTTTATTGGTAAATGTCCTAATTTTGACATATCCTTTAACTCCATGAACAGCTGTTATTACGCCAACGCAAATATCGCTATCCAGTACATTCTGAACAGTAGATGCAGTATTTTGCTTTCTCATACCTTGATATCCAGCTTCTATTAAGCGGCCTTAATGTTGAGTTTTGTGAAGAATTTTGCAACTCTTTCAGTAGCTTGCGCTCCTTGTTTTAACCAGTAAGATGCGCGTTCAGCGTTAATTGTAACTTTGTTGTCTTTAAGTAGTGGATCGTATGTGCCAACTTCCTCGATGAATTTGCCATCGCGAGGTGAGCGTGAGCTTGCCACAACTAACTTGTAGTAAGGGCGATTTTTTGTTCCACGTCTTGCTAATCTAATTTTTACAGCCATATTCCTATATAAAATTCATAAATACATGAGTTTAGTCTTATAGCAAATATTAATGAACTTGTAAATCATTTAATGAGTATGTCGTGCAATAATATATTAATTTATATAGTTAAGTCACGAATGACTGTGGGTAAAAATACCGATTCTTCCGAGGTATCTGTTTGTAAAAATTAATATTTTTTGCAATTTTGTGATTTTAGCACGTATTTTGCATGTGAGATTCTTGTATAATTTTTACGAGGGTAAAATGTTAGCGAAAGACACAGATAAGCAAGAGATAGTTGCGCTGTATAATACGGATCCAGTATTTAAAGCTTTGGTAGGGCAATTAGTAAGATTGCAAAGAACTAACCCAGAAAGAGTTTCTACTCTTCAGGGGGTTATCAGTAATTACTTAGACGAGCACAGAGCCATCAAGTCGACGGTTGGTTGGGTTTTGGATAGTGTTAAATCATTTTTAGTAAGAAGTTTCTTACCAGAGTCATTTACCGTTGCTAGAGTGCAGGCACCTTTAGCTATATTGCCTCCGCCCGCACCTCCCGCACAACCTCTTGGAGCTAAGAGTAAAGATAAAAAAGCAATAGCTGCTAAGGCACAAGAAGCAAAAAAGCGTGAGCTTGCTAGAGAAGCTTTAAGTCTTGTTAGAACCCGAGATCAAATTGAAGATATTTTAGCTCATGGTGATAAAGTAGAAATAAAAGTAGTAGATAAAGAATTAGAGATAATGTTACCTAGCGCGCTACTTTCTCAGCAAATGATTTTAGATATTATGGTTGAAAAATATCAAGAAAGGCTGCAAGCGCAAAAGCAACAATTAAAAGAAGATTCAATTCTTGCGGTGGTAGCAACGCTAGAAAAAAATAAAATGATTCCTGCTCTTGGTAGAGAAGATAAGCCTGCTGAATTATTGCTACAAGAGGCTATAGCTAAGTTAAAGGATCATACTAAGACATTGCCAGAAATTAAGATAGCAGAAGATGCAGAAGAGCTTAGCACACCGCTTAGTGATCCAATGATCCTAGCTATCTCTGGAAAAGCAAAGGCACTAAAAGAGAAGTATGCTGAAAAAAGGCAGGATAAAGTTGTGGAAGCGATTGTATCTAGGCCTGATGCACTTGGTTTTAATGAGTTGTCAGATGTTTTAAAAGAAATGCAAAGTCGCGTTGAGAATAGCAGGAATGATCCTGGGCATTTCACAAAAGCGAATTTTACTCAAGTTAGAGCTCAAATGGCTTCTGGTCTTAAAAAGTTTGCAGAAGAGGGAAGAGAAATCGATCGCAAATCTAAAATCACTAAGCCAGAGACAATTATTAGCTTGTGTAAAAAAGAGTTAGCTAAGGTAAGGGAGGTTGTGACTAAAATTGGCTCAATATTAATTGAAAACAAATCTGAGCAATTAGCTGTAGTGGTTCCTGATGATGTTGTTGGGCAGCCTACAGCCCCTGCTGCGGTTGAGGAGAATATGCAACCAGCAGCGCCAGCTGCGCAAGTCGTGATACCTCCAGCTGTGCAACAAGGGTTCTTTGCTCGATTATTCGGTAGGGGTGATAATACCGCCTCTATTGCTAAATAAATATGAGGTTGGTAAGTATAATAAAAAAATCTTGCACAATAATTATAAGCTATGTTACGGTTTTAATAACAATTTGAATTTCAAGGTTGCTTGGGGTTCTTTGCAAAATAAATTTTGAGGATAAAATGTTTTTTAAAAAATATACAAAAGTATTGTACAGAGCTCTAGTAGTTACAATTATGTCGCTAACTCTATTCTCTGTGGCTCCAGTTCAGCAATCTAATGCTTTAACAGCTTCTGAAGGTGGACAAATTACAGAGATTCTTTGCCGTGTAAACAAAGTGATATCAGGAAATGCTGGTAGGGCGATTGCGGTATTGGTTATCTTGTCATTGGCTATTGCATTGTTCCTTGGTAAAGTTAGCTGGGGTATGGCAATTGCGGTTGCAGTTGGTATGGGTATCCTATTCGGTGCGCCAGGGCTTGTAGGTGCTATATCTGGCGATTCAAACTTCACAACAGTTTGTGCTGCTGTTTCATTCACTTCATAAATAATAAGTCGAAAATAAAAAAAGGGAGCTTTAAGCTCCCTTTTTTTATTGGCTAAGTTGTTTTTATTTTAAGCCAAGAATGTTCTTAATTTTTCCAATCGTCTCTTTCGTGACGAACAAGCGTAAAGTTCTATATACAATAATTTGTGGGTACACTATACAGATTATTCCAAGTCTATGAATGCAGTATTTAACAAATCCTAAAGGGTTTAGCATTATATGTTTTTTTGAGACGAATATATTCTTCACAACACTCTTAAATACATCTTCTTTTTTTGTTGTGCTTTTAGTAACCAAATGTTTGGGATGTAACTCTTCTATTTTTTCGTCGACCATTCCAATAAATTTTTGATACGTATATTTACCAGATTGGATAATGTCTTTATAAGCCCGCTCTCTAATCTCGTTTAGATATGGAAGTGATTTAATCTTTTTTGCTACATCATCAATGTTGCTTAGGTCTTTTCTTAAAGGGATATAGTGCTCGTCTGGCTTTATAACCCCAGAATAATACCCCTCATTGCAAACTAGTACTGTTCCACATTCTATTGCTTCAAATACTTTCTGTGAGACGCAAGAAATTACAGCATTGCCATCATTTACTAAATACTTTTCATAGTCTTTTGCTTGAGTGCTAAATTCTTGCCAAGTATTGGTGGTATTAGATATGCCTAAGGTTTCTCGAAGCTTTTTGTAAATATCCAGATCATGGTGAGTAAGGCTTGAGCCACTCTCTGTGCACAGCATCACTCGCCCAGATTGTAAAAATTTAGTCCAATCTTCTCCAAATATCTTGGCGTTTGGTCGCCAGTCTATATCGCTTTTTAAACCATATTTTTTGGAAACTTCTTTAAAGTCCATGCCTATTTTAAATTTCTCAGCTCCAAGGCTGCCATAACAGTACCCAAGGCTATTTCCTCTATATACAATATCAAATTCTCTTTCTTCCAAAGGTCTTAGCTTGCTATCATCTGGATTAGCATCGGCATAGCCCGTAAAAACAGTGCTAAAAGTTAAGTCTGGAAGGATATCTGCTGGATATACTTTTCTAAAAGTTTCTTCATCATTAGCGCATGAAAAAATATGATGGATGCCGAGTTGTTTTATTTTTTCCACAGCGTACTGAGGAGTTGTATATTCGTCCTGTGCAAAGTAGATCTTCAGGCCTTTGTAGTTTGCAATTTTTGCCATTAGCGCATTGCTAATAGTTGTTTTTTGATTATAAAGACAAAGTCCGTAATGAAGTATTAAGCAGTCGTAGTGATTTAAGTCTATGGGAAGTTCTATTATTGTATTGGTTGGATAAAAATCAACTTGGTTCTTAGAGAACTTGCCGAAGCTTTCCACATGATCCCAATAGGTTTGGGCGATTGTATTGTAGATTGGATATATTACCAGTACGTTCATCCTAATAGTCTATATTTTTAGGGGAGTATACTTTACTAGAATTTTTTAGGCAAATTACTTGTTAATTTTTTTGAATGGCTTTGTACTTCCATTTATTTGTAATTTAAGGTACAATGCTCAGAAGTTTCTGGATTAACACCCTTTACAGGGAATTTTCGGTGGATTTATAAAATGTGCGGAATATTAGGATTAGTGCAGTTAGAGCGTGTGTTAGATGCCGACACCTTGTCGCGTTGGACACGCAATCTTGCTGACCTGATAAAGCACCGTGGGCCAGATGATCAAGGCTTTTGGCAGGATAAAGATGCTAGAGTTTCTTTCGCCCATAATCGCCTGAGTATCATCGATCTAACCAGCGAAGCGCATCAACCAATGGTTGCTGATAACGGCGTGGTTATAATTTTTAATGGCGAGATTTATAACTATATTGAGATCAGAGAGAGTTTAGCATCAAAGTGGCAATTTAAATCTCAAAGTGATACTGAGACAATTTTAGCTCTTTATTCGTTGTATGGGCAAGATTGCGTTCGTCATTTGCGAGGTATGTTTGCTTTCGCAATTTGGGATCCATCAAAAAAAGAATTATTTTGTGCTCGCGATAGATTCGGCATTAAGCCTTTTTACTTTACGAATAATGGCAAGATAGTTGGTTTTGCATCAGAAGCAAAAGCGCTTCTTCCATTACTTGATGAAATAAAAACTAATGAAGAGGCGTTCGCCGAGTATATGGTGTTTCAATATACCATTAGTAGCCAAACATTGTTTTCGGGTATAGAGCAGCTCATGCCAGGTGAGGTGTTGGTTATCAAAGACGGCAAAATTCATAGAAAAAAATATTGGACGCTAGAATACCATCCAGATTTTTATCATTCTCCAAAATACTTTAATGAAAGATTTGAGCAACTAGTGAATGAAAGTATCGACCTTCATTTGAGAAGTGACGTACCAGTTGCATCATATTTGAGTGGTGGTATCGATTCTAGTATCATTGCAAGTCTATCTGCAGGTAGGGGTAGGGGGATCGATGGTTTATATCACGGCAGGTTTGCAGACCCAAAATGCGATGAGAGCAGATATGCTTCTAGTGTTGCAAAAAACCTTAGTAAAAATATGGATGTAGTTGATATTACATCTGGTGATTTTAGAGATAATATTTCAGATATTATATATTATTTAGATTTCCCAGTCGCTGGTCCTGGTTCATTCCCTCAATATATGGTCTCCAAAAAAGCATCTGAGAAATTTAAAGTTATTTTAGGTGGTCAAGGTGGCGATGAATTATTCGGCGGTTATGCTCGTTATCTAATAGCATATTTTGAGCAATCAATAAGCGCTGCGATCGATGACACATATAAAAATGGTAATTTTGTCGTTACGCCAGAATCTATCATTCCTAACCTCAAGACCCTGCAGGAATATAAGCCGTTGATAAAGCAGTTTTGGAAAGATGGTGTTTTTGGCAGTATTGATCAAAGATATTTCAGGCTTGTGAATCGAATGATCGATTTTGATGGTGAAGTGGACATTAAAGCTGCTCAGCTTAAAAGTGTTGAAGAAAAGTTTTATAAAATATTCAATGCGCACAACACTGAAAAGGCATCGTACTTTGATAAGATGACACACTTCGATCTTGCTTGCCTGTTGCCAGCGCTGTTACAGGTTGAAGATAGGGTTAGTATGGCAAATAGTTTGGAATCGAGAGTTCCATTCTTAGATCATGAATTGGCAGAGTTTGTAGCTAACATTCCTGCGGACATAAAATTTAAAGGTGGTGCTATGAAGCACCTTTTAAAATCGGTATTCGGTAAATTGCTACCTGAAGAACTTTTGAATCGTAGAGACAAGATGGGGTTCCCTGTTCCTCTAAATGACTGGTTGAAGACGGATTTAAAAGATTTTGCATTTGATACGTTTTCTAAAAAATCGATGCAGCGTGGCATTTTTAATTCGGAAAAGATTATGAAAAGTTTGTCGGGTGATTCTGGTGGATTTTCTAGAAAATTTTGGGGGTTTTTGAGTTTTGAATTATGGTATCAAAATTTCCACGATCAATCTGCCAAGTATAAAAAAATACTTGATCAGAAAAGTTTATCTAAAAAAGCTATTTAATTAAATTTAGGAGTTAGACATATGGCTAGAAAAATATTTATAACAGGTGGCGCGGGTTTTATAGGGTCGCATATCGCAGATTCTTTGCTCGCTAGAGGAGATGAGGTTATGGTGGTTGACAATTATGCAACTGGCCGTAGAGACAATCTTAAGTCTCACCCTAAGTTGACATTCGTTGAAGACACAATCACAAACTCTGAGAGAATGCATAAGTTAATTGCAGATTTTGCGCCAGACATCGTTGTACATGCTGCTGCTTCTTATAAAGATCCAAACAACTGGGAAGAAGATTCAAAAACAAACGTTTTGGGAACTTCTGTTATTGTTCAGGCTTCTCAAAAAGCTGGTGTGAAAAGATTCATCTATTTTCAAACAGCATTATGCTACGGTTTAAAGCCGCTTGAACAACCAATTACATTGAATCATCCAATTCTTCCTGCTGGCTCAAGCTATGCAATCAGTAAGACTGCTGGTGAGTATTATGTTCAGCTATCTGGTCTTGATTATGTTACATTCCGTTTGGCTAATGCATATGGTCCTAGAAATATCAGTGGGCCTCTTCCAACATTCTTCAAAAGAATTACAACAAATCAACCATGTTTTGTAATGGATACAAGAAGAGATTTTGTATATATCGATGACATGATTAGTTGTATTATGGCTGCAATTGATGGCAAAGGCAAAGGTACATACCATATTTCATCTGGCTCTGATGTGTCTATTAAAGAATTATTTGATGCAACAACAACTGCTTTAGGTGTTAATTTGGTTGTTGAAGTAAAGCCTCGTCATGAAGACGATGTGCAATCCATTTTGCTTGACCCGTCACGTACCCAAAATGATTTGAATTGGGATGTAAAAGTATCATTAACTGATGGGGTGAAAAATACGATTGAATACTATAAAGAATTTGGTATCGATCAAACATTCACTCATTTAAAACAAGTTAATCAGTAATATGGCGTTTAAAGGAAATAAAATACTAGTTGTTGGTGGTGCAGGCTTTGTTGGAAGTAATTTAGTTTTAGAGTTGCTAAGACAGTCTGCTGCCGAAATAGTCGTGGTTGATAATTTAATGTCTGCAGTCGCTGATAATGTTCCGAGTGATGTTAGGGTTAAGTTTGTACCTGGTTCAATTGCATGTGATATGGTGCTCAAAAAGATAGGGAATGATTTTGACTATGTTTTCCATCTTGCAACTTATCACGGCAACCAATCGAGTATTGCGGACCCAATCGCTGATCATGATAACAATACTTTCACAACTTTGAAGCTGTGCGAGCATTTTAAAGGATCTACAAAGCTCCAAAAAATGGTCTATTCTTCGGCTGGATGTACAGTTGCGAAAAAGACTTATGATGATGTTGAAGCTACATCTGAAGATGCGGAAGTTTCTTTATATCATGATAGCCCATATCAAATTTCCAAGATTATCGGAGAATTTTATGGAAATTTCTATTGGATGAAATATCAGTTACCATTCGTCAAGGCGCGCTTTCAAAACGTTTATGGCCCGCGAGAGATTCTTGGGGCTGGTCAATGGCGTGGAACTCCAGCAACTGTTTGGAGAAATGTCACGCCTACCTTTATATGGAAAGCCTTGAATAATATGGCGCTACCTGTGGAAAACGAAGGTCAGGCATCTAGAGATTTTATTTTTGTGGATGATATTGTACAAGGTCTAATCGCTATGGCTTTAAAAGGCAAGAGTGGTGAAGTCTATAACTTAGCTTCAGGTGTTGAAACGACAATTCATACACTCGCAGAAACCATTAACCAAATTACTGGAAATAAAGCTGGTATAGAATACCTGCCAGCACGTCCATGGGATAGGTCTGGTAAGAGGTTTGGTTCTACTGGTAAAGCGAAAGAAGAACTTGGTTTTGAAGCGAAAGTTGATTTAAAGACTGGAATCGAAAAAACCATAAAATGGACTAAGGAAAATCAGCCGCTTGTTTTAAGTAATATTTTAAGACATGGATATTTTGTGGATGAAGTTAAGAAGTTTGCATGAATAAAATTTTAACTGTTGTGGGAACTAGGCCGCAGTTTGTAAAAGCTGCTACCATTTCGCGCATTTTAAACGCTCCAGAGAGTTGTTTTAAAGAAATCTTAGTACATACTGGTCAGCACTACGACCATGCTATGTCTGAAATTTTTTTTAAGGAGTTAAGCATTCCGCAACCCAAGTATAATCTTAATGTTAATGGCAGTACCCACGCTGTGATGACAGCGAGAATGATGGAAGGTCTAGAAGAGATTGTGGCTAAAGAAAAGCCAGATTTAGTTCTGGTTTATGGTGATACTAATTCTACTTTGGCGGGTGCTCTTGTTGCAGCCAAAATGAATATACCAATAGCTCATGTTGAAGCTGGATTGAGATCTTTCAATAAAAAAATGCCTGAAGAAATCAATAGGATTTTGACTGATCATGTTAGCAAATATTTATTCTGTCCAACTAATGAGTCTGTGAAGAATCTAAAAAATGAAGGAATAAAAGATAATGTACACTTCGTTGGTGATGTTATGTACGATGCTACTTTATACGCTAAGCAGTATACGGCCTCTAATCCAGATTCGTTAAATAGATTTAATATAGGTCTTGAAGATTTTGCACTGATGACAATTCATCGCGCTGAATCTACAGATTCTTTAGAACAATTAGAAAAGCTACTTAAATACAGTAGTGCTGAAGCTGAAAAGCGCGGGCTCAAAATTATTTTCCCTGTTCATCCTCGAACAAAGAATTTGATTATAAATCTTAAAGCTAAATTTGACACAATTGCAATGATTGAACCAGTTAGCTATTTTGAAATGCATGCGTTGCTTTCTAAGGCATCTATAGTGTTTACAGACTCTGGCGGTCTACAAAAAGAAGCTTATTTCCATGGAGTGGAATGTATTACGTTAAGAAGTGAAACTGAATGGGTGGAAACTATTGAGGCTGGGTGGAATAGGCTTTGGATAAGTCAAGATTTTAAATCTAAAAAAGAGATACCTGACTATGGGGACGGAGACGCTGCTGGCCAAATAATAAAAATTTTAAAAATGGCCATTTAGTCTATTCGACTACGTTGTAGCCATGGACTCCCCAGCGACAAATCTTGCAGATTTTTCCAAGCAGTAGCGATTTATTATACCCAGTTGCTTTATGTTCTTCACGCTTAAAGCATACTACATCATTGATGCCAAACTTATAAAATGTTTTTAAATCGTTCATGAAATTTCTTGTAAAGTTGCGCAACGATTTTAGTTGTTTTACAAGGCTATTAGGTAATCTAGAAGATAGGTTTAATGCCAACAAATATATTTTTCTTTGAGTTAGATTCATATATTTGCTTTGCTTCGCTATTATTGTTTGTTGAGGACGAATGAAGTGTTTGGTTGTTATGAGATTTGAGATATGGGCATTAAGTTCTGCAACGAAGTTTTTATAATGATATTTTTCTGATAAAATTAAGTCTCTATAAGCGTTGTCAGTGAGTCTTTGCCATGTTGTTTTATCTTGAGCTAATTTTATGATTTCGCGGAAATTGCTCATATCTTTTTTTAAAGATAGATAATGCACATCTGGTTGAATAATGCCCGAATACTCTCCTTCATATAGTATCATTAAGTTATGGCACGCAGCATATTCGAAAATTCTTGGTGAAATTTGGTTTTGTCGTATTTTGCCGTCAAGGTTTTTGAAGAATTTTTCTTCAATTTCTTCAAATATAGCATTAGGAAATTGATGTTCGTACTTTATAACATTTTGCCTGATGCTATCATCAAAATCGAAAACAGAGGCACCACTCTCACTACCTAAAGCGCATTTGCAAGATGATAAGAATTCTAGCCATTTTGAACCATATATTCTGTCTTCAGAGCGGTATGAAATATCTAATTTTAGGTTTAAACCATATGCATGATCTTTGAATGATTCAGAGATCTCCCATTTTTCTTTTCCAAGTCTTCCATACCATGCAGAGAGTTTATGAGCTCTGTATCCAACATCTATATCTCGTAGTTCATAAGGTTGAAGCGGAATATTAGAGAGATCGTCGTAAGTGTAACCAGTGAGCGCATTTACTTTTTTTAGATTCGGAAAAAGTTTTTCTGGGTACACTGCTTCGATATAAGGGGATGGCATACAGGTTAATAGCAAATCAAAATCTAAATACTGCATACAGCTTGTGGTATAGTTTATCCATCTATATTCATCTTGAATGATGAGTACTTTTACACCTTTGTAATCGCTTATAGCTCTTCTAGAATTTGGGGTCAAATAGCTGTCTAAGATAATTATAATACTATAGTGAATTATGATTACATCGAAGTGGTTTATATCAACTAAGTTGGTAACGTCTTGTTGATAACAATCTAACAGAGTAACAGAACCATTTAAATATTTTTGCAGTGAGTCCAAATATGCTCTTGAAGCTTGTAAAGCGGCGACTGGGGTATGATGTAAAATTAAAATATTTTGAGCGGAGTTTGGCATTTCATTTCTAATTTAAATATAGCGAAAAGTAACACCTCATTACTAGAAAGTCTATCTAAAACCCTTGGCAACAATATAGATCTCCGTGGAGTTCGAGTAGCTTGATTTAGGCTTGAATACGCGTACCGATTCGAATCGCTGTTTGAATTGTTTAAGTAGTGTTTCTTCGAATTTGCCGCGTAATAATTTAGTTATGAAATGACCATTTTTATCTAGGTTTTCTTTGACAAATTCAAATGCAATTTCTACTAAATTACAGCTTCGTAAATGATCTATTTCTCTTTCGCCAACGGAGTTAGCTCCCATGTCGCTTAAAATTACATCAGCTTTTCCACCCAACATTTTCATTAATATCTCATGGGTTTTGAAATCGGTAAAATCAGATTGAATAACTTCTGTGCCAGCTATGTCATCGACAGCAAGCAAATCTATGCCAACTACTTTGGCATCCTTAGCCGCTCTTTTTTTAGAAACTTGTAACCAGCCACCAGGTGCGCAACCAAGATCTATTATGGACTTTGCGCCTCTAAGAATCTTGAATTTGTCATCAATTTCTTCAAGTTTAAAAGCTGCGCGAGACTTGTATCCTTGCTGCTTTGCAAGGGCAACATACGGATCGTTAAGGTGGCGCTCAAGCCACTTAGTAGAAGCTATTTTTCTACCTTTAGCGGTTTTGAGAGTTTGCTTTACATTTCTAAATTTGTTTAAAGCCTTTGCCATTGAGTCCAAATATTAAGCTGCAAAGACGTATTATATACTATAATTCTCCAGAAGTCGAATCTATAGATTGGGGGTGAACTAGGGATTCTTCGGGTTTATACTCAAATTTATCAATGACTTTGGCCAATTCTAAATAAGAATCTATAAGCTCTTCATCTCTATAGATTATATTCTTATCAAAGAGATCTGACCCATAAAATATCATCCCAAGTCCTACGGATAATAAGGTTGCTGAAATAGTGGTGGTCGCTATTAAAGGGCTGTTAGTGAATTTATTATAACAACTTGAGCAGGCGATGTAAGACATCCAAGGAGCTGTTAAGCTGACTATTGTTGAGAGTGTACCTACTCCTAAAATAGAAGGGTGTAAGCGCCTTCATGTTGCGCATTATTTTTATAGTCTTTGAACTCTTGGATTCGATTTAGAAAATTATTTGAGCCTTCTCCTTTTATGTTATAAAGCTCAGCATACCATGCTAAAGAATTAGCCATTCCTTCAAACTGTTTATTGATCTCTATGCAGCTTGGCTTGAAGCTGTTGATAGTGCGAGAAAAGAAGTTGCCATGGCATTCTTCAAGTGTTTTAGTATATTCTTTAGTTTTTTTGACAAATATGTACCAGCTGTAATTTTTCATAAATGTTCTCCTTTGAAAAAAGTTGGAATTATCATTTGCGATTTTCGTGCCAAAAAATTCAACTAGAAATTGTATTAAATATTTTTCACAAATTTTTTTATCACGTGAAGTGCACGACTTACCTACTCAATAAAAAAGTCAATAGCTCAATTTGAAAAAAATGAAATTAAAACTCTTTACGATGAGAGAGAATGGGTGCATAACTTTACGAATACATTTTCCAGTAAATAAAATTTTAAATAGGGTTTTAAAGTTGTATGAGCAAGCTATACAGCGGTGATATTTCAGCCTCTGATGCAATGGATATTCTGAAAAAGAATCCGAGTGCTCAGCTAGTTGACGTGAGGACATTCGCTGAATGGCACTACGTTGGCGCACCAGATTTAAAAAGTTTGAACAAGGAAGTGGTTTTTATCGAATGGAGGCAATTGCCAAATATGGATTTAAACCAAGAATTTGTTCAATCATTGGAAAATAAAATTCCAAGTAGGGATACTGAACTTTTGTTTTTATGTAGAACAGGAGGTCGTTCAAGAGAAGCTGCTATAGCGATGACAGCAAGAGGATATAAAACTTGCTACAACATAGATAGTGGTTTTGAGGGTGATCTTAATCAACAAAAACATAGAGGGAGTACCTCGGGTTGGAAAGCTTCTAAATTACCATGGAGACAGGATTAAAATGCATTCTCAAAAGTTACAGCAATTGTATAAGACTGGTGAGGAAGCTTGGGGGGAAGCTTTAGAGTTATTACAACAAGAATATGGGGACGCGACTTTCAAGAGTTGGTTTTCGCATTTGACGTATCAAGAATTTAAAGATGGTGTATTGACTATTACTGCACCTAGTAAATTCATACGTGAATGGATGCTAACTAACTATATGAAGTCGATTAATAAGTGTGTGCTTATGTCGAATCCTCAGGTTCGTAAAGTTGATTTGCGTGTGAAGCCTAATCGCGCAAAAATTCCATGTATTACTAATGATAATGCAACGGCTGAAGAGTTGGTTGATGAGAACTGTGATATTTTTGCCTCGAAGCTTGATCCTAGATTTACATTTTCAAATTTTGTGAGCGATGTTTCTAATAAAGTTGCGTACTCTGCTGCTAAAGCTATTGCAGAAGGCAAAAAGCTACCTACAGATTCGAATATACTCTATGTTCACAGCGCAGTTGGAATGGGTAAGACGCATTTAATCCAGTCGATTGCTTCATATATTCGTGAAAATTATAAAAGAAAAAAAGTTGCATATTTAAGTGCAGAAAAATTCACGCATCTTTATGTAAAAGCTATTAGAAATAACGATGTTGTAAATTTTAAAGAGAAGCTTCGTAGTGCAGATGTTCTGCTGCTAGATGACTTGCAGTTTATATGTGGTAAAAACAGCACTCAGCAAGAATTTATAAATATATTTAATGCGCTCACAGAGTCTAATCGCAAAGTCGTTGTTACTTGTGATGTTTCTCCTTATAGCTTGAATTTAGATGCAAGGAGCAAGTCACGCTTGACTGGTGCGTTAGTTGCAGAAATAAAGCATGCAGATTATGATTTGCGTTTGGGAGTGCTACAATCTAAAGCAAGTATATTGAATGCAAAAGTTCCGCAAAACGTTTTCGAATTAATTGCTAAGAATATTACTTCTAGCATTAGAGAAGTTGAGGGAGCTTTAAATAAAGTTATCACGCATTCAAGCCTTTCTGGTTCTGAAATTACTGTTGAGTCAGTTCATGAAATATTGCGTGATAATTTGCAAGCTCATGAACAAAAGCTCTCAGTAGAGCAAATTATTGAAGTGGTAGCGCAGTTTTATGGTGTGAAGGTAGCTGAAATACTTTCCAAAAGCAGGGCTGCTAAATTTGTAACTCCTAGGCAGGTTTCTGCATTTCTAGCTAAGCAATTAACTACAAGAAGTTTGCAAGAGATTGGGCATAAACTTGGTGGAAGAGATCATGCGACAGTTATTTACTCAATTAAGAAGCTAGAAGATAGAACAGCTGCGGATAAGGCTGTTGCTAATGATATAGCACGCATAGTTGAACAGCTTGGCCGCGTTGGATAAATCCTTGTACACCCATATGTTGTTGCTTAGAGATGTTAAAGCACCTCTATAACTCAGTTTTTTTATTTATAGTGATATAATCCTTGTGCATTCTGTAATGCAATATACGACTCTGCTAATGCTTTAGCTACCCTGACTAAAATTTGATTAGAGTCATCGCCAGCAATAGTTGTGCTAATTGCTGTATGTGATGCTACTAGAGATGGTGACGTACTGATAGGGCTTTGTGTGCATGCTAGCATAGCGCTTAATCTTAAGTCTAAATTGAAAAGCCTACTAGATGCTCTTGATAGATGCTCTGCAGTCATACCAAATTTGCTTAATGCCGCATTCTCTGCAGTCATCTCTTCGAAAACAATTTGTTTAATAGTTTTGCCGTTTTTTGCTATGGGGGCTTTTACTATATCTTCTATTGCACCAGTGAAAACTGATGTTAGCTTGTTAATAATAAGGTCAATAATCTTATCACTACCGCTGATAGCAGCAATGGTAAGTGGGTCATACCCGTTGTTATCAATTCTTCTCAATTCTCTAATATCAAATTGGCCGAACATCACTCCAGAAAAGAATTCTTCAAAAGTTGCGATGTAATTTTGCGACGCTGCGAAATGCAGATATGTTTGCCCAAGCTCGTTTGATTCTAAATACATTTGTTTCATTGCCTATCCCCTAATTAATGAACTCGCGTATTTTACAGTAATTTAGGATGAATATCAAATACTTAGAGGTTAAGCTTTTAATTCTCTGGTCGGTAAGTTGTTGAAATACAGAGAATTACGCAACGGGAAAGTCAAAATGATCTTCTGGCCTGCGTGGGAAAGGTTCGTTGAGAAGTGCAAAATGCCACCATTCTTTGCGGTAGTTATCAAAACCTTGCTTTTCCATTACCTCTTTTAGATACAATCTATTTGATTGCGCCTCTTTAGAAATTAGAGGGGAGACAGTATTGGAAATTTCATCTAACATGTCGATCTGCGAACCCATGTCGATTTCTTTGCCATTGGCATCGATGATGGTTAAATCAACTGTACTACCGCGTGAGTGGCCAGAAAATTTTGCCAAATAGCCATCAGCAAAAATTTGCGATTTATCGGTATATTTTGGATAGAAAATCTTCTGCATTTTTAGGTCATTTGGATCTAATGCCCAATTCCAAAAATCTTCAACAGCGCGGTGCGGGCGGTAGGCATCAATTACTTTTAAGCATAACCCTTTTTCTTGAACTTCTTGCTGAACTTTTTTCAAAGCAGTTGCTGCTTCAATAGTCAGAATTGCAACAGGATTTACATAGCCGTTGACCTTACGCCCAACAAAATTGAAGTCGGAGCAGTAAAACATTTCCTGTTTTATGGTTGGATCAATGTCTGATAAATAAACAAAGCCTTTAGGTAAACTCATAGTGCAACTGCCAAAATATTATGACGGCAAGTAATACAGATGCTATAACAACCTGTCTATAAAATTTTGAGTGTTTGTAGTAAAGTGCAAATAGCAAATTCATGACGCAAATGAGTGACAAGCATGATGGAAATAACAAATCAATGCCACGCGCCATGTACAGCAGTACTGCAAAGAACATGGTTGATACTTCCAGTATTACGTATACAGGATCAATTTTTACGCCGCAATAATTGCATTTGCCGCGTGTGAAGATCCAACTTAAAACTGGAAAATATTCGTAGAACTTTAAAGCATGTCCGCAAACAGAGCAGTGAGGCACTTGACCTTTCTTTTTGCTCAAACCATTTATAGGTTTTTTTAGTGGAATGCGGTGGTAGTAAGTGGTTGCATAGTTACCAAACAGAACGCCAAATAACGCTGCAACCACGTATTCCATTAATTATCCAACGATCTCTGAATAATCAAAGAAAAAGTCAATTTCGATTGCTGCATTTTCTAAAGAGTCAGAACCGTGAACTGAATTTTCGCCAATGCTTAGAGCAAATTCTTTTCTGATTGTTCCAGCATCTGCTTCTTTAGGGTTTGTTGCACCCATAACTTTTCTATTAAGCAATACCGCGCCTTCACCTTGAAGAACTTGCACAACAACAGGACCTGCTGTCATTGTTTCAACTAATTCGCCATAAAATGGGCGAGCTTTATGAACTTCATAGAACTTCTCAGCTTGCATTTTTGTCATTTGAATTCTTTTTTGCGCAACGATTCTAAGTCCCGCTTCTTCAAATTTAGCGCAGATTGCACCAATAAGGTTACGCTTTGTTGCGTCTGGTTTAATAATCGATAAGGTATTTTCAATAGCCATTTTATACTCCAATTGTTTTGGCCTTAGAGTATAGTACTAAGCTACATCGTTTTCAATAGGTTTTCTGCGTACACAAGGAGCTTTGCCGTCTATATCATTACTAACACATGGCGATTTTACATCGTAAACGGAAGGATCTCTGCTTGAGCATCCAGCTAGACTAAGACCAAATACCAAAGTTGCTAATAATAAATACTTATTCATGACGCCTCCTTAACTGCATCTAAACCGAATGCCGTGTGAAGACTTTTCATTGCTGTCTCCATAAAATTGGCCTCGACCAAGATGCTGATTTTTATATCAGTTGTTGTTATCATAAATATCTTTATACCCTGCTCAGCTAAAATTTGAAACACTTTTTGTGCAATAGACGCAGATGACTGCAACCCGCTGCCAGTAATCGAAACCTTCGCAAGTTCATCACTAACGCTGTATTTACAAAGTTTTTGCAAAATATTTTCTGCAGGAATTTGTTCGTGAGCTGGGATAATAATAGTTATATTACTAGCGCCGATGTTCTGGTTAAACATATCTAGATGCACATTGTTGGCATTGAATTCGGTGAAAATTTCTAATGCTTTTGAGGCATCATCAATAGTAAATGTACAAATCTTTTTAGTCCCAGAAACACCAGTAATTCTCTGGCTCTCCATGGAATCATTTTCATTTACTAAAAGAGTTCCTTTACCACCAGTCATACTTGATAAAACCTGCATCTGCAGATTATATTTTTCTGCAATCTCAACAGAGCGTGGGTGCAAAACTTTAGCACCACTCGCTGCCATTTCTAACATTTCACTATAGGTAATTTTATCTAATTTTTGTGCGGCTGGCACAACTCTTGGGTCAGCAGTATAAACCCCATCAACATCGGTATATATATCGCATCTATCTGCATTGATGGCGGCAGCTATTGCAGCAGCTGAGGTGTCAGACCCACCCCTACCTAATGTAACTATTCTACTTTTGTAAACGCCTTGAAACCCAGATATCACTGGTATTTCATTATCTTGCAAGCATTGCAGAATTTTAGTAGGATCAATTCCTTGTATCTTACCTTGGCTAAATAGCTCGTTAGTTATTATTGGAATCTGCCAACCTTGCCAAGACCTTGCTTTGAAGCCCAAATTCATTAGAGCCAACGCTACTAAACCAGAGCTTACATTTTCCCCAGTTGATACTACCGAGTCATATTCTTGGCGCTCATTGTCATTTGCCGTACTACTCAACTGAGAAACTAGACCAACTAATTGATCTGTAACTCCCGACATAGCTGACACTACTACAACTACTTGGTTACCAATATCACGCTCAGCTTTCACCAATTGAGCTACATTCTTTATGCGCTCAATGCTGCCTACCGAGGTCCCACCAAATTTCTGTACAATTAAAGCCATTTCCAACCATTTATCTCTCGAGATGGATTATACCTCTAAATAGGGAAAATTCTATTAGTTTTTTACTGCTATTCATAGTTAATAACTTATGATATAATCTAATAATAGCTAATAATTATGGTTGAGTTCTATGCAGACAATTTCATTTCAAATAACAGAGCAGCTTAATAAAGAGCTTGAGATGTTCTCAAAAGAACATGATCGAAGTAAGGCATATATTTTGCGCAAAGCAGTAGAAACATTTCTTGAAGATCAGCGGGATCTTGAGATTGGTAGGCAGGCTTTAGAAGAGTTTTATAGCAAAGAACTTAAAATATTTTCCCTAGATCAAGTTAAGAAAGAAAATGGCTTATAAAATACTTTTTACCGAGAGGTCCAAGAAACAATTTCTTAAGTTAGACAAGTCAGTTCAAAAAAGAATTGTGCAGTATTTAGAAACTAAAGTTGCTAAGTATGCGAATGTGCTTGGCAAGAGTTTGACGGGAGATAAAAAAGGGCTGTGGCGATATAGAGTTGGTGATTATAGAGTTATATGCAACCTCAACAATAAGGAGCTTTTGGTTCTTATTCTTGAGGTTGGGCATAGAAAAAACATTTACGATTAAGCTTGAGATTTATTTGTGGAGGTTACCTACTGACCACGCTTTTATTATAAGATGCACAAGCTAATCTTGTTGGTAAGGCAAGGACTACTGAATATCCAATGGCTCCACCTAAAGATCCTGTACAAGCCGCAACAATAGGTAATGCGCTTGTAGCAATGTTTAGTGCAGAAACAGCTTTAAATTTCCAATTTAGATTAGGTGATGTGTTTGGATTGTAATGCATACATGCGAGGTTAATGGGTAAGCAAACCGCTGAATAGCCAAGAGCAGTAGGTAGTGATGCTGTGTGAATTCCAGCTACTATAGGTGCTGCTGTTGCGACTGCTTCTAGAATTGCAAGAGCAGTAGATTTTGGATTGTTATTAGGTGAATTGACGATAGCTATTCTATTTATTGTCTCGCCGATATAACTGCCATGAAAACCAATCATTGCTGCTGTGCCTGCATAATTTTTGCCTAAATGGATAATGTTGCTAGCAATATTATCGTGTGGAAAAAGAGCGTTCGTAATAGGAGCCAAGGCAGATGTGTTAGCAACATAGTTCGCAGCATTATAAGTCATTCTCAATGGAGTTAGTGCAATGTATGCGACACTGCTCATTAAAGTAATTGGATCTAAGTACACGACTCCTCGACTTGCTTGTGAAGTTGTGGTGCTGACAGCAATATCTGTTGATGCGCCAACAGCTTCGCTCAAACTTCTGGCGATGAATAATGGAATGAATTGTAAACACAGCAAGGTATTTAGCCCTGCAGATGCTATATACGGATGGCCGTTATGAATAAAATTAGGCAATCTTTTTGTTAGTTGAGCTAACAGCATAACTCTGGCTGCGTACTCAATGCCAGCGGCAATCCAAAAAAATGGTATCATGATCTTTATCTCCTTCAAATAAAATTAATCTCTAGCTCTTGCAGTCTCTTGTGTTGCAAGGCGTGTAAAAATAGGGTTTGCCAAAACTAAAGAAACGCCAGTAACAATTGGCGATAGTGGAAAACAAGGTAAACATGCTGTTGCCAAAGGAATCGCACAAGATGCTTTTGCTAGCATTGCATAAGTTGGATTAGTTACAGGATGTTCTCTAAAATATTTTTCGGTGTCAAAATATTGCTTAACAGGCATGACAAAATTTATCAGATTTATTAGGTTAAGCACAGGCGCTTTTGTATAAGGTAAAAGCGGTGTCGATAAAGTGACTAAAGCGGATTTAGCGTAATTAAAAAATGTTAAAAACATATGTTAGTGCCGTAATTTATTTAAAGGCATTATAACATAAAACTCCATGCTATGGAAGGTAATCTCAGTTATTGGCATGGATATTGCTCAAATTTAATATTATTTTAATATTTGGGCTTAAGTGGACGGAATTGCTTACATAATGGCAACGAAACAAAATGCTTCTTTAAAGCATCTTGAGGTGGTGGCCAATAATATCGCTAATGCTAATACTACTGGATTCAAGCAGGATTCTGTGCTTTTTGATCAGTATTTGGTTAGAGATGTAAAGGATAAGACTGCTTATGGCACTTATGTTGGTTCTACTGCGGATGTTACTGATGGTGGCTTGAAAACAACAATGCGTTCTTTGGATGTTGCAATAAAAGGCGTTGGCTTCTTTATGGTAATGACACCATTAGGAGTTAGATATACCAGAAATGGCAACTTCCATCTTAATGAAGAAAAGAAATTGGTTAATGGTGGTGGATATCCAGTTTTAACTTCGGATGGCCAAGAGATAGTTTTCGAAGAGGAAGATAATGCGCCAATTATTGGTGAAGATGGTAGTATCTATTTTGGAAATGCAAAAAGAGGAACTCTCGGGGTTATAGAGTTTGAGAATCCAAGAGCCTTAAGAAAGTTTGGTAACGGATTGTTCTCATCAGATGTGGATGGTCAGCAGGTCGACAAACCTTCTGTTATGCAAGGAGTGCTTGAAGAATCTAATGTTAAATCGGTAGAGCAGATTACGAAATTAATAGAGATCAACCGCGAGGTCGCTCTCTCAACAAATATGATCAACGACTATTATACTTCTCAACGAAGCATGTTTAAGTCGGTTTCTAAAATAGGAGGAACTAATTAATGGCTTTTAGCGCACTATACGTTTCTGCAACAGGAATGCATGCACAAGAAGTGAATGTAGATAATATTTCCAATAACGTTGCTAACATAAATACGACCTCATTTAAAAGGGGTAGAGTAAATTTTGAAGATTTATTGTATCAAAAATCAGTAACCCCAGGGGTTAATTCATCTGACGCTGGTTCACAAATTCCAAGTGGAATTACCTTAGGTTTAGGTACAAGGGTAGGGGCGATATATAAGATATTTGAGCAGGGCGCGCTAAATCCAACTCCATCAACTCCACTGAATGTTGCTATTGATGGTATGGGTTTTATGAGAGTGAAGCTGCCTACAGGTGATATTGCATATACTCGTGATGGTGCTTGGCAGCAGAATTCAGAAGGAAATATGGTAAATAGCCTTGGGTATGAAATTGACCCGCCAATTAATATTCCAACAGAGGCGACTTCAATAACAATTACGACTGATGGAAAAGTGACTGTGGTTGTAAATGCTCAAACACAAGAGCAGGGTAGAATTCAGCTAACAAGATTTTCGAATAATGCTGGTCTAGAGCCGATTGGTGGAAACATGTATGTAAAAACCGATGCATCTGGAGAGCCAGTAGATGGTAATCCTGCGGACACAGGTTTTGGTATTGTAAGGCAAAACTATTTAGAAAATTCTAACGTAAATTCTGTATTGGAACTTACCGATTTGATTAAAGCGCAGAGGGCGTTTGAGTTTAATTCTAAGGCTCTACAATCGGCAGAGCAGATGTATAAAACTGTTATAGATTCTAAGGCATAAAAAAGGCCTCGTATTTATTAATACAAGGCCTTTAAGGACTGTATAAATTATTGATCCATGTATTGATTTAATTGGCCGCTTGTAAGGGCAGTAAGAAAATCTTGTGAATTTGTATAGCATACTCCGTGTTCTTGACAAAGATCAGCCATAGCTTCTTCTACGGTATACTCTTCTTCAGATTCAGCAGCTTTTGCTTCTTGATTCGCTGTCATTTCTGCGCTTAAAATCATAACTTTTACCTAATTAATGTTTCGCCATTTTGGCTCTAAGGCGCAGTTATACATGATTTATTAGTAGGTTGCCATGTTTTTATGCGACTGTTTGCTGAAATTATCTGCGGCAGTAGAAGTAGGGCGATAAAGCTGTTGCCATATAACCAGTACTATGAGCACAATAAAGATATAAAACATATGTTATTGGGTTAAAATGGCACCAGAATTTCATGCTATGGATAAAGAGACTCTCAAGGATGGATTAGGTAAAGCTGCGCAAATTCTGCAAGCTTGGGAAGAAAAACAAGTAGAAGGGGTAGTTAAGCTTTCCGAAGAAACTATTAGGAAGGGTGTGCAAGCGATAGGTGTGGCTGTGGAGAATGAGAAGCCTACTATGACACGTGATGCTCTTGAAGCTGCTTCTAAAGTTATAGAGGCTTTTATTTCAAAAAAGTTCGAAAGACTTCCTGAAGAAGTTATACATAAGGGTATGAGTAGTATAAAGCCAGTTGTAGGGAAATTTACGGAACGGTTGGCGGGTCAAGGAGAGGGGAGATCTCAAGATAAGTCTAGATAGATATTTAAGTAAAATTTGATTTTTTGAGTTTTTCAGCTAAGCTTTATTTAAATTTTAAATAATTGCTGAGGTTGTATGCTCGCCACTAAAACTTCCGTTCTGAATTACTTGGATATTAAAGTAGCGTATGCTAAAGCAATTAAAAAAGGCCTGATGTTGCCTGAGCCAAACTCAATAGAAATGTATGGCACGACAAATAATTTTGGTTTCATGTTTGGTAAATTTGATCAAGTTGTGAAAGATTTCTTAGAAGAAATAAAATCTCACACTAGCAATAAATTTGAAATACTAGAAATTGGTTGTGCATATGGCAATGTTGTAAGGTCTGCCTTAAATTCAGGTTGTGCTGGATATATTGCAAGTGATATTTCTGAAGAACATCTTCAAGTGTTAGCGCGACAAATAGTTGAAGAAAAATTTGACAGCAGTAAGTTGAAAATATTGCAAGGTAGCTTCCCACAAGAAATAAATTTGCCTAAAAACTCTATTAAATTTGGTTTGATGAATAAAGTACTCCATTTTTTTCAGCCGAAAGATTTATCTGCAGTGATGGAGAGATTAAAAGATATAACAGCTGAAGGAGGAAAGTGGTTTGTGCTAACGGCATCACCATTTTCTAAGACTTTTCAAAACTTTGGAGAGGAATATAAAAAGAGACAAAAGCTTGGGTTTGCATATCCTGGTTTTTGTCCAAATGCGGGTGACTATAGCGCTGATAGATATACATCGGATAACTTGCCATTCTCAATGCTCTTCTTAGAGTTGGCAGATTTATGTACGCTTTTTGAAAGTTATGGGTTTAGAATTTGCAAGACATACTCCCTCGATTTACCTTGTGAACAGACCAAAGATTGGACGTTTGGCCAAGATATGGTGGGTGTTGTTGCAGAAAAGATATCTGATTAATATGCTGATTTTGAACGTGTTAGTGCAAACAAATATTTTTGTACTGGCGAAATTAGGACTTCTCATTTATAATAGCAACCACACAATGCAGGAGTAATGCAAATGAAAAAATTTATAACAAAGTTAGTTGCAGGTATTGCAATTTTAGGAATGCTTTCAGGGTGCTTAACAAATGAAGCTGGTCAAGCAAATAAAGAGATGATCGGCGGTTTAACTGGTGCGGCAGCAGGTGCGTGGATCGGTTCAAACGTTGGTAAAGGAAAAGGAAATATCGTAGCAATTGCTGGTGGTACATTGCTTGGTGCTCTGGCTGGTAGCAGTGTTGGTAGAACATTAGACAAAGCGGACATCGCATATGCTAATAGAACATCGCAACAAGCGTTTGAATACAACAAAACTGGCGCGAGCTCATCTTGGAAAAACCCTGATACTGGTGCTTCAGGAACTATTACGCCAACCAAAACATTCCAAGACAATAGCCAAAGATATTGCAGAGAATATAACCAAACAATTAGTGTTGGTGGAAAAGTTGAAAAAGGTTATGGCAAAGCATGCCGTCAGCCTGATGGAAGTTGGGAGATTGTGAGCTAACAACTCAAAACTCAAAAGGAAGACCTCGGTCTTCCTTTTTTTTCACAGATTATCTGCCGTGATATCCAATAGCAGTTATTGTAATCCTTGCCATATTTTCATCAGAATAACCAAGTGGGATAATCTCCTTATTAGCGATTACAAGACTGCTTTTTAAAGCGCCTTTTGCAAGTAGTTGAGCAAAAAGTTTATTCTCAATTTCTGTTATTGCGGATTCATTTTCTATAGTAGTTATTGAATCAAAAGTCTCTGAAAGAGGGGCAAGTGCTGCGCCATAAGCATTGGCAATTTGGAAGTTGTGCGGTCGCTTAAATTTATCTGTAAAAAAACTATCGGGTAGAATTGTAGTACCACCTCCTACGAAAATAACATCTAAATCTTGAAACTTTGCACCGCTAATCCCTCTAATTACTTTGTTTAGTAATTCTGAAATTTTAATTGCAATTAATTCTGAATCTGATGGCGTTAGATCTACCAAATTTTGGTTGGCATTAGGTAAAGTAGTTAAGCCATTTTTGATTGCATAATCGGTTAGAGTTAATAAATTACCACCAAATGATTTAGAAAGCGTTAGCAAATCTTTGCCAACGCTTTTAGGGCCAATTTTGATATCATTATCTATGGAGAGAATACTGCCACCACCCAGTGCAATTGATACAATATCTGGCATGGCATAATTTAGCTTCACCCCAGATATTGCTACGAATGAGCTAGATTTTTTAGCAAGTCCATTCAGTACAATTCCACAGTCTGTTGAAGTGCCACCAATATCGACAACAATAGCGTTTTTCGCATCAACAATGGCAGCGCCACCAACAAATGAATTTGTGGGGCCAGCACCAATTGTAAAAATTGGGAATTTTATTGCTTCATCAAGTGGCATAAGCGTGCCATTGTTTTTAGAAATTAACAATTTCGCAGCTATGCTTTGTTCTTTGAGTATATCTTCAAGTTTGCTTAGGCTAATCTCAAAAATTTTACCAAGTGCACAGTTGAGTATTGCAGCATTTGTTCTCTCAACTATTCCAATTGAGCCAACCTCAGAGGAAAGAGTGAATGGTATGTTAGGGAAGCGCTCTTTTAGAATGGTTGCCACCTGAAGTTCTTGTTGTTTATATAAAGGTGAAAAAACTCCGCAAACTGCAATTGCCTCTGCTCCCATTTCTAATAACTTATGGATAGCGCTAATGACCTCTGCCGTTTGCAGAGATGTTATAACAGTCCCGTCGCATTCAAAGCCGCCATTCACATTTACTTCGCCAACAAAACAGGATGTTCGTAAATTTTCATCCCATGTAAACGTTGTTGGTAAGAATTTAGGGTTGTGCCCTGCTAAATTTAATAGACCAACTTTGCTTAGATTTTTCGCTTCTAAAATTGCATTTATAGCGTGAGTTGTTCCTAAGTTTATAGACGTAATATCAGCAACATTAATGTCTTTGATTAGGTGTGTAATTGCCTTCTTAAACCCTTTATCAAACGGGATGGTAGTTGGGGTTTTAATCAGGTTAATTATCTGTTTTTTTTGATCGATAATGACAGCGTCAGTATTTGTGCTGCCAATATCAATTCCGATTATATACTTTGTCATAAAATCTCATTTTAAATTAAATACTTCTGGGCCGACTAGCTTAAGTCCTTTCTCGGAATACCAAATTTCAGGACCACGCATGCTCGCGATATAAACTCTTAAACCAAAGCTTATAGATTCTGAGCTGATTGGTTTTAAAGTGTCTTGATCAAGAATGCAGATTATATCTGGGGTTGTAGCGATTATCTTTTCATTCGATGACAAGAATAAATACTCATTCTGATATTGAATAATAAAGATATTTCCCAGCTCATCGGTGATTTGAACAGTGCCAACTAAGAAACCATCTTGGACTTTATAATCTATATTGCTGATTATCCCTTTGGCATGAGTTGTAACCCCAAGGCACTCTAAGTTCTGTTGTGAACTAATGACTTTGCCGAGCTCGATTGCTTTAGATATTGAGCCAAGTATTAAAGCTTCTTTTGCCTGCTCAGCGGTTAAAGAGTACATACCAACTCCAATTGAAGAGCCAGATTGTACTGTTATAACACGAGCAATTGCTTCAATTTTTTCTGCACTTAAACAATTCAGTGTATAGTGATTTCCTAATGAATCGGCCAAAAAAGTTGGCGAAGCAGTAATGCCAAATAAATTTGCAGAGGCCATTTCAAGTTTAGGATAAGCTCTACCCAACAGATCTGCATCAAGAATAGGAATATCAAAAATCCCTGCAAATAGAAAAGGAGTTAAGCCATTTGCTCCACCAATTTCTGCTGGAATTATTGCGTCAGGGTATTTGCCATGCAGATCTTTAAATGCTTTCAAGATATTTTCAAACTCTAGTCCAGAAGGAATTTTTTCAAGCCCAACCATTGGTGCGCCCATAAATGCTACGGGTAGAATTAAAGCATCATCTGCGAGGCCACTAATTTGTATAACTTTTGCAGGTTTGTATTGTTGATTTATGAATTCGATCATATCCAACTCATAGTGTGGGTTGCCTCCGCCCCCAGAGCCTAGAAATGCAGCTCCAAGAGCAAGGTTCTCCATGTCGGTCTTATTAAGCGTTTTGTAAGTCATGTTTTTTACCTTTAATTGATAGTGAAATAGTGGTGATGAATAAGCTCGAAAAACCAGAAACTATAAATGCAGAAATAGGAATTTTGATGACACCTATAACGCACATAATCCCTATAAAACTTCCAAACAAAATTGCAAATAATCCATTCTTTAATTTTGTTCTAAGTACTGCTTCTAGAATTAGTAGGGATGTGATGCTTGCAATTAAAACGGTTATTGCATCAAGTGTTACTGCTAGATTTTCCATTAACTGGAAGTACGATAATCCTGTTCCAATAATTCCTAGTAAAAACACATGCATTTTAAAATTAAGTTTTGGGAGTAGAACTTTTAGATTTGCAGATGCAGAATATAAGTTGCAATTATTTACTATAATCGTTCCCAAAACTATGCCCGCAATGTTG
Source organism: Candidatus Midichloriaceae bacterium (assembly GCA_044229535.1). Lineage (GTDB taxonomy): Bacteria > Pseudomonadota > Alphaproteobacteria > Rickettsiales > Midichloriaceae > CAZLFQ01. The sequence goes on along the minus strand of JBGASU010000001.1, from coordinate 788,893 downwards.
AGTGCGGATAGTTTTGAGGATTCTAAATTTACCAATGTGCTTACAATATCGCCTTGGCCATTTGCAATTAGGCAGAATAAACACCCCACAAACTGCAATGCTGACATTGTTATAAATAACGATATCACAATGCTTGCGACACTATCAAACTTAGATTTTGCAAATCTATAGTATGTTGGTAAATCAAATAGAATAGTGAATGGTGCGGCGAATGCTATCATTACTGCATTAAGGGAAGGTAATGCTATTGATAATGAAATAGTGGAATTTCCTAGCAACAAAATTAATGACGAAAGTACTGCAAAACCAAAAATAGGAACAATAAGACTTGCAATTTTTCTTAAAGATTCAATTCCATAAGAAACGGCAAATGTTATGAAGCCACCTATCAATATGTTATTGTAAATACTGCTCGGCAAAGTTTTGCTCGCGGCTTCCACATTAATTGCAAACCAACCAATAAGTGCTAATGCTAGTGCAAGAGAAGAAATTTTACCTGCATTTTTTCCGAATAAAAACTCTACTCTTTCTGCCGAGGTTTGTTTATGTGTTAGGGCATTATTTGCAATTGGAATAGCAAGTAATGACAGTAGTAAATTGGCAATAATTATTGAGCTACATGCCGCGCCCAAACCATAGTTCTGGCAGAGCATGAAGCCAATCATTAGGGCGGGGAGTGACACATAGCCACTCACCTGAATTAATGAGAGTTTTATATAGCTATATTTGTGCATACTTCCTCACTTGAAATAGTTGTTAGGCTTTGAATAATTCTATCCGAGATTATAGATGCCATAATATGCTCAATCTGAGGGGGCATTCCAGATTGAAGCAGTTCAGTTCTTAGCTCGGAAGTTTTGTAGTCATATAGTCTTGAATCTTCAACAAACTGTTTTGATTGGCCAAAGGTTCTAGCAGATTTAAATTTCTCACTATAATTTCCCAACTCAACATTTGGATTCTCGCCATCAGAGAGTTTGGGATATTGTTCGTGGAAAGTCGGTGATGCCAAGAGTAATTCCATTATATTGTTTGAGAAATATTTTTGGATGAAGTCTTCTTTTGGGAGGTTATCCAAATCAATCGCATTCAAAAAAATGTGAATAGCTGGTTGTCTAAAAAAGGTTTTAGCTTTGGTTAAACTGGCCACTTTAAGCTCGTTATTTGTTGGGGCTAACAAGACCGTAATTTTATCTACACTTTCAATTTTAGAGAAATCTTTTGACGGATTTATCTTGGAAATTGTTAATAAAATTGGCGATTGCTTGGCCGATTCAGACTGTAATATTCCTAAAAATGATAAAAAAAGTGGTAGCACCTTAATATCCTCTTTAGGATCTTGCCGTTTGAGTTTCTTCATGTTTTGTGAAAGCAAAATTGCTAGCTCTGGGTTTACAAGGCTGGTAGTTGCTTCAATAGCTGAAATAGAGCATTCTTTTCTCAGTACTTTTGCAGCTTTTGTTTCTTTAGTTTTTTCGGTTTTCTTATAGAATCCAAATTCGTCTTTTTCAGGTTCAATTTTGATCAAAGACATTAATCTGCATTGTTCAAGAAAGTTTTTCTCTTTTTCATTTAGAGTTGTGAGTGGGTTATCTAAATCAGGGATTCTTCTGATTAGATTTACTAACGCAAAGGCTCTAATATGGCATGCCTGATCACCCAATAAAGGGTCAAGCTTTGTTAGTTCGCCGCCTAAAACTATATCGTTTGCAGCAGCAATTATTGGCGCTTCTTCCGAAGCGCTTAATTTTTTATTAAGCATAAAATATCTCCTTTTGTGCATAAGCCAAAAGAGCAATGAACGGTATCAGCCCTTGAAGGCTATATGCTATTTTTATAAATTTTTGATTGTGTCCTTAGCCAGCTCAAAGAGGGGCAAGGCAGAAATTAAATATGATAGTGGCGATAATGCCAACGATATGAGCGTCGATATGAAGAAGAGTTTGAATTTGAAATTTGAATGCTGTTCGCCTTGGTTAAAGGCGACAAGCTCGTGTCTGTTTTTATAGACATGACGCCTCCTTAATAAAGTTTTAAAAAATGAGAAACTTTCCCATTTCTAAGAGACAGTTTACACTAATTTTACGTAAAAGTCCATTGAAATGTGGAAACATAAGTTGTAGGATTGCCACCGAACAACAATATTGGGTGTAGTAGCCGTGACTCAAGAATCATACATAAAAGGAAATTTGTTAGCAGGTAAGCGTGGTCTTATCATGGGTGTCGCCAACCAAATGTCGTTGGGTTGGGGGATCGCTCAAGCTGCACATGCGCAAGGTGCTGAGCTTGCATTCTCATATCAGGGTGAGATGTTGCTAAAAAGAATTGAACCTCTAGCGCAATTAGTTGATTCGAAGATTTTGGTTGAATGTGATGCAACTAATGAAGATCACCTACAAAAACTTTTTGTTGAGATTGAAAAGAGTTGGGGAAAATTAGATTTTGTAATTCACTCAATCGCATTCTCAAATAAAGACGAGTTAAAAGGTAGATACGTTGATACTACTCAAGAAAACTTTTTAAACACCATGAATATTTCTTGTTATACATTGGCTGCAATTTCAAGACATGCTGATAAATTAATGAGTGATGGTGGTAGTATTATCACGCTCTCATATTACGGTGCGGAAAAAGCTATTCCAAATTATAACGTCATGGGTGTTGCGAAAGCAGCACTTGAAGCAAGCGTGAAATACATCGCGCAGGATTTGGGGCCCAAAGGTATTAGAATAAACACAATTTCTGCAGGGCCTGTTAAGACTTTGGCTGCCGCGGGAATAAGCGATTTTAGATCGATGTTGAAATACAATGAACAAGTATCGCCACTAAGGCACAACACAACTTTAGAAGAGGTTGGTGGTGCAGCTGTGTACTTATTGAGTGATCTAAGCAAAGGCACAACGGGCGAAGTCATTCATGTTGACTCAGGTTTCCATGCAATAGGGCTTGCGATTCCAAAGGAAGAGGCTGCGTCTTAGAGGTTTAGCTATATCAAGAATGAGCTAATCTTATCTGCGAGTATTTATATTCTTGTTTCACAAGTAACTTAGCAGCCATATACACCATTATTGATGAAAATAGACTCAACGAGCTAAAGAATATATCCAATCCCATTATGGCATCATCCACCCCTACCGCCAGCTGTCGTACAATAAGCGCTAAGAAAGTCGTGAATATCCCAAGCACGCCAAATGCTATCTCCTTATCCCATTTTCTATAGAACTGAATCACCAGTGAAAACAAGAAGAAAATTAAGCCAAGCGAGTTATGTATTAGAACGATAAAAAAGTTGCTTTCCACAAATGCAATATAACAGCACATACCACCAAATAATGTATAGGCAAGCCTATATATATTGGTTCTTATTTTTTTAGGACATACCAAACGCGCGCCTAAATTCCATGCAGCCAACCCAGAGATGCCAAGCATTATGTAACACAACTGCTCAACGAATAGATTCATTGTCGCAGACTCAGGTGGATAAATAGCTCCCAATCCTTTGGCTATACCAGAGAACGCTACAGATATGAAAAATAATGAAAACCAAACCGTAAAGGTCTTTCTTTGTTTTAATATAGTTGCTTTAAGAACCCAGTAGGCAAACAAGAAGTTTGCACCAGCTGCAATAAAGTCAGTTATAATGTTTCCTAGGCTATACATAAGCCTCTTTTTATTCCCCTTGAGTTTTAAAGGCTAACACCTAATTTTTGAGACAGCAAGGGGTTTTTTGAAGCAATACAAATGCCACAACTTCACTAAAACTAAATATTATAAAAATATCATCAGAAAGACGAACGCAACATACAAAAAAATGTTGCAAAGCCTGTACTATTGGGTATATTCAACTCCACATCTGTTCCGATGTTTCATTGGGATGTCGCCAAGTGGTAAGGCAACGGTTTTTGATACCGTCATTCGCAGGTTCGAATCCTGCCATCCCAGCCAAACTTATCTTATTGAATTGCCAGCAACATATCCAGATGACCAAGCCCATTGGAAATTATATCCTCCTAACCAGCCTGTTACATCCACAACTTCACCTATAAAGTATAGACCTTGTACCTTTTTCGATTCCATCGTCTTAGACGAAAGTTCATTCGTATCTACCCCGCCTAATGTAACCTCAGCTTTTAAATACCCTTCAGTACCATTAGTTTCGATCTTAAAATTATGTAATGTATCCGCAATTCTCTCTAAATCTTTGCCGCGATAGTCAGTTAGTTTTTTCGTCTCTAGATTATCAATTCCCCATGTATCGACGAATCTATTTGGCAAGAATTCTTTTAGAAAATTCGCGATTAACATCTTGGAATTTTTTTCTATAACAAATACAGAGTTCAAATCTTGATCGGGCAATAGGTTCATACTTACTTCTGCATTACTTTTGTCTAAATACGATGATATCTGCAATATAGCTGGGCCACTAAGTCCTCGGTGAGTAAATAGTATATTCTCTCTAAACGAAGCATTTTTATAGCTAACAACCGAATCTACTGAAACCCCCGAAAGGCTTTTGCAAAACTCTATTAGTTCAGCTCCAACAGTCAATGGCACTAACGCTGGTTTTGGCGGTATTAAACTTATCCCAAACTGCTTTGCTATTCTAAAGCCAAAATCACTTGCTCCCAACTTTGGGATCGAAAGCCCACCAGTAGCTATAATCAAAGAAGCTGTTTCAAAGTTACCTTGCATGCTTTCTATTTTGAATTTATCAGGCTTAGTTATGTTGTTGACCTTACAACCTAGAATGAATTTGACGTTTTCCTTCAAACACTCCGATTTTAACATATTAATAATTTGCGAGGATGAGCCATCACAAAACAACTGTCCTAAGGTCTTTTCGTGGTATGCAATTTTATATGACTCAACTAACTTTATAAAATCGTGTTGAGTATACTGAGATAAAGCAGAAATAACAAAGTGTGGATTATTAGAAATATACTGCTTTGGAGAAGCGTTAATATTAGTAAAATTACATCTTCCTCCACCCGATATCCTGATTTTTTCACCAATTTTATCAGAACATTCTATTAGCAAAACTTTTTTGCCATTTTTGCCTGCAGTCGCGGCTGCCATTAGGCCAGCTGCCCCAGCCCCAATCACTATTACATCAAAAAGCATTTATCGACACTCCACTTATGCAGCATACGCAATCAGCATAAATCTAATCACTAAATCTTACCTAACAAGTCATCAATCTTTTTAGCGTTATCTGCTGTTTCATCTAATAAGAATCTTAGCTCTGGGGAATAACGCATTTTAATTTTAGAAGTAACAAGCTTTCTAATTTGTGGCGCAATATCATTAAAGAATTTGAGTAATTGTTTCTTATCTGAATTAGTAGGAAAAATTAAAAATGCCGTAGCATTTTTAAGATCTCTACTGATACGAACTTCAGACACGGTGATTATATTCTTCTCAAAGAAAGGATGTGATAATTCTCCACGCATAAGTATCTGCGCTAGAGCATCACGAATCGATCTTGCTGTCTGTAGCTGTCTTGCCGATGGAGCTTGAGAATACCTTGTAACCATTGTTTTATATCCTATAGTGTACGGCTTTCTTCGGTAACTTCGTATGCTTCGAATCTATCACCTTTTTTGATGTCATCATAGTTTTCAAATGTTACACCACATTCAAAGCCTGCTGCCACTTCTTTAGCATCATCTTTGAAACGCTTTAACGCTTTCAGTTTACCTTGGTAAATTACAACCTGATCCCTAATTAACCTTACATGCGAATTACGCTTGATCATTCCTTCAGTTACGTAACAACCAGCAACTTTACCGAACTTAGTAGTGTTGAATACTTCTCTAATTTCTGCATAGCCAGTAGTTGTTTCTTTAATGGTTGGAGACAACATACCACCCATAGCTGCTTTTACTTCATCAACTAGGTTGTAGATTATTGAATAATACTTGATATCAACGCCCAATACTTTTGATAACTCACGAGCCTGTGTGCTAGCGCGAACGTTGAAGCCAATTACAAAGGCATTTGATGCGCTTGCTAGAGTTATATCAGATTCAGTAATACCACCAACGGCTGAGTGAAGAATGCGCACACCAATTTCATCGGTATTAAGCCTTTCTAAGCTACTACAAATTGCTTCGACTGAACCTTGTACGTCAGCTTTAACAATAACTGGAAGCTCTTTTGCGCCTTCAGATTTCGCTTTGCTAAACATCTGCTCAAGAGTTAATTGCTTAGATGCAACAATACGTTTTTGGCGCTCTCTAATTTGACGGAAAGAAACTAAATCTCTCGCTGATCTTTCATCTTTTGTGACAATAAATTCATCACCAGCAACTGGAGCTTGGTCTAAGCCTAATATCTCAATCGGGCTTGAAGGATGTGCTTCTGAGACCGATTTTCCTTTATCATTGATCAATGCTCTAATTTTTCCTGAGGCACTACCAGCAACAACCATATCGCCAACTTTTAAAGTTCCTCTTTGAACTAGTAGGGTAGCAACTGGGCCACGACCTTTATCAACTTTGGATTCAACCACCGCGCCTTCAGCTAGACGATTTGGATTTGCTTTAAGCTCAAGCATTTCAGCTTGCATCAATATAGACTCTTCAAGTCTGTCTAAATTCAGCTTCTGTTTTGCTGACACCTCAACAACGATAACATCACCGCCCATATCTTCAGATATTAACTCGTGAGAAAGCAATTCTTGTTTTACTCTTGTTGGGTTTGCTTCTGGTTTGTCCATTTTATTGATTGCTACAATAATAGGAACTTTAGCAGCTTTAGCATGGCTAATAGCCTCTATGGTTTGCTGCATTATTCCATCATCCGCAGCCACTACTAAAACTACGATATCTGTAACCTGCGCTCCACGCATCCTCATCGCTGTGAACGCTTCGTGACCAGGAGTATCTAAGAACGTAATAATTTTTCCATTATGCATCTTAACCTGATATGCGCCTATGTGCTGAGTAATACCACCAGCCTCACCAGCCGCTACGTCAGTTTGACGAAGCGCATCTAGTAATGATGTTTTACCGTGATCTACGTGCCCCATTACTGTTACAACAGGTGGACGAGGCAACATTGAATCTGCAGAATCTTCAGTTTTTTGAACTAATGTAGACTCAATTTCAGCTTCTGTTACTCTTTTAATCTTATGGCCTAATTCGTGAATTACTAACTCTGCTGTATCAGCATCTATGGTCTGATTCACCGTTACCATCATACCCATTTTCATCAGGGTCTTTACAACATCAGCGCTTTTTTCTGCCATACGGTTAGCAAGCTCTTGCACCGTCATAACATCTGGAACACTCACTTCACGAACCATTTTTTCAGCAGGCTTTTGCTGATGTTGATTCTCAAATTTTCTTCTAGCTTTATCACGGGCACGCATAATTGAAGCTTGGCTTCTGCGTCTAGTAGGACCAGCACCACTTTCTTCATCTATCATCATAACCTGTGCTACAGAGAGCTTTCTGCCTGCTTTACGATCTTCCGTTGCTTTTTTTGTATGCTGAACTTCTGTATCTTCTCTAAACTTAGGCATTTCTTTAGCTTTTATGCCTATCTTAGCTTTGCTAGGATCTTCCTTTGTAGACTCTTCCACAACTGGAGTTGCTGGTTTGGCAGGTCTGTATAAATCATCTAGATTTCTAACCTTGTTTTTACCAAGAATTTCATGCAACCCTCGAATTTGTTTCACTGGCTCACTTGGGGCTGGAGAATTTTGCGTGCTATCTTCTGAAGCTTGTACTTCATTTATTTCTATAGGCTGATCCGCATCCTGAGGAATTGAAGGTTGCAAATCTTCTTCAACCTGATCAACGCTAGCATGCGCTTGCCTTTGAACCCTAGCTTTTTCCGACAGTCTTATTGCCTGCAGTCTCTTTTCTTTTTCACTTTCAGTCAAGAATGAACCGCCAGCATGCGATGGTTGCATGTTAGGTTGAATGGTAAGTTTTTTATTCCCACGTGATTTTGTTACAACTACAACTTTACCCTTTGAAGACTTATTAGGATTAGAAGTTTGGGTCGGAGCTGAGGTCGAAGGCGATATGGTCAGCTTGTCTTGAGTTGAACCTTTATTCAAACTCAATGTACCAGGCTTTATTCCTAAAGTTAATTTTTTATCTTTATCAGTCACTTTTCAACCTCAATTTATTAAGAGTATTTTATCACCGAGATTTTTAATCTCAATAATAGTTATTTATTAAATAATGTTGCATTTCTTGCAGCCATTATCATTGTATCAATTTGCTTTTCTTCTAAATTAGAATCTGAAATTTTTTCCAAAAATTCATCCCTAGATAGATCTGCAAAATCTTCAATAGTTTTAACGCCACCAGTATATAACCTGCTCGCTAACTCTTCTGTCATACCAGAAATAGATAATAAGTTTTTGTCTAACTTATTAACACTTACTTCTACTGGAATTACTGGCGCTTGCGCTGCATCATCATGGGTTTCAGCATAAGCCATAGCTCTACTTACTAACTCTGCAGCAATATTTTCATCCAGTCCTTCAATAGCAGCAATTTCTGCTACACCTGCATCAATAATATCTTGAATCGATGTAAACCCTTCTGAAGCAAGTAACTGCGCCAAGATTTCTTCAACATCCATTGCTTCCATGAATTTCTTAGTAACAGCAGCAAACTCGTCGTTTCTACGTTTAGATTCTGTTTGCTCAGTCAGAATATCAATCTGCCATCCAATCAATTTAGATGCTAAACGCACGTTTTGACCACGTTTACCGATTGCTATGCTTAGTTGCTCATCTGGAACAACGATTTCAATACGCTTTCTATCTTCATCGATAATAACTTTCGAAACTTCCGCCGGAGAAAGAGCATTAACAACCATAGTAGCTGGGTCAGAAGACCACTGGATAATATCTATCTTTTCGCCACTAAGCTCATTTATAACCGCTTGCACCCTAGCACCTCTCATACCAACGCATGAGCCAACTGGATCAATTGAACTATCAGAAGAGAATACCGCAATTTTAGCACGCGAACCTGGATCCCGCGCGATAGCTTTTATTTCGATAATTCTATCATAAATCTCTGGCACTTCTTGTGCGAACAACGCAGCCAAGAATTCGCTATGTGTACGCGACAGTTGAATCTGGTGAGTTTTGTTATCTTTGCTAACTTCGCAAACATACGCACGAATTCTTTCACCTTGTTTGACACGCTCGTTGCGAATCATGAATTCTCTTTTGAGCAATCCTTCGGCATTACCTAGTTTAATTATTGCGTTGCCATACTCTATTTTTTCAACAACACCACTAACAATTTGACCAACTTTATCTTTAAATTCTTCATATTGCTTATTACGCTCAATCTCACGAACTCTATACGTAATAACTTGCTTTGCAGACTGCGCAGCAACACGCCCTAAATCAATAGGAGGTAACGGATCAGAAAGAATCTCACCAATTTGAGCGTCACTTTTTTTAATTAGAGCATCTTTCAATAAAATTCTGTTCATCTCTTTTAAATAACGTGCATGCGCATCCATTGGCTCAGCGTCCGCATCAATAACTTTATCTTCTTCATCTGGCACATAGTCATTGTCTACAACCATCATCTCTCTGAACAAACGCACTTCACCAGTCCTACGATCTATCTCGGCACGCACAGAATGTTCATGACCATATTTTCTACGAGCCGCTACTCGAATTGCTTCTTCCAAAGCTTTAATAACTTCTTCTTTAGAAATATTTTTTTCTCTTGCAACCGCATCAGCAATTTGAATTAATTCTGTGCTGCCAAAAGATGAGTCTAATCTTGGTTGTGCTGCCATTTTTATCTATCTCCTATTTTTAGGTTTAAATTTATTATTCTTTTTTTCTTCAAAAATCAGATGCGCTTCCGATACATTTGAAAATGGGAATGTATGGATATCCCCAGTATCTTTAACGGTGAAAGAAAAACTTTCTTCGTTGGCATCTGAAATAATTCCTGTAAAATTTCTCTGTCCCAACGCTGCTATTTTTAGCGTTATTTTGGCTAAGCGCCCTGCAAAAAACTGAAAGTCTTTAGGGCGAGTTAGCGGCCTATCAAGACCCGTAGAGCTAACCTCAAGGACATACTCTTGCTCGATTGGGTCCTCAACGTCTAAAAGCACAGCAGAGTGCTTGCTTATCTTTTCACAATCACCAACATTTATAGGCGAACCATCGGCACGTTCAAGCATAAGCTGCAAGTGTTTACGCTTTGAGCTTCCACCAAGACGCACGCGCACAAGGCTATACCCCATATCGACTAGCGCTGGCTCTAGTATTTCCACTACTTTTGCTTCTAATTGTGTTTGATATATATTCATTACAATTGCATCCAAAATAAAAGGTGGGCACTGCCCACCTACACATTTCAGAGAAAATATACCCTATTATTTAACACAAAGCAAGCAGGAATTAAGGGGCTAAACACTATAATAAATCAGTAATTCAACTTATTTTATTACCAGTCCTAAACCTATTAGATAAAACCTTATGTATACAATAATCAATAGAAAACCAGCCGCTTCCTCTAAACACCACATAAAGCGTCATGGTCATCCAAAGAATATGGTCAATGTTATGTTGATAAGTAAGCTCTATAAGCAACGCCGTGGCAAACAATACTAACCCTGCAACTCTACCAAACAACCCAAGTAATAATAAAATTGGGAAGATAATTTCGTTAAAAGTACCTAGTGCCGCCGCTATTGAAGGGGATAGAACAGGGACTTTATATTCTTCAGCGAATAGCAAAACCACTCTATCCCACTGTCCGTTGTACATATCTTTTACTTTCAACCAGCCAGACCAAAAAAATTCATTAAAAACATATATCCTAACAGCTAATGCATAAAATGGCTCGAGCCATCTTTGAAGCACTTCAAAGAAATTATCGTATAACTCTAACAACTTAACGAGCATAAAACCTCACAACTTAAATACTCCCATCTCACAAAACCTCTTAACAATCTCTGAAGCTTCCTTTGGTTCAAAATCTTCCAGATTTGGAAAAGCCCGCAAGAAATCAAGCTCTTTAGAGCTTATTTCCACACACCCAACAACCTGCTCATTTTTATTAAGCATAACGAAAGTTTCTTTAGGCTCAAGCGCTTGCTCTGCATTATTCACACACATATCCCAAAGTTGTAAAATTGGATATTGAGAGTGAAAAACTCTAACGCAACTTTTAATCGAAGGAATATAATCGGCATCTAATTCCATCGCTTTTGCCACATCCAAGAGCGTTACTACCTTTTCTTCAATTGCGTGATGACACTCGTGATTCAACCATTCAAATCTAGCAAAGTCTCCAGCATATGGATAATCTCTCAACGATTCGACATTCTCAATAAAATCACCAAACTCTCTGCCGTATTCTAAAAGCACCCCACTTGATGGCAAATTTTGTTTAATAAATTCATATGCTAAAAATTCGAAAAATTCTTCACCAACTAGAACAATAAATTTTGGATAAACAATTCTTAGTGCGCTCGTTAGATTTTGAATAATATTGTTTTTATAAATTCCTAGCCTTGCCTTAACCGAGATATCACGCGAATCAACCACTTCTTGTAATTCACTTGCACCACCTTGTTCTGACACATAATCTAAAAAACTATTTTGAAATTTAAGCAACATTTTTTAACCTCAACATACTCTGGATTTGGGCAGCTTTTTTCGCTTCGGAATACAAGACTTCAAATTCAGGGATATTCTGATCCCATTCAATTAAAGTAGGTTTGTTGCCTAGATGCATTATAGCAAATTCGTATAAATTCCAAACATCTTCTAGAATCAAACTATCGTGGGTGTCTATGCGTATTTCCTTACCTTCAATGTTTTGTACAGAATGACCAGCTAAGTGTATTTCTCCAACAGAATCTTGAGAAAAACTGCTTATGTAATTATACGCATCAAAATTATGATTTTTGGAATTTACATAAATATTATTAATATCGAGCAGAACTTTACACTCACAACGCTCGACTATTTTTACAATAAACTCTTGCTCTGGCATATCGTCTTTAAAAGACATATATGTTGATGGATTCTCAACGAATATCTGCCTACCTAAAAAATCTTGAGTACGATTAATATTGTCACATATCACTGCCAAACTTTCCTCATTATATGGAAGAGGCAGAAGATCATTCAGGTGAGCATTGCCTGTAAGAGACCACGAAATATGGTCAGAAACATACGGAGGTTTAATTATCTCAACAAGTCGCTTTAAAAGTTTTAAATGATTAAGCTGTATTCCATCTGCAGAACCTAAGGACAAGCCAACCCCGTGCAAACTAATTGGGTAAATTTTCGCTATTTCTTTTAGCAAATCAACCTCTGGTCCAAAACCAAAATAATTCTCAGAATGCACTTCTAAAAATTGCAGATCAGGTCTTGTTTCGGAGATAATTCTATAATGAGGCTTGCGAAGACCAACCCCAACATTTTCACTCACGACCATCTCTCTTAAAAATTAAGTTCTAAAAAGACTAGCTCGGGAAAACTATCTTGAACAGTTTTTTGTAACAATTATCTATATAATTTATTGCTTTAGGCAAACAAAACAATGAAACAAACTACATTAAAAAGTAAAAGCCCACCGAACTGGCAGGCTTTTAAGTAATATAAGGAATTTATCTAGATTTATGCAGCTGGAGCTGTTGTTGTTCCATTAACTAATTTTGCACAAAGTCCTTTTGGTGTGAATACCCATTCACCAGCCACACCATCTTTTGCGGCCTTAGCTGCACAAGAGTGCCCTGCTGCTGCACAATCATTTTGCCCAGCTTTTGCTACGCCATAACATTTTTCCATTGCCGCTTTATTCATGTCCGCAGCTGGGGCAGCTGGGGCAGCTGGAGCTGCTGGTGTTGTTACTGCTGGTGTCGCAGCAGCTGTTGCCGAAGATGCAGCTGGTACAGAATTTGTTGGTGTAGTTGTTGTTTCTGCTGCAACTGCCAGCGAAGAAACTGCTAAGCTAAGCGCACTTGCAATTAAATATTTTTTCATTCTATTCTCCTAAGTTGTTAATCTATAAGCCATTTGGCCTTTAAAAAAAGATTAAACCAAGAAAATTAAAATGGATATATTTTTTTATAAGATATTTTTTGAAACGCCATCAAGGACGCTATTGACGAAACCAGCTTCGCCGTCATGGTTGAACATTTTTGCAATCTCAATATACTCATTGATAAGAATTGGGCGATCAACCGCACCATCCAACATCATCTCATACGCTGCAACCAGCAATATAACCTGAATAACTTTACCAAGGCGCTCAAATCTCCATTCTTTAGAAAGATGCGGTGACACAGTCTTTACTAAATTTTCTAAATTTTCATTAGTGCCACGCGCAAGCTTAATTATCAATTTTTCATCAGACTGGCTAAGCTTACTTAAAATTTCTTGCGACTTTGAATCTTTTATCAAATCATAAATTATTTGATCCAAGCTCGAACCCTCATGATTTTGAAAAGCGTAGATCGCCTGAATGGCAAGAACACGTGCCGCACGTTTCTCTTGGAACTTTTTTGAGTACAGCGGTTTAGTTATGCTTTTGTCCAAGAGAATACCTATCTTCTTCAAGCACTGTAAAATGCCTTTTGAGTTTAACCATATGCACAACAGCGTTAGCCGCTTTTTTACCAAGCTCTGGAGCTTTTTCTAAAATCTTATCTTTTTTTGAGAACAACCCCAAGCCATTACCAACTGGAAGAACATAGTGTATTGAAAATTCATTTATAGATCTCAAAACTTCACTATATATTGCCCTGCTCATTTCTGAACTAGTATCATCTTTTATACAACCAAGACACAGCACCCCTTCGTAATCTGAAGAATCAATCGCAAAGCTTATAGCAGATGGAACTTCTATAATGCTCGGCACGATTATTGTGTCATGCACAACCTTAAAAGACTCCAAAGTACTAACTGCACCATGCTCTATAAGATCCATGATGTTTTTATTTTCTTCAGCTTTAATTAATAATACTTTTGCCATGGCTATTTAAAAAGTGGTGCGGATGAAGGGACTTGAACCCCCACGTCTTGCGACACTAGATCCTAAGTCTAGGGCGTCTGCCAATTCCGCCACATCCGCATGAAAACCTTGAAAGATTATTTTCTTTCATGTATAAGGTCAGCAGAATATACTTTCATATGAAAATAAAATCAAGCAAAGGTTTTAAAAAAAATGGCATACGTTGTTACAGAAAATTGCATTAAGTGTAAATATACAGATTGTGTTGAGGTTTGTCCTGTCGATTGTTTTTACGAAGGAGCCAACATGCTCGCTATCAATCCAGATGAATGCATAGACTGCGGCGTATGCGAGCCTGAATGCCCAGCTGAAGCAATCAAACCAGCTTCAGAAGACAACTTAAAATGGCAAGAAATCAATAGCCAATACGCTAAAACTTGGCCTAATATAAACAAAAGAAAAGCTCACGCGAGTGGTGCTGACTCTTATAAAAACGAGCCAAACAAATATGAAAAATATTTTTCAGAAAACAATTCTTAGCCTATTCTTTCTCACATCTTTTGCAAATGCTGAAGAGGAATGTATATATTTCAGCTTCGATGGCTGGAAAGAATGCTTCATCCAAAATAAATTACACGGCACTCCCTCACCTAAAGCCTTAGAATTGCTCAATAATGCCAAGCTAAATGAAAGAGTGGTTGCATTAGATGGTAAACAACCAGAATCTAAATTAGATTTTGCGGCATATCTGAACAATATTGGCTTTAAAAACAAAGTTATCAAAGGTAGAGAATTTTTAAATAAAAATCGCACTCTGCTAAATGAAATATCTCAACAATTTGGGGTCGAGCCCGAAATTATTGTAGCGCTAGTTGGAATAGAGAGTGAATATGGCCAAAGATTAGGCAAGTTTAACACTATAGACTCCATCACAAGCCTTGCTTATGACGGAAGGCGCAGAGACTTATTCGAAAGTCAAATGCTAGCCGCTATAGAGATAGCCGAGCAGGATAACTTATCTTACGAAGACTTTAAGGGTTCTTGGGCTGGTGCAATGGGTCAATGCCAATTCATGCCATCTAGTATTCGTGATTTCGCAGTTGATTATAATAAAGATGGCTATAGAGACATTTGGCAAACCAAAGCTGATGTCTTCGCATCGGCAGCTAACTATCTGAAAATTAACGGATGGACTCCTGCAAATAGCGTTATTGCCAAATATCAGCTAAATTCAAATAAAACCTCTCTTTTAGATGGCTTAGACCCCAGTATTTGCGATGATTCCTCAAAGCTGTGTAAATTGAGCGAGACTCTTTACTTGCTTTCTCAAGAAAACGATGGTATAATACAACCTACGTTTTTGGTCGGCTCCAATTTTAACGTGTTAATGAAATGGAACAAGTCTTACCATTTTAGCCTAAGTGTCCTGATGATTGCCGACCAGCTAAAAAAAGCTTAAACCATATAAAATAATAATTGATGAAAATTTATAGTGTTGTAGTACTTCTCGTAGCTGGGATTATATTGTCATCTTGTGCCTCTGATAAAAGCAGTGGTCGCAAGCCTATTCTCAATCGCCCATTTGACGTTTTAGGAAACGCCGCAGGCGAAAACGATCTCGACTATGAAAAACATGCGACTGGCGAATTCAAAATCGGCAGCCCATATTATCAAAAAGGCAGGAAATACAGACCTGAAGTGGACATAGATTACTCAGAAGAAGGCTTAGCATCTTGGTATGGACCTAGATTCCATGGCGGCAAAACCGCGAATGGGTCGAAATTTGATCAAGACGAATACACTGCCGCACACAATACTCTACCTCTGCCTAGCGTAGTTAGAGTAATCAACCTAGAAAATCAAAGATCAGTATTAGTTGTTGTAAACGACCGTGGCCCCTTCCATAACAAAGGAAGAAAAAGAATTATCGACGTCTCCAAAAAAGCTGCAAAAGAACTGGGTATTATGCACAAAGGCGTAGCTAAGGTTCGCGTGGAGTATTTACATGAGGAAACTAAAAAACTTCTTTCAATGTATCCAGAAGCACATCAACGCAAAGCCGTTGCAGCATTTACCAGCGCACTTACAAAGCAATTAGTGGAACAAGGCACATTGCCTTTGAAATCTAAAAAGAAAAGCTAGAGGCTAAGTCCAACAATTTCCTTTATTTCTTTCATACGCTTCTCGGCAATAGCATTTGCTTTCGCTCCACCTTCTTCTGCAAGTTTGTGCAATTGGGCTTTATCAGCAACTATCTTATTAAACTCTTTTTGAATCGGAGATAATCCCGAAATTATGACCTGCGCTAACTCATCTTTAAACTGCGCATTAGTATAGCCAGCTATTCTTGCAGCTATATCTTCAGCTTTTTCTCCAGTAAATGCAGAGTGTATATTTAATAAGTTCGCAATATCAGGGCGCGTTTCTGGTTCATAACTTATACCAACAACCATATCGGTTTTTGCTTTTTTAATTTTTTGAACTATTAAATCCGTATCATCAATCAAATTTATACGAGAATAATCAGACTCATCTGACTTACTCATCTTCTTTGTTCCATCCCGCAAACTCATAACGCGTGTTGCTACATTGTTGTAAACCGCTAAAGGCTCTTTGAAATAATCGACCTTGTATTGCCTATTAAATGCGCCAGCCACATCTCTTGCCAATTCTAAGTGCTGTGTTTGGTCATCTCCCACTGGAACGTGGGTAGTATCATAAAGCAAAATATCTGCCGCCATTAAAACAGGATAAGCATACAATCCCAAGCAGGCTTTTTCTTTATCTTTTCCAGCTTTGTCTTTAAACTGGGTCATTCTATTCAACCAACCAAGAGGCGTAGAGCAACCCAAAATCCATCCTAATTCAGCATGATAGCCAACAGCAGACTGTGTAAAAATTACTGATTTCTCGGGCGAAATACCGCAAGAGATATACATAGCCATGTTATTTATACATGCCTCTCTTAACTCTTTAGGGTCTTGCGGCATTGTTATAGCATGTAAATCCACTATGCAATAGATGCAGTTACTGTATTCATCCTGCATTTTAACCCACTTTGTCACAGCACCTAAGTAATTGCCCAAGTGGAGTTTACCTGTTGGTTGAATTCCTGAAAAAACCGTTGCCATATAGCCTTGCGAGGATTAGAATTGATTTGATTTTAATAGCGTAATATTGCTTTATTTTCCCTTTACTTGCAACTAAATAATGAGAAGACAAGAATGAAACCAATACTGTGGACAACCGAATCTTTAACCGAAGCATTAGGATGCTATGTTCCCGCAGGATTAAAAATAACTGGCGTTTCAATTGATTCTAGAACAATAAAAAAAGGACACCTATTTATTGCCATCCGTGGTGAAAAATTTAATGGCAATGAATTTGCAGCTGATGCAGTAAAAAAAGGAGCAGTTGCTTGCATAGTGGATGAAATTCATGAATCATCAAAAGCATTAAAAGAACAATTAATACAAGTTGAGAGTGCATTTGAAGCACTAAGGCAATTAGCTGCGTATTCAAGACAAAGAGTGAAAGGAAAAATCATCGGCATCACTGGGAGTCTTGGCAAAACGTCTACCAAAGAAATGCTAAAAATCGCCTTAGAACATCAAGGCAATATTTACGGCACCGAAGGCAACTTCAACAACCATTATGGCCTACCTCTTTGCTTGGCAAATATGCCAGCCGATACTGAATATGGTATATTCGAAATGGGTATGACAGGTCGCGGTGAAATTTCAAACCTATCAAAGCTTACCAAACCAGATATTGCCATCATAACAACTGTCGATGCTGTGCATTTAGAATTTTTCACATCTGTTGCAGGTATTGCACAAGCAAAATCCGAGATCTATGACGGCATGAAACCAGATGGAGTTGCGGTTATAAATTTAGACAATCCATACGCTCAAATTCTAATAGAAAGAGCAAAGGAAAAGAAGCTTAAAATAGTTACGTTTGCTGAAGAAAACAAAGCTAACTACAGGCTGATGTCGTATACAGTACGCGGGGAATTTTCTCATATAGTTGCTGAATGTAATGGCAGAGATATGGACTATAGAATCAACGCTCTTGGTAAACACTTAGCTTACAATTCTCTTGCGGTTCTTGCAGCCGTTAAAGAAAGTGGGGCGGAGTTAGAATATGGCGCAAATAATCTACGCAATTTCAAAGCACAAAAAGGTAGGGGTGCAGTAATTAAAGTCGCAAACAAAGATGTAATCATAATAGATGATTCATACAACGCCAGCCCAGCTTCAATAAGAGCTGCATTAGACAACCTACAATTCTATAAAAACGACAATCACCGCGTCATCGTAGTCTTGGGCAACATGGTGCAACTTGGTTCAGAGACAGAATTGATGCATACAGAATTAAGCTCTTATATAATCAATCACAACGTTGATAAAGTTTATACAGTCGGCAACCTGATGAAAAAACTATTCGACAAGCTTCCAGCGAATCTCCAAGGCGCACATGCTGATAGCTCAGCTGAAATGCTAGAAATCGTATCAAACGACATCAAAGCTGGTGATGTAGTTCTTATCAAAGGCTCGAACTACATGAAAATGAATGTAATTGTTGAAAACCTTATCGACTAGTATGCAAAGACGTCCTACAGATAGTAAAAAGCATATTTCAGAAATCCAAAAACTCCGCGAAGAAATAACAAAGCATGACAGGCTTTATTATGAACTCGATAAGCCACAAATTTCAGACGCTGAATATGACACCTTACGTAAGCGACTTGAAGAACTGGAAGTTCTAGAGCCGCAAAAAGATTTATTCAGCCCGACCCAGTCCGTTGGTAGCAAACCGAGTGAAAAATTTGGCAAAGTTAAACACTCTCACTCTATGCTTTCATTGAGGAATGCTTTTAGTGAAGAAGATGTAAAAGATTTCATCCAAAGCATTAAAGATTATTTAAAACATCAAGATGATTTAGAATTTTTATGTGAGCCTAAAATTGATGGCCTATCTTTTGCCGCTATATATAAAAACGGCAGCTTATTCAAGGCTGCGACACGTGGTGATGGCGAGATAGGAGAAGATATCACATCTAACATGCGTACTATAGCCAGCCTTCCGCAAACAGTAAGTTATAAAGAAGACTTCGAAATTAGAGGCGAAGTTTATATGTCTAAAAGTGACTTTTTAAAACTTAATGAAGGCAAAGCACAATCTGAACAATTTGCAAACCCTCGAAATGCGGCGGCAGGTTCTCTAAGACAATTAGATCCTGAAATAACACGCAGCAGAAATTTAAAATATTTTATCTGGGGCGGCTATTACAATAAAGTTACTACACAGGTAGAGTTAATCCAAAAATTTGCAGACATGGGTTTTATAACCAACCCTCTAAGCAAAAGATGTTCAACTTCAGAAGATATAATAACATTCTATAAAGACTTATTAATCAATAGATCTCATCTTGATTACGATATCGATGGCACAGTTTATAAAATAAACGATTTCCAATTACAGTCACGTTTGGGTGAATTAAGCCGTGCACCGCGCTGGGCTATAGCTCATAAATTCCCAGCCGAGCAAGCCATTACCACCATCAAAGATATTGTTGTACAAGTTGGCAGAACTGGGGCATTGACACCAGTAGCTATTCTAGAACCAGTTGGAGTGGGCGGTGTTTTAGTTTCTCGCGCAACACTTCATAACGAAGAAGAGATTGAGCGAAAGGATTTTAGAATTGGCGATACAGTAAGCATTGAACGAGCGGGTGATGTCATCCCAAAAGTTTTGGCGGTTGACATTGCAAAACGTCCTCTCGATTCAAAACCATTCCATATGCCAAGCATCTGCCCTGTTTGCTCCAGCACTGCAATCAAAGAAGATGAAGAAGCCGTACGCAGATGTACTGGTGGTTTAAAATGCTCTGCGCAAGTAGTTGAAAGATTAAAACATTTCGTTTCTCGCAATGCTTTTAATATCGATGGGCTTGGCGAAAAACAAATTGAGGAATTTTTTGAAAAAGGACATCTCAATTCACCAGTAGATATCTTTAAAATAGAAGAGAAAAATCTGCCAATCCACACGTGGGAAGGCTGGGGTAAAAAGTCAGTAGAAAACCTATATTCTTCTATAAACAAAGTCCGTACAATTAGTTTAGATCAGTTTATTTACGCCCTTGGAATTCGCCATGTTGGCGAAGCCACAGCTAAGCTACTTGCTAAAAATTACGAATCTTTAGAAAAATTACTCAGCTCCATGCAGGCAGCTGACATACTTGCGCAATTAGAAAATATAGAAGGGATTGGCTCTAAAGTAGCAGCAGGTATTTATGGCTTTTTCAGTGATCACTTTAATTTGGAAATGCTTTCTGAATTACAAAAAGAAGTTAATGTAACCGACTTTATAAATGACGCTGTAGACTCTCCCATCTCAGGAAAAACAATAGTGTTTACTGGAACTATGGAAAAAATGTCACGTAGTGAAGCTAAAAGCACAGCAGAAAAAATGGGAGCAAAAGTTTCTTCATCTATATCTGCAAAAACCGATTTCCTAGTTGCAGGCGCTGACGCTGGCTCTAAACTCAAAAAAGCCACAGAGCTTGGAATAAAAATTTTGAGCGAAGATGAGTGGCTAGATATGATGCATCATAGCGAAATAAAACCCTGAGCGTGAGTGAGTATGACAAAGATTCAGCTCAAGAGGAGCTTGACCTAGGCTAAAACCATGCGCGTAACCCAATGGAAGTATATCATTTTGTCGTTTGTATTTTTATGCTTTTCTAGAGCGGTAAAGAACTGGATCGCCACGTTACGCTCGCGATGACAACGTTCTTGTCACAGCGTGGTTGTACAGTATTCGTGCTTGTAAAATTACATGCCATTTTTAAAACGATTTAACTATATAGCTAGACTTATTGATCTTAATCAGCGACAGATAGCTGTGCTTTCTGTGCATCAGTTAGTCCTTTTATTTTACTGATCTTACTGCCAGAGATATCAACTCCATCGAGAACTACATTGTTCATGACTAAAAACTGCAAGGTAGAGTTAGTTATCTTTGCATTTGAAAAATTGATATTGCTAAAATTACCAGTTTTAATAAAGGCGCTATCAATTAAAGCCTCTTTAAATGATGAGCTGTTAAAATTAGATTCTTTTATAACAGTCGAAGATAGATCTGCTTTCTCTAGATTTGAGTTGGTGATTTCGGTGTTATCCATATCTGATCGAGATAGGTCGGCCATGGATAGATCGCAATTTTTCATTATGGCATCAGCGAAATTAGAGCCGGAGATATTGGCTTTTGATAGGATAGCATTTGAGAAATCTGTACCTTCGGCATAAATTAAAGACCAATTTGCCTCAGTAGCATTAACGTTCTTTAAATTCGCACCAAATAGACTCGCTCCTGCAAAAATACTTCTTGGTGCTGACGCATAAGAGAAGTTTGAATTGTAAAAATTAGCTTCTGAGAAGTCTGCGCCTTCAAAAGTCGCTTGAGAGAAATTAGCAAATTTTAAAGATGCTTTATTGGCTTGAACATTTTTAAAGTTAGCGCCAGAGAAAAAAGAATTTAGAAACACAGCTTGTGATAGGTTGGCACCTTCGAAATTCACAGATGTGAAGTTTGCTTTTTCACCAATGGCTTCACTAAGATTGGCATTTTTAAATATGGCGTCTTCAGCGTACATGTTGTCTAGTTCGGCTTTGCTTAAATCGGCATCAGTTAAATTTGATGCAGCAATACTTGCGTCTGAAAGGTTGGTTTTTACTAGTTTGGCTCCAACAAGATTAGCTTCTTCGATATAAGCGCCAGAAAGATTGGAACTGCTTAAATCAGCGCCAGATAGATCTACTTTTAGAAGTTGTGCACCACGAAGGTCGAGGTTGCTTAAATCTAAGCCGCTTAAATTGCGTCCTAAATCAATATCAAATTTTAAACTTACTTTTTGTCCGCGTTTGGAGGTTATATAGGCAATTATTTGTTCGCGAGTGAAAGTAGATTTTTTCTGCGCAACCTTTGCCTCAGCAACATTGGCGGACTTGGTAGGGTTATCTTGGGCAGAGGCAAGCGTATTAAATGAAGCCAGCAAAATCCCAATTCCAAAAATATATTTTTTATATGTCATCAACCTATCTGGTTAAAATGGTTTAAATGTAATGAGTGATTAACTCTTCAGCTATTTGCACGGCATTTAGAGCGGCACCCTTACGTAGATTATCAGAAACTATCCATAAGTTTAAACCATTTTTTATACTTTTGTCTTCTCTAATTCTAGAGATGTATACATCATCTTCGCCAACAGCTTCAATTGGTGTGGTATAAGAACTATGTTTACCGCTATCTGTAACTTGAACACCTTTTGCTTTTTTCAAAGCTTTTACCGCATCAGCTGTAGTAATTGGATTTTCAAATTCCACGCTTACAGAAGCACTATGGCCAACAAAAACAGGAATCCTAACGCAAGTGGCTGTGATTGCGATTTTTGGGTCGAGGATTTTTTGAATCTCATTAATTACCTTTGTTTCTTCTCCCGTATAACCATCTGTCTCAAACTCGCCAATTTGTGGAATTATGTTGAATGCAATTTGCTTAGGGAATTTTATTGGAGGAAGGCTGTCATTCATGAACTTACCCTTTGTCTGAGCATAAAGCTCATCCATAGCGGCTTTACCAGCACCAGAAACAGATTGAAAGGTTGTAATAACTATTCTTTTTATTTTTGCAATATCATGTAATGGTTTTAGCGCAACAGATATAGGCAAAGCTATGCAATTAGGGTTTGCAATTATATTTCTTTTTTTATAATTAGCGAGTGCTGATAAGTTTACTTCTGGAACAATAAGCGGAACGTCATCATGCATTCTAAAATATGAAGTATTGTCTATTACAACCGCATGTTTTGCAGCGATTGGTGCATATTCTTTTGATACTTCTGAGCCAGGTGAAAATAGACATATATCAACTTTTGAAAAATCGAATGTGCGTAGCGATTCAACTTTTATTATTTTATCGCCAAAGCTAATTTCTTTGCCTTTAGATTTATCTGATGCTACGCCGTAAATATCTCCGATAGGGAAATTTCTTTCGCTTAGAATATTTAATATTTCGCGACCAACATTTCCAGTGGCGCCAACAACCGCAACATTATACACCATATAATTTACCCAGATATTAAAGTCGCATTATGCACATTTTTACTGGATTTTGCTACAGATTTCTATTTTTCCTTAAAGGCCTTGTAGAAACTGTCTCGAATTGGCCCAATCATGTATTGTAAGAAGGTTCTTTCGCCAGTAACAATAAATACTGAAGCAGGCATCCCTGGGGATAGCTTTATTTGAGTTCTTAAAGAATCGAGTTCTGTTTGATCCAGTTCAATTTTTACTAGATAATATGGAGGTTGGTTAGGATTATGAGAGTCATAAATAACGTCTTCAGAAACATAAATAACTTTGCCATTAATCCTTGGAACTAATTTTGCTTTGAATGCTCCGAGCTGCACTCTAGCAACAGAATCAACACTAACGCCATCTTTGTCTTGAGGCTGCACACGAGCCGCTACTAGTAAAGAGTCGTCTGAAGGGATTATGTCCATAATTTTTTGTCCTTGTCCAACTACTCCACCGATTGTATGTATTTGTAAATCTGCAACAACTCCCTTCACTGGAGATTTAATTTTCGTGCGTTCAAGCCTATCTTTTGCTGATTTGAACTTATTGCTGATTTCGTTGAGCTGCTCGTCATTTTGTTTGAACTCGTTGGCGATGTTTTGTTGAAATTCTGTTTCAACATTTAAAGTTTCAAGTCGCGCCTCTGCTATGCTTTGCCTTTGCGATGCCATCTGTGCTTTAAGCTGCGCTTTTCTACTTATAAGTTCATCAAAAGTTCTTTGTAGCTCATTCAATCTTGGGCGAAGCGCTAAGCCTTTACTTAATAAATCTCTTTGGGTCTTGAGTTCGCTCTCGACTGTAATTAGTTGTGATTCAGTAGATTCTAGCTGTTTTTCAGCCCCCATAATTTGTTCTTGGTATTGTGCGATTCGTTCCTGCAATACATTGACCTTGCCAGATACGGCTTCTTTGCGCACGTTGAAAAGGTTAGTTTGGACTTCTACTATATTTTCGGTTTGCGGATCATTTAAGTTAAAGTTATATGGCGTGATGTCTAGTGTATCCGCTTTGCTTTTTTCGGCTTTTAATCTAGCGTCAACAGCTTGGGCGTGTGCAAGTTGACTACCTAGAACTTGTACACTCGCTTTTTCGTCTGTGTCATTTAGTTCAATTAAAACTTGGTTTTCTATAACTTTATCACCATCTTTGACTAAAATTGCAGATACAACTCCACCCTCGCGATGTTGGATGGTTTTGTTATTGCCGCGTGATACTATAGTGCCATTAGCAATAGCAGCTTGATCAAGTGGTGCAAGGCCACCCCAAATTACAAAAAGGAAAAAGCCGACACCTAGCGTTGCTACCCCAAATTTTAAAGAGGGCCAAATTGCTTTCCATAAATCTTTATTTATTTCTGCGTCGTATCCAGCTTCATGGG
Source organism: Candidatus Midichloriaceae bacterium (assembly GCA_044229535.1). Taxonomy (GTDB): domain Bacteria; phylum Pseudomonadota; class Alphaproteobacteria; order Rickettsiales; family Midichloriaceae; genus CAZLFQ01. The sequence continues at coordinate 764,405 of JBGASU010000001.1, read as the reverse complement.
CGCTTTTGGCAAAAACTAATTTATTAAGATCGCTAACATACCCTGAATTAGATATAGCGTTTTTTATATTTTGAAATCGTTCTTTCATATTAATTCATAGCCTCTTTTCTTTTTGCCAAGTCTACGGCAACTGGGCCAGCTGCTGCACGAGCAGCTTGATTCATTTTTTCTAATACTTCATCGCGATTGCCAAATAATGCAATTGCACCATCTTTTATTGCTAGAATTTTATCTGCAACACTTAGAATGGATGTTCTATGAGAAATAATCACAGTTGTGATTTTTCTTTCTTTAGCTCGGGATAGAGCTTGAGAAAGAGCTATTTCACCGAAGCTGTCAAGATTAGCATTTGGTTCATCTAGCACTAAAAGTTTTGGATCACCAAAGAAGGCGCGCGCTAGTCCAATTCTTTGTTTTTGGCCGCCAGAAAGCATAGCACCATCTGGGCCAATTTCAGTTTCATAACCTTTAGGCATTTGTAAAATTAAATCATGAACACCAGCAAGTTTCGCAGCGAGTAGGATGTCTTCATCTTTAGCATCTTTACGCATTCTTGCGATGTTTTCTTTAATAGTGCCACTGAATAATTCTACTTCTTGTGGCAGATAGCCAATGTGTGGTCCTAGTTCTTCCCTTTTCCAATCTTGCATATTTGCGTTATCAATACGTACTGTGCCAACTTGTGGTGCATAAACACCAACAATTACTTTTGCAAGCGTAGTTTTACCAGAAGCACTTGGCCCGATAATAGCCAGACTTTCTCCTGCTTCTAAGCCGAAGTTTATGGCTTTTAAAACATGCTTGTTAGAATTGATAGGAGCGAAATAAACGTTCTCAACTAGCACATTACCTTCAGGTGTTGGAAGGGTCATTTTTTCTGAATCTTCGCTGTATTTTTCTAGAGATTCCTCAATACGTTGGAATGATTTTCTAGCATCAACAAGTTGTTTTAACGAGTTAACGGCTGTTTCGAATGGCGCTAATGCTCTGCCAGAAAGAGATGAGCAGGCAATGATTGCACCTGTAGACATCTCTGATTGCAAAACTAGATATGCTCCGACGCCAGTAACTAAGATTTGTAACAACATTCTAAAAAACTTGGTTACTTCCATCATAGTAGTTTGTCTGTTGCTAACTAGAGATTGTGAGCCTTGGAGTGTTTTATTAAGTTGTTGCCAATTATCGTTAATAGTCGGTGTCATTCCCATAACATGTACTACTTCGGCGTTACGAGCAGCTTGGTCAACTTGACGCATACTGACAATGAATTGTTCATTAGATGCTTCATGCAGTGGTTTTGTAACTCTGTCGGTTAATATGGCCATGAATACTAATAATACCCCGCCAATCACTGTCATTATGCCCATCCATGAATGGATCATAAACATGACTGCTACGAAGATTAAAGCCCAAGGAATGTCGAGTATTGAAACTAAAGATGGGCTAGTTAAAAAGGTTTTTACTTTCTGTAAATCGCGAAGGATTTGGCTGCCACCAGCTTTGCTAGATGCTGATAGTTTTACCGAATTGGCAAATAGTTTTGATGATAATGTTTGTTCGAACCATCCCCCCATTTTGTTCATCGCGAAGCTTCTGGATAGTTGGATTAATGATAGTAAAATAAGCGCACCAATGATTACAAGTGTTAGCATTAATAAAGTGTCTGTATTTTGGCTTGATATAACCCTATCTAACACTTGCATTGAGTAAATAGGTGTAGCAAGCATCAATAAGTTAACTACGCAACCAAATAATAAAGCAAACTTGAACATGGTTCTGCATGCAGCAAGTGCTTCAGATAATGGTGATGGTTTTTTGTTAGTTTGATTAGAGCCAGATTTCATAAAATTTGTCTTTGCCTTAGTTATTAAATTATTAACACAAATTAGTTAATAAATGATTAACGATCTTCACTAATTTGATACTACAGCTTTCCCCAGCGTTTGTGAACCCAAAACCACTGTGAGGGATCTTTTTTTATCCAAGAAGCTATTTCTTCTCCCATTTTTTCCATGATTTCTTCAGGTTTTAAGCCTTTTTCAAAGTGTATAGCTTTCGAGAATTCGATGGTGAAATGAGCGCCCTTATCCCTGTGCATTTTCATATAAAATACTGGTATGTTGTATTTTTTTATTAGATTGGCTGGGAGAGGAGTGGTTTTAGCTGTGATTCCTAAAAAAGGTACGTCAATACCAGTGTTTGTTCTTTGGTCAATAAGCATGCCTACAGATTCGTTGTTTTGTAGAGCATCTAACATCTTTCTAACGCCAGAAACACCTTTGCTGATAAGTTTCGCACCAAATTTTGCTCTGTTGTTATTTATTAGGTCATCAACGAATTGGTTGTTTGCTGGTCTATAGACTAGGTGTATTGGAATTTTTGCTTCGTGAAAAATTCTCGCTGCTAATTCAAAATTCCCATAATGCGCAGATATTATTAGTGCTGATTTATTTGGATGCTTTGGAGGGTTGATAATTTTTACTCTCTTGCGGAACTCTGCATCGCTCATTGAATTTATGTGAGGAAGTTCACCTGCAATTCTCCCCAAGTTATCCCAAACGCCGCGTAAGATATAGTTATTTTGTTGCTTAGTATTGTTGGGAAAAGCAGCCTGTAGATTGCGTAATGCAGTTTTATGAGCGGAAGTGAGTTGGCCTATTTTTCTAGCTAAAAAACCCATTAAATTTGAAGCTAGATCTATTGGGATGAGCATTAAAATATAGTACAGAGGCAATATTATTGATGCTTCAAGAATGTGTCTTAGAGGTTTCATTATTATCTATGATATGTATCACCAGAAACTAATGGTCCCATAAGCCTTTGCCCTAATAAATGCATATGGAAATGAGGGACTGTTTGCATAGCATCAGACCCGTGATTTGATATCAATCTATATCCAGTTTTATGAACACCTAGTTTTTTAGCAATTGCCTGAACTTTTTTGAAAAAATTAGCTACGATTTCTGGTTTTGCTTTCGCAGCAAAATCGTCGAAAGATACATACTGTTGTTTTGGTAATACTAAAACGTGTATAGGTGCAGAAGGATGAATATCGTGAAATGCTAATACATCTTCATCTTCATATACTTTCTTAGCTGGTAGTTCTCCGCGAATGATTCTAGCAAATATGTTATCTGGATCGTAGCTCATGGATTACCCAATAATTTATTATGTAATAATGTTATAGTATAAAAATTTAGTTTTTCAAACTAGCGATTTCATAATAAGTTTTAATAGCCATGTAATGCATAAGAAGAAAGAAAGACTAGCTAACCAAAGACCTAAAAACCATATATAAGGTTTAAGCTTTTTATTTATACAAGCTTTCATGTGAAACTTTTCCTCTAAAAACATAATAGTTGTATGCGGTGTAAATTAAAATAACTGGTAATATTCCAACAACTCCAATTATGGAAATTTCAATGGATTCTCGAGCAGCCATCGCATCCCAAATTGTTATTGAGTGAGGAACAATCCAAGGGAAAATGCTAATCGCAAGACCAACATAACCTAATAAAAACATAGCAATGCTGAGCATGAAAGGGTAGTGGTCTTTAGAAGGTCTGAAGTTGTCATAAAGAAGTAATAAAGCGACTACAGCAGTGATGATTGGTACTGGCGCGAGGTAAAGGAAGTTAGGAAGCGTAAACCATCTATCAAAAATTTCAGGATTCACAAAAGGCATGTATACACTGACTATAAGCATGAAAAATAGTACTGCAAATGTTGCGTAGCTGGAAATTTTTCTACCCCAATCATGAATTTTGCCAGTAGTTTTCATAACTAGCCAGCCGCTACCAAGTAATGTGTATCCTGCAACTATTGCTGCGCCAACTATTATACAGAATGGATTAAGCCAATCCATTGAGCTGCCGATAAATTTTCCATTTTCAACACTAAACCCTTGTATAAATTCTCCCAAAATCACTCCTTGGAAAAAACTTGCAAAAAGAGATCCGTAGTGGAAGCAATTAATCCAAATTTTTTTTTGTAAAGAAGTGGATTTAAATATAAATTCAAATGCTACGCCCCTTAAAATTAGTCCTAATAACATAAATATTATTGGTAAGTAAAGTGCCTGCATAATAATTGCATAAGCAACAGGAAAGCCAATTAATAAGCCGCCGCCGCCAAGAATTAGCCACGTCTCATTGCCATCCCAAAATGGTGCGATGGAATTTATCATTCTTGTTTGATCTTTTTCATCTTTTGCAAATTTAGTTAGAATGCCAATTCCTAAATCAAAGCCATCAAGAATTACGTACATGATTATTGCTAGAGCCAAGATTCCTGACCAAACAATTGCGAGATCTACGTTTTGTAAAAAATCCATATTACCTCTTAAAAATATTTATCAGTGGCTGCGGCTTGGTAAAGCTGTGCGAGCCGAAAATTTCCAAATCTTCTTCTGGGCCTTTTTCTATAAGTTTATAGAGGTAGTAAAGTCCCGCGCCAAAAATGAGTGTATAAATTGCTACAAAACAACCAAGTGAAATGGCAGATTGAATATGGTTTATAGATGGTGAAATTGCATCTTTAGTTTTTAATATTCCATACAGAATATATGGCTGTCTGCCAACTTCGGTAACGATCCAGCCACTTAATATGGCAATGAAACCTGCTGGCGCCATTAATCTGCAGAACTGAAGATAGTAACAGTTTGTAAACAAAGTTTTTCTATATAGAAATAACAACCCAAGAGCTGCAGTAAGTAGCATCAGCATGCCTATGCCAACCATTATGCGGAAAGCAAAAAATACTATAGCAACAGGTGGGCGCTCTGATTTATCCCAGTGTTTTAGACCTTTTACTTCACCATCTAAATCGTGAGTTAAAATCAAGCTAGCAAGTTTTGGAATTTCTATCGCATACTTTGTTGTTTCTGTTTCAGAGTCAGGTAAGCCAAAAAGTTTTAGGCCTGCACCTTTTTCAGTTTCCCATAATCCTTCCATTGCAGAAACTTTTACTGGTTGATGTTTTAAAGTGTTCAATCCGTGCATATCGCCCATAATTATTTGGGTTGGAGCTGCAAGAATAATCATGCTTAGCGCCATTATCATCATAACTTTGGATTCGTTTACGAATTTTTTTCTTAGAATGTAGTATGCTCCAGTACCAAGCACTACAAATGCAGTTGTTAGGTAGCAAGCTATTATCATATGTATAAATCTATATGGGAAAGATGGATTGAATACTATATCTGCCCAGCTTACTGGGAATAAAATCCCATTTTCATCAATTCTGATTCCTTGAGGGGTATGCATCCAGCTGTTTGCAGATAAAATCCAAAATGCGGAAATTAAAGTGCCAACGGCAACAATCACAGTAGAGGCAAAGTGCATGTTTTTGCTGACTCTACCAATGCCAAATAGCATTATTCCTAAGAATGAAGCTTCTAAAAAGAATGCGGTTAATACTTCATAACCTAAGAGTGGCCCTAAAATATTTCCCGCGCGAATGGAAAGTTCCGCCCAATTTGTGCCAAACTGATATGACATTACAATTCCTGATACTACGCCAAATGCAAAGCTGAGTGCGAAAATTTTTACCCAGAATTTATAGAGATTTAGGAAGATTTTTTTATTTGTGTATAAATACAATCCTTCAAGCACTGCCAAAAAACTTGCTAGTCCTATAGTAAATGCTGGAAAAATTATGTGGAAAGAAATTGTGAATGCGAATTGAATTCTTGAAAGAATTAGCGTTAACTCGTGCCCGTCCATTAGGTGACCATTATCTGTTAGCTGAGTGGATAATACCACCTAAGGGACGGGATGTACAGCGCATGATGGTAATTTTAGTCCTAATGAGCATAGCGAAGTTATGCGGCAATTACGTAAGTTTAATGGTTTATTGATGTGTTTGAGTTGCATTAGGTAGGTATAGTTAAGAAAAATGTTATAAATTAGCGGTCCAAATGTTGATAAGTGCCGTTTTAAAAGGGGGATGCGTAGGAAAATCAATGATTTAAAAAAAATAAAAAATTTTACAAAAAGGCGTTGACAGGGGAGGGTATCGGATGTATAACTTCTTTCCACGCAACACTAGTTGGAAACGAAAAGTGAAGCGGTTCTTTTGAAAAACTTTAAAATTTTATTTGAGATTTTAAGACGATAGTACGTAACAATAATTTATATATAGCTTCATTTTTTGAAGCATGATCAAAACTTGAGAGTTTGATCCTGGCTCAGAGTGAACGCTGGCGGCGTGCTTAACACATGCAAGTCGAACGGGCAAGTGCCGTAGCAATACGGATTACTGCTAGTGGCAGACGGGTGAGTAATACATGGGAATCTGCCTTGGAGTGGGGAATAACAGTTGGAAACGACTGCTAATACCCCATATTGCCGAGAGGTGAAAGAATTTCGCTCCAAGATGAGCCCATGCAGGATTAGCTAGTTGGTGAGGTAATGGCTCACCAAGGCAACGATCTTTAGCTGGTCTAAGAGGATGACCAGCCACACTGGAACTGAGACACGGTCCAGACTCCTACGGGAGGCAGCAGTGGGGAATATTGGACAATGGGCGAAAGCCTGATCCAGCGACGCCGCGTGGGTGATTAAGGCCTTCGGGTTGTAAAGCCCTTTCAGTAGGAAAGATGATGACGGTACCTACAGAAGAAGCTCCGGCTAACTTCGTGCCAGCAGCCGCGGTAATACGAAGGGAGCTAGCGTTACTCGGAATTATTGGGCGTAAAGCGTGCGTAGGCTGCTTTGCAAGTTGGAAGTGAAAGCCCAGGGCTCAACCTTGGAACTGCTTTCAAAACTACAGAGCTAGAATATCAGAGGGGATAGCGGAATTACTAGTGTAGAGGTGAAATTCGTAGATATTAGTAGGAACACCGGAGGCGAAAGCGGCTATCTGGCTGATTATTGACGCTGTTGCACGAAAGCGTGGGGAGCAAACAGGATTAGATACCCTGGTAGTCCACGCCCTAAACGATGAGTGTTAGATATTGGGATTTATTCTCGGTGTCGTAGCTAACGCGTTAAACACTCCGCCTGGGAAGTACGGTCGCAAGATTAAAACTCAAACGGAATTGACGGGGACCCGCACAAGCGGTGGAACATGTGGTTTAATTCGATGTCACGCGAAAAACCTTACCAGGCCTTGACATAGTAGTTGTAAGACTGAGAGATCAGTTTGTCACCTCGGGTGGACTATTACAAGTGTTGCATGGCCGTCGTCAGCTCGTGTCGTGAGATGTTGGGTTAAGTCCCGCAACGAGCGCAACCCTCATCCTTAGTTACCAACAGGTTAAGCTGGGCACTCTAAGGAAACTGCCGGTGATAAGCCGGAGGAAGGTGAGGATGACGTCAGGTCAGCATGGCCTTTACGGCCTGGGCTACACACGTGTTACAATGGTAATTACAAAGAGAAGCAAGACAGCGATGTGGAGCAAATCTCAAAAAATTACCTCAGTTCGGATTGTACTCTGCAACTCGAGTACATGAAGTTGGAATCGCTAGTAATCGTAGATCAGCACGCTACGGTGAATACGTTCCCGGGTCTTGTACACACTGCCCGTCACGCCATGGGAGTTGATCTTACCTGAAGCAAGTGAGCTAACCGCAAGGAGGCAGCTTACCACGGTATGGTCGATGACTGGGGTGAAGTCGTAACAAGGTAGCAGTAGGGGAACCTGCGGCTGGATTACCTCCTTTAACGACTATTTGAAGATGTACTTAAATGTACACTTCTAGTTTAAAAATTTGCGTCCTATCGTCTTGATATCTTAAAAGATGAGTTTTAAAGTTTTTTATTAAAGCATTAAGTAGAAAAGCCTCAGAGGTTCAAATCTCTGGGGCTTTTTTTATATTTTGTGCATGTTTTTTTGTTGAATTTGCCAAAATGCTTGTTTTTTTTGGTAATATGCTACCATTAACTTAGATTAAGGTTGAATGCCTTGGTTTTAATTGATAAAGGGGTTTTTATGAAGCAAAATATAGAAGAATTTAAGAAGAGTCCGCATATTGGGAATTCAGACTCAAGATCAGTAGACAAAATCATTTCACTGGCAGAATCAAATGGTCTGCTAAGTTTCTTAGAAAAAATGTCGTATGGCGAAATGAAAGGTTTAAAAGCTTATGAGAAGTGTAATGCGGCTATGCAAAAAAGTTTTGATAAAACAATCGATAAGTTTGAAGCTGAGTTCAGCACTCGTTATGCACAAAACGCTCTGAATCTTCTTGTTGATAGCTTTTATGCAGGAAAACATGGAGTTAAAGCACTAGAAGATGCAAAAGCTGAATTGAAAACTGGAATAGGAAGAGATTAATTCTTGTCTCTAAGTTTGAGATAGATACTATTAAGCCTCGGTGGAGACATCGGGGCTTTTTTGTTAGGTTTAAAATATATGGATTTCTATACTTAACTCCCAAAATAATTTTTGTAATTTTATATTTGGGGGTGTGTTACAAAAATTATTTTGCTCGTATAGCTTATGATAAACTCTTGGCTTACTTAAGGAGGGGGAAGCGAAGCGCGCGCTATACTAAAGTTGGAGCGCAAGAATCGGGGCTTGGGGGTAAAGATCAATCAGTCTCCGCTAAAGCTTCTCCGTGACAAGGCGAGAACTTTAGAAAGATCTAGCCCTTTTATTCGCGTGTTGTACAGTAGTTAAGTCATCCATAGCTTGTTGTGCTCCAGCGCTGATAGTGACAGCAGCTGAGCTAGAAGAGCTAGGTTGTTGTGCGGTTTGTGAAGATAGCAATAATAAGCCTGATGCAACGATATGGTTGATCGCAGTAAATACCTCGTTGATATCAGCGGCATGAACAATGCTACTAAGCTCATCTCTATCTAGGTTTATTGCAAAATTTAGGTCTATTATTCTACCTCTTATAAGATTTTCCATCCTAGAAGAAGTAAGTAACCAGAAATGAGTAGGATCATTTAAAGCATTTTGCAATAAATGTATTTCAGGCCAATTTGCATTTATTACAGCTCGCAACATAGTTGTGGAACCTTCTGGAGATGTTAAATAGGCAATGTTATTTCTTGATAGTATAGTATCGATAATTAGATTGGCGAAGTCCAAATCATCGTTTGATTCCATAAGCTTTGTTCTTAAAACAAAGATCTCGTTAATACGTATGAATCGTGATCTAATGGCGTGCATCACGTTTTCTTCCATCAGTGTTTCTAGGGGTTCATAGAAGTTATCGTTAAAGTCTTTGAGCAAAGCAAAAGAGTATAAATTATTTGTAAGTAAGCGTATTGCTGCTTTTGTACATTCATTTTCTTGACTATGTTTTATGATTTTATCTATAAACCATATTCTATCAAAACTATGCCCTGCTTCTATTAAATACCCAGCGTCTTGGATTAATAAGTGTGTTAGCATCTCAAGCCAACTATTCTTATATTGAGCATCTATGGTTAGTTCGCTAATTAATGCAAAAAAGTTTGCGGCGTCCGAACCATGAGAGTTCTCATAATCTTCATCAATATAAGTCGGATCTATTAAGTGGCTGCGAAGATGGAAAAATTCACATATGTCATATATGATCCCTTCTTCTAGCTCTGGATCAGTGTTATCTCTAAGCTCGAGTAACAGGGTAAAAAGGCGAGAGTCTATACGCTCATCATTTTCTGCAGCGAAATTATCTTCTTGATTATCCTCGTCTTCAAAAACCAAGCCATTTGCTTGCATTATTATAGGCTGTTCAGTTTGTCTGTTTATCGCAACCATAAATCCATCGATTAATTTGTAATTGCGCAATTTTAACCTATTAATGTTAAATTGATATTAAGATGTTGTTAAAGTGATGTTAAATTTTTGGCTTTTAATGCAAATGTGCGCTTTAGGATATTTTGGTGAGAAGCATAAATCTATTGCGAAGTGAAGGGTAATATATTAAAAACTCTAGTAAACTAATTTATTACTCATGATGCTTAATTTTCTTAGAACTAGCGCCCAAGGCGTTGTAATCAAGGTGTTGATGATAATCCTCGCCCTCACTTTCGTACTATGGGGAGTGGGTGACGTATTGCGTCATAGAAACAAGGTGGTGGCCTTTACAGTAGGTGATACAGAATACACCGATATTGATTGGGAAAGGGCGTACCGTAAGCAGTTAGCTGTTATTGAGGAGCAGCTAGGTAAGAAATTCAGCGAAGATGATCAGGCTGCTTTAGGTATTAGAAGAGCAATATTAAATCAATTAATTAGCCGCGCGCTTCTTTTACAAGAGGCAAAAAACTTAGGTATACTTATCAGCGATGATATGGTGAAATTTGAAATCTCTGCAATGCCTGGTTTTGTTAAGGACGGCAAATTCGATAAAGAAGTTTTTGAGAGAGTGTTGAGAAGCACAGGATTGTCGGAAAGTCAATTCGTTGCGATGTTAAAAGAAGACATGACAACCCAAAACTTAGAGTTAGTGCAGACTATTAATAAAGAAATGCCAGATAGCTATATTACAAATCTTGCTAAGGCAAAAGGAGAAACAAGAGTTGTTAAGACTTTTAGGATTACAAATTCCGCTCAACTTCCTGCTCCAAAAGACGATGAGTTGCAAAATATATATAAAGTGAATTCAGATAGGTTCTCAACTCCAGAAACTAGAGATATAAACTATTTAGTATTTGGTATAGATGATATTAAAACTGAAAAAACTGCATCTGAAGCAGAGCTCAAAGAGCATTATGAGAGCAATAAACTAATGTTTACAGAGCCTGAGAAAAGAAAAGTACAGCAGTTAGTGTTTAAAACTAAAGCTGAGGCTGAAGAAGCAGCGAAGATGTTCCAAGAAGGTAAAACATTTGAAGAAGTAAGTAAGAAAAACTTCCCTGATAAAACAAATTTCCTTTTAGGTGAAGACGTAACGCAGAAGAGCTTTGATAAAGAAATATCACAAGCAATATTTAGTACGGAAGAAGGCAAAACAAGTGCGCCAACACAATCTCCTTTAGGTTGGCATATATTTAAAATCGACTCGGTTAAAGCTAGTAAAACAAAGTCTTTTGATGAAGTAAAAGCGAAACTCAAAGCGCAGTTTGAGGAGGAGGCGAGATTCGAAGCTTTAACAAAGCTAACACAAGAAGTTGATAAAGATATATCAATGGGAGCTAATCTAAAAGATGTAGCGCAAAAATTTTCTCTAAAAGCTTCTACAATTAAAAATTGGAAGAATGGAGACAAACTAGCGGATGTAATGACTGCTAATAATAAATTTATTTCAGCGTCGTTTACAACAGAAAAAGGTAATGTCTCACCTGTGGCGGCATTTCAAGGAAATGATAAATTCTTTGTCCTAGAAGTAGAAAACATCAGTCCAAAAACTCCAAAAAGTTTTGAATCGGTAAAGGCCGAAGTTGTGAAAATGTGGGAAGATAAAGCTCGTCATGATCAGCTAGAACAAAAAGCCAAAAACGTTTTAACTAGCTTGAGGGGTGCTCAAAACATTTCTGAAGTAGTGCAAAGCCAAGGTTTACAAATGCAAAGCGATATAAAGATTTCTTTGTTAGATGCTTCTAAGTCGAGCTTGCCTGCCGCGTTAAAAGAAGAAATATTCAAATTGGATATGGGCAAATTTACTTTCCCAGTGGCGGATAGTAAAGATTCATACATGATAGCACAATTAGATAAAACGATACCTATGGATCCAGCTCAACTTGAAGAAGGGCGTAAACTAGCTCAATTAGAAATTGCTGGAACAATTGGTGGGGAAATGATGGCGCAATATCTATCGTATCTACACAACAAATATAAAGTTGTTGTGTATGAAGAAGTTATAAAATTATAACGCATGTTGAAGCAGCCAGATAAATTAAAAGTACTACCTAGTGTAAAAGACACAGTAAAAATTTACCGTATAAAACCAGATAAAAAATTAGGGCAGAATTTCTTATTTGATTCTGGAATTACAGACCAAATAGTGTTGGCAGCTGGTGATTTAACAGACCAAATTGTTTTGGAAATTGGTCCAGGCCCAGGGGCGTTGACGCGCTCTATTCTAGCGAGTAAAGCGAATAAAGTGTTTGCTGTGGAAATGGATTCGAATTGTATATTGGCGTTAAAGGAATTAGAGCGATTATCTGATGGAAGATTGGAAGTACTGCACCAAGATGCACTGAGGATTGATGAAGAAAACCTTACATCTCAAAAAATCCAAGTTATAGCTAATCTACCCTATAACATAGGGACAACTTTATTATTTAAGTGGCTGGAAAAAATTCAAAAGTTTAGTGGATTTATTTTGATGCTACAGAAAGAAGTGGTTGATAGAATTTGTGCCCAACCTTCAACGCACGATTACGGAAAACTTTCTATTATGGTGCAGATTAAAGCGATGGCCGAAAAAGTTTTTGATGTGGATCCTGAATTTTTTTTCCCTCCGCCGAATGTTGTATCTTCGATTGTGCGAATTATTCCTTATGAAAAGCCGAGGTTCAAATACAATGAAGAGAGGCTTGAAAAGATTTTAAAAGCCGCCTTTGGTCAAAGAAGAAAGATGATAAGAACCACATTGAGCTCGGTTATACCAAATTTAGACAAAACACTTTTAGAGCTTGGTATAGATGGAACTGCAAGGGCTGAAGATTTATCACCAGAACAATTTTGTAAATTAAGTTTGATATGAAGACTAAAGTTTTTAATGTCATGTTCAGCAAGCGTTCAGGCGGTATTGAACAAGCATTTTTGGATTATAATAAAGCATTATCAAAGTGTTTTGATGTAACCGCTTTGATCCATCACCATTCACAAGTTAAAAATCAGATCAAAACAGATAAAATTGAAATAAGACAACTTAATAAATATGATCCTTTTGCAATAATGAGGATTAGATACGCCATCAAAAAACACAAGCCAGATATTATAATCGCTCATTCAACAAGGGCGTATGTGTTATGTAAGTTAGCAACTAAAGCTGTACCGATAATTGCTGTTTCTCATAATTATAATTTCAGACATCTATTGGGAAGTAAGTATATCATATCAATCACTAATGATATGAAACAAGAATTGGAAAATGCACATCAAAAAAACGTCTTTGTTATTCCAAATATGATTAACATCACAGACGATGATAAGTATATAAAACCAAAATTCCATAAGCCATTCACGGTTGGCTTTATCGGCACATTAACTCATATTAAAGGTTGTGATATCTTGATAAAAGCGATTGCAGCCATTCTAAAGCAGGGTATCGAAATAAAAGCAAAAATTGCTGGTGATGGAGAAGAATTGCAGAACCTTAAAAAATTAGTAAAGCAGCTTAACATTACTCAATCTATAGAATTTGTTGGCTGGGTTAAAGGTGAAGCCAAGAATAATTTTTTTAAATCGATAGATCTATTGTGCGTGCCTTCAAGACACGAACCGTTTGGTATAGTTTTTCTTGAAGCAATGAAATATTCAAAACCAATAGTTGCTAGTAAAACACATGGAGCAATTGAAGTGGCTTCAGACGTAGGATTGTTATGCGAGACTGAAAGTAGTGACTCACTCGAAGAGGCTATTTTAAAAGTTTATACCACGCCAGAATTAGCAGGTAGTTTGTCAAAAAAAGGTTTTGTTGAGGTGAAAAAATATTCGCTAGAAAATATCGCGCAAAAATTGCAAGATATAGTTGGAACTATTTTGAAAAAATGAAGATATTTAATGTAATGTTTAGTAAGGGATTGGGGGGGATTGAACAGGTTTTCCTAGATTATAATCACGCACTGAATATTCATCACCATCAGGTAGTGCCGATTATTCACCCTAAGTCGCCAATTAGAAATAAAATTTATGGTCATTTTTTAAGCGTATTTAACTTTAATAAATTTGACCCATTCGCAATTTTTAAATTAAGAAAAATAGTTAAGGCCGAGCAGCCAAAATGTATAATTACACATGGTAATCGCGCTACATCCTTAATGAGAAAAGCAACGAGTGTGGTACCAGTGATTGCAGTGTGTCATAACTATAAATTTAAACCACTGCTTGGTAGTGATGCGATTATTGCTATTACAAAAGATATAAAAAAACATTTAATAGATGCAGGGCAGCCAAAAGACACGGTATATCATGTGCCGAATATGATAATAGCTCCAGAGGACAATAAATATATAGAGCCTGAATATCACAATCCTCCTGTGATTGGTTTTATAGGTAGATTCGTGCAGAAAAAAGCAGTAGATCTTTTGTTGCAGGCATTGGCTTTACTCGCAGAAAAAAATATAGAGTTTCGAGCTATTATTGCGGGGGACGGGGAAGAGCGTGAAAAAATAACCAAGCTCGTTGTTGAATTAAAACTTGAAGATAAAGTTAAATTGATTGGATGGGTTGAAGATAAAAAATCATTTTTTGATTCTATAGATATTTTTTGTCTACCGTCGCACCATGAACCATTCGGGTTGGTGTTACTCGAAGCATTCCAGTATTCAAAGCCTGTAGTTGCAACTAAATCAGAAGGGCCTTCAGAAATTGCTAAGCATGGGGAAAACATTTTATTTAGCCCAGTTGGTAATGTAATTAAGTTAGCAGATAATTTGGCGACCCTAATAAAAAGCTCCAAACTTGCTAAGGAATTGTCTGGAAATGGCTATAAAACAGTGCAAAATTACTCGCCATGGCTTATAGGCCGTAAGTTGCAAATAGTGTTGGAAGAAGTTGTTTTTAAGAAGCTAAGCGGTGTTTAGGTGGTTTGATTAATAGTTTATTTGCACTATACGCTTAGATATGTGATATAATTAAGTTGTTGGGAGATAATTACATGTGCTCTAAAATTCCATCTAAAGGTTTTTCTTTAATCGAGTTAGCTGTGACGATAACCATTATTGGTTTGATTCTAGCTGGTATTGCGACTGGCACTAAATTATTAGGGCAGGCGGAATTAAGAGGGTACATTTCGCAAATGGATCAGTTTAGGACAGATTTTAATTCTTTCAGAGTGGAATATAATGCGCTTCCTGGTGATATGAAGGATGCTTCAGTGTATTTTGCTGGTTGTGCAAGCGGTGGTGCGGGTAACGTAAATTGTAATGGTAATGGCGATGGCTTTATTACATTCAACATGGGAAATGCTTGGGATGGTGATCAAGTTGGAGATGAATTGCCGAAAGTATTTAGGCATTTAAATTTATCAGGTATCAATACCAATGGCGGAAATACGGTTTTTGGCGGGTGGAGTAGTTTTGGTGGTACTGGTCTTGAAGGATATTTTCCAAAAGGTAGATTGAAAAATAGTACGATGTTTATATCTACTGTAGATGCTGGTGGTACAGCTAATTCTGTGAGTGGTGCTGGTACTATTGCTAGAGACGGTTCTACAACAGCATTGATCTCAAATTTTGCGGTTAATCAAACAGTGATAGCTGGCATAAAAGTTGGAACAGGGGCGCGTATTGAAGGAGCGATGGATGCAACATCGGCACACAATATTGATAGAAAAATAGATGACGGTGATGCTTCCGGTGCAGCTGCAACTGGTGCTAATACAGGTAAACTTAGAACTATAACTGATACAACTGGTGCTAATGCTTGTGTAGCTACTAATAACTATAATATATCACAAACTGCTACGACTTGTGTGATACAGATGTTAATCAGATAATCATTCAGATACAAAACTGGAAGAAACTTGTGCGGTCTTCGCTTCATGTGAATGGATTATATCAAATAATTTTAGCATTATATCCTGCTTGAATTGATAGAAACCCTCTGCATCGGTAATCTTAGTGAATGCGCAAACTAATATATTTAGTGAAGAAGTTGTGACAGCATTAAGACGGACAATTATTGGTTGGGTCTGATCAACTTGCTTATGGCTTCTAAGCATTTTTTCTGCATCAGTTGAAATTTTATTTAGTAATGCGCTGTCTTCGTGACGTAAACCTATAGTTTCAAAAATTCTGCGGTGTGACATGCGCGATGGGTTCTCAATAGATATAGTGTTAAAAACTGAATTTGGCACATAAAGCGGGCGTTTATCTAAAGTTCTAATATGTGTCGCGCGTAGTGAAATATGCTCAACATAACCCTCTATTTCTTTGTCGGGAGAGCGAATCCAATCACCTACTTTAAAGGGGCGATCCATGTAGATCATAACAGCGCCAAAAAAGTTGGCTAAGAAATCTTTTGCCGCGAACCCCGCCGCTACACCGCCACCCCCGATGAATGCGAGGATCGCGCTAATACTAAAACCAAACGATTGCATTAATGCAAGCCCAGTTAGAACTATAACTACAATGTTAAGTACCTTTGTTAGCGCGCTTATAGTTGTGGGATCAATTTTAGATTTTGCATGGCTATATTTGGCAAGTAAATGCTTTTCAAATTGCTTGATTAGGCCAAAAAGAAACCAAGCGATCGCTACGATAAAAACAAAGCTTTTAGCTGAAGAGATGAATTTTAAGTTTTCGAATTTTAAGAGACTATTTATTTGTTCAATGCAGAAAATGATGGATGTCATCCATATGATTAAAAGCAAAGGCTTGCGTATTGCTTCTAACAAAGCTTCGTCCCAAAACGAGCTGGTCTTTTTGAATATTTTTCTCAGCCTACTGAATAAGAGTTTTATGAAAAAAACTAAGGCTAAGGTGATCGTTAAAAGGATTAAAACCTCCGCAGAAAGCTCGAGCCAAGGGTTTTGCTTGAATATGCTAAAATCTATGTAGGTGTGTAGTTTCATTTTGTAGAGCCAGCACTGAGTTTTTTATCTATTATGTCTGCATAAAAATCGAAGGTTTTTGCGCCGCCAAATCTTTCTCCATTAATAAAGAAAGTTGGAGTTTGGTCTATATCTAGCGCATTGTTTGCTTTCATCGCCCTGTTCAAGATAAAATCTTCTAGTTTTTTATCAGTGGTACATTCTTTGTATTTATCTTCGGTCAACCCACCAAGCTTGGCAATTTTTTCAAGAGGATACATGTATTCCCTTGTGAATGCCCACATGTCTTGGTATTGAAACAAAGTTTCGACAAAATCAAGGTAACGATCTTTTCCTGCGCAATGTGCTATTTTTGAAGCTAGTAGTGCTGCGGAATTTAGAGGGAAATCTCTAAGAATATACTTCACTTTCCCATTCAAAATATATTTCGACTTTATGTGCTTATAAACTTCACTATGATAATGCGCGCAATGCGGGCAGCTTAAAGAAGAATACTCAATAATGGTGACGGGTGCTTTTTCATCGCCTACCACTATATCATCGGGCTGTATATCTAACATGCGTGGATCTACCATTTTAGGGATGTCTTTGCTATTGGCTGGTTTTGCCACACCTTCTGCCTGTAGTCCTTGGGCATTTACTTGTATATTTGTGAAACAAATTATTATAGAGAAAGCTATTAGGATGCTTTTTAAATTAGCCATATTGTTTGTCCTAGATGATATACCTTATAATCTAAACTCTTATGGCTTTAAAAACAAGATTTTAGTAGTTTTTTAAAAGCAGTAATTCTGTGGTTGCCGACTTGGTCGCGCTCTTCTTGGGTCATTAATCCAAAGCTCTTCTTAGAGCCTTTTGGCACAAATATTGGTTGGAAGCCAAAGCCAGGTGCGTCGCTTAACTCAAAATTTAGATTGCCGTAAATTATGCCTTCAAAGTTTTCTATGTGGTCTTCTTTTGGCCAGTATAAAGACAGAACACAAACGCAATGAGCGGATGGTAATTTCTCAGTGCAGCCGACTAGTTTTAATTCTCTTTGAATACGAGTCATGCCCACGCGAAAATCTTTATTTGGGCCAGCCCACATCGCAGTATGAACGCCAGGTAAGCCACCCAAAGCATCAACGCAAACACCAGTGTCATCCGCAAGAGCTGGAAGACCAGACTGCGTGCCATAATATCTGGCCTTTAGTTCGGCATTTCCTAGAAAACTACTTTCAGTTTCTTCAGGTTCTTCAATGCCAAGCTCCTTTGGTGTGACAAGCTTTAAAGAAATGTTGTGAGAATCGAAGTAGTATTTGATCTCATCAATTTTGTTTTGATTATTCGAGGCAATTAACAGTTTTTTCTCTTTAAATTTGCGCGTCATGATATTTATTAATTTTCAGAGTTGGCATCATACATAAAAAAAATGTTTCTATCAAGGTTCTGTTGAGATAGATTTTAGGTGATTTCGAGGTAAACATGACATTTGTACTATGCATTCTTGACGGTTGGGGATATTCAAAAAAACAGAAGAATAATGCCATAGCTCAGGGATATACACCAAACTATGATGCGTTAATTAGTAAGTATCCGCATTCATTATTAGATTGTTCAGGGGAATCTGTAGGATTGCCAGAAGGACAGATGGGCAACTCTGAAGTAGGACATATTACAATTGGGAGTGGTAGAGTTATATTTCAAGAGCTGCCAAGAATAAGTAAAGCGGTTAGATCTGGAGAATTAAAAAAGAATCAGAATATTAACGGGCTTATAGAAGAATTAAAAAAGTCTGGGAAAAAATGTCATATCATAGGGCTAATTTCAGATGGTGGAGTGCATTCGCACATAGACCATATTATTGCTCTTTATAAAATGGTGAGTAGTAGTGGGGTGAAAACAAAGCTGCATGCGATCACAGATGGTAGAGATGTTGCTCCGCAATCCGCCGTGAAATATATAGAGCAACTAAAAGCGAGCAGTGTAAGTATCGATTCGCTTATGGGTAGATTTTATGCGATGGATAGAGATAAACGTTGGGAGAGAATTAAACAGGCGTATGATGCGATAGTTAGTGGAAAAGCGCCAAAATTCTCTAGTGCGGTGGAAGCAGTAAATGCTTCTTATCAAAATGGAAAAAATGATGAATTCATCGAGCCAGTTGTATCTGATAAATATTTAGGTATGGAAGATGGTGACGCGGTGATAATTGCGAATTTTAGAGCAGACAGAGTTAGGCAATTTTCTCATGCACTATGTGATGCTAATTTTAAAGAATTCGAACATTCTAAGATTAAGTTCTCTAGTATTATTTCAATGACGGAGTATTCTAAGGAATTAGCCAAAATGATGACACCTTTATTTAAAAACGAAATGCCAAAAAATACTTTAGGCGAAGTTGTAGCGGGACTTGGAAAAAAGCAACTAAGAGCTGCAGAGACAGAAAAATATGCCCACGTTACTTATTTTTTCAATGGTGGTAGAGAAGAATCTTTTATAGGCGAGGATAGGGTGCTTGTGCCATCGCCAAAAGTTGCGACATATGATTTGAAGCCTGAGATGTCGGCATATGAATTGACAGATAAAATTGTTGAAGCAATTAAATCAAATTCATATGATTTTGTTTGTGTAAATTACGCAAATGCTGACATGGTTGGGCACAGTGGCAGTCTTAATGCAACAATTAAGGCAATTAATGCTGTAGATGAATGTTTAGGCAATGTAATGCAAGCTGTGAAAGAAGTTCATGGGCAAATGCTGGTGACTGCTGATCATGGTAATGCAGAGGAAATGCTAGACGAAAAATCGCATCAACCACTTACCTCTCATACGCTAAATCAAGTTCCTTTGATCTATTATGGAGATTCTAAGATAAAACTTCATAATGGTGGGCTGGCAGATATAGCGCCTACAATTTTAGCTTTAATGGGACTGGTCAAGCCTATAGAAATGACGGGGAAAAATCTGTCAAGTAATTAATGTTTTTTAAAGCCGTTGCCAATGAGTTTTTTAGCCTATATTGTTGAATTATATAGATAAAAATGGCGATATTGTTCCCTTGGCTACAAGGGGGTTTTGGCGTCTTTAAAGATGGGAAGTATGGGGCAACTTAGCTACATAAAGGATAGTAAAACTCTGGTTGTTAGTGTTGGTGGGGCGACACAACATCGTCCTTCGCTTTATAAAATTTCTATTCATGACTCCAGAGAATGCTCTTTAGATTTCTATGCTGCTTTATTACAGATGGTTTTTCATTATGAAAACGATGCTTCGTTTTCGTCGGCAATGAAGATAAAGCTTTCGGGAATGTTAGAAATCGGCAACTTTACTAAAGATGTTGCTGAAACAAAAATAAGTATCGCAAAAAATTATGCAGCTAAGCTGCATTTGAAATTTGAATACGATTTGGTACGAATGGGGGATTATGTTATCAAAAAGTCTTGAATCAAGCTTAAGTAAATCTTTTGAACTTGCAAAAGAACATAAGCATGAATTTGCCACACTTGAGCACTTACTATTGGCTCTATTAGATGATCTTGATGCTAATCAAGCGCTTAAGATTACAGGTACAGATCTAAATTTTTTAAAAGCAAAATTAGTACGCTTTATAAAACAAGACTTAATGTACTTGGTAGTAAACTTCGCTGAAGAAACTAAGCCTACATCTGGCTTCCAGCGGGTAATTCACAGAGCAACAATCGCTGCTCATAAACGTGGGTTGAAGATAATTAATGGCGCGCAGGTTATGTATGAAATCTTTAACGAGATAGATTCGCATGCTGCTTATTTTTTAAGCGACCAAGGCATTACCCAAATTGATATTTCAAACTATTTGGCTACTCAGGGTGATGATGTAAACCATGCTAATGATGATTATGAATCAAAGCAGTTGGATATGTTAGGTCAAAAGCCAAAGCCACAATCCCTGAATTTAGAAGAGCCACGTGAGCACTCGGCACTTGAGAAATATTGTGTAAATCTTAATGAAAAAGCTAGGCTTGATAAGATCGATATAATTGTAGGCCGTGAAAATGAAGTTGAGCGTACTATAGAAATTTTATGCAGAAGAACTAAAAATAATCCTATTTACGTCGGTGAGCCAGGAGTTGGTAAAACGGCGATTGCAGAAGGACTAGCTGTTAAAATAATAAAAGGTGATGTCCCAGAATTGCTTAAGAATTCAACTATATTCTCTCTAGATGTTGGTAGTATTCTGGCTGGTACAAGGTTTAGAGGAGATTTTGAAGAGCGTATCAAAGGTATTGTAAATGAACTGGAAAAATATTCTGGATCAATTTTATTTATAGATGAGATACATACTATCGTGGGTGCAGGTTCATCGCATACAGGTGCAATTGATGCAGGTAATTTGTTAAAGCCAGCGCTAGCAAGAGGGACATTGAAATGTATTGGTTCAACAACATATGTTGAATATCAGCAGCACTTCGCAAAAGATAAGGCACTTGCTAGAAGATTCCAGCGTATTGATATTAATGAGCCATCTCTAGAAGATGCTATTACTATGATGCTAGGCTTGAAAAAATATTATGAAGATTTCCATGGTGTAAAATACAGCGAAGACGCAATTGTTGCCGCTGTACGGCTTTCAAATAGATATATTAATGATCGTAAGTTACCAGATAAAGCTATAGATTTAATAGATGAAATTGGCTCAAAAATTAAGCTTCAAAAAGATAAGCACGTCATTCAAGTTGAAGATGTTGAAGAGGCTATAAGTAGAATAATAAAAATGCCTTCAAAATCCGTAGTAGCAAACGAGGCGCAGATTATTAAAAATCTAGAACCTAACCTGAAGAAGGAAGTGTTTGGTCAAGATGAGGCGATAGAAACAGTAGTAGATAATATTAAGCTGAGTAAGTCTGGTTTGCGAAATAATGATAAACCTATCGGATGTTATTTATTCTATGGGCAGACTGGTGTTGGCAAAACAGAGCTCGCAATTAAAGTAGCAGAGCATCTTAATATGAATTTGATAAGATTGGATATGTCTGAGTTTGTTGAAAAACACTCTCTTTCTAAGTTAGTTGGGGCACCCCCTGGTTATGTTGGGCATCAAGAAGGTGGCACATTAACAAATGAAGTTTTCAAAAAACCATATTCATTGATATTGCTAGATGAAATTGAAAAAGCAAATGCTGATGTTTATAATTTACTACTTCAAGTTATGGATTATGGCCAGCTTACTGATAGCTCAGGTAGGACAATCAATTTTAGAAACTGTCTCTTGATAATGACGACAAATGCAGGTGCTAGTGATTCTTCAAAAGTCTCTCTTGGTTTTATGGAAGCTGATCAGAACCTTAAGAATTCCGAAGAAATAAAAAAGCTATTTAGTCCAGAATTTAGGAATAGATTAGACTTGGTTGTGCCATTTAAACCTCTGTCTGATGTGGTTTTGCTTAAAGTTATAGAAAAATGCATAAAAACACTAAATAGCCAGTTGGAACAGAAGAGTATAGAAATAAACTGCACTCAATCTGCTAAAAAATATATTATTAAAATAAATGAAGATAAAAACTTTGGGGCGCGTAGTATAGAGCATCTTGTGGATCAATATATCAAAAAGCCATTGGTGGATGAGATATTGTTTGGCAAACTACATAAAGGTGGAAGTGCAAAGTTCGATTGTAAAAAAGATAAGATTAAAATTGAGATCGAAAAGATAGCTACTGTTTAATAAGCTTAGCGAACGAAGTGGAGTTAGAACTTCGCCCGCTAAGACTTTAGGTGTGTATCTCAATAATAATTATTATTGAGAATCAGAAAAATCAAATTTTGATACTAATGCATCAAACTGATGGTCATCAGCTGAATTATAGTAACGGTATGCGCAGTACCCTAACGCACAAGCACCAACACCAACTGCAACTGCTGTTGAATTTTCAGTCACAAATTCTAAAGTTGTATTT
This sequence comes from Candidatus Midichloriaceae bacterium, assembly GCA_044229535.1. Lineage (GTDB taxonomy): Bacteria > Pseudomonadota > Alphaproteobacteria > Rickettsiales > Midichloriaceae > CAZLFQ01. The sequence goes on along the minus strand of JBGASU010000001.1, from coordinate 741,892 downwards.
GCAGCTGTCTCCAACATGTTCATGATGATTTCAGTAGTTGTAGGCTCAGGTTTAGGTGTCACAAAAAATGACGTAAAGTAGTCGTATCCACTAGAAACGAATTCTTTAGCTTGGTCAGCATAGCTCAATGGAGCTGGTGCAGCTGGCGAAAGTAAAGATGTGGCATATTTGTATCCGCTTGCTACAGTTTCTTTGCTTTGCTCGATTAGGCTTAAAACACTTTTAAGTGTGGTTTCCACCGACTCTTTGCTAGCAAACATAGTTGGAGCTGCAACTTGTACTGCGGCAATTTTGGTGTTTAAAGATTCTAAACCAGCTTTAGCTTGGTCAACGGCAGTAGATAATTGGCTAATACCATTAGATAATTGAGCTGCTAGAACTTCTTGTGTAGCGCCGAATTTTTCAGCTAGTGCTTTTATAGATTCGGTAGAGTATGAAGTATTTGACATTTAATCCTCCCTATAAGTTTATGTCATTTATTAAGCATTGCTTAATTTCGCCTTAAAAAAAGATAGGGCTAATTAAGCGATGCTCATTATATGGGGCTTTATCTAAGAAGTCAACTGCTTAATCAAGGATTTATGTTAAAGTTTTGTTAAGATTGAACGTTCAAATAAATACGAGTATTGTTGTATCAAATATAAATACTAACAAAAAATGAGTGATTGGGAATTTTGGCAAGAAGAGATTAAAGGGGTGAAGAAAATCACTTCTAAAAAAGTTCAGGTAACCAAAGCAAAAAAGCCAATTGTAATCGCAAAAAGAGAGGTAGCGCATGTTGCTCCTAAAGCGTTGCATAAAAATTTAGTTCATGGTGACAAGTCTGATATAGATAAATCTACTAGACAAAAAATGGATCGCGGCGAGTATCAAATTGACGCAGAACTTGACCTGCATGGCTTGACTCGTGATCAGGCTTTTCGAGCGTTAGAGAGCTTTATAGATGTGAATTACTCTATGCAAAAAAGAATGATTTTAGTGATTACAGGTAAAGGAATAAAATCAAAGCCATCTGATGTGAAATTGCGAGATGAATTGCCGAATTGGTTAAATCGTGACCATATTAAAAATAAAATAATAAGATTTACTTCTGCTATTCAGAAACATGGAGGTGTAGGCGCTTTTTACATATTGCTAAAACGGGTGAGAAAGAAATGATACTAATCACTCGTCCTATAAAACAAGCTATTTCTACCCAGCAAGAACTGGAATTTCTAGGGTATAATAGCGTAATTTTTTCGTTGTTGGAAATATATCCAGAAAATTTTGAAATGGATTTTGGTAGTTATGATGCGGTGATAATCACTAGCCAAAATGCTGCAGAAATTGTTCGAAAAAAATTAAATGATATTCCTTTATTTCTAGTGGGTGAGGAATCTGCGGCAATTTTAAGTGATAGAAATATTAAGTGCGCTGCGCAAGATGCCAAAGAGTTATTGGCGAAAATAAAAGCGTATCCATATAAAAATTATTTATATTTAAGTGGGGATCATATTTCGACCAAGATTGATTCAAAGCTTAAAGCTTATGGGATTAACGTCGAGAGAAGGGTAATATATAAGTCTGTTGCGGCAACTAAACTGCCCAAAGATATTTTGCAGTATATAACTTGTATATTGTTCTATTCAGCGCGCACTGCAGAAACATTTACTAAGCTTGTTGGCGATTATGATTTAAGTAAGTGTAAGGCGCTGTGTATAAGCCATAAAACCGCTGATAAAATTCAATCTCTGAAGTGGAAACAAGTTATAGTAGCGGATAAACCTAATGAAAAAGCTCTATTCTCATTGTTATATAAAACTCAATAAACTTCACTTTCATCCTGCGTTTTAACGATTTGTTAACCATTGACTGGTATGATTTTGTCATGGTGGTAAAGGAGTTGATATATGCAGCTTAATAGATTTTTCTGGCAAGAATTATATATATGTAGAATGTTGGATGGTGGATCTGGTGCGAAGGCAGTGAGAGAAAAGACCCCCTATGAATTTGAAAAAATAATGAATGAAATAGAACAGCGCGGAAAGGTTATCAAAAAATTAGAAGATGAATTAAAGAAAGAAGCTGATATAGCAAAACAAAAAGAATTAAAACAAAAGTTGATTCTGGAATGGAAGGAAGTAAAAAAAGATTGTTTACACCTTTCAAAATTTACTAGAGTGGCGCTCAAGAGCGCTGCGTCTGGAGATGTTAGAGCTAGATTTTCTGATATTCGAAGAAAAGTTGTTAGGTTATCTAAGGTGGCCGATGAGCAAATTGCAAATTATAATTCTGAATCGCCTCTAAAAGATAATTCGTCTATTATGAGGAAGTATGATTTAAATTACCAATTAGAATCCGAAGAAATTAAAGTAGCTGCAATGCATAGAACAAAAGATGCTGGTTTGCAGTTTATGCCTGCGATGGACTTAACTAGACAAGATGCTGTTGATCTGAACTCTAATATTCTAGCAGAGATTCTATCCCCAGAAGAGGCGCCGCCTAACTTTGATTTTACAAAGCCTATTTACATGCCAATGGTTATAGCGGAACATGACGTATTATTAGCATTCGTCCCTACGCCAAATGGATTGCAGCCATTGTATGTAGACTCATTAGGCCAAAGAGCTGATGATGACCTTAGAAAGAAAATAGCTCTTGAGGTGGTTAAAGTAGTAGAGCCTTTTTTTCCTCATATATTGCCACTTAAAGATATTTCTGTCGATCAGCAAGTCGCGCAAGTATGCGGACTAGCAGCTATTTCTAATATAGAAAGTATTGATAGAGCATTTAAAGAAGGTAAAGAGGTGAATTCATCAGTTCTGTATCAAGGTGTGGATAAAGAAAAATACTTTCAAGAACTGGGAGATGAGTTGGTGGATGCAGCAATTTTGCCAGCAAAAGAAGAAAAACCAGAAGAGTTTAAAGCAAGGAAAGCTGAGGGGCTTAAACCATTCTTAAAGATGAGACTTGCAATTGAGCAGGGCAAGTCGGTTGTTGAGATAGAAAAAATGCTTTCTGGGAAAGAATTTCAAGGCTTTGATATAGCTCGATCAGAAATAGATCGCGATAACAATAAAGTTTCATTACTCCAATCTGCTTTGGTAGGTGGAAATTTTGAAGTATTTAAGTGGTTAGTTGAAACAAAAAAACTAGATATGGCAAAAAGCCTATCTGCAATTCATGATAAGTTCAATACGGCAAGTCCAGAAAAAGACCTTAAAAAAGCTGCTGGCGCGAAACAAATCCTTCAATATATCGATGCAAAATTAAGTGTAAAAGATAAGTCAGAGATTAATTTACTTGTAATGGCCGCTTACTATATGGACGTAGCTCTATGTAGAAAATTAATAGGTGATGGGGTAGATATAAATTTAAAAGGAAGAAGGGGTGCTGCAGCCTTGGCCATTGCTGCATCTAACTCTGAAAAAGAGTCTTTAGAAATATTAGATATGCTGCTAGCAGATAAACGGATTTCTATAGGTGGATCTAATGTAATAACTGCATTTGTTAGTAGGTTAGATGTCAGTAGAGCGATATCTGCTCTTACGAAATTTCCAGATAAATTTCCGCCAGAAGAATTAAAAGCTTCTTTAAAAATGCTAATTCAAAATATTGGGGGACAAGAGCAGAGGAAAGTTGATGATAAGACAAGTATTGCTGCCAGCAAGTTATACCTTTTATTGCTTGCAGCTTATCAGCCAGATGCAAAGCAGAATAAAGATCTAAAGGATTATAGTAATGCTCTATCTATTAATCCAGAATTCAAGAGTACTGTAGAAACATATCATACAGCATATAACACCTGTAATAACATAGATAGAAAAGCAACTCTAGAGATGCTTAAAAGAAAAGATGCCATGCTGGATAAATTTATCGACATAGTAAGTGATCCTACAAAACTTGCAGATTTTGTAAATAAGCTAGATAGCGATGAGTTATTTAGAGAGAGATATAAGGATTTGAAGGCTGACAAAGGTATTTTTTTCCCATTGGGCATTATCGATGCAAAACTAAAAGAAATTGAGCAGTCCAGAGGTTTCTTTGCAAGGTTATTCAAAAGGATTCAAGACTGGTTGTTGCCTTCAAAATTACTAGAGGCAGATTATGAGGTGTTTGCTATAAATGTCCCTGCAATACAGGTTAAGGAATCTACTGGGGTAGAGGAATTAGAATTTAAAAATCAGGAATATATAGAAAAAATAAAAGCTAAAATTGAAGAGCTGAAAAAGTTGGATGAAGAAAATAAAGCAAATCCTAAGCTGGCCAGCATTGTTAAGCATATGGAGAGTGTTATAGCTAGTGATGAATCAGGGTTAGGATTCGAATGGAAAAACAGGCAGCTCAGAATATTGCTGCATAATGTTGAAGCAGTCTTGAGAAATCCTGATAAAGATATGAAAAAAAATGTGGATAAGATTACTAATATCAATCGTGATAAGAAGAAATCACACGTGGGGAGTTTGCGTAATAAAGGTGATGGCTCTAGGGGAGGGCCTCCATTGGCTTCTGCCTAGATTGGCAGGATGAGTCTGTATTTCTTAACAAAACTTTAATTATTATCTCCTGTGTTCTTGGTGTATAATACCCTGTTATCATAAGTTTAAGGGGTGGTATGCTTTTACAGGATTTTGTAAATTTAACGGTTGCGGAAAGAATTGAACAGCTTGAAAAATTAGCTGGAGATGAGCTTCAAGCATTCGCTGCCGAAGTTGCCGCAAAGGAAGGCGCATTGCCGATATTGGGTGCAATATTAAGAAATGCAAATACGCCCGAAGCTTTAATAAAAAGAACTTTGAAATCTTCATTGATTAAACTTGGCATTGATTTAACGCTGCCAGAAGTTGAACAGGAAAAAGTAGCTTCTCAAGCATCTGATAGGGAACCAGCGGATTGGAATAAAATAAAGGCATTTAAAGAAGTATCGCCCATACAGCCAACAGAAGCAGAAAAGCAGGAGTTTTTGGTTAAGTTTTATGGTGAGGCTGCTATTGATTTAGATGTGGTCAATCCAATGAATGGTTTGGAGAAAGTTCAGGCGCAAGTTAGAGCAATTTGCGAAAAAATGACAGAATATGGTTTTAGCAATTTTAATGCGTTAGCTTCAAAATTTGCCGAGCGAGAATTTAATATTCAAGGTGAGCAAAATAGAGCAACGGTATTCTCAAATGCAAAGCAGATTAAAATCATGATGGAATCAATCCTATATGTGGTTGAGAATGCTACCGAAGATGCTCGCCGAAGCTTGGCAAATACACATAGAGATAGGCAATTTGCCTGTGCTGAGGGTACACTTGATAACCTTATAGAAATCTATGGAGAGATGTCTTTAAGTAAACAAGGTATCGCTGCCTATATTGCGCTGCAAAAAAGGCAATTCATAAGAGAAGTGTTAGTGCCATTATATAGAAACAATTACTTCGCACAATTTGCAATGCCGTATCATCCAGGTAATGAAAGGCATGATATTCCAAGTCTTACCAACGCCGTTGCTGCTGAATTTGGTTTGTTGGTGGTTCAAGATAAATATACAAAAGATGCGTCGGCGGTTGCGCAGTTTGTATTAGACGAAGTTAATGCAGCATTTGCAAAACCAGAAGCTCAAAACGCTTTCATAGATGGTATTGCGGGATTGCTTGCAAGTTCTTTAAAAAATTCTGTTGATGAAGGAAGCTCAGACCTCAACAACCAAGTGCAGCAATTCTTAACAACCTTGGGTTTTATCCTGAAATACAACTACAACCATTTGGTTTGTACGGAAGATAGGATTTTAAGGGTATCAGTTATGATATTTCAAAAAATAGTGAAAGTGTTTTTTGATGAAAGCAGAATAATAGACCAGAAAGATTTACCTCTTTTGCAAAAGGAATTGGAGATATTAGGTTCTGTTAACTCTAAATTTGAACAAAGAATTACAAAAAATGTAATAGGTGAATTAAGTGATCTAACTGACAGAGCTTTAATTAGAGCTATACTCGCATGTGGATTGAAATTTGATAAAGATGAATTCGGAGAGGAGAATCCTTTCCTTTTACTAAACTCCAATAGCGCTATTTTAGACGAAGAAAATCGTATTGAGTCTTTTCTAAAAAACAAGACGACCATTAGAAGGCAGCATCCAGTAGCTTATTTTATTGAAAATTTTTCAGCTGATGAATTCGCAAAGTTAAATGTTACAAAAGAACAGTTAACAGAAGCATTGCTATACACACATAAACATACCAAACCAGATACTGTCGTAAAACTGATTAGGGCGGGTGCGGAAGTAAATGCCCTAAGTAGAAATGGTAGATCAATTTTGCGGATAGCTGAGAAAAATAAGTGGCAGGCTATTGCACAAGCGTTAAAAGATAATGGTGCAGAGAGCATAGATATTAGGGACATTATAGTCAAAAAAATTACGGACTTTACTAGTCCAGATGTAAATGCTGATGATAAAAAAACTCTTCTTACAGAGATAGTAGCTATAATTGAAAAATATCCGTTCATCGCAAAGGAAGTGATTGATGCCGAGGGTAATAGCCTTATGTATTTTGCAGTCACAAAAAAAAGCAAAGAAATAGTAGAAGTATTACTTAAAACTCAAGCTGGGAAAGAAAGTTGCATGACTTCAAGCGACGGTACTTATGAATTGACTCCAGTTTTTCTTGCAATGAAATCAGATTTGCCAGGAATTCTTCAATTGTTTTTTCAAACTCAGGAGGGGAGTGGGGTGTTCACGATCTTTTTGGGTGCAGTACTCCAATCTCAAGATTCAAATTCTAGCAAATGGCTTGAGACTTTTTTAAAGACGGGCGAAGGTAAAAGACTTCTGAAGGTTTGCAGATTTCAACCAAGTGGACAAAATGCACTACATTATGTATGTATAAATAGTGATTTAGCAAAAGTTAAAGTAATTATGGCTGCAAGCAGTGAGCCTGCAGTTGTGAAAGATAATGTTGGGGATACATCTCTCCATCTTGCAGCCCGAGCTGGGCATGTAGAAATAATGAATTTTTTGTTACAAGACCCAATCGCAGTGGTTACAGTAACTTTAACGAACAATTACGGTATGACAATATTGCATAATGTGCATGATAATTGTGCAGAAATTTTATTATCAAGGCCAGAAGTTAGAAGGCTGTTAAGGTCGACGACTGATGAACATGGAACGACGCCAATGCATATGGCGACTAGTACATTTGTGAAATTGGCGTTGCAATATCCTGAAGGTAAGACAGCAGCATCTATTGGCGATGCGAAGGGATGGACACCATTACGCTATTGCATTGCAAAAGCTGATATAGCTGCAATAGAAGAATATTGCAAAGTATTTCCTGAAATTTTAAAAGCAAGCTTCTCTGAAAAAGATCGAGAAGGAAAGACAGCTTGGGGTAGGCTTATTGAACTTAATAATTTAGAAAGGGTAGCGAAGCTTCATAACTTTATTAGGGATAAACACCCAAGCCTACTCGATATGTTTTTTAGTTCTGCTAGTCCTAGTGGGGAGACTTTTTTAACATGCGCCATACGCGCTGGTAATTTAGATTTATTAAGAAATATGCTAGCATCTAGCGAAGCTAAGGGAAGGTTAGGAATTGGGGCTGTGGCGCTTGCAGTTCGGCTTGGCAATGTTGAGATAGCAAAAGAAGTTTTGAAAAGTTTTGATCCCAACTATTTGGGTACTTATGCACATAATTATATTGCACGAGAGTTTTTAACTCTTGATCATACGAAGAATAATTTTAGAAAATTCAATATTGAAATTCTTAAAGAGCTTTTAGCGATTCCCAAAGTGCTTGATTCAATTAATGAAGATGCGCTCATAAGTTATAGTAACCATGATGATTCTGAAGCTCTAGACGTTGTCCTAGGATACACGCAAGGACAAGAAATCCTATTGGCTAATAGATTTCAAGATACACAGTCACAGATTGAAGATGAAACTTTATTACATATAGTTTTGCGTTGTATTGCTGAAAGACCAGATGATCAGGCGGAAAAAGAGTGTTTAAATGTAATTATCAAAGCACTTAAACGTTGCGAAGATAAGTATAAAGTTGAAGCCTTCCTAAGAGTGCAAGATAGCCAAGGCAAAACAGCCTTAGATTTGGCTGACGAGGAAACTCGCGAACGCTTAGAGGCTTGTGAGTACACTCTTCTAAGAAGAGTTCCTGCTTTACCAACTGGTGTTCCAAGCGCATCTACAAGCAGCACCGCAGTAGCCAGCACTTCATTACAATCTAATATTCCTGCAGAAAACCCAGTTGCAGAAGTGGTGGTTGAAGAAGAAGTGATGATTGTTAAAAAAAGAAGGTCTGATAGGTCTACCAATCCAGCAAATAAAAAACGTGACACTACAAGCAAAGATTTTAATAAAAGAAAGAGATAGAAGTTATTTACTTTTATAATAATTGCATAGGTCGTTGATTAAGCATCTATCGCACTCTGGTTTGCGGGCTTTACAAACATAGCGGCCATGTAGAACTAGCCAGTGGTGAGCTTTATCTTTCCATTGCATGGGGATGTTTTTTTCAAGTGCTAATTCGGTTTTAAGTGTATTTTTCTCGTTGCATAAACCTATGCGATTACTAACCCGAAATACATGTGTATCGACAGCAATTACTGGCTGATTCCAAATGGAATGGAGCATAACTTTTGCAGACTTGCGCCCAACCCCAGGGAGTTTTTGTAGCTCTTCAAAATCGGCTGGTACTTCGCCGTTATATTTGTCAATCAGCATTTGACTTAGTGCAATTATATTCGCGCCTTTTGCGTTATATAGACCGATAGTCTTGATATAAGTTTTTAATTTTTCTAGTCCAAGCTCAACCATTTGTTTTGGTGTGCTGGCAACTTCAAATAGAGCAGGGGTTGCTCTATTCACACCTTTGTCGGTAGACTGAGCCGATAAAACAACTGCAATTAGAAGAGTATAGGGTGATGTATAGTCTAGTTCAATACGCGGATTTGGCTTGTTCTCGGCAAAGCGGCTGAAGATTTCGTTGAGTGTTTTTTTATTCATGTGAGGCAACTTAGAATTCGAGATATTGAATAAACTATTATAAATTTTTGCACAACAATAAGATTGTTTTTTGTGATGAATATTCTATTCTAATTCTCGATAAACAAATTTATAAGGAGACAGATATGTCTAATTTTGCACAAGAATTACAAGCTGAACTATTGAAAAAAAGTATTTTAAATCATCCATATTATCAGTCGTGGAATATGGGGGCGTTAACACGTGAATCATTGGTGGAGTACAGTAAGCAGTATTTCCATCACGTGCAAAGCTTCCCACAAAGCTTGAGCGCACTTCATTCTAAATGTGAGCCAACAAATAAAGAAGCGCGTGCAATAATTATGGAAAACCTTGTTGAGGAAGAAGTTGGTGAGAAGAACCATCCTGATATGTGGTTGCGTTATGCTGCAGGTTTGGGCGCTTCGGAAGCTGATGTTAGGGGTGTGGAGCAGAATAAAGAAACAAAGCACTTGGTTGATACTTTCAAGCAATTATCTTCGGAAAATTATGAGAAAGGATTGGGTGCATTGTTCGCGCATGAATTTCAATATCATGAAATTGCAAAAACCAAAAAAGATGGATTGCAAAAATTCTATGGTGTGACCACAGAAGAAGCATTAGAGTTTTTCACAGTGCATGGTGAAGTTGATATTTGGCATGCGGAACAACTTACAAAATTATTAAATAAACTTCCTGCTTCTGCGCATAAAGAAGTGAGAGAAGGGGCACATAAAGCTATTGATGCACTTTGGGGTTTCCTAGATGGTATGATGCCAACAGTTGGGCGTGCATAAAAAATTGTAACAAGGCGCTAATTAATATCTATAGCGTCTTTAGCTAATGCTTCAAAACTAAATATCTGGTTTTTCAGCCGCACATAATATACCATTGTATAGTGGTATAAATTATTGAGCTGTCTTTTATGGAGCACGCCCTGATTAGTACTATTATTGTTAGTATAGTCACCACTTTCATATTTGGTTTGGGCGCAAAAAAATTGAAGTTGCCCGCAATTTTCGGTTATTTGTTGGCTGGTGTTGCTCTTGGCCCTTATACACCTGGGTTTGTGGCTGATCTATCTCTTGCTAGGCAATTAGCGGAGATTGGTGTGATCTTGTTAATGTTTGGAGTTGGATTACATTTCTCAGTTAAAGATTTGATGGATGTTAGAAAAATTGCACTACCTGGTGCGGTAGCGCAGATGGTTTCAGCGACTATAGTTGGCTTGGTAGTTTCTTATATTATGGGGCACAGTTTTGTGCACGGAATCGTTTTTGGATTTTCTCTGTCTGTCGCAAGTACTATAGTGCTTCTGCGAACACTAGAGCAACGTCGTTTAATTGATAGTAAAGGTGGAAAAATAGCGATTGGATGGCTGATCGTTGAAGATATAGTTATGGTCTTTGCACTCGTAATTCTGCCAGTAATTGCTGAGATGAGATTTGCGGATTCACCTCTAGGTTATGATAATATTTTTACCACTTTTTTGACGGTTACATTTAAAATAGGTGGTTTCTTTGCATTTATGTTAATTGTGGGACGTCGCTTTTTACCATGGCTTTTGAAAATAGTTGCAAGATTTAAATCTCATGAACTAAATGCTCTATGTACATTGTCGATTGCACTCGGGTTTGCAGGTATTGCATATGTAGTGTTTGATGCCTCGCTTGCATTAGGAGCTTTTTTAAGTGGAATGGTCTTGAGTGAAAGTGAGATAGGTAGAAGATCGGCTAAAAACACTTTAGCTATGAGAGACACATTCTCTGTGTTATTTTTTCTATCGGTTGGAATGTTATTTGATCCATATACTTTAATAAGGCAGCCTTTAGGAGTTTTGCTCACCCTTATAATTGTGATAATAGCAAAAAGTATAGCTGCTTTGTCTATAATGCGATGGTTTAGACAAAGTAAGGAAGATAGCTTTATAGTCGCGCTTGGTTTAGCACAAATAGGTGAGTTTTCATTTATTTTATGTGGTTTAGCTTTAGTGAATAATATGTTCACTCAAGAACTCTATAACCTGATCTTGGCTGGAGCTATGATATCCATAGTGATCAACCCATTCTTATTTTACTTCTATGATTTTATTCACAAGAAAAAGATAAGTTTCTAGATAAACTTTACCCCAATCATGATGAATAAGCTTTTTATAAGTGGTAATTATTTACTGATATTCATTACTTTGCTTATTATTTTGGCAACGGCTTCGTAGTGTTCAACGTGGATGAAATCTTCTAAATCGACTGATTCAAAAATTGAGCGGGCAAGGAGCTTGTTCTCAACTAGGGGTACTTTGTGTTTTTTGGCCAGCTCACGAATTCTGAGTGCTACCTTATCGACACCTTTGGCAACTACTTGCGGAGCTGGCATACGAGTTTTATCGTATTTTAAAGCTATGGAATAGTGGGTTGGGTTGGTTATAATTACATCGGCTTTTGGCACTGCTGCCATCATACGTTTTCTAGCGCGTTCTATTCTTAATGAGCGAAGCTTTGACTTGATCTCTGGATTCCCATCAGTTTGTTTCATTTCCTCTTTTACTTCTTGCTTGGTCATGCGTAGGCTTTTGATATATTCCATTCGCTGGTAAAGTAAATCGAGTACGGCTATTACGCCCATCACAGCGCATATTGCTAGTAATGACTTGGTGATGATGCTTAAAAGATTAGATAGTATTCCAAAAAAATTCAGTTCAAATAACATGGATATATGATCTAAATCCGATTTGATAGTCATATATACTACTGTTGATACAAGGCTGATTTTTAAAATACCCTTGATTAATTCCACTATCGAGCGGCTAGAGAAAATACGTTTAAAGCCAGCCAGCGGTGAGATTTTGCTGAGGTTGGGCATTATAGCTTCTGGAGCGAAGATAATACCATTTTGCAAAAAACTTCCTAAAAATGCACCAATAATACATATGATAAAAGGGATAAATAAAAGCATTCCAATGTCTGCAAATATGGAGGTAGCTAGATGTACTGCATCTTCACCATCTAGATTTATTTCAATCTCATGTGGTTGAGTAATGTAGTGCGATAAACTAAGTTTTGCAGATTTCATTAATGCTGGTGAAAGCCAAACTATAAAAACTGTTAGTAGTGATAACATTAAAAAGCTGGTAACTTCTTTAGAAAAAGCAATATTGCCTTGTTTAATGGCATCTTCAATCCGCTTCTGCGTGGGCTCTTCCGTTTTCTGGGCGTTATCTTGATCTTCTGCCATAATTTACCCAAAGAGATTGGTTATAAATTCTCTATAATACTCAACAAACCATAACACAACAGCGCCAATAGATGCCATAAATATTATAAGGCTTAGAATTATTTGAGCTGGCAGCATAAGGAAAAAAATCTGTAGTTGTGGCATTAATCGGGAAAGCACGCCCGATACTATGAATAGCAATAAGCCACCAACTAAAAATGGTGCAGACATTTGAACTCCAATATTAAAAGCATCATTAGTGGTTTTAATTATTAAATTAGAGAAATCGTCGTAGTGTTCAAAATAGCTGCCAACATTAAATAGCTCATAGCTATGGGTTATTCCTTTTATCAAGATGAAATGCAGATCAGAGCTGATGATTGTAATAATTACAGCCATGCTTAATAGGTTGCCAAATAGAGATCCTTGAGTTCCTTGCGATGGGTCGAACATCATGCCAGACGATAGACCTGATTGATATGAGATTGTCATGCCTAGTACGTGTACAGCACTTAAGATTGTTTTCATAGTTATGCCTATGATCATTCCAATAGTTATTTCTCCCCCGAGCAGAATTATTAATTCTATTGATGATTCTGGAATAGTAGGGAGTTGGGTTTGATAGAGTGGCACTATCATCAGACTAAGTAAGCCTGCAAAAACCACCCTAATCATTGGTGAAATAAATGTTTCTCCAACCGCAGGTAAAAACATACAAGCACTGCCAATACGGCAGAATATCAAAAAAGTAGAGAATATTGCACTTGTGGAGAACTCTGCTAGTGTCATCGCCATTAATTTAATTAGATGATATCACTATGATGCTAATCTATATGAAAATCAACAAAAGGAAGTATTTAAACCGCCTCAGCACCAGAGATAATCTCGATAAGTTCTTTTGTAATATAAGCCTGATGAGCTCTATAATTAGGACTATTCGGATTGTAAGAAAAACACGCCTTTTAAGGGGCGCGCTTTTTAAAATAGAGAATCTTATATTAAGCAAAGAAGACATTAACAAATAAGAGCGAAGACAGAATATAAATACTAATTGGCCTAACACCAAACTTATTGAAAGTATGTGTCAGACCAAAAAAATTTCTATGGAGTTCGGAATAGAAAAATATATCTTAGGATTCGAAGAATCCATTAATGTGTGCTCGAATTTGCTTTAAGGCCGCGTTCGCGGGCAAATTCGCCCCAAACGCACACATTAATTACTTCTTCTCCAACCAAAACAACTTACACTCTTGCGATACTTTGTGTTGCAGCCTTTTCTCTACCTAAGCTCACTTGCTCTGCATGCGAGAGTGTATGCTCAAGGCTCAGAGTTGAAATCATTTTAGCAACTATTTTCATCTTAGGTGTGGATTCTGAATTGCTAAGCACGATCTCTGAAATCATTGTTTTATAATCAGTTTCACGTCCATAACAAGCTTCAGCTACGTTCCTATGAGATTTGGAATGGAAGATCACTTTTTCATTATCATCCAAAGTAAGTTTAGCTATATTTCCATCTATAACCAATTTATCAGCTAATTTTCTTACTAACTCAAATGACAATACATCGAATGTTTGTTTGTATTTTTGAGCTTTCAACCGATTATTATTTAATACAAAATCATACATTCTACCTAGACACATTGCAAAATACTCACCTTTTACTGGTAAATTACCTGCTTGAACCAAAGCTTTAGCTGCTTCTGGTTTTCCTAAGTAAGCTGCAGACATTAAAAAATTAGTGTTATACCAGCTATCAGTAAGTCTTCCGTTTTTCATTTTAACTTCTAGATTACCATGCAGATCTTCTTTTCTTGTACTTCCTGTTAGTTTAAGATCTAATTTCGCACCAGCACGAATCAAAGATTCTACAACCTTACCTGAATCAACTTTAGATTCAATTATCGCCAGAGATAAAGCTGTATCGCCTTGACCTATCTCAGCATTTACATCAATTTTACCAGTTTTTAAAAGATCATCTACTATTTGTGCGTTACCAACTTCAGCGGCGAACATTATAGCTGTTCTGCCTGCACTTAAATGCTTGCTGTTAGAAAAATTTAAAGCTGCTTTTGAACATCTTGGCGCTAAGTAACTAACAACAGCGCTCGCTCCAGATTCAATTGCCATTGTTAAAAGTGAATAGCTACGGCTTCCATAAACAGCATTGAATTTAAAAACTGCATTTGGCTTTAATTCTTCTGTTTTTAATTTTAAAAGATTCAGTGCATCAGCTTGCCTACCATTCTTTAACAACCATCCAAAATAATATATAGGATGCATCGCTTTAAACTCATTTTCTTCTGTAATTTTAGGGGCTTCGGACACTTCTTGTATACCTAATAAATCTAAATCACCATTGTCACTAAAGTAACTTTCTGAGTATTTAAATACTGGCAAGCTTAAAGTTTCTAGCTCATTCTCATCCATTGGCTTATATGCAACGAGAACAGAAGAACTGCTCAACGCACTAGTCATAACTGGTTGAGCGTGAACAGAAGAGCTGCTCAACCAATTGAATATATTAAACATAGATAAAAAACCTGAATAGTTAAATACATCATCCCAAGATTTTGTGTCAAAAAAAGATCTCATTTCAAACTCATATTTAGTTAATGACTACATTATATCACAAAAAGACCGTCAAAAACAGGGGGGAAATATTAAGTATTTATTAAATAGACTTGTATTTCTGGATCTTAGGCGGATTTCTTGTGTTTTTTTAAAAAAGTAGCGTTAAACCGCCTCAGCACCAGAGATAATCTCGATAAGCTCTTTGGTGATATATGCCTGTCTAGTCCTGTTATACTGCAAGTTTAGACGTTTTATCATCTCACCTGAGTTACGAGTCGCACTATCCATTGCACTCATTCTAGCGCCGTGTTCACTAGCACTACTTTCGAGCAATGCTCTGTAAGCCTGAACAGCAACGTTTTTAGGGAGTAGGCTTTTTAAAATTTCTTCCTCCTCTGGCTCATAATCATAAGGTGCTGGAGCTGATTTTTCTGCAGGAACCTCAAGAGGAATAATCTGCTGATCTGTTACGATCTGAGAAATCACTGATTTAAATTTGTTGTAGATAATATTACAAACATCGAATTGCTTCATTTCAAACATTTCTAGAAGTTTTTCTGCAATTTCTTGAGCTTCAGCAAACCTTACACCTTTACGCCCAATTCCGTCCTTATGCATGACAATGCGAGAACCATACTGTCCTTTGAGGAGGTCGTATCCTTTTTTGCCTAGGCATATAACTTTAACATCTTTACTGCTAGCGACTAGTGACTCAATTTTTCTTCTAGAAGCTTTTATTATCGAAGAATTAAATGCCCCACATAAACCTCTATCTGAAGTGACAACTAGAATAAGATGTGTACGATCTTTACCTGTGCCCGTGAGTAGTGATGGCTCGCTGTTGGCTGGGTGTTCAGAACCAGCCGCTAGTGACATTACTATTCCAGCCATTTTATCTGCATAAGGTGCGGCGGCTTCAGCTTTTTCACGTGCATGCTTTAGTTTTGAAGCAGCAACCATTTTCATTGCTTTCGTAATTTTCTGAGTAGAACGAACGCTTTTGATTCTGACTTTTAAACTTTTAAGCGATGGCATTACGCAAATACCTTAGTGAATTGAGTTAATATTTTGTTCAGCTCTTTTTCAGAATCTTCAGAAACTTTTTCTTCTGATTTGATTTTTTCCATGAGCTTCTTATGCTTTTTGCGGAGGTCGCCTAGCAATTCATTTTCAAAACGCTTAACATCTTTCACATTTACTTTGTCAAGATAGCCTTTAACACCTGCGAATATAACAACAATCTGCTCTTCCACAGCTAGAGGAGAGTACTGAGGTTGTTTTAAAAGCTCAGTTAATCTCGCACCACGTGCAAGCAAGTTTTGTGTTGAAGCGTCTAGGTCTGAACCGAACTGAGCAAAAGCTTCCATCTCACGATACTGAGCAAGCTCAAGTTTAATTGAGCCAGCAACTTGTTTCATACCTTTAATTTGTGCGGCAGAACCTACGCGACTTACTGAAATACCAACGTTAAGTGCTGGTCTAATACCTTTATAGAACAGCTCTGATTCTAAGAAAATCTGACCATCGGTAATCGAAATTACGTTTGTAGGAATATATGCAGATACGTCACCAGCTTGTGTTTCAATAATCGGAAGAGCTGTAAGTGAACCTGCGCCCATTTCGTCTGACATTTTTGCAGCACGCTCAAGTAGTCTTGAGTGTAGGTAGAAAACGTCACCAGGGTAAGCTTCGCGTCCAGGTGGGCGACGAAGTAATAATGACATCTGTCTATACGCTACAGCATGTTTAGATAAATCATCATAAACAATCAGAGAGTGCATAGCATTATCTCTGAAGAATTCACCCATTGTACAACCTGTGTATGGGGCTAAGAATTGTAGTGGAGCTGGGTCAGAAGCACTCGCGCAGACTACTATTGAGTAGTCCATTGCCCCTTCTTCTTCTAGCTTTTTAACAATTTTCGCAACTGAAGATCTTTTTTGACCAATCGCAACATAAATACAATAGAGTGTTCTTTGTTCGTCTTTAGATTCGAAGGCTTGCTTTTGATTTAAAATTGTATCAATGGCAATTGCAGTTTTACCTGTTTGACGATCACCGATGATCAACTCACGTTGACCACGACCAACTGGGATTAAGCTATCGATAGCTTTAATACCTGTTTGTACTGGTTCATGAACTGACTTACGTTTTACAATGCCAGGGGCTTTAATTTCAACACGAGCATATTTAACATTTTTTAATGCGCCTTTGCCATCGATAGGGTTGCCAAGGCCGTCAACTACACGTCCCAACAAGCCTTTGCCAACCGGTACTTCTACGATTTTTTTTGTACGTTTCACAGTGTGGCCTTCTTTCACTTCTCTATCATTTCCGAAGATTACGATACCAACGCTGTCTTCTTCAAGGTTAAGCACCATTCCTTTAATGCCGCCATCGAATTCCACCATCTCACCAGCCTGAACGTTCCCTAAGCCATAAGCTATGGCAACACCGTCAGATACTTTAACTACCTGACCAACTTCATTGAGTTCGGTTTCAGCGTTATAATTCGCTATTTCTTTGGTTAAAATTTCTGATATTTCAGTTGCTTTAATTTGAACTGCCATCTTCTCTCCTTATATTAAATTCTTACAGATTGCATGAGTTGTTTTATTTTGCTGATTTTGTTGCTTAGAGAGCAATCTATCATCTTTGAGCCAACTCTTACTATTATTCCACCAATTATTCTTTCTCTAACTTTGGTTTTTACTTCTATTTCTTTGCCAAACACTACTTTTAAGTCGTTCGCAATTTTCGATATTTCTGATTTATCAAGTGTTTTTGCGGTTGTGATATGAGCAGTCAAAATTCCTTTGCTTTCTCTCAATTTGCTGTGATAACTATCAATGATCTTTGGAAGAGTGTCTAATCTATTGTTAGAGATAAGTGTTTTTAAGAAATTGATTGTGAGCTCATTAAATTTATTATCTGCGATGATGCCATCCCAAAATTTCGCTTTTATTCTTTTAGGAACTACCTTGCTAATCAATAAGTTGCGGATGTTTTTGTTGGCCTGAATAATGCCAGCGAGCTGTGTAAAATCGGCCTCAACTTTGTCCAAAAGCTTCTTATCAGATGCTGCGAGGAACACTGCTTCACTATACCTAATTGCCAAAATATCCTGAGTAGCCATAACGAAATATAATTCTTTGAGGGCTAGAATTATCATAAGTTATGGTAGTTATCAAGTTCATTATTCACTTGCATACTTTCTTATATCGGGCGATATTGGAATTCTGTAATTTTAATGTTATTGAATTCTATGGAATCCCATCAAATAGCCCGAAAAAACATGGTAACCAACCAGATTATGCCTGTGAAAGTGCATGACGAGAGAATTTTAAATACCTTGGCGGAGATGCCAAAGCATCTGTTCCTAGATGGGCAGTGGCAATCTGTAGCCTATGCAGATGCGAAATCGCCAATGGGTGAGGGTAGGTTTATGTTAAAGCCTGAGGAGTTCGCTGTAATGTTGCAAGCTCTTGAACTGAAAGGAGATGAGAGGGTATTAGACATCGCTTGTGGCACTGGTTACTCGACTGCGGTATTATCGAAGTTGTCTTCGCAAGTTTTGGGTATCGAGAGCGATACTCATCTTGCTACAAAAGCTGTGAATACATTGATGCATTTACAAATTGATAATGCAGTAATCAAGACTGCTGAGATACTTCATGGCGATCCAAAAAACGCCCCTTATGAAGCGATATTTGTAAACGGTTGCCTTCGCAGCGAACCTAAGCTTTTATTGGCACAGCTTGCTACATTCGGTAAATTAGTTTGCGCAATTCAACTGCCAAATGGTTTAAGAAAAGCTTATGTATACACGAGCTTAGGTGATAGCTATGGTTGTGTAGAGCTATTTGATTCAACTGCAGAAATTTTATAATCATGACATACAATCGTACTTCTGGCCGTAAGCCAGAATCACTCAGAGAAGTTTCTTGTGAAGTCAACTTCATGCCGCATGCCGAAGGTTCATGCCTAATTAAATTTGGCAACACCCATGTGGTTTGTACTGCGAGTGTTGATAAGGAAGTACCACGCTTTTTAAAAGGTAAAAACCAAGGCTGGGTAACTGCTGAGTATGGTATGTTGCCTAGATCGACAAACACTAGGATGCAGCGCGAATCTGCGAAAGGTAGATTAGATGGTCGCACTCAAGAGATTCAAAGGTTAATTGGTAGGTCGCTTAGAACGGTTGTAGATCTAAAATTATTGGGTGAGCGCCAGATTATAGTCGACTGCGATGTGATTCGTGCTGATGGCGGAACACGTACAGCGGCAATTACAGGGGGCTATATAGCTCTATACTTGGCATGTGATAAATTAGCTCGTGACCGCGTTATTCCAAAATCACCTATAATTGGTCAGGTTGCGGCTATCTCTGTTGGTATAATCAAAGGAACTTCCTTATTGGATTTAGAATATATTGAAGATAGTAACGCAGAAGTTGACGCTAATTTTGTGATGACTGCGGATAATAAGATTATAGAAATTCAAGCAACCGCTGAGCAAAAGGCATTTAGCGAAGAACAGTATAATGCTATGCTAACTCTTGCTAAAAAAGGCATAGCTGAGTTGGTAGAGATTCAAAAACAGGCTTTTGGCGGTTGATAGCCTCTCTATCTGACAAATAAAAGAACTGGGGCTCTGCCTTCGCGGAGATGATACCAATTTGTCGCACCGCGGGATTTAAACTTGCAACTACCCGATAAATGCAATAAAATTCCCGACGATCGCATGCTTAAGTTCAAATTAACAATATTAAAGGCAAATAAATGAGAATATCAAATAATGACGTAATAGCGTTTAACGATGCGTTAATACTAGCGATAGAAGAACCTTATAATGAAATAGCTGAAGCAGCTAGCGAAATGCATGTTGCATCCCTACAGCCTTTTAAGAATGATAAACTCAAAGAAATTAGTCAGTCTGTAAAGCAGGTTGTGAAAGAGTTTTTAGGAAAAAATCAAGAAGCTGATAGATTTACAAGAAATTTTGTTAATCAATTAAGAGTTCACTCATATGACAAAACAAAATATAAAGAAAATGAAGTGTGGAATGAAATAAACTTAGTTGACAATGCATATTTTAGTAGTGAAAAATACGCCGAGACAATTAGTTGTCTTAAAGGTAGTGCTACTTTCATCTTATTGGCTGAAGTTTGTCTTTTTTCTTTGGCCTATTGCAATCAAACAAGCAGTAGTTCAAAATTAGATTTTTCTAGAGTTAATAATCCAGTTGCTAACATTAATCATCAGGCTTTATATACTATTGCTCTTTTAGGCTTGGTACCATTACTTTTTTCTTCAATATCTTATTGTTTACGTTATGCGAGACAATCAAGTAGTGCTAAGCAGAAAGAGACTTGCTCTTTTTATTTCGATAATTCTTATCACAAAGATGTTCTAAATGCCCTAGAAGTTTCTACAGAATTTTATGAAGAAATGACTGATATTGGATTAAATAAACCTTCCTATCAAAGTCGTTCCAGTGCTTCAGCTTCCAATTCTCGTTCTATTGATTAAGCAATAAACTTATGAACCCCGCGATTCAAGTTGTGGGGTGACATATTATAAAGCTCTGTATGAGCATATTATAACATTTATAAAAATTCAAACAAAGTAGGCGATAGGTATTTAATTTATTATCTTTGTTGGTCTCTAGTGTTAATTATTGGACCTATTTCTTCTAGTCTTGCTGCCGCATCTTCCATATAGTCGTTAATTGCCTTTTTTGCTATTTTTGAATATTTAACTTGAACAACATTCTTGCCAGTAATCAACGCTTCGATTCTATCTAGAGCCCTTGTAAACCATGAAGTGCTATAGTTTTTTATATGGTTGTCGAAATACTTACTTAATCGCGATTCGGTTTGCGTAGAGTATGCTATACTACCAGCCAAATCTTGATTGGGTTGTGGATATTTTGCAAAAGTTAGCATTAATCTATTACGGTTGATGTTAATATTACCAACTAAATTATTTATAGTTAGGTTTTGTTCTAATGCGTTATCTTTTTTTGATTTAAACTTGTCAGATAACAGTTTCTCAAAGTTATCCATCAATTCTTGTTTTAGTTCTTTGTCTTTATTTGTATGAGGTGAGTCTGAATTATGCATATTAACCTCTATTAACAACTGTTTGTAGATCCTATGCTAGCATAGGAGTTGTTAAGAAGTGGTTAATACAAATGCTTTATTTCCGCAGTGTTGCCTAGTACTTAATTATCTTTACTGCAGTTCCATAAACACAGACTTCTGCAAGGCCTGAGGCCACTTTTGAGCTCTCAATCCGCACGTTTATAACAGCGTTAGCTCCAAGTTTTTTTGCCTCTTCGGTCATATGTTCAAGAGCAAGTTTACGCGCATCTTGAAGTAGGGCGGTCATAGAAGTGTTTTCACCACCAAAAAAATGTTTTAGGTTTGCAATAAAGCCAGTAACTAAAGCCGTTCCCTTCACGCCAATTCCAGTGACTAAGCCTATGTGTTGTTCGATATCAGAACCTGGAATATTTTCTAATGTTGATATTGTAATTTCATCTGTCATTTTCTACCTTTATTTGTTGTTTGTGGTGACTGCTTGGAATACAGATTGAATATTCTATCCATTAATCCATCGTAGCTGTCTTGATCATTTTTTAATCTAAATATGACTCTTCCTCCGTCTACAGAATACTTCCCAATTCTGTTGTTCAAGAAGTTTAAAGCACCTTGTTGAGTATTTAAGATTTCATAATCTCTTTTCAAATAGAATGAAGCTACTGCGTGAAATTTATCTACCTCAGTTTGCCATATAGAGCTTATAATTCTTTTTTCACTGTCATCGGCTGTGTGTTCTAAGATTTCTTTAACATCATTAGCATAATCTTCTATGAGTGAGTTCACTGCTTTATCGTAGTACGTAATGTTTTCAAAGCCGTAATCAATATAAGATAATTTGACCTGTATGGAGTCCTTAGAGCCAAGAGATTGGCCATCCATTAACCCGCTCATAAACGCCATTGAACTTTGGTATTTGTTAATGAGTTTAGAGCTTTCTTGTATAAAGTCTGGTATGAGGTCTCTGAAGTCTTCGTTATTATGCTTTGCAGGGATTATATCAGTTTTTTTCACTACTATTTGCGGCTGATCTAAAACAAAAGAAATAGCTTTTGGTTCTTGTAATTCTAATTTTAGTAACTGTGCTTCTTTCAAGAGGTCAGGAGCAATGAAATTGCGTTCCGCTGCATCAGTATTTGCAATATCGTTTGCAAATAATTCAATGCCGCCCACATGCCCATAAATTTTATTTAAGGTCGCAAGAGCAGCTTTATTCGTCGCAAGTGTCTGCTGATCTGTGAATATAATATTGTCGAATGGATATAGTCTAACCACCCATTCGGCGATAAAGCTGTCGTCCCCAAAAGCCTGTAAAAACACATAAGGAGTAGTGATGTATTCTCCCATGTTTTCTATATGATTCTTATTTTTATAACTCTCTAATGCTATAGAAAATAAAAAAGATAATTCGTTTTCTGTTTTTATCTTTCTTAGTAATCCTTTATGCAACAGCATGTTTCCATTTGGTAATAAAATAAAATCGGTGTTTTCCGTATCTACTAATATAACTTTAAAAGTATAAGGAGATTGTGGTTTGGGGATTGAAGTTATTATTGCATCTAAAGAGGTTTGAGCATCTTTGAGATATTCGGGGAAATTTGTCTGCTTTACATCTGAGCGATTTTTTAGATAGTTCCAAACCGTATTTTCTTCATTATACCCAAAGTGCTCTAAAATACTATTTGCTGCGATTTTTTCTACATACATAGTTCCAATAAATGAAGCGACTATTACTGCTAGAGCAGCCAAGAAGTTTTTTAATAGCGAAGACTTTTTGGTAATTGGGTGATAGACCCTAGGAATCTCTGGTAAAAAATATATCCCTAATGTATCTGGATAAAGCTGTATTGCTGTGCCATATGCCAAGACTTCAATCTCATGATTGTTGGTTTTGGCATGTGAAAATTTAAGGTTGACTACATAGTTTGCACCTGTTGCTGATTCTTTTAGCCTGAGTAAAGCTTCTCTTTGTGCCATATCGATTAGCCACTGGACAGATGTGGTAGCCCCGTAAATCATTCTAATACAGAGCAGTTTAAAACGTCTTAAAAAATTCATCGTCAGTACGACAGAGCCTTGAACAACATATGACTTTTCAACGGTGAATGCGGATAGTCTTCTACCTATCGTGAAACAAGGTAAATTTAAGAGTTTCTCTCTCATTACTATTTTATCTAAGAACTGGTTTTCGGCCACGTAGCAATAAGCAATTGGCACGATAAAAAACAAAATAAATATATAAATTAATGTAAACACAAATTCTTAAGTTGAACGATATATTTAGATTATTGCCAAGTAGAGAAGATTTGGCAAGGTGAATAACATCTAATATGATCAATATTTATTGGATGTTATTGTAATTAATTGTACTAAATTAACTGGTTATTAACTTTTGTTGGTGTAGAATCAATATAATGCGACTAAAATAGGTTTATACATCATGAAAAGAGCTTGGAATCTAAAAGGTGAAGGGTTCAGTTTAATTGAAACATCTATAGTTCTTCTTATATTCAGCGTGGTGTTGGGAGCTCTCATTTCCATAACTCCCATTTTGCAACAGAAAGATACCATTTCAGATATGAATAAGAAGCTTGATAAAATTCAAGCTGCTATTGACACGTTCTACTCTCAAAATGGATATATTCCATGTGCCGCAAGAATTAATGATGCACCTAATACAGCAGATTTTGGCGTAGCTACAGATTGTAGCTTGGCAACTGTTGCTGGTACAACAGAAATTGCAGGTGTTACAGCCAATGAAAATTTAAGGATTGGTGCGGTGCCTACGCGTACTTTAAATTTACCTGATGACTATATGTTTGATAGCTGGAATACAAGAATAGCTTATGTTTCTGTAAAACAGATGTCACAGAGCAACGCTTTGTTTGCTCCATACGTGAGCACACAGGCTGATGTAATACGTGTTCAAGATGCTGGGAGTAATAGGATTCATCAAGCTAATTCTACTACATATGCCAATGTTGTTGCATATGCTTTAATTAGTTTTGGGGCGAATAATAAAGGCGCTGTAAATTATTTGGGTACTATAAACCCAATCGTTGCATGTAGTGGTGGTGTAGATGTAGAAAATTGTGATAATGATATTAACTTTACAGAATCATTTTTCGATACAAGTGTAGCGGGCTATTATGATGATTTTATAAGGTGGAAAACCAAGCAACAGATTATGCGTGAAGTAACTTATTCTGCTGGTGGAGGTGGTGGTGGTAGCACGCCTCCAGGTTTATCCCTATTATTTACTGCTGATTATACTACGGCAGTAAACGTTAGCTTCTTAACGAGAAGACCACTCAACACTGTAAAATATAATAATATTCCAGGTGCATCTTTAAATACTTCAACTTTTGTAATGACTTTGCCTGCAGGTAAGTACTTAGTTAAAGCTAAAGCACGTACTTTTAACGTCGGAGATCATATTTTACAGTTGTATAATGATACGACTTCAACTGAATTAGTAAGGTCAAATTTTATTAGTGGGACTTCTAGCTCAGGTTGGGCTTATGGTGGTAGCTGTTGGTATAGGGCTGGGGGTGGTCTAGAAGGATTCTTATCTGATATGGAAGGTGGTTTTACGTTGGCAGCTACCTCGCAAGTGAGCTTAAGGACTGTGCTCGATCCATTTATAACAGGAGGTACTCCAAAATGCGTACCTACTGCTCCTCACTATCAACCTATTCACTTTTCTAGTGGCGACCTAACTTGGCAAGGTATTGTTTCAGTTTTTGGTCGTGTTACCCATGCCACTGTAGAAATTATTCAGCAGTAGGATTAAAATAATCTTCCAATTGTAACTTTATTTCGCTAGCATTTTTGTTGAAGGGGGGTAACAAATATGGAGTTCCCTTATGTATACAAATAACGTTGTTGCTCAAGATGCTGAGTTTTTAATAGCTTTAATAGAGCTAATCAAGAAGAAGAGTCGTACCCAGCAAGAAGGAATTGAGTTAGAAAAAAAAGTATTGGAGAATAATGATGTTCTGACTGTATACAATTCTAAAAATATCTCCAGAGAATCTGAAACATTTAAAAATATCTCAATTCATGATTTGCAAATATATGTTGAGTATTTAAAAGAAAAGACATTGGAAAAAGATACTGGAGCCAGCAAAGCTCTTAATGAAAAAATAAAAGCCGCAGGACTGACCCCTGTACCAGATGCAACTGTGGTGACAACAGAAGAAAAGCCAAAATCACCAAGGGGTGAAGAAAGTGCCGCTCATGGGGAACGTAGACATAGCCATCATAAAAAACATGATGATGATGGTTACACTTCGGCTGATGATGAAAATAAGAAGAAGCACCATCATAGGCATCATAGACATAAAGATAGTAAGGGAGGTGATTCAGCTTCAACTACACCGCAACCATCGCCGCGTGGAGATAAACCTTCTGATGTACCAGCAGTATCTCCTGCTTTGTTGTTTGAGCCAGAGGATCCGAGGTTGGCAGGAACACCAGTTGGAAGCATGCCAGCTGAGCTGGCATCTGCAATTGATACCTCTTCTGCAAGTTCTTCAAGCGTTACTCAGCAGCCAAAAGCTACCACAGCAATGAATAATAGAAGTTGGTGTAACAATATCTTTAGTGTACAAAACATGGGGATAGCTGTCGTAGGAATGGCGCTGCTGTTGAAGGCTCTAGAGATGTATATGAGATCAGACTCGGTAAACAAAGGCGTTAGATTGCCTTGAGGTGTGATGCTGAACTTTTATTGAAATTTTAGTTTGCCATAGGCAAACCATTTTTTCCTAAAGTTGTCGTTTGATCTTCACCCCCAAACCCTAGATGCTGCACTCCAACTTTAGTATATGGCGCTTCGCGCCGCCACTTTTTTTGAGTGTAAGGGTTTATCTTTCAGTGAAGAGCCGTAAATGAATTTTTCATAAACATTCCCCGACAAAAAAATTAAAAATTCATTTTTGGATCTGTATCTGATGACCAATATTGGTTGTCTGCAAAGCAGAATACTGTTTTAATTTCACCTAGAATTTTGTTGATGTTGTTTATGAATGTTTTGGCTACCTTTGCCAAAACATGAATTTTTGAAATTCGTTTTTATATTAGTCTTTGTTGGAGAGATGCCAAGAAGCTGTTCTACGGTTTTAATTGCTGTTGTACTTTTTTGGGGTGATATAAGAATTTTGTCATAAGCTGGAGGTAAGCCTATATAGAATTTTTTCCCCGTCTCAAAATAGTATGCTTTTCCTTGTATCTCAAGATAATGTGGCGTTCCACCTTCATCAACATAGTATGATGGTCTAGACAACAATAAGTTCTCCCATGATATCGAATAGTGCTTCTGTGATATTGATAATATTTGCTTTACGTCTTCTCGTAACTTATCAGCATCCAATAGTGCATGACTGTGTCTTTTAGCAGTATTCCTCGTCTTTTTCATATCAGTACTTTAGATTTTTATCTCATACACGCAACGAGTTTAGGATCTAGCAATCCCCCCGGTTGTTGAATTACAATTGACGCTAGATCTACTCCGTAGGTCAATATATCTTTGATATCTAAAATGGAAAGTTCTTTGTCATGAAATTTTGAGAAGTATCTAGCTGCTACACCACCGCTGAATGCATCACCAGCACCGAGTGTATTTATTGCATTATCTACTTTATTAGCAGGTACATGAACCAAGTGATTTTTAGTTATTCCATAAGCGCCTAGTTTGCCAACGGTAACAATTGCAAGTTGTTTTATTTCTAAGCCAGACTGAATTTTTGTCAGCAGTTTTTTTAGATCTGTCTCATCTAGTGATTTTACTTTGCTGCGATATTTATGGTTGAGGAAAGTAGAAATTCCTTCTTCAGCGTTCATGGTCATCAAAGTAGAGTTCCACGCAGTTTTTAAGACAAGGTTTTTATTATGTTCATCTGCAAGCAACCCTGCAAAGGTTGGTGGATAGAAAATTATACTTTTCTTCAGCTTTAAAACTATATCCAAGATTTTATTAAAAACATTCTCACCAAACATATGTATACGACTGGTTTCTAATAGAACTGCATCAGCTTCTTCAACTTTTTCGCGGCAGAATGCAAGATTGCTGTAAAGTTCGCTTGGTACTTTGAATGGAAAACGTAGAATAACACGGTCTGTTTCATTCTCTAAAGTATAGATAAGGGATTTGCGTATTGATGCAAGTGACACGCCATTATCGTAAAGTTGGATGTTTGATTTTTTAAGTTGCGTGCGTAAGAAATCACCTTCTGCATCGTCCTTAGTAGCTCCAATTAATCCACCTTCTGAATCACATAATGAGGCCATAGTATGGTGAAGTTTGCGACAGGCAGAGCCACCTAAATAGAGTAGGGGTATTTCAATGGGGAGCGCTTGTTGTAATGCATGTAACGCACTATTTAAGTTTTCGATTTCTTCTGAGATCTCAAGATTGTTTTTATCCCCAGGTCTATCACCGCGTTGTTTGAGTAAAAAGTAAATGTGGTCATATAAATCTAGGATTTTAGCTTGGTTATTCGCATCTTTAATAAATGTCTTTAAATCCTCTCGTTTCATTAGAACGATGTCGAGTACTGGTGAATCTAAAGCGAGGAATTTCATTAGGATAAAATTCTGGATTACGTAAATTGTTATGTTATGATTTTACATCATTAATCGGGGAGATCAATATGGCAGTTGGGCATTGGGTAGGAACATTATCGGAGCCATTAAGTTATGGTTTATGCTTGATGGTTATTAATAATGATATTGTTTGTACTGGTTTTAAATATATGGTGCATGAATTTATAGTTGAGCCGATTGTGGATAATTCTATATATGCCTCGATTGAATCGGCTGTGAAAGATGAGAATTCTATCTTTGAAGATTTTGACCCATATCATTTTGGAAGCAAGTTTGTAGGCTCCTTAACTCTTAGTGAGGTTGCAAGGCATTTTTTTGGTGAATCGATTTTAGTATCTACAATCAGCGGCGTAACTGGCAGCTATCTGGCTGATTCTGCGTATCACCACTTTGCATCAAATCATACACCTTCTGAGATTTGGCTTTAATATAATTTGCAAAGTCTTCTGCAAAACTTTCGCGTACAGATTTTTTAACATAATCTTGCACAACTAAATTCTCTGCCCACTTTTTTACTTTTGTTTTTTTGAAGTCTTGATCATTCCATAGGAAATCAAAAAACTGCATGCGGAAGAAGATTGGTGCATAGGAGCTATCTATTATCGAAAAAGCATCTTTAAAAAATCCAGAATCTGAGATCACATCTTCAAGTTTTGCAAGTTTTTCAAAAAACTTTGGTGTCAGGTTAGATGGATTAGACGAACCAAGAATCGCAAAAAAGTCCATTAGAATTGATGATGAATATTCTATCCAAGCCCTTTCTTTTGCTTTTACTAAAGGATCTGAAGATAATGTTTTCTCACCTACAGTTTCATCTAAATATTCGTTGATTACTGCTGATTCAAATAATACATCTTTATCATTCACAACAAGTACTGGTACTTTACCTAGCGGAGAAAGTTTTAAAAACCACTCAGGTTTATTTGCGAGGTCAATATATTCAATATCAAACTTTTGCTTTTTGTAATTTAAAGTGATTGTAGCTCTTTGAACGTAAGGACATACCGCAAAGCTAATTAGTTTTAGATTCATATTTTTCTCCCATAGACCAAATTAACTTATATCAAAATAAAATTAATAAAATATTTTTTTGTTGCTGATGTAAAATCTCTCTGCAAGAATTTATGTGACTCAAGTATCCGAGTCGTTCAAACAACCAATATAGGTATCGATTTATGAAAAATCAATTCGTAGGGTTATTCTCTAAATTTAAATGCACAGATTTCAATGACGCATCTAAAGATGCGGCAAGTAGAGAATTTTTAGCCACATTTCATGAAGCTTGGAATGGTGTAGAAAAAAATCTTCCGGCAAATTCAAAAGATGTAAAAGACATAACTGACTACACAAAAGCTATGAGTGACCTTGGAGATTTTATAGTTGGTTCTGGAAAGCTCAATTGGGATAAGCCTACAACTGTTGAAATGTGTGTAGTGAAAGAGATATTGAAAGAATTTGATTCATCTCATTATAGGCAAGCAAAAAAGCTTTTAGAGGCTTCAAATGTTGGGGTGAAAAAGCTTTGTAAAGACAAAGATACAGATGATATTTTAAATTCTATGAATAAGCGCTTATCTTCTATGGAAAAGTTAGATTCAATGGCTTTTGATAAAAATTGGGATGGCTTAAAAGTATTTTTAAGAGATATTTCGCCATTTAAAAATATGGAAATGGATAAATCTGAAACCAAAGATAGAGCTGAGTTTATCGAGCAATGCACAGATGCTTCTTCAGGATTTATAGTTGCAGCTATGGAGTCAATGCATACTGACCTGTAGATGATGTAATTTGGTAGGTATGGCATAGATACATGCCTACCACTTTGCAATTTTAGCTAGCGATTCGCCTTATTCCAATTTCATCAAGTAGCTTAGATTCTTCCATTTCAAGCCTATCTTTTTTGGCTTGTAAGTATCTGTTAATTAATATCTCGTATTGTTTTAAAGTCCTGAATTGCTCGAATAACTTGTCTTGTATTTCTTGGATGAGAGTCTTTGTTTTAACAATCTCATCTGCAATATTCATCTGTCTGTTTTTGTTGCTTTTATAAAAGTTTTCATAGGTATGTTTGTACTCGACTTGCTCAGCAGCAAATCTTTGTTCTTGTGCTAACTCATCTTTAAGTGACTTAAGTTTATTGTGAAGCTGATCTAATTTATGTTCGGCGTTCACTTTTTCTATGCGCGATTGCTCAATCTCTTTTTCTATTTTCTTTATTAACTTTTGAAGTAACTTGGGTTTCATCTCAGTTTTTCTTACCACTGTTTTATCAGGCTACTAAATTAATTGCCCCGAATCAACAGAATCACTTAATAGGTATTGAGTTCATGCTGTATTGCTTCGTGAAGAACTGGAAATGACGGAGATTTAACATCATCACGAGCGGAGCTTGGGATATTGGAATGTATGCAAATAGGAGTTGAGGTCTTTCTGAGCGAATTCTTCTACTTGATAATTACATAAAACTCTAGAGCGCTACGCTCGTGATAACAATCAATACCCTTGCTAGGAACCGACTTATTCAATAAAAGCCCATTTTAATACATGCTTCAGTAGCATTGCCACTTGACTAAAAGGCAATTTTGCAATAAATCTAACCTCAACTAAAAATAGTAAGATGAGTGGTAAATGGCTAAAAACATAGGTTTTGTAAAACAGATTATCGGTGCGGTAGTAGACGTAGAGTTCCCAAACGGCGAGCTCCCTGCGATATTAAACGCCATTATTTGCAAACATGAAGGCAAAGACCTTGTAATGGAAGTGGCTCAGCACGTTGGTGAGAACACTGTTCGCGCGGTTGCGATGGATACTACAGATGGTTTAACTCGTGGCACAGAAGTTACGGATGCTGGCAAACCTATCGCAGTTCCTGTTGGACGTGAAGTATTAGGACGTATCATGAACGTTATTGGTGAGCCAATCGATGAGCGTGGTGCAATTAAAACTAAAAAAACTTCGCCAATTCATAGAGAAGCACCAAGCTTAGAAGATCAATCAACTGCTTCTGAAATTCTTGTTACAGGTATTAAAGTTATCGATCTCTTAGCCCCTTATGCAAAAGGTGGTAAAATTGGTCTATTCGGTGGTGCAGGTGTAGGTAAAACTGTACTAATTATGGAATTAATTAATAACGTTGCTAAAGCCCACGGTGGTTTCTCAGTATTCGCAGGTGTAGGTGAGCGTACTCGTGAAGGTAACGATTTATATAGAGAAATGATCGAGTCGAAAGTTATCGATCTTGAACACCCAGAAAAGTCAAAAGTAGCACTTGTTTACGGACAAATGAATGAACCACCAGGGGCGCGTGCGCGTGTTGGTCTTTCAGGTCTAACCCAAGCTGAATACTTTAGAGATGAAGAAGGGCAAGACGTGTTATTCTTCGTGGATAACATCTTCCGTTTCACTCAAGCTGGTTCAGAAGTATCTGCATTGTTAGGACGTATTCCTTCTGCGGTAGGGTATCAGCCTACACTAGGTACAGAGATGGGTACACTACAAGAAAGAATTACTTCAACAAGAAAAGGTTCGATCACATCAGTACAAGCGATTTACGTTCCTGCCGATGACTTGACCGACCCAGCTCCAGCAGCATCATTTGCGCACTTAGATGCGACAACAGTATTGTCACGTCAGATTGCAGAGATTGGTATTTACCCTGCTGTAGATCCACTTGATTCAACATCGCAAATGTTGACTATGGACATAGTTGGCGAAGAGCATTATAACGTTGCGCGTGAAGTACAAAGAATTCTTCAAACTTATAAATCTTTACAAGATATCATTGCGATTCTTGGTATGGATGAGCTATCAGAAGAAGATAAATTAGTAGTAAGCCGTGCACGTAGGATTCAACGTTTCTTATCGCAACCATTCCACGTTGCGGAAGTGTTCACAGGTTCACCTGGGAAATTCGTTTCATTAGAAGAAACTATTCGTGGTTTCAAAGGATTGATCGAAGGTAAGTATGATGATCTTCCAGAAGCTGCGTTCTACATGGTTGGTTCAATTGACGAAGCACTAGAAAAAGCGAAAAAGTTAATGCGTGAGGCAGCGTGAGTTCAAAAGAATTCCAATTATCAATAATAACACCTGAAGGTAAATTATTCGATGCGGAAGCTGTTGAAGTGAATTTACCTGGGTCAGAAGGTAGGTTTGGCGTTCTAGCAGGACATATGAATTTGGTTTCTACATTAAAACCTGGAGTTGTTGAACTGCGTGCAAAGGGTGATAAAGAACCTAAATTCCTAGTGGTGTATGATGGATTAGCAGAGATTAATAATGAATCTTGCTCAGTTCTAGTTGAGAAAGGTGCTTATCCTAAAGATATGAAAGTTGAAGATATCAATGCGCTTCTTGAAGTTGCAAAGAAAGAATTAGCAACCGCGCAAACTCAAGTTGCACAAGATTCTGCAAAAAAAGATATTGAATACTTAGGCGCGCTTTTGGGATTGAAGAAGGCTAGCTAACTATTTTAAAAATCTTGTAATCATCGGGCGCGATCTGATTCCAGCTTGAATATAGATCCTAGTGTCAGGCATTAGGATTATGATTGTTTACCCAAGGCTTCTCCTTTTGGTTTTGGAAATAATTTTTCAAACAGCTGTTTTGCCAGTTCTTTACCCAGTAAATTTTCAAGTGACATATCATCTTTCTGATCTTTTAAAAGGGCAAACACAGTACTAATTGCTGATCCTATTAAATGGTTAGAAATCATCATTCCAGCATCAACAGGGGTAGTGTGATTTTTGTTTTGCGCGAATAATGCTTGCTTCGGTAATTTTCCTAAGAATAAAAATAGCGTCGCTAGGTCATTTGTTTTCTTTTTTGCTAAATGGTGTAGTGGGGTATTACCTGCTTCGTCGCCTCTGCAAAGAGCATCAACAGGTAATGTATCAGCCAAAGTTTTTATTTCATCAAATCTATCTTCCATAATAGCAGTTCTAAGTCTGAGTTCGGTAATTAGAGTGGAAAAGTGTGGATGATTATGAAAAACTGCTAACTCTTCATAAGTTTTTCCATTTTTCTGTTTTGCCAATAATTGTTCAGATGTTAGTTTGCTTATTAATAGTCTAATACACTGGTTTGTTCCTGTGTTAAAAGCATAAGATAGGGGTGTGTCGCCGTTTAGATCTTCTGTATTTAGTTGATCAGACCTGAGTTGTTAATCAGTAATATTGCTATGGTGTCCTCACAGCTTAGGCAGTCAGCTTCGCATATTCTAAGAGCTAAATGTAACGGTGTCTGTTTCCACAATCCATTGGTAAATGCTAAGTCATCTACATCTAATTTTTCAATCGCTAAGCTTGCAGCATCGATATCATTTTTATCTATTGCTTGCAATAGTGAGGTCTTAAGGGCGGCAATTTCAATAGGTGTGAGTTTATCTAACATGAGCGCATCTCAATAGTTTTCAACTATTTACAATGGCCGTTACTTTTTATCAATCCAAAGTTTTCCTAAAACAATTCTACCAGTGCTGCCGCGTTTGCCTTTCCAAACGTGAATATCTTTTAGCGATTGTTTCCCAGACTTGTTTTGCCAATGCAGGCCTTCTTCGATATTAAATATTTTAATATCTTTCAACTTGCCTTGTTTGAATTTCTGTAATGCTACACCGCGCCCACGCTTCATTTCTGGAATTTCATTCACTGGGAAAATAACCAATCTTCTATTTTCGCCAACCACCGCAACGGTATTGCCTGTGAGCGCTAAGCAGAATATTGCATTGCCGTCGCATGTAAGAACGTTTTTACCACTTTTGGTCTGAGCCAAAATATCAGAAGCCAGAACAATAAAGCCCTTGCCGTCTTGTGCAGCGAGCAAATATTTTTCTTCGGCGTTATATTTAAACATCTGAAGAATATTTTCATCTTGTGCCAGATCAAATATTAACCTGATCGGGTCGCCATCTCCTTTGCCGCGGCTTATTTTATCGCATGCAATAGAATAGAATTTGCCATGGTTAGTGAATGCAACGATCTTATCGTTGCTCATCACTGATGCAGTAAACCACTCGTTATCGCCTTCTTTATATTTAATTTGCTGGATGTTATGGCCTTTCATCGCACGCAGCCAGCCCATCTCTGAGCAAACAACTGTCAGCGGATCTTTTTCAACGAATGCTTCCATGTCAATTGGCTCAATTGACGGTGCATCGCTCAATTCAGTCTTCCGTTTACCAAGTGGTGTTTTGTGATATGAGCCTTTAATTTCTTTAATTTCATCAGAAATAACGCCATTTAACTTTTCTTCGTCTTTGAGAATTTCTTTAATATTTTTTCTTTCTTCTTTTAGCTCTTTGTTCTCTTTCTTGATTTGCATTTCCTCAAGTTTGCGAAGAGCGCGTAAGCGAGTGTTTAAAATTGCTTCAACTTGATTGTCGGTGAGTTGCCACTTTTTAATCATCACCGCTTTTGGATCATCTTCTTCGCGAATAATTCTTATAACTTCATCAAGATTCAAGAACGCGATCAATAAACCATCAAGAATTTCCAAGCGGTTTTCAATGTTGCCAAGTCGATATTCTAACCTTCGAGTTGTTACAACTCTTCTATGGTCTAAAAATTCTGTGAGAACTTGTTTGATGTTCATCACATGCGGTACAGATTTCGAATCAAGTACGTTCATGTTGAGCTGAACTTTTACTTCCAAATCGGTCAGTTTAAATAGCGATTCCATAATCACATTGGCATCGATATTTTTACTCTTTGGTGTAAGCACAACCCTAATATCTTCAGCAGACATATCTTGGAATGTTTCTAGGAATGGCAATCTTTTCTCATTGAAAAGTGCTGCCATTTTCTCAATTAACCCACGTTTTTGAACTTGATATGGTAGTTCTGTGACAATAATTTTATATTGCCCTCTTTCTAATTTCTCAACTTCCCATTTTGCACGAAGTCTGAAACTGCCACGGCCTGTTTCATAGGCTTTTTTAACATTCTCCCATGGCTCAACCATAACTCCACCAGTTGGGAAGTCAGGGCCTTTAACATGTTTTAAAAGAGAATCAATTGCAGCATTTGGAGATTTTATTAAATGCAGCAGTGCATCGCAAAGCTCAACTAAATTATGCGGAGGAATAGAAGTCGCCATACCAACAGCAATGCCTTCTGTACCGTTCGCTAAAATATTTGGAACGGCTGAAGGAAGTAAAACTGGCTCTTCATCACTGCCGTCATAATTAGGTCTGAAATCAACTGTATTATTTTCAATATCTTTTAATAGTAATGTCGCATATTGGGTGAGTCTAGCTTCGGTGTACCTCATCGCCGCTTGGCTGTCACCATCAACTGAACCGAAATTTCCTTGGCCATCAACCATTGGGTAGCGCGATGCAAATGTTTGCGCCATTCTAACTAATGCGTCATAAACTGATGCGTCACCGTGCGGGTGAAATTTACCAATTACGTCACCAACAATACGAGCGCACTTTTTATATCCAGTTTTAGGGTCTAATTTTAGTTGCAACATTGCATAGAGCAAACGACGATGCACAGGTTTTAGGCCATCTCTGACATCCGGCAGGGAACGCGACATAATAGTAGAAAGTGCGTATGATAAATATCTGTCGCCAAGTGCCGACTCAAAATTGACTTCCTGAATATTACCCTTAGAAGATGCCATTTTCTTAGATTTAAAATGTATTATGCCTTATAGTATCCGCATAAATGCAGGGATTTCAAGGTTTTTTTTGCTATATATAAGTAGCAATATGAGCCAACTAACGATTAGGCGCGCAAGAAGGAGTTGGAGGCGGTACTAAGGATGCAGATGGAGTTTTGCCATATTTTTCCTCTAAATACTTAGAGTACCCATTGGCAATTATATATTCTACCTGTGCAGCAACTTGTATCATTGCATGAGCCACTAGGTTGTTGCGTGAAAGCTGAATTTGTCCCCAAACTTGATTAACCGCTTGACCGATTTCTGTATTTTTATGATACTCAATACTAGGCTCAAATTTCTTTATTTGCTCATAAGTCATAGCTTGAAAAAGATGCGCTACACCTGTTTTGTTAAGCAAGTATGAAGCTTCAGCAAGAGCAACAATATTTGCTTCGACATTCTCAGGGTTATTAACCTCAGCTAAATAACCAGAATCTTTTATATGATTTATAAACCACTCTCTCATAGTGTCTCCTAATAAATTCAGGAGGTATTCTATCAGCTCAGCTCAGTCAATTAATTAGTATTTGATGTGCGTTGTTCAGGAAGTGCTTACTACGTGTTAGGCGCGTTATAGCTAAAATATTACTAAATTCATCTATGCACGACCAATGACGTTGTCATTAAGTATGTTGCTGATCTTTCTTGAATTCGAAGAATTCGTTGGGTGTGCTAATTTTTGCTAAAAGCCCGCATTCGCGGCGCAAAAATTCCCCCCGAGAGCACACCCAAACATCTTCTTCTCATTAATATTTTGCATTGTTAATGTCAGTATATGCTGCCTTAGTTATAATAAAAAGCCCCGGGTTTCCCCCCAAGGCTTTTTTAAAAACGTCACTGCGAGGAACGAAGCAGTCCAGTACATTATAAAGACTGGATCGCCGCGCTGCACTCGCGATGACGGGATTTAAATACTAGAAATCCATCCCACCGCCGTGTGGCATATGACCGCCACCCATAGCAGGTTTTATTTTCTTACTTTTTCTGACTAAATTTTTAGTATATAATGCGCTAAAAGTAACAGATTTGGTTATGTCATGGCAGTTTATAAAAGAGTACTTTTAGTTGGGAAAAATATTGATAGTCCAATAACTCAGGAACATTGCAATAAAGATTGTATTATCATTGAACGAAGAGAAAAAGGCTTTGCAGTAAGTGACTTTAATGTTTTAAAGGGCAAAATAGATTTTACGACAAGGATCGATATTCATGCTCATGGCAATAAGTTTGGTAGCAATCATATTATAACCAATGCTTATAATAGTACTGTGCTTACAAGCAATTTTTTAGAAGGACTTAGTTTACTTGCTAATTCTCAACCATTATACATTCATCTTTGGAGTTGTTTTGGCGGTGCTGCTAATAAAGACACTATCAATTTACCAAAGGGCTCTATTCTGGTTACGCACGCGCCTAACAATCATCTCTCTCTTGCATCTTTAGATAATTTTTCTGTTTTAGAGTCATTTTCAAAAACTAGAAGCACAGATCATTTTTCCGAATTAGCTGAAGATATTTTGACCACTTCTATGCATACGTCAACGATCAACATTAATAAAAATGAGCACTGAGTAAGTCTAGACTTTGCTACTAAATTAAATTTATTTGACCTTGTAGCCAATCCACGCAGGTTGATTTCCAAAGAATTAGAATCTTTCAGAAAACAAGCTGAAGTTGAGAATATTAAGTTTAAATTTCCTACCTTTACTGAGGAAGAGATTAATAATTTTGTCAAAGGATATATAATGTATCTCGCTAGCAATGGCAGTAGCGAATTAATAGCTTTTTTGCAAAACCCAACTACTGATAAAGATGTTGTAAAAATTCTTATAAATGATAATCCATTTAATTTTTCTGCACTTATGACTTCTTCAGAAAATGGTCATAAAGAAATTATCGAGTTATTAATAAAAGCTGGAGCTAACTTAAATACCGCAACGAACACTGGAATAACAGCTTTATTTATGGCTGCACAAAATGGTCATAAAGAAATAGTTGAGCTATTAATAAAAGCTGGCGCAGATTTAAATACTCCTCAGAAAGATGGAGTTACAGCTTTATATATGGCTTCTCAAGATGGGCATAAAGAAATAGTTGAGCTATTAGTTAAAGCTGGGGCGGATTTGAACCTTACTAATAACCAAGGAATAACAGTTTTAAATATAGCTGTATCCAATGGGCACAAAGAAATAGTTGAGCTATTAGTTAAAGCTGGGGCGGACGTAAATGCTTCACTAAATACTGGAGAAACAGCCTTATATATGGCTTCTCAAAATGGTCATAAAGAAATTGTCGAATTATTAACAAAAGCTGGAGCTGACTTAAATATCGCAACCGATGATGGAGCAACAGCCTTATATATGGCTTCTCAAAATGGTCATAAAGAAATTGTCGAATTATTAACAAAAGCTGGAGCTGATTTTAATATTGCAATGAAAATCGGTGCTCGACCAATTGAAGCATCAATTTGCACAGACAATGACGCCGCGGCTAAAGTACTAT
This sequence comes from Candidatus Midichloriaceae bacterium, assembly GCA_044229535.1. Lineage (GTDB taxonomy): Bacteria > Pseudomonadota > Alphaproteobacteria > Rickettsiales > Midichloriaceae > CAZLFQ01. Next base: position 704,249 of record JBGASU010000001.1, on the reverse strand, counting down.
TTAATGCGCACATGTCAGCAGAAGAAAATACAAAAGCATTCATCAGCAAGACAACGGAAAATATCAAGAAATTCTGCCCTAGTGAGCTAGGTGATTTTCAAGCACTTGTTGCAAACTACGAATTAGAACATGCTCAAACTGAGCTATAATTAATTGTTAGTTTGCTAACGCAAACCATCTGTTTCTAAAGTTGTCGCTTGATCTCTACCCCCAAGCCCCAAGATCTAGCGCTCCAACTTTAGTAAAGCGTGCTTCGCACCGCCCCCATTTTTTAAGCAAGGGTTTATCATAGGTCATACGACTAGAATAATTTTTTAATACACTACCCCCAAACATAAAATTACAAAAATTATTCTAGGAGTTTTCTCACTGTTCTCAGCACAAAAAAGCCTCAGGTCTTACCCAAGGCTTTTCTAGTCTGTCATCATCGGGCTTGACCCGATGATCCAACTTTTATAATGGATCCTAGTGTCAAGCACTAGGATGACAAGTATTTGGATTAGAAATCCATCCCACCGCCGTGTGGCATATGACCGCCACCCATAGCAGGTTTGTTTTCTTCTGGCTTATCTGTAACAGCTGCTTCCATTGTTACCAATAGAGCCGCAACTGACGAAGCACTCTTAAGCGCTGTACGCACGATCTTTGTTGGATCAACGATACCAGACTTAAATGCGTCAACGTATTCGCCGTTTTGCGCATCATAGATTCTGTTATCATTTGCCGCTTCTGTAAGTTTAGAAACAACCAAAGAACCATCTTGACCAGCGTTTTCAACAATCTTACGCACCGGAGCAGAAAGCGCCTTACGTACGATATTGATACCAGCTTGCTCATCTTCGTTTCCGCCTTTCAATTTATCCAAGCATTTTGCAGCATAAAGAAGTGTACAACCACCACCTGGAACAATACCTTCAGCTAAAGCTGCTTTTGTAGCATGGTAAGCATCTTCAACGCGATCTTTCTTCTCTTTCACTTCCATTTCAGTGATACCACCAACTTTAAGAACTGCAACACCGCCAGCTAATTTAGCAAGACGCTCTTGTAGTTTCTCTTTATCGTAGTCAGATGTAGATTCTGCAATCTCAGCTTTGATTTGGTTGCAACGAGATTGAATATCTTTTTTATCGCCAGCACCGCTCACTACAGTTGTGTCATCTTTTGTGATGATAACTTTTTTAGCTCTGCCAAGATCTTTCAATGTTACATTCTCTAACTTATGGCCTAGTTCTTCGCTAATAACCATACCACCAGTAACAATTCCTAAATCTTCAAGCATCGCTTTTCTACGATCACCAAAACCAGGAGCTTTAACAGCAGCAACTTTTAAACCACCACGAAGTCTATTTACAACTAGAGTTGCAAGCGCTTCGCCTTCAATATCTTCAGCAATAATGATTAGCGGCTTACCAGATTGCGCAACAGCTTCTAAAACTGGAAGCATTTGCTGTAGGCTGGTTAGTTTTTTCTCATGCAAAAGAATGTATGGATTTTCGTATTCACAAACCATTTTTTCAGAATTGGTAATGAAGTATGGCGATAAATAACCTCTATCAAAATGCATACCTTCAACAACTTCTACTTCGAAAGTATCGCTTTTGTTAGCTTCTTCAACTGTAACAACACCATCACGGCCAACTTTTTCGAATGCTTGTGCAAGCTTTTCGCCAATTTCCTTGTCACCATTTGCAGCGATTGTTGCAACTTGCGCAACTTCTGCATTTGATTTCACAGGACGAGAACGTTTAGCAATCTCTGCATCCATAGCTTTTGCAGCCATTTCGATACCACGACGTAGATCCATTGGGTTTAAACCAGCTGTAACTAACTTCACACCTTGAACAACCATCTCTTTTGTAAGAGCTGAAGTTGTTGTTGTGCCATCGCCAGCATTATCATTAGCTTTGCTTGCAGCGTCTTTAAGCATCTGCGCGCCAAGGTTCTCCCACTTGTCGCTAAGTTCAATTTCTTTAGCAACAGTTACCCCGTCTTTTGTAATTTTTGGGCTACCGAAAGATTTTTCGATAACTACGTTACGTCCTTTTGGTCCAAGAGTAACTGTCACAGCATCAGCAGCTATGCAAACACCTTGAGCAACTCTATTTCTAGCATCACTACCATTTAAAATTAATTTTGCAGCCATTTTTCTACCTATATTAATAATTAATTACGCACCAACTACAGCCAAAATATCTGACTCTTTCATAATCAGGTATTCTTTGCCGTCTAATTTGATTTCAGTTCCGCCCCATTTAGCGAAGAGGATTTTGTCTCCTTTTTTAACGTCTAGAGGTTGGACTTTCCCATTTTCGTCTCTATTGCCACTACCAACGGCAATAACCTTGCCTTCCATAGGTTTTTCCTTTGCTGTGTCTGGAATTATAATTCCACCAGCGCTTTTTTGCTCCTGCTCTACTCTTTCAACTAGAACACGGTCGTGTAAAGGTCTGATTTTCATTGTTTTACCTCGAATAATGAAATGTTATTTCGAGATTGTATATAGTCTTACCCTACTATAATTCAAGGGGTAATTTAAATATTTGTCCCAGTGCCCTATATAATCTTGCAAAATAGCGGGGTTTAACATAATATGCTGGGCAAAAATCAAGGAAAATTCAATGACGCAAGTGAGTAATAAATTAGATAATGGAATGATCATCGCTTCCGATACAATGGACAGCATCGAAACTGTTTCAGTTAGTGTATTAGTAAAAACTGGCAGCAGATATGAAGATGAAAAAGTAAATGGCATTTCACATTTCCTTGAACACATGGCGTTTAAAGGAACTGCAAAACGAAATGCAAAACAAATTGCAGAAGAGTTTGATAATATCGGCGGGCATTTTAATGCATATACCTCACGCGAGAAAACGGTTTATTACGCAAAAGTTTTGAAAAACGATTTAGAAACCGCAGTAGATATTCTTTCTGATATTTTGCAAAACTCAACTTACGATCAAGCAGAGTTAGATAGAGAGCGCGGGGTGATCTTAGAAGAAATGAAAATGGTTGCAGACACTCCTGATGAACAAGTATTTGAACATTTCCAAGAATGTGCATATCCGAACCAACCGTTCGGCAGATCTATTTTAGGTACTGCAGATATTATTAAAAGCGTTACACGCGATGATATTGTAAAATATGTGACCGATCATTATGGTTTCAACAATATAGTGATTGCTGGCGCTGGAAATTTGCAGGCAGATAAATTTAAAGAGTTAATTGAAAGAAAATTTAATAATTTTGCTCCTAAAGTTGCTACATCAAAAGATGCGGCTTCATATAAAGGTGGTGATGTGAGAATCGAAAAAGACTTAGAACAAGTTCAATTAGTTTTAGGTTTTGAAGGCGTTCCATACCAAGATAAAGATTATTATAATCAGCAAATACTTTCTATCGTTTCAGGTGGTGGTATGTCATCTCGCCTATTCCAAGAAGTTAGAGAAAAACGCGGCCTTTGCTATACCATCTCTTCATTCGGCTCAAGCTATACCGATTGCGGAATGTTTTCAGTTTACGCAGGAACAAGTGAAACAACAGCAAATGAACTAATCGATGTGACAGCTCAAGAACTACTAAAACTTGGCTCAGATATTCATGAAGATGAAGTTAGTCGTGCAAAAGCACAATTAAAAGCAGGCTTACTTATGAGTCAAGAAAGCTCTGTAGCACGCGCTGAAAAACTTGCTGGTAATTTCTCTGTTTATGGCAGATATGTTCCAGTTTCTGAGATCATTGAGAAAATTGAGAAAGTATCGGTTCAAAGCGTTCAGGATTATGCTAACAAGATTTTCTCAAAAGACATGCGACCAACCGTTGCATCTATGGGTAAAATCGGCAAGCTTTACAGCTATGATGAAATTGTTAATAAACTAAAAGCCCACTAAAACCAGCTTACAGCTTAACAAAACTTTAACAAAACTCTTGTATTCAGTGCACGCCATGCTCTGGTATAATGCCATCGTTTTAATTACAAGCGGGGTAGCAAAAATGAATCTTCTAGAATTTAGAGACTTAAACGAGTACACAAGATTTGATTACTTACAAAGTCTGGCTGGCGATGAATTAAAAACTTTTGCAAGAGAAGTTACTGCACAACAGCAAGCACCTAGCGTATTGAAAAGGGCTCTCGATAATACAACAGCGCCAGATTCTTTAATTAAAAATGCGCTTAAAGCTGAACTGAAAAAAATGGGGCTTAATTTCAAAACTCCAATTGAAACTAGCCAAGATGATATGCTCGTAGATAGCCATTCTACACAATCGAGAACGGTCACTACTTTCAACTGGGAAAAACTCAAAAAAGCTCCATTCATTGAGAAGAAAATTGCTGATATTGACGAAGATAGTAAGAAGAAATTTTTAACAGAATTTTACGGTGGTGAAGTGGTTGATGTAGATACTGCCAACCCGCTTGGAAACATTGCAGCTGTACGCACTCAAGTAAACGCAATTTGCGATAAAATGACTGGATATGGGTTTACTAAATTTAATGATCTACTTGGTAAATTCGAAGATAGTGTTTTTGATATTGCTGGAGCTGAACAACGTCTAAGAGATTTTTCCAATGTAAAGCAAATAAAAGGGATGATGGAAACTATCTTGTTTATTGTATGTGATAGAGAGGAAGCCGCAAGACGTGCATTTGTATCTGGCTATAAAGATTATGAGTTTTTGTGCTCCGATGGAACATTGCAGAACCTAGCTGATATTATAAAAGAAATGCAGTTAGGCAAGTCAGATATCAATACTTACATACCTTGGGTAAAAAGAAAAATGGTGGCAGATGCTATTTCACCATTGTACAAAGATAATTATTTTGTTGAAGCAGGATTGACTTATTCAGAAGGAAATGAAAGACACGATATAGATTCATTAATCAATTCAGTAGCTGATGAATTTGGCCTTGTTGTGCGTACTCAAGAAGAAGATAGGTATATTAAAGATACGTCTGCATATCAGGGCTTTTTGCTCGATGAATTGAACAACGTGTTTGTTAGAGCTGATTCAATTCCAAATTTAGTAAATTTAGTTGCAGGAAAGATTTATGAAAATCTTAAAGGTTTAATAGATCCTAAATCTAGCGCTCCAATTAGAAACATAGCATATAGCTTTCTAAGTGATTTAGGCTTGGCTGGACATGGAATGTATACTCACTTCCATTTGGTAAGTGAAAAAAAGAATGTCTTAAGAGAAGATGCTCCAAAGATCATAGCACATATAGTAGCCGTGTATCTCCATGAGCAAGGAATAGTAGAGTGTACTCAGTTAGAACAAATTAAAAAATATCTAGCTGTTGCTGGGGCTAGTTCTGCAAACGGTATGCAGCAATTAATCACCAGACGTGTATTAACTGAAGAGCTTGAGAAGGATGAAGCTATAACCAAACTTATTATTTCTGGTGAAGTTGATCTTGATGAAAGAGATTTTGGAACAAAAAGCCCTGTTTTATATTATGCTAGACTGGATAAATCTGTGTTTAATAGACTAAAACTTAGAACTACACATTTAGCCTCCTTATTAGAATACGCAACCAAAGAAGATCTAATGAATATTGAGTTAGATGCAACACTTCTTACTAGAGCATTAACGTTTGTGACCACTCCTGCGCAAGTTGAAGCATTGATTTCTAGAGGAGCAGATAAAAAAGTAGTTGATAAGTCAGGTAGGAATCCTGCTAAATTTGCCCAAATAGCTGGTAGATCTGATGTGGTAGAAGCATTCCGTAGGCATGGAGTAGAACCTCAAAACTTCTTTGAGGATAGTGACTATAAAGTTGAGGACAAATTAGTTGAATTCATTAAAAATTACCCTCTAGTACTCAAATATATTCATACTGCAGAAGATGGATCGAAAATTCCAAATATCATAAGAATTGTTAAAGCAGGGAAAAGTTTTGTATTTTATAATGTAAAACATTTGAATGAATTTAAAGAAGCATTAAGTCTATCTGATAGTGATAAAAAGGTTGCCTTGCACCATGCTGCTGTTCAAGCAGATACTGGTATGTTTTTCGATATCGCGCGAATGCCTGAAGGACTAAAAACACTAAAGAAAGAAGATAGCCAAGGAAATGACCCGTTATATTATCTTTTTCGACGTGCCCCTCTTAACTTGTTACAAGTCACGTCATTACTTCGTGAGATGAAGAAAAATGAAGTTAAATTATCAGTTAAAAGTTCTTTAGTGTCTTATGAAACTCAGAATTATGATCTGCTCAGTATTCTTTTAAAACATCAAAACAGCAGTAGATTCGTAAACGAATTGTTAAAGCGTGCGCTTACAGATAATGATGCTCAAGTTTTAGATCTTGTAATGGCTAAGCTTGCAGAGAGCCCAAAAATTATTTTTAAATTAGATGTTAATGTTCTTGCCGATCTAAATAAAAAGAGAAACGTGAAGAAACTTTTCCTTGATAATTGCAAGGAAGAATTTGAAGAAGCGATTGATGATACAGATAACGCTCTGGCATTTTTAGCATTAGCTGACGCTGTTGATGCTTTTGCAGAAGTTATTGATCTGTGTTGCCCCGATGGTATTGATGGAGATAATCTAGAAGAGATTATCAAAGCTCTTGCTAACCCAGCTAGAATGCTACTACCTATTTCTGCTAGCATAGATGAAGCATTGAGCAGATTGTTTGCAAATGATGTAAAGCTTAGAAATTGGGCTAGACAACTCTCAGTCGGCGAAGAAGGTAATGATGACCTACGTTTCCTGCGAATTAAATGTTTTATCGCCAAGGGATTAGTCAAGGTTGCTGAAGTAATATTCAACGATCCGCAATCAAGACTAAGCCTCCATAGTGTCGATATTCTAGGAAATAATATGCTTCACTGTGAAGCTGCTGATGATGCAGGTGGACTGGAATATAATGATGATTTAATAAATAATAGTTGTGCATTCTATAGCTCTCTAGTCACATTAGCAGGTAATGTTAATTTGCATAGGGCTTTACCAGCGCTTCTATCGATGCCAAATAAAGATGGGTTTACTCCTTTGAATTTAGCAGTGACTGAATATAAAAGACTGTTTGAGTTGTTATTAGATTGGAGTGTTAGAGTTGAAAATAGACATTCGCTTTGGATACCAGATGCAGGTGGTCATACACCATTCTTTAACGCAGTTTTAGAAGGATTTGAACTCGCTATATTAAGAAAATTTATCATGGCTGATGCTGAATTCCTGAATTCAATTTTTTATGCTGATGGCAAAAATCACACTCTTATGTCTGTGATACTTGATGATGGAAATAGGCCAAAATTTAAAGACGCATTCAATAACATTTATGAATTAGTAAAAGGTAATGCAGAATTGATGAGGAAATTCGTAGAATCTAAAGGCGAGGATTCTGAATTAGATTCTCTAAGCTATGCAAGAAAGCATGGGATGCACGAAATTGAAGCTGAAATATTAGCTTTCCAACAAAATGGCTCTTGTGGTCTTGAAGCACCTAAACCTACATTGGAAGTTCAAGCAACTACTTCAACTTCAAGCACAGCTTGGATTCCTGCTGTAGGTAACAATAATTTGATGACGTCACAAATTGCAATTCCAGAGCTGCCACCACGAGAAGTTAGAAATCTTGAAAAATGGGATGACGCTGATCTTTTCGATGATTTGAATGATTTTGATGCCGATAATGATGATAATAACAAATCACAGCCTCAAGAAAATTCACCATCTTCAAGTCAGGTGCAGACTCAAGAAGGTTCTCACAAGAGACGCGCTGATTTGGATGATGATGAGGATTATGACGATAAAACAGACCCAAGATTTGCGGATATTGAGTCAGAACGTCGTAAGCGTCAAAATGGTGGTAATAGGAACTTTGAGAGATAGCCTTTCAACACCAATGGTTTTAGCATAGGTCAAGCTCACTACTGTCCAGTTGATTTGTCATCAACTATATTTAGATTCTATGTTAAACAACATAGAGTCGGTAAATTAATGGTATCAAAGGTCTAAAGATCGTCATAACTAGGAGTGCGAAGCACGACGTGGTTATCTAGTCTTTCACAAGAAGGCTTGGATTGTTTTGTCGCTAACGCTCTGCGCAATGACAACGTTTGGTTTGCCTACAGGCAAACCATCTGTTTCTAAAGTTGTCGCTTGATCTTTACCCCCAAGCCCCCGATCTTGCGCTCCAACTTTAGTATAGCGCCTTTCGCGCTGCCCCCTTTTTTTAGAAAGGGTTTATCATAGGTAATACGATTAAAATAATTTTTGTAATACGCCACCCCCAAATTGAAAAATTACAAAAATTATTTTGGGAGTGAGTTATGTTTCGATGCTGAACAATATATGCCCAAAACCTCATCAAGAGCAAGGCTTGATTCAATCTCCAATTTTCAAGCAACCAGATAGTAGTGGGTTACACCCTATGATGACAGGAACGTAGATATCTTATTTGACTAAATCAACCAAACTTTTGGAAGCTGCTTTCTACAGGAAAATAGTTTTTAAGTTTTAATAGCAGTGTATCCACAACGTAATGCGCATCCATATCGCCACTCTCAACTTTTATATCTGCTTGAGAGTATATAGGTACTCTGTCGTCCACCATTTGCTGAATTACTTCGAGCTTGTTACTCACATTTAATAATGGCCTTGTATTCCTTCTAGAAACACGTTCATGAATAGTTTCAATTTTCGTATCAAGCCATACGGACACAGAAGAATCTTTGATTAAGTTACGAACTTGGTCAAGCATGAAGCTGCTACCGCCTGTAGATAATACTATAGGGCCATAACTTAAAACTTCGCGTATAACTTCTATTTCTTTATTATTGAAATATTCTTCTCCACGATAGTCATAGATATCTATAACACTTAATCCTTCGCGCTCCTCTATTAACTTATCGCTATCGTAGAATTGTACGTTCAACTTATTAGCTAGCTTTTTTCCAATAGTGCTTTTGCCACTTCCCATCATGCCAACAAGTACAATTGGTTTATTAACTAATATATTGGTTCTCATTTCAACTTCCCCTTGGAAAACAGGATTAATTTTTTATATTTTTCAATGCGTTATTTAAATCTAAGACTAAATCGTCTGGATTTTCAAGTCCTATATTCACTCGGACTAAGTGGCCGCCATTTTTAAGAGTTCGTGCGGCGCGTTTCTCGTCAAGTTTATAGGGCAAGATAAGTGATTCAAAGCCTCCCCATGATAAACCCCTACCAAATATTTTTAAGGAGTCAATGAATTTTAATAACTCTTCTTCGGTGTGGGGTTTTAGTATAAAACTAAATAACCCAGAAGATCCAGTAAAATATTGTCTCCATAGTAAATTACTTTCAAAGCTTTCTAAGGCTGGATGTAGAACTTTATCTACTGATGGATGCGTTTCTAGCCATTTTGCTATGTATAACGCACTTTCTTGATGTTGTTTTAACCTGACTCCCAAAGTTCTTAAGCCGCGTAATGCTAAATAGCAGTAGTCTGGGCAAGCTATGGTGCCGAAATTTCTAAATGTGTTATATATTTTAGGGAATATTTCATCGGTAGCTGATATCGCGCCTAATATTATGTCGGAGTGACCACCTATATATTTTGTAAGTGATTGGATTGATACATCAATGCCAAATTTAAATGGTTGAAGGAATAGGGGGGTCGCCCAAGTATTATCTATAACCGTTATAATTCCATGTTTCTTTGCAACTTTAGTTATTGCTAAAATATCCTGAACTTCAAATGTACCAGAGCTTGGGCTTTCTAACCATATAACTTTTGTATTTGGCTTGATAAGTTGTTCTATTTCTTCACCAATTAATGGTTCGTAATAAGTAGTTTGAACTCCGTCTTTTGAAAGTTCATCATCTGCAAAACGTAGTGTGCATTTATAAGAAGAATCAGTTATTAAAACGTGGTCACCAGCCTTTAATAATGATTTTAAAACAATAGAAATGGCATTCATGCCGCTGCTAACAACAATGTTGTTATTAACGCCATCAAGCTCAGCAAGAGCATTTTGTAGTTCTTTGACTGTTGGGGTGCCGCTTCTTGCATAAGTTTGATCGGTATGAGATATTTTATCAAGTTTAATGATATCTTCAATCTTATCAAATAGTATGGTAGAACCCCTAAATACTGGTGTATTCACCATTCCGTTATATCTAGATGGATTTCTTCCTAAGTGGCATAATTTAGTTTCGATCTTGTGATTAGATTTTCCCATCTATGCTGCTTTTTTGTTTTCAGATTGCTTTTTAAATTTCTTTGTTACTTCGTTAACAAGTTGTTTTATCTCTTCAGCGGCTGCGCCATTTGGTTGGGTTTCAGTAACAGTTTTCCCTTCCATCATGCACGCTGCGAAAGCTACTCGATTGCCAAGATTTGAGACTTTAGGATTGTTAAGCTTTTGAAGTATATCAACTGCTAGTTTTGAATTTGGCGCGACCCTGTTCATTATTATTTGGTAAGGTATATTCTCTCTTTCAGCTAAGTCTATGGTCGCTTTTGTAGCCCATAAGTCAGTTGGGCTAGGTTGAATTGGTATCAATATAAGATTAGCAGCCCTAATTGCGGACTTTGCTTCGGTTTCCATATGAGGAGGACTGTCGACTATGATGTAGTCATAATCGCGTTTTAAGTTCATGATTTCGCTATTAATTCTCCATCCTGCCGTGGCAGTAAAATAAAGCCCCGTATAATCTGAACCAAATTTTTCCTCACGAATTTTGTGCCATTGGGTAAGGCTACCTTGCGGATCAACATCGATTATAGCCACCTTGTTCCTCTTTTGCATTAATGCAACAGCTAAATGGGCTGCAAGCGTTGTTTTTCCAGCTCCTCCCTTCTGCTGAGCGACAGTGATTATAATGGCAGAATGTGACATATAAGACCTTGAATTATTAATACTTTTAAACGGTATAATTGTTCCGACATAAATGCAAGCCATTAGGATTTAAAGAAAAAAAAATGTAAAATGCAAAAATCATCTTGACTCTACTGCGTGTTCAAAATATTATCCCACGACCAGCGCCTAACATTGTTAGTTATGCGTATAAGAATTTATTGTGAAAAGTTTGGAGTATTTAATGCCAACAATTAGCCAATTAATAAAGGCTCCTAGAAAGAGTAAAGCTAAGAAAAATAAAGTTCCAGCTCTTGCTGAGTGCCCTCAAAGACGCGGTGTTTGTACTCGCGTTTACACAACTACACCTAAGAAACCTAACTCAGCTCTACGTAAAGTATGTAGGGTGAAGTTGACCAACGGTCATGAGGTTACAAGTTATATTCCGGGTGAGGGGCATAATTTGCAGGAACACTCAATTGTTCTTATAAGAGGTGGTCGTGTGAAAGACTTACCAGGTGTGAGATATCATAATATTCGTGGTGCATTAGATCTACAAGGTGTTCAAAACCGTAAGCAAGCTAGATCACTATATGGCACAAAGAGACCTAAATAATTAAAGGATTAAAGAAGACATGGCACGTAGAAGAAGAGCTCTAACAAGAAATATTATTCCAGATGCAAAGTATGGAAATATTATAGTTGCAAAGTTTATTAACAGCATAATGAAGGAAGGCAAAAAATCAGTTGCTGAATCTGCTTTTTATGAAGCGATTACTGCTGCAGCTGAAAAGCTTGCTTTAGATCCTATTGAGGCTTTTGATAAGATTCTTGGAAATATTCGTCCGTCTGTTGAAGTTAGATCTCGTCGTGTTGGTGGTGCTACTTACCAAGTTCCTTGCGATGTTAGGCCAGCAAGACAAACAGCTCTTGCTATTCGTTGGTTGATCCTTGGTGCGAAATCAAGAAAAGATAAAAAAACTTTCCCTGACAAGTTAGCTGCTGAATTCCTAGATGCGGTTGCTGGAAGAGGTTGGTCTTTCAAAAAGAAAGAAGATACACATAAGATGGCGGAATCAAACCGCGCATTTGCTCATTATAACTGGTAAGGAGATTAGATATGCCTAGATCAGCACCTATTGAGTTATATAGAAATATCGGAATCATGGCGCATATTGACGCCGGTAAGACAACAACAACAGAGCGTATTCTTTATTATACAGGTAAGTCTCATAAAATCGGTGAAGTGCACGAAGGTGCTGCTACTATGGATTGGATGGAGCAAGAGCAAGAAAGAGGTATTACAATTACTTCTGCTGCTACAACTTGTTTTTGGAAGGGTTCTGATAATAAGTCTTATAGAATTAATATTATCGATACGCCTGGTCACGTTGACTTTACAATTGAAGTAGAGCGTTCATTGCGTGTACTTGACGGTGCTGTTACAGTATTCGATGGCGTTGCTGGTGTTGAGCCGCAATCAGAAACAGTTTGGAGGCAGGCTGATAAATATAAAGTTCCTCGTATTTGTTTTGTTAATAAAATGGATAGAACTGGCGCAGACTTCTTCCGTTGTGTGAAGATGATTGTTGATCGCTTGGGCGCGCGTCCAATAGTTATGCAACTTCCAATTGGTTCTGAAGAGAATTTTGTTGGGATTGTTGACCTAATAAAAATGAAAGCCATCGTTTGGAAAGACGAGTCTCTTGGAGCAGAGTTCTTTGAGCAAGAAATTCCTGACAATATGAAAGAATTGGCTAATGAATACAGAGCTAAACTTGTTGAATCTGCTGTTGAGATGGATGACAAGTTGATGAATGACTACCTTGATGGTAAAGAGATTTCTAATGCTGACATTAAGCGTTGTGTTCGTAAAGCGGCTACAAGCTTTGTTATGGTTCCAATTTTCTGTGGATCTGCTTTCAAAAATAAAGGTGTTCAGCCATTACTTGATGCTGTTGTAGACTATTTGCCTAGTCCGATTGATATCGCTCCTGCAAAAGGACATAGTACAAGAGATGATTCAGAGGTTACAATTAAAGTTAGTGATACAGAGAAATTTGTAGGTCTTGCGTTCAAGATTATGAACGACCCATTCGTTGGTTCATTAACATTCGTAAGAATTTATGCTGGACAGTTAAAAAGTGGTAGCGGTGTTCTGAACACAAATAAAGATAATAAAGAAAGAGTTGGTCGTATGTTATTAATGCATGCGAACAACCGTGAAGATATTAAAGAAGCTTATGCTGGTGATATCGTAGCGCTTGCTGGCCTTAAAAATACAACAACAGGTGAGACTCTTTGTGATGAAGATGCAGAAGTTGTGTTAGATAAGATGATATTCCCAGAGCCTGTTATTCACGTTGCTGTAGAGCCTAAATCTACTGCTGATCAAGAAAAAATGGGCGTTGCTATTGGTCGTTTAGTTGCGGAAGATCCATCTCTAAGAGTTAAAGTTGATCATGAATCTGGTCAAACAATTCTAGCTGGAATGGGTGAGCTTCATCTTGAAATTATCGTTGATAGAATGAAGAGAGAATTCAAAGTTGAAGCAAACGTAGGTGCTCCACAAGTAGCATATCGTGAAACGATTACAAAAGAATACACTATAGACTATACCCATAAAAAACAATCAGGTGGTGCTGGTCAGTTTGCGAGAGTTAAAATTAAGTTTGAGCCTCTTGAAGCTGGTAAAGGTTTTGAGTTTGAAACCAAAGTTGTTGGTGGTAACGTTCCAAAAGAATACGTTCCAGCAGTAGATAAAGGTATTGAAGATGTTAGAAATGGTGGTATCCAAGCTGGATATCCTGCGATTGACTTCAAAGCCACTCTACTTGATGGTGCATACCACGATGTAGATTCGAGTGCGCTTGCGTTCGAAATCGCAGCAAAAGCTGCCTTCAGAGAAGGTATGGTTAAAGCTGGACCAAAAATTCTTGAGCCAATCATGGCTGTAGAAGTTATTACTCCAGATGAGTTTATGGGTGATGTTATCGGACACGTTAACAGTATCCGTGGTCAAATTCAAGGAATGGAAGCTAGAGGTAACGCGCAAGTAATTAAAGCAAACGTACCATTAGCGACAATGTTTGGTTATGTAAATACACTAAGATCTATGACACAAGGTAGAGCGCAGTATACAATGCAGTTCTCTCATTATGATCAAGTTCCACAAAGTGTAGCAGAAACAATTATTGCGAAAGCATCATAAGATAATAGAGAGAAAAAAATGTCACAAGAAATTATTTTAAAACTAAAAGCTTATGATCATAGAGTTCTTGATCATGCTGTAAAAGATATAGTTAACACAGTTAAAAGATCTGGTGCAAAAATAAGAGGGCCAATCCCTCTTCCTAGAAGAATTCAGAAGTTTACTGTTAATCGCTCGACTCACGTTGATATTGAATCGAGAGAGCAGTTTGAAATCAGGCATCATACAAGGTTAATGTTTGTGGAGTCTTCTCCTCAAACAGTTGATTCATTGATGAAACTAGATTTGCCTTCTGCAGTAGAAGTAGAAATTAAGTTAAATGAGGCTGCGTAATGTCTGTAAGTATTAGAAGAACTGGCTTGATAGCACAAAAAGTGGGAATGTCGCAAATTTTTGATGCGAACGGTGAAGCTATTCCTGTAACTTTGCTTAAAGCTGATGGAAATTTTGTGTTGTCGTCAAAAACAGCAGAAAAAGATGGTTATAATGCCGTGACATTATCTTTCGGTGAACGCAAGGCAAGTAGAACAAGCAAACCTTTGAAAGGTATGTTTGCGAAAGCTAAAGTTACTCCTAAAAATAAAATTAAAGAATTTAGAGTATCTAAAGAAGCCTTGATTGAAGCAGGAAAAGAAATTTCTGTAGAGCATTTTGTTGTTGGTCAATGCATTGACATTAAAGGCATTAACATTGGTAAAGGTTTTGCTGGTGTTATGAAAAGACATAATTTCCGTGGTCTAGAAGCATCTCACGGTGTTTCGGTAAGTCATAGATCTCATGGTTCAACAGGTCAAAGACAGGATCCAGGTCGCGTTTTCAAAGGTAAGAAAATGGCAGGTCATATGGGGACTGAAAAAGTAACTGTTCAGAACGTAAAAGTAGTACATATTGATCAAGCATTAGGATTGATTGCAATCAATGGATCTGTTCCTGGTAAGCAAGGATCTTATGTGTACCTTTCTGATTCAATTAAAATAGCTCTTCCAATCACAGCTAAATTTCCAGCTGCGTTTGTTGAGTCAAAAGCTGCCGCTCCAAAAGCTGAGCAACAAGAACAAACATCAAATTAAGTGAAGTGTCATGCAAGTTGAAATAAAGAATTTTGATAATAAAGAAGCTGGAAAAACAGAACTCCCTGATGATATTTTTTCTCAAGAGTATAGATCTGATATTCTAGATAGAGTGGTTCAATGGCAAAGAGCAAAATCTAGATCTGGCTGTCACATGGTGAAAGATAGGTCTTTGGTTACTGCTACTACAAAGAAAATGTATAAGCAAAAAGGTACAGGCCAAGCTCGTCACGGATCAATGAAAGCTCCTATTTTTGTGGGTGGCGGTACAGTGTTTGGACCAGTTGTTAGATCTCATGGATATAGCTTGAATAAAAAAGTAAGAAATTTAGGTTTGAAAGTAGCTTTGTCGTTGAAAGTTAGAGAGAAATCGTTTATAGTCCTCAACAACGCGAACGTAGAGTCAGACAAAACATCTGATTTATCAAAGAAAATAAAGAACTTTGACAGCAAGTCAGTGTTAATTATTGATTCTACCGTAGGTGAAAAATTAAAACTTTCATCACGTAATCTAAAAGGCGTAGACGTATTACCTGTTATGGGACTTAACGTTTTAGATATTCTAAAACATGAAAAAGTTCTTATGACAGTTGATGCACTTAAAGAAGTTGAAAAGAGGTTATCATGCTAGAAGCACAATTATACGATGTAATTGTACGTCCAGTATTTACTGAAAAAGCAACCAGCATGGTTGATAAAGGTAAGTATATATTTAAAGTAAATTCATGTGCAAATAAGCTGCAAGTGAAACAAGCTGTTGAGAAAATTTTCGATACGGAAGTCGCTTCTGTAAATATCCTTGTAAGAAAAGGAAAGCAAAGAGTGTTTAAGGGTACAAGAGGCAAAACTTCTGACTTTAAACAGGCGATTGTTACTTTGAAAAAAGGTAAAACTATTGAGATTTCGGCGGGGGCGTAAGTAAAACATGGCTTTAAAGAGTTTTAATCCAAATACACCGAGTCAAAGACAACTAGTTCTGATTGATAGAAGTAGTCTTTGGAAGGGTGAGCCTGAGAAATCGTTAGTAAAAGGCAAGAAAAAAACTGGTGGTAGAAATAATAATGGTAGATTGACATCTTTCAGAAAAGGTGGTGGCCATAAACAGAAATATCGTGTTGTAGACTTCTTTAGAACTAAAGATGATGTTACGGCTACAGTTGAAAGAATTGAATATGATCCTAACAGAACAGCATTCATCGCTTTAATTAAATATGAAGATGGTGAATTGGCTTATATCATCGCTCCGCAAAAACTTGCGGTTGGTGATAAAATAGTTTCTGGTGAGCAACCTGATATTAAAATTGGTAATACTATGCCGTTGAGAAGTATTCCAGTTGGTACTATTGTTCATAACGTTGAAATGAAGCCTAGAGCTGGAGCTCAGTTAGCTAGAGCAGCTGGAAGTTATGTTCAGCTAGTAGGTAAAGATGCTAATATGGCTCTTATGAAATTAAGGTCTGGTGAAGTTAGAATGGTGAGTGCTGAATGTAGAGCTACAATCGGTGCGGTTTCTAATCCAGATCAACAAAATACAGTAGTGGGTAAAGCAGGTCGTTCTAGATGGCTGGGCATTAGGCCTACTGTTAGAGGTGTTGCGATGAACCCAATTGATCACCCTCATGGTGGTGGTGAAGGAAAAACTTCGGGTGGTAGACATCCGGTTACTCCTTGGGGTAAACCGACAAAAGGTAAACGTACTAGAACAAATAAGCGTACATCTAAGTTTATTGTTCGCAGAAGGTATCAAAAGTAAAATAGGAGAATAAAACCATGGCAAGAGCTGTTTGGAAAGGACCATTTGTAGACGGATCGCTTCTTAAGAAAGTTGATGAAGTTCATAAGTCTAAAAAGTCTGTTGTAATAAAGACAAATTCTAGAAGATCAACAATACTTCCACATTTTGTTGGACTGATCTTTTCTGTATATAACGGAAAAGTTTATGTTCCAGTGCAAGTGACAGAAGATATGGTGGGTCATAAATTTGGAGAGTATTCTCCAACAAGAACTTTTAAAGGTCATGGTACTAATCGTAAAGTGAGTGCTGCGTAATGAATAAAAATGTAAAAACAAATAAAGTTTTCGCCTCTGGAAACGCCATAAAAGGTAGCGTACAGAAAGTGAATCTTGTTGCAGGTATGATTAAAGGAATGAAAGCTTTTGATGCATTGCTTCAACTTAAGTTTAGCACCAAAAGAGCTGCTAAAGATTTGTATCAAATTCTAAACTCTGCAATTGCTAATGCTGAGAATAACCATGGTAAGGACATTGATAGTTTGGTTGTGGATCAGGTTATCGTTGGTAGATCTTTCGCTTTGAGAAGGTTCCATCCGAGAGGTAGAGGTAGAGCTGCTGGAATTAAGAAAGCCTACAGCAATGTTAAAATATTTTTAGATGAGAAAAGGTAGTTTATGGGTCAAAAAGTAAATCCGATTGGGCTAAGAGTAGGCGTAATTCGTGGATGGGACTCTGTTTGGTTTGCAGGTAAGGACTATGCAACCAAGTTGCATCAAGATTTGACTATCAGATCTTTGGTTCAGAAGAATCTTGCAAATGCTGGTGTAAGCAAAGTAGTAATACACAGACCAGCAAAAAAAGTAAAAGTAGATATCCATGCTGCTAGACCTGGTATGATCATCGGTAAAAAAGGTGGCGATATTGAAAAATTGAAAAAGCAAATTGAAGGTATCTCTGGTGCAGAGACTGCAATTAATATTATTGAAGTTAAAAAGCCTGAAGTTGATTCTAAGTTGGTTGCAGAAAGCGTAGCTCAACAATTGGAAAAACGTATTGCGTTTAGAAAAGCTGCTAAAAGAGCTGTGCAAACTGCGATGAGAATGGGTGCAAAAGGAATTCGTGTTAACGTTTCTGGTCGTCTTGGCGGTGCAGAGATAGCGCGTATGGAATGGTATAGAGAAGGACAAGTTCCTCTTCATACTCTAAGAGCAGACATTGATTATGGAACAGCTGAAGCGCATACAACTTATGGTTTGATTGGCGTTAAAGTTTGGATTTATAAAGGTGACGTTAAGCAAGACTCTTTAAATGTAGAGAATAAAAGTAAAGTAGTGAATGGGTAATTAAAATGTTAGCTCCTAAAAAGTCGAAATTTAGAAAAGCATTTAAAGGAAGAATTCATGGGAACGCTAAAGGTGGTTCTTCTGTTGAATTTGGTACTTTTGGTTTAAAAGCGTTAGAGCCAGAAAGGGTTACTGCAAGACAAATTGAAGCCGCTCGTAGGTCTATTGCAAGATCTATGAAAAGAGCTGGTAAGCTTTGGATTAGAATATTCCCTGATGTTCCAGTATCTAGAAAACCTGCAGAGGTTAGAATGGGTAGTGGTAAAGGCAATCCAGAGTTCTTTGTTTGTAGAGTTAAGCCAGGTAGAATTATGTTCGAATTAGATGGTGTTGATGAAGCGGTAGCAAGAGATGCATTTGGCAAAGCTGCAGCTAAACTTCCTATCAAAACAAAGTTTGTTAAAAGGATTGATTAAGGTGAATTATGAAAGCTGTTGATTTAAAACTTAAAACCATAACAGAACTCTATACTGAGTTGACAAAACTGAAAAAAGAGGCTATGAATCTACGTTTTCAGAAAGTTACTGGTGAATTGAAAAATTTATCTAGAACAAGAGTGGTGAGAAAAGCTGTGGCAGTTATTAAGACTGTTATAAATGAAAAGAAAAGAAAAGGTGAAAAGTAAACTATGCCGAAGAAAGTTTTGAGTGGTGTTGTTATAAAAAACAGTGGAGATAAGACAGTTTCAGTTGAAGTTGTTAGAACTGTTAAGCATCCAAAATATAAAAAGATTGTTAAAAGAACAAAAAAATATGCAGCTCATGATGAGTCAAATGCTTGTAAAGTAGGAGATAAAGTTGAGATTCAAGAATCTAGACCGATATCAAAAAACAAGCGTTTTGTAGTTCTTCAATCTGCACAGGCATAGAGGAGAATTAGAAAATGGTACAGATGTTAACAATATTAGATGTAGCCGACAATTCTGGAGCTAAGACAGTTAAGTGTGTCAAAGTTTTAGGCGGTTCATTTAAAACAATTGCTGGAACAGGTGAAGTTATAGTTGTTTCAATACAAGATGCTATCCCAAAAGGGAAAGTAAAAAAAGGTGACGTTCATAGAGCAGTTATTGTAAGAACAAAAAAAGAAATGAAACGTAAAGATGGTAGCTTTATTAAGTTTAATAGAAATGCCGTTGTGTTAATCGATAAACAAGGAGAGCCTATTGGAACTCGTGTGTTTGGTCCAGTTCCAAGAGAATTGAGATCTCATTTTATGAGAATAATTTCGTTAGCTCCTGAGGTGTTATAAGTATGAAGCAGAATAAAATGAAAGTTAGAAAAGGTGATAACGTAGTTATTCTTACTGGAAAAGATAAAGGTAAGAAAGGTCAAGTGACCAAGGTTATTCCATCAGAAAGAAAAGTGGTTGTGGCTGGTATGAATGTCGTAAAAAAACATTCTAAACCTTCTAGAGCTAATCCAAATGGAGGAATTGTATCTTTCGAAAAGCCTATACATTCATCAAATGTAGCATTGTTAGATCCGAAGACAGATCAAGCTACAAGAGTTGGATTTAAAGTTTTAAAGGATGGAAAAAAAGTACGTGTCGCGAAAAAATCTGGCGAAATAATTGAGAGTGTGAAGTAGTCATGAAAAAGAGTGTAGCAGAGAAAGCAAAAAAAAACTCTAAACCAGCAGCATCTGCTGGTAAAGGGAGTCTCGAGAAAAGCAGATTGCAAGATCTGTACGAGAAAAAAATTATAGACAATCTTGTTAAAAAGTTTGGTTATCAAAACAGGTTATCTGTACCTAAGCTTTTGAAAATAAACATCACCATGACAGTGAAAGAAGCGCTTACTGACAGCAAAGCTATAGACAAAGCATTTGAAGAATTGTTCATGATTACTGGTCAAAAGCCAGTAGTGACAAAAGCAAAAAAAGCGATTGCTACTTTCAAAATTAGACAAGGTATGCCATTAGGTCTTAAAGTTACTTTAAGAAAGCATATGATGTATCATTTCTTAGATCGTTTTGTAAATATAGCTCTTCCACGTGTGAAAGATTTTAGAGGTTTAAGCCCTGATCAGTTTGATAAAAAAGGAAACTATTCAATGGGTCTAAAAGAACACTTAGTATTCCCAGAAATTAACTATGATAAAGTTGATAAAATTCTAGGAATGAATCTAGTGTTTGTCACTTCAGCTCAAACAAATGAAGAAGCAAAAGCTTTGCTAACAGAGTTTAACTTCCCATTTAATAAAAATTAAGTAGAGAATTATGGCAAAAAAAAGTTCAGTAGAAAAAAATAATCGTCGTAAGAGAATGGTAGCGAGAGATGCTGCTAAAAGAAAGTCTCTTAAAGATATCATTATGAATAAAAAAGTATCTTTAGAAGAGCGTTTTGCTGCTCAGATAAAGTTAGCAAAAATGCCTAGAAATGGAGCTCCTTCAAGAGTAAGAAATAGGTGTGAGCTTACAGGAAGAGCGAGAGGATTCTTTAGAAAATTCAAAGTTTCTAGGATCTGTATAAGATATTTAGCTGGAAGAGGAATGCTTCCTGGTGTAACAAAGTCAAGTTGGTAATTAGAAATATGTCATTAACAGATAGAATAGCTGACGCATTTGCAAGAATAAAAAACGCACAACGAGCTGGGCATGGATATGTTCTAGTTCCTTCATCTAATCAGGTGAAATCTGTTGTGGAAGTGCTTGTAAGAGAAGGTTACGTAGAAGCTTCAGAAGAATTAGCGCATACAAACGGTGCTAAGTTTTTAAAGATAGATCTTAAGTATCATGAAAATATGCCTGTAATTAATCATTTGGGAAGAGTTTCCAAATCTGGTTGTAGAGTGTATAGCAAAGTTTCTGCTATGCCAAAAGTGCAAGGTGGTTTAGGTATTCTTATTATTACCACTCCACAAGGTATTTTGTCTGATCATGAAGCAAAGGCTAAGAATGTTGGTGGCGAATTAATAGGTGAATGTTGGTAATAGAGAGTTAAAATGGCGAAGATTAAAAAACTACCAGTAAAAATTGCTAAAGAAGCAAAAGTTTCTTATGAAAAAGGAGTGTTAACAGTTTCTGGTGCAAAAGGCACTTTGACTTTAAGTGTTCCTGCAGAAGTTGCTGTGGATGTGCATCCTGAGCATTTAGATTTTTATACAGTAAGTACAGCTAGCAATGCTAAAGCTCTTTGTGGCTTACATAGAAAGCTAACAGCTAATATGGTTGAAGGCGTTGTAAATGGATTTAGACAAGTTTTAGACTTAAAAGGTGTAGGCTTTAAGGCTGAGGTCACTGGAGATTTACTGAGATTAACTCTAGGATTTAGCCATGACATAGTTTATAAGATTCCTAAAAACGTTGCAATAAAGTGTCTAAAACCTACGCAAATTGAAATTACTGGTTTTGATAAGCAGTTAGTTGGTCAAGTTGCATCTAACATAAGACAATTAAGAAAACCAGAGCCTTACAAAGGTAAAGGTATTAGCTACGAAGGTGAAGTGATCCGTCGTAAAGAAGGTAAGAAGAAATAATTAGGTAGAAGTATGTACAAAAATAATTTTGACAGAAGAAAGCAAAGATTAAGGTCTGGTCTAAGAAAGAAATCTTATGGAAAACTAAGATTGACAGTTTATAGATCTAATCAGCATATCTATGCGCAAGTAATCGATGATGTAAAAGGAGTGACAATTGTTTCTGCTTCATCAATGGAAAAAGACTTTCCTTCTAGCGTAAAACCTTCTACAGTAGCTGCTGCTGAAAAGGTAGGTGAGTTGGTTGCAGAGAGAGCTCTAAAGCAAAAGGCTTCATCAATAGTATTCGATCGTGGTGGTTATTTATATCATGGAAGAGTGAAAGCTTTAGCAGAAGGCGCTAGAAAAGCTGGGTTGAAATTTTAAAGGAAGATTATGTCTGAAAATTTAGAAATTTATAAAAAAATAGTAGACGTTAGTAGAAATGCTAAGGTAGTAAAAGGTGGTAGAAGATTTAGTTTTGGTGTTATCGTTGTTGTTGGTGACAGAAAAGGTAGAGTTGGAATTGGTCTTGGTAAAGCTGCTGAAGTTATGGATGCTAATGAAAAAGCAACAAATGAAGCTAAAAGAAGCATGATTAAAATTCCTTTAAGAGATGGAAGAACACTTCATCACGACGTTATAGGGACATTTGGCGCAGGGAAAGTAATAATGAGATCTGCTCCTGCAGGTACTGGTATTATTGCTGGCGGTTCTGTTAGAGCGGTTTGTGAAGCTTTGGGAATTAAAGATGTTGTTGCCAAATCAATTGGTTCAACAAACCCGCATAACCTTGTAAAGGCTGCTATTCAAGCGCTAACTTTGACAAGATCGCCTAGATTTACAGCTGAGAAGCGCGGTAAAAAAGTTGGTGAGATTGTAGGAAGAAGAGAGATTGGTATTGTTTCAGAAACTGATTCTTCAACAGATCAGAGTGCTGAAAAAAAGAAAAAGAAAGTAGTTAAGAAGTAGTAGAGGAAAGATTTATAATGGCTAAAGAAGCAAAAAAATCAGCAAAATCTACAGTAAAACTAGAGCAAGTTTCTAGTGCGGCTGGAAGAATTAAAGCCCAGTTCCAAACACTAGTAGGGCTTGGTTTAGGAAGAGTGCGTTCTACTTCTGAAGTGGAAGATACTCCTTCAGTTAGAGGTATGATTAATAAAGTTAGACATCTTGTAAGAGAAGTTAAGTAGGTTATTTAT
This sequence comes from Candidatus Midichloriaceae bacterium, assembly GCA_044229535.1. Classification (GTDB taxonomy): domain Bacteria; phylum Pseudomonadota; class Alphaproteobacteria; order Rickettsiales; family Midichloriaceae; genus CAZLFQ01. Next base: position 681,436 of record JBGASU010000001.1, on the reverse strand, counting down.
GTTAAATATTATTAAAGATAATTTTGGTGCTAGAAGAAAATACAAAAGACTAGGTCGTGGTATCGGCTCTGGTAAAGGTAAAACTTCTGCTAGAGGTGGTAAAGGTCAAACTGCTCGTACAGGTGTTGCACTTAATGGGTTCGAAGGCGGTCAAATGCCTTTGTTCAGAAGGCTTCCTAAGCGTGGTTTTAAGAGTTTGAATAATGAAGTGGTTGAAGTGATAAACTTCGATTCAATCGAGGCTTTCATCAAATCTGGTAAATTAAAATCTGAAATTACCATAGAAGATTTGAGAGCTGTTGGCTTACTAAAAGGTAGAACAGCAAAAGTAAAATTGCTTGGTTCTGGTGAATTAAAATCTAAAATTTCTATTCAGGCACATGCAGTTTCTAAAAGTGCAGAAGAAGCTTTAAAAAAATCAGGTTCTAAGGTTGAGATAGTAAGATTTACTGCTCCTGCTGATACAGCAAAAGCTGAAAAGCCAGCTGTTAAAGCAAAAAAAGAAACTAAGGATGCTGAGCCTAAAGTTGCAAAAGCAAAAAAAGTAGTTGCGAAAAAAACAGCATCTGCTGAAAAGACACCAGCAAAAAAAACAGTTGCTAAGAAAAAAGCGACAAAAGAGTAATTAAATAAGTAATTTAAGTACCTATAAAATGACATCATTAGCAGAAAGAATGGCTTCAAATACTAATTTTGCTTCTTTAGGCAAGGCTAGTGAGTTAAAGAATAAAATATTTTTCGTGCTGATGATGCTCATAGTATATAGGTTAGGTACTTATATACCTCTTCCTGGGATAAATGCACAAGTATTACAAGATGTGAACAACGCCCAAGCCGGTGGTGTTTTAGGCATGTTTAACATGCTAACAGGCGGTGCTTTAGGAAGAATGTCTTTATTCGCCCTTAATATCATGCCGTATATCACTGCTTCGATAATTATGCAGTTGATGACTGTTATTTCTAGCGATATAGCTGCCATGAAAAAAGAGGGGGAACAAGGAAGAAAAAAAATCAATCAGTATACTAGATACTTGACAGTTATTTTAGCCTTATTCCAAGGGTATGGTATAGCTGTGGGTATAGAAGGAATCGAGACAGCTAAAGGCTCTTTGGTTTCGATGCCTGGTATATACTTTAGAATTATATCAATGCTTACACTTACTGGTGGTACGGTACTTGTAATGTGGATAGCTGAGCAGATAAATACCCGTGGCATTGGAAACGGTAGCTCATTAATCATTTTTGCTGGAATAGTTTCTGGCTTACCTTCGGCCCTTGCAGCGTTACTTGAGATGGGACGCACAGGCTCTATGTCTACACTGCTAATATTGGCAATTATAGTAATTGCTGCTGGCATGGTGTTTTTCATAGTATTTATGGAAAAAGCGCAAAGAAGAATCTTAGTGAATTACCCAAAAAGACAAGTGGGAAATAAAGTGTTCGGTGGTGATTCTACCCATCTACCTTTGAAGCTTAATACATCAGGCGTAATTCCTGCTATATTTGCTAGCTCATTACTACTATTCCCTCTCACTATAGCTGGGTTTAGCCAGAATGCAGAAGTAGGTGGTTGGAAGCAATTGGTTGCCCTTTATTTATCTCACGGTAAGCCCCTATACATTTTGCTTTACTCTTTATTGATAGGATTCTTTTGTTTCTTCTATACTTCTGTTGTGTTTAATCCAGAAGAGACATCTGAAAATTTAAGAAAAAATGGTGGTGTAATTTTGGGTCGTAGACCTGGGCCACACACTGCTGAGTACCTAGACTATGTTCTTACAAGAATAACAGTGCTTGGTGCTCTTTATATGATTATAGTTTGTGTTGTACCTGAGGTGTTGATTTCACATTATTCTGTGCCTTTTTATCTAGGTGGTACAAGTGTTCTTATTGTTGTCAATGTAGTTATGGATTTGTTTACACAAATACAAACACATCTTTTAAGCACTCAGTATGAGTCGTTATTGAAAAAGGCCAAATTAAGAGGTCGTCAGTAATGAGGTTCATTTTACTAGGCGCTCCTGGGGCAGGAAAGGGTACGCAAGCTGACATGATCGCAGAAAAATTTGGTATACCAAAACTTTCCACAGGTGAAATTTTAAGAAAAGAAGTAGCTTCTGGTACAAACTTAGGTGAAGAAATTAAGTCAATTATGAACTCTGGCCAGTTTGTTTCGGACGATACAATGATAAAACTGATTGAAAGTAGGGTAGCGCAAAAAGACTGTAGCAATGGCTTTATTCTAGATGGGTTTCCTAGAACCATACAACAAGCGATTGCCTTGAATAGTATTTTGGAGAAGCTACCAAAACAAAATAAATTAGTTATTAACTTCGCAGTTAACGGCGAAGAACTAATTAAAAGAATAAGCGGCCGTTATACATGTAAAAAGTGTGGCGCTGGTTATCATAAAGATTACAAGAAACCAGAAGTTGATGGTGAATGCGATCGTTGTGGTTCAAGTGAGTTTGTATACCGTGAGGATGACAAACCAGAAGCTGTAAAAGTTAGAATAGGTGTTTATAATGAAAAAACTGCACCTCTTATAGATTTTTACAGAAAAGCTGGTGAGCTTCAAGATATAAGCGGAATGGGCTCAATAGAGCAAATTAATGCTGACGTTCTAGCATTAATAGGCAGGTTTGAGAGTGGTATTGGCAATAATAAGGCTAGTGCCTAGAAAATGTGAGTAGAAAGATGTAATGAGCCCTTGACTTAAAGGGATAATTAGGTATCATTCTGGTTCACAAAATTAATTTAATTTAGGTTCGAGGTTAAGGTGGCGCGTATTGCAGGTGTTAATATTCCAACAAACAAGAAGCTTTGGGTTGGGTTGACATATATTTATGGTATTGGAAAGCATACATCTTTTAAAATTTGTAAAGCTGCTAATATCGATTCAGATAAAAGAGTTAGCTTATTGTCAGATGATGAAGTGAGAATCCTGAGAGAAGCAATCGATGCTGGTTGTATGGTAGAAGGTGAATTGCGTAGAGAAATCGGAAACAATATAAAAAGATTGAAGGATTCGAAATGCTACAGAGGTATTAGGCACATTAGAAAATTGCCTGTTAGAGGTCAAAGAACTCATACTAATGCTAGAACAAGAAAAGGTAAGGCGATTCCTATCGCTGGTAAAAAAATGGTTACTAAATAAGTGAGATAAAATGAAAACTACGAATTCATCAAAGAAAAAAAGAAGACTTGTAACTGTTGGTGTTGCTCATATTAATGCAACATTTAACAACACTTTTGTTACAATTACCGATGCTCAAGGCGAGGTTATAGCATCATCGTCTGCTGGTGCAAATGGTTTTAAAGGTTCTAAAAAATCTACTCCATATGCAGCTCAGCTTACTGCTTCAAAAGTAATAGGTAAAGCTAAAGACTTTGGTCTGAAAACTTTGTCTGTTGAGCTAAGTGGGCCTGGTACTGGTAGAGAATCAGCGGTTAGAGCTTTGCAAATTGCAGACATAACTATTACTTCAATTAGAGATGTTACCCCAGTTGCTCATAACGGGTGCAGACCTCCAAAAAGAAGAAGAGTGTAATTAGTAAAAATAATTTAGATTAATCTTTTAAAAGAGTGCAAGTATGGCAGTAACAACTAAAAAAAGTGATCAAGAAAATAGACAAGAAGGTGCTAGAAATATCATAGCTGCTAATTGGGCTAGTTTGATTAAACCATCTGATTATTCAAGTGAACAAGTTGATGAAAGAACAGCTACATTTAAAATAGAACCGCTTGAAAGAGGTTTTGGTGTAACGCTTGCAAATTCTCTTAGAAGAATTTTGCTTTCTTCACTTCAAGGTGCAGCAATAACATCTTTGAAAATTGAAGGGATAGATCATGAATTTACAACCGTCCCTGGTGTAAAAGAAGACGCTACAGACATAGTTCTAAACGTTAAGCAAATCGTGTTAAGGTACGGTGGTAGCGAAAGAAAAAAAATGTCTTTAAAAGCTACGGGGCCTTGTGTTGTAACGGCAGGTATGATTGAGACGTCTCAGGATATTGAGGTGATCAATAAAAACCAAATTATCTGTACACTTGATAAAGGTGCTAAACTAAATATTGAATTCGCTGTTGGCACAGGAAAAGGTTATGTATCTGCAAATGATAACAGACGTCCTGATGCAGCATTGGGTATTATACCAATCGATGCGATCTTTACACCTATTAAGAGAGTAACATATAAAGTTGATCATAGCCGCGTTGGTTCTGATACAGAATATGATAAATTATATTTAACTATAGAAACAAATGGCGCTATTTCCCCTGAGTTATCTCTAGGACTTGCTGCTAAAATTATACAAGATCAGCTGCAAGTATTTGTTAAGTTCCAAGACATACATGAAGTTTCGGAAAGTGAAGAAGAGAAGCTTCCGTTTGATGTACAGCTACTTAAAAAAGTTGATGATCTTGAGCTCTCTGTTAGATCGCAAAATTGCCTTAAAAATGATAACATTGTCTACATTGGTGATCTCGTTGTTAAAACAGAAGGTGAGATGCTGAAAACACCAAACTTTGGTAGAAAATCACTTAATGAGATTAAGGAATTACTAGCTTCTATGAATCTAAGATTCGGTATGGAAGTTGTAGGCTGGCCACCAGAAAGCATTGAAGAACTGGCTAAAAAACATGAAGAGCAATTAGGCTAATTAGATTGGAGAATTATTATTATGGATCACGGACGTAGAGGAAGAAAATTTGGCAGACGCGGAGCACATAGGGGCGCGATGCTAATGAATTTGGTGAAGGCGCTTATTCAGCATGAGCAAATTACGACAACTTTGCCTAAGGCAAAAGACTTAAGACCAGTTGCTGAGAAAATTATCACTCTTGGTAAAAAAGGTACTTTGGCTGCTCGCAGACAAGCTATCTCTTTCTTACAAGGAAATGGAGAAGAGGTTGCGAAGCTTTTTGATACTATTGCTAAAAAGTGCGCAGCTCGTAACGGTGGTTATACAAGAATATTAAAAGCTGGCAACAGACAAGGTGATAATGCGCCAATGGCAATTATCGAACTTGTTGATAAATAATATGTTACTTTAAAGTGATTTTAAAAGGGTTGGAATTAAAAAATTTCAACCCTTTTTTATGTGAGGTTTTTGATGATAAAAGATGTAAAGTATTTGAACTATGAAGTTATAAAAACATCAGATAATTTAATGTCTATTGGGCACATTTTATTTCAAGATGTGCGATGCTATAAAATGACTGCTGAAGTTTTTCAAAGATACACGGATATTTTAGTTGGAAGGCACCCTAATTTTAAAGGCGATGATTACGACGATACTATTGCAGAATTTATTGCACTGAGTAAAAGGCTCAATTCTTTACACTCAAAAGAAGATGATGAAATGTTTGAGGAATATAATGCTTTTGCTAAAGAACAGTGCGGAATTCTTTATAAAGAGTTTATTAATAAACCGTTTGATTCAGAGCTATAATTCATTATATTCAGCTTATAGAAGTTTGGAGACTGTTTATGCGTAATTTTATTTTAACACTATTTTTTCTGATGGTTTTGATGATGACGTTTTCATCTTTAGGGATTAAGGAGCAACCACAGCAAAAGGCTGATGATGGTAAAATAAATTTATTTTCTGAGACATTTGGAGATAAAAATAACCCTGCCATCATATTAAATATGGGAGCGGGAGGACAAGCTATTCATTGGCCAGAAGAATTTTGTAAAAAGCTTGCTGAGCGAGGTTATTTTGTAATTAGATATGACTATCGAGACACAGGTCTTTCTCAGGATTTTGACTTCGATAAAGAACCTTATGATATTCTACGTTTAGTATTTGATACACATCAAATATTAGATCAGCATGGAATAGTGAAGGCGCACTACTTAGGTTTTTCTATGGGTGGGCAGCTCGCGCAAATTGGGGCAGGATTCCATCCGCGTAGAATGAAATCTATAGTATTGATTGGAACGTCTACTGACTTCAGACCAGGATTTGATGCTTTTGAGGGTAAGTATAGCGATAAAGGCTTGACACCTCCTCATAAAGATTATGTAAATTTCATAAATTCTCTAAGTTCCAAAAAAGATCTTACTGAAGAAGAAAAAATTAGTGATTATGTTCAGAAATGGAAGATGTTAGATGGAAATCCTGCAGATTTTGATGAAGAGTTTTTCAGGAAACAAGCAGTTGAAACTTTTTCTAGAAGTAAGCTTCAGAATCCATACATAAATCATTCAAAAGCCATGAAATTATCCTATGATTTTCATGAGAAAGCAGTGGGGTTGATTAAGCTTCCAACACTTATTATTCAAGGTAAAAATGACCCAGTATTTCCTATGGATCATGGCGCAGATTTGAATAAAAAGATTGCTGGATCTAAACTTGTAGTTTGGGATAATTTTGCACATGCAATTAGCCCGAGAAACTTTGATCGCTTAATTGTTGAGACGGATAACTTCTTGAAAAATATAGAGTAATTTTGCATCTGATTTCTATTCTTTTGTTGTGGCTATAAAAATGCTATAATCCGCATTCATTAGGGCTTTTGGGATGTTGGGATTAACAGAGGAGTAGATATATTGGAAATCGTTGCAATTTGCTGTTACGAAACCTAAGCCTGTATACGAAGAAGGTGTCGATTATAGATTAGCGCTTGTACTTGCGGTATTTTCAATGTCTTTTATATCTGTTTTGTTATCAAGGATAATTTCAAGTACTGATCCAAAATTGAAAATTGTTAAACAAACTTCTACAGCGATAGCTAGAGTTGAAGAAGTTGTAGTGCGACCAGAGAATTTAGATAAAGTATCTCTAGAAGCGGAATTATTTAAAAAGTTAGTGAGTTGTGGTGAGATTTCAAAATATCTAAATATTCTAAGAGTAGAGCTCGAATATTTGCGTTGTAATAATCTAGATAGAATTGCTCTTTTGGAAAAGATGTTATCCATTTTTAATGGAACCGATCCAGAAGTGAAGTTTTTCGATAAGCCTTGTGATATTAGAAATTTATATGAAGAACTTAAAGTGTTAAGAAAAGCTTATAGAGATACATCTAATTATTTGGAAAACAATAGTGTAGTTAGGTTGGATATAAAGTTGCTTTATGGTTTGTTAGATTTTCCCAATATAAAATTAGAAGCTGAAAATGTTTTGAATTTAGTGGAACTATATAGATGTAAAGTCAAGGGTGTTGAATATAATTCTAAGAAGAAAATTTCATTTCATGAAATGGCAGTTGATATCAAATATATAATAAGCGACTTGATTTCGGAGAAGTATTTGTTTCAAAGCAGATTTCAGGCTAAAATGAAGGCGAGTTTTAAAGAGTTTAAGATGTCTGATTCAATTGCCAGATAAAATCTTAAGTATAACATTTGCAGCCTGTTCTGATGGAAGTTTTTTTCCTTCACCTTTGAACAACCTTTCAACTTCATTAAATCCTTCTATTTGCTTTTGTCGAGCTTTAGGGTTGTTTAGTATTTCGACTATAGCATTTGCAAGATTAGTTGATGTGCACTCATTTTGAATAAATTCTGGGATTATTTGTTTATCACTTATTATATTAGCTAAAGATGCGAATTTGACTTTGATTTTGTTTTTTAAATATAGATAAGTAAGTGGATTCATCTTATACGCAACAACTGTAGGTATTTTATAACCCAACATCTCTACAGATGAGGTGCCAGATTTGATTAATGCCACATCGCTTGCTGAGATTAAATCTTTTTTCATAGATTCTTGAGCGGAGATTAACGCTCCCTCGATTTTGCCAGCTAACATGTATTCTAAACTACGTAGGGTAGGGATGAATATTTTAATTTTATGGGTTTGACGCACTATATCCAAAGCTTCTTTGAATAGCCCAAGGTGTTTTGAAATCTCTCCTTTGCGACTACCTGGCATAACGGTTATTAATTTTTCATCTGCCCTAATTGCAAAACGTTTCTTAATTGATTCAACAGTTTTTTCTGATCTAATTTTTCTTTCAATAATAGGATGCCCAACATATGTGCATGGAATATGATCTTTAAAATATTCTTTTTCTATTGGGAGAATCATTAGTAAGTGATCAAATAACTTTGCAACTTTTAAAACTCTTTCGGGTTTATATGCCCAAACTGATGGGGCAACGTAATGGACTATTTTAATATCTTTGCCAAATAACTGCCTTACACGTTGTGCAACTCTGAAATTGAAGCCAGGGGAGTCAATTGTGATGATGATATCTGGTTTATATTCAATGATGTTGCGTATAGTTTGTTTTAATCTATTAAAAATTCGCGGTATAGATGGGATTATTTCCAAATAACCCATTACAGATAGGTCGTGCATGGGGAATGTGTTGACTAGGCCAGCATTTATCATGTTATCGCCGCCAACTCCGTAAAAATCTAGGTCTTTTGATGATTTTTTTAATGCCTCAATTAGCTTGCCTCCGATGATATCACCTGATGTTTCGCCAGCTATTAAAAAGATTTTGTATTTATTTTTCTTGCGCATTGTTCCTTGTTAAAATCTGCTATTTTTTTAAATAATGAATTATCGTAATTAGCTGGTATTTGCGAGCTTCCAGTGAGCCAATTATATATGTCTACATCATTAACTTCTAGTAGTTGCTCATATATATCTAGTTCGTTATCTGTGAGGCGATTTAATCTATATTCCGCAAATTCGCCAAGCAGTATATCTGTTTCCTTACAGCCTCGGTGAACGCTGCGATATAATAGTTTTTTTTCTCTATCTAAACGATTCATTTTATTAATTTTTTATATTGAAATATGTTGCGATGCAATATAGGCTTAATATATGTATTAATTTATAGCATCAATATGAATATGGCAATTTTAAAAGACAAGAAGCAGGTTCCTGCAAATACACAACAAACTGCAAAGTTGTTTATTGGCGATTCTAAAAAGCCAATTGAGTTACCTATTATTCAAGGGAATGTAGGGCCATCTGTTATTGATGTAACAAAGCTTTATGAAGAAAGTGGTATGTTTACCTATGATCCTGGGTTTATGTCTACTGCTTCTTGTAATTCGGCAATTACATATATAGACGGGGAGGAGGGGATATTGATGCATCGCGGCTATTCAATAGCCGATTTGGCGCAAAATAGCGACTATATGGAAGTATGTTATTTACTTTTATATGGTGAGCTGCCTAACAAAGCAGAAAAAGCTGCTTTCATAGAAAGAGTTAAAAGACATACAATGATTCATGAGCAGTTGCAATTCCTGTTCAGAGGATTCCCAAGAAGCTCGCATCCAATGGCGGTTATGGTAGGTGCAGTTAGTTCTCTTTCGGCATTCTACCACGATAGCCTTGATATTAGAGATAAAGCGCAACGAGAAGATGCGGCAATTAAATTAATAGCAAAGATCCCAACCTTGGCAGCAATGAGTTATAAGTATTCTATCGGCCAGCCGATGGTATATCCTGATAATTCATTGGATTACAGTGCAAACTTTTTAAAGATGATGTTTGGAGTTCCAACTGAGGATTATAAGGTTGATCCAGTATTGGCCGATGCTATCGATAAGTTGTTAATTTTGCATGCTGATCACGAACAAAATGCTTCAACATCAACAGTGCGTTTAGCTGGTTCATCTGGTGCTAATCCTTATGCTGTGATTGGTGCTGGTATATCATCATTATGGGGCCCAGCACACGGTGGGGCAAATGAAGCAGTGTTAAATATGTTAAGTGAAATTGGTACCCCTGAGCGTATTCCGATGTTCATAGCAAAAGCGAAAGATAAGAATGATCCATTTAGATTGATGGGTTTTGGACATAGGGTTTATAAAAACTATGATCCTCGTGCAGCGGTTTTGAAAAAATCGTGTCAGGAAGTTTTGAAAAAAATGAATATTAAGGATGATCCACTTCTTGATATTGCTCAAGAGCTTGAGGCGATTGCGTTGAGAGACGAGTATTTTGTAGAGCGTAAATTATATCCAAATGTGGATTTCTATTCAGGTATAATCTATCGCGCATTAGGTATTCCAACGCAGATGTTTACTGTTATGTTCGCAATAGGTAGAACCGCTGGTTGGGTTGCGCAGTGGAAAGAAATGATTGAAGACCCTAAGCAAAAAATTGGTCGCCCACGTCAATTATATGTTGGCGAACCTAATCGCAAATTTGTGCCTTTAAACAAGAGGAAATAGCTTATCAGTTAAACTATTGCATTTAAAAAAGCTCTGCAATAATTAATTGGCAGAGCTTTTTTAATGATATCGCTTGTTATTGTCGGCCTCCGATCATTGGTTTGGCGCCTGATTTTATTAACTTCGCCATTTTTTGTGATTCAGCTTCAACTTTTCTTTGTATCTGATCTACAATGTTTCTTGCGCCTTGAACATGTTCAGGTAGTTTTTTTGGTGGCAATGCATAATCAATCAATTTGCCGATAAGACTTCTGTCTTTGTCATACTCCATCTTAACTAGTTTTCCCATGCCTTTAAAAGCTGATGTGACTTGAGCTATGTTTGCTTTAGACTGGCCAGAAACTCCAGGTAGGTCTTTCATCGACTGTACTGCTTCTATCATTCTATTGAAGTCTTCCATCTTCCATTCTTTTTTATCTTTATCATAAGTCATGAAATATGATGTAACAAATTCTCGTAGACTATTTTGGTCTTGTGCAATTTTGACTAGAGAGTTCACATCGTCTCTAATTTTTGTGTTTTCAGTGTTTAACATATAAAAACCTTGGTTGTGTTGGGTTCTGTATATGATTGTAGTAAAAAAAAGTTAATAAATGGTTAATATGTGAGGTTTTTTATCGGTATTTTTTTGCAATGAAGCTGATATAAAGTGAAAATCTGATATTGTGTTAGTTAATGGTTGTTGACTAGTGTCTTGATAATTCCCATCAAAGTTCGTGTATCTTGAGAGGTGAGGGGCTGTCTAGTGAAGATATTTCTGATGTTGCGCTTCATAGTTGGGGCGAGCTTTTTATTTTTAAAAAAATCGGTTTTTTCTAAATTAGATTCTAAGAAAGTTAGGAAAAAATCTAGCTCTGCTTTTGTAGCTGGCTGAGAGGCATTGTTTTTTATTGTGGGTGTGTCGCGAGTAAACAGCTCGTAACACATAATGCCTACTGCTTGTGCAATGTTTAATGATGGATTCATGTCTGATGTTGGAATTTGCGTAATGACATCTGCCATAACCAATTGCTCATTTGTTAGCCCAGATCTTTCGCAACCAAACATAATACCAACTTTGCCTTGTGCAAGAGTATAAACCTCGCGTGGAGATGTAATAGGCTTTTCCATGTATCTTGGGTTAGCTGTTGTAGCTATGAGAAAATTTAAATCTGCAATTGCGGCATTAACCGTTTCAAACACTCTAGCTTTTTCTATTATGAATTCGCCATGGGCAGACATTTCATTAGCCTTTGGATTAGGCCAGCCATCACGTGGTGTGACTAGACGCAAATCGTTCAGGCCAAAATTACTCATTGCCCTTGCTGTAGCGCCGATATTTTCACCCATCTGCGGGGCGACTAGGATGATTGCTGTGGACATATATTGTGTTCTGGTTTTTGTCGTGGATACTATATAGTCATTTTGCGCCAGTCAAGTTTTTGATTTATGTGTGGTTTTTGTTGAATAAAAGCCATATATGTGATATAATATGCTCTTTATTTTATTATAAAGGGGGTTTATGAAGGGTTTGTTAAGTAATGACAATAGGGCTGAATTAGGGAATCCTGTTGATATAATCGAGAGTGATAGAGCAACGACTCAGGTCGCTTCTATTGAGTATGCATTTTATAGTTTTTTTCTAAACTATGTATCAAAACATGATAAAGTGATTGATGTGGCTAAAAGCCTTCAGAATAGCTTCAATGCTGCTGCATCTAAATATAGAGTAAATGGTAGTGGCGATGCAACTATCTATTATAAGATAATGACTTTTCTTTATTTTGCCATAGTTATTCGTGATAATGACTTAGGTTCAAGTAAAAAAGAAAAAGATAAAATTGCGTTCGATGAAGTAGTGGATAGATTTGAGTCATGTACATCAACTCTGATAAAAATAGGGAGTCAAACACCAGAAAATTATGATCATATGATTGCGGCTAAATATTTAGAGACCCTCCCAGTTTTATGTGAAATATTAGATATTGAAGTGCCTTCAAAGGAAAGTCTTCTAGTGCAATTCTTTACTAATCAATTTTCTAGAAAAGCTTTTGATGCTTCGCTACATTTACTAAGTTTAGAAGATCAAATAAGGGATGTAAATACTTCTAAAAAAGTGCAGGATGCTGCACTAAGAATGTTTTTACAATTAACAAAGGTTGCGAATGCTCACCTAAATAGCATGCCCAAAAGTCTTATTTTAAGACAGGATGATGTAGCTCCGCTTTTAGAGTTTAACAGTGCAGATAAAGTAATAGACGCAGTGGCTAAGGCAGCGTTATTAATAAGTAAGGTGTCTGCTCATTTAGACAATGCTCCAGTAATTTTTCTTGGGAGAGTAACAGATTTACTTGCTAGAGCCTATCCATTAGCAAGTACTTATCTTGGAAATTCTGGGCAACGAAGCTTTAATGTTAGCTTTTCAGGTACTCCTGGTGTGGCTAATCGTCGTTCTAATGTGGATGCTAAATCACTAGAACAAAGAACAAGAAATTTTGTTGATAAAGAACGCGTTGAATACTTTGTGGCTTATTTAGAAAAAATTGGAATTGGTAATTTAGATAGTGAAAAGCCAATATTAATTTGTGATTTAGTTTCTTCTACTGGTTACGGACTTAGAAGATTTGTAGACTTTTTAGAATTCTTTTTTAAAGAGCATTTAAAGAAAAAAATTCCTGAATTTGTGTTTTTATCACTTGATCACCATTTTATGTCGCTGAATGAGAAGAATACAATATCTTTAATGCATTTAAGACCGATAAATAGTAAAAGTGGTTTGGAGTCTAAATGTGGATTAGAAGCAATTTTCAATCCTCACCCAGATGATAGAAGCACTATACAAGTAAGGCGTATGTTAGCTATTCCTTTGAGCGTATCAAAATTGGTGGCTGAACTTATGGATAATGATGTATTTGAAAGTCTATTTGCTAATAACATCTCTTTTTCAGCTTGCAGTTGGAATAATAACCAAGATAACGCTCTAGAAAGAGGAGCAGAATTTAGTAAAAGCAAACTTTATAACGACGTTGTGACGAGTATGCTTAATAGTTCTATTCGTTTGATATGTGCGCAGTTATACGTTAGGGATCTTGGTGTAGATTAGAGGCATGGTATCATCTAAAAAACCTAGGGTTTTTGAATTCAAATGCTGAGTTTGGAATACTTGAATTATAATATGCATCTATTAATTTTAGCTCAACTTCTCCGCCAGCTTTATCTACAACCGTGACTCTTGATAATTGGAATGGCTGTTTTGTAAAAAACATGACGATTGTGTATTCGTCCTTTTTCTTTTGAGGAATAACAACTTCAATCTGCGTTCCTTCCTTTAATTCGTTAGTCTTAACTACTCTGACGTCTTTAGAGAAGTCTAAGTCTTTTTTGCTCAATAAAGTAATAGGAAGATTTTCGTTGCTTACGTAACTGACTTCATCCAAAGAATGATTGTAATGAATTAGGAAATCTTCATCTAGTAATATCAACTCTTTTTCGGGAGTGAGATAATCAATACGCATTTTATCAGGTCGTGAAAGTAAGAATTTTCCTTTGCGTTCGTTGCCTTCTGAATCAATTTGAATAAATGCAGCATTAATTGTTTTTAGTTGATTAAAATAGGTCTGAACTTTTTGTATAGCCTTGTCTTTAACTATCTTGTTCAGATCATCTGCTTTTGCGGCATTTACCGTAAAAAACATTGTAATAATTAGAAATTTAATATATCTTTTCAATGGCTGTAAATATTGAGTTTTGAAGCTGTATAATACAATTAAAAACATTAAATTTCAATATTAGTTTGGTTTGTGATAAGACGTGTTATTAGAAAGATTTTTTTTATCTTGCTTAAGACAGCCATAGCTTTGTCTATCGTTTTAGCTTTGTTGATAGGCTGGATATATACAGGAGAAAGGACAATTCCTTTTCTTGCAGGGTATGTGACTAAAGAAATTTCTGGTATTATGCCAGAAGGCTCAAGCTTTCAATTGGAAAAAGTAGTTATAGGGTTTGATGAAGATAAGAGTATCTCGTTAAAGTTGTTAAATGCAAGGCTGCATAATGATAAAAGAGGCGATTTTGAGCTTGCAGAGCTTAAAGCAAAAATAGACTTACTTGGTTTGTTGCCGCAGTCTAATCACAATTTATTAAACATTCAAATATCTCAGCCAAGAATTCAACTGATGCAGCTTTTATATGATAACGAGCAGGAAGCATCGGGGCCGTTACCTATAGAAAAAATTAATGCATATATCGAAAAATATCATGACAAGCTGTTGAAGTTCAGCTTAATGCTAACGAATACAGAGTTTAACTTTGATATCAATCAAGAGGAATCACTGGATATACAGGTGAACAATTTGGTGTTAAGTCCGCATATTCAAAATAACAAAATGGTTTTTGTGCTTTATGGCGATGTAAATATTCGCGATAAAAACAGCATTGTCGATGTGACATTTGATACTACTTCAAATAAATATTTAAATACTCGAGGAACTATTAGCAATATATCTACTTCTTTATTTGAAGAGTTTGGTTTTAAGATAGATGAATTAAAAGGATCTCACGTCGAAGCGGATCTTAGTTTTGACACAAAAATTATAGATACTAAAACTGTAGAAAGAATAGACTTTAACATCGGAAATTTTGAAGGAAAGATAAATAAAAATCATTTCTTTCCAGTTGATATAACTCCTGATTATGTAGGGGTGAAAGGGAGTTGCCTAAATAATTGCTCGCAAATTCAAGTTGATCAGTTCAAGATAAAAGCAGATTACTTGGATCTTAACTCATCTTTTTCTATAAAAAGAGTTAATGGAAGCATTCGCCTTCAAGGAGATTTTTCTCTAAGCAGTCTCCCTGTAAATCATGTGCAAGATTATTGGCCTACTCCTGTTACTGCAAGAACTAGAGAATGGATTTTTCAACATATTTCTGGCGGGAATCTTGCAAAAGCAGATGGAAGATTTGATCTGAATATCGATGAAATTAAAGCTAAGAAAACCATTAATAAAAAAGATATTTTAATTAATTTGAATCTAGATGGAACATCTATTTCCTATATGGAGGGCGTGCCCCCAGTAAATAGTGTGAAAGCAAAAGTTTTGATAACTGGTGCAGATGTTTCTTTCAATGTGGATTCAGCAACTATTTTAAATACTAAGATTCTTAAAGCTAGTGGTGTAATACCAGATCTTGCCAATAGTAAAAGTAGGGTAGAGGTAAAAGCTGAAGTGCATGGAGATCTACAAGAGTTAGTAAATATTGCATACGCACATGCAGAAGTTCCTAATGTTAAATATAAAAATCTGAAAGGTAGCGCGCATACTAATATTGATGTTGTGGTGCCAATTCAAGATGAAGATCTTACTTTAAAAGATATAAGCCTTTATGCTACTTCAAAAATTACTAATGCTTCGATGCAAAATATATATAAGAATTTTTCAGCGAAAGATGGAATGCTGAATGCTGTGTATAAAAATCACAACACTTCGGTTGTTGGTACAGCAAAGGTAAATGATAAGTTTGATATAAGTCTAAATGCAAATATAGATCTATTAAAAGATATTCAAAAAATTACTGTTAAAAGCAAGATGAATTGGGATGATATTAAAAAATTAGGTTACCCAAAGCCTGAATACTTTAACAACAGCTTCGTAGCGGGAATAGAGTTGAATGAAGATAAAAATGGTTCAAAAGAAATCATAGATCTAGACCTGACGGGCTCTACTGTGTACATAAAAAATTTTGGTATTAAGAAGAAGATAGGAGAGCCAAGTAATATTAGATTTAGTATGAGCGAAAAAGATAGCTTTGTTGATATAACAAGTTATGAAGTAAGTTTTGGCAATTTCTATAGTACTGGGCAAAGCAAATTATCAAAAGATCTTAAAGATATAATATTTATAAATTCCAATGACACCAAGCTTGGCAAAAGTAATTTTAGATTTTCATATAAACAAAGTGATAAGAAGGATGTTGTTAATATAGTAGGAGATTCTTTAGATCTAAGTAGTATTAGTTTCGGAGGTGGTTCAGGTGGAGGTGACGAGAAGTCAGATAAGAGTGGTAGAGGGATAGCCCTGTTTGCAAAGGTTGCTAAGTTGTACCTGAAAAATGATGTAATGCTTCTTAAGCCGCAAATAGAGATAGATTGCTCTGTTGAAAGGTGTAATAAAGTTCTCTTGTCGGGTGATTTTGACAATGGCTCATATATGAAGCTAGACATGGCTTATCCAACTCTGAAGCTTAATTCAAACAATGCTGGTTATACTATAAAAGCTTTAGGGGTTTCTGAAAGAGTTGCAAATGGCACTATGGATCTTACTGGTAGCTTTAATGGCGATAGATTCTCTGGTAATCTTAATGTAAACGACTTTCAGTTAATAAAAGCTCCTGTACTTGCAAAGCTTCTATCGGTGGTATCTATAACAGTTACATCATTTGAAGGAATATCTAATTTAATCGGTAACTCTGGTGTTAAGTTTGAGAGATTGGTATGTCCTATGACTTATCAAGATGGGGTGGTGGCGGTGAAGGAATGTGCTGCTAAGGGTAATACTCTTGCTCTTACGGCGAATGGCACTGTTGATATTAAAAAAGATAAAATTGATATAAATGGGGTAGTGGTGCCCGAAAATATTGTAAATCAGGTTTTAAAAAACGTTCCTATTTTAAAAGATATATTCGGTAATAAGACTGAAAATGAAGCTATAGGAGCTAATTTTACTGTCACTGGCTCTACAGATGATCCAGAAGTGCATTCAAATCCTTTGTCTCTCTTAACCCCAGGGTTTTTAAGGAATATATTCAATAAATTTTAGAGTGAGTATAGGTATAATAGTCGATATAATAGAGTGGTTGACTAGCGATCTTGGAGTAATAATCTTATTTTTTTTAAAATAACACAAAAGCCCTTGCACTTTGCCAATAATTTTGTACAATGCCTAGACTTATAATTGTATATATATTGGAGAATTAATGGCATTTTACGAATGTACATTCATTGCAAGACAAGACATTCCCGCTCAGGACGTGCATAAACTTGCTGATAAATTTGTTGAGCTTTTCAAAGGTTTAGGCGCTCAGATCATTAAAAAAGAGTATTGGGGTCTGCGTAGCCTTGCTTATATTATTAAGAAGAACAAAAAAGGTCATTATGTAATGCTAGGCGTTAGCGCTGAGCCTAAAGCTGTTAGTGAGTTTGAACGTAACTGTAAAATTAACGAAGATATCCTTAAGTATCTAAGCGTTAAGGTTGATAAGATTGATGATGCTGCTTCAATGATGATGCAAGCACCTGCAAAAGCTACACCTGGTGTTGGTGCTGCTGAAGAATTAATTTAATTAAGAGTTTAAGATGAACGATAGAGAAGAGTCTAATAGCTACGGTAATAGCCCACTTGTACCTAATGCCGTTTTGTTTAATAGAAAAACAAATGTTAGAAGAGGCAGCAGATGTCCTTTATCTGCTAAAAATGCGCCAGTTATTGATTATAAAAATATAACAGAGCTTAGCAAGTATGTGTCAGAAGGTGGTAAAATTATCCCTACAAGAATTACAAACGTATCTGCTAAGATGCAACGCAGACTAAAAAAAGCAATCAATATTGCTAGAACATTGGCATTGCTTCCATACGCTGCGAAATAATTTAAATAGAGTTTAGAAATGCAAGTAATTTTATTAGAAAGAGTAGAAAGATTAGGTTCTATCGGAAGCGTGGTTAATGTGAAAAATGGCTATGCTCGTAACTTTTTGTTTCCAAGGAAAAAAGCTATAAGAGCAACAGAAGCTAACGTAAAAGTTGTTGAATTAAGAAAAGCTGAACTTGAAGCTGAAAATGCTGCTAAAAAAGCAGCTGCTGAGAAAATGGTATCTAAGATTAATGGATTGATGGTTAATCTTATTAGACAAGCTGGCGAAGATGGTAGACTATACGGATCTGTAACTTCAAGAGATATTGCAAATGCAATTGCTCAAACTGGCAAAGCAGAAGTTGCTTATGATATGATTGTTCTTAATAGCAAATTTAAAGAGCTTGGTATCTATCCAGTAGATGTTATGCTTCATTCGGAAGTTAAAGCCGTTATTTCTTTAAACATCGCAAGAAGCGAAGAAGAAGCTAAAGTAGCTAAAGAAAATCTTGGTAAAGAGAAAAAGAAAGCTGAGAAAAAAGAAGAAGTAAAAGCTGAAGGCGCAGAAGAAGCAGCTTCTGATAAACCAAAAGCTAAGAAGGTAAAATCTGAAGAGACATCTGATGAGCAGCCTAAAAAAGCTAAAAAGAAAAAAGAAGCTTAGTATCTATTGGGTTTTTTTGAATTTAAAAGGTCACGTATTGCGTGGCCTTTTTTCATGACTTCATGATGCATAGCTAAGTCATCATTCAACAGAGAAGGGGATTTATGAAGCAAGAAGAATTTAAAAAGTTATTGGAAGGTAATTTAATTGGTGGAACAGAGGGAGCTCTAAAAGCCAATATTGACAATATTTTAAATGAATTTAAGGAAGCCTCAGAGGAAGATAGAGAAGGATTTTTCGATTTATTATTTCACAGCACTCGTTATGATGTAATGAAAGCGCTTGTTGATAAGAAAATTGCAAATGAATTTGAGCTTTATAATATTGCTCTGAAGTGCAAAATTGACGATTTAAGGGGCGGCGTGGATATTGACTCAATTCAAAACAGAGTACATAAGGCAGCCCTAGATCAATTAGATGAAGAGCGAATTCCTGAGTTTTATTCAAACTTAGTTAATCAGTTATTTATTGATAGGAAGAACAAAGTACAGCTTCCTTTATCAGGAACATTACAAGAACTTTACGAAGGTTTATTTGTTGCTGGGCATGGGCAAGCGCTTAGAAAACTACATAACTTTTTAGGTTATTACAGGGGAACGGAAGGACAAAATAGCCAAGAATTAATTGATGCAGTTAAAGCAGACGATCATGGAAAACCTTTAAAGCTAATCAGTCAAGGGCATTACGTTTATGATTTTAGTGGGTTTGCTTATTTTCAAACTAAAGGAATCCTCGAGTTCTTTTGTCTAAATAGCTTGCATCATCCTAATTATAATATCTTAGCAAAAGATTCTGATCTCAGTACCCCACTGCACGTGGCTGCATGGAAAGGCGATACAGAAGCTGCAAAGGCGATGTTAGGAGTTGCTAAAGGGAACGATGAGCTTTTAAAAACCTTATGCGCACCTGATATAGGTGGCACCACCCCTTCAGCACAAACTGCTACAAGCTCAACGGCTATACCTGCATCGCCAACTGGTGTACAAGTTGACTCTTCTACAGCCCAAATTCCAGAAGCCTCAAGAGGAAACGCTCCAACCCTAAGCCAACACAGCCGCGGGTAGTTCCTGTCATCGCGAGGAACGAGGTATTACAATCCAAATTGAGAAGAAGACTTTGGGTGGGTGCTCGGGGGGAATTTTTGCGCGCCTATGGCGGCTTTAAGCAAAAATTACACCCACCCAACGGATTCTTCGAATCATAAAGAATAAAGAAAGACGAGACAGCTTCGTCACTGCGAGCGAAGAATGAGCGTGGCAGTCCAGTTTAAAAATAAGCACTGGATCACTTCGCAAAGAGGCTCGTTATGACGTTAATTTTTTAAAGGGTTTAGTTATATTTAAAAGACAAGGTTAAAGCTTCTTATCATTTCTAATGTTGTAAGGGATTTTTGCTTCTCGATCATTATTTCTCCGCATTTTCCCCAATAATAAGCTCCAGAAAACGCAGAATCTTTTAATGATAAACCTTGCGAAATATAAGAGCCTATTATCCCTGCCAAAGCATCGCCTGTACCACCAACTCGCATTTGTGGGCATCCTGTATGGTTTAAGCTGATCTCTCCTTTACAACCGATTATATCGATAGGCGACTTCAGTAGAATAGTAATGTTATGCTGCTTAGACATTAATGCAACATTTTCTTCGTTAGGCTCTACACCAAACAAACGCTTGAACTCTCCTTTATGAGGAGTTATGACCCATTCAGATTTGCGTTTTATATTTAGAATTTCTGGAAACAGAGCTTCGGCATCTAACACGACAGGGATACTGACCTCTTCAAGAATTTTTATTATGGCCTTTTTGCTATCTTGATCGGTACCTACGCCATTACCTATAATTAAAACATCATTTCGTTTTGCTTCGTCGACTATTAAGCCTATATCTTTTAATCCAAGATCATGTTGTACAAATGAATGTAAAAATAAATTTAGGGAATAATGTTTTGCGCATTCGACATGCTTTTCTGGTAAGAATAATGTAATCAAATCTGCACCACTATGTTCAGCTGCTAGTGCAACAAAAATTGGGGCACCGTAATATAGGTGGCTGCCAGCGACGATCATTACCTTGCCTTTTTCGCCTTTATGAGAGTTTTTATCAAAATAAGGTAAAATAGGTTTATTCATATCTTAACACCTCAGCAGGAGTTAGTTTTGATGCGCGCCAAGCAGGATATATAGTAGCAAGTAGTGAAAAAAGTAATGATATAGAGCAAACAATAAATACACTTTCAAACTCGAGATTAGATGGAAGTTTTGTTAGGAAATATATAACTGGATCAAATAAAGTGAAGCCAGTCATAGATTGTAAAAACGATCTAATGCTTTCAACGTTTAATGCAAATGTAACGCCGAGTATACAGCCTAACATTGTGCCGATTACTCCAATCATGGAGCCGCATATTATGAATATTTTTATTATAGAGTTTTTGCTTGCACCAATAGTTCGCAGAATTGCAATGTTTGTTGCTTTGTCTTTAACTAGCATTATTAAGCTGGATATTATATTAAATGCAGCAACTATTATTATTAATGTTAGAATTAAAAACATAACATTCCTTTCCACGGCAAGCGCATTAAATAATGTAGCATTGGCTAGTCCCCAATCGACCATCCGTACATTTTGCTCGCTAAAAAGGTTACCTATATCTAGTTTTACAATATCCATGTTTTCTGGGTCGTTCACCATCACTTCTATGTCGCTTACGGAATCATAGTACTTGAAAAACACTTGAGCTTCTTCTAATGGCATGAAAATAGTAGAAACATTATATTCATACATTCCAACATCAAATGTGCCAATTACTACAAATGTTTTCATCCTAGGTATTGTGCCAATAAGGGTACTCGTTGTTTCAGGGGATAAAAGTTTTATTGTATCGCCAACTCCTACATTTAGCTGTCTTGCTAGGCTGATTCCTAAATATATCCCTTGCCCTTTTTTAAAGAGTTCTAGAGATGAGTGGTCTAGTATATCTTTCATTACTGGCTTGTGTTCAAGGCTTTCTGAAGTCATGCCGCGTACAATAACACCAAGAGAGTTATTGTTAGCTAATGCCATGGCTTGGCTAGAAATTAGTGGCGCTGCGTAAGTTACATTTTTAACTTTGCTAATTTCGTCTACGTAGTTTGGATAGTTAGCTATTTTTTTATTATCTATATTAACAGTGATGTGACCATTAATGCCAAGTATTCTATTCAATAGTTCGACGTGGTAACCATTCATTACCGACATAACGATTATAAGTGTAGCAACACCTAAAGCTATTCCGATAAGAGAAAACCAGCTTACAATAGAAATAAAGCTCTCTCTACGTTTTGCTCTTAGGTACCTAAGAGCAATCATCCATTCAAATGGTTGTATCATTATCCCTCCTAAAAAGGATCTATTTAAACTTTCTTTTTATGAGTGCTGCGCTTAAAATTGCAGAAAATAACGAGCCTAAAAGCACACCGATCTTCATGCTTGCAGTATAATCGTTATTTCCGCCAAAAGCTAGCTCTCCAATAAATAAGCTCATTGTAAAACCTATACCACACATTACTGAAACTATATAAAACTGCCCTAATGTAGCTTTTTCTGGAAGCTTAGCAATGTTTAGCTTGGTCATAATCCATGCGCTTCCAGTTATACCAACTTGTTTGCCTATGAGTAGTCCCAAGACAATTCCTAGAGTTACCGTATTAAAAAAGGTGTCGTAATTGATGCTGTCAATTATAATGCCGCTATTCGCAAATGCGAATAATGGTAAAATAAAGTAGGCTACGACTGGGGATAGCATTTTCTCAAAGGTTTCAAGTGGTGAATTCTTCGATTTTGAAGTGTTGAGAGGAACAAACATTGATAGCATAACGCCAGCAACCGTGGTGTGAATACTTGCTTCCCAAAATAGATACCAGAGTACGCCCCCCATAATTGCATATACAATAGGGTGAGTGATTTCTTGTTTATTAAGGTAATATAATAAAATTCCTGAAAGTAAGATTAGAGGTAAATAGGCTTCTGTTATACCGTCTGAGTAAAAAAAGGCGATTATCAGAATGGCTATTAAGTCGTCTATGATTGCAAGGGCAGTTAAAAATATTTTAAGAGACATAGGTAAATGCTTTCCAAAAAATGCAAATACGCCGAGTGCAAACGCTATATCTGTAGCTGTAGGTATGGCCCATCCTCGCAAAGCAATTTCATTATTATGATTGAATGCATAGTAAATTAGTGCGGGACATAATACACCAGCGATAGCGCATGTGACTGGTAAAATTCTTTGAGATGTTGTTGATAGATGTCCAACCAACAATTCTCTTTTGATTTCTAATCCTACCAGAAAGAAAAAGATCACCATTAAAAAGTCATTTATGAAGTGGTGTATAGTAAATGGTATTTCGTGCTCTTCAAAATATAGCCTAAATTCACCATTAAAGAGTATATCATAGAAAGCACCATATTTGGTGTTTGAGAGTATTAAAGCTAACGCCGCTCCTATCAAGAGTAGGATTCCTTTATCTGCAGCGTTTTTGAATAGTAAAGTAAAGTTTTTCAATTGTCCTTGAGGCATTTTATAAGCGAAAATTTATTGAGATGAATTTAATCTAAGAATTTTGTTACTTCAAGTAAATCCTATATTCATTGGCGACGCTGAGCATTTTATGTGGTTGTGTTTAGTTCTTTGTGTTAGAATACTCGTCCAACTTGGCTGCTGTGGAGGGAAATATGAAGCTAAAAATAGGATCAATAATAGATTTAGCGGGCAAAATCTATAGTTTAGAGAGTGAAAAAGATTTATTACCTTGCCCGACTGCTGGCCAAGATAGACAAAAATTAATCGTTAATAAATCCATCAAAAATTACCGATCATTTACCCCCGATGAGGTATCATATCTTATTGCTAATAAAGAGCTTTTCGCAAAGCAAGAGTATCCAAAATTACATGCTTGGCTGCACGATACCAGCAAAACTTTAGGAGCAGAGTTCAAATCAAAACAACCTGCAATCCAAGAGAATAAGGAATATCCCCTCTTACCTATTCTAAAGATTATTACGACACTTTCTCAAGAAGAGAGTTTTTTTACTCACGATGCATTACTAAGATTTCATGTTGACCTAAGCACTTTTATCGACAGTTCAAATCCAGAAAAGTTTGCTCAAAAAGTATTCGCCTTAATGGTGCATGCCGTAGCTTCGGAAGTGCAGCGACCTCTTCATGATTTTTTTATAAAACTAAAATTTCCCGTAGAAGAGTTATCTGATGATGAAGAGCTAGCTGAGGAGAAAAATTTACAAGATGAAACAAAAGAATGGGATAGAGAAAAATGGTATGACTTGGTTTTAAAATCATCTCCAAAAGTATTAATTTGCCTATCAAAAGCAGATGAGATAGAGGAGTTACTTGGCTGTGTTCCAGATAGTCTAGAAAGCGCTATACAAGCCTTAATAAAAGTTGGTTATAAAAGACAACAGGAAATTGAGACAGCAGAAAATTTACCAAGTGGCGTTACAAAAGAAGATTTGCACAAATATACAAGAGTATGTATCGAAAATGGTGTAATTGAAGATGGTTATAACAAAGGGCTAGACATACTGCTTGGTAATGAAATTGAATATGGTGGTGAACTACTAAAAATTAAAACCGCTACCAATATACCAAGTATTACAATTGAAGGTAGAGATATTGCTCATAAATACGCTGTACCAGAGCTGGCAAAATACAGACTTCAAGTGCTTCCAGTACAAGATTGGCAAAAGCTTGTTGCTGGTGAACTTACACACTGTTGTCAATCGGTAGGTAACGAAGGCGAGAACTGCGCGATAGAAGCTATGACAAACCCTGATACTGATATAGTAGCAATTTTCAAAGGAGATAAAATTGTAGCTCAAAGTTTTGTTTGGTTTGGTAAAGATGATAAGAAAGGCCTAAAGACTTTTGTATTTGATTCTTGGGAAAGACTAAATGACAACCTGAATTTTTTATGTGCTCCGTTTTATAATGAAATAGCGATTATATTAAAGAAAAATCATGGTATTGGTAAAGTGACATTAGGAATTGGAGGCAATACCCCAAAAGATATTTTTCCTGTCGCTACTAATCCTGTAAGATATAGGAATGGAGAATCTCCTTATCACGATGCAGACCAACAAGTGTGTTTATTGGATAAGGATATAAATCCAGATTTTACCTGCCAATTCTTTGCTGTGCAAAATTTAATTGAAAGAGGACAGGCAAAAGCTTTAGCTGAATATTTAAACAATATTAAAGATAAAGATGTTTCGAGGAAAATACTTTCTGGCTCTGTCGTCCCGAAAAAAACTTTGCGCTCCATGGCAATTCAGAGCAATAATTCAGAAGTTGTTCAAGCTCTATTAGATGAAGCAAAGACCATTGGTCATGCGTTGGAGTTCTTTCAAGAATTTATATGTTGGAAAGGAAGTGTAGAGCAATCGCCATTGAATCATGCAACTAAATATTTAGAGTCGCTCAAAACTTTAATTGCTGCAATTAACCAAATCGATGCAGTAGAAAATCAAGAAGGCATACCAAATTTTAAGTTTTTAAAAGAAATGTTAAGAGCTAGAGGGAGCAGCATTGGTAATACCCCACTACTTGCAGCATGTGATGCAAAAGGAGTAGCATCAGTAAAATTTTTGATGTCTGAAGCTGATAAAGTTGATGCCGTTGAAGGTGTATTGGAAAGTTCGCCTTCAACGTTTACTAAAGAGCTGATCGAAGAAACAAATAATAATGGTTATAATGCGCTACATATTGCTGTAAGTAGGGGAGATGTTGAATTAGTAAAATTAATATTGGCTAAAGCGAGGGAAATTGATCCCACGCTAGCTTTTACCAGAAAGCTACTAGAATTAAAAACTGCAAGACATAGTTTCACTTTAGTATACCTTGGAAAAAAATATTCTAACGTAATTCAAATTTTATTTGATGAAGCAAGGTCAGTTGACCCAACTAACCAATGTTCCAGAAAACTAATTAATACCTTAGATAGTAATAATGCAAATGGAGCTGAAAATTGCGCAGAGCATAATTGTTTCGAGTCTCTAAAAATAGTATTTGAAGAAGCAAGACGTATTGACCCAACAAATGAATATTCTAAAAAACTAATTAAAAATAGAAAGACATCAATAGCTGGTAAAAATCTATTGGAAGTGGCAATAGAACGCGAAGCTGTGGAATCATTAAAGGTGTTGCTTGAAGAGTCAAGACGAATTGACCCAACAAATGAATATTCTAAATCATTATTTAAAGTTCAAGGTAGCAAATCTATACTACGTAAGGCTGCGCTTTGCGCAAATCCAAATGTTGCCGAATTAGTGCTGGATGAATTGAGATTAATTGATCCAAGTTTATCTTTATTATTGGCTATTCATAGTGCCCATGGAGAAAAAGCATTTAGATTCAACCCATATCCTCATGCTGTAGAGAATATGATGAAAATTGAGGACGCAATTGAAGAAGCTGAGGCAATGAGGGATCAAGCTGCATTGTTAAACGCAGTTAGTACCAACTCAAGTTGTGGAAATCTAACATCAACTGCAATGCCCCAAGCCAAACACGATGTTGTAGTAAATTGTAAAGCAGCTGCTTTGCCAAGGAGAACTTTAGATCGTGAAATAGGATGTATGCTTTAAATTGCCTTTAAGCAATTAGCCAAAATACTTTTTCACTTCAAGTAAATCATCAATAATAGCAAGTGGTTTAAGTTTTTGCATTTCAGATGTTAAGTTATATTTATGAGCATTGCCTTTTTGAATGATGGCTATCACATCCATTCCCGCCCTAACACCTGCGGTTGCACCAACGATACTATCCTCGATCACCAAACATTTTTTTGGATCAAAGCCCATTTTCTGCGCGGCATATAAATATAAATCAGGCTCTGGTTTGCCTGCACGTACCATTTCGTAAGTAAATAGGTTCTTGCGGTCAAAGAAGTTTATAAGCCCTGTTATTTCCAAAGAATTTGTGACTACGGCTAATTCTCCATTTGAACCGACGCATTTTGGAACATGCTTTAATGATTCTAATAATTTTGTGGCATTTGGAATTTCTCTAAGCTCTGTTGGCATGAGTGCATTAGCTTTCTCTATAAACTTCTCTTCAATCTCTCTTAGAGGCATGTTTGGATGCTTTTTTATTATTGCTTTACACATGTCGGAATAGCATACTCCCGAAAAGTTTTCTAAGCAGAATTCATATGTATACTCGTGGTAGCCTTCGGATATTAGAATCTCAGAAAATGCTTTGTTTATAAGGCTTTCGCTGTCTACAAGCGTGCCATCACAGTCAAAAATTATAAGATCGTATTTCATATTTTTCATTTTCTTATAGCATGAAGCGTAGATTTCTTCAAGGATTCACAGCGATTGAATTAAAGCATTTGTATGTTCAATATAATATTGTAGGCTAAGGTTTATTGCATATCAAAATATGAGGTAGGTTATGCAAGGAAGATTCCAAACTATTGGAGCAGATTCCCCGATTGCTCAACTTTCTGGGGTACTTAGAGAGTCTTTATCCCAAGAAACTAATCGAAATGGCTCGGCATCGTCCACGCCGCTAACCTCTCCTAGAGGTGAAAGATCGTCCAGAAGAAGCTCGCATCACTCTACATCGTCAAGTTTAAGTAGTACTCATGGCACTCCTCCAGATACATCTTCTCACCTTCGTAGAAGAGACTCTAAGGGGTCTAAGGAGTCCACTCCTGTCAGCACCCCCAGAACTTCAACTCATGTATCTCAGCCAATCCCTATACCTAGAAGGCCTAGGAACACTAGCGACATCCTTATATCAGAGGAATCATCGCCAACCCCACCCACAAGAAGAGAGTCTTTGGGTGCCATGTCTTCTACTAGCTCTAGACCTTCCTCTTTCAAGAGCGTTACATTCGCCTCTGGAGAATTATCTCGTCCTACTCCTTTAGACAGATCTCCTCCACCAACATTACAAAGAAAAAATTCTACTGATACCCATAGAAGAATACTCGATAGAAAAAGAGCAAGCGCAGAGACCAAATTCACAATTCCAGATGTAATTTCGTTTGCCATCTTTGACGTAGAATACCAAGCATTAGAAGATAAGCAGAAAATCCATGAAATAATAGTTTTAATGGAATACTTAGGGTATGTGCGCGAAGAGTTGTATATGTCTACATTCAAAACTAGGAGAGAAGCTTGTTCTAGCCTAATGAATGCCATGCAATACCCAATACAAATTCCTGAAAATGAATTTGTAACAAAATCAATGGGTATGAAAACTTTGTTGACTCCCAGAATAATTATTGTGGATTCTGGGGAAGGGAAGTTGTCGGAACTTCAACGAAATGTAGACGATCTATTTAAGAATGAAAATTTTTTGCCAGTAAATATAAATCTAATACAAGCTAAAATCTCTTCAAATGAAAAGCAGCTACAAACTCAACCTAATGTTAAGCAAGAAGTGTTTTCTGAAGTCGGTGATTTCTCTCAACTACAAGAAAAGCTACTTAAAGAATATCCATATAATTGTTTTTTAATTGTGTCGACTAAGCGATATATGGATGGTATCACTACATCTCACCCTCAATTCTCAGTATATCACCCTCAAGATGAATCAAGCAGACTACAAACCATACATAACACCCAGAAGCTGGCTTCTGATCTTTATATAAATAGGATATTAAGCTTTTTGGAGATAAACGCACTCGACAAAACGAGTGCTAACAACTCGGTTGCTCAAAAAAGTTGACTATATATCCAGAAATAGAAGGTCTAAACTTTATATCTAAACCTGCATTGGCATCAAGATATACATGCAGTTATTTTCTTTTGAATCCTGCGCTATTACAGCTCCTAGGCCATTAGAAAGGGATAGTTTAACAGTTTCCCCATCTATTGCCGATAAAGAATCTAATACGTATCTTGAGTTAAACCCGATTGAAATGTTTTCATTCGAGCTATAGGTTGCATCTATCTCTTGCTCACCTTTTGCATTACCATTCATCTCGCTAGTTGCGTTTACGACAACTCGACTTGGCTCGATATTCAGACGTACTGCACGGGTTTTATCGTTTGTGATAGATATAACTAAATCGATTGAACGCGCTAATTTATCGCGTGAAATTTCAAGAGTTTTGTCGTTATTTTTAGGAATAACTCTGTCGTAATCTGGGAATTTACCGTCGATTAGTTTTGATGATAATGTTATCTCACCCAAAGTATAAGTAATTTTGTTTTGAGAAAGAGATATTTGCACTTCACCAACATATTCTTCGAGTAATTTTACTAATTCACCAACTGTTTTTTTAGGAACTATAATTCCTGGCATGTCTTGGCATCCTTCTGGCTGAATAGTTTGAGCTCTTGCTAAGCGGTGGCCATCGGTTGCTACAGCACGAAGCACTGGTGTGCCTTCATCAGTTGTTGGGTGTAAGTATACACCGTTTAAGTAGTATCTAGTTTCTTCAGTTGATATAGCATGTTTTGTTTTGCTAAATAAAGTACGAAGAACTTCTGAATGGATGTTGAATGAATGGGTGCTTTGGCTCACTTCAAAATTCGGAAATTCTTCTACTGGAAGGCAAGGTAATGTAAATTCACTGTTGCCAACTTTTAATTCAACGTTAGAGTTATCTTTTTTATCTTTTGTTAATTCAACATCAACATTTTCACTAACTTTTCTAATAATCTCAAATAGAGTGTGTGCAGGTACAGTTATAGCGCCAGCTTGTTTAACTTGTGCAGCTAGTTTGTCATGGATAGAGATATCCATATCGGTTGTTGTTAAGGTTAATATTCCAGAATCTTTATCAGCTTCAATCTTCACGTTTGCAAGGATTGGTACTGCGTTTCTTCTTTCTACGACTGACTGGACGTGATTTAGGGTTCTTAATAAATCATCTTTCTTAACAATAAATTTCATGTAGCTACCTAATTTTGAATACTCGTTAAAAATATAACTCAACTGTATAAAGTTGCAATAGATTAAATTCGTTTGAAAATATTAGCAAATTTCTCAGTTAATATCGGTGTTACGAACAGTATAGTTGATACTATAATTACACCCTTGAAATAAGTAATTAATGCAGTATCGGGAAAGATATTAAATCCTTTGTTTGCAAGTATAGAAAGTGTAATTGCTAATATAAAATTGAAAAATGCTAAATTTTTATTTGGGTCAAATTTATGATTAAAGTAATCGTAAACGGCAATTGATAACAAACATCCTTGTGATAGCCATAACCAACGATATCCTTCCCATGCATTTGGGATCATAATGAATAGTATTAATAGAGATATTATATGTAAAGCACTAGCCCAAATATAAAGAGGGAGATGCATGTAAAGTATTGAAGATACGGCTATTATCAGCCCTAAGCACACTCCTCCGAATATATCTATCCAGTTATGATAGCCGACATAGTTCATGGCGAATAATGACAACGTAAATATGATTAATAAACAAGCCCATAATAATGGTTTTTTATAATGGTAAGCAATGCTGCACCAAAATACTAAATTAGCGCTGGTGTGACCACTTGGATAAGCCCACCCAGTTTTAAATAAATCTGGGTTCAAAGGTATTTTCCAATATTGTTTTAAATAAGCATTAACTACTATGCAAAATAGCATTAAAGATATGGATTTTAGAATTACTTTTCGATCTAAAAAGAAGATACCGAAAATAAGAAATGGAAATAGAAATTTATCATTGAGAAAATAGAGAATGAAACCTGCTAAAAAATCAATTACCATAAATTAATATGAATAGAAAAACTAACAGTATACTATAATGGCAATTCGCTTAGTATTCAATGAGATAATTGGATAAGGTTATTCAATATGATACAGTTAATCTTAAAATTTCGAGTATATATATTAGTCCTTCTGATATTGCTTGAGATATTTTTGACTGTAGGGGTTTATTTCGAAGAGAAAAATAGTGCTAGGATCTATTTCTTCCTAGAATCGTTCACCAGTTTCTTAATTTTAGCTATTGCCTTAACTTTTTTAGATAAATTAAATCTTTATTTGTTTCTTACGAGTAAGCATGAGTATCTAAATAATGTATCCCCATGTAGCTACATTTTTTATGATACGAAAAAGAAGAAGTTTGTTATTCCAGACAATACTTATAAAATGCTGTCTTTAGATAGAAAAGTTAATTATAATACGCATGATTTTTTAAGTTTGTTTTCTAAAACAGATGCTAAAGAAATTGAGCAGTGCATCAAGAGGCCGTCATTAATAAAACAGCATGAAAAACTAGGCTCTGTTAGTTTGATAAATAAATATAACGAACATAAGCATTTTAAATATTCAATGCAATATTTAGAAGATGGTAAGTATTTAATACATGGGATAATATTTTGGTTCATAGATTTTTCAGATTCTATAGAGCATGAAAAACATATAATTGCTTTGATTAAGAAATATAGGTTGATGAGTTTTGAGCTGGACTTCTTATTTAGCAACTTGCCAATCCCAGTTTGGAGAAGGGAGCGAGATGGAGCAGTGGTTTATTCTAATGGGGCTTTAAAAAAAATTACAAATCGTCTTAATTCTAATGAAGAGACATTTGAATTTGAGAGCGGCCTAAAACGATTGTCTGAAATTGCTTTATTAGAAAAACGTACTGCTAAAATAGCAAAATCTATAAACTACAAAGGTAAAAATATTAATTATGAATTTAATGAAGTGCCAATAGGGCATGATTTTGGAACTGTAGGATTCGCAATAGAGAAGACTGAATATGAGGAGTTAGATAAAGCGAATAATTTATTGTCCAATACTTTGGATAGGATATTAGAGTTGTCTAGTAATGGAATAATAATTATAGATAAAAATACCAATATTTTTCAATTCAACCAAGTGCTTGTAAATATGTTTGGTTTGGATCAAAAGTGGCTGGCTGGTAAGCCAAATTACTCGAGTTTCTGGGATAAATTGCGAGAACTAAAAAGATTGCCAGAAATGAAAAATTATAAAGAATTTAAGGATGGGCAGTTAGAGTTGATTAGAAGATTAACAGAGCCTAAAAGTGAGTTTATGCACTTGCCGAATGGCCAAACTTTAAGATTCTCAATAATTCCTAGTGGCACAAATACGATTATTTTATTTGATAATTTGACGGATGTATTGAATATTGAGAGATCGTATAATGAGTTGATGTCGGTCTATAAATCTATAGTCAATAAACTTAATCAATCTATAATTATTTTTGGACAAGATGGAAGAATAAGATTGTATAACTCAATGTTTATAAATTTTACTAAAATTGATGAAGAATTTATGAAATCGTTCCCGCATGTAAGTGATGTTATAGCAAATTCTAACGCACCACTAGATTCTCTCAAATCTCATATTATAAACTGCTTAGAAAGTAGAAAAAATGCAAGCGTTGAAATTATAGATGGCGATGGAAAAAGTTATGAATCTCAAGTTTCATCGCTTCCTGATAACAGTGTTTTGGTTATGATAAATAAAAAATAGGGTTTTTATGTACATTTTCTTAATTTCATATATTTCGGCTTTTATAACTATGGTGGTGCTAGATGGAATTTGGCTTACCATAACAGTTAGTAAATTTTATCGGCCACATCTTGGGCATTTATGGATTGATAACATAAGTTATTGGCCAGCAATAGTGCTTTACTTAATCTATACGTTTGCACTTAGCGCCATTTTGATTGTGCCAGCAGTGCAAAATTCATATCCGCTGTTGAAAGTGCTTTTTTTAGGGTTTTTATTTGGATTCGCTGCATACGCTTGTTACGATATAACCAATCAAGCCACGCTGAAAGATTGGCCATTAATCGTGACGATCATAGATATGCTATGGGGTGCAACTGTTACTGCTATTGCGAGTGGTATAGCTTATAAAATTGTAAAAATGATTTAATCTTATTCAATTTCAATAAGAACTTCGCCATTTGAAATATTTGCTCCTTTAGAATAGTGTACTTTAACAATCTTGCCATTAGTAGGAGAGGTTAATATATTTTCCATCTTCATTGCTTCAAGTACTAAAAGAGGTTGGCCTTTAATAACGTCGTCGCCTTCTTTAACTTTTACGTCGACAAGCATTCCAGATATATTTGCAACCAAGTTTTTTTGATCTGTTTCACTGCTTCTTGGCTTCATGAATTTATTTAACTCTGCTGCGCGCGGAGTATAAACAGAAGAGAGTAATGTCTTCCCCATGAAAGAGAGTTTAAAACCACCAAATACAAATTCAATTTGTAAGTTATAGTTCTTGCCGTTGACGTTACAGTCAAATAATTTGCTACCCAAAACCCATTTGCTTGTTATATAAAATCTACGGTTTTCAAATGTTACTTTATATCCGTCTTCAATTGGTCTAACAGTAACTGGATAGTTATTATCTCCAAGCCTTACTACCCAGCGAGTCCCTAAGAATTGTGTGATGCCGCGTAATTGGCCGGTAATTTGAGCGCCTCGTTTAGCATCCGCTAAATGAATATATATAGAAGACGCGAGCATCACGGCGCTTTCTTCATCCGATAACTCTGCGCCTACGACCCCGCCTTTGAATTCTTCTTCGATGAAATTTGTGGAAATATTGCCATCAATAAATCTTTGATTGCTGAACACAGCTTGTAAAAAGCTAATATTATGTGAAACACCACGTATAACAAACTTGCCTAAAGCATCTTTCATGTTTTCAACAGCTTGGGCTCTGGTTGGGGCGTAAGTGCATAATTTAGAGATCATAGCATCATAATACATGCTGACTTCTCCACCTTCATATATACCAGTGTCTATTCTAACAGATTCGTTTTTTTCTGGCTCTTTATAAGTGTGCACTTGCCCAGTTGATGGGATGAAGCCTGCAGAAGGATCTTCTGCATAAATTCTAGATTCAAATGCCCAACCAGTTAATTTAACGTCTTTTTGAGTAAAAGAAAGTTTTTCGCCGTTGGCAACACGAATCATCTGCTCAACTAAATCATGCCCAGTTATTAATTCTGTAACGGGGTGTTCTACCTGAAGACGAGTGTTCATCTCCATAAAGTAGAAAGTTTTATCAGGTGCAACTATGAATTCAATAGTTCCTGCAGAAAAATAGCCAACTCTTTTAGCTAGAGCCACACTCTGCTTATACATTTTTTGACGTGTTTTTTCGTCTAAAAGCGGGCTAGGGGCTTCTTCTATAACTTTTTGGTGATGGCGTTGTATAGAGCATTCGCGTTCACCCAAGCATACGTAATTACCGTGTTTATCGGCCAGTAGCTGAATTTCAATATGTCTAGGATTTTCAATGAATTTTTCAATAAAAGTTCTTTCGTCAGAAAAATTATTTCGTGCTTCGTTGGTAGTTGAGCTAAATGCTTGTTGCATTTCTTCGTTAGATCTAACGACGCGCATACCTTTGCCACCACCGCCAGCTGCGGCTTTTAGCATTACAGGGTAACCAATTTTATTTGCAAGCTTGATAGCTTCTTTAGCATCTTTTATTGCAGCCATATAGCCCGGAACAATGTTCACACCCGCATCTTTTGCTATTTTCTTTGCTTCAATTTTATCGCCCATTTTTTTTATAGCTTCTGAGTTTGGCCCCACAAAATTGACTTTATGTTTTTCTAAATGATGAACAAAATCTGCATTTTCAGATAAAAAGCCGTAACCAGGATGCACAGCATCCGCACCAGAGATATCTATTGCTTCCATAATGCGTTTGCGGTTTAAGTAACTTTGGTTGGCGGGAGATGGGCCAATATATATAGCTTTATCTGCCATCCTGACGTGTAGGGAGTTGGTATCCGCCTCAGAGTAAACAGCAATGGTAAAGATTCCCATCTTTTTTGCAGTTTTTATAATGCGGCAAGCAATTTCCCCGCGGTTAGCAATTAGCAAACGTTTAATCATATATATTCATGTATCTTTTGATAATCCCTTATACTAGAAAATACCATAATGAACAAGCTTAAGCTACAGTTTGCAATTGATGAAGCTATCTTATTAAATCTTTGCTTGAAATACTGGTTTTGAATAGTGTATTGCAGAGCGTTATTAATGTATCGATATTATCAACCAGTGAGTGTGATATAATAGTCTTATCATGAGCATCTGCTTTGTTAATGGCGTTTTGTAGGGTGTCTAAAAAAGATGAGAAATCATTCTGCCCACTCAAAGCTTTGCTAGTAATTTGCCATAGAGTCCGAAGGGGCTTTATTTTGCTTTCAAAGTTCGGTAGAGTTAGGGATGTGCAGCATATTTGCTGAATCTTTGCTAGTTCTTCAGTAGTGCAATCTTCTCTTTTGCTGATTTTTCTGCTTAAAGCTCCTTCTCTAGAAGAGTCCGTTGAGCCAGCCACCGCAGTTGTTGTGGATGTGGAACTAGATCGTCTAGATAATTTTGAAAGCATCTTGTAACTATTTAGCTTTTGCTAATAAATCTTGATTTAGCGCTGGAACACCGCGTTCAGCAATTATACTGGAGAAGTCAGAGCGTTGAGTATTTATCATGCTTACACCTTCTGCAACTATATCACGTATCTTATAGATTCCTTCTGTATGCTTCACTCTGTACTCAACTTTATAAGGAACATTTGAATCTCCTGATTTGATTTCCGTTTGGACTAAATACTGATCATTCCCAATGTTCTTGATACCTTTTATATTTAATGCCTGCCCGTTATATTTTTTAAATATAGGCACATATGAAGAAATAAGGTATTTCCTATAGTTCGCTAGATACTGGTTTTGCTGATCTACTGATAATCCTTGCCAGTTTTTTCCAATAGCAAAGCGAGCAATCCAATCAATGTCCATGACGTTTGTGAAGACTTCTGTAAGCTGGTTTTCTTTAGTAGAATCATTGGACTTATTTTTTAATATAGTAATAACTTTATCAGAGGTGGAGATGACAAAATTATTAACATCTGGTTCGAGTGAGGAAGCAAAACTCGTTGATGTTGAAATTAATAAGATTGCTATGGCTTTTTTAATCATTTTTGTAGTCCTTTACGTTTTTGTGCATAGATACTTCTAACTGTAGCATACTCGTCAATAGAAGTTTGTTCAATATTATCTGTAGCCTCTAATAAAGATTCTCTAGTATTTATGGTTTTGGTGATATCTCTAGCCAATACACCATCCTTATGTACGCTATAAATAAAAGGATCTGAGAAGAAGTCTGCGCCTCTGCCCACTAAATCTCTAGGTGAAGAAGGGCCAATTAAAGGTATGAACAAATAGGGGCCAGTTTCAACGCCATAAACCCCTAAAGTCTTGCCGAAATCTTCGTTGACTGGTTCCAAGTTATCGGCAAGGCTTGCAATGTCGAATAAACCACCTATGCCGAGAATGGTATTCACAAGGAATCTGCCAGCTGATTTAGAGGCTTTATCAGCATCACCCTGTAGTACCGAATTTAAAAAATTTACAGGTTCTTTCATGTTGGCTAGAGCGCTATCAACTCTGTCTCTGCCAACTTCAGGTATGGCTGCTCTATAAACATGCGCCACTGGCTTTAAAACTACTGTGTCTAACCCTTTGTTTATAGCAAATAAGCCTCTGTTCAAGCCTTCGAAGGGATCATCTATAGAATAGGTTGTATCATCTGCTAGTTCGAATTCATCATCTGAATATTTTGAATTTACTAGTGCTGCTCGGGATTGATCGGCTTGTTCTACTGAATCTGTAGAGCTGTCTTTTGCAATACTCATGAATTCAGGGAAAGCTGATAAAAACGCTGCTACTAATAATATTCTGTATTTCATATATACTTCCAGTTCTTACTTGCCGTTCTCAGATTAAATCACAAGATTGGTAAATAAATAGTTAATGCTAAATAACTTTTTGAAGTATAATAATGATGCCTTCATCTCCGTCAACAAAAGATGTTGATTCCTGATGAATTATTTGCCAATTTTCAGTGCAAGCCTTAGTTATATAATCTAGATTATAGGTGAATTCTTCCTTGGCAGGGTTGAATATGATGTCTTGACTATCTAAATGTGTCTTGCAAGAAAAAGCCAATATACCTTTGTCTACAGTGGTATTGGCTGTATTTTTTATGATGTCTGTAAAGTTTGAGCAGTATAAAGGCAGGTCTGAGGCGAATATAATGTCGAATTTCTGGTCTTTTTGTGAATTAGATGTGTATTCAAGGGCATTAGTCTTGTGTATTTCGTTGTAAACCGAGAAATCTTCGAATTTCACCTCTTTGCATTGCTCGACCATTAGTTGTGATAAGTCAACGCCAGTTATATACGAAGCAATCTTGTTTTGGCGGCATAATTTGCCGATTGTGCCAGTGCCGCACCCTAGGTCTAGTATATTGTTGCCGAATGGCTTTCCTTTTTCGGTTATTAACCTGTTTACATTGGAATATAATTTGAATGTTGAAGACTCTTTATTGCTTGAGATATATTCGTTATAAAAAGGTGATAGTAAGTCAAAAGTGTGGGATATAAGACTGGGTGGTATGGATGTTATATCTTCAAATTTTCCATCGATTATATTTAACGTATAGTCTGTTTCAGAGCGGAGTCGCTGATCGTTAGAAGCTTTATATAAATTTAAATACTCCTTTGCTTTTTTAAAATTCCCTTGTTCAAAATAAGTTCTGCCAATGAAATAATTAATTTCGGGAGTATCGGCCTTAAACCATTTTAAGATTTTAAATCGTAGGCGCGCATCATAATAGTTGCCTTTATAATAATGCGTTAAGCCTAGGTCATAGTTGGTTTTTCTTAGATCTTTAAACGCAGCTTTTTGCCTTTTATACTCATTGTTAAGATCGTTCCAGTAGCCTAGAGCGATTTGCTTTAAAGGCTTGTTGGAGTTACCAGTAGCTTCTTTGGCCAAAGTAAATGGCCTGACTAGTAATTTGAATGTGTTCATTATAATGCTCATACCTTAAGCTATTAATTTGTTTTTAAGCTTTTTTGATGGATTCAAAAATTGTTAAAGCCTGCGCAACCATTGATCCTGCATCATTGGCATTTGCTGGAACTATGATTGTGTTATTGGTTTTAGCAATGCCCTTGAAAGCATCAACATATTGTTCAGCCACCCTAAGACTAACGGCATCTTTACCGCCTTGTAATTCTATAGATTTAGCGACTTTTTCAATACCCTTAGCAGTAGCTTCTGCTACCATTAATATTGCTTCAGACTCACCTTTCGCCCTGTTTACTTGGTCTGTTAAAGCTGCTTCTGATTTTAATACTGTTTCACGTTTCATACCTTCTGCAGCATTTATTTGAGCCTGCATTTTTCCTTCTGAATCTAGGATCTGTGCGCGTTTCTGTCTGTCAGCTGCAACTTGTAATTCCATTGCTTTTAATATTGAAACAGGTGGTTTTATATCTTTAATCTCATAACGCATACACTGAATGCCCCAGTTCGCTGCGGCTTCATTTATCGTGGTTACGATTTGGGTATTTAAAGAATCTCTTTCTTCGAATGTTTTATCTAAATGCATCTTACCTATAGCCGAACGCATTGATGTTTGTGCTAGCTGAGAAACAGCGTAGTAAGGGTTTTCAACGCCATACGAAGCATCTTTAGGGTTTATTATTCTAACATACAAAACACCATCAAGAGAGAGGGTAACGTTATCATTGGTAATGGCCGTCTGTTCTGCAACATCAATTGCACGCTCTTTTAAGGTGTGTTTATAGGCTATTTTATCAATGAATGGGATAATAAAGTTAATGCCAGCCTCAATTGATTTGTCATACTTGCCAAGCCTTTCTATAATCCAAATTTCTTGCTGAGGCACTGTCTTAACTGCCATAAAAAACATGATTACAAATGCCAGAAGTACTACGAAATAACCAAAATCTATACCTGTACCTACATTTTCCATAAATGCTCCTTTTATGATGATATTACTATAAAGTTTTTATCTCTTACGTCTACTATTCTAGCTATTGTGCCAACTGTAAGTTTTTCTTCTCTGAATTCTGGATGCAGCATAACTTTTACTATTGTGCCTGACCACTTTGCGTTTCCAATTTTTCCTTTTTCCAGATCTGCATCGATAATCTCTACTGTTTGCCCAACGAAGTTTTTTACTCCGTCTTTATTTGCATTGCGGTCTTTTAGTCGTTTTAATGGTTTCCAGAGTAGCGCAGCCCAAGCAAGGGTTATTGCGAAGAAAGCAGCACCTTGCATGTATATACTTTCAAATATTGCGAGCTTGAAAAATAATAAAAAACCCATTGTGAATGCTGCAATTCCGCTAAACAATAGGACTATTGTAAATCCTAATACAACCTCTAATATTATTAACACTAATCCTAGAATGAACCAAAAATCGGGGTTTAAGATATCCATGTTAGTTTCTCCTTATTTCTCAATTGCGGGTAGTGGTAATGGGCTGTCGGCTAAAGTTCTCAAGTAAGCAATAACATTAGCTCTTTCTTCGTCCTTTTTTAGGCCAGCAAAAGCCATCTTTGTACCGGGAACGTGCTTTTTAGGTGAATAAAGGTATCTATAAAGTTCTTCATAAGTCCATTTATGACTTGCTTTGCCAAGCTCAGACATGGCCGATGAATACTGGAAGTCGGTATGTCTAGCAGTTACAGCCCCCACGATTCCCCATAGATTGGGCCCTACTTTATTAGCTTCTCCTTTGCCGACTGTGTGGCAAATTGCGCATTTGTTAAATATGGCTTTTCCAGCATCTGCAGCGGCAGTAGCCATTATTTTGCCAATCTCTATTTTTTCTGGTAAGCCTGCTGCAGCCCCACCAGAAGTATCAGCTTCTGTTATTTCTACAACTAAACCTTTTTGATCTGGTATATTTTTTGTCCTGTATAGAAAGCCCCCTAGGTTGGCGCTAAATATGAAGATGAATACGCTTAGAGCGATTGAGATGAGTATCTTATCAAATTCAAAATTTTCTTTCACGGCTAACAGATTTTATATAAATATTTAATTTGAGTATATATTGGAGAGTATGGATTGTAAAACTAAAAAAGGCGGGACATGCCCGCCTTTTTTAAAGATTCTGAGAGACTATTTTCTTTCGCCGAAAAGTCTTAACAACGACATAAATAAATTGATGAAATCCAAGTAAAGACTTAGTGCACCGAAGATTGCAAATTTACTTGTTGTATCACCCATTCCAGCCACTCTGTAATAGCTGTCTTTGATATTTTGCGTATCATAAGCTGTTAAGCCAACAAAGACTATTACACCAACAGCAGATATTACGAAATCCATAGCTGAGCTTTGAAGAAATATATTAACCAAAGATGCTATGATGAGGCCAATCAATCCCATAAATAAGAATGATCCCCAACCACTAATATCTTTTTTAGTTGTATATCCGTAAATACTCATTGCTCCAAAAACAGAAGCAGAGATAAAGAATACTTTTGCTATGCTTGTTTGGGTGTAAATCATGAAAATAGGCGCTAAAGATAGGCCAACTAGTGCAGCATATGTCCAGAAGCAGAATTGTGCATTGCTTAAGCTCATGTTCATTATTCTAGGCATAACTAGCCAGACCATTAGAAGTGGAGCAAATAGCACCACCCACATCAATGGTGTGTTGAACAATAAATTCAGAAGTGCTGGTGATGAAGCGACGCCAAATGCTGTAACGCCAGATATAGCAAGAGCAGCTGCCATGTAGTTATAGACCGCGATCATGTATGATCTCAATCCTTGGTCAATCTTAGAAGCAGACTGAGTGCTGAAATTTGTTTTTGTGTAATCCATAGGAAATACCTAATTGTTATTTTACATTTTATAATATAGAGCGTTTTATTCAATTTTCAATGCCAATAAGCTACATCTATGTTTTACCCCATTAGAATATCTTAGCCATACCACAATTTATATTATATCATGATTTCTAAAATTGATGAAGAAGGGCGTATATAATGATTAATTTTATTCAATTTTCGTATTACGATAATAAATCGATAATTGGAGGTGCAGACTTTGCTTTAGGGTGTATGTTGTTGGGGGCTTCATTGAAGCACGTAGTCAATATTCTGCAGATTATGGTTGATAAAAAGACTGTTAGTGAAAATTGCACAGATACAGAAAAAGCCGAGGAGTTCTACGTCCAAACAGCAAATCCATACCTACTTAGAGAGTCATTAGTGCTGTTTTGTACGGTAGGGGCGGCCGTATCCCGCGTTATTGGCAGGCCTGAAGCGATTTTACCAATCATTATCTTTGAAATAGTAGAGATTTACTCGTTCCATACCCAGTACTTACTTGATAAAGATAAGTTTTTTATAGAAAATGGCGTTCAAATAACGTTTATTTAGTGGTTTTATGTTGAATTATCTGTTATAATCCACACGTTTAATTGTTCTATAAAGGGGATTTATGCTAAATAATAACGATAACAATGGTGCTGCGGCATCTTCGTCGGCAGCTTTAAGCGCATCGTCTTTTCAAGATATAGCAATGAGTGGTGGTGATGCCAGTTCTTCTGCATCATCTTCTGTAGATTTGGCCATGTCGTTTCGTGTTGTGCAAAATCATCAAGAGGGAGTACATCAGATTGTTGGGGAGTTTGCGGAGCAATCTGAAAATTTTCGTAGTGTATTGAGAAAATTACAAGCTGCTAACTCTGTATTGCAGTTGGCAAGATTGGGTGCTAGCACTTTTGCTGCCGTGAATTCTGCTCGTAAAATTCAGTATATGTTCACTGCTTGCCCTATGGTTTTAGCAGCGATGGTGTTTTCTGGAATAGCTTTGTATACTTGGGAATTTTACGTTAATGATAAAGATAAGCCAATGGCAGAA
This sequence comes from Candidatus Midichloriaceae bacterium, assembly GCA_044229535.1. Classification (GTDB taxonomy): domain Bacteria; phylum Pseudomonadota; class Alphaproteobacteria; order Rickettsiales; family Midichloriaceae; genus CAZLFQ01. Next base: position 640,287 of record JBGASU010000001.1, on the reverse strand, counting down.
AGAGAGAAATCGCCTTATACAGCTATGTATATTGGCCTTCTATCGCTTTTGACTGGAGTTGCAACCAGCGAATCTATGATTTTAAAATTTCTGACAGGTGGTTTAATTAATTCTGCATTAACACCGTTAGAGGAATCAATTCCTATGCTTAACGGGTGTGTTAAGTTTGTATCAAATAACTACTTCACCAATGTTGCTATATCGTATGCATCTTTATATGCTGGCTATCATGTGATTAATAAAGCAGTTGATTTGGTTTGTGAAAATGCACCAATGGCTGTAAATGCTTTATCTGAAGTGTTGGTAGATCAAGCTAAAGACAAAGCAAAATTTAATCATAATCCCCAGAATCACTATCGCTTAGCAAATGCTACAATTGGTGTTGCAAGAAATGCTGCGGATGCACTGGTCGATGCAGTGGCTAGACCAGTTGAAAATGTGGCTAAAAGAAAAATAGATACATTAGTTAATGCAGGTGTGGAAAAACTGAAATCTTGTAAAGTTGATACGTCTTATCAAGCTTTACTACAGCATCGTGCTGAATGTGCATTTACATGTTTCACTCAGCCTCTAAAGTTAGGTGTAAATAATATCGGAGAAATTGGTAGATTGATTAATATCCTAAGAGGCCAAGATGAAAGTAGATTAGTTGTAAACGCAAGATAGTCATTTGTATTTACAATTTGCCAAAGTCTTTTTCTATCCAGTCTTCTCTTACTTTAACATGTAAGAATAGGTGGATTTTTTTACCTAAGATTTTGGATATTTCCTTTCTGGCACGTTGACCAATCTCTTTGATCTTAATTCCGCCTTTGCCTAATACAATAGGCTTTTGAGTGGCTTTGTTTATGAAGATTGCATGATATATTTTGATACTACCATCTTCTTGGTCTTCCCATAACTCTGTTTCAACTTTTAATGAATATGGTAGTTCTTCATGTAGTAATAGGTAAGCTTGCTCGCGAGTTACTTCTTCAGCAATTTTGCGTACTGGTTGGTCTGTCATTTCATCTTCAATAAAATGCCAAGGTGATTCGGGCGCTTGTTTTAGTAGGAATTCTAAAAAGTGCTTAGTGCCATAAGCTTTTAAAGCTGATATAGGGAATACTTCGGTGAATATTCCTAGGTCATAAATTTCTTGTAGTCTAGGTAGTAGTTTTTCTTTTTCTACTAAGTCAACTTTATTGACTATTGCATAACACTTTTTGCCAGATTGTTCTGCGTATTTTTTTATTATATTTAATACAGGGTGTTGGATTCTTCTAGAATCAAAAACAACGCATATTATATCCGCTTCATCAAAGGCTCCTACAGCTTGATTCACTATGGCTTTTTCGAGAATACCACTTGGATCAAAAATTCCAGGGGTGTCGATAAATATAAGCTGGGTATCATCAATATTAGTTACGCCTCTGATGTTGTAGCGTGTGGTTTGAACTTTATGTGTCACTATCGAAACTTTATGTCCGATTAATTCATTTAATAGTGTTGATTTGCCAGCATTGGATTCTCCAACTAAGGCAACAGTAAGACATTTTTTATTCATTGTTAATTCGCTTTAATAAATTTTTAGCAGCCTCTTGCTGTGCTATTTTTTTTGATGTGCCAGAAGCGCTGGCTGGTTCAATACCTTGAACCGTTACTTCGATTGTAAAAACGGGATTGTGGGCATTACCTATCTCACTCGTAACCTTATATTCAGGTATAGGCTTGCCATTTTTTTGAGCCCATTCTTGTAATATTGATTTCGAGTCACGCAGTTGTATTGAAGCCATGTCATGCAAATGGCCATCCCATAAATTTCTTACTATTTTTGCGGTGGTTAAATGGTCTGAGTCCAAATATATTGCACCAATTAGTGCTTCTATTGCATTTTCTAGAATCTTTGCATTAGTTCTACCTTTGTTTAGTTCTTCGCCAGCATCCATTTGGATCGACGAGCCTAAGTCAATTTTTGAAGCAACTTCTGCTAGGCATTTTGTATTTACTAAATTTGAGTGCATCACTGATAGCTCAGCCTCAGAAGCATTGGGATGCTTCTCCCAAAGTAATTCTGCAATAAGTAAGCTGATAACTTTGTCGCCAAAAAACTCAAGTCGCTCATAGCTATCTGACTTGTTGTCTTTGCAAGTGCTGGGGTGTCGTAAAGCTTTTTCTAAAAGCTTATTATCCTTAAATATATAATCAATCTTCATTTTCAATGAGCTTAAATGCTCTACCAGAATCAAACTTTGTTAATAAATTAAATATTGAGAAATCTTGAGTCCAGAACATAAACACTGCTTTACCCACTAAGTTTTCTTCGGGTACGAAACCTATTTGATTTAGAAATCTGCTATCTACAGAATGATTCCTATTATCGCCCATGAAGAAGTAATGTCCTTCTGGTACTTGATATTTAATAGTTTCATCTGGAAATTCTCTATGGTTGAAAAGGTTGGCATCAAGTACTTTATACTGCACACCATTCGGCATTAATTCAACATATTCGGTATGTTTTATATGCTCTCCATATGCGCCAATTCTTGTGTATGTTCCTATTTCCCAACGATCTACTTCCGTATCGTTTATATATAATATGCCTCTTTTTACTTGAACCGTATCGCCTGGAAGACCAACAAGCCTTTTAATATAGTGTATTTCAGGGTCTTTAACGCCTTTAAATACGATGATATCGCCTCGTTCTGGAGATTCAAAAAGTACTCTACCTTTGAATAGCGGCAAAGAAAGAGGTAAGGAATGTTTACTGTAGCCATAACTGTATTTTGCCGCAAAAAGATAGTCACCAACAAGTAGGTTGGGCATCATAGAGCCAGACGGGATCTTAAATGGCTCAAAAAGCATGGTTCTAAAAATGATTGCTATGATAATCGCCCAAAGCAATGAGCGGAAAAACTCTGCATAATCGAACTCTGTAATCTTGTTTACCAAATACTTTTTACCAGATTTTGGTAGCGATTTTACTAAAGATTTTGCTGGTTTCTTTGAGTTCTTTGAATTTTTTAATATGTCAGTTTTCACTATGCTATTCAAGGCGTTATGTTATGTAGATTTTATCATTAATTCCTGTAGTTTCAACAAGCTTCTTCTAAGAGCGAGGCGGATAAGTGGGGTTGGAAGAGATGGGGGTGGATTTATGTGTTTTTTTAACAAAAGTTTAATATTGCTGTAATATTGCTGTAATATTTTTGAGTTATCATATGTATGTCGCCAGTGGAGGGTGTTATGCAGGATAGCAAAAATAACGAATTGAGCCAATTATATATTCCTGAAGACTCAGAACAGGAAGATAAGTTGTATGCGCAAAAGGCAGATAGAAGGGCTCGGAAGCATAAAGCTCGTGAAAAAATTCGTGAGAGAAAAGCTGAAAAGGAGCTGCAATCTGAAGAAAGAGCTAAATATATTGCTGCGGTCGTTCCAGTTCTATTAATAAACCAAATTGGTGCAATATATAACTTGCAGCAGAGTGTGAGTGCTGCTCTTGAAAATAATGATTCTCAAAAAGCAAAGCAAGTTTTAGAAGTAATCCTAAAGATTCAGATCAGTCCAGTTAAAGCTATGCTCCAAATGGCTGTTCAAGGTGTGCTTCCTCAAGATTTTTCTTATCAAGAAATGGAAGTGTTGATTAGATCAGGCTTAGCAGTTCAGTATCAAACAGAATTGCCGCCGATGCTAAAAAAACTTTTTGATGCAGGTTTGGTTTCAGCTGACGAATTAATAAAATTAGCAGATTCAGAGACGGGAATTGATATGATCAACCATATCAAATATTTAGCGTTAGATGCTGATCATGAAATCGATTACTCAAAATTAGCACTGATCCTTGCAATAAAACAAGGTGATTGGAATTATGTTCTAAATTCCAACTTGTTAATAGAGGGGCAGTTAGAAGACCATGAAGATTTAATTGGTGAGATACACAAATCTGGCAGGTTGGATGTATTAGCTGAATGCAAAAAATATAATGTATTCGGATTCGATGAAAATATTTACAGCAACTTGGATGATCAAGATTCAGATGGCAGAACAGCCCTTATGGAAGCTGCAAGGTTTGGTGATTTAGCAGAAGTTCGTAAGCTTTTAGCTCTAGGAGTCGATCCTGCATTGAAAGATGAAGATGGGTTCTCAGCTCTTATGCATGCAGTTATGTATGACAAAGAAGATCTGCGTGAAGTTAATGGAAGAAGCTCTGAGAGAAGTGAAAGAATAAACCAGCTTATGCATGATAAAGCCGAGATTGTTAAACTTCTAGTTGCTGATAAAAGAGTTAAAGTGACGGAGATCAATACAATAGCAATGGATGCTTTTGAAATTGCAATCTTCCAAGGGTTAGTGACTTCAGAGGAAGGAATTACGGAGTTGCGTGGTGATCATGCTATAATGGATGCGCTGATTTCTGGAGGTGTTAGCCCAGTATTTGGTGATTTTGAATTAAGTTTCAAAGCTAAAACCATAATGACTGTAGCTTTGTCAGTATTTGTTACTTACCTAAAAAACAAGCTAGAGTCTACAACGGTTGGTGCCATTGTTACAACTGTATGTCCGCCAGTTTCTTGGGCTTTGAATTTAGCATGTGACGCAGTGGTGGGGTATAAGGCTTATTATGATGCAAAGAATCCGTTGAAAAGATGGTTTAGAAGTTGTTTAGATTCGGAATATGCTAACGATGCATTCTTCTCTCTAGATAAAAAACCATTAATCGGTGCGTACCATATCAATTGGATGGGTAGAGTTTACACTGGTGAAAGTTTAAAAAATATGATGAGTACTCACTGTGGTTACTCAGATATATCTTCGGGTTATTTTTCAGTAGAAGATTTGCCAGCATTAGAAAGACTTACAACTAAAGAAAGACTTGAATTGGCTAATTCAATAGAAAGTAGATTCATGGTCATTCAAGATGCATTACACGGTTTCTTAATGCCATGGACAAGAAAAGCTTTAGTTGAACTGTCACAAGAACTTGAGAAAGCTCACAAATATGTAAAAACTGGGTACGAGCTTTCAGGGGACTTGTTGAGTGGTGTTGAGGCTATAGCTAATGAATCAAACCATGCAGTTGCGGTGAAAGCTATCAATAGTAGCCAACAGAATACAGAGTTGTTCTATCAAGTTATAAGCGCTATGCGTAGTGGTGCTTTAGGTTTAGATTTGAAAACTAAGCATAATTTGGAATTGCTAGCTCAAAAAGTAATTAATCCTACTCTCCTAAATAGGACGTTTATGCAACGTGTTTGGGATTATGGTAGAGGCGTATCATTAACTAGTGACTCAGAATGTTTTGTAAATTTTAGCAAAGTGACTGAGCAGTTTAAAGTTGAAGGTGTAGATTTTGGACTATTGCTACAAGCTATGCAAAATGAGTTTAAAAAAGACTTGAATACCAACAGAGATTTGAGAACTATCAGTGAACGTATTCATGATGGAGCTGCTTCAATGTTCCATTATGTTGTGGATAGATTTGCTGAAGGGGTGGGATATGTTGCTGGCAAAAAGCCTACAGAAATAAAAAATATGTTAGCAGAAGGCGGTGCTAGAGGTGGTGCTAGCCTTAATTCTGGCATGCATATTGGTCTTAGAAACTTTTATGATAGCAAATTTTTTATACCAACTTGTGTAGTAGTAGCTTTAGCATTCCTGACTGTTAAGTTTCCAAAACAAATGTGGGTTGCTTGCCAGTATACATGCAAGGCTTTCTATACTGTTGCTTGTGCTACTGTTACTGCAGTAGGTATGATGTTTAGATGTATCTCAAAATTATATAACTATGTTAGACAAAAAGAGGCTACAACTGCGCTGGATATGGTTGAGGAAGAGCAATCTAAATCTGCTAAATCAGTAGTAAGTATAGATCAAGAAGTTATGAAATCTTGTTCAAAAGAAGTTGAAAGAGCTGGGTTGCTAAGTGATGTGCAGAAATTAGGATTGCCTGATTTAGGTATGAGTACAACCGAAGCTATTATTTCAGATTTTGAGATTGTACCAAGAGTTAATAATAAAGGAACAGCAAGAGCGGCGTAAGTAAAGTGTATGAAATTTTTAAAAGATAAAGCTAAATTAGAATTTGAAAATTTTTTATCTGAGTTAGAAAATCCTGATTCAGACCAGAAAGAGCTTTTGCAGAGGCTGAACTTTTTCATCGCAGAACGAGGGGTGTTAGAGAAGGAGGATAAGGTGTATAATCTTTGTAGATCTGCTATGGATGGAAGAAATTACGGGATTGTTGTGGAGTTGTTTGAAAAAACTGAAGGAAAGTATCATTTATTATGTTTCGAAGATATTTTAGATGATTATGCCGCTCTTCAAAAAGAATTGGTAGCTAGTTATATACATAGAATGGAGGGATTGCTGTCTAGAGCTATTAACTCTAAACAATTAAGGAAAGATTCGGATGGGCATCAAGAAGGTGTTTTCGAAGTTGATCCAGAAACTTGTTTTATTGAAAAGGGACCGAGATGTTCGATGGAGTCTAATTTGCTCAGATCTTATTTGAAAAATAATCTTTTCAATCCTTGGGAAGGAGAGAGGGTTGTCGATTTAGAAGAATTTAAATCAACTGCTGCAAAAATAGAAGCGCCAATAGATGAGGCGTCATGTCTTTCATCGGATGTTTTTATAGGTGAGGGGATGGATATAGTAATAAGTCAAGATCTTCTCCTATCAAATTCTAGTAATAGAAGCCTAGGGCTTAATAAGAGAAAATCTAAAAGTCATAAGCATAGATAATATTAAATCAATCAAACTAGTTGACCTAATTTCAGCAGCGTTTTACTATTTCAAGTAGCTGAATTTTCTGGAAATAGTGCTTGAACTCATTTTTACAAAAATTGAATTACGTTGTTGCTGGCCTCATTGTATTGCTAATACTTGCCTGCATACCGAGTTTTTTGAATTTTAATAATAAGAAAGAATCGATTCAGAATGAGTTAAATCAACTCTCATCTTATAAGTTTAAAATAGATGGAGATGTGAATATAGCATTACTTCCTATGCCAAGAATTAGCATGGATAACATAACAGCGATTGATGAGAATGGTGATTCTCTTCAAGTAAGTAAGATTATGATCTATCCTTCTTTTTCCACAATCTTTAGTGATAAAATCAAGATTAATAAAATAGCAATACAAGATGCGGAGCTTAATCTAAATAAGATTAAAGTTGATGAGGGTAAAACTGGTAAAATTATTTCTGCAATGCCCAATTTTGAATTGATTAATGCAACGGTTGTTTTTGATTCAGGGATTGGTATCGATACAAAGATTAAGAATCTAAATGCTAAATTTAACTTTAGTGGAGGGGAGTCTAGGGATCTAACTCTCGTTTCTAATTTTGGACTTAAAAATATCAAATATGGATTGAACGCTACTTTTAAAAACATTAATGAAGGTGGAAATTCTGATAGTGCATCAGTTATCTTGGATAATGAGTCTATAAAACTTAGCTTCGCTGGTAGATTGAAGAATGTGTTTAAAAATCCTGAACTAGATGGGAAATTAACAATAACTCTTGTACAAAGCAGTAGAAATAAAGACTCGATTACTAACGCGCTGATAAAAGATAATTTTAATGCTACGGCAGAGGTGTATGTTACAGATTCGTTGGTAAGTGTTTCGAATTTAATATTGAGTTCGAGCAGCATTAGTAATGCAAAAGGTGAGTTTGAATGGTCTTTTGGTGCGGAGCAAGAGCTAGACTTTAGTTTGAATGTAGACAAGATAGACATGGATAAAATGTTTTCTAAAAAAGATGAGGAAAAAATTGAAGAAGTATCTTTTCTTACTGTGTTAGAAAAAATCATAAGACCTGTGATAAATGAATTTGGTTTTAATGCCAACACCCAAATATTCGGAGGAGCTGATTTTAAAATTGGAGAGGTGCGCCTAAATCAGCAAGATGTCAAAAATATTAATTTAAACTTTGATATATATAATGGTGATATTGCGCTCAATAAATTAGCATTCGAAGCACCAGGTAAAACCGTTTATTCTCTTAAAGGAAATATGACTTTTAATGAGGTGCGCCCACGTTTTGAAGGGGATAGCGTTTTGAAAATCGAAGACGTGGTTGAATTTGCAAAGTGGTTAGAAATACCAGTTTCAGAGAAATTACAAAAAGATAAACCTAATCTCAACTTAACAACTAAAGTTGATTTAATCCCGAGAAGCCTTCGTTTGACAGGTATAAAATTTAATATGGGTGATACTAATATTATTGGCAGACTAGCTTTTAAGGAAACTGGTGAAAGGAGGTTGAACACGAAGTTTACATTAAGGGTGAATGAAATAAATACCAACGACTTTAACTTGGGTGGTGCGCTTGATGGATTTATTGAGGCTTTATATTTAAGTGATGGTGATAAGTTCGGCTCTAAATATTTAGAGTATGTTAACGATTATAGGTGGCTTAGGACGTTCCCACTTAATTTAAACCTTGAGTTACTAGTGGATAAGGCTGTCTTTAAAGATAAGGCGTTTAAAGAAGTATATACAAATTTCAGGGTATCACCGAACTCTTTGGTCATGGATAATGTTTCTATTAATAGCGATATACTTAAAATGTCTGGTTCAGTTGGGGTTTCGATTACGGCTATAAAGCCAGTGTTGAATGTAGATTTGAAAATTCAAGATGCTGATTATACAAGTCTTGCTTCACTTGTGCCTTCAAATGATGATTTGAGAAAAAAATGGCTTGAAGAACAGTCTAAGATTAAATCTTCTACTAAAGCTCCTGATAACAATGAAAATAAAGGTGCAGTAAACCAATCAGCCGTAGCGTTTAATTTTTATGGTATTCAAAATTTTAATGGAAATTTGAAAATAGTGGCTGATCAATTGCGCAATACAACATTTCCAATCTCTGGCTTTAATATCGACTGCACAATAGATGAAGGGGTCTTGAAATTTAATATGTTGGGGTTGAATGTATTTAATGGTGTGTATGAATCTAAAGGCAGCCTTTCTATAGTTAACAACATAGCAAACTTGAGTTTTGCATATGCGATTAATAACTTTAATCCAGAATCTTTTCTTACGTATTTATTTGGGTATCAAAATTTCCAAGGTTATATGAGCGCCAATGGTACATTTGCTACTTCTGGTACTAATTCAGAAGATGTTATGAAGAATCTAGAAGGTAATATTAATTTTGTCGGTAAAAAGATTACTTTTAGAGGTATGGATCTTTCTGAAATTATTAAGACAACAGAGTCTGGAGAATCTACGGGTGTTAGATTGAATAAACTGAAAGTTGCTACTACTACTGGTCAGACTGTATTTGATGATGTTTCTGGCAATATAATTATAAAAGATGTGGTGGATGAAGCTACTGGTAGTAAAAGTAAACTGGCGACAATGACAAATATTGAGTTGTCGACTAATAGATCGAAAGGATATTACAATGCTTCGGTTGATTACATAAATGGTTTGATCAATGGTCTAGGTACAATATCTTTTATCCCGATTGGTTCTTATGCGACAATGAGTATTGATACTACCAATCAAGGGCGTATGGCTACGCAAGATTATGCGGTGAATTCCGATAAGATTGCAGGATTCCTACAAAAACAAATTGCCCAGGAAAATGCGGACACAGCTGCAAAGAATGAGCAAGATAAAGTGCAATCTCTGTTGAGAAATAGAAAATTGTAACTGTCATACCTATGAGATTAAGCTTAATTGATTTAAGAAACGCTTAGTGTATAATTTTTGCTATAAAAAGATTAACCAGTATTTATGCCGTTTAGCTCTCAAATTATAAAGTATGATTCTTTGGTAGATTCAAATCTTATCCAATATGATGTAATTCATGAATTTATAATCAATGCTGGGTTTGAGCAATTCAGAATAGAATCAATCCCAGGTGATGCCTCAAAAAGGTTGTATTACAGAGTGTATACTTTAACTAAATCTTTGATTTTAATGGACGCTTCCGCTGACATTGGCTCTATGCAACCCTTTCTAAATGTAGACAATTTGTTGTTAACAACGGGCATAAGAGCGCCAATTGTAATAGCGTCGGATGTTTCTAAAGGATTGTTATTGCTCGAGGATCTAGGGGGATGGAGTTTTACAAGGTATTTAGTAAAGAGCCCAGAAAAAGAGATGGAATTATATACGTCAGCAGTTGATGTGTTACTAAGATTTCATTCAATTGGTGACAGTCTTCAATTACCAAAACAGAGTGTTTTTATCTTAAAGCAAGGTATTGAAACATTTTTAGATTGGTATGTTAAGAATAAGATATCTGTCGCTATTTATAAGCAGGTGTCAGATGAATTATATGAAATTTTTGATAGATTATTCCCTCTTTTGTCAAATATAAGGCATGGGTTTGTTCATGGTGATTTTATGGCTGATAATCTGTTGGTAATTGAGGGATTAAAAGGTGTTGAGCAGGTAGGGGTTATAGATTTTCAAGACGCTGTTTTAGGCTCGCCAGCTTATGATTTGGTATCTCTATTAGAAGATGCGAGAAGGGATGTGGACTCAGACGTTGTGATGAAGATGAAAAATAGATTTATCAGTAATATCCCAGAATTAAATAAGCAGAATTTTGAAAATTCATATGCCATTTTGAGTGCCCAGAGAAACCTTAGAATTATAGGGGTGTTTAATAGATTGAACATCAGAGATGGCAAGCCAAAGTATTTGGGATATTTACCAAGAGTCTGGGGGTATGTAATGGAAACATTGGAACATCCCCTAATGTTTGAATTAAAAAAATGGTTTATTAAATATGACCTATTCGAAAAACAATAAACCGACAAAAGCTTTGGTTCTAGCTGCTGGTTTTGGTAGTAGGTTAAAACCTTTGACTGATTATGTACCAAAGTGTTTAGTTGAGGTGGGTGGTAAACCTATAATTGATAGGGTAATAGACCAAATAAAAGCTGAAGGCATAAAAGATATTTACGTAAATACACACTATCTTGCAGAAAAAGTTTGTGAGTATTTGAAATCTAGAAAAGATGTTAACATTACGATATCGCATGAACCTGAAATTTTAGAAACGGGCGGTGGAGTCTTAAAAGTCTTGCAACAAGTTGGTGAGCCGCTATTGGTGGTAAGCGCAGATAATGTACTAGGAGGAGAGTATAATGCTATTGCACAAGTTTTAGAGCGATGGAATGTAAATCAAATGAATTTCCTAGTTGCTTTAAAAAATAAGTATAAATCTAATACTTATGCTGGAAAAGGTGATTATAGTTTGGCAGATGATGGGAAATTATCTTACTCTGAGCCTAAAAACTATATTTTTGTTGGAGCTTATATTGTTGCTCCAGAGTTTTTTAAAGGTTGGAATCTGGGTAAATTTAGAATCCCAGATGTGATTCTAAAGTCGTCAAATGATAACAATAATAAAAATTATGGCACGATAACAGAAGAAGATTGGTTTGATATAGGAACGCCAGATTATTTGAAAATTGCTAATTCCTATTTTGAAAAACGAAAATAGTATCCGTTTGCGATAGCAAACCTTGTGTTTTTCTAGCAAATAGGTATTATGCTATGCAATTAAACACTAGTACTAAAGATGTCTGAAATTAAAGAATTAGCAATAAAAAGTAATGCATGGCCATTCCAAGAGGCGAGGGCGATCTTAAAGAAAATAGGTAACAAGTTGCCTGCAAAGGGATATGTATTGTTTGAAACTGGCTATGGGCCATCGGGTTTGCCACACATTGGGACTTTCGGTGAAGTGGTGCGTACCACAATGGTTCGTAGAGCATTTGAACTTATCTCTGATATGCCAACAAGACTGTTTTGCTTTTCTGATGATATGGATGGAATGCGCAAAATTCCTGATACTATTCCGAATAAAGAAGAATATAAGCAATACATGGACTTGCCTTTGACTTCTATACCAGACCCATTTGGAACACATGAGAGTTTTGGTCATAATATGAATTCAAGGCTTAGAGCGTTTTTAGATACGTTTGGTTTTCAATATGAGTTTTTTAGCGCGACTGAATGCTATAAAAATGGGATGCTTAATGAGTACCTAAATAAAGCACTTGAGAAATATGACGAGATTATGGATGTCATGATCCCAACTTTAGGTGAAGAAAGACAGAAAACTTATAGCCCATTTCTACCAGTTGATCCTGATACAGGTCGCGTTCTGCAAGTTCCTATGTTGGAAGTAGATAAAAAAAATCATACCATTACTTTTGAAACTCCAAGTGGTAAAAAAGTTACTACTGAAGTGATGAATGGTAAAACCAAGATGCAGTGGAAGCCTGACTTTGGAATGCGTTGGGCAGCTTTAGATGTTGACTTTGAAACATATGGAAAAGACCACTTAGTGAATGGACCTATTTATACAAAGATCTGTAATATCATTGGCGGCAAAGGACCGCATCAGTTTTTTTATGAATTATTCTTAGATGAAAAAGGTCAAAAGATTTCCAAGTCTAAAGGTAATGGTTTAACCATTGACGAATGGTTGCGCTATGCTCCGCAAGAAAGCTTAGCATATTATATGTATCTTTCCCCACAGCGCGCTAAGAAATTGTATTTTGATGTTATTCCAAAATCGGTTGATGAGTACATTCAACATTGGAAGTCATATGAATCATTGGATTTGGCTAAGAAGTTAGATAATCCTCTTTACCACATTCATAATGGTAACCCACCTGCGTTGCAGCCAGTTATTAGCTTTGCTCTATTATTGAATTTAGTAAGTGCATGTAATTCGGCAGATCAGCACGTGATTTGGGGATATATCAAACATATGTTACCTGACAGCACACCTGAAAACTCGCCTTTTTTAAATACGCTAGTTGAGAAAGCTATCAACTATTATCATGATTTTGTAAAACCTAATAAGAAGTTTAGGCCGGCTACCGATAAAGAGAAAGCAGCATTAGAAAAATTGGTTGTTGTTCTATCTGGACTGGATGCTAAAACTCCAGCAGAGGAGATTCAAAATCAAGTGTATGCAATAGCTAAAGAATTTGAATTCGATCAGAAAGATTGGTTTAAAGCCCTTTATGAAGTTTTGTTAGGGGCAGAGCAGGGGCCAAGATTTGGCTCGTTTGTAGCGCTCTATGGCGTTAAGGAAACTGTCGAATTAATTAAAAGTAAAATTTAAGGGAAACTAAATGTCTTTTGAAGCGAAGTTAGACAAGATAATTGCAAAACATTCAGCGTTGAATGATAGGATGATGGATCCATCATCTATGAACTCACAAGAGTATGCTAAGGTTGCAAAAGAACACTCTGATTTATCATCGATTGTAAAAATTGCTCATGAATATAAAAAAGCAAAACAAGATCTTGCTGATTCCACAGCGCTACTAACTGACCCTAATGCTGATGCCGAAATGAAAGCATTTGCTGAAGAAGAAGTCGCAGCACTGAAACAGACTTTGGAAAAACTCGATCATGATATTAAAATTGCATTACTACCAAAAGATGATGCCGACGCAAAAAACGCTATTCTTGAAATTCGTGCAGGTACAGGCGGTGAAGAGGCTGCATTGTTTGCTGCAAATTTATTTAGAATGTATCAAAGATATTCTGAGCGTATGGGTTGGAAATTTGAATTACTTTCAAAGTCCGATACTGGCTTGGACGGCTTTAAAGATGCATCAGCTATTATTTCGGGCAAGGATGTATTCTCAAAATTAAAGTTTGAGTCTGGAGTGCATCGTGTGCAACGTGTTCCAGAAACAGAGTCAAGTGGGCGTATTCATACATCTGCTGCGACAGTTGCGGTTTTACCTGAAGCTGAAGAAGTGGATATTCAAATTAACGAAAGCGATATACGTGTAGATGTATTTCGTGCCAGTGGAGCAGGTGGTCAGCACGTAAATACTACTGAGAGTGCGGTGCGACTTACCCACATTCCAACAGGGGTTGTTGTTAGTATTCAGGATGAGAAGTCTCAGCATAAAAATAAAGCTAAAGCTATGAAACTCTTGCGTTCTAGAGTTTATGAAGCTGAACGAGAAAAGAAAGATAAAGAACGTTCATCTATGCGTAAAGGTATGATTGGCAGCGGCGATAGATCTGAGCGTATACGTACCTACAACTACCCGCAGAGCAGAGTAACCGACCATAGAATTAACGTCACGTTATATAATCTTAATATGTTTATTAATGAAGGCGAAATTGACGAAATTATTAGCGCGCTTATAACCCAAGACCAAGCCGACAAGCTTTCGGAAGTGTCGGAAGATTAAAATTATGATACTTCTTGAATTTCAATGCCTTTCTGTCTTATATTAGAAATTAGGTGGAAAAAATTATTCAGTTTATGGTTCAGTTGTTATTACCGAAAGATTCCAGAGTAAAGAAAGGAAAAGCGAGGAATGAGGTAAAAGGGAATAAAGTAAAGAATTTTAATATATATCGATTTGACCCTGAAAAAGAAGAAAATCCTTGCGTAGATACATACCAAGTAGATCTTGAAAAATGTGGGCCAATGGTGCTTGATGCGCTGCTAAAAATTAAAGATGAAGTTGATAGCTCTCTTACGTTTAGAAGATCTTGTAGAGAGGGTATTTGTGGTAGCTGTGCGATGAATATCGATGGTACAAATACGCTTGCGTGTATTAAATCGATTGATGATGTGAAAGGGGATGTGAATATTTACCCACTGCCACATATGCCTGTAGTTAAGGATCTAGTGCCAGATTTGACGCATTTTTATGCTCAGCTAAGGTCGGTAACTCCTTGGCTGCAAACCGATACAAAGCCAGGCGCTGGTAAAGAAAGATTACAATCTCCTGAAGACAGAGCCAAGCTTGATGGATTGTATGAATGCATACTTTGCGCTTGTTGTTCAACAAGTTGTCCAAGTTACTGGTGGAATGGTGATAGGTATTTAGGTCCTGCTGTATTGCTTCAAGCATATAGATGGATTGTTGATAGTCGTGATGAATATACAGGAGAGAGGTTGGATAATCTTGAAGATCCATTCAGACTTTATCGTTGCCATACTATCATGAACTGTGCTAAAACATGCCCTAAAGGATTAAATCCAGCAGCTGCGATTTCAGGAATTAAAAAGCTGATGGTTGAAAGGCAACAGTAGGATCATGCAAAAGATAAAAAATAAAATAATTTCCGTATTAAAGATTGCGGCACTATTATGTGCTGGAATGTTGATTACATCTTGCTCAACTACTGAAAATAAAGTCGAGGAAAGTACAGATCCTCAAGTTCTTTTTCAAGATGGGGTATCTGCATTATCAAAAGAGAAGTACAAAGATGCTATTACTAAATTCGAAACTCTAGAAAGAGAACACCCAGCTTCCGAGTTAGCTCCAGAAGCTCAGATTAGAAGATCTTTTGCACAGTACGAAGAGGGTAATTATATACTGGCAATACTTACGATTGATGAATTTGTTAAACAATACCCAAGTCATTCAAGCGCAGCTTATATGTATTATCTTAAAGGATTGTGTTATTACGACCAGATAGTAGATACAGGTAGAGATCAGGAGTTAACATTAAAAGCTATAGATGCTTTTAATGAGTTAATTCAACGTTTCCCAGAATCTAAGTATTCTAAAGATGCGCAGTTTAAAATAGATTATGCCTATAACAATATTGCTGGTAAAGAAATGGAGATAGGGCGTTTTTACTTGGGTAAAAAACAGATGATTGCATCGCTCAATAGATTTAAGAATGTTGTTGATAAATATCAAACAACAATATTTATTCCTGAGGCGTTATACAGATTAACTGAAATTTATTATGCTTTAGGTGACTTAGAACAATCTAAAAAGTATGCTGCTGTACTTGGTCATAATTACCCGAATGATGAATGGTATAAAAAAGCCTATTCTTTGATGTCAGATCAATCCTACGAAGAACAGACCCCGTGGTATAAAAAATCAATTAAAAATATTTGGTAAAAGTTATGAATTGTAATCTAGAACCAGTTTTTTCTAAAGAAATTGGCATAATACATTTTATTGGAATTGGTGGGATAGGAATGAGTGGTATTGCGGAGATACTACATAATATGGGTTATAAAATTCAAGGCTCTGATGCTTCAGAAAGTTATGTAACGCAGCGTCTTGAAAATATTGGGATTAAAGTTTTTAAAGAACACATTGCGGATAATATCAAGGGTGTATCCTTGGTGGTAAAATCCACTGCTATTAAAGACCGTAATTTAGAAATAATTGCTGCGAAGGAGCAGGGAGTTCCAATAATTAAACGCGCAGAAATGCTAGCTGAGATTATGCGGTTTAAACATTCTATCGCTATTTCTGGTACTCATGGAAAAACAACGACTACTTCGCTAGTCGCAAAACTATTTGAAACCGCTGGTAAAAATCCTACAGTAATAAATGGTGGGATTATAAATCAGCATGGAACAAATGCATATTTGGGCAGTGGTGATTATTTGATAGCTGAAGCAGATGAATCTGATGGCACATTTATCAAAATCCCTAGTTATGTTGCGGTGGTAACTAATATTGACCCAGAGCATATGGATTACTACGGTACTTTCGATAAAGTGAAGGAAGCATATAGATCGTTTGTAACTAATTTACCATTTTATGGATTTGGGGTTATGTGTTTCGATCACCCAGTTGTGCGTGAGATAGGAAGCACAATTACAGACCGCAAAGTGATAAGTTATGGACTGGATTCGATAGACGTTGACTTTCGTGCTGTGAATATTGTGCCAAATGAAAAAGGTTCAACATTTGATGTTGAAATATCGCCTAGATATGCAAACGCTAAGAAATTAGAATTCACAAAAATATCTGGAATTAATATTGGTATACATGGTAGGCACAATGTTTCAAATTCGTTGTCAGCAATAGCAATTGGTATAGAGAAAGGTTTTGACCCTGAAATAATCAAAACAGCTTTTGAAAATTTTGGTGGTGTAAAAAGAAGATTTACCACTACAGGCGTTGTGAATGGAATAACGATTATTGATGATTATGCTCATCATCCAGTTGAAATTAAGGCCACTTTAAACACTGCAAGACATATAGCTAATTTAAGAGGTAGTAATGTCATTGCTGTTATGCAGCCGCACAGATATACAAGACTAAATGATTTGATGACTGAGTTTAGTCAAGCTTTTGGCGATGCAGATCATGTTTTTATAAGTGATGTATATTCTGCTGGTGAAAACCCTATTCAAAATGTGAATGCCGATGTTCTTGTGGAGAAAATAAAATCTACAGGCAAAAATAATGTTGCTAAATTAGAATCACCAGATATCTTAGCAAGCACTATTAATAACCTTGCAAAGAGCAACGATCTTGTTGTACTCTTAGGGGCAGGGAACATCACGAAATGGGCATATGATTTACCTAAGCAAATTGAGAAACTTAAAAAAGCAGCATAATTTAATATTAGTAGGTGTGGCACTTCTACTTGCCACAACTTCAAATAACGCGTTTGCATATACACTAGATGATGCGCTAATTTCTGCTCATGAAAACAACTATCAGATACTTTCTGAATTTGAAAAACTAGAATCATCTAAAATTGATAAGCCTAGAGCTTATACTGGTTTTTTACCTACAGTTTCTGGAACTTTAGCTAATACAAAGACAGAATTGACAACTCCAGCAGCGAGAAATTCACAAAGAAATGCTGGTAATAAAGAGAAGGTTAATACTAGAACTCTTACAATTTCTCAGCCAATTTTTTCTGGTGGGGAAACTTACGCTAATATTATGATAGCTAATAATACCGTAGAAGCTAGCGACGCAGCATTTAAGGCGGTTTCAAATGATATATCTTTGAAAACAATTAGTGCGTATGAGGGGGTTTTAACTGCGCAGGATATTTACCAGTTGAATCTTCATAATGAAAAAGTGTTTGAAGAAAACCTAAAGTTAATAAGAACTAAGTTTAAGCATGGCGAAGTTACTAAGACAGATGTTTTGCAATCTGAATCAAGGTATAGTTCAGCAATTGCGGAAAGAGAAAAGGCTTTTGGAGATTTAAAAGCATCGGAAGCTTCGTTTATTAGGTTGGTTGGTGCAGAATTGCCAGAAAAATTAGACACGATAATGTTGGATTCGGTTGTTCTTCCAGAAACTTTTGAAGAAATGTTGGATATAGCGTTAAAAAATAATCCTAGCTTGGTTGCTAGTAAATATAATGCTGAAGCATCTAAATATGGCGTTACAAAAGCTTATTCTGTTATAATGCCTAAGGTGAGTGCTAACGCTCAATTCAGAAGGTCTGATTTGCCAAAGAATTCTTCTAATACAACAGATAGCGATACATATACGGTTAATCTCACAATCCCAATTTTCCAAAGCGGTGCGGAATATGCAGATATATTTAAATCGCAGCACCAAGCTAAAAAAGGTGATTATGATTATAAAGAATCTGAGCGACAAGTGAGAGAGCTTGCTGTCAAGGTTTGGAATCAATATAAAGTTAGTCAAGCTGTAATAAAATCTTCTAATGAAGCTATAGCAGCTCAGGAAAAAGCATTGGCTGGTGTTAGAGAAGAGGCTAAAGTTGGAACAAGAACTACTTTGGATGTTTTAAACGAGCAGCTTGTGCTATTCAATGCTCAAGTTAGAAAACGCAACGCAACAAAAGATCTCGTTGAATCAGTATACTCCATACTTCAATTGATGGGTTCTTTAGGTGCTGTAGATATTATTGGTGTCGGGAAGAAGTAAATCTGTTTGGTTTCTTTCTTACTCTGCTGCTCATGCGACTATTAACTTTTTGTATGAAGTCCTTCAATTCAGGATTTTCTTGCATTGGCCTTGTGTGAGTAAAAAAAAACTCAAGACAAGTTGAGTTGCTGAAATCCTTGGGAATGGTATCAGATATGGAGGCTAATAGTAGGGCACTTTCTATTTCATCTTGGGTTTTTTCTTGTTTTTTAGCCTTCTTAGATGAGTCTGTTGTGGACTGAGCTTGACGTTTAGATCTTGGCATAAATCTCATACGGTGTTTTTAAACTAGTATTTCAAATTTGTTAAGATATCAATATTTTATTTTTGCCTGTGTTTCGTTTGACATAAATGCCCTAAAGATATAGCATGCGACAAAGGAAATTAGGCATTTTTAGCTAAATAGATATGAAGGATTATATTAAGAAAATTAGAAACTTTTCAATTGTAGCTCACATAGACCATGGGAAATCTACACTCGCAGATAGACTTATTGAGAAATGTGGTGGTTTAGAGCAAAGAGAAATGACATCACAAGTCCTAGATTCTATGGAAATAGAAAAGGAGCGCGGCATTACAATCAAAGCACAAACCGTTCGATTGAGTTATAAAGCCAAAGATGGGCAGAGCTATGTGCTGAATTTAATTGATACGCCAGGGCACGTTGATTTTGCATACGAGGTTAGTAGGTCACTTGCAGCGTGTGAAGGGTCTATTTTAGTTGTAGATGCTAGCCAAGGTGTAGAAGCGCAAACATTAGCGAATGTTTATCAAGCAATTGATAATAATCACGAGATAATTCCAGTACTAAATAAGATAGATCTTCCAGCTGCTGATCCGCAAAGAGTTAAGCAACAAATTGAAGATGTTATAGGTTTGGATACAAAAGATGCTATAGAAATATCTGCGAAAACAGGAATGGGCATAGAAAATGTTTTGGAAGCAATTGTTGAAAAGCTTCCATCTCCTAAAGGAGAAGTTGAAAATCCACTTAAGGCTTTGCTTGTAGATAGTTGGTATGATCCATATCTTGGAGTTGTAATTTTAGTACGTCTTATTGATGGCATAATTAAAAAAGGTATGAAGATCAAGATGATGTCTTCTGGATCAATTCATAATGTTGAAAATGTAGGTATATTTACTCCTAAGAAGGTAAATGTAGCGGAACTAAAAGCGGGTGAAGTAGGATTCATTACGGCGAATATAAAACAAGTTTCTGATTGTAATGTTGGTGACACAATTACGGAAGATAAAAATCCTTGTGATGCTCCACTTACTGGGTTTAAGCCGTCGAAACCAGTTGTGTTCTGTGGCTTGTATCCAACAGATGCTGGAGAGTTTAATCATTTAAAAGAGAGCTTAGCAAAGCTAAGACTGAATGATGCAAGTTTTGAATTCGAGCCAGAAAGCTCTAATGCTTTAGGATTTGGGTTTAGATGTGGGTTCTTAGGGTTATTGCACTTAGAAATTATTCAAGAAAGATTAGAAAGGGAATTTGATTTAGATTTAATTACAACAGCTCCAAGTGTAATTTACAAAATTAATCTTGAAAATGGCAAAACAATGGAATTGCATAATCCTGCAGATATGCCAGATCCAACTCAAATTGATTCTATGGAAGAGCCTTGGATTAAAGCAACAATATTGGTTCCAGATGAATACTTGGGGGCGGTACTAGCTCTTTGTACAGAAAAAAGAGGAAGACAAGTTGATCTGAACTATATTGGAAATAGGGTGATGTTGATTTATAAGCTTCCTCTGAATGAAATAGTTTATGATTTTTATGATCGTTTAAAGTCATGTTCTAGAGGATATGCCAGTTTTGATTGGCATGTTGATGAATATTTACCGAGCGAACTTGCAAAAGTACAGATACTTGTAAATAGTGATCCTGTCGATGCACTTTCAATGATTATTCATAGATCACGTGCGGAGTCTAGAGGTAGAGAAGTTTGTACGAGATTGAAAGACTTGATACCAAGACATATGTTCGCAATCCCAATTCAGGCAGCGATAGGTGGGAAAATTATTGCTCGTGAAACAATAAGCGCAATGAGAAAAGATGTAACTGCCAAATGTTATGGTGGTGACATTTCTCGTAAAAGAAAGCTACTAGATAAGCAGAAAAAAGGTAAGAAAAGAATGCGTCAATTCGGCTCTGTTGAGATTCCACAATCTGCTTTCATTGCGGCACTTAAAGTTGGTGATTCTGATAAATAATAGCCATTTCTAAAATTTTGAATTATCTTCAGAAAGGTAATTTGAAATACATATGTTGCATAAAAGAAATAAAATAAAAAGAAAGATAATAACGCCTAATTCAGGGGTGGTGATAGGGCTGACTGGTGGGATTGGCTCAGGAAAATCTTATGCACTTTCATGCTTTAAAAAACTTGGTTTTAAGGTTTTTGATACGGATAAATGTGTTCATGATTTGATGAAAAAAGGCAATTTAGGGTACGAAAAATTATCTAAAATATTCCCAGAAGCTGCAGGAAAAAACTCTATAAGTAGAAAAAAATTGGCTAATATTGTATTGGGTAATAAGACTAATTTGAGTAAATTAGAAAAAATTATTCACCCTTTGGTTAGAAAAGCCCAGCAAGAATTTGTAAGAGATAACAAAGGGTTATCTATAGTATTTGAAGTACCACTTCTGTTGGAGAATAAGCGCGAAGAATATTATGATTATGTAATCGCTACAATTTCTGATATTGATACAAGAAAAAAAAGGGTTATGTCTCGAAAAGGCATGACGGAAATGAAATTTGATGCTATCCTTGCTAAGCAGGTTTCAGATCGAATTCGACGTGGTAAATCTGATTTTATAATTGATACCAATAGTACTAAGCAAAAAACTTATAAACAAATCAAAGGATTGACATCGAATGTCTGATTGCAGAGAAATAGTTCTAGATACTGAAACGACAGGTTTAAATCCAAACAGTGGTGATAGAATTGTTGAAATTGGTTGTGTTGAGATAGTAAATAAAGTTAGAACAGGAAAGTTCTTCCATGCTTATATAAATCCAGAAAGAGATGTGCCACAAGAAGCATATAGAATACACGGTATTTCAACAGAATTCTTGCAAGACAAGCCATTATTCAAGCATATAACAAAAGACTTTTTAGCATTTATAGCAAATAGCGGCATTATAATACATAACGCAGCTTTTGATTTAGGGTTTATAAACAAAGAGCTTAGTTACACTGGGCATATGCCACTTCAAGCTGGAAGAGTAATTGATACATTGCCATTAGCAAGAAGACGTTTCCCAGGTGCTCCAGCTTCCCTTGATGCACTTTGTAAGAAATTTAATATTAGCCTTGAAACTAGAGATAAGCACGGAGCATTGATAGATGCAGAGCTTTTAGCCCAAGTTTATTTGATTTTGACGGGTGGAAATCAGGCTGCAATGAATTTTGGGTTTAATACTGTTAATCAAGCATCTAATTTTAGCAGAAAAGAAAGGCCTGTAAGACCCACAGAGCCTATTGAATCACTCGTGTCTCAACATATCGAGTTTATTAATAAAAAGTTAAAAAATCCTATTTGGACTGCTTAATATCTAATTTTTAATCTTTACCTGTGATATTTATGCAGATAGCATGGTATAATAGGTAAATGAAATAGATAGTAGAGTTCATATGTTCTCTCGTGTATCTAAAAAGTCCCAAGCTTTTTCTCTCATAGAGGTATCAATAATAATATTGGTAGTCTCTGCTTTGCTCACGAGTATGATTGGCCTTGCGCCTATTAAAGATAGTCAAGAGAATCAAAGCTTAAATAAAACTTATTTGGATGAGGTTGAGCAGGCTATTCAGATTTACTACATGGAAAAAGGTTACTTGCCCTGTCCAGCAAGTCGGAATGCATTAATTAATACAGCGAGCTTTGGTGCTGCAACAGCTTGTGTTACTGCCGGTAGTGTTGCGAATCAATATCAGGATGTTGGGGCGGGTGTTGATAGAGTAAGAATTGGGACTGTTCCAACCAAAGAGTTAAATTTGCCAGATTATTATGCTTTTGACAGTTCTAACAATAGAATTACATATGCGGTTATCGCGAGTATGGCTACCACATCGTCTGCGTTTAGTGGTTACACTTCTGCATCATCAAGAGTTATAACTATCGTTGATAGTACGGGTGCTGCAATCAATCCAGTTGGGCCAAATTTCACTCCTTATGTTCTATTGTCACACGGTACAGATGGGGCAGGTGCTGGTAATTATTCTGGTTCAGCAGGGGCAAATATAAATCTTGCTTGTATAGCGACGAATCAAGATGGCCAGAATTGTGATTATGCAGATGCCACATTTAGAGATCAAACAAAAAATTTAACTGCTGGTGCTACTTATTATGACGACATAATAAGATGGAAAACTTTATCATCGATAAAGTCATCGCAATTAACTTATAATCCTACAGCACCAACGAATGGTGTGCCATCTCTTAAAGTTGGAACATACTTTGCGAATTTAACAGAGCCAACAACTCCATTTACAGAGCGTGATGGGTGTGTTCCAAGTGTTGTTGCCCCAATAGGTTGCGCTTCTGACATTACTGGTATAACTATGAAATCATCAACTTTATCAAGTGTATCAGTTGCTAATGGACCGACTTTTGATCAGGTATTAGCTCCGACTGGAAGATATATAATTAGAATGAGCGTTCAGACTTGTAAAGTGACCAGAGGCGTTGGCTTGATATACTACACTAGTGCAACTGCTCCAACCCCGCCTGTTGCCCAAATTGGTCGACATACTTCTGCATATTCTTATGCTGTTGGTGGTAATAGATGTAGTAGAAATATTTCGATAGCAATGTTTGATCATACCAACGCTGCTACTCCAATTAGATTTAGGTTTTATATGGATCAAAGTAACGGTACGTATGACTTTGGAGTGGCTTATAACCCTACTGTTGGTACATCAAATAATAGTGGTATTCCGCAAGAATTTGTGCAAATTGAAATATGGCAAATGAATTAGGTAAAGTTATGAAATGGAACTATAAAAATCGTTATCTAGCTTTTACTTTAATAGAGTTATCTGTGGTGATGGTTATTATTGCTTTGATTTTAGGGGTGATGGTAACAGTGGTACCATCTGAAGCAAATAAAGATGCAACTAAGGAAACTCAAGATAAGATGAAAGTTATAGAAGATTCTTTGCTTTCATTCTTTAATGAGAAGTCATATATTCCATGTCCAGCCTCTAGAACTGCCGCTTTATCAACTGCTACATTTGGTGCTGATTCAACTTGTAACGGCGCTGCGCCAGCTGGTACGGTTGATGTTGGTTCTGGTGCGGAAAGGGTTAGAATAGGTGCTGTTCCTACTAGAGAATTAGGTTTGCCAGATTCTTATGCTTTTGATGGTTGGAATAATAGAATAACTTACGCCGTGGGTGCAGAGCTTGCGTACAGCAGTGTTGGGTATACTAACCACACTCCAACAACTACTGGTTTTACAGTTATAGATAATGCTGGTAATCAAATGCATACTGGCTTGCCAACTTTTATTGCATATGTTTTGGTGTCTCATGGGGCAGATGGCAGTGGTGCTTATAGCTATCAAGGTGTTGCACCATCTGGTGCAACTGCTTGTTCTGGTACTAGGAGAGATGGAGAAAATTGCAATGATAACGCGACGTTTAGAGATCAGTTTCAGGATATAAGATCAGCGAATGCATTTGATGATATTATCAAATGGAGAACAAAAAGCTATACCAATATCACTGGGTTATCAACTACTATAGCCTTAAAGAGCGGTAGTGCTTCAGTGAAATATGGTAGATGGGAATACCAAGCGAGTGGCGTTACAAATCTGCCTAAAGCTGGTACTCCACAATCTTGGGTACAGAGAACTTTACCAACACAAGTTGTAAATAATACAGAAGGAGTCACCGCAACTTCAACGCAAGTTACATTTAAAGCTAATAAAACATATTATATCAGGGAAGGGCATATGGCGTGCGGAACTGGTGCGACCCAATTTACTAGATATATAACGCCAGCCTATATTTTATCCACTAATTTTTCTACAGTTGATTTTTTAGATACAGCAGCGACTAATAAACCTTGTGTGTGGTTAACTAGTGTTGGGCATTTTGCGCCTACAGCTGATACAGTTACAGAAGCTTGGATGTGGAGTACGCAAGCAGAAGCGACTTTAGGTGGTGGAAGGGGATGGAATCCAGGTGCTAGCGAACAATATGTGTTTTCAAGATTGGAAGTTTGGGAAAGGTAGTATATGAGCGTAAAAAGATTAAAAATTTTTGGTTATTCAATAATTGAGTTATCTGTAGTTATGGTGATAGCCGCAACTCTACTTACAGGATTTTTTGCTTTTACCGTCAATAAATCTATCGACCTAAACCAAAAACAAAATGATGAAAAAATGCAGCAGCTTAGTGCAGCAATTCAGAAATTCTATTTTGTGAATGGTTATTTACCTTGCCCCTCTTCTCTAGACAATAGTAGTTTTGGTACTTCATACACATGTATTGGTTCGGAAGCAGGAACTTTTGATTATGTTCCAGGTGGTAATAATACAATCAAATTTGGTGGGGTTCCTGTAAGAACTCTTAATCTTCCAGATTCTGCAATGTTTGATGCATGGGGAAATAGGATTAGATACGTTATTCCTAAAAATTTAGGAAATAGAACTACTTTCGCCAGCAGTCCAACAAATACGGTGATTAATATTACGGATTCTAGTGGTAACAACGTTGTTAGAAATCTTACTGCTTCGAATTACGTTATGTATTTGTTAATTAGTCATGGACCAAATGGAATAGGAGCTTATGACTATAATGGTGCGCAGCCAATAGGGTGTTCTGGTGGTTTGGAGGCAAATAACTGTGATACAGCTGATGCTGCATTTAGATCTACTTTTTATACGACAGGTTCTTTTGATGATACTTTGGTGTGGGCGACTAGGCAGTATATGAAATATAGAAATGATATTGAAAATAGGGTTCAATATCAAAATACCACTCCTCAGCCATCTACAGAAACAAAAATAGCCTACTTTGCTTTCGAGACTTATGGTGGTAACGTTGGAAGTGGTGCAGCAAACGTTTGGGATAGAAGGATATTAAATCTTGACTCTGCTAAGGGTATAACATACGCCAATGATGTTTTGGTTGTTAATAATATTACTGGTCTAACTCACACAGCGAATTCTCAGACTATTAGCGTTCCAGCAGGTACTTACTATATGCGTGCTACGCAAAGCGGTTGCTCTGTAAATGGGCATATGGTAAGAATTGTGAATGCTACTGCATCGACTACAATAGGAATAAGTAACGCTGCATATGCGAGCAGTGAGACTAGAGACTGTAGTTTTTCTGAGGCAGTCACATTAGTCACTTTCGCCGCAGCTACAAACGTTGCCGTTGAGGCTGTGGTACAGGATACTTCAGGTATGGGGTTCTGTGGGGCTGGTTGCGGTTATAGCTATGGCACCCCTGCACTGCTAAACGTTTCATTCCCTTGGTCTTATGTCCCTTATGCAACGGTAATATTAGAAGTGCAGAAATGGGCTGACTAGTTTCCTTCTTTTTTAGACCCGAAGTTCAATCCAGCAAAACGAGTGTTGAACTTAGCAACATTGCCCGCGTTCATATCAACGTAATTTAATTCGTTTGTCCAAGCAGGATGTTTTGAAGGATCAACCTCAAGTTGCATGCTGTCTTGACTGTAGCAAGAAGCCAAATTGAATTTGTTCCCGCCTGTGTCTGTTACTTCGATCATTCTGAAGTTTTTATGTATAGAATCTTTACCTGCAGCCATTACTACTCTCACGTCAAGTTTGTTATTTGAGTCAGCAGAATAGCAAATTAGCCTCACTTCTTCAAGTATATATTTTTGCTATACACAGCAATCTTAATAAATATTTAATAAACGGTGTTAAATATTTTGTTGACAAGGTTGGGATTGTGAATTACAATGAGCAACGTTCAATTGATAAAGGGGGAAATTATCATGGTTAAAGTATACGAAATGGATGGTACAGAATTACCAACAGTGGTTGATTCTAATACCAACGAAAAAAACGAAGCTAAGCAGGGTAAATATTTTGAGAGTTGGTTTACTCTAGGGTTTTCAATTCTAAGCTTTTTAGTGGATACAATACTAGATTTGTTTGAAGGGATTTTAAGTAAGCACACGGGTATTGATTTGCAGAAAAATACATTCTGGCAAGACTATGTACGTAATGGTGCAAGAGCTGGAATTGAAGAATTATCGTTCCAATTTGCTAGGTAGTTTATGACTAGACCTCAAGATTTATATTTACCTTATAAAGCTGCTACTTTGGCTTATTATGGTAATGACGAAATGCTGGACTCAAATGTAAGAGCTTTTCTTGGCAATGGATGGGACATAATTGCTAGCTCGAATAGTTTGCCAAATTGTAAGGAATTTGGATTTCGTGGGGTGGCTTTTTTAAATCTTGAAGAGAATAAGGTTATCATAGCTTGCAGTGGTACTAGAATTGGTGATGAATACGATACCTATCATTCTATTTACGATATAGCAGCGGATTTAAAAGTTAGCTTAGGTCTAATACCTAGACAATTTCATGATGATGCAATTCAATTTATCGATTACGTATATAATTTTATTGATGATATAGGGATCGATGTTGAGTACATCACAACTGGGCACTCACTTGGGGGGGTGAATGCTCAGTTGCTTGGTGTATATCTTTTGAGTAAAGGAGCCAATATCAGTTCTATTACTTTTGACCAGCCTGGTACACTTGAAATGATGAAAGAATTTGAAAAGACGTATGGCATTGATTTAGATCTGGATGTGATTAAAGATAATTTTACAGTTGTAAATTCGAATTCACCTAATTTTGTCAATTCTTTTGGAAAGCAATTTGGAAATGTATATAAAGCACAGACAAACATTGCAAATGAAGAAAGTATATTCAGAAGCCCATCAAGTCAGATTAAGGAGCATTCTCTAGATAATTTTACAATGCCTTTGTTAAATAATGCGGTTTATCCAGAGCCAAATTGGAATATAAAATACGCTTTTAATACAGATTACTTAGAAGATATTGGGCAGCTTGTATATGGAACAATATGTTCAATATATTACTCATATGATAACGGATAAAAATAAGCGTTTAGTTGAGTTATTACTCTAAATAATCCACCAAAACTTTTTTGACTCCTGATTTTTCAAAAGTAACTTCTGCTATGTTTCCACTGATATTGAGTATCTTTCCATATCCAAATTTAATGTGGAAGACTCGCTCACCTCTTTGGAATTCATCATCATTAGCGACTTGTGAAAACTCAATAATCTCAGCTTGTTTTTTAAATTTCTTATAGCTTAGACCAAAGCTATTTACTATTTCATAATGCCCTTCAGGCAACTCATCAATGAATCTTGATGGAAGGCTGTTTTGGTAGCTACCATATATTCTTCTATTAGATGCATAAGAAATATATAAATTCTGTTTCGCTCTAGTAATGCCGACATAGGCTAATCTACGCTCTTCTTCTAGGGCTGATTTTCCATTCTCATCAATAGATTTTTGCGATGGAAAAATTCCTTCCTCCCAACCCGGCAAAAATACCGTATCAAATTCCAAACCCTTGGCAGCGTGCATGGTCATTATATTAACTTTATTATCATCGTTAATATTATCCGCATCACTAATTAAACTCACATGCTCTAAGTACTCTGGTAAATCACTAAAATCCTCTAAAGCTCTTAATAACTCTTTTATGTTTTCGATTCTTTCTTTAGCTTCTTCTGTACCCTCGTTCTTCCACATTTCGATATAGCCAGATTCCATGAGTAAATTATCCACAACTTGCCAATGTGGTATTGATTTTAATTGCTCACGCCAATTTTTAAAATCTTGTAGCAATTTTTGAAGTGATTGTGCCTGCTTCCCTTTGATCTGGCTAGAGGCTATAAGCTCACTAATTGCAGCCATCAATGAAATGTTATTGTTGCGTGAGAATAAATGAATCTCTTGAATAGTGGCCATACCCACTCCACGCTTTGGAGTATTTACTATTCTTTCAAAAGCAAGGCTATCGTCAGGATTCACTAAAACTCTTATATAAGCTAAAGTATCTTTAATTTCTACGCGTTCATAGAATTTGAATCCACCAATAATTCTATAGGGAATCCTTAAGAAGTTTAAGCTTTCTTCAAAGCTTCTTGTTTGATATCCAGCTCTTACTAGGATCGCCATCTCATTTAAAGGGTGTTTGTGTAGCTGTTGCTGAGCTTCAATTTCTTCTGCAATGTAACGGGCTTCTTCTCTTTCATCATAGAAAGAATTAAGTTTAATTTTTGCCCCGTTATTTTTATCTGTCCATAGTTCTTTTCCATGACGTTCTTTGTTGTGAGAAATTATACCAGATGCAGCCGCCAAAATGTGGTTTGTAGAACGATAGTTTCTTTCAAGCCTTACAATTTTGGCATTAGGAAAATCACGATCAAACATCAAAATATTTGTAACCTCAGCGCCTCTCCAACCATAAATAGATTGGTCGTCATCGCCAACGCAGCATATGTTATGCCTTGATTGCGCTAACATCTTAAGCCACTTATACTGGCACACGTTTGTATCTTGATACTCATCAACTAGAATATATTTAAATTTATTGGCATATTCGTTGAATACATCTTCATTCTTTTGAAAAAGATCTATGTTAAATGCTAGCAAATCGCCAAAGTCCATTGCATTTAGTGATTTGAGGCGTTTCTGGTATTCAGCATATAAAGTGACTAACATTCCATTGCCAAAGTTTGAAACATCACTTGATGCTTTATCTGGGGTAATTGCCTTATCTTTAAATCGACCGATTAAATATAGAAATAGCTTTGCAGGATTTTTCTTTTCATCAATATTGTAGTCCTTTAAAATTTGTTTCGCTAAACGTAACTGATCTTCGGTATCAATAATAGTGAAGTCCTTGGTAAACCCGAGCAAGTCCGCATGTCTACGGAGAATTTTTGCTGCAATAGAGTGAAATGTGCCGAGCCATAAACCATCAATTGGCGCATCCAATTGAGATTGAAGTCTTGATTTCATTTCTTTTGCAGCTTTATTAGTAAAAGTCACAGCTAAAATTTGGCTTGGAAAAGCTCTTCTTTCGTTTAATAAATGAGCAATTCTTGTGGTAAGTACTTTAGTTTTGCCAGTACCAGCGCCAGCAAGCACAAGTAACGGCCCGTCGATAGATAGGACTGCATCTAGCTGTTCAGGATTAAGGCCGTTTGTATATTTGGTTTCTAATTTTTCAGCGAGCGCGTTCACTTTTATACCTTATAATTCATCAGTCGTAGTGGCATTATTACTGGATATCAAAATATGCTCAAAACCACTCAAAATGCCATCTGTTATTTCTGGGATACCATGCCATTTTTTCAAAAGTAAATTTGAATCTTCAACCGCTATGGAAATGGGTGCATATGCCATTATTGGATATTCTTTATGCCAAGATTGCATTGTTTCAGTGCCAAAAGCTGCATCTCCTGGTACGCTATATAAGAATGTATTTATACCAGAATCGAATGCTGATTCTATAGCACCCCTTGTAAAGTTATGAATATTGAAGTTATAAGGGTCGAAGAGTTGATCAATAGATTTCAAAAGCGCTCCTTGAATCATTCCAGCACCAAAGTAATAGTGTGAATACCAAACTTTATTCATCCCATCAGATATTGTGGGGAATAGGCTGTATTTTAAAATCATGGAAGGAAGGTATTTTAATCCAAGATAAACTCCTGATAAAGCTGAGCCCGCTTGATAGGAATCTGCGTCTTCGTCATCAACTGCTCTTAACGCAGCTTTTCCGATTTCAGAAGCTGCAACCATATTGGATAAAGATGCAGTACCAAAAGAAAAAGCTTTTGCTACTGTATCAGCGCCATATTCATAAGCTTTACTAATTAACGTATAAGTACTTAATGGTTTTGATTTTGTAATAAAATCATTATAACTGTTAAAGCTAGTAAGAAATATCGGAGTACTCATTGTGTAATCCATTAGCTCTTGCTGCAAAGGAGTTATGTATTCATGCTCTTTTAAGTAATGAGAAACAACGCTTGCTCCAGCATGAAAAGCTATCGCCAATCCTAGTTTATAAGGTTCTTTGCCATAGAAAATTGCAGGCAGAAAACCAAGTGCCAAAGACGATGCAATATTTACATATTCTGGATGTGAACTTATGAATTCTTTTGCTTCATCATATCTTGTTTCCATTTCTTGCAGCATGATTACCTCGGATGTGTTGTGAAGGAACTATAGCAAAATTATTTGTTATGGCAAAGAATGATTAAGAGATATTTGATTTAATAAAATCTATTTCTTTATATATTGTATTTTTTAAAGATAACTTGGAATGTATTAGTTGATTATCATTATTATTTTTGGCAAGAAATGATTTTATATCAACTTGTGGGTCAGTGTTGTCTATTAATCTAACGTTTTCGTTTTTACTTAGAAATTCCTGCGCTGCTGGTGTATTTGATGCAATTAATGGAATACCAAAATAAGCCATTTCACAAGCCATGACTCCTTGGGAATCATGGCGAGAAGGCATAATAGCTAATTGATATTCGTCTAAAAGATTTTTAAAGTCTGTAGGGTTAATAAAATCTCCTTTTATGAGTAAATTTTTAGGTTGTTTGTTGTGTTTGAAGTAATCGCCTTTCCCATATAAATGGAATTCATAATCTGGATTAGATAATGCTATTTTTACCAATATATCTACAGCATATACAGATTTATCAAATGATCTTATCGTCACTGCAAGGTTTTTTCTTTTTTTCGATGAGGAGTATGATGTATCAATTAAATATTTGTTTATAGGGTTTGGTATTACATCTGAGTTGTTTTCAACTAACTCTTTGTCAATAGATACATTATCTAAAAAAATATTTTTTAGATAATTGCTTACAAAAATTAGTTTAATTTTGTGGCCTATATATTTTGATATAAGTGCTTTTAAGACAATACGTTTTAATTTGTCATAAATATTAACTATAAAGGATGGGGTGCTTTTTGTGAAGTGATATGGCTTTGGGTAATAAACTGAAGTTTGCAGAACTTCGAATCCGTGTAAAATAAAAAAGAATTTATTCAATTTATCTTTATTTTTCCAAAAAAATCTAAGGTGATTTCTTAAGTTAGGAGAGTGAAGAATAGCGGCATTATAATTATTATGGCGAATTTTTGTTAATATATCTTTTTCTGGGTATACATTTATACCCTCATGAATGTAAGGTTTTGTGCAGCTAAAAGATAGTACATCAAAATCGATCCCCAAATCTCTATAATAACAGCATCTTGAATGGATAAAGGCGTTTTGATATAAGTTTTTTTCTGAAGGATATGATTGTGATACTACTAAAAGTTTCATTGCTACTTTGATGATTTCTCTTTTTTATATTTCAAAATTGAACTTACAGAGCCAGCTTTTTCAATCTTGCCTTTTGCCATATAAATAGCTTTATTACAAAATTGAGATATTAAATCATCTGAATGTGAAGCCAGCACTAATATAGAGGCTTTATTTAAAAAACTCTCAATTCTGGTGGTAGCTTTTTTATAAAATGAGGAATCACCAGCTCCAATGCCCTCATCTATAACTAATATTTCAGGTTCTACAGATGTTGCTATGCCGAATGCTAATCTTAACTTCATTCCTGCTGAATAAGTTCTTATAGGCATATGCAGAAAGTCTCCTAGTTCTGTAAATTCTTCGATTTCAGAAAATTTTTCCTGCATTTGTTTTTTTGTATAACCAAGAACTATGCCACCCAAAATAATGTTTTGAAAGCCAGTAGCATCTTCTTCCATGCCAAATCCAAAACTAATAAGAGAAGTGACCTTCCCTTTGGTTTTGCATATGCCTTGGGTTGGGTGATATATTCCAGATATAGTTTTGAGTAAGGTTGTTTTACCAGCGCCATTACCACCAACTATGCCAAGTCGATCTCCTGGGTTTAGTTCAAGATCAATCCCATTTAGGCCTCTTATAACATCATACTTGTCGTTACTTTTAATTGTTCCTGCACTTGCAAGAGAGAGAAGCCTTCTAGCGAAAACTCTTGGAGAAGAGCCGTAAACTGGATAATCAAGGATAACATTTTTTAATAAAATTTGAGACATTGTTTTATAACCAAAATATTAATCTTGTTTTGAACCTTGAATAAAGAATATGGGCAAAAATAAAGCTGATAATCGTTATAGCTGATATATACAAAATTGTTTCATTACCTATATTGTTACCTAACATAGGTTCTCTAAAAATAGCTATGAAGTGAGTAAATGGATTTAAATCGGCCAAATAACTATATTCACCAAGCATTTCTTTTTTCCACATTATGGGAGTAATTAGCATTGAGATACCTAAGATTGTTTGGATTATATATTGGATATCTCTATAACGTGCTGCAAAAAAACCAAGAATGATACCAAAGCTCAGAGTGTTAAGTCCTATAATAAATAATGCTGGGATAACTAATAGTATTTTCCAAGTTACTGGTATGGAAAAAACTATTATCAATAAAATAATCAATAAGCTGTGTAAGAATAATAAAGTATTCCGAACGAATATCCTTAGTACAAAAGCTAACACAGGTAATTTTGTGTTTTGTAAGATATGGTTATAAGAGGTGAAAACAGTGCAGCACTCAAGAATAAGGGTGTTTAAAAAGCCCCAAACGACCATACCACATGCAACGTGTGGCAAAAATTCCCTTAAGCTAACTTTAAATAGGAGTGAACCTAAAACAGCCATGCAGGCTATTGAAACAAATGTAACCATTATGATCCAAAATGGCCCTAGAGTAGTTCTGCGGTATTTCGCTGCTATATCATTCCAAGCTAGGTATTGCCATAAGTCTTGAAACTTCAGTGCTTCTTTTAAGTCACGTAACATAAAATCTCTGGATAATAAGGCTGTACTTATAGTGTATTGCTTACAATATATCAATTAAATTTAGATAAACCAAGGATAAACCTGTCTAAAATGAGTTGGGCAGATACTTGATCGTCTATTTTATCTCGGTTTTTCCTTTTTAAGCCGATATTTTGTAGCATAGAAGAAGCCTCGTTCGTGGTAGAGCGTTCATCTTGAAATGTTATAGGCAACCCTATGATTTCATTTAGCATTTCTGCGAAATGGCGAGTTTTGACGCTGCTAACGCCCTCTGAGCCGTCATTTAGAATTGGTAATCCAATAACGATACCATCTACTAGGTGCTCTTTACATAAAGTTGTTAACAGATCTAGGTCGTATTTTTTGTTCTTTCTCATTAGTGTTTTAAACGGAGTTGGTATTAAAGTTGGGTAAGATGTAAAAGCTAACCCGATTTTATTTTGGCCGACGTCCAACCCCATTAATTTGAATTTTGGGTTTTTTACCTTAATTTTTTCGATGAAATCTCTGTGGTTTTCTGTTATCATGCTTCTTATAAATTTGTTGGTTATAAATATGTCCTTATCGCTACAAGATGTAAAGAAAATTGCGAAACTTGCTAGAATCAAGATGTCTGAAGAAGAAATTCAGAAGTATCAGGGGGAGCTGAATAAAATTTTCGATTGGATAGAGCAACTTTCGGAAGTTAATACTAATAATGTCGATCCTATGTACAGCGTTGTTGATCAGCCTCTGTTTGTTAGAAACGATCAGATAACAGATGGTGGTATTAGAGAGAAAGTATTGCAAAACGCACCAGATTCGAAGTATGGTTTCTTTGTAGTACCAAAAGTTGTTGAGTAATGCTCGGTCATATACTTGTAGTTGATGATGATTTAAGAATTCGATCTCTGCTTTCGCAGTATCTTATTGAAAATGGTTATGCGATATCCACAGCTTCAAATGTAAAGGAGTGTGAGTTATTACTAAAAGAATTTAGATTTGATTTGATTATTCTAGATATAATGATGCCTGGTGAGTCAGGTATTGATTTTGTAAAGCGCAAAAAATCGCAGCTTAAAACCCCAGTACTAATGCTTTCGGCGTTAGGGCATGTTGATGATAAAGTAGATGGGTTGGAAAGCGGGGCGGAAGACTACCTTACAAAACCATTCGAGCCAAAAGAGCTATTATTGAGGATTCAAAAAATAATTAAAAGACAGACTCCTATTTTAGATAATATTAAATTTGGTGAGTTTGTTTTTGATTTAGCAAATAATACGTTGTCAAAAGGCTATGAGACTATCCACTTAACTCAGACGGAAAAGAACCTTTTGAAGATACTTGGGAAAAATCTTGGGCAGATTGTATCAAGAGATGAGTTGCAAAAGCAGCTATCTGATATCAATTTACGTACGATTGATGCTCAAATAGCGCGTCTTAGAGCTAAAATTGAAATAGATTCAAAATCGCCAAAACATTTGCAAACTATTAGAGGCGAAGGCTATGTTTTATTTGGGTAAGATTTTTTGCTAAAAGAGGCAATAAGTGGTAGGTTTACACCCAATAATATCAGGCATAAGCCTGCGAAGTGGGAAAGTGTAAACGGCTCATCTAGAAAATATTTCGACAACACTATATTAAATACTGGTGCTAAGTAGAATATTAATCCAGCAGTTGTTGCACCTAAATGAGTTATTGTGAAATTCCAGCATATAACACCAAACACTGATACAGGAATTGCTACAAACAAAATTGCCCCAATTACTTGATTTGAGTATATAGGTTGCTTTACATATAATACTTCCCATAAATACATCGGGAAAATTAGTAAACAACCGACTGTAAAGGTGGCGAATGTAAAGGTTGCAACCTTCAGGTCTTTGGGTCTAAATCGAAGAGAGATTGCATACCCTGCAAACATCAATGCTCCAAACAGTGCCATTAAATCGCCTCTATTATCAAACAGACCTCTAAGCTGGTGTAAATTACCATTAGTCATTATAAATATTGTTCCAGCAAACGCTAAAATAATTGCAAGTAATTTTATAAAATTTATAGATTCTTTTAAAATGAAATATGAAAGGATGACTATAAAAATGGGGAAGGTGTTAGCAATAATTGAAGCGTTTATTGATGTTGTATAGTTTAATGCTGTGTACATAACAGCATTAAACAACACTACTCCTGGTAAAGCTGTTAACAAGACAATTTTATAATGCCCTTGGATTTTCTTCCACTCTTTAACTGCATCTTTAATCACAAAAGGAAATAGAAATAACCAAGCAACTGCCCAACGCCAAAAAAGCAAAGCCATAGGGCCAATATCACCATTTGTAGCTTTTGCTACAAGAAAATTCCCTGCACCAGTTAGAGGTGGAATGATGGCAATTAAAAAATATAAGAATGGAATTTTATGTTTCATATAATTTTGAATTATATGGATAAAAGCTACATAGATAACTTACTTTTGTCCATGTATTTTAATATTTTTAAACTTTTTTTGCCACTCCGATATCTCTGTTGGGTATTCGCAGTTGCCACTGGTATCGCTAGACTGATTAACAAAAGATGGCAAAGGATCTGATAGTGTATGTGTGAAGATTGAGCTGCTAATACAATTAGAGCCATCGCTTGGAATGACCAATATTGCTTCTTCCTTGCCTTCCATATCTTTGGCATGGCCAATAAGTACTATTTCTCTACCATTAAAATTGTTTACACTAACTTCGAGGTTTTTAATTAATAAATCATAGGATGTATGGTGAATGTTGCGTAAAGCTTTTTGTAGATTTTCATCGGATAACACTTTTTCTAAAGATGCTACATATTCTAAATGATGATAATTTGATGATAATTCTTTTGTAATTTTTTGAGTATTGATTGGTGTTTGTTTAGGTCTTTCAATTAAAAGACTGGCTGTAACAAAGGCTAATAATGCTGAAAAAATTAAAACATACTTCTTATAGTTAGGAGTTTTTTTCCTTGAATTTGATCTAATATTCCGTACGTTTCTCATGCCCACCTCTTATTAATAGCGAGAGGGATGTTAAACTAATCTTAGTCACATGTCAAAATTGAATAGAGGGAAAATATAAAATCCAAAGACTGTGTTGCAAAACTACAATAGGCCATTTGCCCTAAAAGAAAAATGGCTATCATTTGCAACTATTAGGTGATCATGGATTTTGATTGAGAGAGCGGATAAAGCATTGTTAATTGCCTTTGTCATTTCTATGTCTTCTGAAGATGGTTTCGCTTCGCCGCTGGGATGATTATGTACCAAAACAACCGCAGCTGCAGAATTCTCGATAGCTTTTTTTGCTATTTCACGGGGATAAATTTGTACTTTATCTATCGTACCTGCCTCGGAAAGTTCATCTGCAATTAAGGCGTTTTTTTTGTTCAGGTAAAGCACTCTAAAACATTCGCTCTTTTTAAAGCCCATGGTTAAATTGCAGTAATTAATTACACTATGCCAATTACTTAAAACTTGTTGTCCCGTTTTTATTGGTAGTAAAATACGTGAGTATAAATCAAGCAATAGTTTGAAATGTAAAGTTGCACTATCTCCTATGCCTTCAATCTTTTTGAGCTCAATTGGTTCTGCATTCAAAACGCCAGCAATTGAACCAAACTTGGCAATTAGTAACTTCGCCATATCTCTGGTATCGCGCCTTGTAAAAACATCAAATAAAAGCATCTCTAAAATCTCATAATCTTCAAGGCTACGAATAGGGACTTTTAGGAATTTATCCTTCAGTCTTTTTCTGTGTCCTGATTTTAGATCTTTTTCATTCATTTTATAGAGGTAGATTATCGTGTTTCTTCCAAGGCTTTTGAACAGACTTCTTCTCTAGCATCGCAAAGGCTTTGCAAAGTTTCCATCGGGTATTATAAGGGCGAATGATATCATCAATATAACCCCTAGATGCTGCAAATAATGGATTTGCAAACTTTTCTTGGTATTCAGAAATTTTCTTTTGCATAAGGTCTTGGTTATTAACAGCATCGCGATGTAATATTGCTGCAGCACCTTTAGCGCCCATCACGGCAATTTCAGCATTCGCCCAAGCAAAATTTAAATCCCCTTTCAAATGCTTTGAGTTCATAACTATGTATGCGCCGCCATATGCTTTTCTTACAATCAAAGTGATTTTAGGAACAGTTGATTCGGCATATGCATAAAGCAGTTTGGCGCCGTGTTTAATAATTCCATTATGTTCTTGGTCAACCCCTGGGAGGAACCCTGGTACGTCT
Source organism: Candidatus Midichloriaceae bacterium (assembly GCA_044229535.1). Lineage (GTDB taxonomy): Bacteria > Pseudomonadota > Alphaproteobacteria > Rickettsiales > Midichloriaceae > CAZLFQ01. The sequence continues at coordinate 602,492 of JBGASU010000001.1, read as the reverse complement.
ACAAGAGTTAGAATTGGTATGTTGAAAGCATCGCAAAAACGAATAAATCTTGCTGCCTTTATTGATGCATTAATATCTAAGCATCCAGCAAGATGCATTGGTTGGTTAGCAATAATACCAATCGTCCTGCCTTCTAGTCTTGCCAGACCAGTAATAATATTTTTCGCATATTCAGATTTTAATTCGAAGAAATCACCTTCATCGATGATTTTTTCTATTAACACACGCATGCTGTAAGGCTTGTTTGGATTATCAGGAATAAGTGTTTCCAAAGACATCTCAACTCTATCAGCAGGGTCAAGCGTAGGCCTCACAGGCACACCATCTTTGTTATTGGATGGCAGGAAATTTATAAAGCGACGCATTTGTTGAAGCATGTCGATGTCATTTTCAAATACTCCATCGCAAACCCCATTTTTAGAGCCGTGGACAGAAGCTCCCCCAAGTTTTTCATGAGTTACATCTTCATGTGTAACTGTCTTTACTACATCAGGTCCAGTGACATACATGTAAGATGAGCCAGCAACCATGAATGTGAAATCGGTTAGGGCAGGGGAATAAACGGCACCACCAGCACATGGCCCCATTATTAATGAGATCTGTGGAACAACACCTGAGAGGTCAACATTGCGTTGAAATATTTCTCCATATCCGCTTAAAGAATCAACACCTTCTTGTATTCTTGCGCCGCCAGAATCATTTATACCTATAATAGGGGCGCCAAGTCTTAAGGCTGAATCTTGTAACTGGCAAATTTTCTTAGCATTTGTCTCGCTAAGTGTTCCGCCTAAAACAGTGAAATCTTGGCTATAAACTACTACAACACGCCCGTTAATAGTTCCAAAACCTGCAACTAGACCATCCCCGGGATTGTGATTTCTATCCATTCCAAAGTTTGTACACCTATGTTCTACAAACATTCCAATTTCTTCAAATGAATCTGGATCTAATAGCACGTCTATTCTCTCGCGGGCAGTTAATTTGCCTTTTTCATGTTGCTTGTCTATGCGTTCTTGACCGCCACCAAATTTTGCGGCTTTGCGTTTGTTTTCGATTAAATCAGATATCTTAAAAGTACTTTCCATTTTGCGCTCCAACTTTTCATGATTAGGTTTACCCTAATTTATCTATAGTTTCAATCAGTTTGGTACTGGTTAAGTTAGCTTGATACCTTTAGTAGTAGAGTACTCGAAATGAAAGGCTTTATTAGGGAATATGGTATTATAAGCGTTATGGCAAGCGATTGCAGCTTCTGCAAACCCTGTTAATATGAGCTTTAGTTTGCCATCGTAGTGGGCGATGTCGCCAATTGCATAGATGTCTTTAATATTAGTCTGCATGGTAGAAGGAATGACTGATATGTGGTTTTTATCTAAATTTAAACCCCAATCAGCTATTGGTCCCAGCTCCATTTTTAAGCCAAAAAATGGTAGTAGATAGTCTGCTTCTAAAGTTTTGGTTTTGTTATCAAGGTCTATCACTTCGATTGATGAAATTTTAGAGTCATCCCCATGAATTTTATGTAATTGGTATGGGATTATTAATTCTATTTTTCCTTCGTTTGCCAGTTTGTGTAATGTGTCAACGCTTGCTTGCATAGCTCGGAATTTATCTCTTCTATGTACCACATGAACTTTCGCAGCGATTTCAGATAGCGATATAGCCCAATCGACTGCGGAATCACCGCCGCCAGCTATAATTACTCTTTTGTTTTTAAATTTGTCTCTGGATAGTATATTGTAGAATACGCCAGTGCCTTCATAATTTTCTATGCCATCTAGAGGAGGGCGATTCGGACCAAACGCGCCACAACCAGCTGCTATAATAACGACTTTTGCTTGTACTTTTACATTATTTGAGGTTGTAAGAACCCAGCCATCATTAGCTTTAGATAAACTTTCAACTCTTTGATTTAATAAATATGCTGGATGAAACGGTGCGGCTTGCTGTTGTAGTTTTTCTATAAGATCGTTGCCATTTATTTGTGGGTACGCTGGGATATCGTAAATAGGCTTTTCTGGATAAAGAGCGGTGCACTGGCCGCCTATTGAGTCGAGTGAATCAATCACTATGGTTTTCATTCCAAGCATTCCAGCTTGAAATACCGTAAACAACCCAACGGGGCCAGCGCCTATTATTGCAATATCAGTTTTGTGCAAAATGTCTTACTCCTATTCCTGAAATATCAGATACATTAAAGTACTTAGTCATCTCATTGTAAAGCTCTCTTGTGTCTAAGTTGTTATGACCTTTACCAGGATATATAATCATTTTCTTAGGGTCTAAAGCTTTTTCCATTAATTTCTCAGAGTGGCTATGAGGGATTATATCGTCCTCAGTACCATGAACAATCAATAGTGGAGCATTGATTTGGTCAACGTATTCTAAGTTCTTAAAGTTATCTTTTAATAAGAAGGATACAGGTAAGTACCAGTATATCTCTTGCGCTCTATCAGCGATAGATGTGTAAGGAGTTATTAAGAATACGCCTTTAAATTTATTCTCAGTAGCCATCTTCACAGCAAGACCGCTACCTAGAGATTCGCCAATAATAATTGATTCTTCGGTTTTAAAACCTAGTTCTTTTAAGAATGCAACCCCAGCCCTTGCATCATTATAAAGACCTTCTTCGCTAGGTTCTCCTTCGCTTTTACCAAATCCTCTCCATGAGATGGCAACTAGGCCATACCCCATGTCTATAAGTTCTTTATATTTGTTTTCTCTTTTTCCAAGATGCCAAGCATTTCCGTGTAGATAGAGAACCATTGGCATGCCTTCTTTTGATGGTAGATGATACCATGTATGTATTTTAACCCCATCTTTGGCAGTTATCATGGTTTCTATAGTTTTGCCTAGATTATATTCAGATAATTCTTTTACATCTTTATCTGGGAAATATAGCAAAGACCTTTGGCAAAGACCAATGTAAGCTAAAACTCCTAAGTAACAAACAAGAAATAGTATAAGCAGTTTCTTTAAAGCTTTTCTCATGATTCTCTTTTTAAAATTGTTGTCCGCACACGTTATCAAAAGTTAACAGGGTGTTCAATATATTTAACTAATCGACGTTTACTCTTGCAATTAAACCTTGACTATTCGCTGCTATTTCATTAAATTAGCAAACTAACAAATTTATTTATTAAGGAAAATGGCTACACATAAATCGGCGATTAAAGCTCATAAGAGATCTGTTGTTAATAAAGAACGTAACTCTAGCATTTTAAGCAAAATTAAGTCTTTTATTAAGAAAGTTGAAGAGTTTATCGCTGCTGGTAAATCAGCTGAAGCTATCCAAGCACTTAGAGATGCAGAGTCTGTATTGATGAAAGGCGTTACAAAAGGAGCAGTTGAGAAGAATTCGGCTTCTAGAAAAGTAAGTAGACTAACTAAAAAAGTTAAAGCAATTTCTAAAAAGTAGTCTTTGTGCAGAAGAAAGTGCTCAGAAATGAAAGTTTTCTGCTGGCAGCTTTTTTAGCTCTCATTACATTTGCAAGAATTTTATGGCTGTATATCTCTGGGCATGGGCTTTATGGAGATGAGGCTCAGTATTGGCTTTGGTCATTGAAACCAGATTTTGGTTATTATTCTAAACCACCTATTGTTGCGTGGGCGATTCTATTTTCTACTAGTATTTTTGGCGATGCTGAATGGGCTATTAGAATAATTTCTCCATTGACCCATACTCTTATTGCGATAATTATTTACCAGATCTCATTAGAACTGTTTGATCGTAAAACGGCGCTGTGGTCAACATTAACATACATTACTTTGCCTGCTGTTTTTCTTTCGTCGGCTCTTATTTCGACTGATCCATTTTTGTTATTATTTTGGTCGTTAAGTCTGCTTTTCTATATCAAAGCCCTTAGAACCGATAAGTTGGGCTGGTGGTTAGCTCTTGGTGTGGCATCTGGATTTGGGATGTTATCTAAATATAGTATGGGGATCTTTGTAATATCGATTGTGTTACACCTATATTACTCTAAAAAAATTTCTGTTATTTTGAAATCTTATAAAATTTGGCTAGGTGGTTTTATAGCCTTTGCATTATGGATGCCAAACCTCGTGTGGAACTATAATAATGCTATGGCTAGTTTTAACCATACATATGACTTAGCAAAGGGTAGGCAGGATTCATTGTTTTCGATAAAAAATTTTATAGAGTTTTTTATCGCTCAGTTTGCTGTGTTTGGCCCAATCTTATTGGCTACTTTATTATTTGTTGTAGCGAAATATAAATCTATAGATTTTAAAAAATACTCGCTACTTTTCTTTTTTACTTTTGTATTTTTAGGAATAATTTTAGCACTTTCATTCATCTCAAGAGCACATGCTAACTGGGCAGCTCCTGCATATATTGCTGCAACTATTCTTGTAGTGAACTTCCTGCTTTCTAAAAAGAAGATTGCGCTTTTAAAAATAAGCTTTTTCTCACATTTGTTATTAGGATTTATATTTTTATCTTATGCGGTTTTGATTCAAAATTTTAATTTTGAGCTTTCTAAAAATACAGATCCATTTAGAAGACTTAGGGGTTTTAAAGAATTAAGTGAGCAGTTAGACACTTATCGTATGATTTACCCAAATGTGATTTGGGCTACAGATGATAGAATGAATCTAAGTTCTTTTGCTTACTATACTAAACCGCATGCTCTGGATATGAAAAAATGGAATCCTGCTATGAAGACTAAAGACCATTTTGATCTTACTACTAGTATGGCAGAAGCAGTAGGTAAGAATGTTATTGTTATTTCAAATTATTACAATGCGGCGGCTTTAATAAAGTATGGAAGATCAACAGAAGATGTTGGTTGTTTATATTATTCACCTTATAAAGGTTTAGAGAGAAAATTTAACTTAATTTTGATTAGAGGTTTTAAAGGATATCATGTCTAAACTTAATATAGCAGTGCAGCCAATAGTCATAATATCTGCAGTTGTACTTGGGCTGGTGTTTTATTTTTATCCTCAAATTGATATCTGGTTTTCTTCGCTTTTTTATGATCAGCAATTAGGTTTCTATTTAGATAAAAATCTAGTCGTGAAGATTATTCACAAATCAGTGCCGGTGATCTCGGCTGTGTTTGTGATAGTAGCAGTTTTTTTAGGCTGTAAAATTTTATGGCATAAACGCTCAATAAAACCTAAGCATTATATTAAGATAATATACGTAACACTTGTATGCCTGATTGGTCCAGGGTTTATAGTACATAATGTTATAAAAGATAATATAAATCGTGCTAGGCCTAATGAAACAGTGATATTTGGCGGTACAAAAAAATTAACAGCTGCCTTTGAAAAAACAGATCAGTGCATAAAAAACTGCTCTTTTGTTTCTGGACATGCGTCAGTTGGCTTCATGTTTTTTGCCTTAGCATTTTTAATGCAAGGACAAAAGAGAAGGCTAATGATGATAAGTTCTATTGCGCTTGGCTTAATTATAGGCGTTGCAAGGGTGATGGAAGGAGACCACTTTTTGAGTGATGTAATATTTGCAGGTTTTGTAGTCTACCTAACTGCTTATTACTTAGAGCGGATTCTTAAACCAAACAATCTAAAGTGATCTTTCAGCTTCTTTCCCAGTATTTCGGCAAAAATTTAGGCGTTCAAGTATAAGATTGAAAATAGGCAGGAGGGTGCTTTCTGATAGTTGAGGTACACTTAATAGGCCTTGATTCATAGCGGTGCTAAGTATATCAAATTTAGAGGGATTATAATCTTTTTTATTTGTTTTTTTTAACTCTCGTTGTAGCTGCTCTTCATATTCGGCGTTGGCCACAATTAATACTTTCGTACTTCCATCGGTGATTGCGTTGATTTTACTAAGTACACACTCTTTTAAATCAAAAAATGCGTAATGTTCTTTTTTAGAAAATTCCAGTCCAAATCTTCTTTCTAAATGAGTTACCGGTATTTCGTTATTAGGATGGAATACTATTATAAAGTCATTAGAGCTAAAAGTTGTATTAATAAGGGTAGTTATAGATGATTCAATTGTTTTAATCGATACTTCGTCTCTAAATATAAGGACTATAGAGTCATAATCTTTTTTTATATTAAACTCATTAATTCTACCCTGCAAATAGGTGTATGCTAGTTCTTTGTTTTTAAATGATTTACATATACTAATGTTTAAAGTGTTGCAAAAAGATGTGGCTTGTGACGACTTTGACCCATCATTGTTTTTTAATAATTCGTTTAATACTGTTTCAAGAGTAATTTTATTGTCGTTGCTGCTTTCATCATCAGATGATTCTTCAGAGCTAGAAGACTCATTTTCTGGCTCAGAGGGCGGTGTATTGGTTGGGGTTTTCCTTCTTTCTGCGCTGTTACGTAATGCGATGAACTTTAATTCATTAGGATTTTCAGAGCTGCCGCGTCTTCTGGTTGCAGGGATACTTGATAAACCACCTGTTGCTGAGTGAGATTTTTTTAATAGTGGCCTGATACTTTGTGATATTTGCGAATCAGATTTTGAGTCTGTTAATCTCAAAGTATATTGTTCTACTCTTGGCGGAGAAACCCTAAAATTATTTGAATTATTATGCATGCTAATTTTTAAAATATTTAATTCAATTGAGCTAGTGTGAGCTTAGATTTTTCCTGCATTTTAAACAAAGCTAGCGCTGAAAGCAAGGCTGCGCCCATTAAATAATAAGCTGGAGCCATTAAGTTACCAGTTGATTGTAGGGTGAAAGTCATAAGTAATGGTGCGGTTCCTCCAAAAATACTCATACTTAAGCTATGCGCCATGGATAGGCCAGTGTATCGTACTTTGAGGGGGAACATTTCTACAAGAAGTGCAGGTAATGGCCCAAATAACATGCCTAGCAATATTGCTCCTGCAAATTGTCCCATAACAGCTCCTTCTACACCAGAATGCATAATGGATAGTAAAGGATAGGCGGCAAATAAGAATCCTAGCATAGCAGGCATCATCACTGCTTTCCTGCCAATTTTGTCTGAAAGAATAGCAGATAATGGAATTGTTATGCCATATAAAATTGTACCTACGGTTGCTATGAGAATGGCGTTATTATCTGAAACATCTGTAAATTCTTTCATATAGCTAATGAAGAATATGTTTACTATATAGAAGCTTACAGAAAGTATTAGTTCTATACATACTGCATGAAAAAGAATTTTATAGTGGTTTGTGAACAGTTCCTTGAGAGGCATTTTTGGTAAGTGTTTTTCTTTTTTTTGTTTAGTGAAGACTTCAGGATCATGTAGAGTGGCTCGCATTATACCGCCAACTAAAGCTCCAATTATACTTAGTAAAAATGGTATGCGCCATGCCCAAGCGTATATTTGTTCTTCAGTAAATATGTGAGTCATTGCTGTCGCTGTTGCAGAGCCAAGTATAATGCCAAGTGCTAAGCTTAGTGATGCAAAGCTTCCTGAATATCCGCGCCCTTTTTTAGGTGAGTGCTCTATTATGAAAATCATAGATCCTGTAAATTCACCGCCCATAGAAATACCTTGTAACAATCTAACCACCATTAGTATGAAAGATGCAACCCAGCCAATCTCCTCATAGGTTGGCATAATGCCAATCATGAAAGTGGGTATCGCCATCAAATAAATAGAAATAACTAATGCTTTTTTACGACCATATTTATCTCCAATATGTCCAAAAATTATAGCGCCAAGTGGCCTCATTAAAAAGCCAGCTGCAAAGACAGCGAAGGCTGCTATTAGGGATGCAATTGGGTCATCACTGGGAAAAAATAATTTACCTATAACAGTGGCGAAATAGCCATAGAGAGTAAATTCATACCACTCAAGAGCATTTCCTATCATGCAAGAAGCTATTACTTTATTCATTGTGATTCTGAGAGTTATACTACCTGCATTATAAAACTCACGAGGTTAAAATAAAAGTAAATGTAGTGCTGCACCGCAATAGTCGTATCTATTATAGGTTATCAGTATCTTCTAGTGCATCATGTATAGCAAAGACTTGTTCCCATTGTTTTTCTAGGGTGAATTTTTCTAAAAATACTTGATGTGCACAATAAGCTTTTTCATTGGCAATAATTGGGTTTGATTGGATTGATTCTACGATATTATCAATGCTTTGTACCACCTCTGTTGGTTCTAGGTCTGGGTTTATGTAGTAAACGCAGTCTCTGAATTCATTTTCTACAAATGGGTTGCTATCCGAGATTATTACTGCGCCAGCGGCGGCTGCCTCAAAAATACGTTTTGATGGAATGCCGTATTTGTTATGATATTCGGTATGTAAAGTAAGTGCTATTCCATTGCTACTTATGGTTTCTAATAGAGTAGCTGTGTCATAACTTATTGTTCCTCTATAAGATTTTTTTAGAAATGTCCAGCTGTGTTCTGGGCCGTAAACATTAAAATAAATTTTGTCATCTAGTGTTTTAAAAAGCTCTTTGAAATGCTGTGAAGATCTTTTTTTATCCCAGTTAATTCCTATATAGAAAAGTCTGTCGTGATTAGAATTGGCTATGAAGTTGGTGGTATGAATACTGGGTAAAAAGCCAGACATTATAACAGGAGCCATTTCTGGAACATTAGAGCTTAGAGAGGAAATTATTTTGCGAGACCATTCCTCATTGTTGCCATATACCACAAAACCATCGAACATTTTTAGCCAGTTAAGATCTGTATTATTTATTTCATTTTCTTCAATGCTAACTGCCTCATATTGTCCTACGTCCAGAGTGCCGTAGGTAGGTATAGAGTTTTGTGTCTTTAGCATTAAAGGTGACGTGTACCAAGCAAAGTCTGGGCTATATTTATTGATTATGTATCTAACTATTAAAGTGTTGATAAAGCTTGGGAATGGGTAAAATATTATTGGGTCTACTTCATATTGTAGGATATAGCAGCTAGAATTTAGATTATTTATTGCTTTGCAGTTATGAAATGCTTCCTGTACTTCTTGTAATATTAGAGAATTAACTACTAAGAGAATCTTTTTGTCAGGGGTTCTGACTTCAAACTTACTGAATGATGTGGATGATAAGGAAGTTAGATTAAATAAGATGGTAAATATAAAAAGTGCAAAACCTATTATAAAATACTTATCAAGTGGCTTACTTTTTCTCATTTTTTAACATTAGGTCCTCATGCATTTGCAATATCTTCTCCCATTGCTTTTCTAAAGTAAACTTTTTTAAGAATATACTATGAGTGCAGAGAGATTTTTCTTGTGCGGTTATTGAGTTTTGTTTTATATGCGTAACTATGACGTCTATTTGATTGACAACTTCTTCTGGTGATTTTTCTGTATCAATATAAAAAGCACAATCTCCAAATTCTCTGATAATAAAAGGATTTCTATCAGATAAGATTACTGCACTTGCTGCTGCAGCTTCAAACACTCGTTTTGAAGGTATACCGTATTTAATATGATAGTCTGTATGAAATAATAGCGCTATTCCAGAGCTTTGTATGGCTTTTACTAAGCTATCTTGATCAAAATTGATTGTGCCTTTATAAGATTTTTCTAAAAATTTCCAATTTTCAATCCTACCCCAAACGGCAAAATAATCTTTTTGATCAAGTAGCTTATATATTCTTCTAAAGTGTTCAGATCCTCTTCTGTCATCCCAATTAGAGCCACTATAAAATAAGTATTTTCTTTCAGATAGAGTGTAATCTGTTTTTGGGACAGAGGGGAAAAAATTATATAGAAAATTATTGGTCATTTCTGGATGCTTTGTCTTTAGATCTGATAAAAAGCTTTTAGCCCATTTTTGATTGTCTCCATAAATAATTAATCCATCGAAATAGTTAAGCCATTTTGTATATGGCTTAAACTCTTCTAATTCTTTTTTTACTTCTGGATTATCTTTTTTTTCCCTCATTACCGATGTGTATTGTCCTACATCCAAAGTGCCGTATTTATAATAATTACTGTTGTGATAAAGCATGCTTGGTACATTATAATATATAAAGTAAGGTTCTATATAATAATTCACTGCTTTATGTATTCCGTTGATGTACGTGCGAAAAGTTTCTTTCAAAAAAGGCGAGTTGTTATACTCAAATATATAGCAATTGTAGCCAAGATTGTTCAAAGCTTTGCAGTTATGAAAGCTTTCCTGTTTTTCTGCTAGGGAATGGCGAGAGGACACTAGTAAAATATTCTTAGCACTAGTGTTTACTATTTGAAAGGTGTGTAGATTAAAGAAATAGAAGTGTTCTAGGTATAAAAAACAATAGATAATTAAAGGAAGCAATATTGGTAGAAATAATATGTCTCCTTTTTTTAATTTCATGTCATGTAGATTTCATAAGTTGCTATAAAACTTATACTAATATTCCATAATTACAAATTATACCTATAGTAAATGGTGTATATTGTATGGTGTTTGTGGATTAGGACTCCCATAAAGTATAGTTTTATTGTATAATTTCAAAAATTTATATATTTTATGTTGAATATTTACATTCCAAATAGATGGGTTGTTGCTAATATTGCTAAGAGTAAATTAGCAGCATCAGCTGCAGGCACGTCTGAGATGGTATTCAAAACCAAAATGTCTGGTAGGAAAAGAGGGCAAGATCTCCTTAGAAAGGCGGTATTATATAACCAAGCTATAAAAGCTAATAATGCTATACAAAGTACAAACGTAAGTTCTTCTGATGACGAAGAGTCTTTTGATTTAGCGCCAGTTCCAGATATTGATACTCTTTCAGTTGTTATCAATTATGATTATGAAGCCATTATATATTCTGTTTTTAAAGATATGTCTAGATACGAATTCGAATCTTTAAATAGTCTTTTTCTCTGTATACTGCCCGAAAAAAGTAGGAATTTATTTTTTGCTACTGAAGAATTAGCAAGCTCAGCGTTATGCCAAACGTTAGAAAGAATCATAAATTTGGATTTCCTTTATAATAGGATACAGAAAAATCGAGATAAAATTGTAAATTATTTGTTTGGTTTGGGAAAAATAGTGGTGTTTCCCAGAAATAAAGAACATTACGATCTAGTTGTAGTTTTGATAAATCAAGATACTGACATTGCCTCTATGGTTTCAGCAATTGCAAATTTCCATCTTATTGAAATAACGTATTCAAGGACGGTTATTTTACACGGTAATTCAAACCAATGCTTGATTATGGTAAATAGGCTAATTCAGTATTTCAGCATAGATTATCCAGATATATTAGGTGGAGTGGAGGCAATAGGTTTTGAATATGATGTTAATAGTGATGTTATTGCCCAGAAAATTATGAACGATATAGGAAGTGGATGCGAATCGATTTTACTAGTTTCAGAATACGGTGTGCTTAATTCATTAAGAAGATTTATGCAAAATGATAAAAATTATTTGAATAAAATCGATTTTTTTTGTGGAGAAAGGCAGGAAGATATTATGCCTTCTAATGTCTTTATATCTCAAACAGTGATTGATGTATTAATAAATCCTGTTATGGATTGCGTCAGAAGGAATGCAACGGGACTAGAGCGGTGAATGAATTGCTAAAAATCGTCTTCACCTTTTTCTTCAGAGAGATCTGGTATAAAGCCGTCAACTTGTAAGCTCCAGAGTTGAGCATAATGACCATTGCGTTTTAGAAGATCTTGATGCCTGCCATCTTCAATAATATACCCATCTTTGAACACTAAAATTCTATCCATGTCTGCAAGGGTTGATAGTCTATGAGCAATAATAATAGTAGTGCGATCTTTCGCCATTTCCTTAATACTTTTTTGAATATATTTCTCTGTAACCGTATCTAGAGCGGAAGTGGCTTCATCCATAATTAGAATTGGTGCTTTTTTCAAAATAGCGCGTGCAATAGCAATACGTTGTCTTTGCCCACCAGAGAGTTTTAGGCCTCGCTCGCCAACTTGAGTATTATATTTATCTTTAAGTTTAGTTATAAATTCATGGCAATGTGCTTTTTTAGAAGCTTCAATAACTTGCGCATCTGTAGCACTTATATCCCCATAGCGAATGTTTTCCAATACCGACCTATGGAATAAGCTAGGTTCTTGAGGAATCATGGCAATTTGTTCGCGAAGACTATCTTGCGTCACATCTTTTATATTATGACCGTCAACGTAAATAGCTCCTCCTGCAACATCAAAATATCTCAAAATTAAATTCACAAATGTGGTTTTACCACTTCCAGAAAATCCAACTAAACCTACTTTTTGCCCAGAAGGGATTAAAATATTTTGATTATTAAATATATTATTATTGTGTTCGTACCTGAAGGTGACGTTATCAAATTTGATTTCTCCACGTGAAATTTTAATTGGAATGGCATCAGATTTATCCACTATTTGTATTGGTGCGTTTATTAATCCTAAGGATTGTTTGCAAACGCCAATTTCGCGAAATAGACGAGGGAGTTCTAGGCCAGCCCAAAAGGCTACAATTGTGACGTGGTATGAAGCTTGAAATGTATAAGCTAAATCAGAAAGTTCGATAATACTGTTTTTATAGCAGTATATTTGCAGTGTAGTAAGGCCAACCCCAATAAATAAAAAGCATAATAACCCAAGTAGTATTTTTATTTTTTCCACATACCAAAGAGCTGCCTTGTGTTTTACAATTTCATCTTGTTGGAAGCGTTTTGCGAATTCGTATTCGTAATTTCTGCGTGAGAAAATCCGTACGCTAACATTATTTGTAAAGCTATCGACAATTCTACCAACTAATCTGCTACGACTTTCTGCATGTACGTTTGAATATAGCTGACAGGTTTTAGAGGTGTAGATACAAATTCCCATATGGATTACTATCCAAGTAAAAATCACAGCTCCAAAGAGTGGGTGTAAGTAGGTAAACATAACTGTGGTTATGATTGTAGTAGCGATTATTGGTATGAAGAGAGTTAAAACCATTTCTAAAATTGCTTGCGCACTTCGCGGCATATCATTTATTTTATTTGCAACACTGCCTGCAAAATTATCTGCAAAGAAAGAATGAGAATGATGGTTCACATACTCAAACATAGATAGCCTTATATTAGCTTCAAACTGTGGGAAAATCCGCATCATTAGTATTCCAGATACGCGCATCATTACTTCTATAGAAATCCACAGCAGGCCACCGAGTAATATTACTGTTGATATAGCATTCCAAATTTCAGTCCTGTCACCAGTATATCCTTCTATCCTTCCAACAACTTTGCCGAATACTAATGGCATTAAAGTGTGATCTAGAGTCCAGCCGAAACACATTAGTTGTATTAAGAAGAATCCCCAGAAATTTTTCTTCATAAAATATAGAAGAAAGCCAGTGAGTGTTTTTGGAAAAGTCGTCAATTATTAACCTTAAAAAATACGATGTACTAGCTTAACACTCTGATTTTTCAGGTGCAACGCTAAAGTAAGGTATAGGCTCTAATTATAATTCGTCATTAAAGCTTGAGAAAGTGCTTCTCAAAAAGTTGCATAAGTAATCCGCATCATCATGGAATATTTTTCCTTAGCCCCACTTAATGACAACTTCGCGATCCAGCCATTACTTTTTGAGTGAATTTGAAGAATTCGTTGGATGTGCTAATTTTTGCTAAAAGTCCGCGTTCGCGGCGCAAAAATTCCCCCCAAGAGCACATCCAAACATCTTCTTCTCATTATAAAAAAGCTGAATACCGTAGCCATCCGATTTTGCTGAAGCTTCGGACGGGACAAGAGCTACGGTACGACACGTTAATTTACAGTCTTAATTGCAGATTTTAAAGCTTCCTTAGTTAATACTTCGGGTAGGACAATACCTTTTTTATTATTTGAGCCATATACAATGTTAAATGGTATTCCAGGGCGGTTATTTTTTTGTAGGAATTTTGTGAGGATGTCTGAGCGATTTGTATAATCACCCCGCATCATCACAACATTATTATCCTTTAGGAATTTTAAAATATCAGGTTGTTCAAGGACGAAGAACTTATTCCCTTTGCAAATTAGACACCATTCAGCGGTAATATCCACTAAAATAGTTTTGTCCTCACTTATATACTTAGAAAGTTTTTCTTCGCTAAATGGCTCCCATAATGATGATTGGTATGTAGTGTTTTCATTGACATTACGCTCCATTATTTGTGGAAGGGCTATTACTGATATTAATACTGTTATTATGGCAAGTATTCTGAGGTTTTTAGATTTTATTGAATTTGAAAACACGAATTTCACAAGTAGTAAACAGCCAACCAATATAGCAAGAGAGTATGTGCTTATTTGGTAGTATAAAACATATAATATCCAAACTAATGTTAGTACTAAAAGTACGGCAAAAAACTTTTTCAGATTAATCATCCATTTCCCAGGTTTTGGCAATAGAGTTAATGTTTTTGGAGTTGCTGCAAGTAATAAGTAAGGTGCCGACATTCCTACACCAACCATTATATATATAAACATTATCATCCATTCAGATTGGCTAAGCGCAAACGCAATACTAACTGATAAAAATGGGGCAGTGCAGGGAGTTGCAAGCAATGTTGCAAATGCGCCAGCAGCAATACTATTGTTTATAGAATATTCCTTATGGGTTTTTGACGCACTATCACTGAGCCATTGAGGTAAATTAATTTCAAATTCCCCCCAGAGGTTCGAAGCAAATACTGTTAATATAACTGCAATGAATATCAAGAACCATGGTTCTTGGAATTGGAAGCCCCAGCCAAAATTCATACCAATAATTTTGAATATTATAGTAACGGCAGCGAGCAAGATAAATGTTGAAATAATACCAAAAGATGTTGCTAAAAGATTTGCTGTAATCTGTTTTTTAGTAAGTCCTGCGTACTTCACTATATTTAAGAGCTTGAGTGCGAGAACTGGTAGAACGCACGGCATTAGATTTAGAATCATGCCTCCTAATAATGCGAATATAACTATAATGTAGAATGGTGTTTCGGGATTGGTGCTTTCACTCGATCCACGACACTGTTTTATTATATCATAGCATTTTTTTTTTAGTTCGTTATTAACGAATTTTGGCTCAATTGCAAAATTAAACTTTCCATCCTGACCTATACAGACTTTCTCGCAAGCGCCATAAGTTAATGTTGCGTTTATAGCAATTGGCTTTGTGGTATCTTCTGGAATGATTTTTATAGGAATAAATGTATCTTTTTTATAAACATTGGTTCGCATTTCTTCGCTGCCAAATTTATCAATCATTACTTCTGATGGAGGCCAAGTTATATCATGGCTTTTAATGTTTTTAGAGTTTTTAAAATCAATAACAATAGGCAGTCCACTATCTCCTGGATTATTTGAATAAACTTTCCAGCCGTTAGGAATGGTGAAATGCAAAGCTATATGAGCTTCCGTAGCTGTATACTCTACAGGTGACAAGTCAGCTTTTACAGGTAAATCCATTGGTGCTGCGAATACTTCATTGCATAATGAAATTATCACCGCTAGGAATGAAGCGATCCATAGTTTTTTGAAATTATTCATATTTATTCAGCTATTTTGCGTTGATTTTCAGGTATCTGTTCTGGATGTTTTAGGATATAACCTCTTCCCCAAACAGTTTCAATATAATTTCTACCAGAAGTTTCAAATAGTTTTTTACGCATTTTGCAAACAAATACGTCGATGATTTTAAGTTCTGGTTCGTGGATACCATTGTATAAATGAGTCAAAAACTGTTCTTTTGTCACAACTTGCCCCTTGTGCAGAGCAAGTAGTTCGAGTACAGATTGTTCTTTTGCTGTTAGATGAATTGGTTTCGTGCCAATTGTAGAGCTGTGGCTGTCCATATTTATTTTGAGGTCTGCAATCTCTACCATTGATTCCGAGTGTCCCTTTGATCTTCTGGTTATGGCTTTAACTCTAGCAACCAACTCGCCTATATTAAAAGGTTTTGTTAGATAATCATCTGCACCAAAGCCAAGGCCTTTTATTTTTTGTTCTGAATCACCTAAACCAGAAAGGATTAGAATAGGTATATCTACTTTTGAGTTTCTCAGTTTCTTGAGTACATCATAGCCATGCATATCTGGAAGCATTAGATCTAATATAATCAGTCCATATTCGTAGAGTTTTGTGATCTCTAGGCCTTCTTGGCCGAGCACAACTATATCGCAAACTATTCCTTCTTTTGCTAACGCTAGCTCTATGGTTTTAGCTGTAGAGGAATTATCCTCAATAATAAGTACTCTCATAAATAACCTGTTTGATTAGGCCCACAACTATTATAGTATGGTTAAAAAAGTATAATGACAATTAAATTTCTTAATTATGAAAGGTTTAAGTAGAAAGAAACTAAGATTAATAAGGGATATAATAAGTTCTGAAGCTAGGAATATGGCTGAACAGACGATTAATGAGTATCTTTTAAATTATATAAATCAGATTAATCCAAAGGTTGTGGCTGGGTACTATCCAATTAATAGTGAAGTCTCGGTACTTCCGGTGTTTGAAAGGTTGATAGGGTGCAAAGTATGTCTTCCAAGAATAGAAGATGGAAATTTAGTATTTAGAAGATGGAATGTAGATGATCCGTTGGAACTAAACAAGTATTGTTATGAGCCTATCATAAGCATGCCGATAGAGGTGCCAGATCTGGTAATAGTGCCATGCTTAGGGTATGACATGAGCGGCAATAGGATCGGTTATGGGGCTGGGTACTACGACAGGTATTTAAAAAATAATACAAATGCTAAAAAAGTTTTGGTGGCTTTTTCGCAACAAGAGGTTGGAAGAGTAGAGGTTGATGAGTGGGATGTAAAAGTAGATGTTATTATAAATGAAGTTGCAATCCACTTAATTTCTAAATAGCGTATTTATATGTAATTTTTTAGGTAAAAAAATGAACTATAAAAAAACTCTTATCCCAATCGAGCAGCAGTTTAACGGTAATTTCACAAGCATAGTATTTAATTCTGCTTTAAACCGAGCTAGTTTTACTCCTGTGGTAAATTTTATGGATACAACTCTTACAGGGCTAGGAATATCTAATTCAGATCTAATTAGATTTATCTCTGTTGCCGCTGATCATGCACCAAACTTTTATTCAGTAGGTAAAGCTAATTGTATGGTTGCCATGTTTACAACAGGTAATGATGTTGTGAGTAGGGATATTGCTGTAACGGATCCGTATTCTATAAGTGTGACGTACCTTACGGGCAATACGCATTCTATAACTACCAGCGCGACTAAAGCTGATTGGATCGATTATATAAATGATAGCTTGCTAGAGTGTAAGGCAATATATTCTAAACTCATTAGAAACGCCCAGTTTGAAAAAGATGTTAATGACTTTATAGCTAATACTAATAAGACTATAGTAGATAGTTTTGTTACACCATCAAAAGAAAAAGCATTTTTAAACCCATCATTAGAAGTCGCTAGAGAATCGCTGGTTGAAAAGTTTTCTAATACAACAGATTCCACTGAATTGTAATTTGAATTTTGCACATTTGTTGTTATAATCCACATCGTAACCGATCAATTATAGGTGTAATATGGATCAACAACAGTTAATAAATTCAATTAAAAATTTAAACGAAGTGGTTAAAAATAAATTCCCTACCATTGAGTTTAGACAGGTATTGGATAGACAATCACAAGAAGAATTTGAAGAGTTTTTTGATGAAATAATGGCTCCAATTGCTGATATTGTTCAAAAATTAAATGTCGAAGAAAAGCTTAGTCTTGTGAAATTAATGGCAGAATATGCTCCTGATGTCTACGCAAGGTCGAAAGCAGATTGTTATATTGATGCATTAGATAATAAGGGCTCTGTAATTGGTGTGCATGCTTTTGAGTATGTGCCAGGTAGTGAATTTAAAAACAAGATCAAGATGTTTAGTGGTGAAGAATTGGTGCTTTCTTCTAAGTCTTCTGCTGAAGAGACTGGTGTATATTGGCAGAAAGTTAAGCAAACGTGTGGTGGTATATTTGATAAGCCATCATCTCTTGATTCTGATATAGAAGAGTTTGTATCTCATTACCCAGAAAGATTAGAAAAATTCTTAGTTGAATATAATTCAAACAGTCATTCAGAACTATAGTTTGTAAGTCTAATTCTAAAGCCTCCTATTTTTAGGGGGCTTTTTTTCGTTATATATTCCAATAAAAAAAGACTTCCACAACCCATATTTCCTTGCTACTTTATATATAGAAAGGTATTCAAATAGCTCATGTTAGACCAAGTTAATAAAAATATTCAAAGATATGTTGAGACTGGTGACTATTTTGTTGATGTAAAGGAATGGTACGCTTCAAAGTATGTGTTCCCATACACTATTCGTAGTTATATGCTTGTGTTTTTTATATGCCTTTTCTGTAATTGGTATTTTTTAGACGATGTATCAAATAAAGTATCAGAAATAAAAAGAATGCCATTCCCAATGTACGCATATGATTCTGTGAACTATGTGCCTGTCATAAAGTCTTTATCAGAGATAAAAGAACCAATCAACATATCAATAGCTAGATATATGGCGGGGAAATATGTAAAATTCCGCGAATCATATAGCTATGATGATTTCGATGGTGATAATAGAAAAATAGTTGATCAAAGAGTTCAGACTTTATCATCAAGAAGAATTTTTAGAGAATTTTTAGATTATGTAAATCCTGATGAAAATCCAGATAGTCCAATTGTCAGATATAAGAATAAGACTAAATTGTTTGTAGAAGTGAAGAATGTAGAGTTGTTCGGGCAATACGATTTACCAGAGCAAGCTATAGTAACATATGACCTAATTGAAAAGAGTAATGATAGTGAATCTAGATCAACACGGAAGGCAGAGATGATTTTTACAATGTTAGATTTAGAGAAGAAGGACGATATAACCGGCATGCCAAAACTAAGTTTTACGGTTACAAGCTATGCAACTAATAAGTTGTAATTTATGTTATTCTTGTACTACACTTCAAATAAGACTAAAAAATTAAGTTCTCTGGGAGAGATTGGATGTTTAGAATATTAACAGTGCTCTTATTAGTTGTTTTTACGGCGAACTATGCGAGTGCGGGCAGCGTTGCAAGGCCGTTGGGTGGTGAAAGCAGAATTAAAATTATAAATTATACACCTAATACAGTTTTTAAATATACTGGGCATTATGAATATCAATCAATTATAGAGTTTGGATTGGATGAGGAAATAGAGACTATATCAATGGGTACGCCGACACCATGGCAAATGGTGCCTGCTGGAAATAGGATATTTATTAAGCCTATTGAAGCAAATGCTACAACCAATATGACTGTTATTACCAATAAAAGAATGTATTTCTTCGAGATGCATGCAGAAGAGGCGACTGGAATACAGGATGAGAATTTGAATTTTGTATTTAAATTTGTTTATCCTGAGCAGTATAATCTAGGTTCCGGCACTGTAACCCAAGTAAATAGTAATAATGGCCCAGATCTTTCAAAGCCAGAGCTTTATAACTTTGATTATACAATTAGTGGTAAGATTTTAGGTATAGAGCCGCTACAAATTTTTGATGATGGTCAATTCACATATCTGAAATTTAGAGATCTAAATGCTGATCTACCAGCTGTATTCGCTGTGGATGCTATGGGTAATGAAGGGTTGGTCAACTTCCGTCAGCAGTATGGATATGTGATAATTGAACGCGTTTCTGATAGATTTACCCTGAGGCATGGCCCAGAAACTATATGTATATTCAATGAGCGCGGAAACTTCTCAAAACCTAAGGAATCTAAGAAAAAGTTCTTGTTTTTCTAGGTAATGGTTACCACTTCATTTGAAGTGTATTACTTGTTATGGAGCCACTTGCGCCATATACAAATGGGACATTTCTTCTGTCATGGCCTATTAAATTAGTTCGATATACAGGGTATGAAACTTTTTTGCAGAATGAGTCTATTGCAATGGGAATATGATCTGAGCCATCTTGTTCTTTTGAACCAGTGAATTGACCAAATATCACTGCTTTTGCTTTATCTAATATTCCAGCTTGCAGCAAGTGATCTAGAATTCTATCAACTCTATAACCGCGCTCATCTACATCCTCGAGAATTACGATTTTGTCTGTCATATCAACTTGCCAAGCAGTACCAAGACTTTGCTCAAGCATGCTTAAATTCCCACCTGTAATTTCTCCAGTAAATTCTTTTGCAGGATTCGCCAAACTTACTAGATCGTTTATAACAATTTCTTTTTTCTTCCCAGAGACTATATCAAGCACATCTACCGTGTTTTGTAAGTCAAATTCATGTCTCACAGGGTTGGAGAAAGACGCGCCGTGAATGGTCTTCCATCCCCAGTGTTGATTTAGAAATATGTGTAATGCTGTAATATCGCTAAAACCTATAAAAAACTTTTCTGTTTTAGGTTTTGGTAATCGTAGTAGGCTTGGTATGAGTTTTGAAGCGCCGTATCCACCTTTCCAAGACCATATAATTTTTGCATCACCAGTAAGTGCATCAATAAGTGTTTGAGATCGGAATTCATCAGTATTTGCATGGAATGTGTTGGAAAAATCCAACATATCTTTTGGATGTTTAACCTCGAAACCCAAATCGGAATAGTATTTAATGGAGCTTTCTAAATGAGATGGATCTTTCCCAGCGCTGCTTGGAGCTACTACTTCTATTATTTCCTTCTTCAATTCCATATTACGTAAGTTTACATTGTTACCTAAATAATACACAAGGTAATCAAAGAATCACAGCTTTTTATGTTTTTTAGAAAAGAGAGAAATGCTAATCATAAGTAGTAAAGAAGTGCCAAAAGCCACAAGTTCTGGTGCCTCTACCAATTCTTGCTCATAACTATAATTCAACATCTCTAGACAGAGCCATGTAGTTATAGCCCCTAAGCTTGAATATAAAGCTGCTTTTGCATTTGCTCTTTTCCAAAATAGACCTAGGATTAAAGGACAAAACACCATAATCATTGTTATTTTGCCTGAGCTCTCAACTAACCCGTGTATGGATTGAGAGGTTATAAAAGAGATCAACAGAACGACAAAAGTGCATAACACTAAGCTGATTCTAAGTGAACGCATATCCTTGCCATAAGGTGTGAGTGCCCCAATTACGTTTTCACTGAACACAACTGATGCAGCAAGTGTAGTACCAGATATTGTAGATAAAATAGCTGCCATAATCGCCCCAAAGAATAATATTTGTATTACTATAGGGGTTTTGGCGACGATATATTTTATTACAACTAATTCAAAATTATCATCTTCGGGTAGGAATCCAGATTTTAAGGCTGCCATTACCATCAATACAGGAATTACCGTGATGAATAGGTATATAAATGCTCCAAGTATAGTGCCATATATAGCGGTGTTCTCACTCTTGGATGATGTTATACGCTGGTAAGTATCTTGTTGTGGAATTGAGCCAAGTATCATGGCAAATAAAACAACTACTATGCTCCAGATGTTCGGATAATGTTCGTTATATTCCCATTTCAAATAATCTTTATCATGTGCATATTGAAATAACGTAGAAAAATCCATGCCTTCTAAATATATTACCGAATAGGTGAATACTAAGCCAGCTATGATCATAAAAGTTTGGATAAAATCGTTTATTGCAACAGACATCATCCCGCCTCTATATGTGTATGCTAACACAATTACAGCTCCGATAATTTTTCCTGAATTGACTGAAATATATTCTGGGAATAAGTGGTTAACCACAAAACCAAAAGCTAAAAATTGCGCCGCGATCCAACCAAGATAAGAAACAGAGATTGCAATGCCAAGTACTATTTCTGTACTTTTGTCATAACGGTGGCGCAGATAATCTGCTAATGTAAGTACATTCATCTGATAAAGTTTTCTGCCTAGAAAAACAGCGATAAATATTAGACAAGCAGCAGCACCTATAGGGTCAGATATGACTCCTATAACCCCATATTCTGCAAATGCCCCTGGGATTCCCATAATGGATTCGGAACCAAACCAAGTTGCAAAAACTGTTGCTGCAGTAATGTGAATAGGTAAAGATCTATTGGCAAGAATAAACCCTTTTGCTGTGTGTATATTTCTAGTAATAAAATATCCGAGTAAAGTTGTAGCAATTATATACGCTATACAACCTAATCCTACTATGTTTCCTTCAATCATTCATGAGTCATAACATTCCCTTAGATACTAGCGTACACTAATATTTAGAAAAAAATAAACAAAATTTTAACGTGTAATCATATTGAGTGTATAGATATCTATGGTTGAACCTGCGCCAATAGAAATTGAGAATCCGTAAAGCTTTGCAATATTGTCTAATTCAATTCGTATAGTTCTGTCACTCAAGTTTTTAGATTTTTGAATTTCTTGAAGTTGTCTTAGCTCATCAAGCAATTCCTCTTGTTTTGGAATAGTACTGGAAGATCTTTGAATGGCGGCTATTAATTTTTCTGCTAGCATTAGGAATCTTTTAGTTTGTTCTTTGACTATGATATTTTTCTTTCACATTATGCTCAACAATAAGTTTGCCAAACCATTCACATATTGTTAGTGTTTACATGACATTAATTTGAGGAATAAAATGGAAGTATCTTTTGCAAAGTTGGAAATGCCAAAATCGGGCGTTGCGGTTTTTTTGATTGATGAGGATTTGAAATTGAGCGCAATGCTTGAGAAATCAGCATTTAAAGACCAAGTCAAAAGAGCAATTTCATCTTGTAAAAGTTTCAAAGGAAAGAAAGGGCAGGTTATAAATTTATTGGCTCCAAATGGCTCGAAATTGGATAGAGTAACATTAGTTGGGGTCGGTAAGAAAACAGACATAGACACGCTATCAATACAATCTATTGGTGGAAAAATACAGATGTTTTTGAACTCTATTGAGTGTGATTCGGCAAACATAGTTCTTGAGGATAATAAATCTTGGAAAATTTCTGCTGATGAAATGGCATGCAATATTGCACTTGGAGCAAAACTAAGAAGCTATAACTTCAACAGATATTTTGTTGATAAAAAAGATGATCACAAATCTAATGTAAAAAAACTAACGGTGCTTACAAGCGCTGTGGCTAAGATGAAAAATCATACACATCATATAGACTCTGTAGCTGGAGGGGTATTCGTGACACGTGATTTAGTTTCACAACCACCGAATGTATTATATCCCGCAACATTTGTTGAAGAGTGCAAAAAGCTCTCAAAGTTAGGTGTGAAAGTTTCTGTGCTTGATCAGAAAGAAATGAAAAAATTGGGCATGAATGCTTTGCTTGGTGTGGGGCAGGGTAGTATCCGCGAGTCTTATACAGTTATAATGGAATGGAAAGGCGGTTCAAAAAGCCAAAAACCTATCGCATTTGTTGGTAAAGGTGTTACCTTTGATTCTGGTGGTATTTCTATAAAACCATCTGCAAATATGGCAGATATGAAATATGACATGGGTGGAGCTGGAGCAGTTACAGGCTTAATGCATGCCCTCGCATCAAGAAAAGCTAAAGCAAACGTGATTGGGGCAATCGGACTTGTTGAAAATATGCCTTCTGGAAGTGCGCAGAGGCCTGCGGACGTTATAGTCTCAATGTCTGGTCAGACAATTGAAATAGATAATACAGATGCAGAAGGCCGTTTGGTTCTTGCAGATGTTTTATGGTATACACAAAGTAAATATAAGCCAGAATTCATGATAAACCTTGCGACTCTTACAGGGGCAATAGTGATTGCACTTGGTGAAAATATCAATGCTGGGTTGTTCTCGAATAATGATGCTCTTGCAGAGAAATTACTTAAAACTTCTGCAAAAGTTGGTGAAGGTTTGTGGAGAATGCCGCTAAAAGATTCTTATGATAAACAAATCAATTCTGAGATCGCAGATGTTAAAAATACAGGGAATGGTCGCGGTGGCGGAAGCATAACTGCAGCGCAATTCTTGCAGCGTTTCGTGAATAAGTACCCTTGGGCGCATCTAGATATTGCTGGTATGGCTTGGGATAAAACAGGTTCTGACTTAGCTCCAAAAGGCGCTACAGGTTTTGGCGTTAGATTGCTGAACCAATTGGTTGCTGATTTTTATGAGTAAATCTAGGTAGGTAATAAATGAGCTCATGCTCAGCGTTTTTTTTCGCTACTATAAGCTGTATGCGCTGAATTTATTTCGCGTCACTGGCCGGGGTTCAACATGTGTGTTTTACTTTAGATCAAGTTAAGAAAAAGAATGGTTTAGTAAATGAATTGACTTAAAATAAGAAAAAGTTAAGTTGTGTACTAGCTAATTTTTTGTAGGTGTCTTATGAAAGAAAATATCAATGCTAGTACGGTAGTACAAGGTGTTATGAATTCATTTGACTTAATATCTAGTAACCTGCCTGATACTAAAAAATTTTTGATAAAAATATTAACAAATAGCGAATATAGTTTAGATACTTTGAAGCTGGATATTGCTGCAGCAGTTAGGCAAGAAAAATTACCGAAGGAAGATGTCCAGATGCTGGCTTTATGGACTGCGGCGGCTGGCGATAAAGCTAATGTGGTAACTGCTCTTTTAGAAATGGGGGTTGACGCTTCTAGAATGTATGCTGATAAAAACGCTATTCGTTTTTGTTTTCCTAATCGTGACATTGGTACTAGTTTGGTATCAAAAAATGCGCTTAGAAAATTTCTTGAGAACGGTATTGATGTCCAAAAAATAGTTGGCGACATTACTGAACTTACTGATGATGAAGATGTGTATAAAGACTTAATAAAATGGGAAATAGAATTTAGAGATTTGAAGGAGAAGCTTGAAGAAAAACAAGGCGCATCCTTTCCATTTGATGGCCAAAAATTAGGAAGAGTGAAATACTTTGTATTGCAGCTTGAAGCTTTGGGTTATTTAGCTGCGGGAACAAAGTCAGATAGAGGTGAGGAAGCTTTGGCATTCTTAATTTCTAAAAAAGCCAATAACGCCTGCGCTTTTTTATTGTGTCATATGGGAACTAAATCCGAGCCAAGGTTTGCTAAAGCATATCAGAATGCAATGACACAAAATGAAAACGAAGCATTAGAAATGTTGTTAAAAGCAAAAGTATCCGTTGTATCTGATAGATACGATCCTTTACTAGATGCTTTCGACAGGCATAGTATTACTAAATTTAGATTGATATTAAATTCAGGGTATAATTTAGCCAAGAATATTAAGCATAGAGGCAAATACGCAACTGTTGAAGAATGGGTGAAGAAATCAGGTCAAAGCGAGTTTATAGCTGCAATTAACATGAGAAAAAAGAAAGATCTTGAAGACAAAAATGCCGCTGCTGATGCTGCAAACACATCATTGAATTTGTCAAGAGATGGTGCTGCAACAAGCTCTTCAAATGCTTCTACATCTTCTCCCGAACTGATTCCAGAGCCTAAACCAGTTGCTGTGACTTCTGAACCAGTAGTTTCCACCCCAGCCCCACCACAGGTTACTACCCCAAAGCCGTCAGAAGATGCTAAAAGGTTGTTGATAACTATTTTTCAGAATAACATAGTAGTTATGCCACCTAGTGGAGATGGACGTATGGCTTCTTTTTCAGGGGCTTTTCTTAATGAGGCGTATATGGCCAAAGTTACAAATGGCCAGGTACCGTTTTCAAAGCTATTAAGAACTATTGCAAACGAATGTGAAACATGGGAAGCGATGCAAATAAATAAGTAACCCACTAGGTTTAATTTATTAATAGAAGTTTTATGTTAGCAAGATTAATTAGAGCAGGCAGTGTTTTTGCTAATGCAAGGCATGCTTCTACTAAAGCAGATTTAAGAAAAATATTCTCATCACAGCTATCTTCAATGTTTGGTACTGAAGTGCCAGAATATAACAATTTTACGCAGATTGTTGCGAAATCTAATCAGGACTTTTTAACCAATAATCCCTCTGCGAAAGTTGACTCTGAACATAGGGTACTGGCTGAAAAGCATGGGGCCATTCGCGTAGGTACTGCAAACGAAATGAATGTAGTTACCCGAATTTTTTCATTTTTTGGAATGAAGCCAGTTGAATTTTATGACATGACCCAACTGCCAAAAGGTGCTTTGCCAATTATTGGTACGGCGTTTAGGCCTATTGACTCTAGCATTGAAACTTCTGCGTTTAGAATGTTTTGTTCAATGTTGCATCCAAACTATATACCTCAAGAAGTGGGAAAAGAAGTAAAGGGGGAACTTGAAAATAGGACTCAGTTTTCAGACAGGCTAATAATACTCTTGAATCTTTATGAGCGTGACGGAAAGCTAGACATAAACCAAGAAGAAGAGTTTATAGATGAAGTTGTGAATGCTTTTAGAATAAAGACTGATCGCCCAATTAACTTTCCACTGTATAGGAAGTTAAGAGAAATAAATGATGTATTTTCTGATATAGTTTGTTTGGGTATAAACATCAATCATCTTACTCCGCGTACATATGATATTAGAGATGCTCAGCAAAGGCTAGAAGCTCAGGGCATACCAATGAAAGATGGTGGAATTGAAGGGCCGCCAATTCGTGATGATGGGCCAAATATTCAGCTCAATCAGACTTCACGCAAAGCTCCTGGTGAGCCTTTATATGTAACTAATGACAAGCTGTCGCCACAAGAATTTGAGCAACTCAAAGCTAATGCTCCTAAAGTTGACCTGCAAAAAGATGAACCAGTTGCTGATTATCTAGCAAGGGTAGCAGAAGCGCTTAAGAGCAATAAGTTGGTAGTTATTCAGCACAAGGCACGTTTTGGTGAGATTGAATCGCGTGGCACGGCTTTGACTGTAGAAGGCGAAGCACTTTATAAAAAAATGCTGCAGGAGAAAAGGTATAAAAAAGATTTTCCTAAAACGCACGAAGAGATGTTTAAGCAAGGTCTGGCATATTATACTTTTGAAGTGACGGAAAAATTTGCACCAGAGCTTCTTCGCGCTTCTATGTATATTAGGTATGAATTATCTGAGTTGTTGGATTCTGGCTATATTAGGCTTGTCCCTCAAACTTACGATGATTTCTTGGCTGCAAGCGCTGCAGGAATATTTACATCAAATATGTCTACAGGTGTTGCTGGAATTGACAAAAGCGTTTCAACTGATACAAGAGCAAACAAAGATCTTTTAGAAAAAGCTATGGGGA
The DNA here is from genome assembly GCA_044229535.1 of Candidatus Midichloriaceae bacterium. Lineage (GTDB taxonomy): Bacteria > Pseudomonadota > Alphaproteobacteria > Rickettsiales > Midichloriaceae > CAZLFQ01. The sequence continues at coordinate 575,533 of JBGASU010000001.1, read as the reverse complement.
CTAGCATAATTAGTAGGCATGATTTATACCAAGCAGTTCAGGCAGAATCTGCCAAAAATGTTTATGCAATATTAGGAATTAAAATGCCACATGCATTTCAGGTTGAGTGTGATAGGGCTATAAGCAAAAATCCAAGTAGATTAGCTGTCAGTATCGCTGGGTTGAATGTGCTGTGATTCTGCGGATTGAGAATTGTCTTGATTGTATAAATCTTGATAATAGCCTTTTTCATACTCAGCGATTTTGAGTTCGTGGTTGTGAGCTGTATCTGCACTTGAGCCATTTGGATTCACATTATACCAAGTAATTTCGGCAATCATACCCTCAGTGTCTGGGTGAGATGAAAGTTCATTTATGAACTGAATAGTGCCAACAACAGCATCGTATTGGGTTTTTGGGTCGACTTGACCTTGTGATCCGCTTGGAAGATCCGCTCCCTTTGTAGTTGGATCTGAATATTTATATGGTTCATTTGTTGTTCTATCTATTGCGGTGAAGCCAGCTTCTGTGAAGACAATAGGTTTCATTTTTGGATTCCAATCTGTTTCTTGGCCATTTGGATTGACATGTTTATTTTTCCAAAACCATTCAAAGTTTTTTACAGCATATCTCTCATCAAGCGGCATATATTCGTCGCCTTTTAGATAGTAATCATAATCAATACCGCTACTCCAGCCTTCTTTTACAGCTTCAGAAGTAATTGGAGTATTGGATCTATTATCTGTAATTCGGAAATATGCATCTAGACCTATATAGTCAATATTTTTATCTGCCCAAAGAGCGTCCATGTGATACCAACCACCAGCAGTATGATGGTACTCAGACCAATTTGCAGCGTATGTTAATTTAACGTCATTCCCAACCAAAGATCTCACTTCTGCTGCTAGATCTTTTAATCCGTCTACTGCTTTAAATTCAAATTTAGAATTATGATATGAAGTGAGCTTTTCAAATTCAGAACCAATGATTAGATCGCTTATAACATCTTTGAGTTTTACCCCCTCATGTTCTAAACCAGCATAATGTTTTACAAACTTATTATATTCCTGAAAAAAGTGTGCGACATCTTCGTCAGATTTTGCTGAGATATCTCCACGCCATGGCTTTCCTTCAGCATCAACAAATAGCATAGGATATAATACAACATCAATTCCTTTTGCTTTTAAATGGCTACATAATTCAACGATGGATTCATCTGTTGGGGTGCCACCCCATGTAATATTTCCTTTTGCATCAACACTAATTTTTTCTGCTGTATCTCTAGTATAATCCCCAACTTTCCAAGCATCGCCAGTTTTACCTTCTACCTTGGGTTCAATCTTTATTTTGCCTGCATCGGTAGTGTCGCCAAACCAGCCAACAACTAAACTTACTTTCGTGAGGTTGGGATAGTCGGTTTGAAGCTTTGCTATTGTTTGTTCGACATTAGATTTATCCATGTCGTATATATATTCGCCCGCTCCAGGTCCCATTACGACCGATGTTACATGTTTTGATGCTTGGATTTTTTCTGCCACATTATTAACCATAAAACCACATCTCTAGTAAAGAATTATACCATAAAATGGTTAAAAAAAGGTTAATGAGTCCTATCAAAACTACTATTTGATTGAGAAATTGGAGATGCTATAAGCCCCGAAAGAGATACCATGTTTGCAAGGACTGTTTTGGAATAGTCAATAACAGTTTGTGCTATGTTCAATGCTGAAGAAGATTCAGTTTGGGCTTTAAATGGAATGGAATCAGAATCTATAGCTGAAACAACACAAAACGACTTTCTCTTGTTAGACTCATCTTCAATCATTTTGGCTATGGTGGGGTCTTTAGCTAAATTATAAGCTGTTCCATCCATGATAGTTTTAGCATCAATGTCTAGGGTAGGAATTTCCAGAAGTAATTTCACTATATCTACATATCCTTTTTCTGCGGCAATCATTAGTGCGCTAAAGCCATACCAATCGCAAAAGTTAATATCTACTCCTAATTCGATAAATTTTTTTACAGCTTCAATCTCGTTATTTTCAACTGCATATAAAAAAAGCGATTCAACTATTGCATATAATTCTTCGTATGTGAACCCATATTCAATTAATTTCAAAACAGATTTTTTCAATTTGATTCTGTCATCATTAAAAAATTCTTTGATTAAATATAAAACGAACTGCAATCCTAAATCACTAATTAACTTATCTTTTGTAATTAACGTATGCTCACTATTTGAAAAGATATCAAATATGTGGTGTGGTTTAGCTAACCCTTTTATTTTTTTGTTGGAGATAAATTTTAGTTTGTCTAATTCAGTTAATTGCTGAAGACATAGTTCAATATAGATTTTTGTAGTGTGAAAAGAACTTTTGCAAATCAACTTGGCTTGTTCAATAGCCTCATCAAGAGAATAATTATTTGATAGTCCAAAGCTAGGATCAAAGATACGGTAATTTTTTAATGATTCAGAAGTTTTTTCATCACCTTCAATTATTGCAATGGTATGACCATGTCCTTTTAGAGGTTTTAGTGATAATAGCGCAAAGCCGCTTTTGCTTATCACTTGTTCTAAATTTTCTTTGGTTAAAGCTGTTTTTTTATTGTGATATTTTCTAATGAAGGTCTGTGTATAATTTTGCAGACTGTATATTCTTGATAAAAGGTTTATAAGACCGCTAGTTTCTTCTTGATTTTGAACTTTTTGAATTACTTTAATACAAGCTTGTTCTGGAGTTTTGGCGTCTTCTGAGCCTATCATTCTAAATGCTTCTAGCGTGATGCCAAAACAAAAGCCCATCGATTCCCTAACTTTATATAGATCAAATAAAGGATGTGGTTTTTCTTTTAGATTTCTTAATACTACTGATTGTTTGAACGGAATTTTAATATGGTTTAAACCTTCGTCATTTTCTTTCCAAAACAATCTCACGTATTTCTACTCCCCATATATCTTTGCGGATTATACTGTAAATTAAAGTGATTATCTAGGTAATCTTACCTCATAGTTGTTAATTGTTCGATAATAGTGTAGTTATCTGTCATGGCACCAGAACTTGGGAAATTATTGTTATACCTTTCTCTAGCGCTTAGCTTGATAGCTGGTGTTGTACCTTTTTTGCATCCAAATGGAAGACAAGTAACATTAAAGTATATATGTATAGCAAATTTTGCACTGACTAGTGGCGCGTTTTGTTGCCTTATTCTGAGTTATATTATCTCCGATTTCTCTGTTCTAAACGTTTTTTATAACTCCCATACTAGCAAACCAATGATTTATAAAATATCAGGAGCGTGGGGAAATCATGAAGGATCAATGATGTTATGGCTATCTGCTATTACGTTTTTCAGTGTTTTGTTTTCTTGTTTTGCAAAGGGAGATGAAAAAATCATATCTTATACACTTGGTGTGCAAGGAGTTCTTACGGCTATTTTTACAGCCTTTGTATTGTTTACTTCAAACCCTTTCATTAGGTTGTTTCCAGCTCCAACTGATGGTTTGGGGCTAAATCCGATATTACAGGATATAGGTCTGGCGATGCACCCACCTATGCTATATCTAGGTTACGTTGGTTTTTCGGTTGCGTTTTCAGCAGCTATTGCTGCTTTAATAATTGGTAAAGTTGATCAGTATTGGGCGAAGCTGATTAGACCTTGGGTCTTACTTTCATGGTCATTTTTAACTGTAGGAGTTGGTCTCGGGAGCTGGTGGGCTTATCGTGAATTAGGGTGGGGTGGATATTGGTTTTGGGATCCTGTAGAAAATGCCTCACTTATGCCGTGGCTTGCTGCGACAGCTCTTATTCATTCGGCAATTGTTACTGATAAAACTCAGCAGCTTAAAATTTTATCATTACTTCTTGCCATTATCACTTTCAGTTTAAGTTTGGTGGGAACATTCATAGTACGTTCAGGAATGATTACCTCTGTACATTCATTCGCTCAAGATCCAAGGCGCGGTGTTTTTATTTTGGGGATACTGGCATTAATTATAGGTAGTTCATTGCTTCTATATATTTTTAGAGCGCATAAAATTAGCTATGCAGAAAAAAGATTTTATTTTTTATCGCGTACAGTTTTTGTTTTATTAAATAATTTCTTATTGTTAATTGCTGCAATTATAGTTTTGGTTGGGACGTTATACCCACTTATACTAGAACTTATAACTGGTGAAAAAATTTCAGTTGGAGCGCCATATTTTAACGCGCTCATTGCGCCCATAGCAATTATTGGTGCAATGTTGTGTGCAATCGGTTCGGATATACATTGGGAGAGAAGCGCAATTAAAGAGCTGATTAAGAATCATAGAACTACATTTGGCTGTAGTTTTATAGTGACATTTTTAATATTTTTATATTTTGGAATATTTAGTGTTTTAAGTTTTACAGGCGTTTTATCAGGCTTTTGGATTGGGATGCACTTAACTAGAGTTTTATGTTATAGAAAGCCTAATTTCAAATCTGGATTTTATCCAATGTACCTTGCTCATATGGGGTTTGCATGTTTGGTGGTGGCAGTATCTTTAAATAGTGTTTTAGTAAATGAAATGGAAAAACCTATGTCATTTAAAGAGCAGATATCATTTGAGGGTTTTAAAATAAAATTTAATGGAATTGATTATGAAAAAGCGCAAAACTATGTTTCTCGGGTTGGTATTTTTGAAGTGATTTTGCCAAACCACAAGCAAATATATTTGTATCCAGAAACAAGGTTGTTTGTGGTTGAGCAACAGCAAACCACAGAAGCGGCAATCTACCATCATTTGTTTTATGACTTGTATATAACTATTGGAGAAATCGATGATAAAGAGAGAATCATGGTACGTATATTTTATAGGCCTATGATAGGTTGGATATGGTTCAGTTGCATTTTGATTTTCTTTGGTGGTATAAATGGATTAGTACTGCAACTGATTAAGAGAATTAATGAGTGAAATAAACAGGTATACACATAAGCTGATAAATAGAGAAAATCTATCTTCTGAAGATGTGGCTCGTGCTATGCAGATAATGACACTAGGTGGTGCAACACCTGCGCAGTGCAGCGCATTTTTTACAGCACTTAGAATGAAAGGATATACTTCTGATGAAATCGCTGGAGCGATCAATTTTTGCAGTTTGAAGCAAAGACTTCCAGATTTTAAGGATCAAGCGGTTTATATATCTGCTAGGCCAAACAAAGCTGATTCTTGGATATGTTGTGGGTTGATTTTAGCGAGCCTAAATATTCCAACATATATAGAGTTTCAAAGAACGGAAGAAGTGCATGTTGGGCAGCAGTTAAATTTAGATTTGGAATTAGATCATGATTTGGCGAAAGAATGCTTAGAAGAAGCTAAGCTTTGTATAGCTTATCAAAGGAAAACAAAAGTATTCCGTAACGTTGTTTCATTCTATCAAGAATTAGAATTCTTAAACTTATTTGACATTGCAAGTCATTGTGCGTCGACAGTAAATCCAATGGCTATTGTATACGAACAACAAGATAATATAGACCCTAAGTTGATGATTAATGCTATTCACCACACGGGGTGTCACACTGGCGTTGTTATTGCTGATAATGGAAATGCTCTTAGACTTATGGATAATAAGTTATGGGAGGTTTTAGACCTAAATACATTCATTGAGCCACACAAGATAGGTAGTAGTGAGAAGGCGGCGAGAATAAGAGCGTTTACTCATAATGCAGAAACATTAAATCAGAGTGATATAATTAGGAAGACTGCAGAGGTTCTTTTATTAGTGAAGGCTGCGTCTAGTATTGATGAGGGTATTAGAATTGCGACATCTGTTGTGCAAGAGAGACAGATAGACCAGATTCTAGATAAGCTCGTTCATATTTCAAATAGCATGGAAGAGGATGAATCAGTAGAGAATGAAGAATAAAACTATCCCCTTGAAAAAAGGGTAATTTCTGGGCTATTATCAAATTAAACCACTATAAACAAAACGAGGTTTAGTTTATGCACTTTGGGCAAGCGGATAGTTTCAAATCTAAAAAGACCATAAAGGTTAATGGCAAGGAATATACGTATTTCAATCTAGATCAGGCAGCAAAGGGTATTGGAGTCGATCTCAAGCGTATGCCAAACTCTCTTAAAGTTTTGTTTGAAAATCTTCTAAGATTCGAAGATGGTAAAGCTGTTAAAAAAGCTGATATTGAGGCTTTAAAAGGCTGGATGAAGGATAAAAAATCGGAGCATGAAATCGCTTATAACCCTGCACGCGTCCTAATGCAAGATTTTACTGGCGTTCCAGCGGTTGTAGACTTGGCAACAATGCGTGACGCAGCAAAGAAATTGGGTGGTGATCCGAAGAAAATTAACCCACTTATTCCAGTTGACCTAGTGATTGATCACTCTGTACAAGTAGATAAGTACGCAAATAAGGACGCTTTCTCAGCAAACGTAAAGCTAGAAATGAAGCGTAATAAAGAGCGTTATGAGTTTCTAAAATGGGGACAAACTGCATTTGATAATTTTAGAGTTGTGCCGCCTGGAACTGGTATTTGTCATCAGGTGAACTTAGAGTTTTTATCGCAAGTCGTGTGGACAAGAACAGACGGTGCCACCACTTTCGCATATCCAGATACATTAGTTGGAACAGATAGCCATACAACAATGGTAAATGGTCTTTCAGTCCTTGGTTGGGGTGTAGGTGGTATTGAGGCAGAAGCAGCGATGCTTGGTCAACCTATTACCATGGTGATTCCAGAAGTAATCGGCTTCAAGCTAACTGGGAAATTGAAAGAAGGAATGACCGCGACAGATTTAGTTCTGACAGTTACCCAAATGCTACGTCAAAAAGGTGTGGTGAACAAATTTGTAGAGTTCTATGGCGAAGGGCTGAAGTACCTACCTGTTGCTGATAGATCGACAATTGCTAATATGGCGCCTGAATACGGTGCTACATGTGGCTTCTTCCCAGTAGATGATGAAACAATTAAATATCTAGAGCTCTCTGGCCGCTCAAAAGAGTGTATTGAGCTAGTAAAAGCCTATGCAAAAGAGCAGCAAATGTGGAGAGATGACACAGCTCAATATGAGTTCACTTCAACATTAGAACTTGATCTAAGTAAAGTAGAACCAAGCTTAGCTGGGCCAAAACGTCCTCAAGATAAAGTTACACTTTCTGCTATGAATGATAACTTTGCAAATGCGTTACCTTTGCTAAATAAGGATGCTGGAAATGTTGGGAAAAAATTTCCCGTTCCAGGAAAAGATTTTGATTTGAAAAATGGTGATGTGGTTATTGCAGCTATTACTAGCTGTACAAATACATCAAACCCGAGTGTGATGATTGGGGCAGGGTTACTTGCTCGTAACGCGGTTCAAAAAGGTTTGAAAGTGAAGCCTTGGGTAAAAACATCGTTGGCACCTGGTTCAAAAGTTGTTTCTGAATATTTGGAAAGCGCTGGGCTTCAAAAAGATTTAGATCATCTAGGTTTCCATTTGGTCGGGTATGGGTGCACGACATGTATCGGTAACTCTGGCCCATTAATGGATGAAATTGAGAAAGTAGTTGGCGAGAATAACCTTGTAGTTGCTTCGGTTCTATCTGGTAATAGAAATTTTGAAGGTAGGATTCATCCAAACGTTCGTGCAAACTATTTAGCATCTCCACCGCTTTGTGTTGCATATGCTTTGGCTGGAACAGTGAATTTTGATTTTGAAAAAGATCCACTAGGTAAAGGTAAAGACGGAAAAGATGTGTTCTTGAAAGACATCTGGCCAAGCAATGCAGACATTGCAAATGCAGTTGCTAGCAATGTGAATTCAAAAATGTTTACTTCTAAATATGGTGATGTGTTTGATGGTGATGCAGAATGGCAATCACTAGCTGCGCCAAAAGGTATGAATTACTCTTGGAACAGTTCGAGCACATACATCAAGCGTCCGCCATATTTTGATAATATGAGTCATGAACCTGAAGGTACAACTAACATTAAGGGTGCAAATATTCTTGCAATATTTGGCGATAGTATTACGACTGATCACATCAGCCCTGCTGGTTCGATTGGTAAGGGTGGACCCGCTGAGAAATATCTGAACGAACATGGAATTGAGCGTAAAGATTTTAACTCATATGGTGCGCGCCGTGGTAACCACGAAGTAATGATGCGTGGAACATTTGCCAACGTTCGTATTAAAAATGAAATGTGTGGCGGTGCTGAGGGCGGTCTGACTAAGTATAAAGGGCAGGGTGACAACATCTCTATTTACGATGCAGCAATGAAATATATTGATGCAGGAACACCAACAGTGATTTTTGCTGGTAAAGAATATGGTACTGGCTCATCACGCGACTGGGCGGCAAAAGGCCCGAACCTTCAAGGTGTGAAGGCTGTTATTGCTGAAAGCTTTGAGCGTATCCACCGTTCGAATTTAGTTGGTATGGGTATCGTTCCATTGCAATTTAAAAACGGCATGACTCGTGGTGATTTAGGTTTAAATGGGACAGAGACTATCGATATTGAAGGTATCGATAAAATCACGCCACTTAAAACCGCAAAATGTAAAATCTACCGCGATGGCAAATTGCTGAAAGAATGTGAGCTAACTTGCCGCGTGGATACCGAAGTTGAAGTTGATTACATCAATAACGGTGGGATTCTGCATTATGTATTGAGAAGATTGGTGCAGTAGTATTATATCATCGCTGAGAAATCTGGTACTAACCTCTCTCTTAGCAACCATGAGAAGAAGATGTTTGGGTGTGCGCTGCGGGGAATTTTTGCGCGCCAAAGGCGTCTTTTAGCAAAAATTGGCACACCCAACAGATTCTTCGAATCTGAAGTTGTTAAATGCATCACTTCCTTTATTATGATGATGGTTTTTAATTTGTTGTTGTAAATTTAGTGTTATTAACTCTTTTTTAACTATTTATCTGTTATGCTCACGAATAGATAACTTAAAAAGGGGTGTTATGAGAAATTTTATAGTTGCAGCGAGAGCTTATCACAGCGCATGTGGTGATTACTATTTTGGAGCTAGCAAAACAAGTCGGCAGTTAATGATTGATACATTGAAGCCGCTTGTGGCGGCAATTCAGGCATTAGATTTAAACGACCCTGAAAGCTCCAAGGCTTTACAAGAATTTAAAAACAATCAACAATATATCAAGAATGATAATGAAAGATGTGTGAGGCAAGGAGAAGTCTTGGTAATTCCAAAAGAAATTGGAGTGCTGAGAGAAGTCGATTTAATTAAAATATCATCTAAGGTAATTGAGATTATTGAAGCTAAGCAAATAGCATATTCTGTACAGACAACGACACCGCCGAATGATGGTTATGGTGATAAAGGCTTTAGAAGGGCAACGCCAGCCGCACCAAAATCAATAAAGCCGGAAAAGAGGACTGCTGCGCGTAGATTAAAACCCGAAGATAGCCATGGTAGGGGATAAATGATAAAGTTTGTAATCCTATAAGAGTATTTTTATTGCAATAGCGCCCTTGGCGCGCAAAAATAAGCTTTCTTTATTGGCGCGTAGCTCCCTATTAACTTGATTAAGTTATAAAATCTTTTCTTTTGTTTTTTGAATAGTAGGTTTATTGGGTTAATTGATAAATCTCCTAGAAATTAGATCAGAATAGCTTATAATTTTTGTATGAAACAATGCATAGAGCAAATTAGAGATACTATTTTGCCTTCAAACCTTATTGGCCGCAAGGTGAGTTTGAAGCCAAAAGGTGCTGGAGAATTTTCTGGTTTATGCCCATTCCATTCTGAGAAAACACCATCTTTTACTGTTAGTGATGAAAAAGGTTTTTATCACTGCTTTGGTTGCGGAGCGCATGGCGATGTAATTGGTTTCGTTGCGCAGACGGAAGGATTATCATTTAAAGAGTCGGTAGAAAAATTGGCAAGTGAGTGTGGAATATCTCTTCCTAAATACTCGCCTAAACAAATTGAGCAAGAGCAAAAAGAAGCCTCGCATTATGATGTGTTTGAAATTGCTACCCAGTATTATGAGCAGCAACTTGGTACACCAGAAGGTAAAAAAGCTTTGGATTATTTAAAGCGCCGCGGGCTTAAACCAGAAATTATAAAGCAGTTTAGGCTTGGGTATGCGCCGCTAAATCATAGCGATCTTAGGACTAAATATTTAAGTAAATTCTCTGATGAGATGATTGGAGAATCTACGGTATTAGTTAAAGGTCAATCTGGCGGTCTATATAATTTATTCAGGGGTAGGGTGATATTTCCTATAATGAATAGGAAGAATAAAGTTATAGCTTTTGGTGGTAGAATACTTGGTGAAGGTGAGCCTAAATATTTAAATTCTCCCGAAAACCCGATATTTAAAAAAGGTGATGAGTTGTATGGTCTGAATTTTGCTAGCAAAGATGCGTTTAAAACTCGTGAGTTGATTTTGGTTGAAGGGTATATGGATGTAATTTCATTGGCTAACTATGGCATATCCAATGCTGTGGCGCCTTTGGGTACAGCAGTTAAGACTAAGCAAATAGAGTTGCTCTGGAAGTATGTGGATGAGCCTACAGTCTGTATGGATTCTGATAGTGCTGGTAGAAGATCTGCTGCGAAAGTAGCAAATGAAGCTTTGAAACTTATTACAGCTGGCAAGTCTTTGAAGTTTTGTATGCTTGAAGGTGGTAAAGATCCGGATGAAATATTAAGTAAATTTGGAGTGGGTTATTTTAAGTCATTTGTTAGAAATGCTAAGTCTCTTTCTGCGTTACTTTTTGATCTAGAGCTGAATGCTAAAAAAATCGACACTCCAGAAAAAAGATTAGATTTTAAGAATAGATTGGTTGAACTTGCATCGGCGGCTAAAAATCCTGAAATTTCAAGGGGTTATAAGTATTTTTTCTTAGAGAAGTTTTCAGAATTGTTCAATAAAAAGAAAGCTTTTAAGTCAAAGGTAAGTCAGCAACAAGAGTCATATATAGTTGCGTCACTTAATAAAACTCTGGAGCTAGCACAAGTTGCTATTGAGGCTATACTGAATCACCCAGAGCTTTTAAAGGAAAATCAGTTCTTTGAAGAGCTGAATAAACTAGAAATTTCTTCTAAATATCTTGACAACATACGTAATTCTCTATTATCTATCAGCGAGCTCTCGGATAATGCAACGCGGGATTCCGCTGTTGCGCTCCTAAAGCAAGAGTATGCGGCATTACCTCAATTTAAAAGCCAAACAGAAGATGTTGGTTTGAATTGGGGCTTTGTGCATTCTGTTTCGTATGATGATATTAGAGATGGTTTATTAAGATTGTTTAAGATTATTACTTTGAAAAATATTCAAGAAGAGATTTCTACAACAAAAAATGAATTAATGAGTACACCAAATGAAAACATTTTTCGCAGGCTTGCTGAACTTAAAGGACAAGAAGAAGAGCTCAAACAAGAACTCGGTATCCAATAATAAAAAAAATAGCAAAGCTACGATGGGAAAGAATAAAGATAAAAATAAAAAGTTTGGGAAGTCTCCTTCATCCTTGAACAAAGGTAAATCAAATAAATTTAAGGACAAATTTAAACCAAAATTTAGTGGTTCTGCTGATAAATCTACGTCCAAAAATAAGCCAGCCCAAGGCGCTAATAAAGGTAATAAGCCATTTGCTAAACCTTTTAAACAAGCCGATAAATCTAAAAGCTCGGCTTCAAAGCCTTTGACACATTCGAGTAAAAAATCGGATAACTTTAAGTTTAAAGATAAAAAGAAAAATAATAAATCTTTCAAACAAGACAAGTTTAAAAGAAAGAACTTCGAAAATAAAAAAGCTGCAAGTGCAAAACCTGTAGTTAAATCTACAAGACCAATATTGAAAATTCAGCCAAAACAACAATCTAAGCAGGAAGTTGTAGAGAAGAAGGTTGTACAGCCAGTTAAAGCAGAAAAAATTCAAAAACAACCTAAGGTCAAAGAGCCGAAGATTGTAACTATTGATGATGGAATTCAGGAGGAAATTGAAGTTAAGCCAGTAAAAAAAGGAAAAGATAAGAGTGTTGAGGGGGCGATGAAAGAGCTTGTTGATAAGGGGAAAAGCCTTGGCTTTGTGACTTATGACGAGTTGAGTAAAGTTTTAACGTCTGATGGTAGTTCTGTTGAAAAAATGGACGATACCATATCTTTCTTTGATGATGAGGGTATCCAAATCACAGAAAAAGGTGACGAAGATGATGATACTTTCAAATTAGATATACCAGAAGAGCAAGAAATAGAAGATGGCGCTGAAGAAGAGGAAATAGCTAGAAGCGACGATCCTGTAAGGCTCTATTTAAAAGAAATGGGTCATGTAGGCTTGTTATCTAGAGAGGGAGAAGTTGAAATCGCTAAAAAGATAGAGGAAGGCCGCGATTTAATGACAACATCTCTTTCCCGTACACCAGTGGCTTTAAAAGAGCTGATTAAGTGGTATGATGGTTTGGTAAATGAGAAGATTTTACTACGAGATATTTTAGATCTTGACGCTACTTACAGTAAAGAATTTGGTAAAGATTTTACAGAAGATGATGCTGGGGAAGTTGAAGATGATGATTTTGAAGATGATAAGAAAAAATCCTCTGATGAAGAAGAAAGTGATTCTGGTGAAGAAGTAGAAGAGGGTTCTGCTGAAGGATTTGCAGATGATGAAGAGGCTAGTCTTTCTATCATCAGTATGGAAGCCGAGTTAAAACCTAAAATGATGGAAGTTTTCGGTCAGGCTGCTCAGTATGCTAGTAAGATTGTAAACATCCAACAGGATAAATTAAAGCTTGCGATGCAAGGTAAGCAGTTAGAAGAAAAAGTTCAAAAGAAATATGATAAATTGAGCGAAGATTTGGCTGAATTAATGAAGAGCGTAAGGCTTAGTGAAAATAGATTAGAGATAATATTATCTACTTTATACTCTCAGAATAAAAAGCTTATCTCTCTGGAGACTGAAATGATGAGAATTGCAGACCGCTACGGGGTAAGACGTGACGAGCTGATGCAGGCATATCAAGGCACTGAACTTAATACTAAGTGGATTGATCAGATGGCTAATTCTAAGATTAAGAATATGTCAAAGATGGTTGCTGCTGAAAAAGAAAGATTTAAAGAGATTAGATCTAAGATCCTTGAAATAGCTAATGAAATTAACTTAGATATTACAAGCTTTAAAGAGTTGGTGTCATCTGTTCAGCGTGGGGAAAGAACTTCTAGCCGTGCTAAGAAAGAGATGATAGAAGCTAACCTTCGTCTTGTAATTTCAATTGCTAAAAAATATGCAAACAGAGGATTGCAGTTCCTTGATCTAATACAAGAAGGAAATATTGGCCTAATGAAAGCTGTAGATAAGTTCGAATATCGCCGTGGCTATAAATTCTCTACTTACGCTACATGGTGGATTAGACAAGCGATAACCCGCTCAATTGCAGATCAGGCACGTACAATTCGTATTCCTGTGCATATGATTGAGACAATTAACAAGATACTTAGAACATCGCGTCAAATTGTCCATGATATGGGGCGTGAGCCAACTCCAGAAGAAATAGCACAAAAGCTTGCCATGCCGATTGAGAAAGTTCGTAAAGTATTGAAAATTGCAAAAGAGCCAATGAGCTTAGAAAACCCAGTAGGCGATGATGAAGGAAGTATCTTGGGTGATTTTATCGAAGATAAAAATGCTATACAGCCAGTGGATGCTGCGGTGCTTTCAAATTTAAGAGAAGTGACAACTCGCATTCTTTCATCTTTAACTCCTAGAGAGGAAAGAGTGTTGCGTATGCGTTTTGGTATAGGTATGAATACAGACCATACTCTCGAAGAAGTTGGCCAACAGTTTTCTGTAACTCGTGAGCGTATTAGGCAGATTGAAGCGAAGGCACTTCGTAAATTACGTCATCCAAGCAGATCAAAACGACTAAAAGGTTTTGCGAATACTTAACATGCGTATTACTGGTGGAAAATTTAAAAATAGAAAAATCCAAACCTTAACTAAGAAAAATAAGGATATAAAATATCGGCCAACTGCTGAAAGGACTAGGCTTGCTATTTTTAACCTACTTGAGAATGCAAATTATGTTCCAATAGGGATGATAGATGGGGCTGTAGTCGCTGATATATTTTGTGGTTGTGGATCTTTTGGAATTGAAGCTTTATCTAGAGGTGCGTCTAAGGCAGTATTTGTTGATCAGTCATCAGATCAACTAGAGCTTGTCTCTTTAAACCTAAAGTCATTAAATGAAGAGCAGAATGGAATTTTCCTTAGATTTGATGCAACCAATCTACCCAAAGCAACAATTAAGCTTAATATAGTATACATAGATCCACCGTATCATCTTGGTTTGGCAGAGAAGTGTTTAGCGACACTGGTTAAAGGAGAATGGTTTGCTGATGAGCACATTGTGGTTATAGAGCAAGGTGAAAAAGATAAGATAACTTTACCTGACAGTTTTGAATTGCTGGATGAGCGTAATTATGGCAAAACTAAGGTTGTGATGTGCAGATATATTCTAAAGCCAAAAAATGAATAGTGCTGTTGAAATCGCAATTTCTGAATCTCCTGTTCTTTACCAAGATGCCCTTATATTTATGCAGAAAAGGGTGCAGGATATAATAGTTGGTGAGAAAGGGCAAATGTTGTGGTTCCTGCAACATCAGTCGGTATATACAGCGGGTACTAGTGCTAATGAAAATGAACTGCTAGATAGAGATAAATTTCCAGTGCATAAAACCGGAAGAGGTGGAAAATATACATATCATGGCCCTGGGCAGAGGATTGTATACTTGATGTTAGATCTGAAAAAGATCCATAATGGTAAGCCTGATATAAAATTGTTTGTAAAGCAGATAGAAAATTGGATTATACAGTCTCTTCAAGAGATAGGAATTAAAGCTTATACAACAAAAGAGCATGTTGGTGTATGGGTTAATAACAATGGTAAGGAAGATAAAATTGCTGCAATCGGTGTAAGAGTCCAAAAATGGGTGAGTTTCCATGGAGTTGCAATAAATGTTTCAACTAATCTAGATGATTTTAAAGGAATAATTCCGTGTGGAATTGAAGATAGAGGGGTTACATCTATACAAAAACTTGGTGTAAACACAGCTATGCAACAATTTGATGAGATCTTGATGAAAACTTTCAAAAAAGTTTTTGCAGTGAGTTTTGTTGATTAAACCATAAGGTCTGCTTGGTTAGTCTGCATTTTATTATATGAAAAGATTATCGAGCTAAGTTCGCTGACATCTATTTTACCGCATAAGTGTTTTCTAGCGGGTGTAGCTCTGTACAGGCTGGCCAATTTCCAGCTGGAATATTTTGTTTCTAGGTATTGTTCAATTTCTACAAGTGTTTGATCAGGATTAATCAAATCTTTATTAGTAGTGACGAAATTTGCAAAAGCATTAAATAATTCTAGTGTTATTAATGCTTGTTCTTTTTTAGAAAATTTGTTGATATCTATTGCTTTCAGAATACGGTTGATTAAAGTCATGCATTTAGTGAAGTTATTTTCACCAGTTACATTCCTTTCTGTTAAAACTTCACCATTAAAATCCGCAATATTTATTATATTGTTATCTACGAGTTTTACCAAGTTCTTCTCAAAATCATAGTATGCGGCTTTAAATTTCTCTTCTGATTTTTCTATATTTAATAATATCTTCTCAATGAGTCCTACTAATAGCAATGCTATCGGCATAATTATGTAAAAAGCAAAGCTATATACTTCAGGCTTGTCATATATCTGGCCAAACCAAGGTAATCCTCCTAGGAGAGCGCTGAGTGATCCAAGGGCAGAAGTGTATAGCCAGTGACATTTACTCCCCGTTCTTTCTGATATAGCTACCCCTATATTTTTTAAAAGTGGTTTGTTTTGATGAAAAGTTTGGAAGGATGTAAATAATCTACTGAGTTGGGAAACACCCGAAAAATTTGCTATAAACTCATCATTCTTATGTTCTTGATCTAAATCTGGTTGGGATGGGTATATCTTGCCATGAATTTTTGATATGAGCCCAGCGAAATCTTGAAAAGTTGGCATGTCATAAAAGCTCAGATGCCATTTTTTTCTAAAACTAATATATCTTTTTAATCTACCAATTTGCATATATCTTTCTTCAAGACTTGCTGCAAATAAGATTGATAGCTGCAATACAAAATCATCGGTGAAAGGGTGAGCTCTTTTATTAGTGCTTTTAAACATTATCAAATATGAAATAAGGGCGCGCATCATATTGGATGATGCTTCAGAAATTCTATATTTATTTAATCTCCTAAATTCCTCTATGCTGATTGAGTTGTTCTCGCAGAAAATTCTCCACGAGTTAGCAATTATATAATTTGCTTTTTGTAAATCAGGCTTTAGATAATAATGATTTTGGTTTTGAGTATCGATTAATTTAAGGTTGCAGCACTGCCTGAGGTATGATTCTAAATCATGATAATTAGCTGTTAGATCATCAATTTTTTGCGTGATATCATTAGCCCTAGTGGTAAGAATTCTTGCGATTAAAGTTGAAGAAATAAAAAATGCATTGGATAGTAATATATTCCAATTATATAGAAAAGTGCATGCTTGCAATCCTATTAAGGAACAATACGAACTATCTGAATCTGGGGAATCTTTTGGAAAAAATGGAACGGCAGATATTGCAGCAAGTCCCCATCCAAATGTTCTATACACCAGCTTTCTAGTGCTGAAAATACCTTCGCGATTTGCTAAACATCTAGAAATCACATCCTGGATTTCGCTAATATTTCTAGATCTAGGGCTATAATTAGCAGCTTCATCAGAGGCTTCATTCTCCGGAAGTATTGGAAAAGATTGAGCTTGGGGCTTCCCGAAAACTTTTTCTATAACTTTTGTATTTGTTTGAGTGGTCGCTGGGAAAAGAATTGAAAAAGTAGAATTGTTATCTTTATGTAGTGTTAAAGCGCGTCTCCAATTATTAACTCCGTTATTGTCAAACCTGCTTCTTCTAATTCTGACTATAGGCATTTAGATAATTATTTGCGTTGATGATACAGCAATAAAATTTGGGTTCTCTAATTGTTTATTGTATTTCAGTTTATCGCCTTGCTCGCTATAAATTTCCCCGCCAACCTCCCTTAGTATGGCATGTCCTGCGGCTGTATCCCAAATATAAGTTGGTTTAAATCGTGGGTAAATATCACCAATACCTTCTGAAAGCATACAAAGTTTTATTGAGCTAGGTATTGGAGTGATAGTCTTGACCTTGAATTTATTTATAAAGTCAGTGGTTTTTTGATTAAGATTTTGATGAGATACGAGGAAGTCAAAATCAGTTTTTGCTTTGAAATTCGGGCTGATTTGAAGAGTTTGCACCCCATCAGTTTTAAATGCGCCATCCGCAGGGATGTTATAATAAGTATTGCCGTCAAGAGGTGAATGGATAACCCCAAAAATTGGCTCACCGTTTTGTATAAGTGCGATATTAACTGTAAATACTCCCTTTTTTCTTATAAATGACCAAGTGCCATCTATGGGATCAATTAGCCAAAAAGATTTGCTCTTTTTCATTAAGTCTAAGTTATAGCCTAAATCTGCTTCCTCGGAAATAAAGGCAATATGTTTGTGGATTGAGTTTAACTCTTTATCAATAAACTCGCTGGCCTTTTTATCTGCGAGTGTTACGGGTGATTTATCGTCTTTGCGTTCTATATCAACAGATGGTTGAGCATAGAACTTCATGATAATATCACCTGCAGAGCGTGCAATTTCAACTATTCTGTCAATCTCAGGTCTTTGTAGAGTAGTCATTTGTCTGTTTACAGTTAGATGATTAGAATCTTAATATAGTTTAAATAATATACCTAATGATTTATTTTTGTTTAAAAGTATGTTATACTCCAATCGTTCTAACTTACTGATTTCCAGCAATGTCAAGTTCCGTAAAGATGGTTAATATTACAGATTTAAACCTAGGTAAAGAAGTCTTGAGGCAAGAGGTGCAAGGGTTGCAAGATCTTGCTGAATCCTTAGATTCAAATTTTGCACAAGCAGTGGAATCAATATTTAATTGCAAGGGCAGGCTAATTATAAGCGGAATTGGTAAAAGTGGGCATGTAGCGAGGAAAATTGTTGCTACACTTG
This sequence comes from Candidatus Midichloriaceae bacterium, assembly GCA_044229535.1. GTDB lineage: Bacteria > Pseudomonadota > Alphaproteobacteria > Rickettsiales > Midichloriaceae > CAZLFQ01. The sequence continues at coordinate 557,502 of JBGASU010000001.1, read as the reverse complement.
CTTCAACTGGTACACCATCGTTCTTCGTTCACGCTTCTGAGGCAAGCCATGGTGATCTGGGGATGATTACAGAAAATGATGTTGTGATGCTTTTATCTAATTCTGGCGAGTCTGAAGAGCTGACGAATATCATAGATTATTGTAAAAGATTTTCTATTCCAATAATTGGAGTTGCTAGAAATAGTAATTCTACCTTGATAAAATCAAGTGAGATTAAATTGGTATTACCTAACACACCAGAAGCTTCTAATATATCTGCGCCAACTACCTCTACTACTATGATGATTGCACTAGGAGATGCTCTAGCGGTTGTGTTGCATGAAAAACGAGGATTTACTAAAAGTGAGTTTAAAATCTACCATCCAGGTGGAAAACTTGGAGCGAAGTTGTTAAAAGTAGATGACTTAATGCATAAAGGAGATGAATTGCCCATAGTTTCTGAAGATACTATGGCTATTGATGCGCTTTTAATAATGACGAATAAACGTCTGGGGTGTGTAGGTATAGTAAATTCAGGTGGTGAGTTGGTAGGTATATTTACTGATGGGGATTTAAGGCGTCATATCGATGCTAATTTACATAAGACTAAAGTGAAAGAAGTTATGACTAATAATCCCATTACTATCTCAAAAGAGGCGTTTGCTTCGGAAGCTTTAGGACTGATGAATAAAAAATCTATAACTGTTTTGATGGTTTTGGAAAATAAGAAGCCTATAGGTGCCGTGCAGATGCATGATATTATAAGAGCTAAGGTAGTTTAATGAATACTACTATTGTTGCATCGCATATAATTAAAGTAAGAGTTTTTAAGATCATACTCGTTACATTCGCGTTGGCTCTGATAGCTGCAGTTGTTGGAATGCCAGCTTATAATTCTTATCATGAAAAGATGAAGTTTTATTATGGTGAAGAAAAAGATGGTGTTGAAGTGCTGAAGGAGGCTGAGCAGCCTAAAATAGAAAAGCCAAAATTTTATGGTTTAGATAACAAAAACCAGCCATACACGATAATTGCTGATGTGGGTGAACAACAAGATAAAAACAACTTAACTTTAAGTAAGGTATATACGGATATTAAGTTGAATGATAAATCATTTGTGTTAATGACATCAGATGCTGCAAAAATTGCTCTTGATAAAAATGAATTAGATTTAGAAGGAAAAATTGAAATTAATATCGACGCTGATTATACAATTAACACGGATAAAGCTAAGGTATTTTACAAAACTCGTGATGCAGAAGGTGAGAATGGGGTTGAAGTAAATAGCAAAAGAGGTCATATTACCGCCGATACTTTCAAAACCTCTAATTCATATGATGAAATAGTCTTTAAGAAAAACGTTAAAACAACTTTATATCCATCGGAAAATAATGGCAAAGAATAATAACTACTGGATGTGCGGCAAACACACTGTGATTGCGGCATTGAATAATACTCGTCGTAAGTTTTATGAACTATTGATAACACAGGCTTGTAAAGATGAGCTTTCTGGAGTTATGAAGTTTACCTCAAAAGAGTTGGGTTGCAATGTTCATATTGTGGATTCAAAACAAATAGAAAAATTAAGTGGTCTAAGTAGTGCTTCGCATCAAGGTATAGCCCTAATGGTGGCACCACTTGAAGCTGTTTTTCTCAAAGATGTAATAGACAAAACATCTTCGAAAAAGAGGTCAGTTATTGTTGCTATGGATAATATAACTGATCCTCAGAATTTTGGTGCCATTATACGTTCAGCATGTGCTTTTAATGCAGACGCAATTGTTACAACTAAGAACAATTCAGCTTCTGAATCGGCTGCTTTATCTAAAGCTGCTGTTGGAACAATTGAAAAAATAGATATATGTGTCGAGGCAAATCTCTCAAATACTTTTAAAACTTTGCAGAAAAGTGGATATTGGGTTATTGGTTTGGATGGAACTGCAAAAGAAGATATTAAATTGATAAAGAAATATGATAAGGTTGTATTAGTACTTGGGTCTGAAGGAGAGGGTATAAGAAATCTAGTAAAAGAAAACTGTGATATATTGGTGAAGATTCCTATATCCAATACTGATAGTCTTAATGTATCGAATGCTGCTGCGATAGCACTATATGAGGCTAGCTAGTTTATGAAAGAAAGAATTGCAGAGAAAGATCTTATATGGATTATTTTTCTAGTGCAATTCGTCACAATTTTTGAATTCGTAATTATAAACCCTCTAGCGCCAGATTACATAATTGATTTAGGTATATTGTCATCACAAGTGGGAATAATAGCTGGGAGTTTTTCGTTAACCTCAGCTGTTATTGGATTTATAGCCGTGTCATTTATTGATAATCATGATAGACGGAAAATTCTATTAACAAGTATTTTAGGCCTGATGTTTAGTAGCGTTATATGTCTACTGTCTTATGACTTCAAAACATTTTTATTATCAAAGATTTTAGCAGGATTGTTTGCGGGCCCATCAACAGCTATATCTCTTGCAATAGTTTCTGATTCAGTACCTGCAGAAAGGCGTGGTATGGCAATTAGTAAGGCAATGAGTGCATTTCCAATCGTTGCGGCGTTTGGAGTACCCATTGGCTTGGAAATATCAAGATATACAGGGTATTGGAAAGGAGCATTTTTATTGAATTTGGTAATAGAATTTTTTGTATTCATTTTTGCCTATAAAAAACTTCCAGTTTTTGACTGTCATCTAAAGTATAATGAGCCAATTAAGGCATTACTTAGATATAAAAATATATTTACGAATAAGAAATATTGCATAGCGATTTTATTAAACTTAGTTTCATTTTTTGCTGGTTTTTGTTTGATTCCCAACTTTGCAAACTATTTTGTGTTCAATCTTAATTATCCGCGCGAAAAACTTGGCCTATTATTTATGATAGGTGGGATAATTAGTTTTTTTGGCATGAGGTTGGTTGGGAAAATTATTGATAAGAGAAAATCTTATTATGTATTATGGATTTTGGTGTTAATAATGGTGGTAGCTTTGTACTTCCGATTCTTGTCTACTTCTATTACAATACCAGTTTTACTTTTCTTTATAATGTTTATGTTCAGCATGTCGTCAAGAAACGTAGTGATGAGTGCTGTTACCTCTAAAATTCCGTCTTCACACGATAGAGCTAGCTTTTTCTCTATATATAATGTCGCTCTTAATTTAGGTTCTGGATTAGGAGGAATGTTTTCAGGATTTATGCTTAAAGAAGGGCCAAATCTTGAGTTAGTCAATATTGAGATTTTGGCAACAATTAGCCTATGTTTAACTTTATCTTTACCAATAATATTACAACAATTGGAAAGAATGATTAGAAGAGATGCTAGATCTAGCTAATTTGCACTTTTGAATTTTGTTTTGCCGACCCTTTATTTCGTTTTTTATTATGAGATTTTATTAGAAATAAAGCTGGGACAGATAGAAATGCAGATAATACAAAGAAGTTGCTCCAGCCAATGCTATCCACAACAAAGCCAGCACTACCCGATATAAAGCTTCTACTTAATGACGCTAGGCTTGATAGTAATGCATACTGAGTTGCTGTGAATTTTACGTTACAAAGGCTCGCTAGGTATGCCATAAAAATACTTGTACCAATCCCACCAGTGAAATTTTCTATGCAAATTACTCCTGTTAGCACAACAGTATCGTGACCAGCAGCGATTTGAATTAAGAAAAATAGATTAGAAACTATTTGTAAAATTAATGCGGCAAATAGGCATTTACCCATTGAGTATTTTGAAGCAATAATACCACCAACGAATACGCCAGAAAGAGTAGCTATTAATCCAATACCCTTAACTATATTAGCGATTTCTATTTTACTGAATCCTAGACTTAGTAAGAAAGGATTTGTCATCATACCAGCATACGCATCCCCTAATTTAAAAAGTATGACAAACAATAAAACATGCCATGCTTGCACTCTGCTTATGAATTCAGATAACGGTTCTACATAGGCTTTGACTAACCATTCTTCCAATGAAAAAGTAGTTTTATGGTTGATTTTAGCTTTTTTAGGTTCGCTAATTAAGAAAGTTACTATGACACCAAGAGACATTATACAAGCCATTGAAAAGTAGGCTATCTCCCATGAATAAAAATGAGCAATATATAGTGCTCCTGCCGATGAAATAAGCATACCTAGTCTATAACCAAAAACATATGTAGAAGCCCCAGCAGCTTGCTCCTCTGGCTTCAGGGATTCTATTCTGAGTGCGTCAAATACGATGTCGTGAGTGACGGAAAAAAATGCTATGCATACAGCTGCTATAGCAATCTGAAGTAATTGAACTTTCGGGTCTAAAAATGCAATGGTGGCTATAGAGAGTATTGTTAAAATCTGACATATAACCATCCAAGATCTTCTTCTTCCAAGCCCTAATATATTAGGATTAATATTGTCAATTATGGGAGCCCATGCATATTTAAATGAATATGGTACACCTACTAGTGCAAAAAGACCTATTACCGTAAGGCTGATACCTTGTTCTGTTAGCATGGTTGTCAAGGTTGATGCAGGCAATGATAGAGGAATTCCGCAAATACAAGAGATTAGAAAGATACCTATAAACTTAGGTTGTAAATAAATTAGCATGATAAACCATTAATTCAGTCTGCGGACTATAGCATACTAACGTGTTGTTTTCTAGATAATCTTAAGGTATTAGACTAATCTTCCTAGATTGCCGTCTGTAGATTGTAGTAAGCCAAGTAGGCAGCCAGTAAGGAATGATAATCCAGATATATTGTTGTGATGAGAGTTTAGAGCATTTTTCATCAATTCAATACTAGACACAGCAGTTGCACCTAGCATCATAAGATGAGGTATGGCAGTTGGTAAGTTTTTTGATCTCTGTAGTGTAAAACCCATTAATAAACCAAGAGAAAGTCCAGCAGCTGCATTGAATAACACGTTGCCATAAGCCTGCGGTATGACTTGAGATACACAAAAAACTGTGGCGGCAAAGCCAACTTGTTGAAAGGTAATAGACATCGTGAAACCTGATATAATTAAGCAGCTTTTGCTTGTTTTTTAGCTAAAGCTTTTTGAATTCTTTTTTTAAGCACCAGAGCTTCTTGAGTGATTTTTCTAGAAGAAGACTTTAACAGGTAGTTATCGATACCATCGTTATGCTCAATAGATTTAATTGTATTCGGCGTTAAGCGCAGGCTGATTTTATGTCCAAGAGCTTCGCTCATCAAAGAAACGGATTGAAGGTTAGGTAGATACCTTCTTTTTGTTTTAATATTAGAGTGGGAAACTTTATGACCAGCTAAAACCCCTTTACTAGCATTGATATCACAGCGTCTTGACATGTTTAATCACCATATAATTCATTTTAAGTTACACACTTTTAGCAGTTTTTTGACTAAAATTCAAGTGACATTAGTTACTTTGCGTTAACTTTTTGTTTTATAGGTGTGTTAGTTTTAGGTTTTATGCTTGATTTTAGTATTGTTAAGAAACCTTTACGTGTTTCAGGGTCTTTGATGGAAATAAAAGCTTTTACTAGTTCTTCTACCTCTTTTTGTAGACTAGAATAATCATATTCTGTTTTAGTATCTGAAAAATAATAAGTTTCTTTGATTTTGTCAAAGTTGAAGTCTTCAAGTTTTGGAGTGGGGGTGAAGTAAGAAATATCAACTTTTAATACCTTAGCAAGATTTAATAGAGAGCTATGGCTAATACGATTTTTGCCTTTCTCATACTTTTGAATCTGTTGGAAAGACACGCCAATAGCTTTGCCAAGAGCTTCTTGACTGAGATTGAGTTGTAGCCTTCTTTCTTTGACTATAAGCCCTATTTCTTGCTCAACAGTTAGTGGTTCATTTGATAAAGGCATTATAACTAAATCTTTCTTCTCCTATTGCAATACTCATAATATATGGCAATTAAAAGTAGAATAAAAGGTAAAACAGTAAAGAAGCGTTTGAAATGTGTATTAGGAACAGAAACAGATTTTGGTAAATCGACATCTATGATACCAACATCATTTGTTCTCAGCTTTTGTATGATTTCTCCATATGGCGATATCACTGCGCTGATGCCGTTGTTTGCCACTCTTATTACTGGCAGTCCATACTCAGCTGACCTGAATCTAGACATAGCAAAATGTTGATGGGGTCCAATACTTTTACCAAACCAAGCATCATTAGTTATATTTAAAATCCACTTAGCGTTTTGTATGTTTAGGTTGGGGAATATTGTTTCATAACAAATTAATGGTAGGAAAGGGGGTAAATCTAAAAAATTTGGGATATTTGCAGTGTTATCACCAGAAGAAAAGTCTACATCACCTGGGGTTACTTTATCTAAAAATGGCAAGATAGACCTAAAAGGTATAAACTCTCCAAATGGAACGAGAGTTTCTTTATTATAAGATGCTAATATCTCGGCTTTATCTGATATGGCTAAAATAGAATTGTATATTTTAGAAAGATCTCCATTCTCTTTTCTTTGTATTCTATCTGAGCCAAATATCAGAGCACCGTCTTTTGGTGCGATTTTAGAAAAAGGAATTTTACTTGTGAAGTCATCCGTAAATCCGAATGGAAACGCTGCTTCTGGCCAAATTACATACTTTACTTTTGGATCTCTTTCTAAAAATGAGAGCTCAACCAATTTGACCAAAGCGCTATCTTGTTTCGCTTTATCACCCATTGGATGTTCAAGTATAGAAGGTTGCACTAAGCGTATTTTAAAAAGATTATAAGATTCGGTAGTTTTATTATTTAATCTATAACTTCCATATCCAAAAATGATAAAGCAAATAAGGAGTGCCCCAGTTAGCATCTTAAAACTTTTAGAGTATAATGCCGCTCCTATAAAAACTAATATAAGAGATGTGCCGTAAAGTCCAGTTAGAGACGCTATTTGCAGAGTAGTATCATAACCTGAGATAGAATAACCAAGTAAGTTCCAAGGGAAAGGAATTATAAAATTACTTCTAAACATTTCTATAATTACCCATATAGCTGTAAATGCAATGGCCTTGGTTGTGTTGCTGCTATTGAAATAGGAACTTCCTAATGTTACTAAGCCAGTAAAAATTCCAAGTGCAGCTGGAACTAGTGTGAGTGCAAATGGAATCATCCAGCCAAACTTATCAATATCGGTCATGAGTGCGTGTGAAAACCAGTATAATCCAGACATGAAATGGCCGAATCCAAACCACCATCCCATCCAGAAAATTCTTCGTTTATTTTTAAATTTTTCTAATAAGAATAAAAGACCAGTAAAGGAAATAACAATTGCAGGAAGAAAGTAAAATGGGGCAAAGGATAATGTTAGTATGCAACCTAAGGCATAAGATTTAAAAGGATCTGTTAAATGTCTAGTGTTCAGTAGAGCTGCTTGAATGCTCTCCTTCAGCTTCTGCATGATTTTCTTTGGCAGGCTGGGTTGCAGCGCCTTTATTTGATTCCAAATATTTTGCATTTTCTTCACGTAATTTTTGTTCTTCTAAATTTTTCTCAGCGATGATTTCTTCTTCTTTCAAAGGTTCAAATAAGTTGCTTAATGGCACGATTGCTATAGCCTTTTTATCTATTCCTTCAAGCCAAGCATTTACGCTCTTGATTGATATAGGATAAGGATTCATGTAACCAATAGCATATCCTTGGCTCATTGCAAGGCCTTCTAATCTTAAGAGATTACTATTGATTTTTTGCTCTGTTAATTCTTCATCAATACAGAAGTTGACTGCAGCGTATTCAACACCGATGCTACTTGAAAGACTTGTGAGACTTTGATCGTTATTGAAGTTGCCGTATGCAAAAATTTTTCTATGTTTTTTTAGGTTTTCTAGAACTGGTAATATATTTGCTCTCGAGCTTGTAAATGCTTCATTTTGAGAAGAGTAAACACCTGCGATTTTTTTAGAACGAGCAAGAACCCAGTCCAATCTTGATAAATTTTCACCTATACTCAAATTTTGTAACATGGCATATGGGCCAGGATCGTTAACAGGATAGTCTATTGGTTGCATAGGTAGGTTTACTAGTGCTTCAAAACCTTTTGATGAGGCTTGGTCTATCCATTCATCCACATTGTTAGCGTATGGCGAAAAACCAAGTGTGAATTTTTGAGAAAGTTGTAAAGCCTCAAGAGTCATAGATTTACTAAGCCCCAAATCTGTTACTATTATAACAATTTTTTTCTTGCTTGTATCTTCTTCTGGAAGGGGAGGAGCTCTAAATAAAACCTTTTCTTCTTGCTGCGTGGTAGTCTTGTCATTTTCTAGATTTTTTTCTTTAACTTCTTCGAACTGTTTGGCTAACTCTTCTTTTTTCTTAGAATCTGCAATCACTTGCCCAACTATTACTGCATCGCTCTCCAAATTTACAAGAGCCATTTGGCCGTTTGTTATGGCTGCTTGAGTGTGAGACGTTGTATGCAATTTAAAAAATATAATATTTGTAATAATTAATACCCATAAGAACAGTTGAGCTAACGCAAACCCAAAAAGCTTAGGTTTTTCTTTGAATGGCTTTAGAATAACTTGTAGCTTGTATAGAGAACCATCGCTCAGTTTGAACTTGAAATTTTTAATCTCCTGTAATTTAAAAAGTAAGTTTAGGACTTTCTTGAACATACGTGATATTTAATATCTAATGAGTTTGATAATAAAATTACATAACTATTAGCGCAAGAGAATTCTATATAATGCACAAGAGATGACAGAGATTACCATACCAAGAAGAATATTATCTAACGATGATTTAACATCTAATCAGAGATTTTTAGTTGCTGCTTATAGAGGTGCTACACCAGTTGTTGTTGGTATGTTGGATAATAACTTCGATGAAGATTTTGACCCTAATTGCTATGATGATAATGGATTTACAGCAGTACATGCAGCATCTGCTAGAGGGTATAAGGAAATTATCATTGCTCTGATCAATAGCGAGAGAATTAGGGTGAATGTATTGGATAAAATGGCTAGGCATCCAATAGAAGTGGCCTGGAAAAGTGGTAATAGAGAGATTGTGAAAATACTATATGATTGCTTGCCATCAAAAGGAATGGAGCTAAGCGGCTCTAAAGAAAAAGATGAATTTGTTAGAATGTTATTTAATTCTAAAGAGGATATTATGGGGAAAACAATTGACCTAAGTAGGTTAAAAGAAATTTCTGTTCAAGTATCTCATCTACCAGATTTGTTTAAGAAATAAATTCTCTAGCAAATATAAATGTGAACATTTATCATAGTCAAAAAAAGATAAAAATATGACTGACTTTGCATCAATGTCCAAAACCAAGTTCTTAAAAGGGGCTTGGCTTATTACCAAAGATTACTTCTGGAATAGTAAGCACTGGAAGTATGGCTTACTTATGGTATTGGCGCTAATTGGGTTAGAATTACTATTTGTTTATACAAGTGTAATCTTCAATCAATGGTATGTTGGTTTCTATGATTCTTTACAGGAACTAAATAAGGATAAGTTTTTTTATTCTGTAAAACAGTGGTTTATTATAGTTGGGTGTATATTAGTTGTATTCATTTCCAAGTTCTTTTTAAATGTTTGGCTTCAGTTGCAGTGGAGAATATGGATGACTGAGAAGTATCTGAATAAATGGCTTGGTAATAAGACTTTTTATGGCACTAAAGTCATTGGTCAGGAGAGTGATAACCCAGATCAACGTATAGCGGACGATATAAAATCTTTCACAAACTATACACTTTCTTTAACAATAGGGCTATTGGGGGCAATAGTTTCTTTTGTAAGTTTTGTTGGAATTTTATGGGGATTATCTGGTTCGATCCAAGTGCAGTTATTCGGCCGAGAAATTACTATATATGGATATTTAGTTTGGCTAGCTTTGGCTTATAATATTGTTGCCTCATGGTTGCTTCATACAATAGCAAAAAAACTTGCAATACTGAGCTTTGAACAAGAAAAAAGGGAAGCTACATTTCGTTTTTCATTGATGAGGATTAGAGAATATGCTGACTCAATAGCTTTATACGATTCGGAAAAATACGAAAGGAAAAGTCTATTAGGGAAGTTCCAACCCATAATAGAAAATACCATATCTATAATTAAAAAAATGCTTCATATTAGCATCTTCAGAAATCTATATAATAATGCTGCAAGTTTTTTCCCAGTTATCGTAGTTGCTCCGAGAATGTTTTCTGGAGAAATTAAATTCGGAGGTATGATGCAAACAGTCGGAGCCTTCAGAGAGGTTCAAGATGCGTTATCGTGGATAGTTTCTAGCTATACTACTATTGCAGATTATAGGGCCGTAACAGCGCGTTTAAGAGGATTCATTGAATCTATTGATGCTTGGGAAGAGGTGAATAAAAGCAAGACCGTAGAAGTAACAGACGGCAAGTTTGTAGAAATTAAAGATCTATCCGTAATGTTGCCAAATAATGAGAAACTTTATAGCTTAGATAAAATTTCTTTTAATGATAACACACTAATAACTGGTGCATCAGGTGTTGGTAAAAGTACTTTGATGCGGGTATTGGCTGGTATTTGGCCGTTTGCGAAAGGAACTATCGGATTACCAAATAAAAAGATTATGTTCATAGCGCAACGTAGCTATATGCCGCAGGGTACATTGCTTGAAGTGCTTAAGTATCCAAATCCAAATGACATAGTGGATATTTCAGAAGTAATTAATTTTTTAACCGAGATGAAGTTAGAAAAATTAACCTCTCAATTAGAAGTAGCTGAAGAATGGCCTAGAGTTTTAAGTGGTGGTGAACAGCAAAAAGTTGCTATTATTCGAGTTCTTCTAGCTAAGCCAGACATTATCTTTTTAGATGAAGCGACAAGTGCCATGGATAACGATAGCGAAAAACTAGTCTATGATTTGTTGAAAAAGTATTTACCTAAGTCGCAAATTATTTCTATAGGTCATAGAGACTCACTTAAGAAATATCACAAAGAAGTTTTAGAGATAGTGGCAGGGTAATAGGTCAAAAGTACTTTATTACTGTTACTCGTTATAAGCATCACCAATATCTTTTTTTGGTGCTATGCGTTTCTTTGGAGTCGCTGGTATTCCAGAGTTTTTTGGCTTATGTATAATTGTTTGTTCCGAATTAATTTGTGTTGATTCAGGTTCCGCACTTTCGTCAAGTAGTTGATGTGCGCAGCCAGATAGTGTAATAATAAGTAGCAAAGGAATGAATCTCTTAGTCATATAATATACTTTGATTTTGATTCTACTATATCATTATAGGAGATTTTGTGAATATTTTATACTCAAAATATATCAAAGCTTTAAGAGAAAAGAGATATGCACTTCAAGATTACTATTTTACTAGTGAATCGGTGTCAGAAGGTCATCCAGACAAAATATGTGATCAAATATCAGACGCACTTCTTGATATGTATCTAGCCGAAGATCCTACATCGCATGTTGCTATTGAAGCTATGGTTGCTCCTAATAACGTTATAATTGCTGGTGAAGTGAAGAGTTTGTATATTCCAGAGCCGCTCAAGATTGAAAAAATAATAAGAGAACTTATTAAGAAAATTGGATATTGCAATGAGCCATTTAATTATAAAACTTTGAAAATTACTAATCTTATACACAGTCAATCTGCAGAGATAGATATGGGAGTGTCTAGCGGTGAAGAGGGGGCAGGAGACCAAGGTATAATGTTTGGATATGCTTGCAATGAAACAGAAGCATTTATGCCAGCCCCTATATACTATTCTCATAAGATTATGAAGGATCTTATGGATGCAATCAGAAATGGAGAGCTTCAAGGATTGGGGCCAGATGCAAAATGCCAAGTTACCTTGGAATATGGTAAAAATGGTAAGCCGTATAGAGCTGATTCTATAGTGGTATCAATTCAGCATGTGAAAAGTTTGAAACAAAAAGATGTAAGGGAGTTGGTCAGGCCATATGTAATACAAGCTTTACCAGATAGTTGGATGTGTTGGGAAGATAAATTTTATGTTAATCCAACTGGTTCTTTTACGATCGGTGGGCCAGAGAGCGATTCAGGCCTGACGGGGCGTAAAATTATAGTTGATACATACGGTGGTGCAGCTCCGCATGGAGGTGGTGCTTTTTCTGGCAAGGATCCAACAAAAGTTGATAGGTCTGCAGCATACGCTGCACGATATTTAGCTAAAAATATTGTGGCAGCAGGACTAGCAAAAAAATGCCTGATTCAGTTATCTTATGCGATAGGTATTGCAAGGCCATTATCTGTATATCTAAATTCTTGTGGTACGTCTGAAATTCCCGAGAAAAAAATAGTTTCTATTATTCATAATTTAATGGATTTAACACCCAAAGGGATTAGAAGCCACTTACAGCTGGATAAACCTATATATTTGCCGACTGCAACATATGGGCATTTCGGGCGTGAGCCAATGAAGAATGGTGGTTTCTCTTGGGAAAAGCTAGATCTGCAAGATAAGTTGCTGAAATAGCTGTTGTTGATGAGGGGGCTGAGTGGTATAATTAATTGTATACACTTGGATTTGGCTATATGAGCAAAATTGGTGGTTTTTCCAGAGGCTTCTCTTTAATTGAAACATCTATTGTGTTGCTTATCTTTGGGGTTGTTGTTGCGGCGATTGCCTCAATAGTACCAACTTTACAGCAGCAAGATAACCTAGTAAGCATGAATAAAAAACTTGATACAATACAAAAAGCTCTTGATACTTTCTATTCTCAAAATGGTTATTTGCCATGTCCAGCACGATTAAATGATGCGCCGTCTACGGCAAATTTTGCTGTGTCTACAAATTGTAATGTGGCTGCAGGGTCGGTGTTGCCAGTAGGAAGTGTTGTTGATGTCAACGGCTTTACTGTAAATGAAAATTTAAGAGTTGGTGTTGTGCCAACGCGTTCATTAAATTTGCCAGACGAGTATATGTATGATGTTTGGAATAATAGGATTAGTTATGTTGTAGTTAAGAATATGGCTATTGATAGTACTCAGTTTGCTGCATATAGCAGTACTCAAGCGGATGTTATAAGAGTGCAAGATTCGGGCGCGAATAGAATACATCAAGCTAATTCAGCTACGTACGCAAATGTTGTTGCTTACACGTTAGTAAGCTTTGGACCGAATAGTAAAGGTGCTACGAACTATATGGGTAGCGCTACAGCGTATGTTGCTTGTAGTGGTGGTTTAGATGCGGAGAATTGCGATAATGACACCACTTTTGTTGATTCGAATTACAATACCGCTTCTGCCACCTATTATGACGACTTTATTCGATGGAAAACTAAGCAGCAGATTATGAGAGAGGTAACTTACTCTTCGGGTGCATCAGGTAGTGGACCAACTACCCCTGCAAATGCCAGCTTTGATAAATATGCTTTATTTGTTGAGCAATATGCTGATCAGAGTAATGCAGGTGTTGCTATGAGTAGTACTAGAAGATTAAATACCGTTAGATTTAATAACTTACCATCTGCAACTTTAAATGCATCAACAGGACAAGTAACTCTTGGCCCAGGCACTTATATAGCAAGAGGTTGGTCTGGAGCTTATTATGTTGAAACACACCAAATAAGCTTGAGAAATGACTCTACTGGACAAATCTTGTGTAGGGGTACGGGAGCTAGGAACTCTGGAAGTTTGGGGGATTTAACTTTGAGCCACGTAAACTGCACATTTACTCTTGCTTCTACACAAGTAGTTAGTTTGAACCAAGTTTGGTCAGTGGACGATGATACCCCTTATGGCGGGTTAGATATAGGTGCTTTGATCGCGCCAGTGCATAGTGAGCTTGAATTATGGTCTCATCCTTAAGCATAAAAGGCAGTATGATTGAAATCCTTATGGTGGGTTTTTTAGGTGTGATTTTGAGACCATTCGAAGTGTTGGAAGTTTTGTAACAATAGCGGTTTTATTGACATTTATAGTATGTCGATATATAACTTTGCCTAAAAATGGATAGTGTATTTCTTCATCTTACGAGGCTGGTGTCTATATCGCCAGAAGTTTTAGCATTTCTTACTTTGGTATTATCTTCTGTAGCTATTCTTATATTGCATAAACTATATGGATATGTAGGGTTGATGTGTTATATAACCATGGCTTATATTGCGACTAATATACAAGTTTTACACGTTGCAAAGTATGGATTTGCAAGTGAGCCAATAGCTCTTGGGACAGTATTATTCGCCACTACTTTTTTAGTTAGCGATATTATAACTGAACACTATGGTGCAGAAAAAGCGAGGGCTGCTGTAGGAGTAAGTTTTATTACTCAGATTGCTTTTACATTGTTGATGCTACTTACAATTGCCCATCCACCACTTGATAACGGGATGGTATCGGAAGCTATGCAAATACTGTTTTTGCCAGCTCCAAGATTATTGATCGCAAGTTTAATAGCCTATGTTACAAGTCTTTTATTGGATATATGGATATTCCAGAAGCTTTCTAAGCAGACAAATAAAAAACACCTTTGGTTTAGAACTTTTGCATCAACGGCAATATCTGCATTTGTAGATAATTTCATATTTTCATTATTAGCTTGGGTTGTATTGAGCCCTGAGCCTGTAACCATTGAAACATTGCTATTTACTTATGTATTAGGAGCTTATTTTGCAAGGTTGGTTATGGCAGGGTTGAGTACCCCAGTTATATATTTGAGTTATTATTGCTTGCCAAAAAGAAGTTAGAGCCTACCCAACTATCCTTTTCTTAGATTTTATATAAGCGTTATGAATGGCAGCCTGTGCAGCAGCTAAGCGCGCTATTGGTACCCTAAATGGTGAGCATGAAATATAATCTAGCCCAGTTTTTTGGAAGAAATTAATAGATTGTGGGTCGCCACCATGTTCTCCGCAGACTCCTAGTTTGAGGTTAGGTTTGGTTTTTAATCCGCGTTCACAGGCAATCTCAACTAATTCACCAACGCCAGTTTGGTCGAGATTGCCAAATGGATCACTAGAAAAAATTTCATTCTCTCTGTAATTTTTTAAGAACTTAGATGAGTCATCGCGAGATATACCCATGGTTGTTTGAGTCAGATCGTTCGTGCCAAAGCTAAAGAAATCTGCATGGCGAGCTATTTCATCAGCTTTAAGAGCTGCTCTAGGCAATTCTATCATGGTGCCAATTGAATATTTTATATTTTTTCTTGTTTCTTGCATCACATCATCTGCGACTTTATGGACTCTATTTTTTATTATTTCTAACTCTTTCGCATCTAAAACAAATGGGATCATAATTTCAGGATGTATTTCATCACCAACAATAACTGCTGCTTCAAAAATTGCACGAGATTGCATATCGTAAATTTCAGGGTATGTTATCGCTAACCTGCATCCCCTATGACCAAGCATTGGGTTAGCTTCGCGCAAATGTTCTAATCTATGCTTTATCCATTCAACGCTAACTTTTAAATCTTCAGCGAGTATTCTTATTTCTGTATCAGTATTTGGTAAAAATTCGTGAAGAGGTGGGTCGAGAAGCCTAATAGTAACAGGCAACCCTTTCATAGCTTTGAAAATTTCAACAAAGTCTGTCTTTTGGAAAGGTAGTAATTTTGCTAGTGCTGATTTTCTTTGTGGTAAATCGTTAGCTAAAATCATTTCTCTAATCGCTAGTATTCTTTCTGGCCCAAAGAACATGTGTTCTGTCCTGCATAATCCAATGCCTTCGGCGCCAAAATCCCTTGCAACTTTTGCATCTTGTGGAGAATCTGCGTTAGCCCTGATTTTCATTGTGCGTAGATCATCTGCCCACAACATGATTTTTTCAAAATCATGTGAAAGTGTTGAGGCAATTGTGGGAACTGAGCCATCAAGAATATCTCCATTACTACCGTTTATTGTAATCCAATCTCCAGATTTTATAATGGTATCTCCTATAATCATTTCTTCTTTTTCAAAGTCTATATCTATTTGTGATGCACCAGTAATACAAGGTTTGCCCATCCCCCTTGCAACCACTGCAGCGTGCGATGTCATTCCACCATGTACGGTCAATACGCCTTGTGCAACGCTCATTCCAGTTATATCTTCTGGGCTGGTTTCATGTCTAACAAGGATTACTTTGTTTTCTTTTGATTTCTTTTCAGCATCTCTAGGCGAAAAAACAACCTTGCCGGATGCAGCTCCTGGTGATGCAGGAAGGCCTCTTGTAAGTATTTTGTTTGTAGCTGTTGGATCGAGAGTGGGGTGTAGTAGTTGATCTAAAGAATTTGCATCAATTCTTTCTACCGCTTGTTCTATAGAAATAATTCCTTCATTTACCATATCAACTGCAATTTTAATGGCGGCTTTTGCAGTGCGTTTTCCATTTCTGCATTGTAGCATCCATAGTTTTCCATCTTGCACGGTAAATTCTATATCCTGCATATTCTTGAAGTGGTATTCCAATTTTTGAGCGACATCGTGTAATTGCTTAAATACAATCGGCATCATTTCTTCAAGAGATGGTTTGTCGGAGAAATTGTATTCCTTTAAAGCATTGGTTATTTGATGCGGAGTTCTTATTCCAGCTACAACATCCTCGCCTTGTGCATTTGGTAAAAATTCTCCATAAAAAGAATTTTCACCAGTTGAAGGATTTCTAGTAAAACAAACACCAGTAGCGCTATTATTATTTAGATTGCCAAAAACCATGCTTTGAATATTTACAGCGGTGCCCCAGCTTTCAGGGATGTTGTAGATTTCTCTGTATTTAACTGCACGCTCGTTTTTCCAAGATTTAAATACGGCATTAACGGCTCCCCAGAGTTGTTCGTTAACATCTTGAGGGAACTCTTTTTTTGATTCAGAGATTGCTTGTTTATATTTTTGGATAATATCCTTCAATTCATCAGCAGTGAATTGACTATCAAATTCATGAGTATATTGTCTTCTAGCTTCTGATATTATATTATCAAAAATATGATGGTCTACATTCAATACTACGTTTGAATACATCTGGATAAGTCTTCTATAACTATCATAAGCGAATCTTGGGTTCGAAGTCATTTGCGCCAGTCCTTCAACCGTTTGATCATTTAACCCAACGTTTAAAATAGTATCCATCATGCCAGGCATGGAAGCCCTTGCTCCAGAGCGAACAGAAATTAATAAGGGAGAGTTTTTATCGCCAAATTTTAAATTTAAATTAGTCTCTATATCTTTTAGGCATCTATTAGATTGGTTTACTATTTCTTGATCTAGACTCCCAGAATTTTGATTGTAATCAGTGCATGCTTCTGTGGTTATTGTAAATCCAAGGGGGACGGGGAGGCCAATTCTTGACATTTCTGCAAGGTTAGCACCTTTGCCACCAAGCAAATCCTTCATGCCTTCTTTACCTTCAGCTTTACCATTGCCAAAAGAGTAAACCCACTTGTGCATTTTTAACCTATAAATCTAGTTTGAGTTGCTTTGACTATATCACTGAAATTTCTTTTTTGTAATAAAACTTTAATATTATTCATGTTGTGCTCAGTAAGTGAACGATGTATAATAAGCGATGTTTAATAAATGTAAAGGGAAAAAATGTTTAATATTGTTTCATGGGCTATATGGTTAAATTCGCCAAAAGCTTTGTCTTGGGCGCTATGGATTCAAAATCCTAATAAATTAGATTTAAATGGCGTTGCGCCAATTCACTATTTGGCACAAAAAGGTGATATTGAAGCCATGCAAGTGCTTTTAGATAATAAGGCTGATATTAATATGCGTGATAAAGATGGTAACAATGTTGTTCATTACTTAGTTAAAGGTGGAATGACTAATGAAGTTACTAATGCTTTTGTAGATGCTAAAGGTGCAGATTTAAATGCAGTTAATAATATGGGGCAGACACCATTAATGTTGGCTGTTAAGCAAGGAGAGAGTTGGTATGTTGCAAAAGATTGCAAAATAGTTTTTCAGAATGATGTTAATGTTCAAGATATTGATGGTAAAACAGTTGTACATTACGTTGTTGAAGCTAATAATAACTCAGACAAAAGTTTTTGGATGGATGGTTTAATAGGGTTTGGGGCTAATGTTAATATACTTGATAATGATGGATTAGCCGCAATTCATTATGCAGCTAAAAAAGGGGATAAAACATCTGTAGAGCTTCTTGCAAAATCTTATTTTAATCATTGTAAAGCTGATGCTAAGACCATTGTTGGTAAAATGGCAGAGTTTTTTAATATCAAAGATTCATTTGGAAAAACAGCCTTACATCATGCGGTAGAAAATAAAGCATTCACTGTTTTCGATTATTTGGCTTCTAAGAAGTCGTTTGTAAAATTTGATATAGTTGATAATCAAAAGCAGAATATTGTCCATATTGCAGCAAAAGTTGGTGATCTTGATTTGCTTAAGAAAGTGATCGCTGTAGATGTGAATTTGATAAATAAATTAGATGCAGCAGGTAACCTACCATTACATATTGCAGTAGAAAATAAGAAATCAGGTGTTGCGAACATAATATTAACAGAGAATAAAGCTGCATTTATCAACTTTCCAAATAAAGAAAAAGATACAGCGTTACACATTGCTTGCAAAAAAGGCGATGAATATTCCGTTAAAGTATTGTTGAAGCATGGAGCGAATGCCAATGTCTTTGATGCGAATGGAAAGACACCTCTGATTATTGCAGTAGAAAATGGCAAGACTTCAATTGTAAAGGAATTGTTAGATGCTAAGACAGACTTGAGTTTTAAAGATGCAGATGGTAACACGTCATTAATGATTGCTTGTAAAAACCACGATTCAAAAATAGTGAGAAAATTACTTGAAGCTGGCGCTAATGCTAATGATACTAATAAATTGGGATTAAGAGCCTTTGATTTAGTTAAAAATAGTGACGATATAAAAGCAGATCTTATAAAGTTTGGTGGGGTGGCAGATGTTAGGCTGTCTAAGCCAAATATTTCTTCTTATAATGATGGGCTAAAAGGTAATTTCGAAGTTGGTTATGATAATGACGGTTTGCCAACAATAGAATTCCATCCAGAGCAACAAAGTTATTTAAGTTGGATTGGTTCTTGGTTTAATTAAAAAATGAAAAACTCTTAAGTGAATCATTTTTTTAATATTATAAATTGTTATTAAGATTGTAAGAAATATTTAACATAAGAGTACTTCAAATCTTATATGATTTAGCCTATTATTCCACGCTGGATTAATAAAAAATGGGAAAACATGATAGGTGGAAAAGAGAACTCAGATGGTTGGAAGATAGTAGTTGGTAGTGGTAAAAAAGCGAGGCAATTTGGAACTCCAATAAGTGCTAATAGTTTCGGTACTGGGGGGACTCCTAAGACGGAAAAAGTTGTAAGAAAAATCGATTTTGATAAAGAAGTTGATTTAAGTGCTCCAGTTGCGGCTACTTCATCGGTTCAATTAGAATTGCCTATATCACCAGTTAAAGAAGCTGCTGATAATTGGACGGTTGTGAATAGAAGATCTAGTGCAAAGAAGAAAAAAGAATCTGGTGCACCCTTAAACTCTATCGCTGTTAGCTCAAACGATTCTTCTGTGTTAATGCCACCTCCGCCACCGCTTCCTCCTGTCGCCCCACCTCCGCCAATGCCAAAAGCTGGTATAAAAAGAACTGAGAATAGTAAAAACTTACAAAACCAATTTGCGGGTGTGTTGGAGTCAATTAAACAAGGAGGAGTTCAATTGAAAAAACGGGTGAAGATTGATAAAGTGAAATCTCCATCAACTCCTGTGCATGGCAATCAATTTAAAAAGAAGCTTAGAAAAGTAGATAACACTCAGCCTAAAAGGCCTTTGAGTCCGAGCAAAACATTAAATAATTCTATTATGGAGATAATAAAATTAGAAGATGGTCTAAGAGAGCTTGAAAGTCGCAGAGAAATTATTGAGCGTAGGAATAAAAAAAATGAGGAATTTAATAATAAACTGACAGATGCTAGAAGGCAGTATGATACTCTTTTGAAATCATTAGCTCCGGTTAAATTAGATGAGCTGAAAAAGTTTACAGAACGATTCAGTAATGATCAGAAGTTAAAAGATTTGATTAAAGAATTTGAGTACAAAGCCGCTCTTTTAAAAAGTATATTAGAAAAAGTTGATCCAAAATTTTATGTTAAACTAGAAGAGTATTCTGAAGATGCTGTTAATATACAAAAAGCAGAAGTGGAAAAAGATATTTTAAGAAAGAAGTTTGTATGCGATCAGGGAATTAAGTCTATTTTAAATACGGATGAAGAAGCAGCTGTAAACGTAGAATATTTAAAGCGATATAGAAGTTGTAAAAAATCATATACTACTAAGGTTGCTAATAGAACAAAAGCTGTGGCTAATCTTACCGCGACGGAGATGTTGTTCATACAGGTCAAAGAGCATGAAGCCGATTGTCAAAAGTTGTTATCTAGGGCGGGAGAAGTAATTGCAAGACTTACAAAAATAGATGAAGAGATTAGAAAAAATGCTGGTGTAAGTGGAGATGTATCGACAGCACAGCTTTTGGCTCAGCAAAATGAGCAGATAATAAAGTTACAAGCTGAAAGTGCTGCTGTTAGGTCTGATTTTAGAATTTTTATGGGTATAGCTTTGGCTTTTGGCTCATTAGATAAGTTCTTCTCTTCCTCGGCTCTTTATGGCGGTAATGGTAAATTATATTTGGCTCTTGGTGTTTCGGAGGTAGTAATGGCTGGAGCTGCGCAGCTTTATGAAGGCTATAAAACTTTAGATTGTTATTATAATAAGCGATACCAGCAGATGTCAGAGTCGATGATGGTCTCTGGGTTGGTTACGGCGACTAGTGTGTATTTACTCTCTGGAATAAAGTCAGAATTTGTTATTGCTGCTAATGCGGGTGTTGCAATTGTTGGTGCAATGACGCGTGCCTATAGCCAGAAAAAAGAAACAGCAGAGATTGGAATATAGGTATTCATCGGTTTGGGGTCGATTGTAATAAATATTTAATATTAAATATCTAACGATGATTTTTGGATGTTTGTATAATTGCAATACTTAATTTTTAATAGAGTTATTATGGGAAAAAAAGAGTTTAGAGAGAAGCGTGCTAAGCGTTTAGCGAAAAAAACAAAAAATCAGAAGGTTCCGCAAGGAGTAGTGGCTGATAATCAAGAGCCAGTTAATCAGGGTGAACAGAGTGATAATATGGCATTAGTGCCGTATGTGTCGTCTACTCAATTTCTTACTCAGTTTGGTCCAAAAGTAGAGAAAACGGCAGATATTCTTGTAATGCCAGTGATGACGTTAGGAAGAAGTGCAGCTTTGCAATTAGAGATGGCTAATAAGATTGATATAATTGATATACTTACAAGAATAGAGGCCGAAAGAATTAGACAGCAAAATTTGGCTTTGGTGGTATATAATCCTATATCTTTTGCTCCACAACCAAGAGTGGATCTACCTGTGGATAGTGCTAGAGCTCCTATTGATGGCTCAATAGTTGATGGCGGAGACGTGAAAGATAAGAAATACGTAAGTGTGATGAATCTTGTTGCAGCTAGCATGTGTTTGTTTGTAAATTTAGCTAGAAATACTTTATTTTCTACTTCTAATATTTATGGTTCATATGGTGCAGCTACTCTGTTTGCAGGCGTTTCTCAAGTGATTGGAGCCGCTGCTATGCAGTTTATTATTGGTCAATCTATCGTTCAAAATTATAAAGATTGTGATAGTATTGCAGCTATTGAAAATATTGCTGTTGCTGGCTTAATAGCCTATACCACTACTAACTTGCTTGCGGGTTGTAGTCCTGAAGTGGTGATTGCTGCCAATGTTGGGGCTACAATGCTTGGCGCTTTGAAGGAATCTATTCAAACCCCATTTGTTGCGAAGATGGTTTAGTATATACAGCTTATTGCATCTAAAAGTAAAAACCCGTAGTCGTATATTTTTATGTCTGCGGGTTTTTTTATGTTTGTATGTTAGAAAAATCGATTTTAATAAATATTTAACAAAAAACTCCTAATATAGTCCCCTTTTTTTTGTTATAATGGGTTTTATGAGTTTGGATTATATGGGAAGGGAAAGATGCATAACAAGCTTTTAGAGCAAATACAAAAAGGAACAGCTCTTAAAAAAACACCGACTAAAGTACAAGGCAGAAAAGAGGAGTCAAGCCAGTCTTCCTCTAGTTCCTCTTCTTCGACTTCACAAAGTCCACAAAGAGATGCTTCAAAAGACTTTATGAGCGCACTTAGTGCTGGAATGAAAAATATGCAGACAAAGCAGGCGGGAGCGGCTTCTGCTAGTTCAGCTACAAGTACTTCAAACAATTTAAATACTGACGAAGGCAAGATAGCAAAAACTTTGGACAGTATAAATTTGAAAATAAAGCAAATTATTAAATTAGAAGCCGATATCTTGGATTTGCAAAATAAAGCGCAAGAAATGGAAGATATTAATACAAGAATTAAAGAGGTCAACGGTTTAAAAGCAAGAGCGCAACACGAGTACAACGCTTTTAATTTTGAAGATGCTCAGAGGCTTTTAAAAGAATGTGAAATGAATGGCCTAAAATTTAAAGGCTTTGATGGATTGATAAAAGACTTAAAGGATGTATTGGTTGAATATAAGAGTTTAGCTGCTATTGCTAATGAGTCGCCAGTTAATTTAAAAGTTTTTGATCAACAAAACACAAATCAAAACATATCTAAGGCGCAAGCTAATATTAAGCAGTGCGAAAAAGAAATTGACGGACTATTTGATGCTTTGAAAGTAGCTTTAAATGATAAGTCTAAATTTCCTGAAAAAAATTATTATGTGAATAATAAAAAGCAAGAATTATATAAGGCTAGAACTCCTTTTAAAGCTCAAACAAATAAATTTGATTATGAAGCTAAATTCTTTAACCCGCTAAATGCTATTAAAAATAAATATCAAACAGTTGTTAACAAAGTCGAACAACTAAAGCAAAAGGGTCTCGAACTTAAAGTTGCTCCTGTTGCAGCTAAATCTTCAAATTCTTTATCGGCAACATCGGTAGGAGTTGAATTGCAAGAAAGATCTCAAGAAGAACAGAGTGCTAGCATTAATGCAGCTGAAGATATCCTTGTTGCGCCTATAGTTGCCTCTTCTTTTGCTCCGCCTCCGCCTCCAAAAGCTGGGTCGGCGAAAAAAATAAAGACTTCACCAGCAGTTAAACCAGATGCAGGTACATCACCAAGTGCTGTGAATGTTACCCCAAAAACACCTAGAGCATCAAGCGCCTTTTCGTTGGATGAGCTTCGCAATAAAAGTGGACAACTGAGCAAGGCTTCTAATCGTAAATTAAAAGATAAACCAGAAGAAGAGGAGCGTAATAGCCATTTAGGTGGTGAGCTGTTGAGAAGAAGACAGAGTATGCTAGAAGGAAGAGAATCCGATAGTTGGGAAGATGAAACAAAACCAGTAGCTGCGGTAGCTGTAGCGGCCGTTGCTACGCCAGTAGTAAAACATGTGTTTGCAGCGGCGAGTTCATCTAGTTCGAGTAGAGCTTCGTCGAGTCCTGCTTCTGCTGCTAATATTGCAACAACTCCTAATCATATGGTAAATCTAAAACCAATAGCTGCAGCAGCTGTTGCTACTCCAGTAGTAAAGCCTGTGTTTGCAGCGGCGAGTTCGTCTAGTTCTAGTAGATTTGCTTCATCTAGCTCTACATCTACTGTTTCTAGTAGCACAACAACGCCTAATCATATGGTAAATCTAAAGCCAATAGCTGTAGCAGCTGTAGCGGCTGTTGCCACTCCAGTAGTAAAGCCTGTGTTTGCAGCGGCGAGCTCATCTAGTTCTAGTAGCGCCTCAGCATTTGTGTCATCATCAAGTCCTGCTGTGTGTAGTGTAATAAAAGCACCTCAAAAAAACGTAGATTTGAGTTTGACACTTCAATCTATTAGCAAGTTTGATTTAGCTATATTAGCATCGTCTGCTTTATCCTGCGCTACGAGTAATATGGTAGTGCAAAACTATATGCCTCTTGCAATTGCTCAGGTGGTTATAGGTTTAGGAATACAAGGTTATTTAGGTAATAAGGTTTGTAAATCTGGAAAGAAAGCAGATTATATCAACTTCTTTACCAGCACTGTTGCTGCAACCGCTGTGGCTTGTTGTTTAGTAAGCTTGCTTAAGAATACGAAGCCAGAGATGGTATTAGCTTTCAATATGGGGAGTGCGCTTATCGGTGCTATTTATGCTTCTACTAAAAAGGATGTGAATGCTAGGTAATATTAGTATTTAATAATAATAGACTAGGTAGCTTAACAGTTGCCTAGTTTTTTTATAACTATACTTTTATCAATACAGAGCCCCAAGTCATTCCAGCTCCTATTCCGCTCATCACTATGGTTTGACCAGACTTGATTTTACCAAGCTTTTTGTAATGGCAAAAGGCTAGGGGAATAGAGGCAGCGGAGGTGTTGGCGTGAATATCCACGGTTGAAATAACTTTCTCTTCTGGAAAATTTAGTCTAGTTGCCACAGCAGATAAAATTCTTTGATTCGCCTGATGTGGTAAAACCCAACCTATATTGTTTATATTGTTTTTTTCTAATATTGCTTTGATGCTTGAAGACATGCTGTCCACAGCCATTTTGAAAACTTCTTTGCCATTCATTTCAATTTTTGCATCCATGTTTCCTTTGGATATACCGCCGCATATTTTAAGTATGTCAGAAGTACTGCTATCTGCTTGTAGCGAACAATCAATTATGCCAGCTTCGCTTGATGCTTCTAAAATAAAAGCACCAGCTCCATCACCAAACAATACGCAGGTTGCACGATCTTTCCAGTCCAGAACTCTAGACATTGTTTCTGCACCAACTACAGCAATCCTTTTTGCCATTCCATTTTTGATCAGGCTATCTGCTACTGTAATTGCGTAAATGAAGCCCGCACAAACGGCGTTTATATCAAATGCAAAGCCTTTGTGAATGCCTAATTTATTTTGAGTATTAATTGCTGTAGAAGGGAAGATTACATCTGGTGTGGTCGTTGCTACTATGATTCCATCTAGAGATTGTAAATCAACCCCCGAATTTTGAATAGCCTCTGCTGCAAGGTCTGAAGTAACTTGAGTCTCAGCTGCAATATACCTTTGTTTGATGCCTGTACGAGTTGTAATCCATTCGTCACTAGTATCTAATGCTGGATCAAGTTCCGTGTTCTTGACCAGATTATTAGGAAGATAACTCCCTGTTGCTATGATTTTAGAATATTTGGGAGATAGACTGTTCATATGACTATTCAAACCCAAGTTTATGTTTTATTTTATTAATTAGCGATTCATTAGTGCTTTCAAGTTCATGAAGTTGCGTTAATAACTGGGAAATTTCTTTGTTAATATCTTGTTTTACCAAATTAACAGTAACATCG
The DNA here is from genome assembly GCA_044229535.1 of Candidatus Midichloriaceae bacterium. Classification (GTDB taxonomy): domain Bacteria; phylum Pseudomonadota; class Alphaproteobacteria; order Rickettsiales; family Midichloriaceae; genus CAZLFQ01. The sequence goes on along the minus strand of JBGASU010000001.1, from coordinate 532,272 downwards.
AGTGCGTTTGTAAAGCCTTTGTGCTCAGAAGAACCGTGGCTTTTTACGACGATTCCATCAACACCGACAAACATTGCGCCATTGTAATTACGTGGGTCAACTTGACCTAAAACTTTACGGAGGCTTTTTCTAGCCATTAGCCCACCAAGTTTAGCAAAAAAGTTACTATTGAATGATTCTTTAATGATTTCTCTGCACATTTTAGCTGTGCCTTCAGCAACTTTAATTGCAATGTTGCCAGAAAAGCCATCTGTAACCACTACATCAACTGTACCTTTTGTAATATCATAGCCTTCAATGTGCCCATAAAAGTTTAAGCCGCTTTGTTTTAGCATTTCATAGGTTTTTTTCTCTATATCTCTACCTTTGTATTCTTCTGTGCCTACATTTAGTATGCCAATAGATGGCCTATCTTTTTTTAAGACAGCACGCGCATATGAATGCCCCATGAGTGCAAATTGGAAAAGATTAATTGGATCGCAATCTGAGTTTGCTCCTAAGTCAAGGATTACGCAGCCACCTTTAAGATTCGGAAATATATTCACAATAGCTGGGCGTTTCACATTGTGTAGGCTGCCTAAGATCATTTTAGACATAACCATCAATGCTCCAGTGTTTCCACCAGAAATACAGGCATGTGCTTCGCTGTTTTTTACAGCTTGAATAGCTTTATACATGCTTGAATCTTTGCCAGTCTTTAGTGCTTTGATCGGCTGCTCATCATCAGATACAGCCTTAGGTGTATGAATTATTTCAACTCGATTTTTGGTTTGTTCTTTAGGTATGTATGCCTTGTGAATTCTTTCTAAATCGCCAAAGATTTTGAAATAGACATTATCGTGGGTTTGTAGAGATTTTTCAACAGCATCCATAACACAGTGAGGGGCATTAGCCCCTCCCATTGCATCAATACTGATGATGATTTTGTCCATAGCTATTAAGCTTGGGTTGCTACTTCCGCTGCTTGTTCAGAAGCTTCTGCCTTAGCTAATTTAGACTTAGGCTTAAATACTTCTCTACCATTATATGTGCCGTCTTTTAAAGAGACGTGATGAGACAATTTTGGCTCGCCACTTTCCTTATCAAACACGATGTTAAGTCTGTTCAAAGAGTCATGCGCTCTTCTGTTTCCCCTTCTTGATGGGGTGGTTTTCCGCTTAGGTACTGCCATTTTGGTTATCCGATAGTTAATTATGTTTGCGATATTACTACATAAGTTCAATAAAATCTAGCGTTTTTGTCTGGGGTATTGTTCTGTATTTTTTTATACATTGTAATATTTCTGTAATATTTGTGTGTTATAATCTGCCCATAAATAAATGTGGAAGAGATTGGTATGGCAAGGGGTAGGGATATAGTAGCGTGCTTTGATTTGGATGATACTTTAGCAGACGCAACAGTTTTTGATTTTATTTATTCTAAGTATTATTTTACTAAAGAGGCAGAAAGCATGTCTATTAGCGAGCTCTTGGCATATGGCTTTAATAGAGAGTTCAGCTCTAGAAGAGATGATCTAATACAAGATTTAATAATGGATACAGAAGACTTTTTACTTGCTAGAACCATGAAAAAGCTTATGGCCGATGGCCATAAAGTCGCCATAGTAACTTTTAATACATCGTTGGAATATACAAATTTTGCTTTGGCTTTAATGGGCTTATCTGAAGAGGAGATTAATAGAATAGTTGTAGTGCATAGAGATGATGAGGTGCCAGAAAATAAGAATGGATATATCAAGCAAGTTTTAGATGAGCATGGTTTTAATTTTACTGATGAACAACTGAGAGATCCTGAAAATAAAGATGTTCCAATCATTACTCTTTTGGATGATAACGTTGTAAATTGCGAAGAGGCAAATAAAGAGATAGGAGTCGATGCATTCCATGTGTACGGTAATAAAGAAGAGTATATTGAAGATTTCTATGACATGCTTGGCTATAAGATTGAAGAATTGCTTGCAATTGATACCCCAAGTTTTGAGAATAGATTTGCGCTTGCTTTTAAAATGATGCCAGTACCAAGTGTGGAGAATGTTGTTGCTAGGCCACTCGCTGTTTCATTGATTGCTCAACAAGGTTTAGCAGAAATAGCTGTCGCCCTAAATGAGGTTTTGCCACCTATTGACGCTTCAGATGTAAATAGATTAAAGAGATCTTTTGAAATGGCTGGGGTAGGTGCACATATATCTGGAGCACATTCAACGGCACTAGCATCATCATTGCATTGTGATGAAGTTCTAGATGTAGACATAGAGCAGCCATCTAAAAGATCTAGAGACATACTTTTTAATAAAGAGAATGTGGCGCTCAGTCTATAGGCAGGCATAATATTGTTATTTTATCGGCGGGGGGGCGTTAACCAAAAATTAATAATTGTTGTGTTACTCTATTTCTTGAAGCTTGTATAGGGATGTTATGGGGAAAAAGAAGAAAAAAATAAAAAAGTACTCAGCAATAACGGTTTTAAATTCGAATTTTGGATTGTCGACAGAAGAAATGATCTCACAGTTGAGAAGTTCCAATGTTGAAGCTGTGGATTCAAACGGTGCTGGCATACTGCATCGTCTATCTGGTCCTGCCGACATAATTGAAGATTATGCACTTGGGTTTGATAGGATCGAAGTTGCAAAAGCAATGATTGAATCGAACCCTAAAATATTAGATTCAAGATGGAATGGCTTAGATTTGCCAATAGAATGGGCGGTTAGGCATGGTGATTCTAAGATGTTTGAGGCATTGCTACCATATTACAAAGATAAAATAGAATCTCTAGTGGTTGACGATAGGCATATTGATGATGTTGAATCTAATCCCCCAAGTATTTTAAAGTTTGCGATGGAAGATGGGCGATTTGAAATATGTAAGCTGATTTTGCAAAGTAGTAATTATAGTTATAAGGCGCATGAGGTTGATTTTATTATAAGTAATTATGATAAAATGCGAACTTTCGTTCCCGAATTTGCTAAAAAACTTGATGATGGGATGGAGCAATTCTTAGATGATTTAAGATTAGGTCGGTATACATTAGATTTTGAGAAAAACTTACTAATTCACAGGGATGCTAATGGAAATTCGCTATTACATCATGCTGTTATTCATGGTGATGAAGGTGTTTTAAAAGCTCTTCTTAAAACGGAAGAAGGGAAAAAATTTATGTATATAAAAAACAATGACGGCTACACACCATTAGATATTGCTTTGAAGGATCTTAAGTATAGCATGTCTATGAACTTGCTAAGAAATGTTGGATTTACAAAAAGTGAAATTACCAAAGCTTTTTGTATTGTAGGTAATTCTGAATTATCAACTGTTGCTAAGCAATCATTTGCGTTTGGATTATCTACGATGTTTGTAGCTGCTATGGCCAATGATTCATCAAAACGAACTAACACTATATGGGAAAATGATCTACTTTTCCATGCTTTAGGTGCTGTTACGATTTCAACTATCGGCTTGGCAGAAGCTGCTTTTGCTAGAAAAGTAGTGAATCATGTTCAGCATACGTACAATACCAATAATCCAAATGCGCCAATTGACCCTATAGAAATTAAGTTTGCTAAGCCAGCAATTGTTTCGGCAATGTTAGGTTCGCTAATTACATCAGCAATTGCCTCCACATTGATGAGGTGATTAAAATGGGTTTTATATTAGCAATAGTGATAGAGTCTACAATAAAAAAACAAATCCAGCTGGTATGTTAGCTGGATTTGTGGTTTCGAAATTTGATAGTTCTGCTTAAAAATTAGCAGCATCTGCATTGTCATTGCTTGAAGAAGATTCAGATGAAGGACTCTCAGCTAATTTCTCGGCAATTTTAGCATGGTTGCTGCGAATCTTTTGTTCAATTTCTTCTGCTATCTTTGGATGATCTTTTAAGTATTGCTTAACATTCTCGCGACCTTGACCAATGCGCTCGCCATTATATGCAAACCATGAACCAGATTTTTCAATTATTTCAGCTTTCACGCCTAAGTCGATTATTTCACCAATCTTAGAAATACCTTCCCCGTATATGATGTCAAAATCAACAGTTTTGAATGGAGGGGAAACTTTGTTTTTAACAACTTTTACACGTGTTTGGTTACCAATAATTTCTTCTTTATCTTTGAGTGCGCCAACTCTTCTTATATCTAGTCTCACAGAGCAATAGAATTTAAGTGCATTGCCGCCAGTTGTTGTTTCTGGATTGCCAAACATAACACCAATTTTCATCCTGATTTGGTTGATGAAAATTAGAATTGCTTTTGATTTAGATATAGATGCTGTCAATTTGCGAAGAGCTTGGCTCATTAAGCGAGCTTGTAGCCCCATATGACTATCTCCCATCTCGCCTTCAATCTCTGCTTTGGGTACAAGTGCTGCAACGCTGTCTACAATTACCAAATCAACTGCACCTGAACGTACTAATGTGTCAGCAATTTCCAAAGCTTGTTCAGCATTATCAGGTTGAGATAAGATTAAATCTTCAATTTTTATACCAAGTTTTTTTGCGTAAATTGGATCTAAAGCATGTTCCGCATCGATGAATGCGCAAACTCCGCCAGCTTTTTGTGCTTCGGCAATAGCATGTAATGTTAATGTTGTTTTACCAGAGCTTTCTGGTCCATAGATTTCAATTATTCTGCCTCTAGGAAGGCCACCAACTCCTAATGCCATGTCTAAGCTAAGTGAGCCAGTAGATATGACTTCTATCTTGTCTTGTGATTCTTTTTGACCAAGTTTCATTATAGAACCCTTGCCGTACTCTTTTTCAATTTGGCTTAATGCTGATTGTAACGCTTTTAATTTTTCACTAGACATGATCTACCTTGTATTTTTTACTAGCCTGCATTTTGGAGTAAACAAAACTTATTGCAAGTGATTTTTATTTAAACTTATTTGCACTCCAAGAATTTTACATTGAGTTGGTCATAGTTCGTTGATAGTCTTAATATTATGTTATCCTTACCTCATAACTTTATGTTCGGGAATGATAGAGATTATACTAAACCCACACAACCTTCTGTAAAGTCAACTGAAGAAAAAATATCTGAGCCTTCAAATCTATCAGAATCTATTGCTAAATTGACAGTTTGGGACGTTTTTAAACTCTCATTTTTTGGAGTTTTGGTTGGTTGTTTTATTGTTTATTTTACCTGTAAATGGACTTGGGGAAACACATTAGAGAATATTAAGTTTAATAATGACTTTAATTATTTAATGAAGTCTGTTGTGCCTATTCCTATAGATGTAGTCGACCCAGCTAACAATGGCAAAATTGTCTTGGTGAATGGAGTTCTGGAATCTAGCGACATTTTACAAGACAAGCATTTTGGAGTGAGTGCTCAAGCGTTGCAGTTAGTACGTTTAGTAGAGGTGTATCAAAAGGTAACTGTAGGTGCTGGTAAAACCGCAAGAACAGATGTTAAATGGAATGAACGTTTATACTCAAATGATGGAAACCCATCTAAAAAAGATTATGGGACACAGGTTGTATATGCAAATGAATTAAAGATAGGTCAATTCAAAATTTTACCTGAGGTCTTGTCTAAAATAAATACAGAAGGAAAAGGATACTACTATAATAGTAGGGACTATAAACTCTTAGATAATAATTTTAAGACCAATAATAACCCACCTATTGAAGATGTTGTAAAAGGTGAATTAGATCTATTTTATATTCACAATAAGTATACAAACTTTCCCCTAAGTCAGAGTAATTATGATGCGATTGATGAGAATTTAAAAGGTAAGATTAAGCTTGTTGGTGAGGTATATGCAAATGGCGATTTAAGTTCACCTAATATTGGTGATTATAGAATTAGGTACTTAGTTATGAATGCTATTGAGGTAACGATGATAGGAGTTCAGAATAACGATTCTCTGGATTTCTTAAAGATTGGTGATGATTATTATAAAATGATAAGAACTGGCAAGCATACAGTTCAAGAAATGATGCGTTTTGAGGAAAAAAAATTGGATACAGGGTTTTATACAGCTAATTTTTTCCAGTGGTTATTTTTATCTTTTGGGATCTTTTTAGTTCTAAACCCCTTTAGAGTTTTGAAAAATAACAACTCGTTTATAGGAAGAGTTACGAGGATTGGTATCTTGCCCATAGCGATTTCTTTGTCGTTATTAATTGTTGGTTCAGCCTCATTTCTTAACTAGATTGTGAATTAATCACGTTTTTTGGAGAAAAAGTCTTTAAGTGGTTTTCCGCAATCATCTTCCATCAATCCGCCGTAAACTTCTGGTTTATGGTGGCAGCTTGATGCATTAAAAATTCGTGCGCCATTTTCAACACCGCCCCCTTTAGGATCAAATGCTCCGAAATATAATCTACGAATACGGGCTAAAGAAATTGCATGTGCGCACATAGGGCATGGTTCAAGCGTGACGTATAGGTCGCACTCAGTTAACTTATTTGTTTTAAGTTTCTTTGCTGCTTTGGCTAATGCTAGAATCTCTGCGTGAAAAGTTGGGTTGCATTTAGATTCTGTTAAGTTATGAGCTCTGGCAATTATTTTGTTTTTATGTACAACAACAGCACCAACTGGAACTTCATCAATGCTTGCAGCTTTTTTGGCTAAATTAATAGTTTCGATCATGTACTTGTTGCTAAACGACATCTGTAGTATAATCAGGTTTGTTAATATTTAATGTCATTCAGTTGTTTGCAGTATGACAGTGTGAATATGACTGTAATTTTATAATTAGTCAAAATGAAGTATTTATTTTTATTGCTGTGTTTTTTTGCCAACATCGCCTATGCAAGCGATTTGGCAGCTGGCAGCTTATTTGCTGCTAAAATTATAGATCTAGATACTGATGAGGTGGTTTATGAAAAACAACCAGAAATGCTGCTTCTTCCAGCTAGCACACAAAAGTTAATCACGCTTTATTCAGCTTTGAAGCTAATAGATGCAGAAAATACGTTTAGAACTTCTCTTTCAACTGATGGCTCAATAAAAGATGGGAAGATAAATGGTAATTTGTATATTAAGTTTACTGGAGACCCAGAATTCACATCAGAAAAACTAGAAAAGTTAGTTGAAACTATAAAAATTCTAAAAGTTAAATCTATAACTAATGATGTCATTATTGATGACAGTGAGTATGATGACGAATATTTTGGGCATGGTTGGCCAAGTGATCAGACCAAATTTTGTTATTCAGCGCCTGTTTCTGCCATTATGTTGGATGGTAATTGCTTCAGAGTAAATGTTAACAATATGGCCAAACATTCTGAATTTCGCCCTGAGAGGTTTCCAATGTTTATTAAGTTAGTTAATAAGGCCAAAGTGACTGAAGTTAGTAAGTTATGTGAGTTTGAGCTTCGTGCTTTTAGTGATAATACATATCTTTTAGACGGGTGTTATCAACAGAAAGACTTGCCAGAATACTTGAATATTGCCACGCAAGATCCAAGAAAAAATATGGTTGAATTATTAAGGTTCATGTTTAAGGCTAAAGGCATTGAATATAAATCGATTAAAATTGGCTCGACTCCTCATAAAGCAAAGGAACTTGCCTACTATAATTCTAGGCTAATTATAGAATTATTAAAAGATATGACGAAAGAATCCGATAACCAAATCAGTGAAGCCATATTTAAAAAGATTAGTGCATCAAAGACAGAATATTCTGGTAGTTGGAAAAATAGCTCCAAGTTGGTTTTGGATCTTTTGGCTAAAGAAGTTGGTATAGATAGGGCTCAAATTAGTATTAAGGATGGTTCTGGGTTGTCTCGTAAAGATTTGATATCTCCAGATAGTTTTATCAAGATATTAAGATCTGCATATAAGGATGAGCATATAAAAGATGCATTTATTGCTTCTTTACCAGTAGCTGGTGTTGACGGAACTCTAAAAAAAAGGTTTAAGGATACTCATTTAGAAAAAGTTTTATATGCTAAAACAGGCACGATTGACAATGTTTCGGCTTTGTCTGGGTATGCATTTATGCCATCTGGTAAAAAATATGCTTTTAGTCTGATAACAAACAATTCATTGTCACCAATGGATCAAGTAAAGAAAATGGAGGAAGAGCTTTTGACAGGATTATTGACTAATTAAGCCATTGAAACTATAATCTCTTTAATTCGAATATATATAATTTTTCCTAAAAAGTGAGTCATACGGAGTTGGTCAGTAATAATTGTGGGTATTGTGTAGATCAATGGTGGGATAATAGTTTTAATGGCGTTCAATTGTTCGTTAATGAGACGTCTTCTGAAATCCAAGTTGATAACGGACAGAGCTGTTTTACATTTAGTGATCATGATCAGTTGTTTGAATATTTCTCTCCAAAGCCAGAAGAAGTAGATTTAACTCAAATCTTAGATAATAAAGACAATAAGTTTAATTTTTATTCATTAACCACTTCTGCTCTTGAGGTTCTTACAATTGCATCTGCTTGGAAAATTGTTGGGCCTAATATGGTTTATGCATTTATGGCTGCTTCTGCGTTACAATTATTTTCTGCTGGGATAGAATATCTAACGAAAAATGTTTGGGATAGTAAGGATGAATTTCGATTTTTATCAGACTTTATACATGGATCTTTGAAACACATAGCTTTTTATGAGATAGCGAGTAATAAAGTTTTAAAAGAATACTATATAGATTTCGTGCAACAATTTGTTTTAGGAAATGAATATGGGAATGGTGTCAAATATCTAGTTGATATCTTTTATTATATGATGGGTAATATTGCGAGTAGCGGTATAACATACTCGTTTTTAGATGTGATAAACAATCATGTGATGAAACATGATACTGCTCTTGAAGTAGAAATGGATCCGTTTTTAAATCAAACAGCTCCCAAAGTTGCGGTTAAGAGGTTTATTAAAGAGGCAGTAAAAGATTCGGTTATTTCTTCTTATATAGGATTTAATAATTATGGAGATTATAGTTTAGAAAATTACATTGATTCAAGAGTGACACCAGATTTGAGAGTGCAAGAATACCATGATATTGATGACACCACTATACCATCACTTTTAGGCCATTTTTCAGCGAATGCTTTTATTGCTGGTTATTATAATGGCTTAAGCTTTGAGGTGATATATAAAACATTTTTCCACTCATTTTGTAAGTATCTTCCTGAAGTTGTTTTATCTAGATATGTTTTTGCTGGGTCTCTAGGTATGAAAGAGAAATATCTTTCAATTTTAGCAACTTCTTTAGGCTATTTGATTGCCAAAAGACTAGTTCCAGTTTCAAAGATGGAAATGTCCTCTAAATCACCTAATTCTTCTGGAGAGGATGATTAAACTTTAGTTTTTAATTTATTTATTTTATATCTTAGGTGTCAGCCCAAAAAATTACTTTCTACATTTGTTTAGTAATTTATCATTGGAAACGAATCATTTGTTGGCTTTTTCGCTGTTTCACATTATAATTTTCTCGAAATTCAAGCGAAAGAGGTTAGATGAATATATCTGAGTTTTTTAAGTCAACAGTGCCATTTTTAAGAGGTGGATCGATGTTGTCTGTTTTGTTCGCTGTGCCTACATCTTGGGGGGTAGCATGGTCGGCATATGTTGTGCAATGTACAAGAAGATATAGAGGATATTTTTCTAATGATTGTACTTTGGATAAAACAGCCTATGTGTTTGCTGCGGCGGCGTTCACTACTTTAAGTATTTATGCATTTTATAAGTTAAATTCTATTTATGAGAATTTGAACAGAGGTGAAATTTTAAGCGATGCAAATATAGTAGAAAGGCCAGATTTTTTCATTGAACAAAAGCAGAAAGCAATTTTAAGTCGAAGGATAATGAGGAATTTAACAATTTCTATAGGAGCGCAAATAATAGTTGGTAATCGAATCAGATTGCATTGTATTTTATGTCTGCAGCCAATTGAATATTTAAGTAGATTAGATGCATTGCAAATTAGACTTCAAGAACAAGGTATGGGATTAACAGAAGCATTTCTAAATAACATTGGGTCTGATTGTTATTTGAATGTTGTTGAAAGACAGTTGGCTAACAGAAGAAACCAAGTGTCTCAAGCAGAGAAAGAGAGACTTGAAATAGTTGATGCTCAGATTGACTATTTTAAGACAAAGTTTAAAGACTCTAGTGCTGAGCAATTAATACAATACCATTCAAGAGAAGCGGGGCAGTCTTCATTGCCGTTTAAGGTTTTTGCTGAGCATGGCAATATCCAAACTTTTGATGTTGAAGGAAAGAAAGTGGAGGTGATGTTTGTAAATGGATCTAAACTTAATGTTGTTGGTGATCAGAAAAGACCAGAAGTAGACAAAGACGGTGATGCTGCCTTTATTGTGTATGATGGGAGAGATGTTGGGGAAGAGTATAAAATCTCCAGACATATGTTGAAACTATTAAAGGAAGCCCATAAAGCGCGTGATAATCAAGCTCAGTTGGCAAGATAAATTTACTTAGAACTTTCGTTTTTCTACAAATAGTACTATATTGAAAGCAAATAGTTATATGTAACGAATGACAGCGAAAATAATAGATGGAAAAGCGTTTGCAAATAAGTTTTGTAATGAATTAAAGCAGACCGTACAGCTTTTGAAAGATAAACACAACGTTATTCCTGGTTTAGCTGTGGTGCTGGTTGGGGACGACCCTGCTAGCCATGTTTATGTAAAAAACAAAATTGCAAAAGCAAAAGAAATTGGGATTAATATATTTGATTATATATTGCCAGCAGCTGCATCGCAAAGAATTATAAAGGCTAAGATAGAAAATCTTAATAATGATCAAAGAACTCATGGTGTTTTAGTCCAACTTCCGTTGCCTAATGGTATAGATCAATATGATATTATTGACTCAATTGATCCGATAAAAGACGTGGATGGTTTTACGACTAGAAACATAGGTCTTCTACATTCGTCGCGAGATTGCTTAGAGCCCAGCACTCCTCAAGGTTGTTTAATGCTGATAAAAAGCGTTATGGGAAATGATCTTTCGGGCAAAAAAGCAGTAGTTGTAGGTAGATCAATAATAGTTGGAAGGCCAATGGCAACAATGCTTTTAAGAGAGAATTGCACAGTGACTACACTGCATAGCAAATCATATAATATCGCTGAAGAATGTAAGACTGCAGATATACTAATTGCAGCAACTGGTCAGAAGGAAATGATTACCGCAAATTTGATAAAGTCAGGAGCATGTGTTATTGATATAGGAATTACTCGTCATGAAGGCAAGCTTTATGGTGACGTTAAATTTGATGAGGTAAAAGAAGTTGCAGGATTTATAACCCCAGTACCAGGTGGTGTGGGGCCAATGACGGTAGCATGTATGTTGAGTAATACTGTCAAAGCTGCCTGCATCCAAAAGAAGATAAAGTTATGATTAAAGGTTTTGTAAAATTTAGTAGGTGTGTTGGTTCTAGCATTAGAGATTTGGTAATGCATGATGGTATTGAGCATGCTGGCTATCTATCGTTCCTTATAATGTTAACAATATTTCCCTTCCTAGTGTTTTTTATGGCTGCGGTCGGATTTATTGGTAATGATTTTTTAGGAAATCACCTTGTAAATATAATTTTAAAAAGTAATTGGGCTGGGTTTATAGATGCGTTAAAGCCTAGAATATTAGAAATTACCTCTAGCCCCCCACAAAGTTTATTAACGATTGCGATTATAAGTGCCATATGGACAGCTTCTTCTATTTTTGAAGCTCTAAGGACTATTCTGAATAAAGCATATAGAGTGACGCATACGCCAATGTATTTATGGAGAAGGTTAGTTAGTTTCTTTGAATTTTTTATGGCAGTGATAATAATTATATGTTTTTTGGTCAGTCTTATAGTATTGCCAATGATTTGGAATTTTATCGATAGTGCGCTGCATTTGGGTGAGTATAAGTATATTGCATTATTCACATCTGAAGGCGAAAATTTAAGGTATCTATTGTTGATAAAATTAGGATTGGTTCTTATTAGTTTCTCATATTATGCGCTTCCTAATAGAAAGCAAAGTTTCAAAAGAACTCTGCCAGGAGCGATAACGGTATTAATTGGATGGTCTTTATTTTCGGTGTTGTTTAAATATTATGTTGCTAATTTTCCTCAGGTTAATTTGATATACGGAAGTATTGCTGGGATAATAATTGCTTTGCTCTATTTTTATGTTTGCAGTATAATTTACATCTTCGGTGCTGAGTTTAACTACCACCTTGAAAACACGTATTGGAAACAAAAGAAAAAATGACAAATACAGCTATATTTATCCCCGCACGTTTAGGTGCTACGAGACTGCCAAATAAGCCATTGGCAGATATTGGTGGTAAACCGATGCTTATACATGTTGCGGAGAAAGCAATGGATGCAAAGGTGGGTGATGTTTACATTGCTTGTCCAGATCAAGAGTTGGTTGATTTAGCGGCTAAGTATGGGTTTAAAGCTATTCTTACCCCACATGAAATCAATACTGGTACAGATAGAATTTACGCAGCTTACAAAGCTTGTGGCAAGGAATATGACTATATTGTAAATCTTCAGGGCGACATTCCATTAATCAGCCCGAACACCATCAAGCATGCTGTAGAAATTCTTCAAGCTTCTAATGATGACATTTCAACAATTGCTACATTGATGGAAGACGAATCTGAAAAAACAAATCCTAATGTCGTGAAAGCGATTATCGCTATTAACGGCAGAGCTTTGTATTTTACCCGCACATCTAACTCACCGCATGGTGATGGTGATATGTACCACCACGTTGGCATTTATGTTTACAGAAAAGATGCACTTAATAAATTTGTACAGCTAAAACAAACACCACTTGAACTTCGTGAAAGATTAGAACAGCTACGCGCACTTGAAAATGATATGACCATAAGAATTGGTGTAGTTAAAGATGTTGCACTTGGTGTGGATACACCCGATGATTTAGAGAAAATTAGGAAAATTCATTCCAATATGTAATTTATGCTAGAAAGTTCGCAAGTAAAGCCAAAGATGTCACGTAAGTTAATTTGGTTTATTGTGATTTTTGATTTGTTATTAGTAGCTGGGATTCTAACCTATTTTTTCTTTCCATTTAAAGGAGTTATTGAAAGTAAAGTAATTACCACTTTAGAAGCTGGGGGTTTGAAAGTTTCTAAATTTGAAATCCACTCCATTGACACTAGCAAAGCTTCGATCTCTGAACTAAATCTTGGCAGTAATTCTGAGATAAAGATTAAAGATATTGTTGTAAATTACGATGCTAAAGAGGTGGTTAGTGGCAAAATAAAATCTCTGGAAGTAGGTAATGTTCTATTAAACGCAGTTAGGAGTCCAGAATGGATAAGTATTGAAGGTCTAGAATCTTTATTTAAAACTAAGTCTGAAAAAAGCCAAATTGATATTGACCAAATCTTTAAATCATTACCTGATAAAGTAACTCTAAAAAATATATCTCTGAATTTCTCAGATAAAGAATTTTCAATGGATACATCTGTTTCGGTAGATTTAGATGTAGACCACAATAATAAAACAATTCATGGGATTTTTAAATCTTCTCCAGTTGTCATGGAAAATTCGCCAATCGATATTTATTCTCCAGTATTAGAAGGGTCGCTAGATCTAAAGAACACGCACTTTACCACAACTGCTAATTTAGCCAGTAAGGATGCAACTTTTAATATTAACTTAATTGTCGATGTAGATGTGCAAGACATGCAAAACGGCAAGTTTGAAATATCTAAATTCAAATTACCTATCGGCGGTGGGTTTGTCACAGTAGATAAAATAATTACATCGACTGGCTTCAAAAAACCTATTCCAATAAAAGCTAATGTTAAAAATGTTGAGTTATCAGATATTCTTGGCAAAGTTACCAACGGCGAAATTGAAGGTGACGGTAGGTTGTCTGGCAGTGTGAAGCTAGTATATCATCCTAGTGGACAAATCGAAATTCAAAATGGACAGTTAGAAGGTGGAAACGAAGGTCTTATAAAGGTTTCGCCAGCATTGATACCAGGTGATAACGATCAGGTTAAAATGACCAGAACAATCTTGGAAAATTTCAAATACAACATTTTAGAGATGTCGATTATAGTAGATAAGGATGATAACTCATTGATTAATATGAAGGTTGAGGGGACTAACCCAAGCTATATGGAAGGAAGGAAAGTAAAGTTGAATATAAATCTATCTGGTGATACAATACCAATGTTAAAACGCAGTTTGTTACCAATGAATGACGTTAAAACCATTATTGACTCTGAGGATAAAAATGAGAAATAATTTTTATGTTGTATTATTGGCTTTATTCGTAGTTGCTTGCGCTCCAACAGTGCAAGTGCAAGCTCCAGATAAGCCTGTAGAGATTAATTTGAATGTTAATATTGAACATAAAATTAAAGTTCAAATTGATAAAGATGTTAAAAAAGCAATTACTAAAAACCCAGATATATTCTAATAGGAGTATTTTATGAGAAAATTATTATTATCTTCTGCTTTTGTTTTAGCTTTTACAGCTTCAGCTTTTGCACTAGACCTGCAGTCAGCTCGTTCTCAAGGCTTAATTGCAGAAAAGTCTGATGGCTACATTGAAGCAGTTCAATCAAGTTCAGAAGTAGATGCTTTGGTAAGTGAAGTTAATGCAAAACGAAAACAGGAATATGAACGTATTTCTAAGCAAAATGGTCAACCTGTAGATGTTGTTGGGAAGCTTGCTGCCGAACAACTTAAAAATAAATAGCTGACAAAAAAAGCTAAGCTGTCTATATTTTGTTGTAGAATATTGTTAGCGGTTTTTTGTAGTGCATAAGTATTACCAAATCTATTTTAAATTTATTGCGGCGGCATCAATTTTTGCTCTTGCAGCGGCTTATTTTTCTGAGTATGTGCTGGGTTTAATGCCATGCAAGATGTGCTATTACCAGCGTTGGTCGTATATGGCTTTGATAGTTTTATGTTGTATAGGTTATTTGTCGGATAAGTTTAAAGATTTGATTATCAAGTTTATTATATTGGGTTTAATTGCTGGGGCTGGTTTGGCGATAGTACACGTTGGCGTTGAAAATAGTTGGTTTTCATTAGATCTGTCATGTACTGGCAAAATGTCTTCAGGTCAGGCTACTACCATTGAAGAATATAAAGCTCTTATTGAAGCTAAAGATGATGTCCCATGCGACAGGGTAGGATTTACTTTTATGGGTGTAACGCTTGCAGGGTGGAATTTTGTTTATTCTTTGCTTCTATTAGTGATTACAGTGCTTTTAGCCTACGTATTTGTTGGGAATGCTAAATATGAAAAGAAATAACCAAATCATCGAAGAAATGATTAGGGTAAACCATGCTGGTGAGTTTGGTGCCAAGAGAATTTATCAAGGGCAGCTTTCAGTTTTAAAAGACCATTCTGAAATCAAGCACATGTTAGAGCAGGAGCTCGTGCATCTTGAATATTTTGAAAATCAAATAAAGGAGCGTAGAGTGAGGCCCACTGTACTATCTCCTATTTGGAATATTGCTGGTTTCGCTCTTGGGGCTATTACTGCAAGAATGGGTGAAAAAGCGGCCATGGCATGTACGGTCGCGGTAGAAGAGGTTATTGGTGACCACTATAAAGAGCAAGTCGATGCTTTGCAAAGTATTCCCAAAGAAAGAGAGCTAAGAAAAAAGATAGAAAAATTCAGAGATGAAGAGCTTGAGCATAGGGATACAGGAATTGATTATGATGCAAAAAATGCTATAGGCTACCCAGTACTTAGTGCGTTTATCAAATTTGCAAGTAAAACAGCTATTAAACTTTCTAAAAAGTATTAATTTTTAAAGATTGGAATTGCCCTTTGATACGTTCTTTATCCGGTAATGATTCTAACATTCTTATTATGGATGCGTCACAAAATTTGACTATAGGCTCTAAAGATATTTCTCCTTTATAGACATACCCCAAGCTTTGAATAAAATTAAAAATACCTAATAGATCTTTTACAGGTTGATGAGTGTTATTTATATTTAGTGTTCTGAGTAAAGATCTCCGATCTTTCACATCCATGAAGTTATTTTGAAGTAAAAGAGGAAAAATAGCTAATACACATTTAAATTTAAAATAAGTATTGTATTCATCGGGAGTCATGCTTGATAAATGTTTTTCGTTCATCTCTAAGTACTAAACTGGTTATATAATTTTGATTGTTACATGAATTATGTCGCTTTCTCTAATGTTTTCTTTTTTTCTTATTTCTGACTTTAAGGGTAAGATATATGACGACAACTCTTTAGATGGAAATACAGATGTTTCCCATGTTGTATTGCCGATTTGAGCTTTGACTCGTATAGCACCCCAGCCAGCTTTTTTATTCATTCCTAAGTATTTTACTTGCTGCCCAATTTCTACTGGTAGGGTTATAAAGTGCCAACTTGCATTTGTGCCGTTATATAACCAGACTTTTGCTTTGAATTTTAGCTGCATATGTGTTCCTTATAAAAAAAAGCCCACATTAAGTGGGCTTTTTAATAATAGTAAATTAGACTAATTAACCTTTTGTTGATGCGTCAAATTTTACAGTAACTGATGGAAGCTTTTTATTTAAAGCATCAATCATAGCATCTGTAATTTCAATGCCATTATCAGAGAATAAAGTTTGTAGTTTAGGAAGTACAACTTTGTATCCTTTTTTGCCAGCTTCTTCAGTGATAATTGAAGTGAATGCATCGTTAACTTGTTGCATAGCATCTTGATAAGCTTTGTCAATTAATTGGCGGTTTTCTTGAACTTTCTTTTGAGCTTCGCCAAATTCCTTGCCTATATCTTCGCTTTTTTTATCATAAGCTTCCTTAGCAAGAGTGGCTTTTTGTTTTTCTAGATCTTCAAATTTTTTCTTGAAGGTTTCTTCTTTTTTAGCTGTTTCTTTTTTAAACTCCTCAGCTTTTTTATCTAGTTGCTCTTTAATTTTTTGAAGAGCGGTAGCTTTTTCAAAAATTTTCTGGGTATCTACAACTGCGATATTCATGCTGGTTGTTGAAGTAGCGGTAGCTGGTGTAGCTTGTGCGCTTGCAGATGTAATAGAAGCAGCAAGAATGGCTAGTGCCACGATGGTAGTTTTAGTTATATTAAACATTTTATCTCCTATAAGTGTTAAAATTTTGTGCCGAAGTTAAAATAAAACTTCCTCACGTCGTCGAACTTCTCTTTTTTATAAGGTACGGCGTAATGTAAGCTCATAGTACCAAAAGGAGATTTCCAAATCAAGCTCGCACCTGATGATGCTCTAATAGAATGAACATCATAAATTTTGGATTTATCCTTTTCGTCTATCCCAAATAAAGACCCAGCATCGGTAAACACTGCGCCTTTTACTCCCAATTCTTCTGGTAGCCCAATAGGAAATGTAATCTCCGCTGTGCCCGCATAATATTGATTACCACCTAATGCATCGAGAGTTTTTTTATCTCTCGGTCCTATCCCTGCTATATCAAAACCTCTTACATACTCTGGGCCTATCATGAAGCGATCATTTAGTTTAACTTTCTTACCGCCGAATCCTCTCATATCCCCTATTTTGCCAACTATTTTTAACACAAAATCTTTTTTATATAATGGCTTATAATAGGCGGCTTTACCTTCGTGCATAAAGTAATTAGTTTGTCCACCTAAACCCGCTATATCTTGGCTAAAGCTCAGATGGTAGCCATCCGTTGGATCAATTCTGCTATCAAGTCTATCATAGGTCAGAGTATGGCCAACTGATGATACAGTATTTTTACCCTTTTGTGCTTTAACATAAATAGAGGCATCTGAGGCAACATCGCGAATATCTTCTTCTTTTAATGAATACCTGATTCCATGGGATAAATTCTCGGTAATCTCATAACCAGATCTCAGCACAAAACCTTTGGTTTTGCTGCTATATGCGCTTTGTTTTTTCAAATCTTTTTGCGATAGGAATAAATCAAAGCCAGCAGAAAGATCTTTATCCATAAAATATGGTTCTGTGAAGCTAAATGTATAATCGCTTTGTTTTTGTGCTTGCAAGAAGCTAAGAACAACTTGCTGTCCTTTGCCTAAAAAGTTGTTTTCAGATAACGAAATGCTACCTAATGGACCAGTTGAAGTATTGTAGCCTGCTGCAAAATTCAAGCTACCAGTTGAGGTTTCTTCAACTTCAACATCTAGATCCATTTTATCTGGTGAATTTGTTTTTTTATTTTTGAATTCTATTTTATTAAAGAATCCTAAATTCTCAATACGTTGTTTTGAGCGTTGTATTTTAGATACATTATAAGGATCGCCTTCGGAAATTCTAAACTCTCTGCGGATTACTTTATCTAAAGTACGGGTATTATTTTTTATGTTTATTTTATCTATATAAACTTTAGGACTTTCCTTGATATTAAAAGTAACTGAGGTAGTTAAAGTATCTTTATTATTTTTAATCTCTGGTTCTATGTCGACAAATGGGTAGCCATGGTTGCCAAGATAGTTAGTTAAAGCATCTACGGAGTCTTCGATGTTTTCCTTACTGAATGTATGCCCCGTCTTGATAGTGAGCCAAGGTATAAGTCTTTCGGTTTCTATACCTTTGATATTGCTAATTATATTTATTTCGCCAAATTCATAGACATCACCTTCATCTACAACGAATGTAATTAAAAAAGCGTCTCTCTTTGGTGATAGTTCTGCTGTGGACGATGTAACTTTAAAAGTTGCATATCCACGATTCATATAGAAGCGGCGAATTTGCTCTTTATCGTATTCTAACTTGTCAGGATCATAGATATCTGTAGTAGAGAAGAAGCGATACCAGCGTTCTTCACGTGAAGCTATAGCTTCAATTATATCGGCATCTGAGAAAGATTCATTCCCATCTATATTGATTTTTTTAATCTTTGCTTGTGAACCTTCTTCAATTTCATAAACTAAGTTTATTCTATTTTGGTCGAGTTTAATAATCTTAGGCTCAATCTTTACCGAGTATCTACCACGTTTTTGATATATCTGAACCATTCTGCGGATATCGCTCTGCATTTTTGTAATTGAAAATACTGAATGAGCCTGCATAGATAGTTCTGGCATTAAATCATTGTCTTCAATTCTTTTATTTCCATCCAAATATATTTTACTAATCATTGGATTTTCTGCTACTTGTACCATAAGAGTAGAGCCAGAAATATTGATTTTGACGTCAGAAAAAAATCCAGTTTTAAACAATGACTTAATAGATTCATCTACCTTTTTTTGGTCGTAGTTGTCGCCAGTATTTAGCTTTAAATATGCGAAGATGGTTTGGTCGCTAATACGCTGGTTGCCTTGGTAGTCAATTTTGCCAATTCTAGAAGCACCGTACGCTGAAGAGGTACACAACGCAAAAAATAATCCCGCTATAGCAATCTTTTTAATAATCATATTCCTAATCATTCTGCAGATGAATAATATCTACTATATTTATCCTCAGGTGGCAATGTTTTAATGCGATTGACACGAAATAGTGATGACTATATAAAGCTGGAACAAAAGATAAGAGGAATTATGTATAGTAGGGAATTTGGACCTTTTTCACCTAATGCTGATGTTAGTCTAAGATTTAAGCTTTTTGACGAAGCCGCATCCAAAGGTCTGAGTTATTCGGAACTAGCTGAGTCAAAGCTGAATGAGTTAGATCAAACGGTTTGTAAAATGATTAGAGAAAATGATTTAGCAGCGTTATATCCCCTTCTTAAGGCAGCTACGCCAAATCGATTTTTTACTCTTTCATGGGAAGCCAATACCCGTTTATTAGTTGCTGAGGATCAGAACAAAGCATATATTTATGTGGGGAGACCAAGTATTGAAGAGAGTCGTACCTATCCGAAGTCTCGAGAAAGCTTGTTGTTTATGGTAGAGCAAAAGCTGCAAGAACAGAATACTAATAAAGGCGTGCGAGTTGGATAGGGGGGGGCGAGTAAAAGCTCTTTTTTTATGCTACCAATACCCTTGCTTTGAATTGATTACTTAGTTGCTAGACGTCAAGTGGAAAATAAAATTAATATGAAAACTTCTTAGCGCTTATTGTAATTGCCTCTTCAGTAAACAAAGCTATACTGCATTCAACAATCAAAACATTACCAGAGAATGCAGCAGGTGAAGCAATCAGAGCTCTTTGAAGTCGTTGCGCTTTAAATGATTTTAGTGTATAGTGCCCGATGATATCGGTTAATTATTTTTTAAAAATGAGCGTAAGTATTTGTTTTTATTTTAAATATTTAGATATCAAGTTTTATTTTAACTAATTGTTTTAAGGAGTTTTTATATATGAAGATTGAAGTTGCATCAGGTTTTGCTGAGTTATTAAATCATGTTAACTTAGGTTCGAATTCTTTGTTGTTCAACGGTAGTAGTAGTTGCTGTGCAACAGGGACTTGTGATTCCTAATCTATAGGATGATAATTTAGATAAGAGTGTAGATAAAATAGTATGGACTGTATATGAAAATCTAGATTCAATTCTCTTGTCTGCGCTTGTTTCATACATTTCAGTTCATAAAACTAAAGGCAACGAATCTTCTGTTTATGATTCTTTATTCGATGGTAATCATAGTAATACTATTAGAGTTTTAGAGGATTTTAGTCCGAAAGTGTTTCAAGATATAAATTTTAGAATTTTGAAATTTAAATATAATATTTTCTGTTGTTTGGATAGATCTTATAAAAGATGGAGTGATATATGTGATGCATTTGGTATGAGAAGAGATAGTGAGCTTTCTGACTTGTTAATTACCTCTGGCGATGCTCATGCCCTAGGTCATCAAACAGTGGTTTTTAAGTTCAATGATAATTCCCAAGGATTTGTTTATAAACCTATACACCTAGGAGTTGATATGTTTATTAATAAAACTATCTCTAGTATAGAGAGTAAATTGCGTGATTCAAGATGGTCCTCTCCAAAGATCTTAAGTTATACTGAAGATTCTTTTAATGCGTATGGCTATATAGAATTCATAAAATATGACGGTGATGTTAATAATAGCTCGGAAGTAAAGAGCCTTTTTTATCAATTTGGTAAATTGCTTGCTTATGGAAAAATTTTTAAAATAACGGACGGTCATGCAGACAATA
The DNA here is from genome assembly GCA_044229535.1 of Candidatus Midichloriaceae bacterium. Classification (GTDB taxonomy): domain Bacteria; phylum Pseudomonadota; class Alphaproteobacteria; order Rickettsiales; family Midichloriaceae; genus CAZLFQ01. The sequence goes on along the minus strand of JBGASU010000001.1, from coordinate 511,280 downwards.
TAATCGTAAGTAATCCTAATATATTTTGGATTGATTTAGAGACGGCCTTTCATACTTTTATTGCTGACTTGAATAATACGCATCCTTTAGAAATGACAGGGTTGTTATTTAATGCAAGCGATGAAAAAACTACATTAGGTATCGTGACTGGTATTCAAGGAGGAAGAATTCCTAGGATAAGGCTGACAAGACCAACTATTTTAAATGATGGAACAGATGATATTTCTTTAAGATATTTTGGTCTTATACCAGCTTATAAATCTCATAATCAAATCTTTTTAAATGGTGTAATTTGTAATACAGAAGATTACATAGATGACGTTCAAAAAGGATATTTGGATTCGATCAGTGTGGCTCTGAATAATAAAAATTATATAATAGATCAAATCAAGCAATATACTCAAAAAGAAAAAGCGTTTTATACAAGATTTTTATGTTTAGTAACTGCATGTTACTCGAGGTATATTGCCTTACTGCAGCATCATATATCAAGTCATTCCAATGTTTTATCGATCATTAAGACGGAGAGGTACACTCTGTTAGGAAATTTAGATGAAGATAGGAAAAGATTCATTGTTGAGAATGAACTTGGAGATTTATGTATTGGGGTGATTCCTTATTTCTTCCGAAAGAGTGACTCGAGAGATTTGTTTCATACATCTGGCGCAATTTTTCCAAATTTTTTTGAGATAGATCAATTATCAGATATTTATAATCATATTGATGGTTTATCTAAGCAAGATGTTGGTAATGATCTGATATTTATAAAAAACGCCATACTCTCAACAAGAGGGATAAATTCATGGGAAGATTTTTTACAAAAATTTAATTTCCCTCAATATTCTTATGAGGCCAGTCAATAATGTCTGGGTTTATAAATATCAAAGAAGCGTTTAATTTATTAAATGGTATGTCGGGTTTGCGATCTTTATCATCAGCATTACTGGAAATGTATAAAGTTAGTCCTAAGGTTTGTTCCGTCCTAATTGTAGCTATAACTATAAGTGGTATTTTTCCAGGAGTTTTTATTAAAGCTACCTCAGATATTATTCAAATTTTATCTGAGAATAACCCAAGTAAATCTGAATTGTTGACCGTTAGTTTTGCAATTTGGGGTTCTGCTATACTTATACAAAATTTAGTTACGCCATTCATATTGTACTTACAGTCAATACTTGCAGACAAACTTACGCATCATATTCACTCTCGACTTATAACAAAAGCAAATTCATATGATTCGATTGAAATGTTTGATGATGAGGAATTTTATAATGATTTGGAATTGATCAAGACGCAATCTGCACATAAGCCACTTAACATGATAGTTACTGTGGTTGGATTATTTAGAGACTTTATTATTATGTGTTCTTGTTTGTTTTTAATGTATAGCATTCTTGATTGGAAGGCTGGCTTTATGATGATTTGTGCTGGTGTGAATGCTTTTATCTTTATCAAAATTCAAAATTTAGTATGGCAAGATTCTTTGAGTAGAAGTAAAAAATCTAGGTTTACAACTTATCTAAGTTCCTTAGCTATTAATGGAAAATTTATTAAAGAAATAAGATTTTTTGGATATGATAAATATATTGAATCAACATATAAAAAAGTTTCTGAGGAACTTTATTCTGAGAGCCATAAAAATAGAAGAAAGATAATATTGCAGACTATAATTCCCCTGTTCTTTACTGTTGGAATAACTATCTTTTTGACGTTTAATATTACAACAAAAATTGCAAGTGGTTTGCTAAATGTGGCTTCTATCGCTATTTTAATTCAATCTATTTTACAATTGCAAATGTCAGTTAATAATTTTGGAGAACAGGCTGGGTGGGTTAGGGGGCATTTGTTGTTTTTTACAAAATACTTTGCTTTTATTAATAAGCCATTGAGAAAAGGTAACTTAAGCGAGGAGTCATGTATTGAAAGTCCAGTTAATATAGAATTTAAAGGTGTTGATTTTTCTTATGGCAATAATAAAAAAGTTATAAAAAATCTTAACATTAAAATAGAGCATGGTGACAAAATTGCTGTGGTTGGGCCAAATGGTGCAGGCAAATCTACATTAGTGAAATTGTTATGCGGGTTGTATTTGCCATCTCGTGGAGATATATTAATCAATAGTAAAAGTATTAAGTATATTAATTTGAGAGATTGGCGTAAAAAAATATCACCAGTATTCCAAGACTTTTGCACATATGATTTCACAGTGAAAGAGAATATTGCGTGTGATAGTGAGTATAATAAACTTAACAAGATGCTAGATAATTTAGATGCAGCTTATTTAAAAGAAATTTTAGATAACAAAGTTGGTAAAGCATTTGGTGGCATTGAATTGTCTGTTGGGCAGTGGCAAAAAATTGCAATCGCTAGAGCATTGTATAATGATGGCGATATTTTCATATTAGATGAGCCTACTGCTTCTCTTGATCCAAATATTGAGTATGAAATATTTAAGACTTTTGAAGAAATTGCTCGCAATAAAACAGTTATCTTTGTTACCCATAGATTAAATACTGCGGTACTAGCTGATAAAATAATTTTTATGGACGATGGAAGAATTTTAGATTGTGGCACTCATGCGGATCTAATATATCGTTGTAAAAAATACAAAGAGATGTTTGATAAGCAATCTGGTGGCTTTATAAAGCTTGCTGCGAACTCATGATTTTATCGTTGCCACAAGGGTAAACAAAGCTATACTGCATTCAACAATCAAAACATGACCAGAAAATGCAGCAGGTGAAGCAATCACAACTTTTTGAAACAAACAATATTCAAGCTTTAACGCCAATGATGCAGCAATACATGGCGATTAAAAATGAATATAACGATTACCTGCTTTTCTACCGTATGGGCGATTTCTATGAATTGTTTTTCCAAGATGCTGTTACAGCTTCTGAAGTGCTTGATATAGTTCTTACAAAACGCGGCAAGCATAATGATCAAGATATACCAATGTGTGGTGTTCCAGCGCATAGCAATGAATTCTATCTTGAAAAGCTAATTAAAGCAGGGTTCAAAGTTGCTATTTGTGAACAATTAGAAACCCCTGAACAAGCCAAAAAGAGGGGTTATAAAGCTGTAGTTAAAAGGGATGTCGTGCGAATTATTACCCCTGGTACTTTATTTGAGGATACTTTGCTCGATGCTAGGGAATGTAACTATCTTGCAGCAGTTGGGTTGCATGAAGGTAAAATAACATTAGCATGGGTTGAAATTTCGACAGGCGAGTTTAGCTATTCAAGTAGTTCTTCCTCAACTATGCTTGCTGACCTTTCGAGACTTAAACCGAAAGAAGTAATAGTCGCAGATAAAATTTTTCATGATGTGAAACTCAAGCAGAGTTTAGAAAACTTTACTAAAAATATTTCAGTTAGAGCAAATGCAACATTTGAATTGGAGCGTAGTAAAAAACGCATTAAAGATTTTTTTGCGGTAAGTGCTTTAGAGGGATTGGGGAGTTTTAGTGATGCTGAAATCTCAGTAATTGGTGGCTTATTGGAATATCTTGAACACACCCAAAAATCTTCTTTGCCTAGACTTTCTGCTCCAAAAAAAGTCAACAGCAACTATTTTATGATTATAGACCTTGCAACCAAGCGTAATCTAGAGCTTGATGCAAGCATGAATGGCGATGCCAAATCTTCGTTAATTTCCGTTTTAGACAAAACAATTACCTCTGCTGGTGGAAGATTGTTAAGGCTATACATGTCATCACCATTATGTAATGCAGAGGCAATAAATAAGCGCCTCGATAGCGTTGAATGTTTTTATAAAAACAAAGCGTTGCGAGATAAATTAAGAGATGGTCTGAGAGTGGTTCCAGACCTTGAAAGATCTCTTTCTCGTATATGGATTAGAAAAGGTGGCCCAAGGGATTTATCGTTATTAAAAGACGGGTTGTCACAGGCAATTAAAATTGCTGAATTAATTTTATTTTCTGGAGTAGAAGTCTCGCAAGGTATTAAGGGGTTAGTTTCGCAAATTGGGAATTTTTCGGAACTGCTAGAAAAGCTCCATGCGGCACTTACTATCGATACTCCAATTCACGTTAAAGATGGCGGGTTTATAAGGGCAGGGTATTCAGCAGAGTTAGATTATTTCTACAGCATTAGGCATAACTCGAAACAAGCCATAGAAGCATTACGCGATAAATACCGCGGGCTTACTGGTGTTAGTACACTGAAAATTACTTACAATAATGTTTTGGGATATTTTGTTGAAGTAACTCCATCACATGCTAGCAAAGTTACTGATTCAATATTCATTCACAGGCAAACGCTTGGCAGCTCTATGCGTTATACCACAGATGAGCTGAGGAAATTAGAGTCAGATATTATTGGTGCGCAGGATAATATTTCAAACCTTGAACAAAAGATTTTTGAAGAATTATGCGTTGCGGTTACTAATGTTGGCGAAAGTATAAGCTATACAGCCCAAGCATTGGCAGGCTTGGATGTATTTGCAGCATTAGCGCAGTTGGCTTCTGAAAAGAATTACGTGCGTCCACATATTGATGACTCCAAAGCATTTGAGATAATAGGTGGCAGACACCCTGTTGTTGAAAAAAGCATCAGAGATAAATTCATCTCAAATGACTGTAATGTTGGAAATGATAAAAATATTTGGCTGATAACAGGGCCTAATATGGCAGGTAAAAGCACATTCCTTAGGCAAAATGCCATAATCTGCATAATGGCGCAAATGGGAGGATATGTACCTGCAAAGTCGGCGCATATAGGTGTGGTTGATAGGTTGTTTAGTAGGATAGGGGCGGCTGACGATATTTCGCGTGGGCAATCTACCTTCATGGTTGAAATGGTGGAAACGGCGACAATACTCAATAACTCTACCTCAAAATCCTTTGTCATTCTTGACGAAATTGGCAGAGGTACATCAACCTATGACGGCTTAGCAATCGCTTGGTCAGTTATAGAAAATTTGCACAATCAGATTGGTTGTAGAACTTTGTTTGCAACTCACTATCACGAGCTTACACAACTAGAAAATGATTTGCCTAAACTTGCTTGCTACACAGTGAGTGTGAAAGAATGGGAGGGGAAAGTGGTATTCATGCATAAAGTAATTTCTGGCAAAGCTGACAGATCTTATGGTATTCATGTCGCTTCTCTTGCTGGCTTGCCGAATAGTGTGGTTGAACGAGCGAATGAAATTTTAAAATCAGTTGAAGGGCAAGAGAGAAAAGAAGTTGTGAAAGTGGTTGCAAATGAAAACGTAGTGCCTGATTATATTTTAGAGATTAAAAATGTTGATATCGATAGCATAACCCCGCGTGAGGCTTTTGATATCTTATATAAAGTGAAATCAAAAATAGGCTAAGCATGCATTATCCATTTACAAGATTAAGAAGGCTGAGAACCAATGGATGGGTTAGAGAAATGGTTGCAGAAAACCATTTACGTCCGGCAGATTTAATTCTTCCAATGTTTATTGTTGAAGGTAAAAAAGTCAAAGAGCCAATTAAAACTTTGCCTGATGTTTTTAGAGTTTCAATCGATATTGCTGTTGAACAGGCTAAAAAAGCGGTAGATCTTGGCATCCCAATGCTCGCATTGTTTCCGTCTGTTGCTGATAATCTTAAAAGCGATGATGCTAAAGAAGCTTTTAATGAGGATAATTTAATATCTCGTTGCATCAGTGCAATTAAAGATGAACTGCCAAATATTGGTATCATGGCAGATGTTGCACTAGATCCCTATACAACGCACGGTCATGATGGGATTGTTGAAGGCAATGATGTTCATAATGAATTAACTATCGATGCGCTTATAAAGCAATCGATGGTTTTAGTAAGAGCTGGTGCTGATGCTATTGCTCCGTCTGATATGATGGATGGTAGAATTATCATGATTCGTGAAGCTTTAGAATCTAATGGCCATGCTAATACAAAAATTATTTCTTATGGTGTGAAATATGTTAGCCAATTTTACGGCCCATTCCGTGAAGCAGTTGGCTCAAAACGCAAAGGATATTTGGATAAATCTACTTATCAGTTAGACCCGAGGAATTCAAATCAAGCTGTAAATGAAATAAGAATGGATGTGGAAGAAGGTGCTGACATGGTGATTATAAAACCAGGGACTCCGTACCTAGATATTATGCAGCGCATGAAAGATGAAATAACAATTCCTATGCTTGCTTATCAAGTTTCAGGTGAATATGCCATGCTTAAATTTGCCGCGCAAAATGGCGCATTAGATTTTGATAAAGCCATGTTGGAACTTCTAATTGGCTTCAAAAGAGCGGGTTGTAGTGGTGTTGTAACTTATGGCGCTATGGAGGCGGCAAAGTTGGTTGGATAAGTGTTATGCTCAACCATAAAATTAAAGAGTTTCATGGTATTGAAAACTTAATCTTTGACATTGGTGGGGTGCTTCTAAAAGTTGTTTCAAATAATAATGGAATTAAAGTTATTCCAATAGAAGAAAATATATCTTTGCTATATCAATATAAAAAGAGCTACAGGTTGTTTAGCATTACAGATGCACCTTTATCTCAAGTGGAGTTTGAGATTGAAAAATTTGGCTTCTTTCAGGTTTTTGAAGATATAATAATCTCAGAACAAGTTGGTATAACTAAAGACGACCCAGAGATATATAGTTTGATCTGTAATAAACATGGATTAATGCCTGAAAAAACTCTTTTTATTGATGATAGGGAAGAGAATGTATTGGCAGCTTCAAAAGCAGGTATAATATCTCTTGACTATAAAGTTTGTAAATAAATTCCTACATTAATATAACAACGTTAAATTATATTGACATTAAGTAGTAACAAAATTACTTTGCAGGCGCCGAAAGGCAATTAAGCTTTTCAGCAAAGCGGAGAATTAAATATGCCTAAGTTAAGAGATTTGCATGATAGTGCTAAAGATACAGCTGCTAGATTAAAAGAAAAGGCTGGTGATTTTTTAGATAAAGCACAAGATAAGATTGAAAAATTTATGGACAAGGCTGAAGATAAGGTTAATTGTGCTACTGATGGTAATACATATAAAATGATGGCAAGATTTGCAGATACTACATGCAATAAAGCCACAGTATCTAAGTTTTTTGAATTCAAAGAAAAGGTTAAAACATTAAGCCCAGAAGAGAATAGCCTACGTTTTAAAGAACCTACAGCAGATGATTGTTCTTATTTTAAAAAAGAAGCTACTTACTATAGGGATGTAAAATTGCCTGAGTGCGGTATTACGAAGCCTATAGTTTCTCATTTTACAACATCGGATTGTTATAAAAATTTGCCTATCTATCAGCAAATTGTAGGTTTAAAAGGGCAATGTGATAAGCCTCATGTTGAGGTTCTTATTGCTGACCTATGGAAATTGGGGATGACAGCTCCTGACTTAATCTTGTTTCAGCAGGATTTAGATGATTCTAGCTATAATTTGAGTGCAAGAGATTGTGCTTGGTTTAACGATCAAGTAGATATGTACTCAGCTAAATTAGCTGAGTGTCTACATTCACATCATTATGCTGTGGAACTGTGAAATAATGCTAAATTCCCCATATATTAAGGTGCTTCACATATCTTTATTTATATATTAAAATAAAAGTAAGGTATCTGTTATATGGGGAAGGTATGCTCCGCTATTCTTGGCTTTTATTGTTGCCTACACTGGTTTTTGCAGGTGAAACTAACGTTACAATATATAGTTCAGCTGTTCTAGGTTCTATATCACCAGAGATGTACAGACCTACTTCGAATGCCAACCAAGGGTGGTCGTATAGTGGGCAGATTCCAGGATATGCCATCGTGCGTGAACAAAGGGATTATGATTTAAAATCTGGCTCAAACCAGCTGAGCTTTTCAGATGTTGCGGCATATATTGACCCAACAACGGTTTCATTTAAATCTTTGACAGACCCAACAGGGACTTCAGTTCTTGAGCAGAGCTTTAATTTTGACTTAGTAAATTCCCAAAAATTAATGGAAAAATTCTTAGGCCAAGAAATTATAGTTGAGCAAATAGTAGGTAATTCCATTCAAAGCACTGCTGGCAAGCTTTTGAGTGTTAATGGGGGATTAATCATTCAAGATAAGAGTAATAAAGTTACGACTATAAACGGCTATTCCAATATTAAGTTTCCTGAACTTCCAGGTGGATTAATTTTAAAACCAACTTTGAATTGGAATATCAGTGCAAAGAAAGATGGCAAACATAATATTGAGACCAGTTACCAAACTTCTGGAATTACTTGGTGGGCAGATTATATAGGAACATTTGAAGAAAGTGATGGTGCGAATAAGGGCTTTTTAGACCTTGCTGCATGGGTGAGTATTGTAAATAAAGCAGGCGTTTCATTTAATGATTCTAAACTGAAATTAGTTGCAGGTGACGTAAACCGTGCTCAGCCTCGTTACCCTAACGCCAGAGGAGTTGCTATGATGAAAGCTTCCGCTGTTGCTGAAGATGCAGGGTTTGAGGAGAAATCGTTTTTTGAATATCATTTATACACATTAGGCCGCAAAGTCAGTATTCCTGACAATTCTACCAAGCAGTTAGAGTTGTTTCCAAAGGCGATCAAAATTCCTGTAACTAAAGAGTATTTGTACTATGGAGCAGCCCAACCATATTATGGCTATGCCTATATGGAAAAAGGGGAGGAGATTAGTAATAAAAAAATTGATGTACTAATCAAGTTTAAAAACAGTGAAAAAGATAATTTAGGCGTGCCGCTTCCTGCTGGTAGGCTTCGCGTTAACCAAGTTGATAAAGCTGATGGCTCAATGGAATTCATAGGCGAAGATATAATTGACCACACTGCAAAAGATGAGGATGTGAAGATTCAGCTCGGCAGCGCTTTTGACATAGTAGGGGAGCGTAAACAGATGGATTTCAAAGTGGATACATCGCGTAAAATGATGGAAGAAACGATCGAAATTACTCTAAGAAATCATAAAAAACAGGATATTAACGTTACTGTTAGGGAAAACTTATATCGAGGAAGTAATTGGAAGGTTATAGATAACTCCCAAGATTTTACAAAAGAAAATGCTAATACAATTGTCTTCCCAGTTGGTGTCAAAAAAGATGGTGAAACCAAGGTGAAATATAAAGTTACCTATACTTGGTAATAGTTGATATCGGCAAAATGAGGTACCTGCCTTTTGTGACATTGTAATGAAAATTTAACTTTTCTTATCTTCTTTTTTCTTTGCTTATCCTTTATAATTTCGGTCGCAAACCAATTAAGGTAAAAAATGAGACAGTCTTTAATACAAGCAAGTAACGCATTAAATGCAGAAATTAATGCGCAAAAAGATGCTAAGGAACTATTAGCAATATTTGCTAAAATAGAATCAGAAGAAGTAATAAGCTTAAAACAATATAGTAAAATAGCTGAATTTTTTAACAAAATAGTGTTAAATATAAATGAGAAAGAAGCTGATGCAGCAAAAATTGGTGGTAAACTAGATGCAGCGGATGTAGCTAGAAGAGAAACTGCTAGCAAAGCTATTCAAATATTGCAACAAAACCACATAGTTTTAGTGGATTCCAAAGAGAAAGATCTTATCCTAGGAAATGGACGTATGCCAAATTCGGGCTTAATAGCGACTTTTGCTGATGCCGACACAGGTCAATTAAATGTCATTATGATTAAAAATGGTAAGTTCAATGAATTTACTACTCCTGCTGGTAAAGTAGCTAAGCTAGATCTGTCATCTAATGAAGACGCTGCATATATAAATGGAGCAGTTAGAGAATTTAAAGAGGAAGCTTTAAGAAGTTCCTACCATGGAGCTTTTGATGCCGTTATTTCTAATGCTCAAATTCATGTTGCTAATAGAGATGAATTAAAAATTCCAGAGACTAATAAGCTTATATATGATACCCGTATTTTAACGGTGCATTTGGGTAGAATTTCTACCGCTGTAGTACAGTCTTGGTTAAAAGACCGTGACGATGCGTGTTTAGATGCTCAGGAAGCATTCATTCAGCCGCTTGCAAGTTTAGCTTACACAGCTCTTAGCGCAAAACAGAAGGGTGAGTTTACTTCTTATTCCTTAAATAGAGACGGAGCTGAAGTAAAAGTAAGACCTACATTACTTGCTGTTTTAAATGGACCAGTTGGCCAGCCAGAGTTAGGATTTGCACATAAAATTGCAAATTCACAATCTGCATCAACAAGTATGGCACTATAATTTATTTTCATAATAAGTGTCTTGAAAGAGCCAATTAATAGTTGGCTCTTTTTTTATTGTTCTGAGATGTGCAATTCAATGATCCTCAAAGTAAGTTGAAATATAAAATGGCTTATAATTGGTAGTTTTTGTAACAAAAGTTTAACTTCTTAAGAGCTGTATCATGTAGTATAATGCCCGCAAAACATTAGGAATTAAGCTATGAAACAGACCATGAACCGTGATATTTGTGCGCAAATAGATGCCAGATTAGTTCCACTATTTGATTCTGTAGCAGATGCCGCCAACAAAACTCCCGAGCAATTCTTCTCAGAAATTTTCAGTGATAAAGCTAAAAGTGAAGCTGCGCTAGGAAGAAATGAGCTGCGAAGAACTGTTGTTCACAGCATTATGGCAAGTAAGCTTCCTGAAGCAGAAGAAATGGCTTTGTCGGTTCTAAGATTAACTCTTACAACACACCGCCATCTAGACGGTTTAATAAATGCAGGAGATAACCTTGTGGCGCTTGCCTGTGAATCGGGCAGTGTGGTTAGAATAAAATGGGTTTTAAGAACTGGTGGTGGCAGAGGAAGACTCGCAGAGCTTGATGAACAAGGTAAATTTAAAATCTTTCAAGCAGCTACTGGAAACTTACAGCAGTTAGAAACATTTTTTAGAGACTGGAAAAGTGTCGGTAAAAATAAAAGTTTGTTTGATTATGTCATTGATGAAAAAGTAGGCCTAGACCTTAGTAAAGTACATGCAGACTCTTGGGAGATTTTAGCTAGAATATTTCCAGATAAAATAAGGGAAATTAATCTGCGAAGAGGTTCGTATAACCCTGATTTACTTGTGAATGCATATAGACTTGGCGGTATTTATCAATTAGAACGAGCGCTTGACACGGATGTAGGTATAGCTTGCCTAACTGAAGTTGACGCCGAGGGGAAATTGAAAATATTGGGTTCCAACTTAGAGAGATTTTCAAGCCTTGCAGAATTCTTTAGGAAATTGAGATTTGATCCAAAAGATAGTTGTTTGATAGATTTTTGCCTCGAAGCTGAATCTAGAAAAGACAATCCAATTAAATTCCACCCTAGCGTTTGGCAGTCATTGCGGAAAATATTTGTAGCAAATGTAATTAAGCTAGATTATGGCCGGAAGGAGCAGCGCAGACTGGATGAAAGACGATCTCATCACTTGTTTGGCAGTTCACAAGAAGCACAAGAACATCACATCTATGATTACGTGCCAAAAAGCGCTTCAGAGCTTACTAATAAAGCAGAAAATGACCTACTCAATGGCTTTGAAGAAAGCCTAGCAACAGATACACCAGAAGCAAACTTACGAGCATTTGCTATTGATACATCAGGAAGAACGCCTCTGCATTTAGCTGCAGAACAAGGAAATGAGGCTTTGGTTGTAAAAATTTTAGAATCTAAGGTTGTAAGGGATTCCGTTTATGTGAATACCGCAGCTCTATTTAGAAATGCGCATCCAGACTGTTTAGCTAAAATGTTCGAGGACCCTCAATTAGTTAAGTTGGCTTACCACTCGCTCAATAACAGTGATTACAATTATAGTTTAGCAAAAGGAATCTTCTCGAAAGATCATAGTCTACTTAATGTAGATATAGTGACTGCACTTGTTCATGCAGGAAATGCTGAGGCATTAAGAGCTGTTGCAGAAATCAATAAAGATTTATTTGTACGTGCAGTTTCCCACATTGCAAACTCCTCGATGTGTCCAAGATCTCATGGATATCAAGATCATGTTGGTTATTACGATGAGAAAACCTTTCCAGGGCTTAAAACTCTTTTTGCACTTTTAAGGGATCATGCACCAGAAATATTGGATAGCTTCTTTGCTGTTCGGGGTGGGAATGGTTTGGGTGTAATGCACTATGCCGCATATGTTGGTGATGTAGAATTTGTGAGAGCAATGTACGCAACGGATGCCGGCAAGTCTGCGATAAAAGCTACTACCGATAGAGGCGCTACAACTCTACGAATTGCAATTGTTAAGGGTAAAGCAAATGTTGCAATGATAGAAGAGCTTTTGACTTATCCGGAAGTTGTGGCAAGTGTTGGTACATTGGATAAAGACGATAGAAACATCTTCCATCTTTTTGAGAATAGTAGTTCAAGAGTTCACCCAGAAGTTCTGAAAATTATATTGCGTAAAGTTCCAGAATCAAGAAAGCTTCTATCACAAAAAACTAAGGATCAAAGATCTCCGATATCTCTGTTTACAGCTGAGCATTTGCAAGCGCTTATTGAGGTTAATAATGAATTACAAGATTCTAGTATTATTTCTGGATGCGAAGCAGATTTGATTACGCTTTCTATTAGAAATAAAAACCTTGATTTGCTTCCTGCAATTGCCGCAACAGAAGCAGGACAAGCTGCTCTGAAAGCCTTAGATAGTGATGGTATCTTACCATTAACGAGGGCTTTGCATTCAGGTGACTTAGAACTGGTAAAACAGCTTTTACAATATCCAGCAGTTCAAGAGAGCATAGAAATATTAGGTGCTCGTCAAGAATCTATATTTAACTCTATTGGTTATGGTGCAAAACCAATCACTCCAGAGATATTGGAGTTTGTATTGGAAATCCATCCACAATCTAGAAAATTACTTTCTGGAACTATTAGCAAAAATCCAGTAGCTGATTTTAGCATTGATACCCTAAAAGTAGCATTGAAATATAGAGAAGGTGCTGAGGCTTTATTTGCAAAAGGCAGAGGCGATTTATGTTTCGCACAGGAAGTAATAAAAGCTTTTTCAACTTCTAATCAGTATCAACACGTTGGCTCACAAGAGAAAGCCCAAGCTGTGATAGAAGCTTTAAAAAATCATCCTGATAGAGATAAGGCAAGAGCAATTTTCACTCAGAAAATTAATGGCAAGAAGTTCATCGACACTTTGACTGATGAACAAAGGGCTATAATTCCTATAGAACTCTTAACCTTAGAGTTAGATAATGGTACAGTTGCCGCTTTTGTTGGAATGATTAGATGCGCTGCGTCACAAGACCAAGCCAGAACGGTTTTGAATGCTCCTGATGAAAATGGATTATCTCTGTACTCTAGGCTAAGCCCTGAGCAAAGAGCGATTTTAGATACAGCTTTTGCTGTATCTCCTGCGGTTAATTCCGTACTTGCTGCAACTGAAGTTGCTTTAGATGCCGCAACAGCGAGTACTAGTAGCACTTCATTGCAGACTGGTACTTATGGAAATGCTGATGGGGTTGTAGTTGTAGGTACGTCTTCACTAAAAAAGAGATCTAGTGCAGATGATGTGAAAAGAGAGCGTGATAAATCTCCTAGAACTGGCAATGTATTATTTATGGAAGGTAGAGGGAATTAGGGGTTATTTTTCGCTCAAAGACTCTCTTACAGTTTTTATAAATGGATTGGTTATATATTGTAATACGGTACGTTTATCAACCATGATATCTGTATTGGCAACCATACCAGGTGATATATAGAACTTTTTCTCATGGTGGCTTAAGTAGTTCTTATCAGTTTTGATTTTTACTAAGAAATAAGGTTTGTTATCAGATTGATTGACGATAGTTTCAGGTGATATCTGAGTAACCTTACCCTTCAGCATCCCGTAAATTGCATAGTCATAAGCGGTTATTTTGACGCTAGCCTCTTGCCCTATTTTTATGAGCCCTATATCTTCTGGGCGAACGTTTGCTGCAACTATTAGACTATCTTCAATTGGTACTAGGGAAATAATTTCTTGCCCCGCTTGGATGGAGCTGGATAGAGTGGTATTTGGTATCTTATAAACTATTCCATCTATTGGTGATAGAACCGTGCTTCTTTGAAGTTTGGTTGAAACATTTGCATACTCTGCATTAAGTTGGTTTTTTAGTACTCTAGCTTGGTCTAATTCTGAATTAAGTTGTTTTTTATAGTTGTTAATAGCTTGAGATTTGGTGGTTTCAATCTCTTTGAGTTCGCTTTCAGCTTTTGGTAAATCAGAACTCAAATTATCTAGCATTATTTTATTATCTGCTAGTTCTTTTTCCACCTCTATTAATCTAGATTTGGTTACCAATTGTTGTTCTGCTAATTTTTTAAGAGTGATAACTTCATCACTAATTATTTTATATTTATCTTGATAGCTGGCAATTTGATCTTTGATTTTTTTTATTTCAGAATTTTTTTGAGTATATTTCTGGTCAAGTATGCTCAGGCTATCTTTGTATGCTGATATCTCATTACTAAAGCGGTGCATGGTATCGGTTACTATCTGTTCTGAGTATTTTTGAATGGCTTCTGTTAAAACCAGATCTTTATCATTTAATTGCGCTTCAAGCCTTTCTATATTCGCTTGGTTAGAAAAAAATTGCTTTTCAATTGATGTACTATTTGCTTGTTGAGTTGTTTTATCGAAAGTAATTAGTAGCTCGTCTTTCTTGACAGTTTGTCCTTCTACAACGTGTATTTTTTCAATAATGTTACTCTCTGGAGAAATTATAGTGTTGATTTTTGAAAAAGTTTCCACTTCTCCTTTTGAATGGACGTATGCATCAATTTCAAAAAATGCTGCCCAGATAAAAAACAAAGAAAGCATTATGATAAGTGTAAAATATAGAAACACATATGCTTTAGATGGAGTGGTGTTTAGGGCTTTAAAAGTTGGATATATGTTTTGGTTATCATATTCTGGGATATCAAAGAAATGTATATTTCTTCTAAAGCAGTAAAAAAACAGGCTATGTAGATGATTAACAATAGATCTAACAAGTCCAAACACAAAAGAGAATGGTGCAAGCAATATTCTTTTTAGCCATGAAGTGCGTCGCACTTTATGTTTGTGCTTATGTTTTTTTGTATGAGAATGTTCTTGATCGTGCTTACTCATTATTATGCCTTACTATAACTGTATTTTTGTAAAAATTCATTTTTAGGACCAAAGAATTTTACCCTGCCTTTTTCAATAAAAAGTACTTTGTCTACTATGTTTAATACACTCAGTTGATGAGATATAATTATTAGGGTTTTATCTTTAGAATAGTTTTGTAGTCTATCTAGGAAAGCATATGATGTCATTTTATCCATCATGCTTAATGGTTCATCCATTAAGATAACAGGTGGATTATTTGCAAAAGCTCTAGCAATAGCAATAGATTGTTTTTGTCCACCAGAGATTTTTCTGCCAGATTCACCGACTTGAGTATTTAATCCATCTGGAGAGCTTCCAAAATGCTTATCAATACCAGAAATTGTTATTGCTGTTCCTAACCCTTCTTTACTATCTACCTTTACTAGTGGATTAAGCAATATGTTCTCCATAATGGTTCCGTTAAAAAGGAATATGTCTTGAGGAACATATCCAATATTAGCTCTAAGGTCATAAGGATGAATTTGTGTGATATGAAAATTATCAATATAAATGTTGCCGCCACTTTGTGGATATAATCCCATTATTAATTTGCTTATAGTAGTTTTGCCTGATCCAATTACACCGACAATTGCGATTTTATCTTTTGGTTGAATCTCGAATGAAACTCCATTTAAAACAGATTTTCCAGATTCATATTCGAATGAAACATTATCAAAGCGAATCGCTCCATCGAGTTTATATTTAGGCAAATATTTAGTTTCAGCATTTTGTTCAGAATTAGAATGCATTATGTCATCAAGAGTTTTGTATGCTACTTCTACAGAGTTGTATCTCATGAGTAGTATGGATGCTTGTGAAAATGGTTGTACAGCTCTTGAAGAAATAATCATGCATGCTATTAAAGCACCAACTGAAATTTGGTTATCAAAAAGACTGTAAACACCTACTACCATTACTGCTATATAATTAACGCTTTGTAATAAAGTTAATAGGTTTGTAGATAAGGAGAAAATTGAGTGATTTGCTTTAGTAGATTTTGCATGTTGTTCAGAAATTCTATCCCATGCTGCTTGAATTTTTTTCTCTGCAAGGTTTAGCTTAATAGTTTCCAATCCCATCAAAGCTTCAACTAAAAACGATGTTTTCTGATTGTTTAAGTAAAATGCATCGCTAGAATACTTTTCTGATAATGTTTTGACTACTAGGCTTGATAATAGTACTAAGAAAATCATAGCTAGACATATCATGAATATTGAAAAGCCACCTATATATCCCAATAAAACCAAGAACAGAAGTGCGAATGGTATATCAAGAAGTGTATTTATAGTAACGCTTGATAAATACTCTCGTATAATCTCTAAATCCCTCATATAGCCTGCGAGAGAGCCAGATAGATAATTTCTGTCACTGAGCTTGGAGTGCAGGATTTTATTTAATAATTTGTATGATAATATTATGTCAGAATTCTGATTTGCAAAGTCTAAAAAGTAAGACTTGATATTGCGTAGCATAAAATCAAATACGATACCCAAGCTAATACCTATAGTGAGAACCAATAAAGTTGTTTCAGATGAGTTAGGCACAACTTTATCGTATACGCTCATAGCATATAATGGCAGAAATAGGGTAATTAAATTTGAAAACAGTGTGGCTATCAAAGTTTTTGTATATAAGCCTCTGAAGTGATATATCGTAGAAAAAAGCCAATTTTGTTGTTTTTTTGTTCTGCCAAATACAGAGGTTTGGATAGAGTCATCATTATGATTTACTAAGATTATTTTGTCAGAGTGATTTTCTGCTAAATCTTCTATTTTTAAAGTGGATTTTGTACCTTTGGCATCTGAACAAATTAATTCATCTCCGACCATTTCGTGAACAATTAGCATTGAATTGTCGTTCATTATTAAAACACAAGGTAACATATCAGGGCGGATTTTTTTTAGCTTTGTTTCCTGAGCTGCTGCGTGAATACCAATTTTTTCTAGTCCAAGTATAACTATTTGTGTTTCGTTTAGGTTGTCAAATCCTGAAGAGCTAGCAATTACGTTATTGAGAGAGAGAGGGATGTCAAATAGCTCAGCTATTCTTAATATAATTAAATGTGAAACATTTGTTTCTGTCATCAGTTATGCTTACTTAGCAATATATCTATATTTTATTATATACATTTCAATCGATAAGACTATGGGAAATATAATAATTAACTTGCCAATTCTTTCGCCCGATTTGATGCAGCATGAGTTGCATCTTCAATAATCTTTTGTAAAACATGATCTGAGTTAAATATGTCGAGCGCAGCTTCAGTTGTTCCTTTTGGGCTAGTAACTGCTTCACGTAATTCTTTTGGGGTTTTGTTTCCAGATGCTAAAATTGCACCTGAACCAACAAATGTTTCTCGTGCTAATTGTTCTGCGAGTTGTTTTGGTAATCCTAATTTTTCTCCTGCAATTGCAAGTAATTCTGTAAATAAAAAATAATATGCAGGCCCACTTCCTGAAATAGCAGTTACTGGATCAATTATTCTTTCATCTTCGATCCATGTATAAGATCCAATACTTCTAAATATTTTTTCTACTGTTGATTTTTGGATTTCGGATATTTCTGTGTTTGCAATTCCAACTGTTGATCCTTTTAATGCCATGGCATTAAGGTTTGGCATGGTGCGAATTATTTTGTTATGAGGAAAGTAATCAGAGAAATATTTTATGGTTTTACCAGCGCAAATAGAAACGATTAAAGTATCTTGTGAAATTTTTTTTTGATATTCTGGCAATATTTCAGATAAAATTTGCGGCTTAACTGCAAAAATCAAGACGTCAGCCTGTGTGTTCTCTGGGAAGTTGTCAATGACTTTGATTTGAAGAGATTCTGAGACTTTAGTATAATCAAAACTGTGGAGGGGTAGTACTGCTGTAATTTGTTCTACTTGAAAGTTTTTCGACCTAAGCATTCCGCTTACAATCGCACTCCCCATATTTCCACAGCCAATCAAAAAGATTTGCATCTTATATAATGAAATATAAGAAACTATTTCTTTTTTGATTTAGCTTTTTTAGCTGGTTTTTTAGCTGCTACTTTTTTAACAACTTTTTTTGCTGCTTTCTTTTTCATGGTTTGTCCTCCTAGTTTGTTATTATCTAACTCCATCTTAATTTCCGAAGTTAGACGTTTTAAAGCATTAAATTCATTGCGTGTTACAAAATCCATCCCTTTCAAAGTAGACTTGATTTGTTCTCTGATGATTTGAGCAAATTCATTTTTCATATTCACCATAGAGGCGAAAGTAGAACTTGCTACTTTTGAAAAATCATCTAAAAACTTTTTATCATTTGTCATACTTAATAAAAACAATTATCATCGTGTAACAACACAACTTAATTTCATTGTATAACAATATTTTAGATGCAATCAATACTTTTTCCACAAATTGATCCAATTATTTTTTCTGTAGGTCCGCTCGCAATTCGTTGGTATGCACTCGCATATGTGATTGGAATTGTGTTTGGATTTTTATTTTTAAAAAAACTAAATCGCTTGAAACCCATAGTTTTATGCGATAATGCGCTTGATGATATAATTTTATTTTCTGTTCTTGGAATTGTTTTTGGCGGAAGAATTGGCTACGTTTTTTTCTACGATTTGGAAAAATTTTTTTTTGATCCAAAGACGATTTTTTTCATTTGGAAGGGTGGAATGTCATTCCACGGAGGACTAATTGGATTAATTTTTTCACTTTTTCTTCTATCGAAAAAACATAAATTTAATTTTATTCGTTCACTAGATTTAGTTTCTTGCGTTGCTCCAATCGGATTGTTTTTTGGAAGAATTGCAAATTTTATTAATGCAGAATTATATGGAAAAATTACTGATGTTCCATGGGCAGTTATATTTCCAAACACAAGTGGCTTGCCAAGACATCCATCACAAATATACGAAGCGCTTCTTGAAGGCATATTATTATTTATAATAATGAATATATTAGTGCGCAAAAATAATATTAGAAAAAAAGAAGGAATGCTTGGCGGAATTTTTATTGCCAGTTATGGTGCGTGCAGAATATTTATAGAATTCTTCCGCGAGCCAGATATACAAATTGGATATATATTAAATTACTTTACCATGGGGCAAGTTTTATCATTACCTATGATAATTATCGGTTGCTACTTTATATTTAGGAAAGTTAAGATCAGTAAATAGAAACTAATCGAGTTTTTGTTTGAACGACTCTAGTTTAAAAAATCTTAACGAAGCCTTAGGTGAAATGATTGAATCATTTAGTATAGGTGATTTTAAAATTTTAGAAGAAGATGGAATCTCTGAGTTTGAACAACTATCTAATCCCCCATCTGATCAACCTTCAACTAGTACTTCTTCTACATTAGAAATAATTGATGATTATGAAGAAGACCAATTTTTTGATTGCGATGAAGAGCCTCATGATAAAAAAAATTTAGCTGCATCAGTCATAGAAAAATATGTAAAAGAAAAAACTCTTAGAGATAGAGTTGAATCATTAATTCAAGCTTCTAATAAATATTGCGACTTAAAGTTTATACTTAACACTTTGTATGAATCACATAAACCTGGAAAAACTATTAAAGCAATTTTTTCAGTTGGAATTGTACAAATGACTTTAACAAGCATTTGGTACAATCCTATTCTTGCAGCTGGTTTTGCAACGTATTTAAGTTATGTATATATACAAGATGCTAGAAAACCAGAATTACAACTTAAAAACACCAAAGCAACACTAGGAGCAGGAGCTTTATTATTTAACAACATCTCACCTTTTATATTTGATCCAGCACAAAGTCCTTTTCTATTCATGACGTATCTTTATTTCAGCGTTAGCGCTTGGAGTGTATTAACTTCCAGTCTTGAAAAAACAAAGTTACTCAGCAAGATTACCTATTTAACTGGTGCTAATGCTTTTGCTATAGAAAGTCCTTTTGTTTACTTGGGGGTTCTGACACTATTACAAAAAGGTTATTTAGATGATACAATTCAAAAAAACTTACCTACCATAGTTGTAAGTAATTTTTTACCTACTATCAAAAACAATGCCCGCCAAGCATCAATTGATTATTTGGTCGCAGTTTCAGATATACTCCAAGATAGTTTTAAGACTGTAATTTATCTTCCGTATGAAATCGTTAAGAACTTTTCGATTGATAGAGAAGTTCAAAGAAGTTTTGCGGAAGTAAAAAAGTAAGAATTAATTAAAAATATAAGTTTTATTTATAATTTATATGTAGATCACAAATTTCACTTATTCCATCCGTCTACTTGCTGTCCAATACGGGACAATGTAACATTGACCGCATTCTTTAGAATTATAATGGTCAATTTTCCATCTGACCAAGCAGGCGCACTACTTAAAGATGATGAAGTCGTTGGTTTAATACAAACTGATACATCTACATCACGCACAATTCTTTCCTTAGATAGAGAAGGAAAGTCTTGTATCTTCAAGCTCCTTTTTATTAATTCTCTGAATGACATAGTAGTCAAAGTTGATTTTTGCAAATAAAACACCTCTCCATTTCTTATGAATTCTTTTGGTAAAGATCTAGGATTTTTATTTTGCACCTCAAAACGTGAAAATTTGGTTAAGTAAGGGTCACATCCTCTCATAAGTAAAAGATTTGCACATTTTATAAAATCACTATTTCTTTTCTCATCGCGATAATGTGGATAGCACCCTATGCGTAAAAAATTATATGAGTTTAAATCAATCTTTAGATTTTTTTGATCTAAAGATTGAAATATGTCGCGGACTAGATATTGGCTTCCATAATTTACTGCAACGGCTAAAGCAATTTCCACATATTTCAGGTTATCTGGTGTAACTATTAACTTTAATAATTGGTCTACACATTTTGCATATTCTCTTGGGTCAGGTTTTTTCCTTGTAGACTTCTTAAGCTTCTCTATATCTATATGAGTTGATATTATGTCGACAATCTGTTGGTACACTTTGTCAGTTTCTGCGCTTTTACCATCATCTAAATTTACAGGCTGCCCAAACGTATCAAAAACATATTGAATACCAATTCTATGATCAGTTGATGTACTAATTCCTATTGTTTTATAACGTGCTACATCTAATTCTCTTGTTGATAAGTTAGCATTTTTCATACAACACTCTTAAATTTTATGCAGAACTATACTAATTCAAATAAAGCATAGCAAGGTAATATATCAACTAAGCATCCAAGTTTTCAACTTTAAGGGCGTTTTCTTGAATGAATTGTCTACGTGGCTCAACAACATCACCCATTAGCACAGAGAAAACTTGCTCAGCTTCATTAAAATCATCAATTTTTACTTGAAGTAGAGTCCTTACATCAGGATTTAGTGTTGTCTCCCATAGCTGATCTGCATTCATCTCACCCAAACCTTTAAAGCGTTGGATGTATAATCCTTTTTTCACCATTTCAAAAAGTTTATTTACAAAGTCGGATGGTGAAGTGCAAACTACTTTAGTCTCTTTTCTCTCTACAGAAATTGGTTGTACAAATAACTCTCTAATATTCTTCACTAAAGTTTCTAGCTTATTGGCTTCCCACTGTGGAATAGAAGAGCTGCTAAGAGTGTGCGTTTCTGTCACACCTCTTTCAGTTCTAATAAGAGAAATATATTCTCCATCAACTTTATGTGACCAATTTGTTTGTGGACCGGTTTCCATATTTTTAAATATGCTTACCATTCTATCGGCAACTGATTGCAAATCTTTGTTACTATCTTTGCTGCTAAACAATCCTGAAATCACAGCTACTTCTAGAATATTTTCAGGCAATGTTTTCGCGGCATTTTTTAGTTCATTTACAAAGCTATTGACTTGCTGGAACATAGTGAGCAAGTCATTACCAGCACGCTGCTGCCCACCAGCAACAACAACAGTTCCTTCTAGTGAAGCGTTGATCAAATGATCTTGCAGCGCCTCTTCGTTTTTCAGATAAACTTCAGTCTGCCCTTTCTTCACTTTATACAATGGCGGCTGCGCAATAAATAAATGACCGGCTTTAATCAGGTCTGGCATATATCTATAGAAGAATGTCAGAAGTAATGTTCTGATGTGAGAGCCATCTACGTCCGCATCGGTCATGATAATAACTTTATGGTAACGCAGTTTTTCTAAATTAAATTCTTCGTTTCCAATTCCAGTTCCAAGCGCTGTAATTAAAGTTCCAATTTCCGCAGAGCCTAGCATTTTATCAAAACGTGCACGCTCAACGTTTAGGATTTTTCCTTTCAATGGAAGAATCGCTTGAACTCTTCTATCTCTACCTTGTTTTGCAGAACCACCAGCAGACTCACCCTCTACTATGAACACTTCGCAAAGTTCAGGATTTTTTTCCTGACAGCTCGCAAGTTTTCCCGGAAGGTTAGACATATCTAAACCTGTTTTCTTGCGAGTAAGATCACGAGCTTTACGAGCAGCCTCACGCGCAATTGCGGCTTCAACTATTTTACCAACAACAGATTTAGTTTCATTTGGGTGAGTTTCAAACCACTGCCCTAATTTATCTGCAACCACAGCTTCAACTGCTGTTCTTACTTCATTATTTACTAATTTATCTTTTGTTTGCGATGCGAACTTCGGATCTGGTACTTTTACGGAAAGTACGCAGGTTAAGCCTTCGCGCATATCTTCTGCAGTTAGATCAATTTTTTCTTTTTTACTGACACCAAGTAGATTTGCATAATTATTTACTGTACGTGTAAGAGCAGCTCTAAAACCAGCTAAGTGCGTACCACCATCGCGTTGGCGAATATTATTTGTGAAACACAGAGTGTTTTCGTGATAGCTATCATTCCACTGCATAGCGATATCAACCATCACATCTTCAGATTCACCTATCAAACTAATTGTAGGATGTAATGCATTTTTCGCTTTATCTAATTCTTTAACAAAAGCCTGTACGCCGCCTTCATAATGAAGCTCTGTGGAAAGTTTTGGGGACACTCTATGATCTTCTAAAATCACTCTAATTCCAGAATTTAAAAACGCTAATTCGCGCATTCTGTGTTCAAGCGTTGCGTATGTAAAATCTGTGCTCGGGAAATATTTTAGAGAGGGCATGAAAGTAACTTGCGTACCTTTATTGCCATCAGCATCACCAACTTCTTTTAATGGAGCTTCTGCAACGCCATCTCTAAAGCGCATCCAATGTTTTTTACCATTGCGCCAAATTGTAACTTCTAACCAATCTGATAAAGCGTTTACTACAGAAACACCCACACCGTGTAACCCACCTGAAACTTTATATGAGTTACTATCGAATTTACCACCAGCATGAAGCTGTGTCATAATAACTTCAGCAGCGGATACACCTTCTTCTTTATGAATATCAGTTGGAATACCGCGCCCATTATCATTGACTGATACTGAACCATCTGAATTTATCGATATAATAATTCTGTCGCAATGCCCAGCGAGTGACTCATCTACAGCATTATCTACAACCTCATAAACCATATGGTGTAGACCAGTTCCATCGGCAGTATTGCCTATATACATTTCAGGGCGTTTTTGAACCCCTTCTAGTCCTTTTAGAACCTTAATGGAATGTGCACCATACTCTTGATTCATATCATCTTTCCTAACGGCGTTTGATTCTGTCTGCATGAGCCTCTACTTCTCAATTAACATGCGTTAAGAACTCTAACATATGTATATTGTTTAGGCAAGGTTCTCTTACTCAGAGTTTAAGAAGCAATAATCCAGCTATAGTCCACATGATTAATCCAGTTATTGAATCCAAAATTTGCCAAGAAATAGTCTTTTTAAAAAACGGCACTAAGAGCTTTGCGAAGTAGGTTAGGGCAAAAAACCAAGTGAATGATGCCAGTGAGGCTCCTGCTATAAAAGAAGTCCTTTGCTCTTCAGGAAATTGTACCCCAATACTGCCAACAAGAACGCATGTATCTAGATAAACATGTGGATTTAAAAATGTAAGGGCTAATAATATGCTAATTGTTTTTCTTAGGTCTGGCTTTTGTTTTGATTGATCAATTTGAAGTGAGTGTTTTGAAAAAGCCGCTCTAAAAGAGCGCCACCCATACCAAAGTAAAAATGCAGATCCTCCATACTTTGCTAAATTCATAATCATAGGGCTTGAAGTAAATATAGTCCCAAGTCCCATAACTCCTAAAATAATCAGTGCTGAATCAAAAAATGAGCATAGTAGGGCTATTATAAAGATATGATTTCTTAATATTCCTTGTTTTAAAACAAAAGCATTTTGTGCGCCAATTGCAACTATTAAGCCCATTGATGTGGCGTAGCCACTAATAAATGCTGTAGGATAGAAAAATGACATAACTTTTTTATTCTATTGTGATATAGATAATAACAATTAATTAATTAAAAAGATATATGAGTTGGTTTGATAAATTAAAAGATGGATTAAAGAAAACCACTAATACAATTTCTGAAGGTATTACAAAGGTTTTTACTCATAAAGTTTTAGATCAGGACGCTTTAGATGAGCTTGAAGAAACTTTGATCAAAGCTGATTTAGGTGCTGCGGCTGCAAATGATCTTATCAAAGCTTTGTCTAAAGAAAAATTTAACAAGCAAATTAGTGAATCAGAAATCAAAGAGTTTCTTGCTAGCACAATAACTGAGAAAATGAGTAGGTTTGCTAAACCTCTGAGAAAAGAGGGAGGGCTGCAGGTTGTATTGGTATGTGGAGTTAATGGTAATGGTAAAACTACAACAATAGGTAAACTGGCATCTAAGTATAAAGAGCGGGGTAGTAAAGTGTTAATGGCTGCTTGCGATACATTTCGTGCAGCAGCGACCGAGCAATTAAAGGTATGGTCTGATAGAGTGGGGTGCGAGATAGTAATTGGCGCTGAGAATTCAGATCCTGCGAGCGTTGCTTATAGGGCGATTGAAAAAGCGCAAAAAGAGTCTTTCGATATCCTACTTATAGATACCGCGGGGAGACTGCATAATAAGACAAACTTGATGGAAGAATTAGCGAAGATCATAAGAGTAATTAAGAAAATTGATGAAACAGCTCCTCATGATACAATCTTAGTTCTTGATGCAACAACTGGGCAAAACGCCTTAATGCAGGCGGAGACGTTTAAAGAGATAGTAAATATCTCTGGTATAATTTTAACAAAATTAGATGGCACTGCAAAAGGCGGAATTATAATTGCTATTGCTAAGCAGTTTGAAATTCCAATACATTATATCGGAGTTGGCGAAGGTGTTGAAGATTTGGATGTATTCAACCCAGAGGACTTTTCAAAAGCCCTTCTGGGTATTAATTCATAACCTATTTCGCTAAGTTTTTTACTCTGTTAACAGCGATGGTTACCATAGAAACCAGAGTATCTGATCCTTCTCCAGAAGCTTTCAAATCTGATATAAAAGTATTATATTTAACGTAATTATCGTTGTCGTATATCGATCCTTGAATTTTCTTAGACTTGAGTTGTTCAGCAGTAAGCTTCATTTGCATTTCTTGTATTTCGCTTACTAATGCCCTTAGTGCTACTGATTGGAAATACTGTCTAGGAATAAAGCTGCGAGTTTGAGAGATTAACCATGTGAAATGCATGCCTTCTCCAAGTTTGAAAAAGATTTTAGCAGCATCTTCCAATTTTGATTTGGTATTGTTTGATACGAATACAACGTCCAATACGGTTTTTGATAACCTTAACTTACATACCTCTTTAGCTATTTCAAATACCTCTTTGTTTTTTTGATATACTGAAATGTTGTTTTCATATTCATTAATCATCGACTGAGTCACAAAATCTTTAATATTTTTTATAAGTTTTGCAGCCCCATCTTTGAAAGTACTGATGGTTTGTTCAACATTGTCAATATTGCTAACGTTATTTAAAACCCATAATACATTTCTCTCTATCAAAGCTTGGATGTGATTAAATAAGCTTATTTGTATATCGATTGGAGCTTTGTTGCTTAGGTTTTCAATCTTTTTCCATATTGTTTCTATGTCGTAGATCTCTTTGACAATTACGTATGCTTTAATGATTTTTTCTGGAGCTATTCCCTTATCCTCCATTACTTGGTGGAAAAATGCGCATCCTAGGGTGTTTACGAAGTCATTTGTTAATACCGTAGCTAAGATTTCATTTTTAAGTTTGTGCTGATCTATTAATTTAGATTGTTTTTGTTGGAATTCTTTAGGGAAATAATTATACAAATATTTTTGTAGGCATTTATCAATTTTAAACTGATGCTTGCAAAGCATAGAATATATTGAATTTTTAGCATAAGCCAAAATCACCGACATTTCAGGGCGGGTCAAATTACTTTTTTCTGCTACCAATGTATTTAACTCTGTATTTTTAGGTAAATATTCTATTTCTCTATTTAGCTCTCCTTTACCTTCTAAATATTTAATCAGCCAAGCGTGTCCGTGAATTCTTACAGGTTTGCTGAGCTGTTCGATAGTAAGGATTAAGTTCTGCTTGAAATTGTCATTTAATACTAATTGTCCAACTTCATCAGTCATCCTATCAAGTAATGCATCACGATCTTTGCGCTTCATTTTGCCTGATATTAATTGGTCAGATAGACCAATCTTTATATTTACTTCATGGTCTGAGCAATCAACCCCTGCAGAATTATCGATGAAATCGGTGTTCAGTCTCCCACCAGATTTTGCATATTCAATGCGCCCAAGTTGAGTCATACCTAAGTTGCCGCCCTCACCGATGATTTTACAGCGTAAGTCTTCACCATTTACACGCAAACTATCATTAGACTTGTCGCCAATTTTCTCGTTAGATTCATTTTTAGATTTTACATATGTACCAATACCTCCATTCCAGAGTAAGTCAACAGGAGCAGTTAGTATTGCTTTAATTAAAGCATCAGGGGTGAATGTAGTTTCTGTAACGGAAAGAGCTTTCTTGGCTTCTGGTGATAGATTGATAGTTTTTTGTTTTCTATCATATATTCCACCACCCTTAGATATAAGCCTTTGATCGTAATCAGTCCATTGTGATCTTGGAAGTTTGAACATTCTTAGGCGCTCTGAATAGCTTTTTTTTGTGTCTGGATTTGGATCAATAAATATATGCGCATGATTAAATGCGGCAATTAGTTGCATATTATTAGATAATAGCATGCCATTTCCGAAAACATCGCCAGCCATATCACCTACGCCTACAGATGTGAATGTCTCATTATCTATATTCTTACCTAATGCTTGGAAATGACGCTCTACAGATATCCAGCCACCTTTGGCAGTAATCCCCATTTTTTTGTGATCATAACCAGCTGAGCCTCCAGATGCAAAGGCATCTCCTAGCCAGAAGCCATATTTCTCTGAAACACTATTTGCATAATCTGAGAATGTTGCAGTTCCTTTATCTGCTGCTACAACTAAGTATGGGTCGTCACCATCTATTCTGATGACATTCTTTGGAGGAACTATTTTGTTGTTAACTATGTTGTCTGTAATATCCAATATACCACTTAAGAATGTTTTATAACATTCTACACCTTCATTCATAAAAGCATCTCTGCCGTCAGCCATTGATACTTTTTTAAGCACAAAGCCACCCTTGGAGCCTACTGGAACTATTACAGAGTTCTTTGTCATTTGTGCTTTCATTAGGCCGAGTACTTCTGTTCTAAAGTCTTCTTTTCTATCAGACCAGCGAAGACCGCCGCGTGCTACTTTGCCACCACGCAAGTGTATTGCTTCGAATCTAGGTGAGTACACGAATATTTCAGCGTAAGGTTTTGGTTTTGGTAAATCTACTACTTCTCCAGACGCTATTTTAAAAGATATATAATCTTTAGGTTCGCCTTTTTCGTTTATCTGGAAGAAGTTAGTTCTTTTTGTAGCCATTATCACGCCTAAAAAGCTTCTTAGAACTTTATCTTCTGTAATGCTTTTGATGGATGTTAGATCATTCAAAATGCTATTTGAAAGTGAATCCACTTCTTTTTGGCTATTGCTGTCCAAACTAAATTTTTTATTGAATAAACGAACCAATTTTTTTGATATTTCAGGGTTGGCGATTAATGCTTCTAATGCGTAATCTGGAGTGTGAGGAAAATCGGTTTGCTTTAAGTATTTTGCGTAAGCACGCATCATTGTGGCTTCTCTCCAAGTGATGCCCAAGAGCGCTATCAGGCTGTTAAATCTATCATCATCAAGTTCATTGTTCCAAATCTTTTTCATCGCGATGATGATATTGTCATGAAGTTCTTGGTTTACATTTATATTTAGAGATTTGGCATTTAGTCTAAAGTGATTGATGAAGAATTTTCTCGGTGTTCCGTCTGAGTTGTGTAGGGTAACTGGGTAAGTTACTTCATCAATACCATAAAATCCTAGGTTCTCTATTACTGGTAATGTCGCGGATAAAGGGAGTTCTTTATCGGGTGTATATATTTTTAATTGAGTATAGTCTTGTGCCCCACCTTTGGTAGATATATAAATATCAAACTCCGCCTTGTTCGATTGTAGGCATTTTTCAATTAGTTTTATGTCATGTACTGCTTGGGATCCAGTGAAGAATGAGCAGTATTTAACATCAAATGCATCTTTATATTTATTAAATAAAGTTATAGCCTCTCTTCTTGTGAAAGTTTTTTCTAATGATTCTGATAATTGATCGCTCCAAACGCTGATTGCGTTCATGATATCTTTCTCTATTCTTTGTGTGTCAATTTTTGAAGTATTATCAAAATCTGTTTTAATAATTAACTGAAGTCTTGTTAATGATGATTCGCCAACATAGACGTATCCCTTGGATACTGTGCCGTTTAGATGTCTACAGACGATGTTTTCAACTATTGCTCTAGTTTCAGCATTGAAACGTCTTTCTGGGATGAAAATAATACAGCTAGTAAATTTACCAATTCTATCTTTGCGAATAAATAGTTTTACTCTTGGAACTAAAGTTAAAGAGACTATCCCAGTTGCAGTGTCGTATAATTCATCAACACTCATCTGTAGTAGTTCTCCTCGAGGGAATGACTCCATAGCTGTAACTAGTTCCTTGCAATTATGACTTGATTCAGGGTAGCCATAACGCTTTATTACCTGTCCAATTTTCTTGCGCATTAATGGGATTTGGCGGACGCTTTGGTAGTATACAGATGAGGTGAATAAGCCCAGAAAATGCTGCGCCCCAACACATTTTTTGGATTGATCATATTTTTTTACAACAATCAGATCCATATGTGCAGTTCTGTGCACTACGGAGCGGCTATCCCATTTTCTTATAAATATGGGATCTGAATTTAAATACTGTGTGTCTGCTTCTACTTCACCTGTCTTATAATAATCGCTTTTTACTATTCCTAGTTGAGACCCTTTGATAGGAATAACTTTATTGCCAACTATTTTTGTGTCATATGATCCTAAAAATACCATATGGTTATCCATCAGCCATTCAAGAAAAGCAATTGATTCATCGCGCATATCATTAGTTCTTAGAGCGCCAGCATCTTTTAAATGCTCTATGGATTGTGACATGCTTGATAGCATGTTTCTCCAATCAGCTACACCATAATGAATGCATTCCATTATCTTGGTTAACCTAGTTTTTAATAGGTTTAACTTGGATTCATCAAGCCAGTTTGATATGTGGAATTGAATAATAGTTTCTTTATTTCCTGAGTTGTTGAATTTAATGAAATTACCTTTTTTATCTCTTTCAACAAATAGAATAGGGTGGGCTATTAAATGGATGTCACACTGCTGTTGTTTTAATTCATTGCTTAATGAATCTATCAAGAAAGGAATGTCTGCAGTAACTATTTCTATGGTAGCATAATCGGCGTCGATGGAGCTTCTAAATATGTTTAATTTGAATTCAGTATCCTTACGATTTTTGAAGATCTCAAAGGTGGAATAAGCCGATTCCAGCAGGTGTGCTTGATCAACATTTGACAAGTCATCTTGAGACACTTCTAAGTATAGGGTCTTGATAAATGCTTGGGCTTCTTTGTTTTTTGCAGAGTCTGCTAATTTGTCGATGTATTTTTTCACTTTGGTTTTGTTGTTGCCAAGCATAAAATCCTGTAAGTTATGATGTGTATTCTTCATACTAGCAGGAAAATGATGCTTTCTTCAAGTGGGTTATTTTGTAGTGGGTAAGTTCTTAAATATGCAAAATCCCCTTGCATTAATAGATGTTTATTAATATACTCGGCCTACTTGAAATGCTAAAGAGAAGTATTATGAAAATTGTATCGTCATTAAAATCAGCAAAAAAACGTGATAAAAACTGTCAAATCGTTAAGAGAAAAGGCCGTATATACGTGATTAACAAGAAGAATCCAAGATTTAAAGCGAAACAAGCTTAGTTCCATTTAAGCGGGGGCAATTTGAAGATTGCAGTTATCGGTACAGGTTATGTTGGATTGGTAGCTGGGGTCTGCTTTGCTGCGCTTGGTCATGATGTGGTTTGTTTGGATAAGGATAAATCTAAGATAAATAATCTAAAAAAAGGCATAATTCCCATCCATGAACCTGATTTGCCTGAGTTGCTTGAAACATGTGTTAACAAAAGGCATTTAAGCTTCAGCACTGACTATTCCGACATGGATACTTGCAAAGTGATTGTTATCGCAGTTGGTACGCCTGCTACTAAGTCAGGGGCTGCTAATTTAAAATATTTGAATGAAGTTGTTGAAAAGGTAGCTACAACCTCTACTGAAAATAAGGTTGTGGTCATTAAGTCAACGGTGCCTGTTGGCACAGCTGGGCAGGTAAAAAGCCAGTTTAAAAAGATTAGGCCAGACCTCAAATTTGAACTAATTTCAAACCCTGAGTTTTTAAGAGAAGGGTCTGCGGTGCTTGATTTCATGAAGCCTGACAGAGTGGTAATAGGTTGTGAAAAAAGTGCTAAGAAATATGCCGAAGAGCTATACAAACCTCTTACTGTAAAAGACATTCCTATTATTTATGTTAGTAATACTACAGCTGAATTGATTAAATATTCTGCTAATTGCTACCTAGCCATGCGAATTGCTTTCATTAATGAAATGGCCGATTTGGCAGAGAAAGCTGGTGCGGATATTGAAGAAATAGCCAAAGGTATGGGGCATGACAAGAGGATAGGGCTGCATTACCTCAAAGCTGGTCCAGGTTATGGTGGATCATGTTTTCCAAAAGATACTCAAGCGCTTGTAAAATATGCAAAAGACCAAAAAGCGAATTCTAAAATTATTGAAGCGGTAATTAAGTCTAATAAAGAACGCAAAGAGAAAATGGCTGTAAAAGTGATTAATGCAGCTAAACAAGTAAAAGGAAAAACCATAGCGATTTTAGGATTAGCATTTAAAGCTGATACCGATGATTTGCGTGACAGTGCAAGTATAGTGATGGTAAATAAATTGGTAAAGGCTGGGTATAGAGTGCAAGCTTATGATCCTAGTAAGCCGTATAAAGACGCTAAAAAGCTTATGAAGGGCGTGGAGTTTGTTGACTCTATCAATGGAGCTTTAAAGAGTGCAGATGTATTGTGTATTATGACTGAGTGGTCTGAGTTTAAGAATATTGATTTAGCAAAAGCAAAAAAAATAGTGAACAACAAAGTCATAGTTGATTTAAGAAATATCCTTTCAAAAGATTATGCTATAGAAAATGGGTTTAAATATATATCTATAGGTCGCCAAGATGCCTGAACTTCCTGAAGTTGAGACGGTTGTTAGAGGGTTGAGGGATCAAATTATTGGTAAAAAAGTTAAAGAAATAGTTTTAAGTGATAAAAAACTTCGCAAGCAGTATCCGTCGAATTTTTCTGATATAGTTGGGAGTAGGGTGGTTTCAGTAGAGCGCAGGTCAAAATATATTCTTATAACATTAAATGATAACAACGTTATTGTTGTGCACTTGGGAATGTCAGGGAAGTTACTGTTTGGTTCAAAAATTCCTGAAAATAAACACGATCATGTTAAGATCTCGCTGGGTTCAGAAAACTTAGTTTACAACGATCCGAGAAGATTTGGTCTGGTTACTTTGATACCTGTAAATGATTTAGAAAATGATGAACTTTTTTGTGACTTGGGTATTGAGCCTCTGACAGAGCAATTTGATTATAAATGTTTAAAGAAGTTAGTAAAAAATAAAACGGGTAACATTAAGACGTTTATTATGAACGCCAAATATATAGTTGGGGTTGGAAATATTTATGCATCTGAAAGCTTGTTTTATGCAGGTATTGACCCATTGCGCCAACCAAAATCTTTAACTGATGTTGAGCTCCAAAAATTAGTCTTAAATATTAAAAAAGTTCTACAAGCTGCAATCAATTCTGGTGGGTCAACTTTAAGAGATTATGTCAGATCTAATGGCGATGTAGGCTCGTTCCAACATGAATTTGCAGTTTATGGCAAAAAAGGCAAGCCATGCAAAACCTGCGGTACTAAAATAGAAATAATTAAAATTGCTGGCCGAAGTACTTTTTTTTGTGGTAAATGTCAAAGTTAATAATTTATAAATGAGGTTTTATGTTAAATGAATTAATCAAAAGTTGCGTAGTGCCAGTTGTAATGTGCAGCGCTATGTACGCAGTTCATAGAGCTGAGAAACTTTCGGCATATAAGTCCGTCTTCTCTCTATGTAATTACAGAGAGGACCCTGAATTAGACAATCAAGTAAAAATTCCCATACTTTTTTCTTTGTCTTCAATTGCCATAGCAATATATGGCGCGTGGAATGCAAATCTAACAGTACCTAATGTTTTATTTTCTACTTCAATGAGCGCTTGTTCAATTTGTATGTCATACATTTTAGAGCGTATGTTGAAAGATAAATTGGCTAATTGTGCGAAAGAAATGGCAAAAGATCAAGATTTTGAGCTAAATTCAGTACAAAGCCCTATGTGGTTCAAATTGATATACGGCCCACAAAATAATGTTTTAAATGATTTCAGAAGACAAGTTAATGCAAACAGATCTCAAATAGAAATTGCCTAGAAATCAATAGATGTTAAGTCAAATTAGAAATGCCTCTTTAATTTGTAAATAGAAATTAATTTCTATGATGTACTACCCAACCCGCAATAAATAAGATATAGCTAGTATAAGTATTTAATAATATCTACCACTTGCAAATAAGTTAAATATATCTTAATTTGGAAGAGAATTTAAATTTCAGGTTTTAATATGCTAGCAAAAGTTCTTGGGATGTTTTCATCCGACATGGCTATAGATTTGGGTACTGCAAATACTTTAGTTTATGTTTCAGGCAAAGGTATTGTTCTTAATGAACCATCAGTTGTTGCGTTATTAAATGATAAAGGAACAATGGTTCCTTATGCTTTCGGAAATCAAGCAAAAATGATGTTGGGTCGTACTCCAGCAGAAATTCAAGCTATCAGACCTCTTAAAGATGGTGTAATTGCAGACTTTAGAGGCGCTGAAGAAATGATAAAGTATTTCATTCATACAGTGCATAATAAACGTACTTTCTTTGCTAGACCATTAGTTATTGTATGTGTACCTTCTGGATCTACCCCAGTTGAAAGAAGAGCTATTCAGGATGCAGTTGAAAGTGCTGGTGCGAGAGAAGTATATTTGATTGAAGAACCAATGGCTGCCGCTATTGGCGCTAACCTTCCAGTGACCGAGCCAACAGGTTCTATGATTGTTGATATAGGTGGTGGTACAACAGAAGTAGCAGTGTTATCACTTGGAGGTATAGTTTATGCTCGCTCTGTTAGAGTAGGTGGTGATAGTATGGATGAAGCGATTATTCACTATATTAGAAAGCATCATAATTTATTGATTGGTGAGTCTACTGCTGAAACAATTAAGAAAGAGATTGGTGCGGCATGTGCCCCAGACAATCGTCCTAGAACTATGGAAATTAAAGGACGTGACCTTGTAAATGGAGTTCCTAAGGAGATGTCATTTAGCGAGGCACAGGTTGCAGAAAGCTTGAATGATCCAATTAATGCAATAGTGGCTGCGGTTAGAAATGTACTTGAATCAGCTCCACCAGAGTTATCTTCAGATATAGTGGATAGAGGTATTGTGATGACTGGTGGTGGCGCATTATTAAAGAACTTAGATAAAGTTCTTTCAGATGCCACAGGTCTTCCAGTATTCGTTGCAGAAGAACCTCTTTCATGTGTGGCGCTTGGAACTGGTAAAGTTCTAGAGAATTTTGAAGAATTGAAGCACGTATTATTCAGACAAGATTAATAGTTATTTGGTAAATCAGTGTTAGTTAAAACATATACCAGATATATTATTGGGCAGATCAACTCATATTTTTTTTCAGTTTTATTAGTGCTGATTGCTATGGTGTGGTTGACTCAGTCGTTGAGATTGGTAGATCTGATAACTAATAAAGGAATAGACCTACTTAGCTTTTTTAAAATTACGATAATGTTAATAAGCCCGTTATCGTATATTATTATACCGATTGCTATTTTAATTGCCTCTATATCACTAATTAGTAAGCTTTCTTATGATAGAGAATTAGTGGTTTTTAGAGGGGCTGGTCTAAGTAATTTTCAAATAGCAAAGCCGATAGTTATTTATGCGTTATTGGTGACGTTTTTTAATTATGCTGTTTCTTTGTACTTAATGCCTAAAAGTTATAGAGAATTTAAGGATATGCAGGAGATGTTTAAAAACAAATATCTCTCGTTGTTTCTAGAGGAAGGGGTTTTTAATACACAGATCAATAATTTAACTGTGTATATAAACAAAAAAGAAGACGATACTAATTTTAAAGGGATATTTATCTATGATAGTAGAGATCCTTTGAAACCTTCGACTATTATGGCTGATTCAGGTTCGGTAGCTAGAACCAAAATTGGTCCAGAGTTTGTTATGTTAAATGGCTCAAGACAAGAAGAAAATAAGGCGACGGGAAATGTATCTTTGGTTTTCTTTGACAGTTATAGGTTTAATTTGTCTTTATTTACCGATGTTTCGATGATTCGCAGTTACGACGCAAACGAAATGTACGTGCATCAACTTTTTAAAGCTAAGGATGCGGATGAAAAAATAAGGCATGAATTTCATGTGCAAGCTAATCAAAGACTAGTTTGGCCAGTATATTCTTTGATACTAACTTTGCTTTCGCTTGGGCTTATGTTGTCTGGCTATTATTCAAGAAGGTCAGGTGTTTTTAAAAATTTATTTGTTGCGACTACGTCTTCATTTTGCGTTATATTTTCTTTGTTTTTCAATAATTTGGCTATGAAGTCATATCATCTTATACCATTGATGTATTTAAATGCGTTAATCTTTTTTATAATTGGTGTGAAATTGTTAAGTGGTCATTACCAGCTTAAAATCATCCAAAAAATCGAGTCCGTAATGACTGGAAAGTTTAGCCTTAAGAATTTACTTAAAAGGTCTTGAAAGTAGGCTGATTTTATAGTAACTTATCCCCACAAATACGCATGCAGAGCTTATTTTGGTGTTGTACCGCGTGTGCAATGTCTGCTCTGCAGAGGTTTAACCAAAAATATATAAGGAATAAAAATGGCAAATACTGCTCAATTTACTATACGCCAATTGCTAGAAGCAGGCGTTCACTACGGTCACAGAAAAAATTTCTGGAATCCCAAAATGGAAAAATATGTATATGGTACAAGGAATGGTGTACATATCGTTGACCTTCAAAAAACAGCTCCAATGCTAAAGGCGGCATTAGATGTACTAAAAGATGTTGCATCAAAGAATGGAAGAATCCTTTTTGTTGGAACAAAAAAAACAGCTAATGAAATTATCGCTGAACAAGCTACTCGTTGCGGACAATACTTTGTAAATCATAGATGGTTAGGTGGGATGTTAACAAACTGGTCAACAGTTTCTGCATCAATAAAAACATTACAAGAATATGAGAAAATCCTTGCTGATGAAAATTCAGGGTTGAATAAGAAAGAGCTACTAGAAATTGACCGTAAACGTATTAAGTTAGATAACGTGCTCGGCGGTATTAGAAATATGGGTGGTAAGCCAGATATCGTATTTATTATTGATAGAAAACAAGAAGATTTAGCGGTGCAAGAAGCTAGAAAACTTGGTATTCCAGTAATAGCGGTTGTTGATACAAACTCTTCTCCAGATGGTATTGATTATGTGATTCCAGGAAACGATGATGCGAGAAAAGCAATTGAGCTTTACACAAGCTTAGCTGCTGAAGCAATTCTCTCTGGAATGCAAGCAGGTCTAGTTGCTTCTGGTTTAGATATTAAGCCAGTAGATATGTCAGAAGCTGACATTGCCAATTCAGAAATGCCTGAATCTGCTGAAGATAGTAAAAAGAAAGTTGCAAAAGTAATTACAAAAAAGAAAAAACCAGCAGCAAAAGCTGGGAAATCTGAATAATTTGGAAGGTATCATATTATGACAGTTATTAGTGCAAAAGCAGTTGCAGACTTACGCGAAAAAACAGGCGCGGGGATGATGGATTGCAAAAAAGCCTTAGTTGAAACTAATGGGGATTTTGAAGCAGCAGTTGATTTTCTTAGAAAAAAAGGACTAGCAGCTACAGCTAAGAAAGCTGGAAGAGTAACGGCAGAAGGGTTGGTAGCAGTGCTTACAAAAGGTAATACTGGTGCGGTTCTTGAGCTTAACTCTGAAACAGATTTCGTTGCTAAAAACGATAAATTCCAAGCATTAGCACAAAACTTGGTGAATGGCTTCATTTCTACAAATGGTGATTTTGAGAGCTTTAAAGCTGCGAATACAGTTGCAGTTGCCGAGAATATTGCAGTGATTGGTGAGAATATCACTTTAAGAAGAGCTGAAAAATTATCAGTGTCTAAAGGTGCTGTAATTAGTTACGTTCATAACGCCATTACAAACGGACTTGGTAAAATTGGTGTTTTAGTTGCTCTTGAATCAGATGCTTCGGAAGACAAACTTACACAATTAGGTAAGCAGCTTGCAATGCATATTGCAGCTACAAAACCTGAGTCTTTAAATGTTGCTGATCTAGATCAATCTCTGGTTGCAAAAGAGAGAGCTTTCATTGTTGATCAAGCTAAAGGTTCTGGTAAACCAGAAGCCGTTATTGAAAAAATGGTTGAAGGACGTCTTGTTAAATTCTATGAGCAAGTTGTTCTTACTGAGCAGCTATTTGTTATGGATGGCAAAACAAGAATTTCACAAGTTGTTGAAGATGCAGGTAAGCAAATTGGTGCTAGTATTAAAATTGCAGGTTTTGTGAGATTTAATATTGGTGAGGGAATCGAAAAGAAAGAAGTCGATTTTGCTCAGGAAGTAGCGGCTGCAGCAGCTGGTGCTTAATAAATAAAAATTTAAAGGAGGCTTAGGCCTCCTTTTTTTATGGGAAATTTATGGGAAATTTAAAGTATAAAAGAATTCTATTAAAGCTATCAGGAGAAATCTTGATGGGAGATAACCAATTTGGCTATGAGCATGATGCTATTGAAAGTTTATGTCAGGACATTAAAGCTGCTAAAGATATAGGTGTGGAAGTTTGTATAGTGGTCGGCGGTGGCAACATTTGCCGCGGTGCCACATTAACGAAAATTGGAATAGAAAGAGTTTCTGCAGATTATATTGGAATGATGGCGACTGTAATGAATGCGCTGGCACTTCAAAGCGTGTTGGAAAAAATGGGTGTTAGTACAAGAGTGCAATCCGCAATTGCTATGACAGCTGTATGTGAGCCATATATTAGACGTAGAGCAATTCGCCATATGGAAAAAGGAAGAATAGTTATATTCGCTGCGGGTACTGGATATCCTTATGTTACAACAGATACTAGTTCAACTTTAAGAGCTCTAGAAATGGGGTGTGATGCTATATTAAAAGGGACTCAGGTAGATGGAATTTATTCTGAAGACCCTAGGAAAAATCCAGACGCTATAAAGTTTGATAAAATTGATTATAAAGATGTTCTAACTAAGAACTTGCAGGTTATGGATTCTGCTGCTATAGGTTTGGCAAGAGATAACAGAGTTCCAATACTTGTTTTTGATATTCACTCTAAAGGTGAGTTATCAAAAGTAGTGCAGGGTAAAGGAAATTGTACAGTTGTAGAATAGGTATTATATGGATCATCCAATTATTGTAGACTTGAAAAAAAGAATGGAAGGTGCAATTGCATCTTTAAAACACTCTCTTAATGGGCTTAGAACTGGCAGGGCGTCAACTGCGTTGCTAGACCCTATTAAAGTTGAGGCTTATGGTAGTTTTATGCCAATTACTCAAGTTGGTACAATCAACGCTCCTGAAGCGCAGCTTCTTACAGTTCAAGTCTGGGATTCGGGTATGACACAAAGCGTAGTTAAAGCAATTAATGAGTCTGGTTTAGGATTAAACCCTATGCCAGAAGGAAATCTAATTAGAATTCCAATTCCACAGCTATCGCAAGAGCGCCGAAAAGAGCTTTCGAAAAAAGCTCATGAATATGGTGAGAATGCAAAAATTTCTGTTAGAAATATCCGTAGAGATGGAATGGATGGATTTAAGAAATTAGAGAAAGATAAGCAGATTTCTGAAGACGAAAGCCGTAATCGTTCAGAAGAAGTGCAAAAAGTAACAGATGATTTTACTAAAAAAGTTGATCAAGCAGTGCAAGATAAAGAAAAAGAAATAATGAGTATCTAATCATGTTTGGTAAGGTCTGGGTTGTCGATGCCTTCGCAAATGAGCCATTTAAAGGTAATCCAGCAGGTGTGGTCTTTTACGAGCAGTTTCCAGATGATTCTGTAATGCAGGATATAGCTACTAAGTTGGCTTTTTCAAATTCTGCATTTGTTAAAAGAGTAGGGGATAGAGAGTTCGATATAAGATGGTTTACCCCTCACTCGGAAGCTTCTATTTGTGGCCATGCAACCATTGCTACAACACATATTTTGTTTGAAGAGAAGATTATAGAGGAAGGAGCTGATATAAAATTTAACAGCAAAATAGGGGCGCTGTTTACTAATAAGTTGAGCAATTGGTATTCTCTTAACTTTCCTGCT
This sequence comes from Candidatus Midichloriaceae bacterium, assembly GCA_044229535.1. Lineage (GTDB taxonomy): Bacteria > Pseudomonadota > Alphaproteobacteria > Rickettsiales > Midichloriaceae > CAZLFQ01. The sequence goes on along the minus strand of JBGASU010000001.1, from coordinate 472,346 downwards.
TATAGAGATGTAGAGGCACGAATATTTTCTAAAGATGTTCAGCTTGTTGTGGATGTAAGACCAAAATTCTTTGGTGCAAGTAACGATAGGTTATTTATGGAGTTTTCATCAGAGAAAGAATTGTACGATTTAAAGCCTGATCTTGAAGCTTTAAAAAAAATCAAATGTAGAGCGCTGATTGCAACAGCTAAAGGTGAAGATGAATATGACTTTTTATCTCGGTATTTTGCCCCAAGCGTAGGTATAAACGAAGATCCAGTCTGTGCCTCAGCTCACTGTATATTGATTCCATATTGGAGTAATAAACTTGGTAAGAAAAAGATGACAGCTTATCAAGCATCAAAGCGTGGTGGCGCCCTAAAATGTCAGGATCTAAATAATAGGGTTCTGATATCTGGCATGGCTCACACAGTTTTTAAAGGTGAGTTAGATAAAATCGATCTAGCAAAACTCAAATTTATTGCTTGATAAACGTTAATTGTTTCTGCAAGTAGTTGTTATTTTTATCATCGTTATGCTATCATGATTCCCATAATTATATTATGAGGAATTATGTTGCATAGTTATAGCTGGGATCAGTACTTCATGACCATGGCTTATTTGGTGTCGATGAAAAGCAAGGATCCATCGACTAGAGTAGGTGCGGTTATAGTGGGTCCAGATAAAGAAATTAGAGCTACAGGTTATAATGGATTGCCTAGAGGAATAGCGGATAGAGAGTACCGATATAATGATAAGGAATACAAATACGAAGCAGTAAATCATGCTGAAGAAAACGCAATATTACACTGCGCTATGAATGGGGTTTCTGCCAAAGGTTGTGTATTATATTGCCAATGGATCCCTTGTGCTCGATGCACAAAAGCAATTATACAATCTGGAATTAAAGAAGTTGTATATCATGAAGGTTTCCCTGGTAATGACCCGAAAGAAATGAAGAATTGGGAAAAAAGCATTACAATATCGAATGAGTTACTAGTGGAGGCGGGGGTTGTAGTAAGGGCTTTTTCTGGAGACTTAATAAATATTGAAGGCTTGTATAAAGAGAAAAAATTCCCTATAAAAGTAGCTAATCATCCATAAGGTTTAAAATGAAAAATAAATTTTTAATCTCTACATTCTGTGCAGTATTATTGTCGGGATGTATTTCTGATTTGCGTACCCAACCTGTTCAAAATCCAACAAACACATCTGTCGAAGCATCTGTTGATGATGGTAGGTTTGCAACGCTTAATAAAATGGGTTGGATTATAAATGGCTTGGATGAGGTTAGTTCGAAATTTATAGATGACTTAACTCCACAATCAAGAGTGCTTGAGATAGGTGCAGGGTTTGGGTTTGTGAGTCAAAAAGCATTAGAAAAAGATGCAATGGTTTATGTAAATGATATTGATAAAAGACATCTAGATATATTTAAAGCTAGTGTTCCTGTTAAATATTCTGAACAAGTAATATTGTCCCCAGGAAAATTCCCTAGCAATTTCAACATAAAGCCAAACTCATTAGATGCAATTTTAGCGCAAAGAGTATTACATTTTTTGAGCGACAAAGAGGTGGATGCTGGATTGAAAATTATGTATGACCTCTTAAAAGACGGTGGAAAAGTATATGCAGTAATTGATTCTCCGTACTCAAAGACTTGGGAAAGCTTTATACCAGAATATGAAATGAGGAAGTCTGGGCAAGAAAGATATCCTGGGTTGTTTAAGATTAAAGGAAAGAAAATATCTAATAATCTAATGGATTTAGATATAGCTGTTGCTCGTTTTAAAGAGGCTGGGTTTGAGATTGATAGTGATTTTTATATGAATAATTCATCTAAGTTTTTTAATGAAATTAGACTCGATGGTAGAGAGTCAGTGGGTATTATAGCCTATAAGAAGGCTAGAGTGGAAGCACAAGAATAATATTTCATGACTGATCTTCCTTTATTCCAATCAACACCTGCTGTATCCGAATTCTCAGTATCGGAGATTTCTGAAATATTAAAGACTACGCTAGAAGAGACTTTTTCATATGTTAGGATAAGAGGAGAAATATCTGGACTAAAAGTTCATACTAATGGTCATGTGTATTTCAATCTAAAAGATGATAAAGCGGTTTTAAATTCTGTGTGTTGGAAGGGAACAGCTATTTCTTTGCCATTTAAACCAGAAGATGGCTTAGAGGTTGTATGTTCTGGAAAAATAACTACTTATGCAGCTAGATCGAATTACCAACTTACAGTAAGTAAAATGGAAGTTGCTGGTATTGGTGCGCTTTTAGCGTTGCTAGAAAAGCGAAAGCAAAAATTAGCGGCAGAAGGTTTGTTTGACGAATCTCGAAAGAAGGCAATACCATTTCTACCTAAGACAATTGGCGTCATCACATCGCCGACTGGTGCAGTTATAAAAGATATTTTACATCGCATACAAGATAGATATCCAGTTCATGTTCTAATCTGGGGGGTTTTGGTGCAAGGTCAGGAAGCTGCTAAGCAAGTTGCAGATGCAATATATGGTTTTCATAATTTGCCTGATTACATTGCAAAACCTGATGTGCTAATTGTGGCAAGAGGTGGTGGGTCTATTGAAGATCTAATGCCATTTAATGAAGAGATAGTGATACGTGCGGTTGCTGACTCACAAATACCAATTATATCCGCTGTTGGTCATGAGACGGACACAACATTAATTGATTATGTCTCCGATAGAAGAGCGCCAACTCCAACTGCAGCTGCAGAAATGGCTGTGCCAGTAAAAGTTGATTTGATCTATACAATAAATCAGCATGGTATAAGGCTTAACACTTCGTTGCCAAATATACTAAAAATGAATGAGATGCGGTTGCAGAAGTGTTCAACTGTGCTTTTACAATTTGCTAATAGTCTTCAGTCGATTGGAGAAACCCTTAGCAATACCAGTATTATGATCAAAAAATTAATAGAGATTAATATCAATGCTCACGATAGCCGTATAGGTACTTTAGGGAAGTTGCTCGAGAGCTTTCACTATAAAAAAGTATTAGAACGTGGCTTTGCCATTGTGAAAGAGGGTAGTAAGATACTCACAAGTGTTAATCAAGTTATCCCTAACAAGAAGTTAGAAATAGAGTTTTCTGATGGCCAAGCTATTGTATATACAGAGCAAAAAAGTGGGGGATCTGTATTCCAAGGCAGGTTGTTTGATTAAAGGGCGGCATCTATTGATGGTAAAGCATAATAAATTATGCTAATAAGAAAGAAATAAATAGTTTATTCAGAGGGTTTCGTGGCCGTTAATGTGTATAAGTTTTTTAGTAGGTTCCCAGTACTGGATTTAGGTGGTATTAGACTCAGGGATCTTATGCTATCTGATAAAGAAGAGTATTTTGCAATGATGTCTGACCCAGAAGTGGTTCAGTATCTGTCCGATGAAGACATTCCAACATCTGTAGAGCAGGCGGAGCAAGAAATTAAATTTTGGGGTGGTTTATTTTATAGAAAACAAAGTGTGTTTTGGGCTATTGCTGATAAAGCAAACGATAAATTTATAGGGACTATTGGTTATAACAGTTGGAATATTCATAACCAAAGAGCTGAAATTAGTTATGATTTAGTAAGAGAACATTGGCGAAAAGGTATTATGACTAAAGCTCTAAATAATGCACTAATCTTTGGTTTTAAAGATATGGGGTTACAAAGAATAGAGGCCAGAACGATGCTTGGAAATATACCTTCACAGAAAATTTTAGAAAAAGTTGGCTTTAAGAAAGAAGGTGTGTTGAGAAGCTATAGGATAATAAGAGAGCAGCCAACAGACGTTTTAATCTACTCTCTTATAAGATCTGATTTTGCAGCTTTCTTATCTTAAAAAGAACACTACTTGGCTACGCATGCGTTTGTTATAGAAGTTCCATTGTATGGATCTACTATTCGTGTTGGGTTTAGCTGAGTATATGAATTGAAAAGCATATCATCGGAATCCAATGTATTTCCAACAAATGATTTTAATGATGATTGACCAAAGAAGCTTTTAATCTCATTTTTAGATAAGTTTCTGTTGTCTTTTTTCCATGTATTCAAAGTTTCAAGTTTAAGATCGCTATTTGCTCTATCTACTAATTTTATAAATTCTGAGTAATAACCATCACATGAACCACCACTTTTTTTGCCAATGTCGCAGATATCTTGTTTTGAATAGTATGACTGAGTATTTATAATATATTCCCTTCGCATCTCAAAGCCATCTTTTTCAGAACACGTACCTATTTGCACCTTACCAGCTGGTCCCGTAGGCCAGGTAGTATATCCAGATTCTGCACTGATCTCAGTAACAGCGGGTGCCATTGTAAAAACTGTTTGGAGTGTTTTGCAGAAAACAGATCTTTGTGGAGGTTGGCAGTTATTGTCGAACTTGGTATCATCTCTAAAGTTAGACCACTGGCCAGCAGAAGCATTTATGCATATTTCATCTTTTGCAGGATCATAATCTTTTGCTATGCCAACACAATAAAGCTTCATTGCGTCTGCAGAATTTATTCCTCTTGTTGGAACTAATTTACCACAGCGATCTGAATTATTTGCATCCTCAAATTTTGTATATTTGCAGAAATCTCTATCTCTATCTTGCATAGGTAAGAAATGAAATGTACCAGTTTTTGTGCATTGCTCTGTTTTGTCGATGAGTGTAATAGGTACGCACATGTTATAGTCTAATTTGGGCACTGTTAATGTTTTATATTCCTCAGGATAAGGAAAATCAAACATTGTGGCGTACTTGTCGAACTGAATAGCTCCATTAGAAAGATCTGGGATTAAAGATTGCATTGATAACCCGTAAAATGTAGCAGAATCTCGCTTATATCCAGTCGGGACTGGTGACACCAAGTCTTTAGATCCCGTATCAGTTGATATAAAAGTTGTAGGAGTATCTTTTGTTGATAAAAGCTCCCATTTATCTTCAGGATCATTTGGATTTTTTTTGAATGTACAATATACATCACCCTTGGCTTTGTTATTGGTAATTTTACCATTAGAATCTAATATGTAGAATTTGCCATCAGAGCCATAATAAACGTCATTATCACCAGTATCTCTTTTACCTTTTTTATCTCCATCATCGTCAAAGCAGGTTGATTCACCTTTTTTATATGCGCCTTCATATGGCTTTAGAGTGTAGTCTGGATGATATTCTCTTAGATATCCAGATTGATCATCTTCTTTTGGTATTGCTAATCTCCGCTTAAATTTCATAGGCTCTATAGCTAATTTTTTCTCTATAATGCCATTTTTAGTGCAAACATGATATTTGCCGTCGCTTGGATCTAGACATGCTGGATTGCCTTTTGAGTCTATATATAGAGGAGAGCCATATAAATCAGTTTCAACAAAATTTGGTAGAGCTGCATTAAATTGGTTACCGACTGGATCTTCAACGTAAATTACTGGCGTTGCAACAATAGTAAGTTTTGATTGCTGAAGAGATGGGCGAGGCAAACAACCTATTGTAGGGTTGTCACCGCAGAAATTATAAGGATTTTGAGCATCTCCACCCGTTTTTTTACCTTGTTCGCATATACAAACTTTCCCTGGCTGATTTAGTGGTACTTGAGCGCAATATTTTTTACCCGAATAGCCTTCTATATCAATACTTCCACAAGTTTTAATGTTGTCATCATAGTCGTCTTCGTAGAATTGATACCTAAGATCTACTTCTTTGAGATCGTTTTTATCTCCATTTGTTAACACTGCAAGCGGTTTGTCAAAAGTACTACCTCTTGTCAAAAGATCGGTTTTAGATGTGTTACATTTTTCGCTGATAGCATTTCTATCTAAACATATGGTGGTATCAACTTTTGGCACTATGTTGGTTAATATAGCGGTGTTAAATACGTCTGGCCCAGGTAATCCCGGTAGATCAACGCAGCCGATTAAAGCATGTTGGGCACTCCATAATAAGAAAGTATCTTTTCCTCCAACAACAATATAAGCACATGCTTTGTCTCTTGGGCCAGGATTCTTACTGTTTTCATTATGAGGGAATGGTTGATATTTCTTTACTCTTTTGATTGCTACTTGGATTCCTGGTCCACCAAAAGCGCCACCGTATAAAGTTTTAAAATCACCATCTAAATCATCTAGATTGAATGTTGCACTATAATGATCACCCCACCAAGGGTCTCCAGGGTACTCTTCCCCATCATTATCTTCATGCCACCACCAATCACAATGCCAGCTTCCAACGCTTGTTCCCCACCATCTTCTTGCAGTACAGTAATCTCTAGCGACAGTGAAAGTCGTGGTTTCTGGGTCGTTTCCATTTCTTACTAAATAGACTCTCTCATTTACGCTCGGGTGTCTACTGCGACATTCGCCTTTACTACCATCATTGTCATAATAGTGATAATTCCAAACATTTGCAAAGTCGCTATAGATTAAAAATCCGTAAGCTCCCTGAGATTGGGCATTTGGATACTTTGGAAAAATAGATCCGTTAGGTAGCCCTGCTAGTGCCCATAGGCATTCTGATCCATCGGAAACAGTTAGTTTACTTGTGCAATTATTAGTATTTTTACCGTCTGGTAATTCGCACGCTCCCATTCCTTTATCCTCTAAATCATATGGATCAGAGGCCGTAGCTAAGTTTATTGAACCGAATATTAAGAAAAAAAATACTAAGATTCTATTAAACATCATGATACCAATATATTTAGTTCATCTTTTAAATCGTCTAGTGGTAATGATAATAGAAGAGACTGACCGTCTTGTTTTAATAGTAGCATTCTTCTATCTTTCGAATAACTTTTGATGGTATGAAGCTCGCTATCTGTTAAATCAAAAGATTTTTTGAAATATTTGTCTGCAAATTTATCAGAAAGAAATATTTGCATGCCATAATTAGGCATATGTTGGTAGAAGTCTTTGAAATCAGATTTATCAGATGGTTTTTCTGTAGATAATAAAGCTATAGCATTGGCTTTGTTCACTCTCGATAACCAATCACCAAATTGATGTGAATAAGAGTGTATATCGTAGATCATAAAAGCTCTATTCATTCCGATTATAGTAGGCTTACCATCAAGACATTTTCCAATTTTATGAAGTAGAATACCTAAATATGAATCAAAAATATCCATGTTTTCTTCAAGAGATGATATATTGATTCCTATAACGTTTTCGCTATCAAAAAACTTCAACTCATCTTTGTTCGTTGTATATAATCTATTGAATATCTCCGATCCTAAAAATTCATTAAAGCCAGATATAATATTAGAATCATTTGAATCTGCTATAATCTTTTTAAGTAACTCAAGGCGATTTTCAACTGATTCTTCTAAAAGCTTTTTTGCTATTGCTAAAAATAGCTCTTGAACTGTTTGCGATGATTCGCCTTTTGAATATATGGCTCTAATTAGCCAGTCTTTAAAATACACCTCATTATTAGCAAAATTATCAAAGTCAAAAGGATTAACTTTAAATGGAGCGTCCTCATTTTTGGATATATAATGGTATTTGCCGCCTATTGATTCCGTATAAACCTGTGATTTACCCTCAACATCTATGTATATAATTCTTGGATTTAAACGTGTTGCTTGGGTCAAGAAGAACCTCATAAATGTGGTCTTGCCGCAATTTTTAGGGCCGACAATTATGGTATTCCCGTTTCCATTACGATTATGGAAGTTAAAGTAATATGGCGATCCATCGTGTTTTCTTAATAAAGAAATAGGTAAGCCCCATTTGCTTCCTCTGTAACTACCAGATGTTTTGGAATGTATATTAGTATAAATTCCTGTGTAATTATTTGAAAGGTAAGATAGCCTAGATAAGTATTTAAAATTACCTGGTAGTTGCGCCCAAAACGCTCTTGGTAGGTTAAAATCTTCTCTGATTGCGACCAATCCTATTTCTTGGAATGTTCTTACGGCATTAAGAGTTTTTGATTCAAAAAACCTAGGATCATCGCTATGAATTAAGATGGTGGTTTGTTGTTTGCAGAAATCAGCTGGTTTTGTAGAGTGGCTTTCTGCCATTTCTTTAATACCAGATAATGCTGCAAGTGCGTCAGCTTTATTTATTTGATAGTAATCGTTCATCTCCCTGTATTGAAAGTTCACTTCTTGATAGGGAACAAAACAAATTGCTTGGGAAATAATAAATTGTGTACCAGATTGCAGTAGAGTATCTAATAAATCATCAGGGATTTGGACTTGATCTTTGATCGCAAAAATAGCCCCATATTGTCTTTCTGATTGGCCAATTACTTCCACTGAATTAAAGTAAAAATTTGTTTTAACGTTGGCTAGATATTCTGATAGGTCTTTTACAGGGAGAGGAGTTCTTCTTTGGTTTAAATGAATTAAGTGATGATAGAAAAATAATTGTTCGGATAGATAGCCTTTATTTGTTTTTGTTAAAGTCAATCTTCTAGCGCCAAATCTTTTTAATAATAGCACCATATTATCAACAACCCCAGTTAGCTGAGAGTTTGATTTCTCCAAATATGAAAGGTTATTGCTTTTGTAAAGTGGGTATAATAAAGATTCAAACAACCTCTTTATATCAAATAAATTATGGGTTGTTCCTTGTTTTACAATGGTTATGTATAGAGTATTAGTTAATTGTTTGTCCCAATTATTTTTTCTGCGCCATTTATCATTCAGGTCTTTTGCAAAACCAAAAGGTAGGTGGCCTTTTGGCATTAAATCTTTCCTACTTCTGATAGTGTGAAGGTAAACAGCAAAAGAGTAATCTGGTATACAATTCCTTAATGCTTCTCTTACTACGCTGCGAAGCTCTATTTCTTCCTGTTTATCTAAAGTTTTATCTTCAAAGCCTACAACTTCTATTATCTGAATTAGGTCTCCATTTTTACTCAATAATGAATTGAAATCATAGTGTCCAGCTATTGGTATGAAGTCAGAAAGCGGCGGGTTTTGAAGCGCCACTCTATCAATGTTAGGAAGTGAATTTTTATCCAGCACTTATTATCTTAGAAAACGTTATCTTATAACAAGATTAAACCTATGGAAAATAAGGTCAACTGATTATTTACATTGCTAAATTAGAAACGACCTTCTTACCGTCGTTAGTAGCTGCCATCACACGCAAAGTATGGTCAACATCGAAAGTTACAGAGAATTTCATCCCTTCTTGGCTATAAGATTGGCCATTCGATAAGCCCGAGTTAGCGTGCGCTACAAGGTCACGCACATAATTAGCCCCAACTTTTTGCCCGATTCTCAGTAAATATCCTATATCAACTTGAGCCCATAAAACAGGGAGGCCGTTCCATTTTCCAAAGGAACTAATCCCTACATGTTTTAGTAAATCTTGAGGAAATGATTGTCCCCAGCATTGGTATTGAGATTGAACAATCGCCATTTTAAAAGACTCTACTAAGTGCGGCTCTAGTTCATTGTCTCCTGATGTATAAAATATATTTACTTTGCCATGTGTTTCGCGAATTTTAGTTTTTAAATAATTTTGAGTTTTCTCACTAAGTTTAGTTATTTTATGCGAGTTAGTTATAGCTGAGAGTGGCTTTTTTTCTTTTTTAATTACATCATCTATTCTGGCTGCTGCAAGTAAATTGCTTATCTCGACAAAAAAATCAATCGATGAATTGTAGTCCGTGCATCTGGTGTTAAATGCTTTTTCTGAGAATTCCTTGAAGACTGGATCACTGAATTTTGCATATTTTTCTGGGATCTTATTCCATACTTTTACAATGTTGCTGAAGTTATTATCTGATTCATCATTTAATTTTGACTTAAGTAATTTAACTAAAAAATTCTCAAGAGGTTTGTCAACATTGATATTATAAGCATTCATGTACTGTAATAAGGCTACAACTTCAGCTAAATCCCAATTATTTTCTATGTCTTTTTCTCTTTTTAAAAGAGTAGGCAGTACCTTTTCTTTTAATAGCTGCGCCACTTCTTTTTTGCTGCTGAATTAGCCTTATCATGAAAATTATCGATTTGAGCAAAGAATTCACCAATCTCTGCTAGTGCTGGCAGCATAGTTTTAGGGTTGCTAAATGTTGTTACAAACATGTCTACCGATTTTCTTAATTGCGATATACTCCCTATTTCTTTCACCAGCTCTGGATGTTTTGAAGCAAAGCTGCCAACTTTAGACCAGAAAGCTTTAGATAATTTTACAGCAACTTCATTAGGCAACTCAACTAGACTTCTCCTTAGTACTCTCGGTGTATTGAAGCTAGGGTTTTCAGCCGCTTTATTTAGATCAGAACATACTTTTTCTAAAATTTTATCACGCAAATCTATAATTTCTTGTTGAGTTTTTTCATTGCCACCCATCTTTAAATCTGCCATTCCTATCAGAATTGAAGCTTTGTGTTGTGTGCTATACAAGTTTATATTCTCTAAAACTTGTGCTAAGAATTTTTGTATACTTCCAGGAGTATCTTCCCTTAACATTACAGATTCTAAAGTTCTTATAAGCAAGCTTCTGGCAGCTAAATCTGTTTTGGGATCATTGTTTATAAATGATCTAAGACAGTGAGTAGCTAGACTTGTCAGCACAGCTGCATACCTCTCTTGAGCTTCATTGAATATATTAACAATGTATTTCATCATTTGTGCAGCTTGGAGTGGGCTCAATCCAGCTGCTTCAACCACATCCAGTCCTTGTCCAAGCAGGACTCTTGCCTCAACAACTCTACCAATTTGTCCATTCAAATTTTGAACTAATTCTGTTAAGCTTTCCTTTTGTTTTGCATCATCAATTGTAGCAATAACACTAAGCGTTGTTGCCATTAACCCGCTCAAGACAGCTTTAAGGTTAGGGTTGGTTTTTACAAATGATGACCTTAATCTTTCAATTTCTACTGGATCAACAATATCTTGTATTTTAAGCAGTTCGGGGTCTAAAACTATAAGTCCTTCTAGTTGACCACTAATGCCATCTAATAGTCTAGTAACCATATCCTGTTTTTCTGCAGGGAAATAGGTGATACTATCTTTCAGAATTTGCAAAGAGCTTCTAGCCAAATTACCTTGCTGTGTAATTACTTGCGCACCTCTATAAATCACTTCCTTTGCATTTAATTTTCCTAGGACTTTCACAGGCCAAGCGTGACAAGCTTTATAGAACAAGCCAGCTAGCTCAGAGGTTTTAAAATCTTTTGATAAGCTGCTTTCTGTATGGTTGCTTCCTAAATAGATAGAATCATGAACCGCTGCCATGAAATCATATAGTTCTTCCATAGTGCGGTTTTCAAATTTATCTCCCAAAGACATGTAGCCAAGAATACAGCGTATATCGTTGATTGGTAGGTTTTTAGTGAAACTAAGCCCGTATTCTTTAATGTTTTTTGTAGTAGTTTCAAGCTCTACTCTTAACTCTTTGAATCTTGGACTTGCCTCTTTACCATCATTCTCATTGTCGAATTTGTTACATAGCTCATCTATCTGAGCTAATAAGGTTTCGCATTCAGCAAAACCATTTAGTTTTTGTAATCTATTACCAATTTCGGGTATAAGATCACTAAATTTTGTTACAAAATTTGTTAGTTGTTCTTTAGCATATACACTGCGCGCAGCAATATTAAGCTCTTCTATAAGACTTAGTCTTTTTTCCAACATAGTGACTTCCCCTAATTGCAATATATTTTTCTTGTTTCTTCAAAATTCTCATTTGCAAGTGCGTGTCTTATATCACTCATCAACTTATTCATAAAGTGAATATTATGAATTGAGATCAGTGTAAACGCTAAAAGTTCTTGGGCTTTTAGCAGGTGATGAATATATGAACGGGTATAGTTTTGACATGTATGACATTTACAATCTTTTTCAATTGGATCTTGGCTTTCACGATTTTCTGAATTATTTAAATTGATGTGATCTTTTTCTGGCTTAGGGTTGTTAATTGACTTCACTAATGCCCCACCATGGCGAGCTAATCTTGTAGGATGAACGCAGTCAAATGTATCTATGCCATTTTGTACTCCTTCAAACACATCTTTAACGCCACCAATTCCAAGTAAATGAATAGGGCGGTCGCGTCGAAGTTTCTCACTTGTATATTCAACAACCTCATACATCTGTTCTTTTGATGCGCCGAGTGACCCACCAATGGCATGGCCAAAGAAATCATTATTATTCACAAAGTCGCAAGATTCATCGCGCAGATCTTGGTAAACACCACCCTGAATAATTCCATACAATCTTTGCTTTTCACCAGCGCCCAGTCTGTTGAATTCGATAATCGATCTTTGCCCCCAGCGGTGGCTAAGCCTCATTGAACTTGCGGTGTATCTTTTATCGACATTATAAGGTGTACATTCGTCGAACATCAAAATCAAATCTGCACCTAGTTCATACTGAACTTGAATTGATTTTTCAGGAGTGAGCATGTGTATGCTCCCATCTAAATAAGACTTAAACTTTGCGCCTTCTTCTGTGATTTTTAGCATCGTTTTAGGTCTTGCAGAATTTCTATTACCCTTAATTTCAGCACTAACCGATCCATGGCCTAGACTGAAAATCTGAAACCCGCCCGAGTCGGTAAGCATTGGGCCTTTCCAATTCATAAATTTATGCAATCCACCCGCTTTCTGTACAATCTTAGATCCAGGTTGAAGCATGAGATGATACGTATTCGAAAGTATAAACTGGGTATCCTCAGCTTTCATTTGATCTGTGGTAACACCTTTAATTGCCGCTTTTGTTGCGCAGAAAATAAATGCAGGAGTCTGCACAGTGCCATTTGGGGTTTCTAATTGCCCAAGTCTAGCACGCTTATATTTCGTTTCTTTATATTTGAAAGAAAATGACATTTATCTGATTTGCTTCATATCTCAGGTCGCGATATTACCACAACTAACGCTGATTTACAAACGTTACCTCTTGTTGGCCGTTTGCATATGTTACGCTTTTTTCTCCCGTTACAAAATTAATGCTAAATGATTCTATTTTTTGTCTTAAAGAAGGAGGCTCTATTTGAGGTTGAGAATTTCTAAGCCAAAACTCCACAAAAGCCTCGCCAACTAATGCAGATTGTCTTTTCAATCTGTGAGGGCTTTGTTCTTTTTTAGATGTTTTTCTTCCTAGATATTTAAGTAGAGATTTTTCATCTAAAGCTTGTGTTCTCTTTATCTTGAGTTGTTTAGTACCTTTGGTCATAAAAATAATCAGTCAGTTATCTTGGTTGGGGGGGAACATAACTGCAAATTGCAGACAGATCAAGATCTATTACTGATATTTATTATTTAATTAAAAATGTCTTAATGGCCTCGTCCTTGTCCAGATATATGATGGTGATCAGATTTAATGTTCATCGCTTTTGGTCCTATCTTGCCACCCTTACTAAGTTGATTTCTTTTTCCTTCAGGTTTAGGTGATAATATGCTTTTATTTTGCGGTTTTTCAGATCCGCGGTGGGTTTCCATAAATTCCTCCATATAGAGTACCTCAATTGAATGATAGCAGTATAGTGTTTAATATTTGGTTAATTTTATGCCTTAATTCAATTTACTTAATTGAAATCATTTTTATAACATGCTAAGTTATAACTGTTCAATTAATTAGAGATATATGTATGGGACGTCGTGGTGACCACAGCTTTGAAGAATTATCTAAGATGATAGTAGATGCGGGGTATGATATTCTGGAGAAAGAAGGATATGCCAAGCTGAGCACTAGGAAAATTGCTACACAAATAGGTTATACTGTTGGCACTCTTTACAATGTTTTTCAGAATTTAGATGATATTTTTGTTAATCTGAATGGCAAGACTTTAGATAAACTTATAGAGCATTTAAATAAAGCAGTGTCTGCAGAATCTCAAGAAAATAAAGTTAAGTTGTTAGCGCAGGCTTATATCGATTTTAGCAAAGAAAACTTCAATATTTGGAGTACATTGTTTGAATATCGTTTTGCTGAAGGTCATCAAGTGCCGAAGTGGTATAACGAAAAAGTTAATAATCTGTTGGGTACGGTCGAAAAAAGTATCCGCCCGTTGTTATCTCCGAAGCACCAAGAACAAGTGAAAGAAATAATAACAGTCCTATGGTCAGGAATACATGGTATTTGTATTCTTTCAATTAAAGGAAAGCTCGATAGAACAGGCGTAGAATCTGCATCGGTGCTTGTGGATCATTTTATAACAAACTATATGAATGGCATTGGTTTGAGTAAGTAACTTGAACTCTTTTAAGTCGTATGTTACTTTCAATTAAGTTTAATTTTAAAAGCGTAAAATGTCGCACGTAATAGTTATTGGGAATGAGAAGGGCGGTTCGGGGAAAACAACCACTGCAATGCATTTAATTATAAGTTTGCTTAAGCTTGGTTTTAAGGTTGGTACACTTGATCTTGATTCGCGTCAGCAGTCTCTTACTCGCTATATAGATAATCGTAAACAATTTGTTGCAAAGAAAAGTATCCAATTGGCAATGCCTGAGCACTACTCGTTAGCGAGAAGTGATAATAATGATAAAAAAGAATCTGATAAAGAAGAAGAATCTAGTTTTATTGCCATGCTTGAAAAGCTTAGTGTTAATGACTTTATAGTGATAGATACACCTGGTAGTGATGCTTATTTAAGTAGATTGGCTCATTCATATGCTGATACAGTTATTACGCCTATTAATGATAGTTTTGTTGACTTGGATTTAATAGGTAATGTTAGTGCTGATACTTTAGATTCAATTCGTCCTGGTATTTATAGTGCAATGCTTTGGGAGCAAAAAATGAAAAAAATTGCTCGTACTAAAAAAGAGATTAACTGGATAATTGTTAGAAATAGGCTTTCTACTCTAGATGCTATAAATAAAAGGAATATGGAATTGTCTATAGCTAAGTTGGCTAAGAGGTTTGGTTTTAAAGTGGCTCCAGGTTTCGGTGATAGGGTGATATTTAAAGAATTATTCTTGCATGGCTTAACACTTCATGATGCACAAAATTCTGGTGAGATTCGAATGAGTACATCGGTAATTGCTGCGCGTCAAGAATTGCGTGAGTTCATAAAAGCTTTGGAAATTCCAGAGGTGATTGAAAGAATGAATCAGCAACAAGAAACCTCTATTTATTCACAATTCGCTCCTAAGGAAGTCGAAGAAGTTTCTGCCTAATTTTTCTACATTAAAGCTAAGTCTTTATAAAAAAGTATGTATTTTTTGAATTGCTTAATGAAGAACTCGCAATGACGGGTATTTAACGTCATCACGAGCCTTTATGCGAAGTTATCCACTGCTTACTTCCATTACTAAAAAGACAAGCAAGCGCTGGACTGCTTCACATAGTGGTTCGCAGTGACAATACCATCGTCATTGCGAACGGAGCGTGGCAATCTAACCTTTCTTGCCTATAAAAAAACAAGACTGGATTGCTTCGTTCCTCGTAATGACAGGAACTACCTGCGGTGGTGTTTGCTTGGGTTTGGATTTAGATCCTGAGAATCTCTACTGCGTTTAAGTTGTTGTGTATTTGTGGTGTTAGTATATATTTCTGAAGATAAATCTGGTATTGTAGCAGTCGTTGCAAGTGCAGCGCTAGTAGAAGATATGGTTCCTGTTGAAGAGCTTGCGGCTTGCATAGCTCGGACTCTCTCTCTCTCTCTCTCTCTCTCTCTCTCTCTATTGCTTCTTGGATTATTGTTTTTGCTTCAGCATTATTTGCCAAATCAAGTGGGGTTTTGCCATTATTATTAGGAGCGAGAGTTTGTCTAAGTAATGCAGGGTTATCTTTTAGTGCTTCCAGAATCGCTTTTACAGCATCAGTATGACCATATTCTGCAGCCAAGTGTAGCGGGGTTCTGCCAAGATAAGCAGGTGCGCATAAGATTTTTAACAACTCATCATTACCTTTAGCTGCTTGCAATAGCGCTTTGACGATTTCTATATGGCCTTTGGACACGGCAGTGTGTAGCGGAGTGTTTCCACTTAGAAAATGAGGAGTGAAGGCTTGTTCAAGTAACTCTGGGTTATCTTTTAGTGCTTCCAGAATCGCTTTTACAGCGTCAGTACGCTTATATATTGCAGCCAAGTGCAGCGGGGTGCTGCCATAAATATCAGTAGAGAGGACTTGTTTAAATAACTCAGGGCTATCTTTTAGTGCTTCCAGAATCGCGTTTATAGCATCAGTATGACCATATTCTGCAGCCAAGTGCAGCGGAGTTCTTCTATCTTTATCTTTTGCTAATATATTGTAATTAGGATGATGTAAGGCATTTAGAAAAATGAATTCTAATAGCTTCCTATCGCTGTTATTAGAAATATTAAATTTGCTAAAATCATAAATATAATGCCCTTGACTGATTAGTTTTAATGCTTTTTCCTGATCGTTAGCTCTCACTGCAGCAATTAATTCTTGGCTATTTTGTTCTTCAGTTCCCCTGTAATAACCTAAAAAGTTATGTAGTTTTCCAAGTGCTTGCTCATGACCTCCAACAAACAGACCTTCGTAAAGTGCTTGCAAGGTTTCTGTTGATGGAAGCAGTATTTTGCTTTCTTTATCACTCAACAATTGATCAACTAAGCTTGAATAAAACTCAGGGATTCTTTCTTTATCCAATCCATCCAAAGCCGCCTTGTGTACTTTGTTTGGAATTGATTCAGTGTCCACGCCAATTCTTAAATCGTCAATTTTGCACTTTAGAGCAATATTATAAAGCTCAAATTCATTCGCAATTCGCTGTTCAACAATCGCTTTCATGACATCATAACGGGTGCTATGGAACAATGAATCGAAAAAGCCTTCCCTATCTTCCTCTGTGGCTTCATTAAATTGATTTGAAATATTATCAATATTGGCTTTTAGAGCTTCCTCTGTTCCACCAATTCTATTGCCTTCTAATAACTTTTTAAATTCTTCTTGCTTCATAAATCCCTTTTATATAACTCGCATACCATCCCATAATCTTACGCCACCATTCCTTAATTTTTGGTTAACGGGGATGGGTTTTTAGTAATAGAGATTTTTTATTTGGGATTGGATGTCATATATTGCGAAAGCGTAACCATTAATAGTTATAATAGCAGTTGTATATTTCAGTGAATTAGAAGAGCTTTCAGATTTTCCGAATTCCAAGCTATAATCCTGCATGTCATATTCTAAGCCAGATGAAGTGATGATGGCGGACGGAGCAGAGAGTAGGGAAAACATGCTGTTTAGGTTGCCAGTCACTTCTATTGTACTGTTTTCAAAATATTGCATTGTTTCAGTAGTATTAAAAATTTTTATTACTAGGTTAGGGTTGTAATATTTTTTAAGAATGCGAGTGTTATATAGCGTGTGGTCTAACCGTCCGCCTAACGCATTATGGATATTTATAATAGTAGCGCCATTTGAGATGCAATACCCAATCCCCTTATCTAAATCTGTGGAATTTTGGTCTAAGTCTTGGATGATTTTTACGCCTTTAGAGGAAAAGTATTCTAAAGTTGATTTTGTAACTTTATCAAAATCACCAATAATTACTGAGGGAACAATGTTATTTGTTCTTAAAAACTCTGCAGCTCCGTCAAGGGCGATTAAATTTGTTTTTATGGATAGTTTGTATTCAGAAGAAGCGTCAGCGATGATGTTAAATTCAGTCATTGGATAGCCATTTACTTATATTATAAGCTAAATTATGTTTTGGGTTGATTATAGCGCTAATATGCCCAGAATCTAGTTGTAATAAATTGACGTTTTTACACTCTTTTACAAATGACATGGCAGATTGAAAAGGAACTATAGAATCCTTTTTAAATATTGCAGACATGATTGGAATATCAAGTCTAGAAGGAGATATTATTGTATTATTAATTTTCCACATGTTATTAGCTAGGTAGTTTTGGGTTGCTATTTTCTCAAAACATTCATGAAAGACTTTTTTAGACATATCTACACTATCGTTTACCCAATCTTCTATTTCTATAAATTCTTTCGCTTCAATTTTCTCATTATTGAAATTTATAAACTTACGATTTATGTGATAAGGTGATGCGAAATAAAATAACTGTTGGATTATTTCTTTTGGTATCCTATCAAAATTTTCAGTGTAATAACTAATTAAGTTAGTAGATGGTTTTTTGAAAAACTTGAAGTCCCATGGAGTTGCTATAGTAACTAATTTACTGATTAGGTCTGGTCTTAAACAAGCGGCTGCTGTTGCTATAAACCCTCCCATACAGTAACCAATTACAGATAATTTGCCATATTTTAGACTTATATGTTCTATAGATGGAATTAAAATTTCATTTATATAGTCTTCAAGATTATAGTCTTCCTCTATTTTAGATGGAGTTCCCCAGTCTAATAGGAATGGATTTAATCCGTTTTCAGATAATGTGCGATAAAAGCTTTTTGACTCGTTCAGATCTAGAATGTGTGGTTTATTTATAAACGAAGGGATAATTAGGGTAGGGTGGCCATCTGTTGTTATATTATAAAGCTTGGCAGAATTCTGTTGGAACACTAGGGTGCCAGATATTTTTTTGTTTTCGATGGTTGCAGAATGATATTTTTGAGCTGCAGCATTTATTTTGTGAAGCTCATTTTTTCCTAGAAGAGCTATTTCCTGCAATAGATTTTTCAATAATGGTGAGTCTGGCTTCCATAGCTTCAAGGCGGTCTGTAATGTTAGAGAGCTTAGCATTGACATCATCAAGTATTGGGCTGTTGGAATTTTTGCTGGATTCTTCATTTGAGTTGCTGCCTCTGAAAATATCTTGGAATTTGCTGTACTGATTAATCATTAATTCTGATAGTTTAGGATCTTGCAGAGTATTTTGCAGATGGTCTTGCCAAGCCTTTAGCATTTCACTCGCCATATTATTTTGTTTGTCTGACATGAAGAAATTAGTTAGAGTTTATGTATTGGCATTATTAATTTAAAGGTAGCTGCTTGTCAAAAGGGAATGAAGTAATTATAAAAAAATATCCGAATCGTAGATTGTATGACACATCTACTAGTCGTTATATCACTATTGATGATTTATCTGAAATGGTAAAGCGTGATCATAATTTTAAGGTTATAGATGTTAAGAGTAACGATGACCTCACAAGAATTACACTTACGCAAATAGTATTAGATCATGAAATGAAAGGATATAACCTATTACCTTTAGAATTGATTAAACAAATTATTAAGTTTTGTGATCATCCGCTCAACAAATCTTTTACAGACTATCTAACGCACTCCCTTGAGCAATATAATAACAACTATAACAACATGCAGACTTTCATGAAAGGTATGGTGTCAATCGATCCTAATGATTGGACTAGACAAATTGAAGAAATGAATCGTAAAAATGTCGATTTCTTTCATAACATGTTTGGCGCTATTTCTGAGTCTAAGAAAAGCAGCAAAAAATAAGTTTTATCATTTATTTGCCAGCACTCGGGGCTGGCTCTATATCTGCAGGCTTAATTTCTTGTAGATCTGGTTTTGGTGGCATCGGTGTATCTTGAGGCATTACTTGCGCTTCTGGGGACAACTTAATTCCATCAACTAATGGATTAGATGTGGGGCCAGTAGGTTGTATATTTGCTTCAGGTGTTGGAGAAATCGATGACGGTGCTACCTGATCGCTCGGCGTAGTAGGTGCGTTTGGATCAACTGGTACAATTGGCATTGTAGGGGCGGGTATTAGATCGGCCGCTGGAGGCGGAGGGGTCATTAGATCTATGAATTCTTTATTCAGAGCGTCTAATGATTTGCCAGATACTGTGGTATTGCCACTTTTATCAAATATTAAATCGAACTTTAAGTCTGTATCGTTAATTTTAAATTGAGATAAAAATTTCTTTAAGTTTTCTATGTCTTTTTTATCTGCATGACTTGGTACAATCATAGGTACCATAGATGGTGCTGGTATAGCTTTTATATCTTTACTAATATCTGATAATTTTTGTTCTGCATAATCTATTAATTTTTCATAATTTCCTATTATCAGAGAAGCTGTTACAGAAGGTAAAAATGAAGTTTTATCATAATCTAAGTCGCCATTAAGTTTCCAATTAGTTAATTCATTACTGAAGCTTAGATCGTTGATTTTTAACTTTATATACTCAATATCTTCAAAGTTGATTGTTTGTAAGTTCTCGATTGTTTTGTTCATTTTGAACTCTAAAACACTATCTAATGAATAGTTTTGCGGGCTAGTCATTTCAGAATCTTTAGATAATTTCATTCTAAGATTTTTAAAATCCATTAAAAAGCCAACCTTCTTAATTTCAGATTTTAGGTCTGTAGTATAAACAATTTTTGAACTATCAGACGAGTACATTTCTTGGTTTGTATCTAAATCGATAGCTTTTGATGGCCCTTCTGTAAATTCAATTTTATTGATACTTTTTGCAATTGCAGCGGGATTAGAATTTTGGTCGATTTTGATGTTTTGGTCAAAATAAAAGCTCAAGGTTGGTAATGCTCCTGAGTAGGTGATTTTCATATTAAATGCTGGATATATTTCTTCTTGAGTAAATTCATTTTTAAATGCTTTCATAGAATATGAAGCGTCATTGCCAATCAATACTATTTTGTGATTTTCTGCATCATTGATAAAGCTGACGCTTTTCATGCTGTAGTAATCTTCAGGATGCTCTTTAGAAGAAAATTTTAGGTTGCCAATTTCGCCGTGCACTTTCCAAGATTTATGTCCAATATAATGGATGTTATCGTAACTCATAGATATGCCTTTTTGATCTAAAGATGTTTCGATGCCATGTATTATTGCATCAAACTCCTTTGTTTGTTTATCCCAGAGATAATAGTTAATCCCAAATGCTGAAAAGATTAGTAATGTAATAATAAAAAATATAATTTGGAACGCGCGCATATCAGACTCCTAAACAACTAATATTATTACCAAGTTAGCATAATGATTATTAATAAATAGTTAATAAAAATTATAATAAAGTGTTTTTTGGCAATGATATTTTTAAATGTTTATATGCATTCTCAGAAATCACGCGTCCACGCGGAGTTCTAGCAATAAAACCTATCTGCATAAGGTATGGTTCAATGGTATCTTCGATAGTATCTTTATCTTCAGATAAGCCTGCGGCAATGGTTTCTATACCAACTGGACCACCTTTGTAGTTTTCAACTATGTAGTTTAAATATTTATGATCAAATGCGTCTAGGCCAAGAGTGTCAACACCAAGGCTTACTAGAGATTCCTGAACGATTTGCAAATCTATAGTTTTAAGCTTTTTATGCTCGGCAAAATCACGAATTCTCTTGAGTAGTCTAATTGAAATTCTAGGAGTGCCGCGTGAACATTTAGCTAGTTCGTGGCTGGCATCATCTGATATTGCTATATTTAGAATGGTTGCAGTACGCTTTACAACTTGTTGAAGCTCTGTAACATCATAAAAATCAAGCTTCAATGGGATGCCGAACCGATCTCTGAGGGGATTGGAGAGTAGTCCTAGGCGCGTAGTTGCGCCAACTAAGGTAAATTTCTGCAAGTTTATTTTAACAGTTCTGGCAGCTGGGCCTTCCCCAATTATTAAATCTATACAAAAATCTTCCATTGCTGAGTATAAAAGCTCTTCAACAGAGGTGTTTAAACGGTGTATCTCATCTATGAACAAAATATCATTCGCTTGTAAGTTCGTTAAAATAGCTGCTAATTCGCCAGTTTTAGTTAGCACTGGGCCAGAAGTTGCTTTAAAGCCAACACCTAGTTCCTTAGAAATGATTTGTGATAGAGTAGTCTTGCCTAGACCAGGAGGGCCATAAAATAGTACATGATCTAGCGATTCTTTGCGTGATTTAGCTGCATCAATAAAAACTTTTAAATTTTGCTTAAGTTGTGACTGGCCAATGAAATCAGCTAATTTCTGCGGACGTAAAACTACTTCCTGATTCTCTTCTGTTTGCAGTGCTGGTGTTATTAATCTATCTTGAGCGTGCATTATTTATAATTCTCAATCTTTCCATCGCGTATGGTTAAGATTCTATCAGTTTTTTTTGCGATCTCAAGGTTGTGTGTGACGATAATTGCAGAAACTTTTTTACTTCTTACTTCATTTAGTAAAATTTGGAATACTTTTTCTGAATTGTGTGGATCTAAATTACCTGTTGGCTCATCAGCTAAGATTAACTTAGGATTGTTTATCAAAGCACGCGCAATTGCCACTCTTTGCTGCTCACCTCCTGATAGTTCTGATGGAATACTATTTAATCTATGTCCAAGCCCCAGTTGCCCTAAAATAGACTTGGCGTTTTCATTAGCTTGTGTTTTTGAAATTCCGCTGATCATCTGAGGAATTACAACGTTTTCTAAGGCAGTAAATTCTGGTAATAGGTGATGGAATTGGTATATGAAACCAAGGGAGTTGCGGCGATGCAGTGTCGCTTCTTTATCTGAGATATTAGAGCAGTATGATCCATTGAGTTTTAACGCGCCTTCGGATGGCTTATCTAACAACCCGCAAATTTGAAGGAGGGTGGTTTTGCCAGAGCCAGAAGGGCCAATAAGTGCAACTATTTCAGATTCTTTGATTTCAAGGTTTACATCGCTTAAAATATCAAAAGTTTCCTTACCTTGAAGGAAACTTTTTCTAATGTTTTTAAGCTGTAATATAGCCACGATTAGCTGCTAAGCTTTTTTTCAACGAATTCAACGTGCTTTCTAAGCTTAGGATGATACTTACGGAATTTAAATTTTTCAGTAGCCTTCTTAGGGTTTTTCTTTTTAACAAAGAAGAAACCTGGTTCGCCTTGTGCTTCAAGCTTAAATAATACTGTGTTTTTCTTAGCCATTTCTATAATATAAAGTATTGTATTTGAGCAGATACTATACAGAATAGAGCCTTAAGTCAAGGCGTATAGACGGATTTTTAGAGCTTTTTTGTAACCATCTTGTATTATTATAGGCGTCTAAATATTGATTACTTAATAACTATGTGCTACTTCTTAGTTAAGAAAAATATAAAGAGTATTAATTGTATGTTTAAAAAGATTTTAGCTCTAGCTTTGTTGACTATTGGTCTAACAGCTTGTTTCCCAGTTTATGATACGAACTATCAGTTTATTCAGCCTAGTTCTCCAGAAGGTAAACAATGCGTGAATACTTGCGCAAATACCCAGAAATCATGCCGCGATGCTTGTATCAAAAATGAAACAGTTTGTGTTGGTGAAGATGGGAAAAGAGTTACACCACAAGTAAGTGGCCGCCCTGCAATATCTAGAAATTGTAGCAGTTATTCTTGCCAAGAGCAATGTACAGAAGAGTATAGACAATGTTTCTCTGGTTGCGGCGGTCAAGTAGTGCCACATGTAAGATGTGTGGCTTTCTGTGATGACAGAAGATAATCAATTATTAATAGACAAAGAGTCAGCGTTTATAATAGCTGTAAACGCTGCGTTCTTTGCGGCTGCTGTAAAAGATGGAAAATGGGGAGAATCGGTTTTGTTGGCTTCGATTATTACTGTTTCTACTATTATAATAGAAGAAGTTTTATATGATAAGACTCCATCATTAATAGAATATTTAGAAAATAATTATTTCTCAGAAATATAAAAACTTTTCTTGCTTTGTTGCTTCTATGATTCTATAACGCCTCCATTAACCTTTGTGGAGACTTTATGGAACTTGCTAAAATTATTGATACTTTATCTTATATCAAAGATCTTGATGCTAGCTCAAAAGCTATAATTGCTGCTGATGCTGCGCTTTTGATTACATCGCCATGTATACTTGGAATAAAAAATGCATTTTTTGCAGCAGCTATTGTTGATGCTGCTATTGCTGGATTAGAATATAGCTCTACTGAAAACAATAATTTGCCAAAAATTGTTGTTGATGCAAAAGATGCATTATACAGCGTTAAGGATTGGGCTTCTTCATATCTAGCCTCTTCTAATACAACTGTAACTCATGATGTAGCTCCAACTGAGCTATAATCGTATAGACTATTTCATAGCGCCGGTATAATCTCTGGCGCTATGAGTGCACTGAATTTTCCTGAAGTTAGTATAAAGACTAGCGCTAGAGCTAAGCGTGTAAAAATAGTCATATCTCTTTTAGACAGACAAGTATCTCTTATAATTCCCAAATATTATAGTAAGAAAGAAGCCATGATCTTTCTTCAAGATAAACAATCTTGGATTTTAAATACATTAGCTCGGTTGCCCAGCTTAGAAGAGAGAAGGCAAGATATAATACCTATATATGGTGTGGATTATAAAATTGAGTATGTAGATATGAAATCCAAAGAGAATTTTATAATCGATCAACACAAGCTTATTGTTTCAAAGAAAGTGCATCCCGATGACTTTGAAATTAAAGTCAAAACCTTTCTAAAAAATATTTTATTTGGAGATATAAAAAAAATTGCTGAAGATATAGCAAGCAAGCTTGATGTCAAAATTGGCAAGATTAGTTTAAAAGATACAAAGAAACAGTGGGGGAGTTGTGCTAGTAATAACAACTTATCTTTTTCTTGGCGGTTAATTTTTGCACCTAAAGAAATTTTGTATTATTTAGTTGTACATGAAGTATGCCACATAATTGAAAGAAACCATAGTGAAGCCTTTTGGCAGTTGGTTCATAGTCTGTGTCCTGAATACAAAAGATCAAGAGTATGGCTTAAAAAGAATGGAATGCGATTGCATAAATACATATAAAAAAGGATGGCATAAAGCCATCCTTTTAGTTTTTTGTAAAATAATAAAATTAATTCACAGAGTCTTGTAGAGTTTTACCAGCTTTAAATTTCGCAACATTTTTAGCAGCGATTTTAATTTCTTTACCAGTTTGAGGGTTGCGACCTGTTCTTGCACTACGTTTTGCTTTAGAGATTGTTACAAATCCAGGGATGTTTACTTTGACATCTTTTTTAAGAGCTGATGTTACTGTTGAAATAAGCGAGTTTACTACTTTTTCAACATCAACTTTTGTTAAGCCGCAATCATTAGCAATAGCTGCGATTAGTTCTGATTTATTCATGTTTATCTCCATTTGAAAATTGACAAGCACAATCTACTATCAACAATTCTACAAAGCAAGTGTGTATTTGGAAAATCCTTATATTTTTACTGACTTTGGTGTACTATATGATTTCTGGAAAATAATTTAGAGGGAATACTTATGAAAAAAAAAGATGAAAATAATGATGCAACACCAAAAGTTATGCGGACTGATTCGCAGCAATATGTTAGTTCTTTGAGGCTTTCTGGATTATTAAATGATAATTCAGAAGTTGATCAGGCTTTGATTTCTAGTTCTGCTTCTGTAAGTGAAATAAAGACTGTATGTTCTGGGGATGATGGATATGAATCTGCTAAAGATGAATCTCCAAGAACAGCGAACCCATTAAGAGCGCAAACATATTCTGATCCCGATGCAGCAATCGTAAATCATAGAACTGAAAGTGAAGGTTTTGCACTAAGAGAAATAAGAAGAAGAGTAAAAAAAAGAATTAAAACTCGTTCAAAATAATAATTAGACTAATTCTTCTATAGTAAGGAGTGAGTATTTTTCATTTGGCTTGGAATCTGTAATTCCTAAGAGTTTAGAAATTGGTATCGCGATTGGTTTTTTATCAAATTTGGCAATTATAATATTTGAATGATTTATAGTGCTGTATGTTTCTACTAAAATACTATTCCAAGATATTAGTCCGCGATTATGAGTTAGTGGGATTTTCAAAATATTTTGTTGTTCCATAATATGCAAAATATTATTTGAGGGTAGATAGTATGGTTTATCCAAGATTTCGAAGATTAAGAATTGGCTCATTTATTTAATAATTTAGAGATTGTTTCCATAATTTTAGCATGATGAGTTTTTGGTACGTATGCATCAAAATGACTTTTTTTTCCAAGTTTTGATTTAATTTCGCTGCTGTTAAAAGAAGACAGGCCAATTATTGGTGCGGTTGTATGATTTTTTAAATCCACTTTTGTATTTAACTGAAGATTTAAATCTATAAGTACCAGCATAATATCATTATTTTGGATACAATCTAATGCTGCTTCTATTTTATCTGTAGTGATGACATCGTAACCAGCCGCTTTGATTGTGGGAGGTATGAACCTTCTAAAGAATGAACTTTCGTCTATCACAAGAATCTTTGGTTCTTTTTTAGCAATAGTGGCATCAGATTGAATGAAATAGTCTAAGTTTAATATCTCAACAGCTTGGTCATCTATTATTATAGCGCTTAAATAACGAGGGTCATCAGTTCTGATAATTTGAGAATCAAATTGATGATTTATTATGCTATCAATTTCTTTAGCTATAAAACCAATATCTTCATTTTTATACTTTATTACAACTAAAAATCCTTTGTTTGCTATTGCAATATGTGATGAGTTTGTGTTGACGATTTTAATTTTTTTATCCCCTTCTATATAATATGTATGGCCATTATGTTTTAGAAGTGAGCTTGGTATAAAGTTGATTATTTTTTGTACGTACTCTGCTGGCAGAGCTTGTACATAAGTTGAATCATGTGTTTTGAATAATAGCAATCTAGAAGTGTTTTCTGAAGCTATAATGTGTTTGTTTTTTAATAGGTCTTTGTTGTTTATTTTTTTTATAAACTCAATTGGATTCAGAATTAATATAGGTTGTTTTCTCGCCGATATTGCTGCGCCTAAATATTCAGGTATATCTGTGATGATGCCAACTTGCTCCAATACTAACTCTGTTATATTTTCTATACTGTCTACTGCGATTCCATATTTTTTCTCTTCAAATTCAAAGAGCAAGATGTTATTTGATATTTGACTTCCTATATTTATGGCTTCTTGTAAATTTATTACTGGTATGCATTTGTCTTGGACATTTATTACATAGTCTTGATCTTGTAATGTCATTGCTGCTTTGTGTACGCCAAGCATATTTACAATTGGGAAGGCAAAGTCTTGATCACATATCTTGGTATTTAACACTTCTAGTATAGTATCTTGTTGGGGTAGCTTTATTTCTATAGTATTGGTATGCCCTTTAATTTTAAATTCGGAATAAGACAATCCAAGTTTATTTAAATTATGTTGTAATGTTTTTGGTAGAGAATTCAATACTCTGCCTTCGTAAGCAATGAATATAAATGGTATGTTGTTTATGAGTTTGGCAGAAAATTCTAGCTTAGAATTTTCACTCTTATTATCTGCTATTCTGGATTGTGAGGAATCTATTCCTTCTAGAATAATAAATTCTAGAATAGAGTTTATATTAGGTTTTAATTGTTCCAATAATTGTTTGTTAATTTGAATTGGCTCAATTTTATAATAAAGATCAATTTTCTTTTTCGCATTTTGTGCGAGATTATTTACTGTCGTAGGGAGCCATCTAGTTAATGACTTTAATGATTTTAGAGTGGAATCATGAATTAAAGATTTAAGTTTTTTTATGGAAGAGTTGAGCTCTTCTAATGTTTTGGTAGAGTAATTACCACTTTTGTTTTGGTATAGTAGCTGGTTTTTAACTGAGATAATCCCATTAATTTCTTCATTAATGCAGCTTATAGTTTGTTTTTTAATTGAAATTTTATCTGATGTTTTTAAAGGTTTAGCTATGCAAGTGCTTCTTTCTAATAGCTGCATTTCTTGCAGTTGTTTTGTGTTTTGTAACTCTGGTTGAGGCTTTAATTCTGACATCTAGATCAATTCTGCTGAAAGGGTTAATGCTTCGGAAGAATAGTCAGATTTTATCACAACGTTTAAAGAGGTAGCTATTTTGGCTGTAAGGTGGATCTGCACGTTATTTAATTTAATGTCTCTCATCTCGTGGTTGTTTAAAATATGAGTTATGTCATCGACATTCTTAATAATAGGCCCCTTAGCTTTGACAATTAAAAGTTTCCCACTCGATAGTTTAGATATGCTTATTTCAATAATACCACCAGAGATTAATACTGTGGCAGCAGTGTAGACCATGTTTAAAAGCAACTTACTAGCCTTATGGGTCAATTGTGTAAATTCGTCCATCTTGTTGCTACTGATCCAATTAATTTGGATGTTACTCCCAAGAAAAAAATCTTTCAGAAGTATTTTGATCTCTGAAAGATCGGCTTCGCCAAAACCAGATGACATTCCGTATACATATCGGAAAAACTTTAGCTTTGCCGCAGCTTCCTTGCCGTTTGATGATATAAGCTCCATTGCTTTTTCTTTGATGTTTTTACTATCTGGATCTTCTAAAAACTCAATTCCATTATTTACAGCCCCAATACAGCCTGCAATATCGTGTGAAAATCGAGTCATGAGTAATTCAGAAAATTCTAAAATTTTAGACATAAATAAGAGTGTTTTTATTTTCTATATATAGATATTAACAGAACTTTATTTTCTGTTAATGTTTTTTTATTAAAAATGTAATTGCAAAGAAAGATAGTGCAGTTATCATTTATTATGAAATTCAAAAAGTTATATCTATGAAGCTGTTAATTGTTGGAGATTTGGGTGGTCAGTTAGTATTAGCAAGTAGGATAGCAACTAAGAATGGGGCCAAAGTGTATACGGCTCCAGACACAGTTTCAGCATTGCATGCTATTAGAAATGGCAAAAGCGCTGACCTTATAATGGTGGATGTAAATCAGGATATAAAGCAATTTATCACATCTCTTAAAAATGAAAAAATATATGCAACTATAGTTGCCTGTGGCATAGATTCCGATAAAGAAAAGGCTGTTAGAGCAATTAAAGCTGGTGCAAAAGAGTATGTACCATTGCCGCCTGAGGAAGATTTGATGGCGGCTATATTTGAGGCAATTTCTGGTTCTGATAAATCTGATGTTGTATATCAGTCTAAAGAGTTCGCAGAAGTTATAAAAATGGCAAAACAAATATCTCCTACGGAGGCCAGCGTGCTTATAACTGGAGAATCTGGTACTGGTAAAGAAGTGGTTTCTAAATACATCCATGCAAACAGCAAAAGAAAGAATAAGGATTTTGTTTCCGTTAATTGTGCTGCTATTCCTGAAAACTTATTGGAATCTGAATTATTTGGTCATGAAAAAGGAGCATTTACTGGAGCTATAGAAAGACGTATTGGAAAATTTGAGGAAGCTAATGGCGGTACATTGTTGCTAGATGAAATTAGTGAAATGGATTTGAAATTACAGGCAAAGTTATTGAGAGCTATCCAAGAAAGAGAAATTACAAGGGTAGGTGGGAATCATTCTGTTAAGTTGGATATAAGAATTATTGCAACAACTAATCGTGATTTATTGTCTGAGGTCAAAAACCAAAGGTTTAGGGAGGATTTATATTACAGACTAAATGTAATAACTTTGCATTTGCCATCTTTGAGAGATAGACAAGATGATGTCATGCCCCTCAGTAATTACTTTATACTTAAGTATGCTAAGTTGAATGGAATTGATGTTAAGTTATTTTCACAAGATACTATTAATAAGCTAAAAACTTATAGTTGGCCTGGAAATGTTAGAGAGCTTGAGAATACAATTCATAGGGCTCTTTTACTTTCTACGGAAGCAGAGATAAGAGTGGCCGATTTATTGATCGCCGAGAAAGAGCCAGCTAATGATGATACGCCTCAAGGCAGAACTCTTGAGAGTATAGAGAAATCTGCAATACAGGATACTATAAAAAAGTATTATGGTGATGAAGTAAAAGCTGCAGCAGTACTTGGTATATCAATTAGAACTCTTAGAACAAAGCTTAAGCAGTATAAAATTGCCTCAAATGGTTAGTTGTTATTTTTTAAAGCTTACGTAACCGTCTCTACGTAGTTTACGTATAAGCCCCTTAATTTGCAGGTCTAACTTTTTGTTCATTAAAAGCTCTCTTATTTGTTCATCATCAACTTTTACATCTTCAGATAGTGCGGTGTTTTTATACCTTATATCTTCAACTTTTAGAATGTGAATACCATCCTTTAATTTGATTGCTTGAGAAACTTGTCCTCGTTCTAAGTTGCGAACTGCGTTGGCAAGTTCAGGAATGATCTGGTCTATGTAAACCCAGCCAATACTACCTCCAGCTGCTGCACTACTACTATCTGAAAACTCTTTTGCTAAGTTAGCGAAATCTGCTCCTGCATTTGCTTCGGAAACCAGTTTCTCTGCTATATTTAATTCTGCATCTTTTTTGTTATATTTTGGGTATAGTACTATTTCCGATAATTTTACCTGAGAAATCTTATTCTTAGACTTAGATATAGCTTTGATCAGAGTGCTTTTGCTTTCTTCTATTTCTTTATCTGAAACAGAAATTTTAGGTGCAATCATAGTGCGCATGTACTTATTTAGTATTAATTGGCTTTTTATTTGCTCTTCTAATACCGAATAATTTATCCCCCTCTTTGATAAGAAATCTTCTAGATTAGCAAGGGAAACTCCGTTTTTTTCAGCTATACTATTCATGGCAAAATTGATATCGGCCTCATCAATCTCGACTTTTTTATCTTTTGCTTCATGAGCAACTAATTTTTCATCAATAAGACCATACATAACATGATCATGCATCATTTTAGATGTTTTTGAATCGACACTTATTCCACTTGATTTAACTAATAAATCAACACGTTTTTGGATGTCTAGATTGGTTATAGGTTCGTCATTAACTACAGCTACTACAGACTGTTTCTGAGCATTTGCTATATTGAAATTGAAGGCTATTAAAAGTGCTAATAATAGTTTTTTCATATTAATAAGTAGGGATTGTTATTGTTAAACTATAAGTATATCCATTATCTAGGTCGCGAGATCTAGAGTGGTCTCTTGATACAGCAAATCTTGAGTAAAGGCAATCTGCTTGAAATCTAAGTCCAGCTGATGAACTTACTATTTTTTTTGTATCATTTTGAATTTTCTTACCTAACCTGCTGCTTAATGAAGCATCAGCCCACCATTCTCTATAGAAATTATAAGCGCCACTTACCCCAACTTCTTGCCTGTATTTTCTAGCATCTTTATCTAGAAGTTCCTGATCAATCCATAAATGATTGACGCTTGCATTCCAAGCTGGATAAACGAATTCAAAGCTGAATTCATTTCTTAAAGGTTTAGTGTTGTCTGATTTTAGCCTGAATGCGTCATTTATAAACAAATGTTCATCAGGTTGTACTGTAACTTTGCCTACATAATCTGATCTATTTTTATCTAATCCACTTTTCCTATCAAAATTAGCATCTTTATGTGTTCTATAACTTTGCCCGAAGATTGCGTTGATATTTTTGAATTTTTCAAATGAGATATTGGCTCTTAATCCATAGTTTAATCTAGTGCCGCTTTCAATTTTATCAAAGCCAACATATCTATTAGGGGAAAATATATTAGATGCTGAAATCTCAGGTAATTGGCTATCTTCATTGCCTACTTTATCTAGATTTGTC
Source organism: Candidatus Midichloriaceae bacterium (assembly GCA_044229535.1). GTDB lineage: Bacteria > Pseudomonadota > Alphaproteobacteria > Rickettsiales > Midichloriaceae > CAZLFQ01. The sequence goes on along the minus strand of JBGASU010000001.1, from coordinate 441,114 downwards.
ATTCTGGGCGCTACTATAAACTGAGTGACTGGTTCTATAACTAATAAATTGCTATTTATGTGATTGTATAATGGCCAACTCCACTCGTTTCTTAGTTCTGGATAGATTCTGGCTTCTCCGCCTTCTTTATTATTTTCGAGTTTTGTTTGGGTGTCTTTTACAATAATTGGGCTTTTATTAACTTGGTATATATCGCTCCTAACTAATGCTGTAGATGAGAATAAATGACCGTATGGTAATTTAAATGGAACTTTGAGCCCTTCAGAAAAACTTATTCTTTTATATGATTCACCCTGCAATCTATGAAGATTTAATATGTTTAAGTCAGTAATAGCTTTTGCATTCCAGAATCCAGCATTTCTTTCGATATGTGCCTCAAGTGCTGGCAGCGCAGAAGGAGTGGTCTTATTATTATGGGTTATTCTTAAATCTTGGAAAGATAATGCTCGCGCGATATAATAGTCTTTTTCGGTAAAGACATTATAAGATAAATCTGTAGTTAGCCTATCTTCTTTAGATATTTTATATTTTTGTAAATAAGTTTTTGTTGGATCAAAAATTCTTTTAGATTTGACCTTTAGTTTGCCAGTGTGCCAATCGTTATAAAATATAAAACTACCTGCAATGTCGAAATGTCCTTTAAGAGTTTTTTTATTACCAACTTTCTCCCCTAGTTTTGTGGTCTTTTGTACGTGTCCTATACTGCCATCTATTGTGTAATCACCTTGTTTGACTTTTTGTCTAAATTGCCCAAACAAAAATTCTCCACCACTTGTAGTATACATAGGTGAGATTGTTGCATCTTTATCAGGAGCAATATTCCAATAGTATGGTACTTTTGCTCCAAATCCTATGGTTTTAGATGAGTTTTTAAATTCTGGTGGTAAAAAGCCACTCTTTCTTTTTGCACCTGGGGCAGGGGATGATAGGTAAGGGGAGTAGAACATTGGGATACCTAGGACATCAATCTTGGCATCTTTGTAATATATCCTCTCTGCTTCTTTATCAAGAGTGGCTTTTTTAGCTCTGAATTGCCATAAGGGAATAAAGCTCTTGTAGTTATCTTGGCAAACTTTACAAGGAGAGATTATCATTTCATCCATTGTCATTGTATTGTCATCTATCATCTCAACACTTTTTGAAGCTAATAGAGTTTTTTTACCAACGCGTGCTTTGAAATTTAAGGCGATACCGACTTTAGAATTTTTTTCAAGTTTTGCTTCATCGGAAAAAAATACACTGCCATCTTCTCGTTTTATAGCTACATTTCCTTTGAGATACATTACATCATCATTTCTGTGGAATACTGCATTATCAGCTAAAAGAATTTGGTTTCCTTGAATTATTTCTACATTACCCATGGCGTGAGCAATGTTTTTTATTTTGTCAAAGTAAAGATCATTCGCTTGAATGTTTATTGGTAGATTCCCGTTTACTAATGCACCATCATCAGCTGCCAATGCGGTTAATGGCAGCATGGATAGAAGTGTTGCACACAATAATCTCTTTTTAAAATTCATCTATACAATATTTTACTTATTTGTAGAATATACCCTACATCTATATTTTTACAAGATTTGGCTTCATAAATGGCTATTTCTTAGGTGGTAATTTTTATTCGAGTATGAAATAAGGTTTGAAATGAGAAGAAGAAAAAACAACACGAAAGAACTAGATAATATTAAACATCCTGAAAAAAAAGTGTCTACAAAAGATTATGCCTCTATGAACTTAGTTGTTATAGCTGGATTGAGAAATACTATAGCTCTTTCCAGAGCTTTTGGAGTGCCGATATTTGTCTATGAAGGGTTAAAGCCATTGTTTGGTGATTGCGAAGATAACTTGAAAAATACTTTTAGCTCTAAATGTGAAATGAATTCTTTTTGTATACTGGCGTGCACATTCCTTGGTTCTGGCTTGTTATATGCTTTAGATGTATTGTTATGCAGTGTCGAAAACAGGTTGAAGGGCAAAGATCCTAGTGCATTAAAAGTTGAATTAACACTCCAAGGTCTGGATTCGGATACTCAGAGAAAACTGATTGAAGCGCAGAATAAAGGAAATTTAGCAATATCAGTCGCGTTAAAGTAAGCTAATAATTGTATTGTTAGCTTAAGGTGTTATAATGCTGAAAAAGTATATATATGACACATATGACACTCCCAAAAATAGCATCTGAAAGATCAATTAAAGTTGAAGTAGAAAAGGATAAAACTTATAAATGGTGTGCTTGTGGTCTTAGTCAAACACAGCCATTTTGTGATGGTTCCCATGTTGGTACGGATTTTAAGCCTGTTCTTTATACAGCTGAAGAGAGTAAATTAGTTGGATTTTGTGGATGTAAACATTCGAAGTTGGGTGCAATATGTGACGGTGCGCACAAGACTCTTTTTGCACAAAAATCTTCTTAAATTGCAACTCTTCTTTTAAGTTATAATCTTATCGTTTATATATTTACCATGACTATAAAATTACCTGTCATTCCCGCGTAGGCGGGAATCTAGTGCTTAAGAAATGCTAGACCCCCGAATTCTCTTGGGTGACAGGATGTGACGATGAGGCGATTTAAAAATGAAATTATACTTAGTAGACGGTTATGGGTTTGTATTTAGGGCGTTTCACTCAATGCCGCCACTTTCGCGTGCAGATGGGTTACCAATAGGCGCGGTCTATGGTTTTACCAATATGCTGTTTAAGTTTTTGGCAAATCATGAAGCAGATATGTTGGCAGTTGTACTAGATGCTGGTCAAAAAACTTTCCGTCATGATATTTTTCCTGAATATAAATCTAATCGCCCAGAGCCACCTCAAGAATTAATTCTACAATTCCCAATAATCCGTGATGTAGTTGAGGCGTTCAATGTAAAGGTCTTGGAAAAACCAGGGTTTGAAGCTGATGATTTGATTGCTACATATGCCAAGCTCGCAAAAAGCCAAGGCATAGAAGTTAAGATAGTTTCTTCAGATAAAGACCTAATGCAGCTTATTGAAGAAGGCATCTCAATGTATGATGCAATGAAAGATAAAAATATTGCTGATGCAGAAGTAATAGCCAAGTTTGGTGTGAGGCCAAATCAAGTGTTGGATATACTTTCGCTAATTGGTGATAGTTCCGATCATATACCGGGGGTGAAGGGGATAGGTATAAAGACTGCGGCCGAGCTTATTAATGAGTTTGGTTCGCTCGATGGTATCTATCAAAATCTTGATAAAATAAAACAAGAGCGTCGTAAGCAAATGCTTATTGAGGGCAAAGAAAAAGCATATCTCTCAAAGAAGTTAATATCGCTAGATGAGAAAGTTGAATTAGATGTGTCGCTCGACGATTTAAAAGTTAAAGAATTAGATAAAACAAAGCTAGCTGACTTCCTAGCGCAGCAGGGTTTTAAAAACTTGTTAGCGAAAATAGGCGCGCATAACACGTATATTGAGAAAAAAGAAAATACATTGGTTTCTCGTGAACTTAAGAGCTTGGGTGAAATAAAGAATCTTATCAAAAGCATGGAGTATGCAAGTGAGTTAGGGTTGTTCTATGATGAAGAAAAGCTAGAATTATCGTTTGGTGATAATAATTATTATGTAAAATTATCCCCAGAGAGAGTGCAAGAAACATTGTTTGATATGCCCAGCGAAGATGAATGTTCTCTAAGTAACGTTTTGCAAGTTCTATCTGGAATTTTGTCGGACGAATCAATTCGTAAAGTAACAATCAATGCCAAAGATTTATTAAAAAAAATAACTATTAAAGCGTACGATGATGTTGCAATAATATCTTATGCTCTAGATACAGGAAAGCATAAGTATACTTTGGCAGAGCTCACCAAAATATATCTGGGGGAAGATGCTGTGCCAAGCGCTTACGGCATTAGGCAGATGTATAAAATTATTTATAACCAATTGGTACAGAATCAGATTCTTAGTTTATATGAAAATCTTGAGAAAAAGATGATTAGTTGTCTCGCTCAGATTGAAGCCAAAGGTGTGAAAATAGATTTAGAATATTTGCGCAATTTAGCCAAAGAATTCCATGGCAAAGTTGCAGACATCGCTGCCAGAATTTATAAGATAGCTGGACGAGAATTCAATATTGGTTCGCCAAAACAGTTAGGAGAAATTCTATTCCAAGATTTGGGAATTAAGTTAGAACAAAAATCTAAAACAGGGAAACTTTCGACTGGTGCTGAAGTCCTAGAGCTTTTAGAAGAGCAGGGGCATGAAATCGCAGGTTTAATTATTGAATGGCGTCAATACTCAAAGTTACTTAGCACTTATATTGAAGCGCTCCCAAAATGCGTGAATCCAAAAACGGGCAGGGTGCATACTAATTTTGTGATGACTGCAACTACTACGGGTAGGCTATCATCAATCGACCCTAACTTACAAAACATCCCAATTCGTACAGATGAAGGGCATAGAATTCGCGAGGCATTTATTGCCGAACCTGGGAATCTTCTAATCTCTGCTGATTACTCCCAGATAGAGCTGCGTCTACTCGCCCACACTGCAAACATGAAGCAGTTGCAAGATGCGTTTATTCATGGTGATGATATTCACGCAATTACTGCTAGCCAAATGTTTGGCGTACCTGTTGATAAAGTTGATTCAAACCTACGTAGGCAAGCCAAGACCATTAACTTTGGTATTATTTACGGTATAAGCGCTTTTGGATTGTCAAAGAGGTTAGGCATATCGAGAGGTGATGCTAAGAATTATATCGACGCATATTTTAAACAATACCCTGGTATCAAAGAGTTTATGGATTCAGCAATTCATTACGCTCGGAATCATGGCTATATAAAGACTTTGTTTGGTCGCAGATGTTATGTAAACGGCATTAATGATAAAAACTTTGCAGTGCGTGGCAATGCTGAACGCGCCGCTATCAATGCGCCGCTACAAGGTACAGCTGCGGATATTATCAAGAAAGCAATGGTTAGCCTGCCAGATGATGTGAAACAGTATATGACACTACAAATTCACGATGAATTATTATTCGAAGTTCCAGAAGCTAAAGTTGAGGAAGTTTCTAAGAAGATAAAATATGTCATGGAGAATGTACTAAAATTAAACGTTCCTCTAAGTGTAGATGTAAGTTCTGGCAAAAACTGGGCGAAGGCTCATTGATTTGATGTTAGATTTATAGTATAGCTTCCTAATGAATATTAGGAGGTAAAGACAGATGAAAGAGCTCATTGCGCAAGCAACTTTGTGTAAAAATAAAATAGAATTAACTAATTTTTTAGAAGAACAAAGTGCTAATAAAACATTGTCTAAATCTATTAGATCTCAATTTGAAAAGTTGCTTACTAGAGAAAATGTTGGTTTTAAACCATTTAGAACTAGAGTCATAAATTTGCTACAAATGGAAGAGCAGTCAGCACTAACTGATTTTCCAGTGCAAGATGATTCAAACGATGACAATCCAAACCAACCTAATACGCGTAAAGTTGATCATGAAACAGCGCTTAAAGAAATAAACGAAACTATTGCAGTATATATTAGAAATGCTCTTGATCAGATTGCTCAACATAAAGAAGATCCAAAGAAAAATAATAAAGAAGCGAATATAATAGCATTGGTGCATGGTTTAAATGAGCTATTAGATAATCCAGAACATAAAAAATACATCAATTTAAATGCAAGATTGTTTAGTGATGTAGTGAAGTTGCAAAATGCTTTAAATGAAATTGGATTGGGTGAAGTTTATAAGCCTATTCACTATTTATTTAATTTGCAACATAAAGCAGTTTTTTGGCTTGCTATGCGAGATAATCAAAAGGAATTAGTTGTTCAGCTACTAAAAGCAGCGAAGGGGAAAGATGAACTTTTGGAAACTTTATTTGCTCCTAATCAATTCGACGAAACACCGCTGCACTTGGCTGCGGATAAAGGTCATAAAGAAATAGCTGTTGTGCTTGTAGAAGCAGCAAAAGGAAATCCAGAGCTTTTAAAAATCTTATTTGCTCCTAATCATAATGGTTGGACAGCGCTGCACTTGGCTGCGGATAAAGGTCATGAAGAAATAGCTGTTGCTCTTATAGAAGCATCGAAAGAAAATCCAGATCTTTTAAAAACCTTATTTGCTCCTGATAATGATGGTTTTACACCGCTGCACTTGGCTGCGAGGTATGGTAATAAAGAAATAGCTGTTGCGCTTGTAGAAGCAGCGAAAAGAAATCCAGAGTTTTTAAAAGCTTTATTTGTTTCTAGTAATAGTGGTTGGACAGCGCTGCACTTTGCTGCGAGGAATGGTCATAAAGAAATAGCTGTTGCTCTTATAGAAGCAGCGAAAGGAAATTCAGAGCTTTTAAAAATCTTATTTGCCCCTAATAATGTTTGTACAGCGCTGCACTTGGCTGCGCATAAAGGTCATAAAGAAACAGCTGTTGCTCTTATAGAAGCATCGAGAGGAAATCCAGAGCTTTTAAAAATCTTATTTGCTCCTAATAATGGTTGGACAGCGCTGCACTTGGCTGCGAGGAATGGTCATAAAGAAACAGCTGTTGCGCTTGTAAAAGCAGTGAACGGAAATGATGGGCTTTTAAAAACCTTATTTGCTCCTGATGGAAATGGTTTTACACCTCAGCAATTGGCTAAGAGTAATGGTTATAAAGAATTAGCTAAGATCCTAGAAAAGCTAGATCCAGTATATAAATCTTCGACATGTCGAAGTGTATTGGATGAGTTACAACCTGGTGCGGGGCTTGATGGTCAAAGAGTTTTACTCTGCGTTTTAAAACCGAAAGGTACAAAACCGCATTTATCAAAGGTTGCAGCAGTATCAACAGCAGCTACTAGCACTAACGGTGCTCAAGTGTCGGTACCTCCAAGTGTTGCTCGGCAAGTTACTCGCTCATCAGCGAGCAGAATAGTAAACACTAGGGGTTAATAGATAACTGGGCGAAGGTGCATTGATATTATAGTAATGAGAAGAAGATGTTTGGGTGTGCGCTGCGGGGGAATTTTTGCGCGCCGAAGGCGGCTTTTAGCAAAAATTGGCACACCCAACGAATTCTTCGAATTCAGGAAAGAAATGCAAACCAATTATAGTTAAGAATGTATTGTTGTATAATTAGTTTTAAATAAACTGGGCGAAGGCTCATTAAATTTAACAAAACTTTAACATACGTATTGTAAAACCTATGTTATAATAGCCTAAAATTTTTTTATTATTTTTATGGCTGAAGCGCAAAATCAAACTTTTATAGAAAAATTGCCATCAATAGCAGCTAATGCATTGCTGAAAGCGGTGTGCTTCGATGGAATTATGAATTTTGGTGCAAGAAGTGATTACCAACTTGGTAAAATTGCATTGGCCACAGGCATATATTTTGTGAGGGATGTATCAAGAGAATTGCTACCTGAAAATTTAAAATTTTTAGCAATCGGTTCTGGGTTACTTGCTGGTGGGCTAAAAGGGTATGTTAATGGTTATTATCTTGGTAATGACGCAACTAAGTTTGTTACAACAGCTTTTAATAACGCTGCTTATGAAACTAGTAAATATTTTGCTAATAGCACATTCGATGACTGGTATACTGGCCCAATTATTGAAAGTGCAGAATCATTATATAGTCTTAAACCTACAGATAGAGTGTATGGTAAAATTCATGAAGCTGTATACCGTACAGTTATGGAAACAGTAGCAGCAACAAAAATATTCGTCTCAGCTTCACCATATGTCGATAGCGTTGTAAAATCATTACAATCAACGGTAGATAGTTACATTTGCTTTCCTAAAGAGGGTGAGGGGTATGAATGTGCTGAGTTACTAGGAGAAAGTATCGTGCCTTATGCTTTAGATGAGGGCTTTCTTATATGTAAAGGGTCTGTATGTTCGCCGCTTATCAATAACTCTTTAGTTGATAATTCAGAACTTTAATTGAAAGCTGGCAGGAGCGATAGGACTCGAACCCACAACCCCCGGTTTTGGAGACCGGTGCTCTACCATTGAGCTACACTCCTGCGTTTCAACAGCACTTATATACTAAAATTAATTAGTATTAAAGTATTAAGTGATTATCAATAGGTTGAAAAATTAAAAGATCGCTATAGACTCTTTCTCACAAAAGAGAGAATAGTGATGGAAAAAGAATTACACATATACTGTGACGGAGCATGTAGCGGTAACCCAGGTCCGGGGGGGTGGGGTGCTGTACTTATATGGGGCGACACAATTAAGGAAATATCAGGTTCTGCAGATCATACTACAAATAATCAAATGGAGCTTCGTGCTGCGATTGAAGCTATAAAAAATGTTAAAAAGAAAGTGAGCATTGTAATTCATACCGACAGCCAATATGTTAAAAACGGCATTACTGTTTGGATAAAAGGCTGGCTTAAGAATGATTGGAATAAAGGGAAAGTTAAAAATATTGAACTTTGGAAAGAGTTATTAGAAGAGTCTTCAAAACATGAAATAGTCTGGAAATGGGTTAAAGGGCATAGTGGCGTTGACTATAATGAAAGAGCTGATAAGCTTGCTACTAATGCAATAAAAAAATAATATGGAAAACGCTTTTCTCAGAGCTAAACAAATTCTTTCTAGTATTGATGAGGAGATATCTATAGCAAAGATTGCTAGTGATAATAACGATGTTCCAAATATGGAAGTTATAGAGAATTTGATCATGAAGCTTGCGGAGCAATTGTCTAAGCTTGATAAAAGTGAAGCGGTAAAGTTTTCATCGAAGCTTGATGATATATCTTATGAGGTTAATACTCTAAAAAATAACATCGCAGCAAAACTAATAGATCTGCAAAGCAAAATCAACAAAGCAAATCTACATCAAAAAGCAGAAGATAGGTATTCTAAAGCTGCAAACGACAATTAAGCTTAGTTAGTTATTTAAAAGAGTGGCTCAATATAGTGTTATTTATATGTGGATTATTTCACCTTTCCAAAGCTTCCGTATATAGGGCCGAATACCGCAATTGTAATCCACATCATAAGACCACCCATCATTATTGTAAGTGCTGGTTGTAAAACTCCAACCATGTTGTCTACAGATGTGTTGATCTCTGCATCATAGAATAGGTTGATGTTTTTTAATGCGTTATCTAAGTTACCGCTGTCTTCACCAACCTTAAACATCCTGACTACAAGTTGCGGAAATTCACCAGTTAGCATCAATGATTCGGTAAGTCGTTTGCCATCCATGATATCTTTTCTCATGCGCCCAATCGCTTGTTTTATCACTAGGTTTTTTACCACGTCTGAAGATGCATCTAGGCACTCTAGGATACCAATACCGCTTTTGTATGTAATAGCAAAAAAGTGACAAAATCGCGCTATTTCAATCTTGCGTAGTACTATACCTGTTATAGGGAAGTTGAGTTTCATTACATCTATATAATAGGCACCAGATGGGGAACTTTTTTGGATAAATTTCATTATAATGTACAATATTATTGGTGTTGCGATTAAAAATATCCAATAATCTCCAACAAATTTTGATACAGCTATAAGAGATGTGGTATAAAATGGTAAGTCTATGTTTTGTGATAGTAAGAATACTGTAAGTTTTGGTATTACAAACACCATCATTAGTGATATAACGCCCATCATTAAAAATAATAGGAATATAGGGTAATAAGTCGCTTTTTTAATTTTCGCTCTCAATGCCATTACCCACTTATAGTGATGTTCTAAGTGAGAAAACACATCTGCAAAATTACCAGTTCTTTCCCCAGCTTTAATTAGGCCGATAAAGATTTTATCGAATACTTCGGGATGTGCTTCTAGTGCTTGAGAAAAGGATTTACCATTCTTTAATGAATCATAAACATCCATCATTATTTGTCTTAACTTTGGGTTATCGGCTGTATCGCGTAAGTCGGCAATTGAATCAAGAATTGGTACGCCAGCTTCTTCCAAGTGGTGAAGGTGAATACAAACGAGAATAATTTCTTCTAATTGCACGGATGCGAAGAAGTTTATTCCTGTAGATCTGACTTCAGAACAGGATATAAGGTCTAAGTTAGATTGTTTGAGCTTGCTTTCGAGCTCGGCTTCATTCATAGCTGGTAATCTGCCTTTTACGGTCTCGCCATCAATGGTTAAAGCTTTATAAGAATAAACTGACATCTTTTAATTTCTCCGTCATATCGATTGTGTGAACCACTTCTTCTAAATCTGTGACTCCAGCTTTAATTTTTTCCACTCCATCTTCAGCAATAGGAATATACCCATTTGCTAATGAATAAGTTAACATCTCTTTTCTTGAGGCTTCGCGTGAAATCATGTCATCCAGTTCTTTATCTACAGGTAGTATTTCATATAAAGCTACACGGCCCTTATACCCTGTGTTATAGCATTTATTACATCCTTTATGCCTAAAAAGATGACCTGGATTCATAGGGTTTAGTCCAAGCACTTTGCATTCATCAGAACTTGGGGTGTATTTTTCTTTGCAATACACACAAAGCTTTCTTGCAAGACGCTGAGCGATTGAGCATATAATTGTGCCAGCAAGTAACGAGCCCTTAATCCCAATATCCATAAGCCTTGGTATTGCACCAAGTGCATCGTTTGTATGAAGTGTAGTGAAAACTTGGTGACCAGTCATCGCCGCTCTTATGGTCATACCAGCTGTCTCTGAATCACGAATCTCACCTACGAAAATAATATCTGGATCTTGTCTCATCAAAGTTCTTATGCCGCGATCAAAAGTCATCTCAGTTCCTTCTCTAACGGCACTTTGTCTAATAACTGGTAATTGATACTCTACAGGGTCTTCGAGCGTCATTATATTTGTTTCCATCGAGTTGATGAATGAGAGAACCGAATAAAGAGTGGTTGTTTTACCGCTACCAGTAGGGCCAGTTACAATTATTACGCCTTCTGGTCTTTTTAATAATCTTTTTAATAAGTTTAAATTCCTCTCACTAAGACCAAGTTCTGGTAGTGCTACAAGTGATCTGCTTTTATCTAGAATACGAGCTACAACGTTTTCACCATACACAGTTGGTAAACATGAAATCCTAAAGTCTACTTTTCTTCCCATTATAGTGTAAGTTATCCTGCCGTCTTGTGGATTTCTAGTCTCCGCAATGTTTAAGCCAGCAAGAATTTTAATACGTACTACAATTGCAGACCAGTAGTCTTTATGGAAGCTTATTATTTGGATCAAGCGTCCATCAATACGATACCGGAGCCTTACAAATTCATTCTCTGGTTCAAAGTGAATATCTGAAGCGCTTTGTTTTACGGCGTCGATGAATATAGAGTCTACAAGCCTTACAGTAGGGTTTACATATCCTTCTTCTTGTCCAGTATACTTTACATCGCCAGTCTCAATTTCCTTGATAATACCGTACATATTCATTTCGTAATCGTAGTACTGGTCGATTACTTCGGTAATTTGGAAATCGTTAGCGAATACTGGGACGATTTTTATGCTCTTATGGAAATAGCGTTTTACTTGGTCAATAGCTAGAACGTTGTAAACGTCTGATGTAGCGACTGTTAGCTCATCTCCTCTAAGTTCAAGAGCTATAATTTTATACTGCGCTGCAATTATTTTTGGAATTCTGCGAATTAGTTCCGTATCGAGAGCCATTGAGCGAAGATCAACCGATCTTACACCTGAGGCTTCTGATAGAATTTGTGAAAGAATGGTATCGGTTATGAAATTCAATTCTACAAGTATTGTTCCAAGTTCTTTCTTAACTAGAGATTCTCTTTGTTCTTTTAATGCAATCTCTAACTGATCTTTTGAAATAATACCTTTTGATACTAGCCTATCGCCTAGAGTCATGGCTTGGCCGCTATCTTTACCACCTTCTTGTTTTGTTAGCTGCTCTGCAGCTTCTCGATTTAATTGGGATATTTTATCTTTCTTTTCCTCAAGTTGCTTACGGAACTGGGCAACCTGTTGCTTTAGTTGTTCAGTGTCCAGTACAGACTTACTGCCGTCTTCTAATTCGGTTTTATTATTTTTATTTTCAACTAAATTCGTATCTTCCATTGCTCTGCACTACTTGCGCCATATATAACAATGATATTATTGGTTAATAAAATTAGCAAACAAAATAGTTAACAGGTGTTTTGTTATTTAATCAGGCCTGCTCGTATTCAGCTTCAAGTTCCAGTTTTCTTGCGTCATTGACCTTTTTATTCTTCCTAGCTTCATATTGTATTGCATATAAACCGCCAGCAATAATAAGGGCATATCCAACAAGAGAATATTGATCTGGAATCTCCTTTAGGAATATGAATCCAAGCAGCCCAGTGAATATTAACCTACAATAATCAAAAGGCATTACAGTAGACATATCTGCAAATTTAAACGCCTTGAAGAACGCAATTGTATGTATTAAATAGCATACTGCTAAGATTAGGATGTACTGTAAATGCCAAATTTCGATTGGCTTCCATTCATATAACGCCATGGGTGAGGAAAATATTGATGAAAACAGCATAACATAAAAAATTTGTGCTTTAGATCTTTCTGTAGAGCCAAGCATCTTAATTACGGTGCAGTTCATTGCCCAAAATACCAGCGCCATAAACAAGAAGACATAGTATTTATTAAAGTTAACAAATCCAGGTTTTACTATGAGCAGCGCGCCTATAAAACTCATGACAATCATGATAATTTTAGGATTTGACAATTTTTCCTTAAAGTAGAAAAAACCTATCAAAATTACTATTATATGATCAAGGTAGGTGATTGCAGCCGCATTAGTAACGTCTAGATTTGATACCGCTACAAAAAAACATAAAGTGCCTAAAAGACTAAATGTGCCACGCGCTACGTGCATTCCAATTCTTTTAGTCTTTAAGTTTTTTTTATACTCTCCATAAAAACACCAAGGAGTTATTGCTATCAAAATTGCAAACTTGTATAGAAATGCAACTTGGAATGGGTGTAGAGATTTAGTCAAATGTTTAGCTACTATGTAAAGTACAGACATAGACAATGCGTGTAGCACCATTAATAATATTCCAGACATTGTCTTTGTAGGTTTAAACCTTTTATCTGTCTTATTACGCATTTTCAAACTCTGCCTCTGACATCTGTTCTTTTTCTAGCTGTTCTTTCTTTTTTCTTCTGCGTTTTGCTTCGGCTCTAATTAAATAAACACCAGAGCCAACTATGAGGAAATATCCAACATATGAACCAAAATGCGGTACTTCACTAAAGAATAAATAACCTAAAATTCCTGTGAAAACCAGTCTACTATAATCAAAAGGGATAACAGTAGAGAGTTCAGCATACTTCAGCGCCTTAAAGAAAGCAATGCTGTGGATAAAATAACATAAGGCTAGTAGAGCAATGGTAGGTAAATGCTTCGCTTGCAGGCCTAGTTCAGAGAACGCTAAGTGCCTGTCTGGATACTTAATCTCTACTCCGTCTAATATAGTTGTTGGCTGCCAATGCATAAATGCAAGAGGGTAGGCGATGATACATGAAACTAGCATTACATAGAAAAGTTGAACCTTAGTTTTTTCAGTTCTCCCTAATACTTTTATTACTGTGCAATTTGTTGCCCAAAACCCAATTGAAGCAAATACAAAGAAATAATAATGATTAAATTCTTTCGTGAGGCTTATTTTATTTAATGATAGGCCGTGTTTTGCGCTATAAGTGATAATCTCAGGATATACAACCAGCATAGCTCCTAAGAAGCTAAGAATTATTGTTACCGCTTTGGAATTAGTAGATTTTTCTTTGAAATAGACAATTCCTATAATAACCAAGATAACTTGTTCCATATATCCAATTGCTGTGATGTCTACTAGTTCGATATGTTTAATGGCAAAAAATAGGCAAAGAGATCCAGAAATACTCAAGAAGCCTCTAGACATATGTAGCCATATTCTGTTTGTTTTAAGAGATTTGATACCGCCGTGTAAACACCAAGGAATTATTAGAACCAGTATTGAAAACTTATAAAGAAATACTACTAAGCTAGAGCTCATATCTTTTGTCAAAGTTTTAATGGCCGCATATAGAACCGCTATAGAAATAGCGTTGAATAACATGAACAAGATACCAAGTAGATTATGGTGTTCTTGTTCTAGCATGGCGGTGTGGCGTTGTTTTGCGGATACTTTTGACTTATTCGACATTATGACCTCTATAACTATAACTGCGTGCGGAATTTACTTGTGATTTAGAAATGAAATTATGGATAGGTCTTTGTTGACCACTACTCATATATTACTAAATTAAAGATTTTACACAGAGAGAGATACTATAAATCTCCTAAGCTTTCAATCGTTTTTTAGGGTGATGAGAGAGTTTTTTTATATATAAGTTAGTCACATTAACCATTTGTTAATATTTGCTGTGATATTGTTAGTTTATGGTTTTTAGGAGTTTTATATGCAAAATAAGGAAAACAAATTAGCAGCTGAACTTGTACTAAAGTTAAACACAGTAACTTTACCAGCTGTCCGCAATGCTATAAGTAATGGAATTTTTAGGGGATTCCAAAGGATTTAGGGTTGAATCTCCAGAAGAAAAAAGTGCAAAAAATGAAAAAAAAGCAGAGGTTATATCTGGATTATATAGAATATTAGCCGATGAAAAAACAGGTGCTAATTTATCTAATAGCGTGCTTGGTATTGCAACGGTAGTACAAGGGCATTGTTCAAAAGAAGCTTTGGATAAAGAAGGAGTGAAAAGCGCTATTAATGCTGTAGAAACAAAATTACAGTCTGATATGGCGAAAAAAGATATTACTCCTGAAACTGCATCGTTTGTAAAAAAAGCTTTTGAGTTAGTCGGTAATGCACATAAAAAAATTGGGATGAAAGAACCTATTAAAACTCAATCTGCTCCATCACCAACACCTGTTGGCCGAACATATCTACAAGTGCCATCTGCAACATATGGAAGTACGAGTGAAGCGCTTAGAAATTCTGCGCCTCCCGCAATTGAGACAAATTCAGTATATGGACAAGTTCCTGGTCAAATGGGAGGTGCGTCTCAAAGAAACTCTGGTTCGTCGGCAAGGTCTGACGATATTTACCAAGTGCTGCCAAAAGCCCCGGAAGGTCAAGAGTCTAAAACTGGCTTTGCTGAAAAATTTCAGCCAACTAGCTCCTCAAAAGTCTCAGCAGAACAAGATAAAAAGGATAAAGCTAGCCAGTACGGACATATTCCTGGAAGAAAATTATGAATAAGGATTTTCAATCTTTCTATATTTTATTCTAATAGGAGTTCCGTACATATCAAATGCTTCACGCATAGAATTCATTAAATACTTGGTGTAAGAAGGTGGTAGGTCATCTGGAATATTTGCGAAAATAGTGAACGTAGGAGGTCTATTTCCAGTCTGAGTCATGTACTTTAATCTAATCCTTCTTCCATGGTGTGAAAGTGGGGGGATGTGAGCGTCTGTCGCTGCTTTTAACCATCTATTAAGACTATTTGTTGAAAGATCAGACTGCCAAATCTCTTCTGCCTTGAATATTGCTTTGAATAAGTGGTTTAAATTTTTATCCTTGAGTGCTGACATATAAACTACAGGAATGCCAACTACATCGGTCATATTGCGACTTATTAAATAATCGAGTTCATCTTTGAATGTTTTTTTATCGGTGACTAGATCGTATTTATTGATTACCAGTACTACGGCACGCCCTTCTTTAATTGCGACGTTAGCGATTGTTAAATCTTGTTTTTCCATCGCTTGACTAGCATCTAAAGTAATTGCTACAACGTGGCTTCTACGAATTGCATTGATTGTCTCTGCGGTAGATAGGCTTTCAACTTCTTCGTGTACTCTGCCTTTTCTGCGTAGTCCTGCGGTATCGACTAATTCTACTGGTCTTCCGTCTACTTCTAAAAAGTGACTGATTGCATCTCGAGTAGTGCCAGAGATATCTGATGTTATAACCCTTTCGAAGCCTAATAATTTATTAAAAATTGTGGATTTACCAACGTTGGGTCTACCAATTAGTGAGAATCTTAAATGATGGCATTCCTCTTCTTGTTTGGGTGCTGCAATTTTGATGTCTTTGCTAGCTTCGGCTACTGCTTTAGCAATTAAATCGAAGCCAATTTTATGTTCAGCAGCTATAAAGATAGGATCACCAAACCCTAGTTTGTAAAGAGCCTTATAATCTAGGTTTTGTTTTCCTTCGGATTTATTAGCTAATAATATTATCTTTTTACCAAATTTTCTAACTTGATTTGCAAAGTCTTTGTCATCATCATCAAGACCATATCTCGCATCAATCATGAACAATATTATATCTGCTTCTTTTGCTGCAGTTAAAGTTTGGCTTACCATGCTTTTAGAAAGTAGTTCTTTTGATTTTTCAAGTCCAGCGGTATCTATCAGTATAAAATCTTGTTTGTCCAAAGTTACTTTGTATTCTTTGCGATCCCTAGTAACCCCAGGTTGGTCATGAGTTATAGCAAGCCTTCTACCACACAATTTATTAAATAATGTAGACTTGCCGACGTTTGGCTTTCCTAATATTGCAACTTTTATTGTCATGATTAAAAATTTGATTCTCTAGCTATAAACTCGTAATTTCTTAGTCTTTCAATTTCAAGAACTTCAACAACGGCTTTTAGTACGGAAGCAATGCGAGCTATATTCTTGATAGTGATCTTTGATACACCTCTTCTTAGAAGCCTATCTACGTGGAAGTTTACGCAATAATCGCAGTGATTAAGTATTGAAATGCCAATTAAATACATTTCGAAATCTGTTTTATCTACGCCATGGTCAGTTAACACGTGCATATGTAGGTCTGCAGGCATCTTTTTTATTTCTTCGTCTTTTATCGCATCGGCAAAGAAATAATAAGAATTGTTCATAGCCATAATAGCTGCTGCTTTCTTTGTTGCTACTAATTGTGCGTCATCAAGTATAATTTTAGCTTCATTACGAAAGTTATTCAGTAATTGTTCGTGCTTAAGATTATAGCAGCAAGATAGAGCTATCCCATACACTTGCTGAACGGTCAATCCTTCAACTTGATCGGAAAATATCTCCATAAGATTCAGCTTGATGTCATCGGCATATGATGGAATCTTATCAGCTATTACGTCTATACTCATTGATGTTAAAATTATATATTATCGCACCATTATAGCTGTAAAACCCTGTATTATGCAAGTTCTTATCTGTTTTGCCCTTGGGTCGCTAGGTTTGTTCTGAACGAGCTTAATAAACCTGCAAGTAGAAAGTCGCTAATAGATATACCACTGCTAGCTGATTCTGCTCTTGGTTCTTCTGGTTGCTTATCTTCTTTTTGCTTTGTCATTATAGACACTATGTTGCTATAATTTTTTTCTTTAGCTATATCTAATGCAGTTTTTCCACTTTTAGTTTTTAGATCAAGTTGTGCTCCATTGGTTATTAAAGCTTTAACAATGGTATCGTTACCTTTTAAGCAAGCAAAGTGAAGAGGAGTAAAGCCGTCTGCTCTTGTTAAATTTGGATTTGCCTTCTCATTCAGTAGTTTAGACGCTACTGCTGCATGGCCATAAAATGATGCCATGTGTAAAGGAGTGACCCCATCTTTATCTTGGAAGTTTACATCAGCTCCGTTTTTAATAAGCGTGCTGACATTATCTATTTCTCCTTTTTTAGCGGCTTCGTACAACTGTTCACTTAGTCTTGTTCTAATCATATTGGCTAAATCAACTTGACCTGAAGCCTTGGCGATTTCCAAGGGAGAGCCGTATAGAGATGTTGTAGTTACTTCTGCCCCTGCGCTTATTAGCATTTTAGCAATTTCAGGCCTTCTTGTTAAACAAGCCAATATTAGTGGGGGAAGTCCATGTTCATCTTTTAAGTTTGGATTGGCTCCTCTTTTAATCAATTTATCTGCTTCAACTACGTTATTGCTTAATATAGATTTTTGTAATGTTGGAGCTTTTTTAATTCAGCATCTAAGAAATTTTCAACATTTTTTGATCCACATGTTTTGGCTAAATCTTGAGCTGTTTTATTGGTGTTTTTCGTTTTTATGGTTAGATCAGCGCCTAATTCTGTAAGTAATTTGACCGCCTCAAGATGCCCATTGCTGCTGGCATGATGTAATAATGTCCATCCATCATTATCAGCTTGATTTAAATTTATTTTACCATGTTTGATAACAATTTCTAATAGTTTGGTTTTGCCTTTTTTAGCATAACCAATTGCATCTTCAGGTTTAACCGAGATTTCATATCCATACTTAATAAAGCATTCAATTACTTTTGTATGTTCAAATTCGAATGCTGATTCTATTGCTTTGCGAATTAGGTTTTTATCAGCAGTAATATTTTTATCTTTTAAGAATTTTAAAAATATTTCTACCACTTCTTCATTTCCTTTTGTTGATGCTAGGAAAAGCGGAGTATTACCTTTGAAATCTAGTGGGAATAGATTTTTTACTTTATTTAACAATGGCTCAATTACATCTGTTATGTTATTCCAGCAAGCAAGGTGTAGAGCAGTTGCGTTTCGTACATCAGTTGAATCAATAGACTCTCCTTGCTCTATGAGTTGCAGAGCTTGTTTTATGTTTCCATCAAGCAATGAAATCTGCAAAGAGTTTGAGTTGTATAATGCTCTATGAAAATCCCCTAAAAGACCAAGCGCTTGAGCATGACCAAGTACCTTATTTATAAAATGTTCTGCGTTTTTATAATTAAAATATTTTCTGTATTCAGCTTTGGATAAAAGTTTTTTTGCATCCTCAATGTGTTCTTCATAAATTTTTAGTAATTTAACAGCGCCATTATCATCAGCAGCAGAAATTATTTGTTTGATGTGATTAGCAGTTTTTAGATGTTCTAGTATTTCATTTCTAATTATTGTAGCAGAAGGTACTAAGCTATTAGACCATTCTTGCGATAATTCGCCTGAAGCGTTTAGGCTAGAAATAACTTTAGGTGCATTAAGATTGGGTTTTATAAATTTATCTAAAGCTTCTTCAACAACTTTGCTTATTTCTGCTTTTGCACCCTGAGTAGCTGATTCATCATCCAATGAAATGTTTTGAAATATACCTTTGCCCAGTATCTCAAAGCAATATGAGCCGTTATAAATATCAGCTAGTTTTACAAGTGACTGTCTAGGATCATTACTTTGTTTATTTGATTTAAAACGACTTAGTATGCCAAATAGAGAAGAACTTACTGCATCCTTGTCCTCGTCTGTTCCTATGTTAAATGATTTAGATCTTATAATATAAGCTATACTGGATGCAGCTTCTTCACCGAATTCTTGAATAGCTGCTTCAAGTGGCTCTATAACATAAGTTTGCTTTATAGCTTCTATGGTTACTGCATCAAGATATTGTCCTTTCGGTGCAGTAGAGGAGGCGCTTGGAGTCTGAGTGAATTTTCCTAAGATATTATGTTGGGCAACTAATTGGGAAACAAGAATTTGCCGTATTTGATCTTGTCCATCAATCATTCTTTTCAATAATGATTGAATTTGTTGGTTAGGGTGCACTTTTAAGAATTCGGTAGCATATTCTAAAAGTTCCTCATTTGTTAGGTTGCGAATTTGTTCTTGGCTTGTTTTATAATCCATTGTTCCCCCATTGGATGTTTTGAGGCGATATTATATGCTAAAGTTGAGATATGCTCAAGTTTTTCCGATAAAAAACTTGAGCAGTCACCTGTTTCCTATATAAGCTGTTATCAAAATAATAGAATTTAATATATGAAAGATAATTTGTTTATAGAGCTCGCTGGAGTTAGAACTAAGAAAGAATTTGATGTAATAATCGCAAAACAAGAGCAATATGATGTTCTAAGTGATTGGTATACTTCTCTTTTTAATTCCAATTCACATAGCAGATTGCGCCTTCAAACCAAGGTTGTAAACCTGCTAGAGATATTGGATTTGTGGAATTATACTCATGAATCTGAAAAGAAGTTCTGGACATTGAAAGATGCTGTTAATCCATTGCAACAGATTGAAATTCCAATTAGAAACTTTATTAAGACATTTGCCAAGCTTGTGAGCGATGATAATTGGGAAGCAGTAAGTGAAGATGTGGAGTATTTATCTGTTATTACAAATTTATGTGCATACCAAAGTGTTGGTGAGCTGTATGAAGAAGATGAGAGGCAAAGAGAATTGTTGTCAAAGCTTGCGTATTTAAGCAAAGAATTGTCTGATGCCACAGAAGATAAATCACCAATGCAAATTTTGGGTAGAAATTTTGCTCAGCTATTTTTAGCTCTAAGTAAAGATTTTGACGTGAAACAAGTATCTAATGCTGAATATGAACTTAATAATTTTCAAAAAGAAGGATTTTTGTCCATTAAGACGCTGATTAAGCTGGGATTTAATGAGGATGTTGCCATAAAGCTTGCTGACTATTCTTTAGCATTAGCAGATAACGATAAATCTAAAGACATCTTTAAGTTATTTGAGCACCCAAGCACATTGTCACAAATTGAATTAGCAAGGCTGCGTAAAGAGGTGGCTGTAAAGAAAGGTGCAAACACTGGGACAATATCTGTTAGTTCTACAGCTATTCCAGTGCCTCCAACTATGCCATTAGTAAAGAATGGACCATTAAGTTGCGCATTTTTAAGTGAAAAAAGGCGATCAGGCAGTGAGAATGATCAACATAGATAGACAAAAGCGGTGTTTGATTGTATAATTGCCTCAAAATATAAATAGAAGCGTAGAAATGACAAAAGGGCAGAAATATATAGTAGGAATAGCTTGGTTTATTCTTAGTTTAGTAATTAGTAATTTAAATGATGTTATTGCAAAATATCTTGGGTCAGATCTGCATTTTGCTCAAACTACATTCTGTCGTTGTTTCTTTGGTATGTTATCGTTGTTACCATTTATGATTTATGGTGGTTTAGAGTCTTTTCATACGAATAGAATAATAATGCATGTGGTAAGAGGTGCTTTGTTATACTTTGGCATCGCAATATGGATTCTCGGTTTGAACCAAGTACCAATTGCCACCGCAACTATTATGACATTTACTATACCACTATTCATTTTGATAATGGCACCAGTATTCTTGGGTGAAAAAGTTTCAGGTAAGCTATGGGCGGTTACCCTATTAGGTTTTGTGGGTGTAGTTGTAGTGTTTAACCCAGTGCATGAGAAGTTTGAGCCATTCGCATTGGTGTTGTTAATATCATCGGTTGTGTTCGCAAGCCTTGATATTATAAATAAAAAATACGTAGCTAAAGAGTCGATGCTAAGCATGTTATTTTACTCGGCTGTAGTTACATCTATTCTTGGTGCGTACCCAGCGATGTTGTTTTGGCAAGATATTTCCTTAAGTCAGTTAGTTCTATTAGCTTTATTGGGTATGGGAAGTAATTTGATATTGTATTGCTTACTAAAGGCTTTCAGCTTTGTTCAGGCTTCTGCTGTTGCTCCATATAGATACCTAGAATTAGTGCTTTCAGCTTTTGTTGGCTTTGTTGTATTCAATGAAATCCCAGCAATGGCTACATATATTGGGACATTGATAATTGTTCCATGCACGCTATACGTAGCCTCTCAGCAAATCAAATGGGAGAACAGATAGATAAGTTTATTTGTTGGTTAGGGCAGAGTACTCATCCTGCAATCTTTTGATCAATGGGTGCATTATATTATATTCAGTTCCATCTATACTTTGGATTGGAGTCATTTCAATCGCTGTCCCAGTTAAAAATGCAGCATCAGCTTTAAGAGCTTCGTATTTTGTTATATGCCTTTCTACCGCTTTGATGCCGATATTTTTTGCTATTTGAATAAATGTTTGTCTAGTAATGCCATTTAAGAAGCAATCTGCTATTGGGGTGTGAAGCTCGTTACCAAAAATGAAAAATACATTGGATGTTGTGCCTTCTGTTATAAAGCCTCTGCTATCCAATAGTAAAGCATCGTCATAACCTTGAGCTACTGCATCGTTTTTCACTATCGTACATAATGTATAAATGCCAGCGCATTTTGCAGAGTAGGGAGATGAATCAGCATTTGGCTTTTTCCATTTACTGAAGCATAATTTTATACCTTTTTCTCTTAGCTCATGGCGCTTATTTTCGAATGATTTCCATACAGCAAGTATCATATGTATTTTTGTTCCTTCTCCTCCGATTAGCATGGTTTCAGATCCACGCCATGCTGCTGGTCTGCCATAGCCATTTTCAACATCATTAAGCTTAATCTGTTTTAAGAAATTATCACACAATTCATTTGTACTATAAGGCAGTTCAAAGCCTAAGCATTTAGCCGAATGCTCAAGTCTTTGCATATGTTCCTTGAGTTTAAAAGGCTTGTAGTTGTATACTCTAATTCCCTCGTAAATTGAGCTGCCATAATGAAGCCCATGAGTAAGTACATGCAATTTTGCTTCTTTCCAATCTATAACTTTGCCGTTATACCAAATCTTACCTTCACGTTGATCAAATGGAATTGAACTCATAACACTCTGCATTTCAAATTATAGTTCGCGAAAATAGCTTGAAATATTGGTGTTTGCAAGCCGATCTTTAATTTGTTAACACTATAAGTGTACTAATCCTATTTCTAATCGAATCTGGCGTTTGAGCATCAGTTAGAGCGGTATTAAAAATTTCTTTTGCTTTAGCTTTATTTCCTAAATCCAAATAAATGCTGCCTAGAATTTCCAAAGAAGAATATTTGTAGATGCCGTTTTCAGATATATATTTTTCTAGTTCTGAAGCCAATTCCTGCTTATCACCATTTGAAGATATCTTAGATTTAATTGCTAAGAATCTTGCGAGGTCTCTAACACTTTTGTCGAAATCATTGTTCTCTGAAACAGAGTTATATATTACTGATGATTTTGCATAGTCTTTTTTAAAATCAGAATATGAAGCAACATTTAACCCTGCAAATGCAGCGTAATTTGTAGAATCATTTGAGAATAAAGACTCAAACTTCTTGACGGCTTCATCTGGTTTATAAGCGCGCATTTTTAGTATAGCAGTAATAAAGTCGCCGCCAGCTTTATGTGCTTTGTTTTCCTGATAATCATTCCACCATATTTTTAACGAAGCCCCAATAATGCAAGCGACCATTAAGGTAAGAATGAATTTTCCATGTTGTTTTATAAAATTCAGCGCCCTTTCGTCTTTGAGTTCTTCGCGAACTTCGTCAAGTATATCAACCATTGTAGTACCGTATCTTGTTTGAATAAACTTATACACTAAGTTATTAGAAAATATAAGAGCATTTTTACTGGTGTTAGATTTTTTAATAGGATATAATGTTAAAGTCAAAATGTTTGGTATAGTTGCGGCGATATGATGTATGAGTTGTTTTTAAGTGTGGTGGAATTGGTGGAATCTTGGGGATACCTAGGTATTTTTATCATGACTTTTATTGAAAGCACATTCATACCTATTCCAGCAGAAATTACATTAATTCCAGCTGGCTATTTAGTACAAAAAGGGGAGATGAATTTTTATCTGGTTTGGCTAACTAGCACTATGGGGACTCTTGGCGGATCTTTGTGTAACTATGCGATTGCATATCATTTTGGTAGAAGAATATTAATTCAGTACGGCAAATACTTCTTTATAAACGAAGATAAGCTAAAAGCGATGGAGTATTTTATGGAAAGACATGGATCTATTTCTATGTTTTCAGGTAGGTTATTACCAGGTGTAAAACATTTTATTTCCTTCCCAGCAGGTTTAGGAAAAATGGATATCAAGTTATTTAGTTTATTTACAGCTTTAGGTGGCGCTATATGGTGTGGAATACTTATATGGCTTGGTTACGTTATAGGTGAAAATGAGCATCTTATTGCTAAATATATAAAGCAAGTAAATTTTATTTTATTCGTAATTGTAGTATGTATAGTTGCTTTTTATATATGGAAAAGACGTCTTAGCACTCAAGATTTGGATTGAATTAATTTAATAAAATTCCCCATTTATTAGACATATAAAGCTCTAAACTTTTACGTTCTGTTGATGTGAGTTCTTTATTTAGATACAGGTACTCTAAAAATTCATAGCCTGCCGTTGTTCCCGCATAGCCGTTGTGTAGACCAAGAATTATAAAATAGTTTGATCCAGAGTTGTCTGAAGAGCTGTTGACAAAAGTATTTGTTTGTTGTGTGCCATCAATGTATAGACGATAACCGCCAGTGCCTCCAACAGTGGAGATTGCTACATGCGCGCGCCCATCATTGTATGTAGTAGTGCCATTACTATTGATATCTCGTTGTCCAGCGGAAGAATATATGTAGCTTTTAAATTGTCCGTTAAATGTGGTGACTGGCGTGCCACTTCCAGAAGGAGGTAATCCGTGGAATCTTTCCCACCAGCCAGCTCCAGGGCTGGCTGCATTAGCAATTACATTAAACATAGAGTTTGTGCTGCTTGTTCTAAATACCGTGACAAAAGTATAGTTCGAAAGAGCTAGTTGAGTTGTGACAGATGCATATAAAGCATCGCTGTTGCCAGCTACAAAAGTTATAGAGTTTTTGCCGTTTGTTTTAGTAGCGGAAGGGTAATCAGGTCTGTTGGTAAAATTCCCTTGATTTGCAACAAAATTGGAAAAATAAGATTTATCATATAAATTTTCCACCCCACCTAAGTTTGTTTGGATAGTGCATTTATCACTTGCGTCAAACCAAGCTTGGCAGTTTGTTAAGCCTGCTGGACATGTTTTAAATTTTGAGTTTGTGTTGAAGCCTATAAGATCGTCGTAGTAAGAGGTATTAGTATTACTCTTCGTTATATTGGATGACCTAAATGTGTTGTTGTTATCACAGTTAGCTCCGTCATTGGCAGCAGCATCGCAAGCTGCTGGTTGAGTACCTTTGTCTAGAGTATAGGCTCCTTTATTATCAGATCCGTGCGATATTACTGTATAAACTACGGCGTTAGATACGGTGTTACCAGAATAATCAATGACAACTAAATTACCTTTGCCTTCGCAGTTATTTTGATCTTGTGTGAATCTTGAATCAACAGCATATGTCATTTTCATATCCCATGAGTCTTTGGTTAACTCCTGAGCTATTCCAAGCGTTTTAAAAGGTACTGAGCCTTGGGCATCATCTTTTAATGTAGCATTTGCAGCGTTGTTGATACAAGTTAGTCCAGAGGGACAGGCAGCAAAGCAGTCGGTTGCTGCGACTCCATAATTGGCATTGCTTGAGTCAACGTTGGCGGGAGATGGGCAGGGGTATCTTCCATATTGATCTCTATAAGTTTCCAATGCTGTTTTTATGGCATCGATTTTTTGGGTGGTGGAATATATATCTGACGCTCCAGATTGTGAGCGCAATCCAGATACTGATATACTGAGGATTACAGATATTACCGCTATAACTATAGCTAATTCTATTAAAGTGAAAGCTTGTTTTTTTGAATTAGTCATCGGAAGCCAGTATTATGCTCAATACTATAATTATATCCTAATAAGGGTTTGTGATCAATAATTGTAATTTTTCAATAATTTATACCCCATTTTTGGGCCAAATATACCTCTAAAACTTTTCTTTCAGTATCTGTGAGTTCTTTATTGAAATATAGATATTCCATCATGTCGTAGCCAGCAGCTCCAAGATTCGTATGTGAGCCGAGTATTATAGTTGTTTCACTGGTTCTAACAGAGGCAGTACCAGCCTGCGTCCCTATTGATACTCCATCAATAAATAGTTTACTTCCACCAGTAGTACCAACAGTGTTAATTGCTACATGCGGTTTGCCATTGTTAAATGCTCCAGTACTAGTTATATACTGAGTTCCAGCCGCAGCTTGGTTGTAGCTCCTGAAGAATGTTCCCGTAACACCGTGGCTTCTGTCAAAAACTAAAGCACTAAATGATGCACTGTCTGTTATTACGTTAAATGTTGAGTTAGTGGATGTAGTGGAAAAAACTGTAACAATCGTATATGGCCCTTCTGATAAAGCTCCTGCAACGTTTGCATATAAAGCATCAGAATTTGCAGAGTTAAATGTAATATAATTTTTATTATTTAATTTATTGGTTGAATAATCTGGTCTTGTTGAAGAAGATGTCTGTTCAGCATGAAAACTAGACGATGTTTTATTCAATATTCTATGCACACCGCCAGTGTTAGGTATGATGGTACATTTATCGCTTGCATCATACCATACTTGACATCCAGTGAGTCCAGCTGGGCAGTAGAGCGACACATTATTTGTATTGAAAACTATAGCATCATCATAGTACAGAGTGTTTGAATTACTAAGAGAAGCTGCAGATGTTCTGAATATTCTATCGTTATTGCAATTTTCCCCATCTTTAGCTGATGTATCGCAAGAGGCTACTAATGCTCCAGATTCTGGGCTATAACCGCCTTTTTTACCAAGACCATGTGATATCAGAGCATAAGTGGCTTTACTAGAAACAGAGTTGTTGGAATAGTCTTGAATAGTAATATTGCCGTCAGCCTCACAGCGATTCATATCTTGGGTAAATCTTGAATCTACGGCATAAGTAATTTTTGTACCCCAAGAATCTACGGTTAATTCTTGGACAATGCCAAGAGTTTTAAAGGGCACAGAGCCTTGTGCGATATCAATAAGTGTATTATTAACAGTGCTATTATTACATGTAATGCCAGAAGGACAGGTAGTAAAACAATCAGTTGCAGCTACTCCATAGCTCGCGTTACTAGAAGCTATATTAGCTGGTGAAGGGCATGGGTATTTTCCGTACTGTGCTCTGTAGTTTTCAAGTGCAGTTTTTATAGCTTCTAGTTGGGTTTGGGTGGAGTTTGTTTTTGATGATTGAAATTGAACTTTTAGGCCAGAAGTGGAAACTGCAATTAATGCACCAATCACTAATAGTACTACTGATAATTCTACTAAATTAAACCCTGATTTTTTATTATCATATCTCATAAACAAGAATGAACTTTATATAATATAATTTATAGGATAGCTTAAAGTAAGTGATAAAGAAAAGAGTTTATAGTGATAGTTAATTCTTTTATAACTGAATGTTTTTATTTTTTATTGGGCTTGATATTTGGAAGCTTTGCTACGATGGCGAGTTATAGGCTTGTGCATGGAGGTAATTTTTTCTCTAGATCTTATTGTCCGAAATGTAATCATAAGTTGGG
Source organism: Candidatus Midichloriaceae bacterium (assembly GCA_044229535.1). GTDB lineage: Bacteria > Pseudomonadota > Alphaproteobacteria > Rickettsiales > Midichloriaceae > CAZLFQ01. Next base: position 414,104 of record JBGASU010000001.1, on the reverse strand, counting down.
GGTTAAAGATTTGTTTCCGTTGTTTTCTTTTTTATTTCAAAAAGGAAAATGCAGATATTGCAAAACAAAAATTTCAATTAGATATCCTGTAATTGAAATGGTTACAGGGCTTTTATTCTTTGTAATTGCAACTAGATATGGCGAAGTCCCAGTGTTTGCTGCGCTTCTATGTATGATAAGTCTTTCACTCGTTATAATGATAGTTACAGATTTTGAAGACTATATCATCCCAGATGAAATACAAATTTCTTTAATTGTTCTTGGGGTATTATATGCCTACAGTCAAGACTACTCATTTGCTCATATTATATTCCTTCCAACAATACTATTAGCTTTTTCTCTTGCTTTGAAGTATGGCTTTAAAGCATTGGTAAAAAAAGATGGTTTAGGATTGGGTGATGTTAAGTTTATAGCTGTATCAGGATTGTATTTAACCCCTGAATCAGTATCAGCATTTTTCTTTTTAAGTGGTCTTATAGGAATAGCGACGGCCATGGTGTGGAGGTTATTAAAAAGGGGGGAGTTATTTCCATTCGGTCCTTCGCTAGCTGTGGCTTTATATATAATAATAGTATTTCCCAATGCAGTAAATATTGCTAAATTTTTAGAATAAAAATTTATGAAGATTGTACAGAGAATTGGTTATTTTTATTCTAGAAATATTGCAAATAAAATTACCTTTAATGCACTGAAATTTTCATTTTATACATCTATATTTCCAGTAGCGTCAGCCAGCATTTTTTTATACCTATCTTATAGCAACAACAACTTATTTGAATATTTATCCTTAATATTAATAATATACTTCGCTGTATTTGTTTCTGTTTTACCTCTCTTTAAAGACTATAACTCGCTATCTAATTATTTTAGTGCCCTCAGCTTAAATAGATTTGCAAAATTTCCAAATCTTAGATCGTCTAAATCGCTTTCAGATTTGATTGAATCTTTAAAGATAATGAGCCAATCATGGGAGCAATCCAAGACTTTATTGAGTCACCAGCTAATTGAAAGTAAGTTAATTTTTGATACGATTCCTGATATTATATTAGTGGTGAATAGTGAATTTATTGTTATAAAAGCTAATGAACAAATTTCTGATATTTACAAGAAAAACCCTGTCGGGGAAAATATTTTAGATGTTGTAAAAAATCCATTGATAGAAGGTTGTATCCGTTGGGTTTTTCATGATAAATCTGGGAAGCAATTAGAAGTGTCTATTGATTCAAAAGATGGGTTAAAGTTCTTTTTTGCAAAAATAGAATACTACCAACTCGATGATGATACTCGAGATTACGCAGTTATACTGCTACAGGATATAACTGAGATCAAACGAACAGAAAAAATGTTTAGTGATTTCATATCTAATGCCAGCCATGAAATAAAGACACCTTTAGCGAGTATTATAGGAGTAGTAGAGACTCTTCAGCATACTGGGAAAGATGATCCAGAAGCTATACAAGAATTTATGCCAGTATTGCAGTCGCAGGCGCTTAGGATGTCGGCTTTAATAAGTGATTTATTAAATTTAGCAAAGATTGAGAAAATGTTAAACTCTCCTCCAGATGATGAAGTTGACATAAGAGAAGTTATTGGCGTTGCCATTGAAAATTTAAAGTGGGTTACACAGAAAGGTCAAAATAAAATCTCGGTTCATGGAATTAGTAATATTCCTAAAATAATTGCCGATAGATCGCAATTAATCCAAGTCATGGAAAATTTAATAAGTAATGCATCTAAGTACGGTGGATTTGGCAAAGAAATAAAAATTGATTACGGGATAACGGATGATATTCCAAAAAATAACATTTTTATCGGCACGGTGAAAAAGGCATTATATATAGCTGTGGCAGATAGTGGAGAAGGTATACCAAAAAGATATATTCCTAGGTTGACGGAAAGATTTTTTAGAGTCGATAAATCGCGTTCCACCAAAATTGGTGGAACTGGTTTAGGACTTGCAATTGTAAGACAAATTTTGAATCGTCACGAAGCTATTCTTGATATAAAAAGTAAAATAGGAGTAGGGAGTACTTTCAAAGTGCTATTCGCGCTTAAATAATAAAGTTAATCCATGAGAATGATTGACAATTCTGGTGTTTTCTTCTAACTCTTAATGTTAAGTATACCTATATATTTATTATGAAAAAGACATTAGCAGCGGCACTAATATTATTGTCAACAACAGCTTTCGCTTCTACCGATAAAGAGCACCCAAAAAAAGTAGATTGGCAATTTGATGGAGCGTTTGGGACGTTTGATAGGCAGGCTATACAAAGAGGTTTTAAAGTTTATAAGGAAGTTTGTTCGGTATGTCACTCATTGAAAAGAGTTGCGTTTAGAAACTTGCAAGATGTTGGTTTCTCAGAGGAGGAAGTGAGATCTATAGCAGCTGGCTACAATGTACAAGATGGGCCAAACGATGAAGGAGAAATGTTTGAACGTCCAGCTAAGCCTTCTGATAGATTCCCCTCGCCATATGCAAATGAAAAAGCAGCGCGTGCAGCAAATAATAACGGTGCTTTACCACCTGACTTATCATTAATAATTAAGGCTCGTGAAGATAGTGCTAACTATGTATACTCTCTTTTAACTGGCTACACAGCGGCACCTGCTGGCTTTGAGTTAGGCGAAAATATGCACTACAATCCTTATTATGGTAATGGTGGAAAGCAATTTTCAATGATTCCGCCTCTTACGAAAGATGGGCAAGTTGAATATACTGACAGTACAACGCCATCTATAGACCAGATGTCAAAAGACGTTGTAAATTTTTTACAGTGGGCTGCTGAGCCAGAAATGGAGCATAGGAAGTCTATGGGGGTGAAGGCAATAATATTTATATTGATTTTTACAATCATATTTTATCTTGCTAAAAAGAGAATCTGGAAAAGAATTAAGTAATTTTGATGATTGATTTTTTAGTCAATATAGTTCGCCTAATTAAATTAGTTTTAAGATGTTTTTTTTATGGAGTTCCGACTTCATATATAGCATTGAGTATATATAGAAAAATTAATAAGTCTTTTGAAGCGATTGAAAGAAGTGAGCGCAGGTTAGGTAAAAGAATAACGAAATTTATTCAAGATAGTGGGCCTAGCTTTATCAAATTAGGTCAAATTCTATCAACAAGGCCAGATTTGATTGGGGATATTATCTCTGAAGAGCTGTCTAAATTAAGAGATAAATTACCTCATTTTAGCTTTCAAGAGGCTCAAGAAATAATAGAGTTGGAATTAAATAAAAATATTGATGACTTGTTTTTAAGTATAGACCAAAAACCAGTGGCGGCCGCATCTATTGCGCAAGTTCATAAAGCAGTTACATTAAATCATGAAGAAGTTGCAATAAAAGTTTTAAGACCAAATATTGAAAAACATTTCGCTAAAGACTTAAGACTTTTTAAATTTGCAGTTAAGTCATTTGTTTTTTTCTCAAAAGATACAAGCCGTTTTAGACTGAACGAGGTCGTAAAAACTTTATCAGAGATAGTTAAAAATGAATTAAATTTGAGATATGAAGCGGCGTGTGCAGATAAATTAAGAGAGAATTGTAAAAATGATTCCGGTATTGTTATACCAAAAGTATATTGGGATCTAACTGCTCAGAGAGTCTTAACAACAGAGTGGGTTGAAGGTGTCTCTATTACGAAAAAGAATGAATTAGCAATGGCTGGGCACGATCTTCGAGAAATCTCTAAAAAGCTGGCAATTACATTTTTTAATCAAGCGTATAGAGACGGCTTCTTTCATGCAGATTTGCACCCAGGTAATATATTTGTAAACAAAGATGGCGATATTGTTTTGGTAGATTTTGGCATTATGGGATCTATGAATGATAAAGATAGGATATTTATCGCTAAAGTAATTTATGCTTTTATTCAAAAAGATTACAAAATGGTTGCTGATCTACATTTTGAAGCTGGTATAGTTCCAAACCATATAGATCGAGAAATGTTTGCACTCGCTTGTAGGAGTGTTGGCGAGCCAATCGTTGGTCAACCCGTGAATAAAATATCTATTGGTAAGTTATTAAAGCAACTATTAGATCTTTCTAGAAATTTTGAAATGATTACTCAGACGCAGTTTATATTGCTCCAAAAAACCATCTTAACAATAGAGGGTGTAGGAATGGAAATATATCCAGATGTTAATATGTGGAAGCTCGCAGAGCCATGGATAAAAGAATGGACGCAGGAAAATTTTGGATTAAAGGCCAGACTGAAAAAAGCTTTAGAAGATGTAAAGATTTTTTTAGAAAATTTCCCAAATTTATTAGCTAAAATCACCGAACTTCTTGATAAATTAACTCAAAAAAAGACTAATCAAAAATAAAAATATCCTGAGTTATTTGTTCTTGTAGAACTCCTACTAATGTTATTGACCATTTATCATTCCCGATTTGCACATATTTTGCACATATATTTCGTTGGCAATCCTCGGATTGAGTTATTAAGGGTGCAATTTCTTCAAAACTGCTTTTTCCAATTTTTATCTTGTCATTCTTGTAGTTAAAGTCATGTATAACATCATGTCCTAAATTGCTCCAATTTAGACTTGGATACCAAATGATGTCATTACCTTCGCCAGTCATGATATGATCATCACCTCTGCCTGGTAAAATAACGTTATCTCGTTCATCACCGATTAATAAATCATCTCCATCACCAGCTTTAATGTTTTTTATACTATGGTTAGGTTCGAAAAATAATTTATTATTATCAATTTTGCTTTCTTTTTTCATTGAAAGATCAATTATGGAATTACTTGAAACAGCTGCAGCATTTATAGTGTCGAATTGTTTATTATTTGCTTTTATTAATTGTCTTGAGCTATCTATTTTTATAGGATTGTTATCAATGTGTATTTCTGTGCTGTTCTGGTCTTTTATCGAGTGAAATGAGTCAGTAAATATAATTTCTGAGTTATATGCACTAGATGGTTTTCCATAAAAATCTAAGCCTATTTCAATAGGTATGATTTTATCAAGAATTTTACTTTGTGTGATTAAATTATCTTCAATTATACTCATAGATACTGTCCATTTACCTTCTCCCATCTCGCCTCTGGCGTGTTGAAGACCAAAGTCCCAGTTAATTTTATTGCCTACATCAAGACATTCCAAATCTAGAATATTATTGTAGCCAAGTTTCTTTATAATATTATAAGACTTGTTACTTGGAGCCTGTATATCAATTGATAAAAAATAATTTATCGATTTCAAAGACAATATTGGAAATAATGGGCTTATAGGAATATTGTTGTTTTTAAAAAAATAAGCCGAAATATGTAGTTTTACATACTCTATTTCTAGTGATTCTTTTAGGTTTATAACTTCTTCAAAGATTCCAGCAAAAGAATTTATTCCTTTATAGGTAATAGATTCCCCGACCAGATTTTGATAGTTTTTAAAAGTATTTTGTTGAGTCCAAGTCTCAGCAAGTCTTACTGCGCCTAAGGCGTCTAATATTCCAAAACCATATTGTTTGTTGTATAAAAAACCGCCGTTATTAGAGCTTTTTGCACCATTTTCATTATATATAAATGTTTCAGAGTCTTTAGGAATTGCCGAGTATGCCAAGATATCTTGCACATCTCTCCAACCTAATTTTGGGTTTGCTTCAAGCATTAGAGCAACTGTCCCAGTTACGGTAGGTGCAGAAAAAGATGTTCCGCTGTATTGCTCCGTTGATGGAGTGCTAGTGATTTTATCGTCAGTAATTTGAATATTTGTATTTTGTGTAACTGTAAAATGCGTTCCAGGTGCTGCAATTAGCATTTGTGCAGATGAAGAGGAGAATAGGGGGAATACTCCTTCGAAGTTCGTTAATAAACTTTTAGGTTTGTTATAAGCACCAACGATAATGGAGTATGGGTTGACTTTTGTTAAATCTAGGCTGGTATCAGAGTGAAGAACATTACCAGATGAAAACACAATAATGCTACCTAATCCATTCCGTCCTTGTATTACTGCTGCTTCTATTTCATTTGCATCATTTATAACATCAATAGTTATTGATGTTTTATCTAGATAGATTGATTTAGTATCTTGATTGCACGATGGATTTATATATCTGCCCCAGCTATTATTTATTACATCGTAACTTGAAAAAGGCCACAGGTTATTTACGCTATCTTGATTCCCAGCACCTAGAGGTCTTTGTAATGATGTTAGGTTGCATTCTGGTGCGATTCCTGCCATACCCAAAGAATTATTATGAATTGCACCAATCACACTCGCTACCATTAGCCCATGCTGTCCAAGTGGATCTCCATCATAGTCAGCTTCATATGTGGTAGAGGTGATTTTTAAATCTGGGTTAGCGGGAATATATCCTTCATCTAATACCGCAACATTTACGCCTTTACCCTTATAATCACTCCATATTTGTGGAATCATAGAGGCGTGTAGATACCATTGCTCGAAGAATTTTGGATCATTTGGATGGTGAGCTTCGCGCAAATAAACTTTAATTGGATTTATATTTTTAAACCCCAAACTATTTTGCGTTGTATATTCAAACGATTTTATACCCATATATTGTGCTATAGGTGTTATTGTAAGGTTGCCATCATATGAAAGGTCGCAACCAATTGGGTTTAGATAGCTAAATACAGAGAGTGTGGAATTATATAGCACCTTGTCGTTTTTTAATAAGATATCTGGAGTGATCGTGGAATTTCCATCTTGTAAATCTATTATATCGCTTACGTGGAATGGCCTTTTATCATGAACTGATAATTTTCTTAAATCGTCGAAATCTATAAATTTTATAAAACCTCTTTTGATCCCATCAAATTCAAATTTGTGCGGTGCTTCAGTTCTGTTATCTATAACAATCAGTTTGTCACCTTGAACACTGAGATCGTACTGAGCATAACCACCTTTTAATACTAAAGTTCCATCAATGATTCTAGGTTGTTTTTGTATTGTGAGATTGGGCATAAAGTCATTAAAAAATTTAATCATAAAATAAGATTAAATAAAAATAATGAAATGCAAACTAAATTGTTTCTAAAGTTCTTAGTATAACTTCTTCGTTAAACTCTAGGACATCTTGTAGAGAATTGAGATTAGAAGATTTGATATTGTTTAATGAGTTATCCACAACCTTAGCAATATCTAAGAAACCTATTTTCCTACCTAAAAACGCATTCACAGCTACTTCATTTGAAGAGTTTAAAATGATTCTAGATGACAAACTAGATTTTAAAGACTCAAAAGATAGTTTTAATAATGGAAATTTAACATAATCTGGCTTTGAGAAATGTAGTTTTCCTATTTCATCAAGCTTTAGTTGTTTATATGGAATAGATACTCTATCTGGGTGAGCCATAGCATATGCTATGGGAGATTTCATATCTGGCAAGCTTAAGTGTGCTAATGTCGAGCCATCGGTATAATGAACCATTCCATGTATTATAGATTCGTAGTGAACAACAACATCTATTTGTGAGTGTGTTATAGGAAATAGAACGCATGCTTCAATTACTTCTAGACCTTTGTTTAATAATGTCGCGCAATCGGTTGATATTTTTGGTCCCATTTTCCAAGTCGGATGGTTTATTGCCTGTTCAGGAGTGACATTTGCCATTTGTTCTAAGCTGAAATGCTTAAATGGCCCTCCAGATGCTGTAATAGTGACATGACTAATTTGCTCTAGTTGATCTGTAGCAAAGATTTGAAATATAGCGCTATGTTCTGAATCAATAGGGATTAATTTAGTGTTATATTTAATTGCCTCATCAATTATAAAATTGCCAGCACAAACCAAACTTTCTTTATTAGCGATTGCTAGTACTTTAGAGTGTGCAATGGATGCCATGGTAGGTTTTAAGCCTGCTACACCAACTATGGCCGACATTGTAATATCATAGTCTCTGCTTGCTAAATCACATATAGCCTCTTCGCCAGCTGATACCTGTATTGTTGTACCGCTTAATAATTCTTTAAGTTCGTGAAATTTACTTTCATCTGCGATTGCAACTGATTCAACATTAAATTCTCTTGCCTGTTGAGCTAGTGTTTGCACGTCTTTGTTTGCTACCAAAGCTGTAGCTTTATATTTATCAGGATATAACCTAATTATATCGAGTGTGCTTTTTCCAATAGAGCCTGTAGACCCCAAAACCAATACATTCTTCATTGTAGAGATAACACCTCTAATATCGCAATAAATATGGCAGTTGTAACCACGCCATCTACACGGTCTAATATGCCGCCATGCCCAGGTATTAAATTACCACTATCTTTGACATTGAAGTTTCTTTTGACTGCAGATTCAAGAAAGTCTCCAAATTGAGATACTACAGCAATTAAAAAACCAATATAGAAATAGTTAATATGGTATGTTGGATTGTTTGTATGAAAAATGTAACCAACTAACGCAGATGAAATAATTCCTCCAACTAAACCAGACCAAGTTTTTTTAGGGCTTATAGATGGAAGTATTTTTGGGCCACGTAAATTCACACCAACAAAATATGCTCCTGTATCAGTTGCCCATACACTTAGGATCAGCCATAGCATCACCTCAAAGCCGTTTGGTAAATCACGAATGAACAACAATGATAAACACGGTAGGGTGCAATAAAAAAAACCAAATACATCCCAAGTGATTTTGCTCATTAACGTGTCATTTGATGATCTAACTAATCTTGACCATTCTAAAGACATTAGAATGCAAGTGAAGAGGATCAAAACTTGGAAGTATATACCTCCTGCATAAACTATCAATAGTACTATAGGCACTAATACCAATGCTGAAAGTAATCTTGCGAGTAGTTCGTTTTTTTGTTTTAATCTCATTTTTTATCTTAAACCATAACGGCGATCTCTGACTGAATAGTCTTGGATCGCTTTTATTAAATGCTGCTCTGTAAAATCAGGCCATAAAATATCAGTAAAGTATAATTCTGAATAAGACAATTGCCAAAGCAAGAAATTACTTATTCTATATTCTCCACTGGTTCTAATAAGCAAATCGGGATCTGGTATATCTGAAGTGTACAAATATTGATCAAAATCTTCGGGTTTTAGAGAGTTGGATTTTAAATCATTCGCAAATTTCATTGCTGCTGACCTGATTTCTTCTCTACCTCCATAGCTCATTGCGATAATGAATTGGAATTTATTGTGAGCCGTATCTTTTTCTACCTTGTCCATAAGATCCTGAATGTCATGATCTATTTTTGTCCTGTCTCCAATAAATCGAATACGTACATTTTCTTGCATTAACTCTTTAACGTCCTTTATTAGGTATCGTTTAAACAATGACATCAATGCTTTTACTTCAGATTTAGGACGATTCCAATTCTCTGCAGAAAATGCATAAACAGTTAAGTAACTAATACCTAGTTTTTTTGATGATAAGGCTATTTGTTTTACAACTTCCGAACCTTTCTGATGACCTTTGGCCACAGCTACAGAATTTCTTTTTGCCCAGCGTGAATTACCGTCCATTATTATTGCTATATGTTGCGGAATTTTCATGCTTCAAGCTGTGTTCATTTAAGCATAGTATACTATACCATGATTAGAATAAGGTCAAAGAAAAATGAATTTGTTACCCTAATCAACAACTAGGCCTATGACGCAACCTTTTCTGGTGTTTTTAGCGGTTAAATTATAATTCCCACTGGAAAAAGATGTTAGGCAATCTGTACCATCTCCATATACAGAAAGATTCCATGTAGTTCTAAAATTCCCTGTATTAGTTCCAATACCATTACCACTTGAATCAAATGCCCCATCATCCATTTTTTGATCTATATTAAATGCTTGAGTTGGCGTAACTATTCCTTCGACGCAGCTTTTATTTGCTGTTTGAATTTTTGCTCCCATAAATACAGCATTTTTGCTTGTTGCAGCCCAAGGAGAAGCTAAGAAGCCTGTGGCAGAGGCATTTTCTCCTATTGCATCTGTAGTAGTCGCAACCGCTACTGTGTTATAAGCGAAAAAAATACAGCTCGCTACATTTACACTACTTGATGGAGGAATTAGTTGTGTTGCGGTGCTCAGCTCATTCAATCCACCAGCATAAGTAGCAGTCAATTGGCCAATGCTAAACGGCATTATTCCTGAAAGAGAAAGATGTTTTAAAGCTCTTCCTGCCTCATCCCCAGTACCTGCAGCAGTCGTTGCTACGTCTCTCCATCTAATTAGATTGTCGCCATCGCCATTACAAGCTGTAGAAACAGTGGCGTGGCACGTGGTGCCGGACCAATAAGTATCTGCGGCTTTAAAATCCCCTGGTACAGCATCATACGTTGTTTTAAAAGTTGAATAGTAAGTTTGAAAATTTCTTAAATCAGCAATGATGGTTCTAACCTCAGCTTGCTGCATTAGCGTTGTACCAGCGGTAATAGCGCCTATCAGTAAGCCTATTATTATTATGGATATAGAAAGTTCAACCAGTGTATAACCACTCTGTTGAGCTTCAGTAGAATTATACGCCATTATGAACCTCGCACACTTACCAACATTGATTATACTACCTAAAGGTTAATATTTAGTTAATAAATTAACAAGTCTAATTAAATTCACTAAAAAACTTTAACTCCAAATGGGATAAAGCGTTCTTCTCCATTTGTTTTGATTTGTAGGAATAGCTTATAAAATCCTTTTTTAGAGGGTGAAAAATGAAAAGAAAGGTCAGTAGATCCTTCGTTCATAGGGTGTATGTGAGCAATTGTTTTGAAGTCTTCAGAAAATGCTACGAGATGTGCATACGCTCCCATTATCTCTTCAAGATTGGTGAATTTTTCTCCGTCTTTATTTGTCATACTTATGTGTATCATAGTGGAATTTCCAGCTTTGATCTTTTTGTCAGAATAAGTAATTTGAAAATCAATATCTTGCGTTAATATTTCCGATATTTCTTTTCTATCTACTTTCCCTTTTTTCGCTGCCTTATTTTTAAGATCTATTATGACATATTCTTGTGTATCACTTTTAATGGGATGGATATCTGCCCAAATTTTATAGTGCGCCATTTTTTTAGGATGCCATTCAAACATATACTCACCTGCAACTTCAGAGGGGGTAGGGTGGATATGAGAATAATCTTCTAGTGCATCGTCGATTATCAATAGATGAACTTTTTCTGTATGGATGGTTTTTAAATCATCAGGAATAATAGGATTATTAGTCTCGGTATCGGTGAATTTTACTGTCATCACATGCTTTTTGCCTTCTATGTCGATTTTGATTACTTCGCCTTTTATACTTGTTTTTGCAAAACATAGGTTAATTGGTAGGATCAGCAGTAAAGCTAAAATAAATTTTTTCATATCGATAATGGTAAGTATTTCATGGATTTAACTTTATACAGGAAATTTATACTGGCAAGAGCTATTAAATAATGTTTTGGATTGTAAATAATTGTTATAGATTGCTCTAAAATTATTGGGTTGGTTTATGCATCAAATATTGGACGAAAATAAAAACTATTCACTTGTGGCTGTTGATTTTGATAGAACTTTAATTTCTGGTCATATGCACCAATATTTAGCTGTGCTTTTTACAGATATGGTCATGAACGAGGTAATTAAAACTATACAAAATTTTAATGATGAAGAGTTTGCAGAATTTTTATGGGAAGTAGCGGTTTTTGGTTTCCTAGAAAGTAAATTAGGTTTTGCTAATAGTAAAGATCCAACTATTAGGAAAAAGATTGTGGATATTTTTCTCAATCCTAGTGTAGATATTGTAGAAGAACTTAGTAAAGACTATGTTTGCGATTTCAGGTCAATCCCTGCATTTTCTATCCCAAAAGAAGAATGGAAAAAGTTTTTAGAATACAGAGATGATAATGGCCTAAAGACTGTTATTATAAGCAATAGTGCTTTTCCAGATTTGATAAAAAGGACGTTGAAGTTTGTTATGGGTACAGAAACTGAGATCCAAGTAATCACACCTGAACTTGATAACAATAAGACATTTCGTAATTTGTATGCAAACTATGTTAGTGCAATGTTCAAATCTAAAGCTGTAGAGTTGCAGAAATTATATAATAACACTAAAATAAAATGTGCCGTTTTTGATTATGATTCAAAAGATTCATATCGAATAGAAGAGCGCAATATAGAATATTATACTGATGTTTGCTTGATTGACGATGAGCAAAAAAACGTTTGCGATGCTACTGCAGGTGGGTTTTCAGCTTTTTGGCTCAAAGTAACTCCTCAAGTTGGCTTTAAAGCGAAGGCCGTAGAGTCTCTTCCAATAGAAATGGCAGCTAATAAATCAGGGGATGCAACTTCATCAACAGCTATTACTTTACCGTCTGGCGGGGTTGTTATATCAGGCCTATCTAATGCCATAAACACAATGTCCTTATGTGCAAGTAGGGGGAACATGTTGTTGGTAGAAAGGAAAGAAATTGGTGCACTCGGCGGGATTTGAACCCACAACCTTTGCCTCCGGAGGGCAACGCTCTATCCAGTTGAGCCACGAGTGCTTAGTTAGTGGATTACTATAATTATCCTTTATATTCAATAGTTAACACTTCGTAGTATCTTGTGCCTTTGGGAGTTATAACTTCGACCGATGAGCCTATTTTTTTACCTATGAGTGCTTTCGCTACTGGAGATCCGTGAGATATATGGCCTTTACCAATATCAGCTTCGAAGTCACTAACAATTTTATATGTAATTTCTACATCCGATTCTTCATCGACTACTTTTACAGTCGCGCCGAATTGTATGTGTTCAGAATCAATCGTAGTAATATCAATAACATGAGCTCTGCTAAGCTTGGCTTCAAGGTCGTTGATTTTAGCTTCTATAAAGCCCTGCTTCTCTTTCGCAGCACTATATTCAGCATTCTCTGATAAGTCACCATGAGCTCTAGCTTCTGCTATGGCCTTAATAATAGCGGGACGTTCTACTGTTTTGAAATGATGAAGTTCTTTTTCAAGTCTTTTATGACCTTCAGGAGTTATAGGAAATCTAGCAGACATAAAGCCTCCGTTTTTTGCATACGGATTCTAGCCTATAAACTTACAAATGGCAAGATATTAGCCAATTACTTGAAATGGTTGTTAATTCATGATGTTGTACTGGTTTAAAAATGTACCACTCTACCGTAAGCATCAAGCACTGACTCATGCATCATTTCAGATAATGTTGGGTGAGGGAATATTGTGTGCATTAAATCAGCTTCTGTGCACTCAATAGTTTTGCCAATTACAAATCCTTGAATTAGTTCCGTAACTTCGGCACCAATCATATGCGCACCTAACAGCTCACCTGTCTTTTCATCGAATATAGTTTTGATCATACCTTCAGTTTCACCAAGAGCTATAGCTTTGCCATTTGCCATAAATGGGAAGCGGCCAACTTTTATTTTTAGACCTTTCTCTTTTGCTTTTGCTTCGGTTAGGCCGACACTAGCAATTTGTGGATAACAGTATGTGCACCCTGGGATATTTTCACGTTTCATTGGGTGAGCATTTTTACCTGCGATCTTTTCCACGCAAATGATTCCTTCATGGCTCGCCTTATGTGCAAGCCAAGGTGGTGATGTAACATCGCCAATTGCATACACTCCAGCTTCATCGGTAGCACAATATTCATTGGTTTTAATGAAGCCTTTTTCTAATTTCACTTTAGTTTTTTCTAAGCCAAGATTTTCAACATTTGCTACAACACCTACTGCTGAAATAACTTTTTCAACTACAAGAACAGATTCTTTACCATCCTTACCTTTAACTTTTACTGAAACTTTATTGCCAGATGTCTTAGCCTCTAACACTTCAGTGCCAGTTAGAATTTTAATGCCACGCTTTTCAAAAGATTTATGTGCGATTGCGGCAATCTCTTCATCTTCAGCGCTAAGTATTCGTGGCATAATCTCAACAACAGTTACTTCTGCACCCATCATGTTATAGAAACTTGCAAATTCGATTCCTATAGCACCACTTCCAACAACAATTAGTGATTTTGGAAGTTCTTTAGGCGTCATTGCTTCACGATATGTCCAAATATTTTTACCATCTGGTTTTAAAGTTGGGAGTTCGCGGGCTCTTGCACCAGTTGCAATAATAATGTGTTTCGCTTTGTATTCTTCTTTATCAACTGCTAATTTGCCATTACCTAACAACTTCGCAGTGCCATTGATAACAGTAATTTTATTTTTCTTCATCAAATGGCCAATACCACCTGAAAGCTTTTTAGAAACTCCTCTTGAGCGCTCAATGATTGCTTGGAAATCAAAACTAACTTTTTCGCACTTAATTCCATAATCTGATGAATGCTGCATAGTGTGATAAACCTCTGCAGAACGTAGTAACGCTTTTGTAGGAATACACCCCCAGTTCAAGCAAATGCCACCAAGGTTTTCTCTTTCAACTACAGCAGCTTTTAGACCTAGTTGTGAAGCGCGAATCGCTGCTACATATCCACCGGGGCCAGCTCCTATTACTATTACGTCAAATTCTTTCATATCGACCCCTAGACCAGCATCATAGCAGGTTGTTCAATGAAATTCTTGAATGCCTGAATTAATTCCGCACCTAAAGCACCATCAATAACTCTATGATCACAAGAAATAGTAACAGTCATAACTGTTGCAATTTCTAATTTGCCATTACGCACAACTGGTTTTTCTTCACCAACGCCAACTGCCAAAATACATGCTTGTGGTGGATTGATGATCGCATTAAATTGTTTAATTCCATACATTCCCAAATTCGAAATGCTAAATCCGCCACCTTGGAATTCTTCTGGTTTTAATGAATTAGTTTTAGCGCGCGCTGCTAAATCTTTCATTTCTGCTGATATTTGTGCCAGAGATTTCTGATCAGCATTTTTGATGATTGGTGTAATCAAGCCGTCTTCAATTGCTACAGCTACCGAAATATCAATGTTGTTATAAATCATTATTCCTTCATCGCTCCAAGAAGCATTTGCTTTTGGAAACGCTCTTAATGCCTGAGCCGAAGCTTTAATTATAAAATCATTTACCGAAATTTTATATGCTGCCTTATCACCATTCTTTGGAGCTTTCGCATTAATTTGCTCACGAACTTTTAAAAGTTCATCAAGTTGGCAATCAACAGTCAAATAGAAATGTGGGACTGTTTGCTTTGATTCTACCAAACGCTTTGCAATAACTTTTCGCATATTGCTATTTGGAACTAAGCGATATTGCTCATTAGATCTACCAACACTAAAATTAGTATTAGCAAATGATGGCACAGATTTAAATGATAACACATCTTCTTTAACAATTCTTCCATGCGGACCCGAGCCTTTCACAGAAGAAAGATCAATTCCTTGCTGTTCAGCAATTCTTTTTGCCAATGGGCTTGCAAATACTCTGTTGGATGATTGTGTAACAGAAGCTGGCGCATTCACCACTTTAGGTTGCTCAACTTTTTGAGCTACTTCTTGCTTAACTGGCGCAGCAACAGCTACAGCACCCTGATGTTTTTTTAATACTTCATCAACCGCAGATTTAGCTTCATTAGCTTCTAATAATACGGCAATAAGTTGATTAACTTTTACACCTTCAGTTTTGGCTTGAACCACTATTTTTCCAAGTGTTCCAGCATCTACAGCCTCGACTTCCATAGTAGCTTTATCTGTTTCAATCTCTGCGAGCACATCCCCTGGCTTTACCTTATCCCCTTCTTTCTTCAACCACTTAGCCAGATTTCCCTCGGTCATTGTTGGGGATAATGCTGGCATTAAAATTTCAATCGCCATCTAAAAACTCGAAATAACATTCTATATTTTTTATACCTATATCTGGCTAATTTAGCAACTTAAAACAGATTCTCTATTCAATATAGAGCTGGATATCAATATGTTCAATTTAACATTTATTTAACACAACCTTAACATTGTTGTAACATAAGTGTTATATTATGTGCGAGGCATAACAAAAAAAGGCATTATAAATGATACCAATACTTACCCCATTAGTTTTAGGATTAGTTGGATATGAATATTTCAAATATTCAAGAAGCAATGAACAGATTGGAATATTGGTTAATAAAGTCGCATACTCTAATTTCCGAACTATTGTTGATATTCAGAAAAAATTTGGTAGTTCCGAAAGCGCCATCTTACTAGAAAGTATATATGATTCCTTAATTTTAAGGGATTCATCCTTAGTTCCAAATCATTACCACCATATCAATCGATTAAAATTATTTGCACTTATACCGGCGGCGATAATTGATTATGATCCAAAAGGCGTTTTTGAAGCAATAGCGGAGAATTATTGTGTTACAGCTGTTTATAACGGATTAGCTGATACTGTTAATGATATTAAAGCGCGTTATAGACATAACATTTTTTCAACTCAGCCTGAACCTACGAAACCCGAAGACAAACCTACGGAATACCGATCTACAGGTTGGCAAGATCATTGGAGATATGGAAGCGATGAATACCATAATCTTGGAAAATCAGGCGTATCTAAATAACATTCCATAGGTGTAAGCTTAACGCAGAGTAAGTTAAATTTCTGTTATTCTGAACGTGGTGAAGCAAATCCAGTTAGTTGCATATGTCATACTATTGTTCGACATTAGCATCTAACTCCTAGATATATCATCGGGTCGCAGCCCGATGATGACAAAGAACGACTACAGTTCGGTGTGATTATATCTACTCAAAGAAGCTAAATTTTGCCATTAATTTTGTTTTCCAAAGCCCTGTCTTAACTGGCTCCTAAAGATCGTGTGTCATACCAACTGTCTGAGCACTATTACCTAACATGTAGTGCAATAGCTGTAAGCCTATAGTCGATACAATAACCAGCGCTCCACAAACCCTTATATCACTTAAAAAAGATGTGTTTGCTAACGCGGTTTGTGACTCAACCTCTTGAGAAGAGGAAGAGCTTGAAGAAACAGCTTCCAATACTCTTCTTGCTTCAGCTTCTTTGGCAAGATTATCTAAAACAACTTGTGGCATCTTGCTTTTTAGGAAACCAGAGACCAACGATCCTCCAAAGCCATCATAGACTGCTGCGTACACAGTCTTAGAAAGGCCTTTTAAAGGTATTTCAGACCAGACTATTGTTAAGTTATCAGCAGATCCCCATTGATCTTCTTCTAATCCATTGTTAGTATTTAAGGCAACATCCCTCATAAGGTCTGGAATCAATCCTTCCTTACCAAGGTTAATAGCTTCTTCAATAAGACTTGAGTAAACTTGTGGGGTTAGGCAATTTAGTTCAAACATGCCATCACATTTTGCGGCAAGAAATAACCTATCGTTTGGGTTTTTGGTTAGTGACTTTAGGTCGGTAACTTTTACTTCAGGGACAGAGCTTTGTAAATTGTTAGCATTAACTCCTCTGGCTATGGCTTTATCGCCATTAACTCGATAACTAATTTGGTATGGAATATTACTTGAGTCGCACCTCTGTTTTACCTCTTCTATACTTTGACGCGATTCGTCTGTGAGTTTAGTCTGCGGAAGTAAAAGCTCATTTTCTATACCCTCGTATATTTCTGCAGTTACATGCCCACCTTCTTTTGTTATTCTTTCAAGTTCAGAAGGTGACCCTGCGCAATGTTGAGTATTGATAACATGTGGAGTTACTTTTTTCGTTTGAGAGTCCCACACATAAGCAACTACATAGCTGTCGCCGTAATCGGTACATACTGCTTTTAAATCTGGAGTGATTGCAACCATTGCAACAGATGAGCCAGCATCTAAGTATGGTAATTTCTTAATTCTTGTCTCAAGATCTTTTATTGCTTCACTCATGGCTCGGCCTAGTTTATCAGCATCATGTTCTGCAGGACTAAAAAACACATCGTCTTCATCTTCCATGCTGGATCTAAAACCTTTTTCTGCAACTCTTTGGAACTTGAAAGTGTTACCGTTGCCCAAATCTATTGTTTTATTTTGGCTAGTGATTTTTAATTTTTCTATTCTTGCCTGTATATCAAGTTTCATGCGCAGTTCACAAATTATTTGCTCATGTTTATAACATTAAACTGAAGCTTTGCAAGGGATTTAATACGTCACTAGAAATCAAAACTTGCTCAACTCAACAACTCAATATTCCCACCAATAGCAGTGGTGTTTATTGTTGTGGTGCGTTCAGTCATGAATCTTAGCAAATAATGAGGGCCACCAGCTTTAAAGCCTGTACCTGAATTATTCTCGCCACCAAACGGATGTGTTCCAACCTGCGCCCCAATCATTGTACGGTTTGCATAGATATTGCCAGCCTTGATGCGGCTTGCTATATAATTTATGCGCTCTTCAATTCTTGATTGTATGCCAAATGTTAGACCAAATCCTGTTGAGTTAATTTCATCAATCACCTTATCTAGGTCTTTAGACTTATAAGAAACGACATGTAATATTGGCCCAAAGTTTTCTTTCTTCAATTCACTGATGTGATTTAATTTTATAATATGTGGAACAAAGAAACTGCCAGCTTTTAGCTCTTTCGATTTTGCAGAATTATGTACCGCGATAATATTATCTTTCATTTCATCAGCGTGAGCTTTCAGTTCGGCTTTTGCTTCTTGGCTAATTACCGCGCCTAGATCATTAGCTAAATCCAACGTATTGCCAATTTTTAATTCATTCATTGAACCTATTAAAAGTTCAAGTAAAGCATCGTGAATCTCTTCTTGAATATATACAACACGAAGTGCAGAACACCTCTGTCCAACGCTACCAAACGCAGAGTTTATAATGCTGTCTGCAGCTTGTTCAAGCAATGCAGAGCTGTCAACTATCATAGCATTTTGTCCACCAGTTTCGGCAATCAGCGGTGCAATAGCTGTGTTACGCGCAGCTAATATTCTATTAATGCTTTGTGCAGTATCTGATGAACCAGTAAAACAAACACCTTTAATCCTATTGTCCTTAAGCAACACTTCAGAGATCTGCCTACCACCAGCTATTACAAATTGTAAGGCTTTATGAGGTATACCAGATTTATGCATCAATCTTATCGCGAATGCTGCAATTAGTGAGGTATTCTCAGCAGCCTTTGCAATAACAGTATTGCCAGAAGCAAGTGCGGCAAGAATTTGCCCTGCAAAAATTGCCAGTGGGAAATTCCATGGACTAATACATACGAATGTTCCGCGTCCATGAAGTGAAATATGATTTGATTCACCAGTATACCCAGGCATTTTAATAGGCTCAGATAGCTTCAAAGCCTGCGCTGCATAATAACGTGCGAAATCGATAGCTTCTCTAACTTCTGAGATAGCATCATCAATATTCTTACCTGCTTCACGCATTAATAATGAATAAAGTTCGAATCTATTTTCGTGCAGCACATCGCCAACTTTGCTAACAAATTTAGCACGCTCTGAAGCAGGTTTATCCACCCACTCTACAGAATACTTATCTGCTACTTCTAACGCATGCATTAATTGTTTTTCCGAGGCCTTATGTAGTTCACCAATCTCAATTGAGTTGTCATTAGGCATGTTAACTTTTTTAGAATCAGAACCTTTTTCAACTTTTTCTTTTCCATCAATTATTGATACAGCATCATATTTTTTATCATTAAAGCTGTTGATTTGAGAAATAATGTATTCGTACTGATTTTTCATTCCAACTTCCATACCTTGAGAGTTCTTACGTTCAGCACCATAAATATCTGATGGTAAAGAAATTTTCAATGGTGTTTCTAAAAACCTTTTCGATTTCTCAACTGGATTTACTACTAATTCTTCAGAATTTATTTCGGCTTTGCCAACAAGGTTTACAAATGAAGTATTGGCACCGTTTTCCAAAAGCCTACGCATTAGATATGCTAACAAATCTTCGTACTTGCCAACTGGTGCATAAATTCTGCACTTGTTACCATCTGAAATTACTTTGTCATGTAAAGCATTTCCCATTCCTTGGAGTTTTTGGAATTCGAATTTTGTGCGGCCTGCTATTTCTTTGATCGCTGCAATTGTATAAGCATTATGTGTGGCGAATTGAGGATAAATCACTTCGGCATTAGCGATGATTCTCTGAGCGCATGCCAAGTATGAAACATCGGTAAATTCTTTTCGAGTAAATACAGGATAACCTTCCAAACCTTGTTCCTGCGCATGTTTTATTTCGCTATCCCAATACGCACCTTTTACAAGTCTAACTGGGATTTTCTTTTCCAGAGATCTTGCAAGGTTTGCAACATAGTCAATTATATCAAATGCACGTTTTTGGTAGCCTTGGATTACAAATCCAATTCCGTTATAATCCTTAAATTCCTTATTCGAAACTAAAGCAGTTAAAACTTTTAAGTATATATCCTGTCTGTAAGACTCTTCGGCATCAAATGATATTGTAATATTTGCATCGCGACATAGTTTTGTAATTTCAATAAGGCGAGGCATTAACTCTTCCATTACTCTAGCTTCTTTGCGGAGCATTACCTTTGGGTGTAATGCTGTGAGCTTTACAGAGAGATTGGTTTGATCATATAAGTCTCCATCATTCTTATGCTTTGCAATATCTGAAATGGCTTTAATGTACGCATCATAATAAAATTGCGCTTGCTTTGCAGTTCTTGCAGATTCGCCCAATATATCAAACGAAATCCTATACCCATTTTTTATATAATCTTTTGCGGTCTTAAGTGCAGTTGGCATACTTGCACCCATAATAAACTCGTTCGAAATAATCATTATGGCTTTTTTTAGGCACGCCAAAATTACAGGTTCGCCTAGTTTATTAATCAATTTTGAAAGTAGGAAGTTAGAATCAGACAAGTTAATAACTTTGCCTGTAAGTATCAATCCCCAAGTTGAGGCATTTACAAATAACGAGTTACTTTTGCCAATGTGTTTTTGCCAATCTTTTGATTTTAACTTATCTTCAACTAAGGCTTTTGCTGTTTTTTTATCAGGGATTCTTAATAAAGACTCTGCCAAACACATAATTGCAACACCTTCATCATTAGTAAGGCCATATTCCTTCATAAAATTCTCAATAGCCGAACCTTTGCTATTTCTTATAGCGGTAACGAAGTGTAAAGCATCCCTTTTGATTTTTGCGAACTGGGTTGGAGACAGTTTAATTGCGTTGATTAAGTTTTGTACGTGCTCCTTTTCATCAATGAATGTTTTCTTGCTGATTACATCAAGTTGTTTAGATAGAGCAGTATTTGGCATGATTTATTATAACCTAAATGATTTTGTAATATACGTTGGTCGTATATTATACTGTTAATAGAAAATTTCCAGCGATGTTTGGGCTTTTGTTGATAAGGATCGAGTAGTCATGTATAATGCTCTTGCATAAGAGGGGTATATGTTAAATGAAATTACGAGACATGCTGAAGTCTATCCGAGTATTCAGCCACTTTGTTCTCCAGATGGAATTGAGCCTTCTGCAGGTAGAATAGAAGCAGTAAAAGCTTTAATTAAATCAGATCCAAGCGTTTTGCAGACTAGGTTTTTTAGTGATCTGCCAATTGAGTGGGCTGCAAGAATAAATGATCTTGAAATGGTTAAAGCTTTAATCCCGTTTTACCCCAAAAAACGAGAGTTACTAATAGATGATGGTTTTGATTCTAAAACACCGCTTTTAGTATTTGCTATCGATATGTGGTATATGAATTTGGCAGATTTTCTTTGGGATAATGGATTCTATTCCTCAAGTTGCCTTAATCACATGGCGAGATTATTTGGATCGGGAGGATTAAATGGATTTTGGCAACTTAACCACCTAAGTAAGCAACTTTTGCAAGCAACCACAAGCCAGCTTAATATTGCTGAAAAAATTGTAAGTTACATTAGAAAGAAAAGGGAGTCTGCTGTAATACAAAGAGTGACTGAAAAAATTTTGCAAGGAGAAGTTGATCTTGATATTTTCGATAAAATAGAACAAGTGTTTCGAGCACGTAGAGACTTTCTTACGGTCATGAAAAATGCTCGTACTCCAAGTGTGCGATATCTGAATAAAGTTTACAACGCACTAGTTCGTGATCTAGTTATTTTGTCTGAACTTAATCCTAATCATTATGTAAGACCTGAAGATTATTATAGTATTCTTCGTAAATGTATTGAGATAAATAGCCCGAATTCAAAACTGGTTATCAATTCAGTTTTAAAAACAGAAAGTGGCAGAGAAGCAATTTCACTTTCGGATTGGGATGGCAAAATTATGCTTAATTACGCTTTTGAAGCTATGCAGCCAAGAACAATGTTGGCACTCTTCCTAAACAGCTCTTCACCTTTTAAAGATTTGAAAAATTTTTTTTCAGTCTATAAGGATGAAATGGGAGTTTTGGCCAGTACCACTATGATCACTGCTATTGTACTTCCTATATCTTTTCTTTTTTCACTTTATTTGTGCAAAACAATACTCTGTCTCGAGGATGATTCATATGCATTATGTTTACTAGTATGCTTTGCTGTAGGCTCAAGTGTTCTTCTATGTCTAAAGTCAAGGCTCGACTTTTGTTACGAAAGCTCAACAAAGCTTATGATAGCTGAGACAATTTCATTTTCGTCAGGATATTTTTTGGGTATAGGGCTTTTAGCATCCTCGATTAAAATACAAACATCTGATTGCAACTTAAATATAAGTTTCTAGTTTTTATCGCTTGCTGAATCGTTCGCTAACATATGTTTGTGTAATCATCGTTCATGAGAGGATGATCTACCTTGAAGCTGGATCATCAGGTCAAGCCCGATGATGACGGAATTCTTCTGTTTGTTGTCATCCTCGTGTTTAACACGAGGATCTCATTTCAATGTAGAACCTAGTGTCATGTGCTAGGATGACAAAGGTTAAGTTCAAGCGAAGCTTGAGTTATTTCCTAAATGATTTTGCTATATATGTTGGACGAATGTTATAGGCTGCAAACAATTTTTCCACATCCGTTTCTTTCTCATGGATACCGCATTGTAGCATTAGTGAATCTAGTCCAGAATTAATCGCGCCTTTAACATCAGTTTCCAAAGCATCGCCAATGCAGAGTGGGTTCACAAGTCCAAATTTTGCAATTGCATAGTCGTATATTGGCTTATATGGCTTGCCAAAATAATGAACTTTTCCACCGAACTCTTCATATATTTTTGCAAAATAGCCGCCAGTGTATCTAACGCTATCGCCATGCTTTACAATTTTATCTGGGTTTGGGCAGTAGAATTCTAAACCGTATGAAAGCGCTTCTTTGATTTGCGCATAGGATTCTTCCACTTCTTCTAAATGCTCAGCGAACATTAGCATCAGAACACAATCTGCTTCTTTTAAGGAGTTGACTCTATTAATAGTTATTCCGCGAAGTAAATCAGAATTACTTATTTCGCCCATAACAAAAACTTTTTTGTTGGCAAATATTCCATCAGAAATTTGTTTTAGGAAAAAATCGCCTGAAGTGAGTATTTCATTCAATGGGATGTGAATTCCAATTTCTTCTAATTTTTTATGAATAATATGATTAGGCCTTGGGGCATTGGACAAGAATACTTTTTTATAGTCTTTTAGATAATCTAAAGTTTCAAATACACCATCATATGGTTGTTTACCATCATGCAAAACACCATATATATCTATTATGAAACTATCGTATTTGTTATTTAGGTCTGAAAGCCCGTTTATCCGCATTTTATCTGACAATCACAAGTTGTTTTCTAGATATATACCCTAGATGGCATTTGAAAAACAAGGATAAATATAAATCTCCATAGTCTCTCGCCATTTATGTTAGCTTAATTCGAGCATCGCTTGAGCTGAGTTAAAGCATAGTGTCATCCTAGTGCTTGACACTAGGATCTACTTGAAATTGGATCATCGGGTCAAGCCCGATGATGACAACTTCATAAAATCTTGATGGTTTTTGTTTTAATCTTCACCACATGTTATTTTGACTAAACAACCAGAATCATACTCTATAGTTTTTTGCGCTATAAAGTTCGCAACCTCTTTGTTAGCTGCATATTTAATTGGCTTGTTTCTAGCATGATCTAAAGCATGTGGATTAGCACCGTATTTGAATAAAAGGTCTATAGCTTCTATGTTGGTTCTCGCAGCCGCAAGATGTAACAGGGATTGATTTAACTCATCTGCATCATTTGGATTGGCGCAAAGGTTAAGTAGTTTTTGCATCGCATCAATTTGATTTTTTTCTTCCATGCGTATAACTAAGCTTAAAGGCGTTTTGCCATTTTTATTTGCAGCATTAACATCAGCACCGGCTTCAACGAGTGTTTTGGCTAAGTTGTTATCTCTATTTAGAGAAGCCCATATTAATGGAGTTTGCCCATCTTTATCTTGAGCATTAACATCCGCACCAGCTGCAATTAGTGTTTTTACTAAGTCGATGTTGTTATTTCGAAAAGCCCATATCAATGGAGTTTGCCCATCTTTATCTTGAGCATTAACATCCGCCCCTAAGATCAAGAATAATTTTGTATATTCAGGATAAGAAAACATTAAATTATCTAATGACTTGCTAATTCCGTAGTCCGCAACTCCCGCAATAGACAAATATAACCAATTCCATTTATTAAAGGTGATTTTTTGATCCTCAATTTTAAATGCAGCATTGAAGGCGGCAGGCAAATCATCTAAGACCAAAATGGAATTATACACCATTTTTACTAATTCTGGATGCTCAGTAGCCCTATAATAGGTTATGGCTTTTTCGACTGTGTCTAAACCATGTCGTACAATTGCTTGACCCATGTTAAAATGAAGAGTTTTAATTTGGAGTTCCGACCTAAAATATTTATTATATGTAGTATACGCTTTTTTATATGTAGTATACGCAGCTATAGCTGACGTAGCTAAAGTAATGTATGGTATCATAATTAACTCAAATTTTGGTGGTAATATAGATGAGTAGAGAGGCTGTGTCTTGAAGTTTATTATAGTATATTTTAGGAAGTCTTGAATTTATGTATTGCGCTGCCTATTTTGAGAACATCTTCAATTCTTCTATCTAAAAACTCCCAAGTGTTTTGATGATTTTTAGAGTCATCATTAAGCCAGTACATTAAAGTTGAGCTATAAACGCCAGCTAGTAAGGTGCGTTTTGTATAATGATTAAAGTCGGTTGCTGTATCACCAGCTTCATACCACATTTTATCAACCGTTCTCCAAGTGAAACTCATAGCACTTGGAATGTTGAAGGGTAGGGCTAGAAACGAAACTGTTTTGCTCGCTACAGGCTTTTTCATTAGGCCTAGCCTAATTACAACAGCTTGTTTGATTTTCTCGCGGACTTTCATTTTATCTAATGGCAACTCACGGATTTTTACGATCATTTGCTCATCAAGGGTTTTTAAATAATAATCTAAAAGTCCAATTGCCCCGTTCATAAAGATGAGTTCTGCCATGTTCTCATCACAGCCAGCCTTGACCGATGCTTGGCGCAGCATCTCCTTTGACCACCCTTCAAAAGGTACGATCTTAATAGCTTGCTGGAGTATGGAGTCTTTAATTTTATCTTGCAAAATTGGCCTTATTACTGCTATTTTATACACATAAAATAATAGCGAAGATGATGAAAGAATCAATACCTATACATAACGAAAAAGATTTTGAAGGAATGCGTGCAGCTGGGAAATTCGCTGCGGAAGTTTTAGATTTTATTACTGACCATGTTCAAGTTGGGGTGACTACTGATCATTTAAATACGCTATGCCATAAAATGATTGTAGATGCGGGCTGTATTCCTGCCCCATTAGGATATAAGCCATCTGGTAGGACGCCGTATCCTAAATCGATTTGTACATCGGTTAATCACGTTGTTTGTCATGGCATTCCTAGCGATAAAAAGTTGAATGATGGTGATATTGTTAATATAGACGTGACCGTAATAAAAGATGGTTACTATGGTGATACAAGCCGTATGTATATTACTGGCGAAAAAGCGCCAATTAAGGCCAAGAAATTAGTTCAAGTTACTTATGACTGCTTGATGAAAGGAATAGAGCAGGTGAGACCTGGAGTTAAATTAAATTTAATTGGTAAGGAGATTCAAGAATATGCGGAAAGCCAAGGATTCTCTGTGGTTAGAGATTTTTGTGGCCATGGTATTGGCAAGGTCTTCCATGCTGCGCCAAATGTAACTCATTACTATGAGCCTGGTTTTAAAACGGTTCTAGAAGAAGGAATGTTCTTTACAATCGAGCCTATGATAAACGCTGGCCGTTTTGAAGTAAAAGAGCTTGCTGATGGTTGGACTGCGGTAACCCGTGATAAGTCATTATCAGCGCAGTTTGAGCATACTATCGGTGTGACTAAGGATGGGTTTGAGATATTTACAATATCGCCAAAGGGGTTTAAATGCCCACCTTATAAATAGCATTGTTCAGAAAGCTTTACCAAGGCATGTGAATGTGTTATAATTCGGATTATGGAAAAAAAAGATAAAATCGTTAAGGACTTGAATTTACAAGAACCTGAACTACATACAGGTGGTAACGAGAATTCTGGAGATTCTATGAGCTCAATATCTTTGCCAGTTTTATCACAGGATGTAGGCCTCTCAAGGTATTTGGATGAAATTAAGAAGTTTCCAATGCTTTCTGCCCAAGAAGAGCAGGATCT
Organism: Candidatus Midichloriaceae bacterium; assembly: GCA_044229535.1. Taxonomy (GTDB): domain Bacteria; phylum Pseudomonadota; class Alphaproteobacteria; order Rickettsiales; family Midichloriaceae; genus CAZLFQ01. The sequence goes on along the minus strand of JBGASU010000001.1, from coordinate 387,612 downwards.
TGCTCAAAAATGGCATCAAGAAAAAGATTTGGAAGCTGCACAAAAGCTAGTTACTTCCCACCTAAGACTGGTTGCTAAAATCGCCCAGCAGTTCCGTGGGTACGGCCTGCCGATGACTGATATGATTTCAGAAGGTAACGTTGGTCTAATGATAGCTGTGAAGAAATTTGACCCAAATAAAGGTTTTAGGCTTGCCACATATGCCATGTGGTGGATTAGAGCTACTATTCAGGATTATATCCTAAAGTCTTGGTCCATGGTCAAGATTGGTACTTCGGCAGCGCATAAGAAGTTATTCTTTAACCTTAGAAAGATGAAAAATAGGTTGTTTAACATTCACAATGGTCAAATTCCTGCAAATGCGAACGATATAATCGCAAAAGATTTAGACCTTTCGAAAGAAGAAGTTTCGGAAATGGATATGCGCATGAGTGGCGGCGATATATACCTCAACTCGCATACGTCAAGTGATGATGACTCTGGCGAAATTATTGACGTTATAGCATCACCATGGGATAGTCATGAGGTGACTATTCTTGAGAATCAAGAGTACAATTATAAAAAAGATAAATTCAATCAAGCGCTACAAAAACTTACTCAAAGAGAGCAGGAGATTTTATTAGAGCGAAGGCTTAAAGATGACCCCACAACTCTAGAAGTTCTTGGGGCAAGGTACGGGGTTTCAAGTGAGCGTATTAGGCAAATCGAAGAAAAAGCCATGAAGCGTTTGCAAGAAGAAGTAGCGAAATAGTATATTTACTAGCCTTAAAAAAAACCTTATATTCACATTTAAATTATAGAGGTTTCTAGACATGTTAACCAAAGAACAATTGCAAAAGCTTGAATTTATTGAGAAATTCGACCCTCAACATTATCCAGGGTCAGCAGAGCAAATTAAAATGATTGTGCAGAATGTCACTGGTAAAGCTCTAGCAGAAGAAAATAGTTTAAAGCATTTTGTAAATATTGCTAGAGAGGATGCGCTTGATCAAGATAAATTTGCAATGCTTCTTCAAAAAATCCATGAAAAATTTAGTGTAGAAGAGACTTTTGCCATTTTATTTAGACTGGCAGTTCTAAAAAATGGCAACTACCTTTTTCATGCCGTGAAAGAAATTGCTCAAGAGTTGCAAATTCCTTTAAGTAATGTGCTAAATCAAAAAGATCGTGCTGGACTACACATCTTAGACTATTTTTATATAGAGCCATCAAGCAAAAGAATTTTTTCACAATATGAAAGTGATATATTTAGCTCAGCCAGAACCCCTGTAACTGTTGTGAAACAAGTTCTGGAACTGGGCGAGAATGGTGACTCATTTTTTGACAGTATAGATGCGAATATTGCTACAATCACTGAGCGTGATAATAGATTTGACTGTAATGGAAAACTTCTTGATTGGATAATTGCACTGCGTGAAAATTTTGATAAAAGAATTCAAGTTCAGGCTGAACAAGGTGCCTCCTCATCTAGCGCATCAGCTTCGGATCAATTAGATAGAAATATTCTAATATTTAAATCTGGGGTTTTATCAGTATTAAATTCAACTGGGACAGTGCAGCTTGGAAATCCAGTTTTATCACATGTTGCCCAATTACAGGTTCAAGGGCATTTTAATGCTTTGATAACAAATCAGATAACACCTGAAGTGTTTTTTGCGAATCTCTCAGGTATTTACTCATCTGAAAGAGGAATTCAATAGCCATGAAAAAAACAACAGTCGACCCAAAAGAAATAGAGAAATTTTCAGCAATGGCAGATGAATGGTGGGATGAATCTGGCAAGTTCAAACCATTGCATAAAATGAACCCAGTTCGAATTTCATATATTAAAAACCAAATTGGTAAAGTCGCTGGTAAAAAAATATTGGACGTTGGTTGTGGCGGGGGGTTAATTTCAATTCCCTTCGCAAGGCTTAAAGCTGATGTTACAGGTATTGATGCAGGCGATGAAAATATAAAAATCGCTAAGAATTATGCGTTAAGAAATGGAGTGGAGCTAGATTATCATACAGCATCAATTGAAGAATTTTCTGAGTATAATAAAGGTAAGTTTGACATAATATTTGCATTGGAAATTATTGAGCATGTCTCTGACATCGACACATTTTTAAAACACATAACCAAGTGCCTAAAGCCTAGTGGCCTTCTATTTATTTCAACAATCAATAAAACTTTAAAGTCATTTGCACTCGCAAAGGTAGCGGCAGAATATGTTTTGAGATGGGTACCAAGAGGAACTCACGACTGGGAAAAATTCGTAAAACCAGATGAGTTGCTTGCTATGACAAAGAGTGATTATGAAGTGGTTGATATTTCTGGAATGAAATTTAGTCCAGTACTAAATTCTTGGAGTCTGTCAGATAATAAGGATGTGAATTATATTATCACTCTTAAAAAGAAATAATTTATTTAACATTTCGTAAAATTTTGCTACGGTTGATCATGCTTATTTATTTGGTTGTAAGTGCGTAAAAATATATTCATATTTTTTGTACAAATTTTTGTCATAAATTTACTGTTTATGACAAGCTATGTTGCCTTGGCTAAATCTGAAAAAATATTAATAGACACTATAAGAAAAGATACTGCTCTTAGGATAATATTTACTGGGGATAAAAATGATTTCTCTTATAGCCAGTCGGACAATATATTGAGTTTGAGATTTGATGAAAGCATAGAATTTGGCGATACCAGTTCGATTAGTAAGTATAAACAGTTTATCAAAAGCGTTGATATTTCTAAAAGTAGATTAACTCTTACTCTAGCCGAAGATAATCTGAAGATCAGTAAATTTAAAATAGTTGATAAGACTGGCATAGAAATATCATCTAATGATTATAAGCCAAATGCAAAAGAAGAAAGTAATGACAAATCCTTAGAAAATCGTCAGAAGCATATACATAGTGAATCTGATGAGTTGCCAATAGCATTTATAGATGAAGGTGATAAGTCAATTTTGACTTTTAGATGGCAAGAGGATGTTGCGAGTGCCGCTTTTATAAGAGATAAAAGATTATGGGTTGTGTTCGATACTTCTGCTACAGGAGCTTTGCCAAATATCAAAACTCAATGGTTTTCTGATTTAAAACAAGAGTATAAAGATAGTAAATCTCTAATATTTTCTATGGTTCTAAAGGATGTGGATGGCAAGATGCCAAGTGCCGTAATGTATAGAACTGGTTATGAGTGGAATTTAGAAATATCAAGTAAAGCAATAAAAGCAAAAGACATAAGAGTTTTATCTCGTCCTCTTGCAGCACCTCATCCTAGAGTTGATGTTGAGTTAGATGAAGAGCCAAGAGGTTCTATAAAATTTCGTGATAATTATGTAGGTGATGACATTATAGCACTTCCCATGGTTGATAGTGCTGTAGCCATTAATGATAAATTTACATTTATAGATTTTAAAATTTTAAAATCTATTCAAGGTGGTATCATAAAGCCTAATTCTGATTCAATAAAAATTAATAAGAGTAATAAAACGTATCAGTTAACTGGGGCTGGTGGATTAAATATAGCTCCAAGAGTATATAAAAAACAGGAAGCAAAATTTGCAGATCCTCAATATGGATTTAAGCTGGACGATTTTGTAGAAGATTTTCAAAGCATATTAAGTTTAAAAAGTTATCAAGCAAAAGAAGGGGAGTTTTTAGATAAAGTAGGTATGTTGCGACATTCTTTGATGCAGGCCAAGACCAAAGAACAAAGGGCGCGTATATATGCAAATTGGGCGTTGTTTTACCTAGCAAATGGATTCTATACAGAAGGCTTAAGCATAATAAAGTTGATTAAAAAAGAAGACGCAGATTTTGGCAATTCATATAACGTGAAAGTAATTGAAGCAGCTATGAACTATATGGATTATGAGTTTATTACTGCATATAATATTGCAAGATCTATAGCAATACTTGAAGTTCCTCTATCTCTTAGAAAAGAAGTAAGGTTTTGGCAGGCTGTTACAAGCTTTATGGTAACGGGATCAGAAGATTATCTAAATAAGATAGACCCAATGACTATGTACACAGAGAGAGAAGGAAGCTTTTTAAGTGAATATACAGACCCATTCATGATGGAAGTTGGTATCTCAATTGCCAGCCAAAAAATTGCTGATAAGCAATTTAACGAAGCGCAAATTATAATAAAAGATTTGCTTAAAATGAAATTACCCCCACACGATACGAACCGTATAAATGCTTTAGCGGCTTCATTATATTCTGGAATGGAAAAGCCTGACCCCGCATTAGAATATTGGGATAAATGTATAGAAGATTATGAGGATGTTCTTAACCGTAGTATATGTAGGTTTGAAAAAGCCAAATTCATGAACCAAACTGAGCGAATGAACTTGGTTGAGTTTACAGAAGAGCTTGAAAAAATAGCGATGGTATGGAGAGGTGACGAGCTAGAAATAGAAATTCTGACAAGTCTAGGCGAGGGGTATCTTGAGATGAAAGAGTATGCTAGTGCATTAAGAAGTTGGGACATCATCTTAAAATATTATCCATTTTCTCCTGAATCACTAAAACTTGGTAGAAAGATGGGTGACACTTTTGTTAAATTCTTTTTAGAAGGTAAAGACGAACAAGTTAGCCATCTAAAAGCTTTATCTCTTTTTTATGAATTTGAGCATCTTGTACCTATAGGTGAAACAGGAGACTTTGTTGTACTCAGATTTGTGGATCATTTATTAGCACTTGATCTGCTAAACAGAGCTTCAGCTATTTTACAACATCAAGTGAACAACAGATTAAAAGGTAATTTTAAAGAGAAGGCTATTAATAAGCTAGCTAAAGTTTATTTGTCCAATAATGAAGCTATAAAAGCGATTCAAGCTATAAATTCTGGAGATGATTATTCAGAATTACCAAATGAAATAGCAGATGAAAGAAAGTATATTCATGCAAGAGCTTTGCACGATAATAGGCAGGATGATGAGGCATTAAAGTTATTAAAGGGAGATTTATCGCAAGCTGCTGATGATATAAAATCTGAGATTTTCTGGAGTCAGAAAAAATGGAAAGAATTTAATGATTATGTTGAGCCTCGTATCTATTCTATCAGGGAAGGAGCAGATCTATTACAATCCAAAGATTCTGATAAAGTTTTAAAACTAGCGATTTCATATTTGATTACTGGCGAGTTTAATTTATTGGATGACCTTATAAATGATTTTAATAAACGTATGCCAGAAGGGCAGCGTAATACTAAAATCCTAGAAACTATCTCTAAAAGTTGGGCGACTATAAAGATGAAGAAGCTGGAAACTCAGCAGACGATCGATTTAATTAAGCAGACAGTAAACCAAATTATCGACGTAATTAATTCAGCTGAAAAGGATGCTAAAAAATGAAGAAGCCTATTAAGTTAGCTATTGGAAGTTTTTTCATTGGTATATTAGTTTTAATCATAAAGTATATAGCCTTTGCGGTTACTGGGAGTGTGGCCTTATATTCAGACGCATTGGAAAGCATTGTAAATATAGTTGCAGCATTAGCTGTGATATTGGCGGTACACTACAGTGCAAAACCAGCTGATAAACGTCATCAATATGGCCATTATAAAGCCGAATATCTTTCTGCTATTGTTGAGGGGCTATTTGTAATTGGAACGGCTTTAATTGTTTTTTATGAAGCATATAAAGCATATTTCTTACCACGAGGTATTGATGTTCCATTTCTTGGGATCTGTATAAATGGTGTTGCTACAGCTATAAATGGTATATGGGCGGTGATTCTAATTAGATATGGCAAGAAATATCGTTCGCCAGCGATTAAAGCTGATGGCGAGCATATATACAGCGATTTTCTTTCTTCAGTAGGTGTTGCAATTGGTGTGGCGCTAGCGGTTCTCACTGGTTACTTAATACTCGACGTTATACTCGCAGTACTGGTTGCATTTAATATTCTTTGGTCTGGGTTCAAGCTGGTTAAGGAATCGGTTGATGGTTTAATGGATGCAGCGCCTGTAGTTCAGGAGATAGAAGCAATTGAAAAAATTATAGATAAGAAATCTAAAGGATCAATTGAATGGCATGACCTTAAAGTTAGAAGAGCAGGGTGGGTGTTATTCATTGATTTTCATTTGGTAGTGGCTAGGAGTATGACGGTTGGAGAGGCGCATAGAATATGTGATAGAATTGAAGAAGCAATTGCTATGAAATTTGAACATGCCGAAACCAATATTCATGTTGAACCTGAAGAAAAAGCAAAACGGCATAGGAAATAATAAACGGCTTAATGTTATCTATCATTGAAAATTCCTTAATTTATTGCTATAGTGACTTGCTATTAATGAGTTTAAGAGCATGACACTATTTGGATTTCATATCTGCGCCTGAGGTGTGCATACGGGTTTTTTGAGAAAACCGTATGCCGTAAAATCTCGTATTTTTCGGCACTTAATTTTGGCCAGTAGAGCCTCGTGTCTAAACAAAAAATAGTGTGTCGATCATGTTAATAATAAATAATCTAACCAAAAAATTCGCAGCACGCACGCTGCTTGATAATATAAGTTTTAATTTTCCTAATTCAGGAATTATTGCGCTTGTTGGAGCAAATGGTGCGGGGAAAACTACGCTGTTAAATATCCTCTGTAATTTAGAAGAAGCAGATTCTGGAACAATTACCAAACCTAAAGATTACCAAGTTGCCTATCTTCCACAGGATCCAAACCAAAATCCTAAAGAAACAATTCTGGAAGAATGTGTTTCAGGTGCGACTGAAGTTTATGAACTTAAGAAAAAGCTAGATGAAGTAACCTTCAAGATGGAAAATGAATATACCGACGAGATCTATGAAGAATACGAAAAGATCGAAGGTTTATATCGTCAAAAAAACGGCTATGCAATTGAAGCAAAAGCTAGCCAAATTCTATCAGGTCTGGGCTTTAAACAAGAGCAGCTTGAAATGCATCCATCACATATTTCTGGTGGTTGGAAAATGCGACTTGAGCTTGCGAAGATCTTATTGAAGGATCCGAATTTCTTAATACTAGATGAACCAACCAACCATTTAGATTTACCAAGTATTATTTGGCTTGAGGAATATCTTCAAAAATTCAAGGGTGTTGTGTTGTTTGTATCACATGACGAAGATTTGTTAGTAAAATTGCCGAATAAAATACTTCACATCAAAGCTGGCAGCCTAAGGGAGTATACAGGAAACTATTATGACTTCCTTGAGCAGTATGCGATGATTGAGGATCAAAAGAAACAAAGCTTAGCAAATACCGAAAAGAAAATTAAACAACTTTCTGTTTTCGTTGATAAATTTAAAGCCAAAGCATCTAAAGCTGCGCAAGCACAAAGTAAAATGAAGCTAATTTCAAAAATGCGTGATGAAGCCTCTGAGATTGTTGTCGACCGAGAAGAGCAGGAGATTAGCATTCGCTTGCCTCTCACCACCAAAAGCGGCAAAGACGTTTTAGAATTGAAAGATCTTTGCATTGGCAATAACAACAATACACTGGTAAAAAATATAAATATCCACGTTGCCCGTGGGCAGAAGATTGCAATTGTAGGCGCGAATGGTATTGGTAAAACAACTTTTATGCGCACACTGGTTGGACAGATCCCATGCATCTCTGGTGAGATGCAATTAGGTCATAATGCAAAAATGGCGTATTTTGCTCAGGATCAATTGCAGTATTTAGACTTAACGGCAACAGTTCTAGAAAACGTGCAGAAATTCAACCCAGATTTCCCAATGCAAAGAGCTAGAAGCTTATTAGGGTCTTTCTTATTTAAAAGCGACGATGTTTTTAAGAAAACATCCGTACTTTCAGGCGGCGAGAAAAACAGGCTCAGCCTAGCATGTATGTTAGTGAAAGACGCTAACTTCTTATTGCTTGATGAGCCGACTAACCATTTGGATATCGCAAGTATTGAAGTTTTAGCAGCAGCCCTTCAGGAATATGAAGGCACAGCAATGTTTATAAGTCATAATAGGAACTTCATCAATACCATTGCAACGCATGTTATGGTACTGCAAAAAAATGGGAAAAGCTACCTATACGAAGGCAATCTAGAGGATGTTCCAGCTGATAGGCTGTTGTAATCTAGCTAATATTAACCCTAGTAAAATTTATGTTTTTTGGTTAAGGTGTTTTCTATTGATATATTTTAAAAAAGTTTTTTTATGATGAACACTAGCGCAACTACTACAGCAGTAAAACCTCCCATTGGTAGCGTTGAGGCACTTGTTAATTTCGTGCATGAAGCCAACCTAGACTTCGGTTTGCCAAGCTTTAATTTCGAATTTTCTAACCACCTATACTATTATTACAAAAAATTGGAACTAGATGTTGGGTTTGATGAGGTTGCTGAGCAACTCTACCAAAAAAGTCAAACTGGTACAGCAACCGCTAAGGAACTTTACTTTCTTGCGCTCTACTGTGATTATTCAAAAAAAGCGGCAGCTGAATTTGGAATTATAAAGTTTGGAGCAGTACCAGATTTTGACATTCCAGAAACCTTTCAAAAGAAGGATTGGGCTAAATATGAAAATGCAGTTTCTTTTCTTGAAAAAGCTGTTGAGATGGGCGATACACAATCTGTAGTTTTACTTTGTGCAATGAAATTCATTAAAGGAAAAGATGGATTCACTCAATCTAAAGAATCAAAAGAAGCCGAGGACAAATATATAGAATCTTTAAGAACCGCAGCTTTTATACCTGAGGTTGCAGTTTATTTTCGTAAATCTTATTCGCAACAATTAGTTGACCTACTGACCAAAGCTAGTGATCAAGGTAATGCTCAAGCTAAAGGTATGCTCGCAGCTATGAATCTAGAATTTACTGGCCTTACTAATGTAATTGTAGAAAAGCCAATATCTCAAGAAAGATCTCTAGAGATGCTTGCTGAATCGTCTCTTGCAAATTTTGCTGTGGCTTCATGTGTTTTAGGCGCTCTCAACTACTATGGAGCCCCTGAATTTGGAATTGAATTTGATGCTACCAAAGCAGTTGAGCAGTACGAAAGATGCCAAGCTGCACGTGCATCGTTCCCTAAGTCTGCTCGCGAAGAATTTTGGGGTGACCGTGTTCAGCATAGTCTTGATATGGCGCGTAAAGCTGTGGGTACAAGTAAGTAAAATCTGTCTCTCGCAAATAATATTATAAGAATGAGAAGAAGATGCTTGGGTGTGCTCTCGGGGGAATTTTTGCGCTGCCTACGGCAGCTTTTAGCAAAAATTAGCACACCCAACGGATTCTTCGAATCCGAAAGGATTAAGTCAAGTCTGGATAACTTTGCTCCGCTCGTTAAGACATCGTTGCGAGCGTAGCGTGGCAATTCAGCCAATTATGTCATGTTGAATCATGCGCTAACTCATGTTCTTTTTATCATCTGGTTGGGCTCTTGCCTAACATTTGTTCTAAGCTGCAAAAATGACCTTCGTTAGGTTTTATATTTGCCCTAACGTACGCCAGTAAACCTGATACACTAATAGCGCTATTTTGTGTAGGTATAGGAATGGCTGTCGTTGAGCTAGAAGCTGATATTGCTGTTTGAGTATTGCTGGCGGTAGTAGCAAGTAATCTTGCTTTTTCTGCTTTAGCTTTTATATGGTTTTTTATAAGTTGTCTTACGTCAGAGTTGATTGTAACATCAAGAGCAGTTTTACCATCTTTGTTTTTTAAAAGGGCATCTATTTTGTTCTGTTGCAACAGCATAGATACTGTATTAAAATGATTCTCATTAGAAGCTAAGTGAAGCGGAGTGTCTTTGAAATGATTAGTAGGTTTGTTTACATCTTCCCCATGATCTAAAAGCCTTTTTAATATTTGTAAATTACCGAAACGTGCAGCTAAGTGAATTGCGGCTAATTGATTTTCATCAGCCTTATCAATATCCGCCCTTAACTTTAATAATTTTTCTACTATATCAACACGGTTACTTCGAACAGCTTGGTGAAGTAAAGTATATTTATTGTTATCAGCTGTATTTACATCTGCCCCAGCTTCTATAAGTTTAATTGCTAGTTCAAAATGCTTATGGCTAATAGCAAAGCGAAGCAGAGTTTCACTGTTTTGATCTTTATCAATAATTCTAGTGGTATAATTGGGGTGAGCAAGAGTTCGCAAAAATATAAAATCTATAGCGTTCTTCACACCAGATAAAAATAAGCTAGGAATCAAGTCATTATAAATATAATGTCCTTGAGAGATAAGTTCCCATGCTTTAGGTTCGTTATTATCTCTAAGCGCATCCACTAATTCTAGGCTGCTTTGGCCACTATACCCCTTGTAATAACCTAAGTACTCATGCAAGCCTCTTAATTCCTCTTTTTTGCCAGCCACGAGTAAGTCTTTATATAGGTCTTGTAGATTTTCTTTTTTAGGATCATCCAATTTATATTTTGATAAATCTCCTAAGCCTTCCAAAAACCCAAAACCTTCTCTATAAAGACACTGAACCATTTCTAGTTGAGAATTCCTCAAAGCGAAAGATGCTGGAAGCATATCTATTATCTCTTCTTTTACTACTTCTCCGTTGGCATCAGCTTCAGTGTGTTTTTCATGAATAATAATTGAATTGTAATATGGAATTAGAATTGCTACAGCTTCAACATCGTCTTGCTTAATTGCTAATTGAATAGGATTATCTAGGTCATTCAATTTTAAATTTAAAATACTAGGGTTTTTCTCAATTATTTTTCCTACTATAAATTTACGATCAAACTTGACTGGTGCGATTTTATTGCCAAAACACAAGTGATGAAGTATTGTTGCGCCAGAACTATCTTGTTTGATTATATCTTCAGCCGATAAACTGGATATTAAATTAAATGCCTCCCTAGTAGTTTCGCAGCTTGTAATATCTGGTAATTTTAGTTTTTCTTGCATATGTATTAATGTATCCCTAATTTTTTGGCATTATAACATGCTCGCAACTATTAGTCCTTAAGATTTATTTTAAAAAAGTTCAGACATGTACTTCCGTCTAATGAGTAGATTAGGTATATTGTCATCAAAAGGTACTTGAAATTAGAAGGTAGGGTACTATATGTTTTTTATGTGACAAGATATATTGAGAAAGAACAATAATGGCAAAAGCAGCGAAAGTAGAAGTTAAAAAGTTTGATGCAGAAGTAGGCAAAGTCCTGCAACTAATGATCCATTCTTTATATACAAATAAGGATATATTCCTAAGGGAATTGATTTCAAACGCGTCCGATGCTTGCGACAAACTACGCTATCAAAGCATTGAAAACCCTGATATTTCAACCTCGGATTTGAAAATTGAAGTAATCATCCATAAAGATGCTGGTACAGTGACAGTGCGTGACAACGGTATTGGTATGAATAAGCAGGATTTAATTGATAATCTCGGCACTATAGCAAGCTCTGGCACCCAAAAATTTATAAATCAAATTTCAGAAAACCCAAAAGCTGATTTATCCTTGATTGGTCAGTTCGGTGTTGGTTTTTATTCGGCATTTATGGTGGGCGATAATATAACTGTAATCACAACTAAAGCGGGTACAGATGACACTTATCAATGGCAATCAAACGGGCAGGGCGAATACTCTATAACAAAACTTGAACAAACCTTTCCAGTTGGCACATCTATTATCTTAAAGTTAAGAGACAGCGAAGTTGAATACTTAGAAAAATACAGACTGCGCCACATAATTACTACCTATTCTGACCATATTTCATTCCCAATTGAACTGACTGATGAAAATGGCAAGACTGAAAAAATTAATACCGCATCAGCACTATGGACAAGGCCAAAGTCTGATATCACCGAAGAGCAATATAACGAATTCTATCACCATGTTGCCCACCAACCAGATTCACCGTGGTTGAGAATCCACAATAAAGTTGAAGGAACTTTGGAATTTACAAACTTATTATATATTCCATCGACAAAGCCTTTCGACCTATTCCACCCAGATAGAAAAAGCCGAGTAAAACTTTATGTGAAGAGGGTGTTTATTACAGATGAAGGCGTAAAACTAATCCCAACACATATGAGATTCTTACGAGGAATTGTTGATTCCGAAGATCTACCACTAAATGTTTCAAGAGAAACTTTACAGCAAAACACTACTATTGATAAAATTAGAAAAGCGATAGTGAAAAAAGTTCTATCTGAGCTCAAGGCTAAGGCTAAAGAAGATGAAAAGTCTTATAACCAATTTTGGCAAAACTTTGGTGAGGTTATGAAAGAAGGGCTTTGCGAAGGTGCTATGGAAGATAAAGAGCAACTTTTAGAGGTTTGTCGATTTAATTCCACCAAAGCCGATAGCATGACTTCTCTTGATGATTACATAACCAGAATGCTAGATACTCAAGAGCAGATTTATTACATAACAGGTGATAATTTAGATGCACTAAAAAAACATCCGCAACTAGAAGGTTTTGCTAAACGGGGTATCGAAGTGTTATTGCTTGCAGATCATGTGGATGATTTCTGGGTGCATGTTATCAACCAATATAAAAATAAAGAGTTGGTCTCAATCAACAGCGCTAGCATTGATTTGGATGCAATCAAGAAAATTGATAAGGAAGAAAAGGAAGTTAAAGAAAATAAATCTGTAACTAAATACATTCAGAAAGTTTTAGGTGAGCAGGTAAAAGAGGTTAGGGTGTCAACAAAGCTTGTTGATAGTCCGTCTTGTATTGCGATTCCCAATGGCGCGATGAGCATCCGTATGGAGAAGTATTTGATAGACCAAAAGCAACTTAAAGTGGCTTCTGCTAAGATTCTTGAAATTAATACAAGCCATCCAATCATCAAAAAAATTACTGCTGATGTTGAATCAAATAGTACCAGCAGCAATACCGAAGATTTGGTTTATATTATTTTCGATCAAGCTTGTGTTCTTGAAGGCGAAAACCTTAAAGATCCGCAAAACTTTATGAAACGCTTGAATAAAATCATAAGCCAGTCAATTGCTGCTTAACCAGCGTATTCTATTTGCTCAGCATGTTGCATTGAATTAATCAAACCATGGCTCGAATCAACTCTATCGCCGATTAGAAAATTAAGTTTTTCTAGTTGGTCTGCAATTCTGGCTTCATTTGTTTGAGTTGCTTCATAATCTTGAGCAAACAAAAATCCTATCTCATTTTTATAAGATGGAAATACCTTGTCAATCGCCAAGTGCGTTGCATTAAGCGTGCAGTTTACAAGTGGTAGGCCGTATGAAACTGTAGCTGCTACCATAATGCCACTAGTAATTAAATCATTGACGAAATCTAATGATTGAATCTGTTGAGCAGTAAAACCAACCCCATTATATATGGCATGTGGAATAGTGCCCTCAAAACATTCAGTTAAAACTTGGTGTGAGTATAAGAAATCAGCAATTTTAATACCCATTCCAAATTTAAGAACGATATCAGAATAGCCTTTTAAAGTGCTTCCAATGAAGTTTACGGGCTTTTGCACGGTATTTACAAGCGTGTGTAAAGATTGATTTGTAGCATAGCTTGATATTTTAGCTAACGTAGTTACAGCGCTCATAGCTGTGTTTGATAAATAATTTAACATAGACTTTTCCTCCCAAAAATAGTCTTTGATACACTTTGTTGTGTACTGGGTTGCAATTATACGATGTTTAATAAGAGGAGTCAATATCTATGTATCGCTATATATGATAATGTGTGTTATGTAAAATAGATTTACTCTGTGGTGTCATCAGACTTTATTGAATCCGAGATTAGTTCGTCTCTATCTTCACTGTCTAAGTTTGATGTAGAAACTTTGGAATCTTTGTTTGTATCTTCAACAAAATCGACTTTAAAAACAGATTCAGGGCTAAGTTTAATTTTAGAAATTGGGTTGTCAGGATTGAAGTCTTTTCTTAAATATGGATCAAATTTTGTTTCAGTTAAGATAATTTCAATAATATGGTTAATGATTCCATTATGCCATCCTTCTGGTGTATCTTTATTTGAAGTTGATTGTCCGCCTGTTTGATAATAGCTGAAATAATCTAAATTATTTTTTATGTTCAATCCAATTGCAAAAGGTTCTATAACTTTGTCTGTGGTAATACCGTCTTTGTCTTTGTATTTTATTTGTACTATTAGCTTATTTGAAATTGCTTTTTTTAGTGTTTCCTTCGTCATAATAAAAAACTCTCAATTATATATTAAAATAGTAAAGAAATAGTTAATTTATCTTTACTTATTGTATAATAGTATGGTTTTTAATATTTCCTTAACATTTTGTTTGTGCGTGCGGCAGCTTAAAACCTTGATTTTATAGGAGTTGTATGGTATAATGCCGCTATATTATAGATGGTTTTGAAGGTGGGTAATTATTCGGTACAAAAAATTCTAATACCTGAGGCCTTTGCGCCCTGCCCCGATATCTGAATCCTCTTCCAACTTAAGTTCTTGTCATCATCGGGCTTGACCCGATGATCTAATTCTAAGGTAGATCCTAGTGTCTAGCACTAGGGGTTTACCTTGTCATAAATTGATCTTGTGCAGCAGTAATTAAATTTATCAATTTTTCATTACTACAAATCAAAGCCGTTAAATTACTAGTGTTGAACGCAAGTAGGGATGTGTTCATTAGGCACATAAATGAAATTGCATATAATCCTCCGTATTTATAAGTATCAATGGAGTCATTAGCTTCTTTAGGAAAGTTATTAAATATAAAATCAGCGGAGTATATTAGAGTATTTATACTATTATTTATTAGCATGAGTCGTGCAAAAAAAATGGGATATAGAGCGTATTTATTATTGGTTGGTAAGTGATCTAAGGTTTTTGAGCAAGCTATAGAAAACAATGCTTCCCCTACCCATCCAGCAGATGATATGCACGCTCTAGTTAAGTTATAACCTAATAACAAGCCAACTTTAGAAAAGTTTTTTGAATTAGCTATGCATTCTGTAGATGCTATAAGTGTTTTGTAATCTATCTTAATTTCAACTTGTGCATCATTAAGTAAGTTAATCATTGCTACTTTATGTCCCATTTCATGCCAATAAACTCTGGCTAGCGACATGCCATAAAAGATGCTCCCCCCTAACATTAAGCTCATGCATGTGTGATATAATGTCGCAATACGCGTATTGTTTGTTGTTGGTATGTCTCGCATAAAGCTCTTGTTGATTAATATAGAATAACTATACATGCCAAATATTGCGTTAATATTAAGATAATATTAAACAATTGTTACAATATACTTGCCGTAGAGTTTTTGTGCTAAAGTCTTCATCTTTCCCACTCTATCTCCAAACGCTAATTATTCGCTATG
Source organism: Candidatus Midichloriaceae bacterium (assembly GCA_044229535.1). Taxonomy (GTDB): domain Bacteria; phylum Pseudomonadota; class Alphaproteobacteria; order Rickettsiales; family Midichloriaceae; genus CAZLFQ01. Next base: position 372,389 of record JBGASU010000001.1, on the reverse strand, counting down.
ATGCACGAAGACATCGTGGTGGATTAGCTCTGGAGTATTGTTTTCAACGTAGGTATCGTTGAAAGAGCTTTGATTGGTTGTGAATCTATTAAGATCTCCAGCAATATAATTCAACACTTTATTTGGAATGTCGTTGCTTATACCCCAGTCTATTATATCTATTGCATCTTGGGCTATTACATTAACTGCGCAACCAATAAAGGCATTGATTTTTGGTGTGCTTACTCCAGCAACCTCTCTTATGGCGTCTGCATAAACATCGTTTGTATTGTGGTGAAAGATTTTATGCGATGCTAACGGCGCAACTGCGCAGAAACCAATCTTAGCTGTTGAGCTTACTATCCTAGTTAATAAGTAGTTTAAATCTGTATTCATGACACCCTCCGTGGTAGTTGGATGTCATTATAATCTCATGAATATATTAATAAAAAGTTAAAAAAAATACTATTTTCTTAAAAAAAATGTAAAAAATTAACTTTTTTACATTTTTAAGCGCTTAAATGGCGATAGTAGATCGGCTGGGCTATGGGATTTTCTTTTGACTCCAGTGCTATAGACCATTTTGCTTCTTTTAATAAGAGAAAATAACAAACCAGAAAAACCTAAGAACACAAACAATACCGACTTGAAATAACTGGGACTGTTATAAATTTTATTTTGTGATGGGTCGTCATTTAGATAAACAATCTTCATTTTTCTTTCTGGATCAAGTTTAGACATCTGCCAATCGTATTCTTCGACTTCTGCCAAACCTTGGTGCGTTAAGTTGTATTGATCAGCAAAGCTATATTTGACCAAATATTTTGAATCCCCTACCCCAGCTTTTGCTTGTTTTTCTATAAGCTGATCAACAACAGCATTTGTTATAATGCCAGCCTTAGAGTATTTTAACTCTTCTACAAAAACAACTGTTCCATAAAAGAATATGCCAGCGCATATAACTAGAGCAAACAGTCTTACGGTACTTTTGAAGTTATAGCTTGCATATGGGGTAGATAAAATCATATGCACAGTCATATAAAGAACTATTAAGCAAATTATAATTGCTGCTGTATTTAAAAACTCTAATTCAGACATTTTATTTTCTACCAAGTTTTTCTATAAAGATCATACATAGAAAAAACTTGATTTAACAAGTGTTAAATACTTCTACCTATTTTAATATTAGCTGTGTCGCAAGTTTTCCATTTATCTATGAACTGAGAGTATGTTTCATCTGATATTTCTATCTCAGGCGCTAATTCAGCTAGATCTAAAGATTTGGTTTCTGGGCTGTGAAGTAGATCGAGATGTGTATTAAATAAACCGCTGAGTTTGCAATCCAAAGCACTTACTCTAAACTGTATTATTGGTATTGCTTCATGTATATCTATGCAAGTATTAAAATCAGCAATTGCTAACAGATTTCTGCGCAATGATTTTAAAGACTTCTCTATTCTTGTAATAGATGCCCCTGTAATCTCTAGTTCTTTATTGAGATCTTCGTATTCGTTCGCACTTAACACGCCTTCTTCATCCAAAATATCGACTAGACGATTGTGAACGTCTATTTCAAATTTAAATAATGATTCCTGTTTTTTGATCGCGCGATTAAAAATAGAAATTGCAGTATCTTTTTGTGATGCGTTTAGCAGTGTTGCCCCCATTTCTGCATCTCCGTTTTGATTTATAAAATCAAAAGCTTCTTCAAATGTTTTAGTATTTAAGTGTAGGGTCTTTAAAAACGATTTTCTCATTGATGTATCTACTCCAAACCTTCCTTTTCTCATGTATTCCCCTTATACGTTGAAATAGTATTATACACCACAAATGTTAAGCTGATATTAAGAGAAGGAGACTTTATGTAAAAAAAGGCGCCCAAATGACGCCTTTTTTCGGTATAAGCAATGCTAATTCTTCAGAATTAGAAGTGGAATCTAATACCAGCCATAGCTGAATGTTCGATACCAGTTTTTAATACTGCAGAATTGTCAGAGAATTTATATCTAGCACCTTTGTCCATTGCATTGTATCTAACATCAAAAACTACGTTGTCAGCAATTTTTGTTGCAACACCTGCCCCAGCTTGGATAGCTAGGTTGTTTGTATCTTTAGATGAGTAACGAACGTTAGGTTTGCTTCCTTTTAATTCATTGTTAGCAATACCAAGACCAGCCATCACATAAGGTGTGAAAATGCTGCTATTTTTGATGTCGTAGAAAGCGTTAGCAAATAATGCTGTTGTTTTCAATTCATACTTTTCTTTACCACCAGTTACTGATTTATCAGCTTCGGCACCGAAGTTATGATAAAGTTGTAATTCCGCTCTTACGTTATCAGATACAGAGTAACCAACGCCACCAGAAAGGATGTTAGCTTCTGCATGTTCGCTAAAAGATCCTTTTTTAAATTTTGTAAAACCATAACCTGTATCAAGTCTTAAGTATGTCTTACCAGTATGGCTTGCTGGTTTTGCAACCTTAGCAGCAGCTTTTGTTTCTTTTGCTTCTGCTACAGAAACAGTTGTAACTGCAGCTAAAGCGATAGCTAATAATTTATTTTTCATAATTCCTCATATTTTTTGCCCATTATCAAATAATTGACTTTGGTCGGGGGATTATACTATAAAAACACCGTTTTTCAAGTAAAAAAGTGATTATTTCGCAATTGTTAAGTATGACAAGTAAGTGTTTGAATTTTTTTGATTTTTATCTGCAAAAAAGTGCCGCAGCTATTTAGCCGACGGCACTAATTTTTCAAATAAAATTGAGCTTATTAGATTTCTAAAGATTGAGCCTCACCTCTTTTTGTTGAAACTTGAGCTGCAAAATTAGTAGATTGAGCAACTTCGCTAGTATTGGTAATAAACCTAGATAGGCTACCAATCACTCCTTGTATCACTGAAAGGCTTGCACCAAATATCTCAAACGTTTCTGAAGAAGATCCATTCCAAAATGAAGTTTTAGTTTAGCATCATCCTGACTCCACATAAGTTGTGCGCGCATTTTAATGCATTTTACAACACCTACAAGTTTTTATACTTTTCTAAAGCCAGCTTTCTACAATAATCATGGTCAACTAGTGGTTTTGGATAATTGATTTTTTTAGAGTATTTCCAAGGTTGATGGATGAACTGCTTAGGAACTTCTGCAAGTTCTGGTAACCATTGCTTCACATATATTCCTTCAGGATCAAATTTCTCGCCCTGAAGCACAGGGTTAAATATCCTAAAATACGGTGCAGCATCCGCCCCACTTCCAGCAACCCATTGCCAACTACAGCTATTGTTGGCAAGATCAGCATCTACTAATGTATCCCAAAACCAAGCTTCACCCTCTCTCCAATCTATGAATAAATCTTTTATAAGAAATGAAGCGGCAATCATCCTAACCCTATTATGCATATAGCCAGTGTGCCAAAGCTCTCGCATGCCAGCGTCAACTATTGGGTAACCAGTCCTTCCTTTTTGCCAAGCTTTTAGAGAAACTGCATCAGATTTCCATTCAAAAGCATCAAACTTTGATTTGAAGTTTTTATGCGGCATATCTGGGAAGTGATAAAGCAAATGATATGAAAATTCGCGCCAACCAATTTCACTCAAAAACTTCTCTCCTTCTTGGTGTAACGATTTGTGAGTTCCGTAAAGATTGTGGATCGCATTCCAAATATAGAGAGGGCTTATTTCACCAAATCTAAGATGCGGTGATAAGCGAGAAGTAGTATTTAAAGATGGAAAATTTCTTCCATCGGAATATTTATTTAGGGCATTTTCTATAAAATTATCAAGTAACTTTAGAGCATTTTTTTCGCCAGGCTGCCAATTATCTCTTAACCCTCCTGCCCAATCAGGTTTTTTGGGAAGTAAATTCAAAGCCTCTAATGCTTCCGATTTTGCTTTAATAACTTTTGATAAATTTGGTTTTATATGTACCTCTCTATCAATGCCTTTTGCTAAGCAAGCTTTCCAAAATGGTGTGTAAACAGAGTAAGAATCACCAACTTTTGTTTTAATTTCCCATGGCTCGAATAAAAGAGAGCCATTAAAGCTTTCGCATTTTATACCAGATTCTTGAAATGATTTTTTTATTTCTGAATCTCGCTTTATTGAATAAGGCTCATAACAACGATTCCAATAAATAGAATTAGCTGATGTTTCTTTAATTACATCTTTGAGCACGTCTTGTGCTTTACCTGTTCTAATAGTGAGTTCCGCATCTTTAGATAAAGATATTAGACTATGGTGAAGCCACCATTTAGACGCTCCACCAATTTTAAATTCACCACCTAGCTTCTCATCGTGAATATATAGCAACAGAACAGAGTGGTGATTTCTGCAAGCATGGCTTAGTGCTGGATTATCAATTAATCGCAGGTCATTTCTAAGCCATACAATTGCTATATCATTCATCGCTGAGATTTAAACTAACTTTTTGTACGAGATTGATCTGGCTCTGCAGAAGGCGCTGATTCTTTGTTTTTCTCCATACGCTCTTTCATTTTATCTTTCATCTTATCTTTGAACTCTTCTTTCTTATCTTCGCGGTGATCTTCCATACGTTCCATTCTACGTTGCTTCATTCTTTCTTTTCTTTTTTCTAGAACAGCTTTCGCTTCAGGTGATAAAGACTCTCTCAGTGCTTTTTGCTTCTCTTTATAAGCTTTTAATTCAGCTTTAACTTTTTCAGGGATTTCTTCACGCATTCCACCTTTATCTCCACCCATTACCATGTTTGGTTTATCCATTTCTTTGGCAGCTTCAGCAACTTGTTTCGGCTGGGTATTTCCTTTTGCTGGTTGCTCGGCAGCAACTACTGATGAAACGCCTAACGTCATAACAAAAATACTAGCTAATAGAGAATTTTTAGCAATTGTCATATAATACCTTTAAAAAATTTTGCAAGTTCAAGATATCCCATAACAGTTCTAGCGCAACTGATTTTTTGACTTTTTAAATTTTTAAATTAGCATAGCAATTAGAGTTCAAAGGGTTTTCTATGCTTTCAAATGATGACAATCAAGCACTAGAAGTTGAGCTTCGAGAATTTTCAATTTTAAATAATCCAGATATCTCAGATGAGCATGTCAAAAAAGCTTCTCATTTTTGTCTTCAGGCGTATGGATTTGAATTTTCGACAGAAGACTCGAATGAGATATTCCATGGTTATGAAATACTGCCATTTTATGAGAAAGGTAATAAAAGGCATGCTGGAAATATGTGCTTTAAAGAAAACGAAATTATAATAGCTTTTCAAGGAACTTGGTATTACTCAGATCTTTTAACAGATTTTAATACTTGGTTTTCTCAGCCGAGTTTTTTAGAAAAAAATGGCCGTATTCATTCTGGATTTTATAAAAAATTTCTAGAAACATATGAAGAAATCAAAGATCATATAGATCATTATTTAGAAAAGAGAAAAATAAAACTAACAGATATAAAATTTCTTATTACTGGCCATAGTATGGGTGGGTGTTTGGCTAAAGTACTTGCTTTATAGCTCAATATTCATAACAGCAAAACAGGAATTCAGGTGGTGTCTTTTGGTAGTCCAAGAGTATTCGACTTACAGGCTGCAAAATACTATAACACAAGACTTAGAGATCGCACTTTAAGGGTTATTCAAGGCTACTTAGACCCCATCCCATCATTACCTCCATCTATGTGGGGTTATGTAGATGTTGGGATGGAAAAACATGTTGGAAAAAGCGATTGTTACCCTCACCAAATTCATGGCTATATCAAGGCAGTGGTTGGTGATAATAAGCTATCTCAGTTAGCAAGCACCGCAATTGACAAAGTTGATAATGCTGCAGAAAACATTGTAGGAGTTGTGCAGCAGATCGGCGATGAAACTTTGAAACAAGTTTTAGAAGCGGTTCCAGAAACTCTAGATAAGAAACCTGCAGAGATTATAAAATAAACTTAGAAAGATCTTGTTTTTTGGTAATGTCAGCTAGGTTTGATTCTACGTATTTTTTATCGATTTTAATTGTAGAATTTGGGGTGTCGCTGGCTGTGAAGTTTATTCCCTCAAGAAGCTTCTCTAAAATAGTATGCAGTCTTCTAGCTCCAATGTTTTCAACTTCTTTGTTGATGTTAGTGGCAATACGGGCGATTTCTTTAATACCAGAGTCAACAAAATCTAGGGTTACTTTTTCAACTTCAAATAGAGCCTTATATTGCTTAATTAGACTGTGTTTTGGCTCTTTTAATATTTTCACTAAATCTTCTTCAGTCAAAGCTTGCAGCTCAACCCTAATTGGCAACCTACCTTGCAATTCAGGAAGTAAATCTGCAGGTTTTGCTAAGTGAAACGCACCAGATGCTATAAACAAAATATGGTCAGTCTTAACTATTCCATATTTGGTACTAACAGCTGAGCCTTCAAGTAGTGGCAATAAATCTCGTTGCACGCCTTCTCTACTCACCTCTCCTCTTCCACCTTCGCTGGCTCTTGAAGCAATTTTATCAATCTCATCTAAGAACACAATTCCGTCGTTTTCTACGGCATTAATTGCTTCTTTTATCATTCTTTCTTCATCGACAAGCTTATCGCTTTCTTCTTTGAGAACTATTTCATATGCATCTTTAACTTTAAGTTTAGCTAACTTCATTTTAGCACCACCCAAAGCTTTACCAAGCATATCGCCAATATTCAGCACACCCATCTGCCCCCCAGGCATACCAGGGATATCAAACATCGGAACACCTGAAGCACCTTGTGATTCTTGAATGCTTATTTCAACTTCGTGCTCATCCAAAGTTCCTTTTTTGAATTTCTCATAAAATTTCTTTTTGGTTTCGTCAGAAGATTTATCTCCAACCAAAGCAACAATGACTCTTGCTTCTGCTGCCGTAACAGCTTTTTCTTCAACTTCTTTGCGCATTTTTTCGCGCATCATTTTTATGGCGAACTCAACTAGATCACGAACAATTGAGTCAACATCTCTACCAACATAACCAACTTCAGTAAACTTTGTAGCTTCAACTTTTATAAATGGAGCTTGTACTAACTTGGCTAATCTCCTAGCAATTTCTGTTTTACCTACGCCTGTAGGGCCTACCATTAATATATTATGTGGGTAAATTTCTTCCTGCATATCTTGTGGGACATGCTTCCTGCGCCATCTATTGCGAAGTGCTATTGACACTGCCCTCTTGGCATCTTGTTGACCAACCACATATTTATCTAATTCTTGAACAATTCCCTTAGGTGTCAGCTCTAGCATAATTTTTATTCTCTCTTAACGCTTTCAATTCAGATAGTGCGCGGTTGAGAATAACACAAGCCCCATAAAGAGCAATAGTGACGATGATTGTTGCTGCTATAACATCTGGAACAATTGAGTTTGTCGTCATTACAAAGTAAGAAGCTATAACAATTAGTATGTTGCCGATAAGATCATTGATTGTACAAATCCAAACCGATAGTAAATTGCTATCACCCTTTCTGAATCTGTATAGATAGTAGATGCATATCATATGAGCTAAAATCCCCACCATTCCTGTTAGATTCATTACTTCATAATTTGGAACAGTTTGAGTTGTATACCTGCTTATTGCATAAAACAACATTGGAATGCCAAACCCTAGCATTGTTAATGCCTTAATAATAGAAGCCGAAGCACGTAACCAAACGCCCCTAGACATGACGAACATGGTTAATGCATAATTTGCTGCATCGCCGATAAAATCAAGGGAATCAGCAAGTAGAGCTGATGATTCGGCCATGATTCCTGCCACGAATACCACAAAAAACATGAAAAAATGTATCCAGAACACTATCCACAGCGCTTTCTTGTTGCGTTTCGCCTCTTCTAAACTATAAGGAATTACAGACATTTGGCCTCAAATTTTAACTACCCTTTACACGAGTAACTTATTATTTTATAGTATTTTATAGGAAAACTCTCAAATTAGGAAGTCAAAATCATGTCAAAACAAGATATTGTTATTGTTAGCGCATTACGCACAGGTATCGGTAACTTCAATGGTACAATTGGTAGTGTACCAGCACATAAGCTAGGACAGACTGTAATCAAGGCAGCGTTAGAGCAATCTAAAGTAAAAGGTGAAGAAGTTTCTGAAGTTATTATGGGGCAAATCCTAAGTTGTGGCGAGGGACAAAACCCAGCTAGACAAGCCTCTATGGGTGCTGGCATTCCTAAAGAAGTTCCAGCTTGGATTGTCAACCAAGTTTGCGGTTCAGGACTAAGGTCTGTGGCACTTGGCTACCAAGCTATTAAAGCGGGAAACAGCAATATCGTTGTAGCTGGTGGACAAGAGAGTATGAGCATGTGTCCACATGGTATGAACATGAGAAATGGGCAAAAGATGGGGAATGCAGAATTTACCGACTTAATGATCAAAGACGGTCTAACTGATGCTTTTTCTGCAACGCACATGGGCATAACAGCTGAAAACATTGCTGAAAAATACAAAATTACAAGAGAAGAACAAGATAAGTTTTCTGTAGAATCTCAGAACAAAGCTGAAGCCGCACAAAAAGCTGGTAAATTTAAAGATGAAATCGTTCCAGTAGAAGTGCAGGTTAAGAAGGATACAATACAATTTGCAAATGATGAGTTCATAAGACATGGTGTAAAAACTGAAGACTTGGCGAAACTTCGCCCTGCATTTAAAAAAGACGGTACAGTAACTGCTGGTAATGCGTCAGGAATAAATGATGGTGCAGCTGCAGTTGTATTAATGACTAGAGAAGAAGCTGAAAAGCGCGGACTAACACCGCTTGCTACTATAGTGAGCTTTGCTCAAGCGGGTGTAGCACCAGAAATTATGGGTACTGGCCCAATTCCAGCCGTTCAGAAAGCACTTAAAGCAGCTGGGTGGACTGTAAAAGACTTAGATTTAATTGAAGCAAACGAAGCCTTCGCTGCGCAAGCAATTTCAGTAAATAAAGAACTTGGTTGGGATACAAGCAAAGTAAATGTGAATGGCGGTGCAATTGCGCTTGGCCACCCAATCGGCGCTTCAGGAACAAGAATTCTTGTATCTCTAATTCATGAGATGAAAAGAAGAAATGCTCATAAAGGACTTGCAACATTGTGTGTTGGTGGTGGTATGGGTGTTGCAATGTGCATTCAAAGATAATTTAACAGGAGGTTAAAATGGCTAGAAGAGCAATAGTAACAGGTGGTACGCGCGGAATTGGTGCTGCAATTTCAAAAGCTTTAAAAGGCGCTGGGTACAATGTATGTGCTATTTACGCTGGAAACGATGAAGCAGCTAAGAAGTTTGAAAAAGAAACTGGCATTAAAACATTAAAATGCAACGTTGCAAATTATAATGAATGCGCTGAAGGCTTTAAAAAAGCAGAAGGAATTCTTGGCGGAAGCTGCGAAGTCCTAGTCAATAACGCTGGTATCACCCGCGATGGCATGATGCATAAAATGACTCCTGAGCATTGGAATGATGTTATTACAACAAATTTAAGTTCTGCATTCAATACATCGCGCTGCGTAATTGAAAAAATGCGCGAAAATAAATGGGGCAGAATTATCAGTATGAGTTCGGTAAATGCAAACGGCATGATGGGACAAACAAACTATGCTGCTGCAAAAGCTGGTATCGAAGGATTTACCAAATCGTTAGCACTTGAAGGTGCTAGAGCTGGAATCACTGTAAATGCCATTGCCCCTGGTTATATCAATACAGATATGGTAGCTGCAGTTCCAGAAGAAGCTTTGAAAGGAATTATAGCTAAAGTTCCTGTACAACGTTTGGGCGAAGCTTCAGAAATTGCCCGTACAGTATGTTTCCTTGCTGATGATACTGCAGGATTCATCACTGGCACAGTTGTACATGTAAATGGTGGCTTAAGGACTTAAATAGAAACAGAAGTTTTGGCTTTTTGTTGCTCTATTAACTTATTAAAGTCTATTAAGTCTTGTTTATAACGCGATTGAATTACCTCTTTATCGGAATGGTCAATGTGAATTGCTACAACTTTATTAGCTTTAACCTCTTTTCTAATTAGATCAAAAGCAATAGATTTATTATCTGGGTCCAATGCACCAATTGACTCATCTAATAAAAGCAAAAGCGTATCTTCTGGTCTGTTAATTCTTTTCACCCATAGACGAACAAGAGCTTGCAATATAGCAAGTCTCTGCCCTTCGCCTCCGCTTACAGAGGAAAGCCATGATTTATTCTCTATTTCTTTAGTTAACAAATGCTCAATATCCAATTCCTTAATCCACTCACGAATTTTACCTCCTAACTCCACCGAATTCAATTCGCTCAGTTTTTTTAGCTCATCGTCTAAAGTATAAGTTAGTAACTGCTTTAAACTGAATCCATTTTTAAATACTGGTTTTTGTGGAACGTAAACAATATTATTTTGTGTTGTAGAATTAATATTTCCTTGAGCAAACGGATTGTTTCCAAATATAGCATTAAATAAACAACTCTTCCCACAACCTGATTTGCCAACAACTCCAGTAACAACACCTTTCTTAAATTTAAAATTCAAATTTGAAACTAAAAAATCTCTTGGAGCTTTTGTCTTAATCTTTTCAGCTGATAGAGGTTTAAATAGAGTTAAACCTGCAATAGAAATTTCTCCTTTTGCCTCACGCTTAAGTTTCAACTCTTTGTTTTGAGAGAGAAAGTCCTTATAAAAATCAATAGATTCTCTGAATTTTACAATTTTATCATAAGAGTGATCTAGACCTGAAGTGCCCATCATTCCTCCAAAAAACCAAGATATAGTATTTACAAGAGAATAGTTTAAATTCATCGCTTCTTGTAACTTCAAATAAAGAGCGGGATTTGAAGCGATACTTGCAGTCGATTTCCACATAATAAGCACATTTGAATAATCAGAAAAAATGGTAGATACGATGTTTAAAGTTGCGCCAAATGCTGCCCCTTTTATCGCTCCATATCCAACTCTTCCAAGCAATCCTTGTAATGTATTATATTCTTCTGTTCTAGCTAGATTAGCTTCAATTTGCAATGCATTATTAGCACTATATTCTAAGCTATTAGAGAAGTCAGTAGCCGAATCTTGAGTTTTATTGAAATTTAATTTATTCACACGACTTATTAAAAAATTAGAAGTCAAATAAGTTATAAAAGAAAATGCTGTCACATAAAAAAAGTTATAATTCAATCCTGAATTTGAAAGTGCTGTAGATGCTGTATATAAAGCCATAGCTTGGCTAAACACAACATACATATCGCTAAACATAAATACTCTGGGTATTAAGCTCGAAATGTATTGCCCTGTATATATCCTTATTATTTGCGAAGATTCAGCTGCGATTTTGGGATCAGCAATATTGAGCGCCAGCTGATTATTATCGTCTTTCAACCATATTGATAACAATTTACTTCTAAATGATATATTTAATATTTCTGTCAATGTAGACGAAATTAGTGGATTAAATGTATGAATCCCCATAATCATAAATTTCGCCCAAATGTTCTGCATCATTACGTAATGCAGATTGAATTCTACGGAGTTGCAAGTATTTATAGGAGCAAAATCATTTGTTATTGGGTAGCAGATCTCAGGGCTATCAATATTTTTATAATCAATTGGGAAGTCTGACTTTAGAATAGTAGAGTTAGTAAAAGCCTTATCGTATACATAACCCCAACGGTACAAATCGCCCATATATAAAGTCTGCACTCTGGATATTGCCAAATAAGCTGTGATACAAGTAATACTTGCAAAAAACGAAAATTTTGATGCACAAACAGCAGAAGCAAATAGTTTGCTATGCGTCATAACCGAGCCAGATACGCCTTCAACGTATCTTGATAAATAACAACAAGGGCAGCCAACTTTACTTAAAAGTGTGGCGGCTTTATTAACGACAAAGCTATTTCGTATTCTGTCAGATATAAGATTCTCTTGTTCTTCAATGTTATGCAAAATAGTATTTATATTACCCGTAACGCGCTGAAACATCGCAACACCTATATTCTCAATGAATGTGGATTATATCATGTAAACTCGGAAAAAAGTAGATTTTATTAGCAATTATCACAATAACCAGATAAAATAGCTGACAAGACGATGTTCCAAGGCGAATATGCTCAATAAAGACAACATAGAAGAAATTTTAAAGACGCTTGATCCAAGTGATGAAGCGATGATTGCTGCTACTCTTGAGCATCTCACCATAATGGGATTTCCTCAAGATCTATTGGATAAAATTGAAGCTCTATTGTCAGGCGCGGATCATAAAGAGCAAAATCGCCTAAAAAACCATTGAATTAACTAGGCTCCCTACCCTTGATTCTGCTTTCTTTTGGTTTTTCTTGTATTGCAGCTAAAGCAGAGCTTGGTTTTATACTTTGAGTTTGCGATATTCCAAATCCCTCTTTATTATGCTTTGCTAGTATTCTTTTAACTGCAGTTGAAGAGGCCGCAGTAGGTAAAGACCCAGCCAGTATTTTTACTGTTATCTTCTGTAGTTTGGCATTGAATTCCGCATATACAGTATTAAGTTCTTTATAAAGATCCATAGCATTATTGGAATTTAATTCTCCCAACCATTTTTCAAACTTAGCATCTATATCTCTTACATATGCATCTTTAATGCTTTGACCAGCATCTGTTTTTTCCAGAGCATTTTTAAAAGATTCTTTCGGAGCAGATAGTAATGTTATAGCCGCTGCTTTTTGTTCCTCATTTGCTTTGCTGTTTTTTAGCGTTGTTATCGCATTTAAAGCTTGTATTTTGTCTAAGTTTTTCATTGCTTCCCCTGTAGTGTCATTAGCCTTACAATGACATACAAAAGGGGCTTTTTCAATGAATCAGATAGTACATTTAATTGACTAGAATTCAAAGGATGATAGGATAAATGTAGATTTATCGCTGACATAAAAATGAATAATATATCGATTATTTCTATAGTCCTAATATTTTGCGCAAATATAGCTTTTGCTGAAGATAGAATGTCCAAACCTGTTTTTGAAAAAATAATTAGGGCTGCTTATAGTTCTAGTAAGCCAGATTCTTCTGATCAAAGAGCGTATGCGAAAATAATAAGGGATAGCTTTGAAACACCAGTAAAGAGTGCCAAGCTTAATTACGATGATGTTGCTAGGGTTTTAAAAACTTCAGTTATTAGGATTGGAAGTGAAAAATACCTAATATTCAAAGAGAAATCTAAAACTGGAACACTTTTTATTGGAAGTGATAAAGGCGATATAATATTCTTTGCTGAAAATTGGGCTGAAGAATTTGAGGTAATACATCCGTTTTATAATAATCAGAACTGGTTCGTTATTACTCGGGTTGTTTATAATGATTCTGGCAATACTAACGAAAATACAAAAATATTCCATGTTTTTGAAAGAAAGACTGATGGTACATTTCGTAACGTGATTTCATATGTAGACTCTATAAATTATTGTATTCATAATTATCTCCTGCCAACTGATGTAAAGCAGGAAATAGTTGAATCTGGTAAGTTCTACACAGGTTGCCATGCTAAGGCAAAGATAACAAGTTTTTCGCCTAAGCAAATAGGAATTGATTTTGAATATGTATTAAAACAAGACTTTCTTACAGACGATCAGTTCAATAGAGTATTGGAATATTTTTACTTCCCAAAATCTGGGAAAAAAACTCAACATTGGCTCTTTGAGAGGAGTGATACCTATAGTAAGTATGTAATTCGCAAAGGCGATGAGACGGACCCTCTCGATGCTTCTAACTTAGCGGTTGAAAATTTCTAATGCATTACACTGGCGTAACATCAGATTCCAGAGAAGTAAAAAAAGGGTATGTATTTGTTGCTATTAATGGCAATAGCCTTAATGGCGAAGATTATATTAATGATGCGATCCAAAATGGGGCTGTGAAAATAGTTCTATCTAAAGAATCTATTATTAAGGAAATTCCAAATATAGAATTAGAAAAAGTTGAAAACCCAAGATTATATGTCAGCGAGTTATCTGCAATTATATACTCAAACCAACCAAAACACCTTGCAGCTGTTACTGGTACAAGTGGCAAAACCTCTACCTCTTATTTTTTTAAAGAGATTTGCGCTAATGCTGGGTTTAAAAGCGCCTGCGTTGGTACGCTAGGAGTTATTTCAGATGATATTGAATTTGATATATACGATGTTTTGACCTCCCCGCCTGCCCCACTACTTCATAGAATTCTTAATGATTTAGCTAAAAAAAGAATAGAGCATGTTTGCATTGAGGCATCGAGCCATGGATTAGATCAGCTACGCCTAGAATCTGTTAAATTACAAGCTGCTGGATTTACAAATTTCTCTAGAGATCATTTGGATTACCATGCAAGTATGGAGGAATACTTCCGATCTAAAATGCATTTGTTTAATAGCGTTTTGAAAAATGGCATTGCCGTTATTAATGCCGATATTCCAGAATATTCCGCCATTATGAATGAATGTAAAAGGCATCGTGTTCTATCTTATGGAAAAAATGGAGACTTTATCCAATTAAAAGAATCTGGTGAAAATTATTTGATTCTAAATATTGATGGCAAAAAATATTCTTGCGAGTTTACTTTAGCATCAACATTCCAAACTTATAATTTAATGTGCGCTTTGGGGCTGGCACTATCGGTTGGGGTGAATGTAGATGATGCTTTAAATGCAATTCCAAGATTAAAAACAGTTCCTGGAAGGATTGAGTATGCTGGGCAGTATAATGGTGCAGCCATTTATGTAGATTATGCCCACAAGCCAGAAGCTCTGGAAATAGTCTTAAAATCTCTTAAAGAGCAATGTCAGGGTAAGCTTCATGTATTATTTGGCTGCGGTGGAGATAGAGATAAAGGCAAACGGCCAATCATGGGCGAAATTGCTAGTAGATTTGCCGATTATATAACTATTACCGATGATAATCCACGTTCCGAAGATCCAGCCGCAATTCGTGCTGAAATCCTTGCTTCTTGCCCTAAAGCAATAGAAATTGGCGATCGCGCAAAGGCTATCCGCCATGCAATTTCTCAAGTAAAAAATAATGATATTTTAGTATTGGCTGGAAAAGGGCATGAGGAATATCAAATTGTAGGCGATAATAAAATTCATTTTTCAGACATGGAAGAAGCCAAAAGATATATTGGCGACAATAGTTTTACAACCCTAGAATAGGCAATAAATATATCCAACGGATTCTTCGAATCCTGAAGTTATAACGCCTTAGCTATACTAATCCACAAAGCACTGCTTATGTTGGGCATGAAATAGTTCATAATCAGTTTTAAAACTATTGCGCTCATCTCCAAGAATAGCTGATTCCAACCCGTCGCTATTTAAATAGTTTATACAATCCATTAAAGAATACATATAATATTTATCTTCTTTATTGATCAATTCATTTAAGTCGCAATCATTTGAGTTGCTTTTGCAATATCTTATAATCTCTCTGGCGTCTGTTATAGAATCTTGCTGGACATAATGAATCAATAACCTTCCTATAAAAGTATTAAAATCTGCGCTTAATTTTTCAGAAGCTTGTTTTACGTACTCTTTGTAATGTTCAGCATTAAAAGCTTTTGATACACACAAACCAAAAGATTCGAACTCTTCATGCATCATATCAATAAATTTTTCTGTAGATGATTTTATATCGCACGATCCAACATATTTCTGTAATTTGGTTAAATACATAATCTTTACTCCGCTTACATAAGATAGAGCAAATTTATCATAAATATAGTTGTGCAAGTTTGGGAGAAAATGATTTAAAGGATGATTATCTAAAGAATTCTCAAGTAAAGAGACCATAAAGCTTTTTAAACTTCTAAAAATATTATCATGCACTTTGAGGTCTGAGAAAGTCACGAGAGTAGAGCCAATATTTAAAGCTTCAACATCTTTAGATGCATATCCAGCATAGCAGCTTTCCAGAAAGATATTTAAGGGTATATTAGGGTTGGTTTGCTGCAATGCTTTTAAGAAATCATAAGTAAGCACGCTTTCGTTATGTAGAGAAACTGAGTGATCTAAGCTATGCACAGAGCCATGAGTACTAATAATTATAGACGTGTTTTTATTTATTCTACCACTTAATACTGCCAAACTATCATTAGTTATTGGGTTTATGCCATCGCCAATTAATAAAAAGTTTTCATTTTTATATACGGGATCATTTTTGATATCATAGCCAATATCATCTAAGCGTCCCCCTAGGATAAAAACAACTTTATACTTATTATTTTCCATAAAAATGAATGTTTTTATGAATTATAGCAAATTAGTGGCGATTAATCAATCTGTTGTAAGGACATAAAAAAAGCGCCGCAAAGCGACGCTTTTTACAGTTATTATTGGTAACTACTACTATTTTTGTTCGTCAGTATAGTAGTTATGAATATTGTGTGGTTTGTGTTTATTGAGATTATGAGGATGGTGCTTTATTTCAGAGTGGCGTTTCCCTTCAACTTTTTTTGCACCTTTAGCAGCTTTTTTATCAACTTTTCCTTTCATTTCAGCTTTGTCACCTTCATGCGCGTATGCTAGCTCTTCACTTTGCATTTCTGCATCGTCTTTTGCTTGTACTGAAGCAACATTATAGGAAACAACTAGGGCTGCAGCTGCAGCTAAGCTTAATAGTTTATTCATGATTATACCTTAATAATATTATTAGGATTCTTCTAATCCCTTGTAATTTAAGTTAAACTAAAATATAGCATGCCGCAATAAAAAAAGAGCGTTAGATAATCTCTAACGCTCTTTTAAAATAAAAATTAGCAAAAGCTAATCTTAGTGTTTCGCACCTTCAGACGCACCAGCAGCACCAGCTTCACCAGCTTTAGCTTGTTCTGTAGCTTTTGCAGCACCTTTTCCGCCTTTTTTACCAGCAGAAGCTTGTTCTGTAGCTTGACCAGCAGCACCACCTTGACCTTGCTCAGCAGCAGCTGTAGCAGCAGATTCTGTTGTAGCTGAATGGTTGTGTCCTTTTTGTTGTTCAGCAGCAACTGCAACTGAAGCACCAAATGCTAATGCTAAAGCAAGAGCAGCTGTAGAAAGTTTATTCATTGTATAACTCCTTATAGTTAATATGTTTTGTATTTACTTTTACCTTCCAAAGTAATATCAAATCGATATTTGATACCTTCTTCTGATATATCTTTATTGATTTTTTCGCCCTTTGCAACAAGTAAATGACGTTTGTTAATATCTACTTGCTTGATTAAGTTGGTATCAGAGCCGTTTGCCATTTGATTTTCAAAGAACATCTCAGTTTCAACGGGTATAAAATCTTTGTGTCGTAATCTGAAATTTATATGTGGCGCACGCTTATCTGATGATGGACCAGGGAAAATTGATAAAAACCTATAATAGCCTAGGTTATCTGTGATGGCCATACCAGTACTTTGGAAATTTTCATCAATATTCTTAAAAGCCTTTGGTTCGTGTTGGTTGACACCAAGACTATTTGCCTGCCACATTTCTACTGCGACACCTTCTACAGGAACGCAGTCGCTATCTACGACCCTACCTTCTATAGTTATAAAATCACCTTTAGCAAACTCTGATGAGCCAGTTTTTCTTCTTAGATTATTACTGCTTGAGATTTGTGGTGGGGATTTAATCTCCCAAATCGTAGGGGTTATTTCGCACGATGCCACAAGCACCTCGTCATCTGCATGTGAGATGGTTGCAAACACGATAGAAATTAAGCTTATAATATATTTCATACCAACTCCAAAACTTTTGATACCAGCTTCTGAATTCCTTCAGCTATATTTTTCAGTCTATCCTCATACATATATGCTGGGCAACTAACAATTTTATTTTCTTTATCAAGAATATTTAAGACATACTTTATCTATTTACATTAAAGGTTAAAAGCAAAGAATCTTAACATCAAAATTAATGATTGTATTTACTTCCAAGCAGTCTAACTTAATTAAAAAATGTTTGAAGCCTTTTTATGAATTACAAACCAGATAATAAATTTACTGATAAATATACAAAGCAGATGACAAGGCTTCCTGCCAAGGATCTAGCGCAATTGATGGCGATAGCGCAAGAGTTAAAAAAAGCTATGGAATCTGGAGACGAGCAAAAGGTAAAGTCTCTTGAGCAAAATAAACATCTTTTACTTACACTTCTTGAATATTTAATACTTAACATAGATAGAGCTGACATAGATCCTGCGCTGATAGCTATATTACAAAGGTTTTTGGGTATTGATTTTGGCAAAGATAAAAAGGAAAGAGATGAAGAAGAGCTTCTTGAATACGAAGAAATGTCAAAAGAGCAAAAAGAGCATATCCATAGAATAATGGTTTATGAGATTTATAAAACTCTTAATCCAAACCAGCTTGCTGGTGAAACTGCTTTAGAAAACTTTATTAGTAATGTTAGAAGATATGGGATAGCGGAAGCAATGCAGCACGAAGGCAAGGAGTTCGCTAATCAATTTAATAAAAAAGATTTAGAAAATATAGAGTCGCATCGGTTTAGCTTTGTTGATCATTTAAAGAACGCTGGGATTAAGAGTGGGCGTGAACGTTAATTAATAGAAAAAATAAATATTGAATTTATGTACTTCCGCTAGCATATATTTATATGTTATACTGCCGCCGTTAATTTAAAAAAGTTTATGACCGAAAACGATCTAGAATCCCGCATTAAAGAAGCGCAAAGTAAATTTCAAAAATCAGAAGATGATGTAAAAAATCATTCTGCTGTAGGAGGACGCTTGATTATTGATCTGATTGCTGGCATAATCGTGGGCGGATTTCTAGGATATGTCCTAGATGGTACATTCGGCACAACCCCGTGGCTAATGCTAATACTATTGGTATTTGGTTCTTTTGGTGGGTTGTATACGTTTTATAAAGATTTAAATAGAAGATAAAAATGCATAGTCCTTTAGAACAATTTGAAATTAAGCCACTAATACCTCTCAATATAGCTGGATACGATGTATCATTTACCAATTCATCATTAATCATGTGTATTGCGGCTGGTTTGGCATTTCTGCTGCTTTTCTTAGGTGCTAGAAAAGTTCAGTCGCACCCAGGAAGACTACAGGCTTTTTCTGAAATTATATACAACTTGATTGAAGACTTGGTTACTGATGTATCTGGTAAAGAAGCGAAAAAATTTGTTCCATTAATATTTTCACTATTCTTATTCATACTAATCTGCAACTTGCTTGGCATGATTCCATATTCATTCACTGCAACAAGCCATATAGCAGTGACATTTGCTTTAGCAATTGTTCTGTTTATAGGAATTACTATAGTAGGATTTGTTAGACATGGTTGGCATTATTTATCTTTATTCTTACCGCAAGGAACGCCAGCCTTAATGGCTCCGTTGATGGTAGCAATTGAATTAATGTCTTATTTAATTAGGCCAGTAAGCTTATCTTTACGTTTGGCTGCAAACATGACCGCTGGTCACGTTGCAATGAAAGTAATAGCTTACTTAGCTCTAACTGGAGGCTTCTTATACGGAGTATTTCCTTTCGCATTCTTGTGTATATTTACAGGATTTGAAATATTTATAGCTGTTTTACAAGCGTATATATTTTCAATTTTGACTTGCGTATACCTAAGAGATGCGGTACAACTTCACTAAATTTTTAATTAATAATTAGGAGACTAAAATGGAAGGTGAATTTCTAAAATATATCGGTGCTGGTCTAGCTTGTACAGGCATGATTGGTGCTGCTATCGGCGTAGGACTTTGTTTCTCTGCATATATCAATGGCTTAGCGCGTAATCCATCTATGGATAAAAAAATGAGCACACCAGCTTACGTTGGTGCTGGTATGGCGGAAGCTCTTGGTCTTTTCGCTCTGGTAATTGCATTTATGTGCATATTGAAAATCTAAGTATCTCGGCTATAACGTCACCTTTTTTATAAAGGTGACGTAGGTCTTGCCAATCTCATTGGCATTTTATATAATGCAATTTTTAATTTAGATAACTCAACATGCCTCAGTTAAATCCTGAATTTTTTATTACTCAGATTTTTTGGTTAGCAATAATCTTTACAATGGTATTTTTATTTGTAACAAAATACTTCATTCCTAGAATTGGCACTGTTGTTGATAAGAGAGAATCTTCTGTAAAAAAACGTCTTAGCGATGCACAGAAAATTTTTGAGAAGCAAAAAGAACTTAAAGAAAAAATTGAAGATATTCTAGAACAAGCTAGAGAGAAAGGTGGCAACATCAGGCGTACAGTTGGAAAAGATACTGAATTAGAACTTAATCAAAACATAGCGAAAGTTGAAAAAGAGATGACTAAAAAACTAGCTAAAGCAGAAGAAATGCTAGCTAGACAAAAAACACAGCTTTTATCTGATATTGAAAAAGAATCGGAAGGAATTAGTCAGGAAATTATTAAGCAGATCTTCCATAATAATAATTTAAAGAAAAAAGCATCTAATTAGGAGTAGTCATGGCGTTTATTAATGAAGCATTTATAGTAGCTGCAGCATTTACAATATTTATGCTAATGGCTTATAAACCTATTAAAAATACACTTCTAGGAATGCTTGATAAATATGCCACCGACGCAGTTAGGCAACTAACTGAAGCGCAGAATATGTACGATGAATCCTCTAAGTTATATAATGAGATAAAAAAACAACATAAACAAGCAGAGCTAGATGCTAAAGAAATTTTAGCGAAAGCAAAAGAAGAAGCAGAAGAAATGCTAGAAGAAGCTCAAAAAGAATTGGAAAGAGTCACGAAAAGAAAGACAGAGCTTACACTTGCTAGAATAGAGCAAGAAGAAAAGCAAATAGTTGAAGATCTAAAAAATGAAGCAATCAATATCGCTTTAGAAAAAGTACAAGACGCTCTATTAAAACAACTAAATGCTGAAGCTCAAATGGAGCTTATAAATAATGGCATTAGAGATGTTAAGAAATTAGTTCACTAGAATTACGCGGCTATGGTGGAATTGGTAGACACGCAACGTTGAGGTCGTTGTTCTCGAAAGGGATTGAAAGTTCAAGTCTTTTTAGCCGCACCATTAATTAGATTGATCACAGCAATTTCGCATGATAGCGTTTTATAAATTTTTATCAAACGTCTTGAAATGAAAATATATTTATCTATTAAAAAATCAGGATACTCTCTACTAGAATTAAGTATAGTTTTGGCCATATTGGGATTAATGGCTGGAGTGTTTTTTGACGTAAGCTTATTCAAAAAAGAAATTGAAAGCGTTAAAAATATCGATATGCAGCTTAAAGAAATAGAAGAAGCAATTGATACGTATGTAGCAAAAAATGGCTATCTGCCCTGCCCCGCCAGAAGAACAGACGCTGTTGGTACAGCTAACTTCGGGGTTTCAACAGATTGTACTGCAGTAGCGCCATCTGGCACTGTAGAAACAAGTGCGGGCGGTGATACAATAAGAACAGGAGTTTTGCCTGTAAGAACTCTAGATTTACCAGATTCAATGATGTTTGATCCTTGGCTTAATAGAATATCTTATACTGTCATAGTAAATTTAGCTAAAAACAAAGCGACGTATGATAACTATAGCACAACTACAGCAACTATTATTAGAGTAAATGATGCAAGTGGTAACCAGATTAATAAAAACGTTGTTGCTTGGATTGCGGTAAGTCATGGTAAAGATGGTAGAGGCGCATACGATTATAATGGCGCTTTAAAAACTTGTAGTGCAAGTTTAGATCAAGAAAACTGCGATAATGACAATATATTTATCGACAGCACTTATAGCCCTTTAACTTCTAATCCGTTTGATGATTATTTGCTCTGGAAGACGCTTAATCAACAATCATTTGATAAACAAACATTTGTTTTGCCAAATGCTGGCGCTTCAGCAAATTGTCCAGCTTTATATGACCCGGGTACTTTTTCTCCTAAAGACATTTCAGGAATAAGATTGTGGTTGGATGCGAGTGATTTCACTACTATGTTTGAAGATGAATCTTGTACTGATACTACAGATGGTTATGGTGATAGGGTCAGATGTTGGAAAGATAAATCTGGTAATGGTTATATTGCCAATCAATCTAGTGGTGGAGATTCACCAAATTGGTATGATGATTATGGCAAAGGCCATGTGTGTTTTTCAAGCCAATTTTTAAGAGTGGTTGGAAATCCAAATGGTGCCGTATTTCCAGTCGGTTCCACTCTGTCTCAAATGGAGTTTATGATTGTTGCTGATTTACAAGGAACTAATGCTGGCAGGACTCTCTCTTATAATTTAGGTAGTGGTATAAGGCTTTGGATGCCTGATTCGAGCGGCAACTTGAATTGGCAATTTAATACCAATGTTACTGGTAATTTGATATCATTTTCTAGCAATGCTTACGACAAATATGTGATGAATTGCTATGCATCAATTGAAGCTTCTGGAAATGAGTTGAAATGTTGGAAAAATGATCAAAACATATTATCATCTACGAACACAGGTCCAGCAGTAACTGTCGGGACTCAAAACTTTTTTATTGGATGTGAATCTTCTTCTAAATCTTTTTGCCAAACCATTCATATATATGAATTAATTATATATGATAGAAAACTAAATGATGAAGAGAGAATGAAGTTAAAATCTTATTTATATAAACGCTGGTGGTAAATTTAGTAATTTACTATAATACGATAAAAAAAATAAATGAGTAATTTGCAAAATTTTAATAACTTTGTTTGCCATCAGCTGAAATTAGCATTGGTGAATAAATTTTTTATTATTAATTCTCTGGTGTTCTATATAATTTGTTTAAGTCTTTTTAATATAGCAATTGGTCCATATCAATTATCAGAATCAGTTAAAATCGCCCTACTCTATACCCCTCTATGTCTGGCTATTATGCTTGGGTCTCAGCAACTCATCCATAACGAGCTAAAAAATGGCGTTATACATCAACTTTTAATTTCTTCGGAAGCTCTGGAATGGTTTTTAATAGGAAAACTAGTATCTTGCATAATTTTATATGCAGTAGCTGTTATATTTCTTTTTCCAATAGCTTGCCTAGTATTGGGGATACCTTTAGAAGATGGGATATACATTATTTGTTCTGGTATTACCTTAGTATCATTTATATGCCCTGTATTGCTATTAACCAGTTGTATGACATCAAGTAATAGTTTCAATATCTTATTGCCAATCCTTATCCTGCCAATATTGATACCAGCACTAATCCTTGTTACTTTAGCGTATCAAAATAACATCTACCTACTGCTTCTTATAGCCATTACGCTGCTTGTTCTTCCAGTCTGCATATTCGCTAGCTCGTACTTAGTTAAAAATTTGATACGATATGAGTAGTTATATCTAAAACAAGCGTTGACATGAGTTCTATAAAACTGTATAAATATCAGCCAATATATAACTTTATTAGTGAATAATAGTGACAAAAAGAAATAATAGAAAAGGTAAGGTTAGCCGTCGTTTAGGCGTTAATCTTTGGGGAAGAAGCAAAGATCCAGTTGCTCGTAAGAACTTCCCTCCTGGGCAGCATGGTTTGGGTGGCTATAGAAAGCTGACCGACTATGGTATCCAGTTAAATGCTAAGCAAAAACTTAGAAAATACTACGGTGATATAACAGAAAAGCAATTCCGTGGAATATACGAAGAAGCTGTTAGAAGAAAAGGTGATACAGGTGAAAATCTAATAGGTCTACTTGAGTCAAGACTTGATGCTATAGTTTACAGATCTACTTTTGCTCCTACAATTTTTGCTGCAAGACAGCTTGTAAGTCATGGACACGTTATAGTTGATGGAAAAAGAGTTACAATCGCTAGCTTTAGAGTGAAGCCTGGTCAGGTTATAGAGATCAAAGAAAAGTCTCGTCAAATGACATTGATCCAAGGTTCTGTTCAAAGCAATGAGCGCTCTGTTCCAGAATACTTAGAAGTAAATAATGATAAAGGTACAGTGAAGTACGGCAGAATCCCTGCTCTATCTGATGTTCCTTATCCTGTTATTATGGAGCCAAACTTGGTTATCGAGTTCTATTCAAGATAATTAAATTTTTCAAAGTACTAATATGAATTTAAGCCCCGGCAAATATAAAAGTTTGACTGGGGTTTTGCATATTGAAGACTTGGTTATTCCTGCTAAAATTGGAGTAAGTGAAGAAGAAAGATCGAAGACCCAAGATATATCGATAAACCTAAGACTAGTGTTTAAATCACTTCCTGAAGCATGTGTATCTGATAATATAAGTGAAACTATATGTTATCATAACCTATGTGATACCATTCGCGAATATATCTCTAACAAAGAGTTTAAGCTTTTAGAAAGGATAAGTCGTGAAATTTTCGATTTAATCCAAGAATTAGACTCTTTTTCGTCAATAAATTTGTCAATCAGTAAAAAGCCTAATATAGAGTGTTTGAAAGGCTCTGTATCGATGGAGATACGCAGCAATTAATAGTAAAATAAATAGTTTGAAAATTATTTATTGTGTTTACTATTTGTTAACTTTTTTGTATGTAAAGTAAGTGTTAAGGTTAGTGTAAATAAGGATGAAGAATATGACAATAGACATTATAGATTATGGTAAGCTTGTAGACGATGCGATGCACATAATTGTAAGCAAAGTTCTAACCACGGTAAAAGATAAAGGATTACCTGGGAATCACCATTTTTTCATATCATTTATGACCAAGTTCCCTGGTGTTAAATTATCTAAGACACTTCTTAATAAATATCCAAGGGAAATGACGATTGTTTTGCAATACCAGTTCCAAGATTTAACCACAGATAGCAAGGGTTTTGGGGTGTCTTTAAGCTTTAATGGTATAAAAGAAAGTATATATGTACCTTACGCTGCTATAACAACATTTGCAGACCCTAGTGTACAATTTGGTCTACAGTTTAGAGAAGTTGGATATTCATTTAGCGATCAGGAAGAATTAGAGCTAGAAGTTGAGCTTGAAAAACAAAGCACCGAGGCAGCTAATACTAAAGATAAAAAAAGCAAGAAAAGTACAAAGAAAAACGAAGATCCAAATTCTTCAACTAACGTCGTATCATTAGATACATTTAGGAAAAAGAAGTAATCTAGACTTTTAATTCGCTCATCGATTGCTCAAGTTCAAAGAATGTTGGCTGGTACTTAGAAGGCACGTTACCTCTACCAATTTCCACTGAAACTTGTGGTGCGTTACCCTTTAAATGGGATATTATTATATCTCTAATTATCATATAAAACTGTCCGTCCTGCTCATGGAAAGCCTTTGCTTTCGATGCCATAGGCCCAACCAAACAATAAGCTAAGAATACCCCTAAAAATGTACCTACCAGCGCACCACCGATCATCGCACCTAATACAGTGGGTGGTTTATCAATACTAGCCATCGTTTTAATTACGCCTAATACAGCAGCTACGATTCCTATTGCTGGTAAACCATCTGCCATACCTTGCAATGCTCCCGATGGAGCCAAAGCTTCGTGATGATGTTTGTCTAAAATCCTTTGCATTACATCTTCTACTTGGTATGGATCTTCTAAACTCATTGTCATCATGCGCAAAGTATCGCATATAAAATCGGTTGCGAAATGGTCAGAGAGAATTTTTGGAAATTGGGTAAATATAGAGCTTTCTGCAGGGTTCTCTATATGCGCTTCAATTGCTAACAAGCCTTTTGACTTAATAGTTTTGGTTAGCATGAACATAAGACATAATAAATCTTGATAATCTTGCTTACCCCATTTTGTGCCTTTAAAACATTTAGCAACATCTTTAAGCGAGTTTTTAGCTACATCCCCTTTATTACCCACCAAAAAAGCGCCTATAGCTGCGCCAAAAATCATTGCTAATTCATGTGGCAAAGCGTGTAAAATAATATCTATTTTGCCACCTGATGCTATGTAAACACCAAATACCATCACTAGTACGATAGCTATTCCTATAATAGGTAACATTTAGGCTCCTGCTTATGTCTTTAAAAATTAAAAGAAACTTGCCTTGTTTCAAAATATGAGTTACTTATAAGAGTGTCATTAATTACTCAAATTTGTCAAGTCAACCTTAGTAAAAATTTATCATGATAATAGCTTATGCACTAAGTTCAGGTAAAAATATTAAGCTCAATAAAGTTGAGCTTACGGCTGAGGACACTATACCTAAAAATGTAGTGTGGATAGATCTTATAGAACCAAGTATAGAAGAAGAAAAACTTGTTGAAAAATCTCTTAAAATTGACGCGCCAACCCGTGAAGAGATGGATAAAATAGAGGTCTTAAGCCCATTCTATAAAGAAGATGACTCTTACTTTATGACAATTACAGCGATTCATAAGTCCGACCATGATTATCCACAAGGTACAGCTATTACGATGATATTGCACCAACAGTGTCTTGTTACATTAAGATACTCTAAACCTAAAGCTTTTAATTATTTTTCAGCAAGAGCTGTTAGGAATCCAAATTTATGCACAACTCCAGATTTGGCTCTTGAAGGAATTATAGAAGCAATTGTTCACGGCCTTGCTGATATTTTAGAAAAAACAGGAAACGAAATTGATCAGTTGCTTGCTGATGTTTTTGAAAAACCAAAAGGGCTCAATTCAGACCCAAACAAGTCTACAAAGACAGAACATGATTTTGAAGAAGATGGCTCTACCAATAACTATTATAACATGTTGATTAAACGTGTTGGACGCACAGGGAACTTAATATCGAAAATAAGAGAAAGTTTGGTTAGTATTAACCGCATGCTAATCTTCTTTGGCCAGATTGACGATGGAAAGTATATGGCTAGAAAAGAGCATAGAATACGCTTTAGAAATATTACTCGTGAAATACACTCATTAACAGAGTATGCTAATTTCTTATCTCAAAGAAATAGCTTCATGTTGGACGCGACGCTTGGCATGATTAACGTAGAACAAAACACCATTATTAAAGTATTCACGGTTGCAGCAGCTGTATTTCTACCGCCTACGCTAATTGCTAGCATTTATGGTATGAACTTTAAATTCATACCTGAATTAGAATGGGTGTTTGGCTATCCTTTTTCATTGATATTAATGGTTCTTTCAGCTGTTCTTCCTTATATGTTCTTTAAGAGAAAGGGTTGGTTTTAGCAACCAACCCTCTAATATGCAATGAATTTAGTTATTAATTAACGTCTATCACCACGCTGACCAGAATTTTGTCCGCCGCCAGCATTAGGTCTTTCCATCCTTTGTCCACCTTGCCCTTGGGTTTTGTTATCGCGCTTATCTTCTCTACGGTCACGAACGTCTTCCCTACGATCTCTACCGTCCTCTTTTCTATCTCTCACATCTTCACGGCGATCCATACGATCTTCCATCCTGTCTCTAGGCCCACCATCAAATCTTTCGTCTCGTCTATCCTCTCTGCGATCGCGTACATCCTCTCTTCTATCCATTCTATCTTCAACTCGGTCTTTTATATCTTCGCGGCGATCCATCCTATCTTCTCTTCTGTCATTACGTCTTTCTTGACGCATCTCTCTTCTTTCTTCAATATTATCCTTGATTTCTTCGCGACGTTCTTGGCGCATTTCACGAAGTTTTTGAACATCTTCTTTAATTTCCTGACGAAGATTTTTCATATCTTCTTGGTTTTGTTTAGGGGCTGCTGCATCTTGAGAATAAGAGTTTGATGCGATAGTTAAAAAGGAGGTCGCCAAAACGGCAATGATTTTTTTAGACATATTTACCTACATGGTAGTTGTTGTATATATAATCTTAGAGTTTTTTTTGAATTTTTCTATAACTTTCAATTAATGAGTATAAAGCCATCTTTATCTGTGCCAGAACTTGGCGTAGATGAACGAGTAAAAGGAGTGCGCGGCCTGCTAATAGTAATAAATTCTTCACCTAAAGATTGATTAGAGCTATTCCTGCCAATACTTTCTAAATCTTGGAAACTTCTCACGCTTTCTATGGGCTTCTCTGGAGGTGGAGTAATTACAGCTTCAATAAGGCCAGAAGGATCGCAAACTCTTGCCTTTATATCGCATGATCTAAATAACATATCTCTAAGAGATTCTTTAGATAAGAATGTTGTCATTTCAAATTTCGACTTGATTTCAATAAGGTCGTCCAGCGTGAACCCTAATTTGCACACAAATAGTAAACCTACAAAATATGGAAACGACTCTTTTGGCAGAATTTGTTCAAACTTATCAAAATCAAACTTATCCTCTGTTTCCTGTTTTATTGCAGTATCTTTGTCTTCCACTTTAAATCCTATAAAAACTGGAGAAAAATCATCTATATAGACATCATACATGTGTTATAAAGCTTTTCGCAAACTTCTTCGTTTTCAGATCTGTTTTCAACAATAAAACTAACTTGTGCTAGAGTGGCGTTCAAGATCGCTTTATATATGCTTTCAGATACTGGCTTAGAACAAAACCCAAAGTTCCAAAATGCTCTTGTAGGAGATATTTTAAGCTTGTTGTTATTTATGAATTGAAGAATCGCTTCCTCAGTATTTGTATTGGTACTATAATATCCGTAGCCATGCTGAAGCTGTTGTAGCTCTCTGTCAGCTGAACCAACTTCAGATAATTGTAGCATAAATGGCAATACTAAATTTCTTTTCTAGATTATATCAGCAAAAATCATGCTATCTATTTACTAGAAGTTTCTTTGGATGGAGCAACCCCTCTAAAAAGCTCAATTTCTTCAGTGAATGAATATCCGTTCTGTCTAAATTGTTCTTTCATATTAATAATATCATGTTCAGCAACTCCAAGATTTTTCAATAGTGCGCCACCAAGTTGCAAACCAGTCTCAATAGTTGCAGGTACTGCAAGACTTGCCCCTAATTTTTTAAGTCCATGTCCATGCTTAAAATCTTCTGCTCGAACAATTATTTCTAAATCTTCAAAATTTACAGAAATTGCTTTTACAGCTTTTCTCAATGCAACTTTATCATTCATTGTAAGAATTACTGAAGTGGCTCTACCAGCTCCAACTGAGCGCAATACGTCAACGTTACTTAAGTCACCATGGTAAACAGGAAAGCCTTGTGCTCTGGCCTTTTTGACTAATTGCAGATCCCCATCTACAGCAACGTAGTTAAACTGATGCTCTGAAAGCATATATGCAATAACACGCCCTACTCTACCAAAACCCGCGACGATTATATGTCCGTCTAAATCGCTTATTCCTTTAAATTCTTGATTGCTATCTAGATCTTCGCCAGAATCAATTCTTTCTTCAATCCATGCACCTATTATTGATAATAGAGGTGTAACTGCCATTGTTATAGCGACAACAACTAACAGTAACTGCGCAGCTTCTGGTGATAATATTTCTTGTTTAGCTGCAAGACTAAATAAGATAAATGCGAATTCACTGCCTTGTCCCAATAACATTGCAGAATGGATAGCTGCGCCTTGTCTAAATTTAAATAAAAAACAAAGTAAATAAATTATTAACCCCTTCAAAAGCAATAATGCTACCGATGCAATAAATATGTATTGGATTTGCGATTTAATAATCTCAATATTAATTGACATACCGACTGATAGGAAAAACAAACCTAATAACAAGCTTTTGAATGGCATTATACTGGCTTCTACCCTGCTTCGGTACTGAGTTTCTGCAATTAAAATACCTGCTATGAAGGCTCCCATAGCTGTAGAAAGACCAAGCTCACTAGTTAATACAGCAGATCCTAATACAATTAATAAGGTTGTGGTCACATAAACTTCTTCGCTTTTAGCTGTACCAATTAGAGTAAAGAAAGGTCTTAGGAAGACTCGTCCACCAATGGTAATTAGAATGATTGCAACTAAAGCTTTAAGACCTGCTATGCCCAGCGTACCTGCAAAGTTTTCTTCAGAACTTGCTATTATTGGTAATAATGCTAATAGAGGCACAACAGCAAAATCCTGCATTAATAACACTGAAAGAGACAGCCTACCAACCTGTGTTGCTTGCCTTTTACTTTCAGATAATACCTGCAGTACTATAGCTGTAGATGATAAAGATAGAGCGCCAGCTATTATGATAGATACGTCTAACTTTACTTCCATCCATTGATGCAAGATAAATGCTATAATGGAAGAAGTTAGTACCAATTGCATTCCACCAAATCCAAATACATGCCACCGCATTTGCACTAAACGTTCAAATGTTAATTCTAAGCCAATAACGAAAAGTAAGAATACTACGCCAAACTCAGAAATAGTTACTGCGTATTGAGTTTCGTGAATTAAATTAAAACCACCCTTCCCGATTACAGCTCCCAATACTAAATAACCTAATACAGGGCTAAGTTGCAACCTTCGTGATAACACAACATTAACAATAGAAACTGCCAAAAGGATTAATATATCGCTCAAGTACTGCTGATTATGCATTTCATAATGAAAAAATTTATATATTATGAAGATAACATCTTTATATAACTATGAAAACAGCTTTAATCACTGGTGGCGCAAAAAGAATTGGTAAGGAAATAGCCTTACATTTAGCGAATCAAAATTATAGAATTATAATACATCATCATACATCAAAAGATGCTGCAGTTGATTTGCAAAAGCAAATTCCCAATTCGAAAGTTGTTTTTGGTAATCTACAACACTCTGATGCCGCTAGATTCATTCTTGATCAGGCACAAGGCAAAGTAGATGTTTTAATAAACAATGCTGCAATTTTTGAAAATGATTCTATACATAGTTTTACATATGATATCTTCCTAAAATCAATGATGATAAACCTTTATGCTCCTATGGCTTTTACAATGGAGATGCAAAAACGTTATGATTCTGGGGTTATTATAAATTTATTAGACTTATGGGCTGCAGATCATCCAAATAATTTTTTATCATACTGCACTTCTAAAAATTCATTGCGTGACTTCACTATTCAAGCAGCTAAACAAATTAAGGAAGGGTTTAGAATTAATGGAATTCTAATTGGCGCAGCTTTATATAAAGAAGGATACCCAAAAGAATTTTTCGATACCCTACAGAAAAAATATCCATCTTCACCAGAAGGTATTTGCAAAGCTATTGATTATATATTATCTGATAATAACGTAAATGGAGAGATAGTAGAATGCAAATAGGCGCGGTAGAACAGTTAATTAAAATTATAGCAAAGTTACCAGGGCTTGGGCCGAGATCTGCTCGTAGAATTGCACTGCATTTGATTAAAAATTCCCAAAACTTAATGCTTCCTCTAGCAGACGTGATTAAAGAGGTAGCTCAAGAAATTAAAATTTGTGATGCATGTGGTAATATTGATATAATTTCTCCATGCTCTATCTGCACAAGTGAAAAGCGTGACCCAAATCAGCTATGTGTAGTTGAGGACGTAACTGATTTATGGGCAATGGAGCGCGGCAACATTTTCAAAGGTTATTACCATGTTTTAGGAGGCACTCTTTCAGCGCTAGACGGAAGAACCCCAGACACATTGAATTTTGAGTCGTTGAAAAGTCGAGTATCTAATTCCGATTTTAAAGAAGTTATTATTGCAACAAACGCCACATTAGAAGGGCAAACCACAGGGTTCTACGTAGTCGATTTACTCAAACCATACAACATAAAAACTTCACGGCTTGCCAATGGCATACCAATGGGTGCTGAGCTTGATTATATGGATGAAGGCACACTAAGCCTCGCCCTCAAAATGAGGCAGGATTATTAGGTAAGCTATAATTACTAATTTAAATAATTATCTTTTTTTAGGTTATCTTCCGCAAAGAAAGTTTGGTGAAGCCTATATGCAACAAAAGAGACGCAAGATAATAAAATAAAAGTAATCCAAACGTTGGAGCTTACTAAAAATGATACTTTCCCTAGTATACTGTAATCCCATATATAATTCAGTACTTTCAGTACTGATAAAATTATCGTTAAAGAAAATATGGTGTAGAAAATATATTTTAGTATCGGAGTTTTTTTTGAGTCAGCCTCTTCAGAGAAAGATCGTGCAAGTAAAAACAGAAACCCTATACCAATAGCTAACCAAGTTACGGTCCAAAAAAGCTGTTCTAAAAGCGACGATGGTAATATTTTAAACCATATTGCATCTAATCCTATTAAAGTAAATACTAATAGAAGTCCTATTAATAGAAAATAAAATGCTTTCATAACTTAAATATCTTTTTCTAGAATTACACAATAAGCTTCTCTTTTGAAAAATAGAAGAGTGCGATAAGTATCTTTTTCTAATGCAACTACACGCCACCCCTCTCTAGCATTTTCATTAAAGAAGCTACAAGAAAATTATTTACAATAAGCATCTAACTCTGAATCGACCGCCACACGATCATCAAAGACAAAACATCTACCCTGCCACATGTTTTCTTGGCCTTGGGTATCTTCTAAATACTTGAGGATGCCCCCCTTTAAGTGATAGACATTCTTAAAGCCTATGTTTTTCATGTAAGCCGTTGATTTTTCACATCTAATGCCGCCAGTACAGAACATGGCAATTGGGGTCTCTTTATCAACTTCTTTGAGGTTACGCTCAACCCATTCAGGAAGATCACTAAAGTTTCTAGTCTTAGGGTTTGTAGCGTTCTTAAACGTACCAAAAATCACTTCGTAATCGTTTCTGGTATCGATAGTGATGGTCTCTTTACGAGATATTAGATCATCCCACTCTTTGGCATCTAAGTATTCACCAACTTTAGACATATCAAGATTCTCAATCTTTAGCCTTACGATCTCTGGTTTTAGACGCACTTTCATTCGGCTAAAAGGCATTTTTTCACTGAAGCTTTCTTTGAACTCTATATCTATAAATTCAGGCATGCTAGTTATGAATTTATAAAAAGCGTCTATAGCTTCTCTAGTGCCTGTAAGCGTAGAATTCAATCCTTCTTGAGCGAGTAATATGGTTCCCTTAATTTTATTGTCATTACAAAACTTAATAAATTTAACGCGCTTATCTTCAAAATCTGGAAGATCAACGAATTTATAAAATGTTGTTACTACAAAGTTTGCCGACATGATTACTTATGATTCTTAATAGCTTGGTTTATAATATCTTTCGCTTCTGCTGCATCTTTCCAGCCAGAAATTTTAACCCATTTTCCTTTTTCTAATTTCTTATAGTTTTCAAAGAAATGCTCAATTCTATTTATCACTAATTCTGGAAGGTCTTTATAAGAATTTATTTTTTCCAACGACGGGTCGATTTTAGCTGCAGGAACAGCCAAGATCTTTTCATCAGAGCCTTTTTCGTCTTCTGTCATCAACACGCCAATAGGTCTAACATTAACCATAGCACCTGGAACGATAGGATAATTTGAGTATACCAAAACGTCTGCAGGGTCACCATCACCAGATAGTGTGTGTGGAATGAAGCCATAATTACAAGGATATGACATAGTCGTTTGCATGAATCTATCAACCACTATAATTCCTGCTTCCTTATCGAATTCGTATTTAATTGGCCCTGCATTCATTGGGATTTCAATAATTACATTAACTTCGTCAGGAGCTTTTTTTCCAATAGTGATTCTATCTAATTGCATAACTAACCTATTTATTTAATTTTAATAGCTGGTTAGTATGTAGCACAAAGCATCAAATTTCGCAAGGAAATGAATACTATCTGGTAACAGATTGCTTATTTCCTTTTAACACTATGTCTACAGCTTCTTTCACTAGCTTCGCGCTGCCTTTTAAGTCAGATTGTTCAATATTGTTAGATTTTTTAAGCTTCCCAACTACAACACCTGCTTTAACTAGAGCTAAAGACTC
Source organism: Candidatus Midichloriaceae bacterium (assembly GCA_044229535.1). Classification (GTDB taxonomy): domain Bacteria; phylum Pseudomonadota; class Alphaproteobacteria; order Rickettsiales; family Midichloriaceae; genus CAZLFQ01. Next base: position 338,785 of record JBGASU010000001.1, on the reverse strand, counting down.
TGCAATAGCATAACCTCTAATAACATCTTTTTCTTCTTGCTTAGATACTTCCTTACCTTGATGCAATGCTTCAAGACGCAATAAGAGTAAATCTCTGACTGGCATAGACATTTTAGGTATTTCTACTCCATCAGGTAGGTTGACTTGCTTGCCGTTCAAATTATCAATAACTGCTTGTCTTTCAAAAGGTGCTAATTTCGACGACATGTTGTTGTATATAATATTGGTTTGTTCGATGATTCTATTTTGAGCACTAGGTATACCTTGTAAAGTTTCAGCTTCAATACTCATAAAAGCTTTCGCAAGCTTTATCTTAAAATCTTGATTTACTTCTAACCCTCTGTTTTTAAAATCTTTACATATTTTATCCACAATTGAGGCCAAAACCTCTTTATCTAATTTGCCAACTTGTTCGATACTTGTGGCTATTTCACCAGCAGATTCTGCTATAATTCTGAATAAAGCAGCAGATTCAACTCCTTGAGTTAAAAATTCGGCTGGTTTTTCTTTAGCTGCTCCAAACTCTTGTGCTGCTTTCATAAAACTAGCTAATTCAGCTTTTTGAGCTTTATCAAGCTGCGTATCTGATTTAACTAAGTTGCTAAAAAAATTAGCTATTTTTTCAAGTATATTTACACCTTTTTTATCAGTAGCTTGTTGTGCTAAACTAAGTGCACCTTGTAATTTTTGAACTATTTTTGGATGAACTAAATTCCATATTGCAGCAGAATTTATTTGTTTGTAAACGCCACTTTCTTTGTCTATTTTATTAAGTAGTTTTACCAATTTATCATCGCTCATATTCATAATAAGCTGACCTAGTTTAGAATTAGGTGTTAAAACTTGCACTTCACCTACTGCTTCTACTTTATTTAATTTGGCAGTTTTATAAGCTTCATCTGCATCTTTTTTAGCTTCTACTTTTAATCCTTTAGTAATGGCAGAAACATTCTCAGTAAAGCTAATTTGAAACCTTGGTTGCAATACTATTTCAGGATTGTATGAATTAAGATTAACTAAGTTAAAACCTGCCAGTCGACAGATTTCTATAATTTCTTGTTTATTATAACTATTTTTAGCAACTAGCAACGAACCAACAAAATGATTTATTAGACCCAAATATAGATCTTTATTAGTAAGACCATCTGTTTCCACTCCTTTAGATTTTAAAATTTTACTAATCATAATTCTTTGGGATGAATTTAAAATTGGTATATTCAACGATGGGTTCAACCCTAAATCATCTCTAATAAAATCCATGACTTCAGGATTAGAAAGATCAAGACTTTTAATATCGTAATTTTGTTCAGATGCACTTTTCATACTAAACCTTTGAAGATTTCATATATAAAGTGTACAAAACAAAGGTAAACAAACAGTTAACGTACCATGAAAATACTAAACATCATGCTTTTTAAGAATCTAGGGGGAATTGAACAGGCATTTCTAGATTACTGCCAAGCTATAGAGATAAAGGGACATGCGGTAATACCAGTTATCTCTAAAGGATCAGCTATTGAAAAGTTTATAACTCAAAAACCTATATACCTTAATCCTTTTGGAAGAAATGACCCTTTTGCATTATTAAAACTAAAATATTTTATTTTAAAAGAACGGCCAGACATAATAATCGCACATACTACTAAAGATACCGCTCTAGCTAGGAAAGTTGCTGGCAAAACACCAGTAATTTCAGTATCACACGGCTACAACTATAAGCATTTAGTAGGCAAGCAACATATAATCGCTATTACACGACATATGTATGAAGGGTTAATTGCTAGCGGACATCCTGAAAAGAACCTGAGCTATGTTCCGAATATGATAACGGTCAGCCGTAAATATAAAGCTCCAAAACCAAATAACACGCTAACATTTGGCTTTATGGGGCGGCTTGTGCCAATTAAGGGCTGTGATATATTTTTACAGGCTTTGTCAGTAATTAAGAAAAAAGGATATAAATTTAAGGCTATAATTGCTGGTGATGGTGAAGAAAAAGATAATATTTCAAAACTAGTTAAAAAACTTGGCTTAACCAAAGAAGTAAAGTTAATAGGCTGGGTATCTAAAAAAGAAAAAGAGAAGTTTTTCAATAGTATAGATATATACTGTCTTACCTCTCATGAAGAAACCTTTAGCATAGCCATGTTAGAAGCCTTTTCTCACTCTAAAGCGGTTATTTCTACAGCTACAACTGGGCCAAAAGAGATTGTAGGCAAATCAAAGGCTGCAATCTTTTGTAAAGTAAATAATTACAATGATTTAGCTAATAAAATGGAGGCTGTTTTTAAAGATAAGGGTCTTATCGAAACCACTTCAAAAGCTGGATATAAAATAGCTCAAAATTATGCTCTACCTAAGGTTGCAAAAGAATTAGATGAAGTTTTTAACAATTTGCGGTTCTAATCTTTATCTGCTACACTGAGCTGAATTACATAATTTAACGATTAATGACTATAAATTTAAAACAACACAAGAATGACCTAATGTTTTTACCATTGGGTGGCACAGACCAAATTGGTATCAACTTATATCTATATCACTACAACGGAAAATGGCTGGTTGTAGACATGGGTCTAGGGTTTGCAGATGATTACTTCCCTGGGGTGGATATATTGGTTCCAGACATATCTTTTATAACAAAACACAGACAAGACTTTGTGGGACTGGTTTTAACACACGCTCACGAAGATCATATTGGTGCTATTCAATATCTCTGGAATGAATTCAAGCTTCCAATTTATTGCACAAAATTTACATCATGCGTGCTGAAAGGAAAATTAGCCGAAATGGGAATAGCTAATGATGTGAAAATTCATGAAATAAAACTAAATAGTAAATTTAAAGTTGGTGAATTCGATTTAGAAATGATCGGCCTCACCCACTCTATTCCTGAAATGCAGGGCTTAGTAATAAGAACGGAACATGGAACAATCTTCCATACTGGTGATTGGAAGTTTGATGAAGATCCTGTAGTTGGCAAGACATCTAATATTGATGCTCTAAAAAAACTTGGTGAAGAAAATATTCTAGCAATGGTTTGTGATTCAACAAACATCTTCAGCGAAGGGTTTTCTGGTTCTGAAGGCTCATTGGTTAAAAGTATAACAGAGCTTGTTGCTTCACATAAAAATAATTTAGTAGTAGTTAGCTCTTTTGCATCTAACATCGCAAGAATTCATACCATAGCTAAAGCCGCTGAAGCTTGCGGTCGTAAAGTGGCTCTTTCGGGCTCATCTTTATGGAAGATGTATGATGCTGCATTAGAGTGCGGTTATCTGCATGACCTTCCGCCATTCATGCGTCCAAGAGAGATAGAAAGGTATCATAGACACGAAGTTCTAGTAATTGCTACAGGTTGCCAAGGTGAACCAAGAGCAACTACAAATAAACTTTCAAGAGGAGAGCATCCAGACTTTAAAGTACGCAGAGGCGATGTTGTAATTTTCTCTTCAAAAATAATCCCAGGTAATGAAGATAAAATTTTCTCCCTATTTAACAAATTCTGCAAAATGGGCGTAGAAGTAATCACTGAAAAAGATCATTTTGTTCACGTTTCAGGGCACCCATCACGTGGTGAAATTGCAAAAATGTATGAAATAGTAAAACCAAGAGTCGCTATCCCTATGCACGGCGAACCAATGCATTTACACGAGCATGCAAAATTTGCTAGAAAACATGGAGCAAAATTCTCTGTTCAAGTTAATAATGGTGCCATTGTTAAGGTCAACGGTGAGAAACCTGAAATCATAGCCCAACTTCCTTCTGGGATAATGGCTATCGACGGCAACTTCATACTCCCTTCTGACAGTGAAGTTCTGAGAATGCGTAGGCGTATGAGAGATCAAGGTTTAGTTACAGCTACGGTTGTTATTAACAAAAAGCATAAGCTTTTAAAAGACCCAATAGTTCTAGCCCCTGGCGTATTAGATTCAAAAGATGATCGTGAATATTTCGTAATGCTAGAAGAAGCTATAGCTGAATATGTTGAAGCTCATCCTAGAGTTACTGGCGATGAATTAGAAAATAAGATTCGCAGTATTATTAAGAGAATTTTGCAAACCGAAACTGCAAAAGAGCCTAAGATACTTGTCTCAATTGTTAAACTTGAAATATAAACAATGCATATTCGAATTGGAACTCGTAAAAGTAAATTAGCTCTAGCCCAGACTTATATTGTTATTAATAGTATTAAAAACATAGCTCCAGAGACTTCATTCGAAATTATTGAGATTATCACTTCTGGTGATAAATTCTTGGATCAAAACCTAGCTACAATCGGTGGTAAGGGGCTTTTTTTAAAAGAAATAGAAGAAGCAATGCTTGCCAACAAAATTGATATTGCAGTCCATTCAATGAAGGATGTTCCAGCTGAATTACCTAACGGATTAATCATCGATTGCATGCTTGAACGCGAAGATGCAAGAGATTGCTTTGTATCTTCCAAGTTTAGTAATTTGCAAGATATGCCAAAGGGAACTGTCGTTGGCTCTTCTTCAGCGCGCAGGGCTATATTGGTAAAAGAAATAAATCCAAACGTTGAAGTAGCACCTTTTCGTGGAAACGTCATTACTCGACTGAAAAAAATTGAAACTGGAGAAGTCGATGCCGCAATATTTGCACTAGCAGGACTTAAAAGACTTGGGCTTGAGGGAGTAATTAAGGAAGTATTCGACCCCAGTATATTTATTCCCGCAGTTGGGCAAGGAGCAATAGGCATTGAAAGGCGGAATGCAGATTTAGAAATGGCAACATTGCTTTCAAAAATATCTCACAAGCCAACCGTAGATTGCGTTACTAAAGAACGTGAATTTATGAAGTTACATGGTGGCAGTTGTACCGCCCCTATCGGCGCTTATGCCAATGGATATGGCAATTACTTTACTATGCATTTAGACGGCGCAAGGTTTATAATTAAAAACATGCAATAACTTATCAACATTAGATTGCACTAAATTTAGATTTAGAATATAGTTCCGCGCACAATCTTTATGAGGTCCTAACCAATGCAAAACAAACAAAACCCTAACATAGATATATTAGATTTATATAACTTCGTTAATTCTCTAAAAAATGAAGAGGCTGAGCGAGATCAAGCGATGAGAAATACCGCACTAGTTGGTGGTTTGACCTTAATTTTGTTGCTTTTATGTTGTTACTGCAACCGTAGATATTCTTTTTCTTCGTACTATGCATCAACTTCATTATCTAGCGCTACACCTGCCCCAATAAGAGAGCAAGGATCACAAAATAAATCAGGAACAGAAGTGGGTTCAGCAAACGCCTCTTCTTCAATGTCATCTTCTAGTAGTTCGAGCGCCGCCACAAGTGCCTCTCAAGAAAATCTAGAATCGGAGCGCAGAGCTGCAGAACAGGCAGAGAGACAAAGACAAGAAGCTATACGTTTAGAGCAAGAAAGAGCTAGACGTGAAGCTGAACAGGTTGCTGCGCAACAAAGAGCGCAAGCAGAAGCCAATGAAAGAGCAAGACAACAGCAACTTCAACAGGCTCAAGAGCAAGCTGAGCGTCAAAGAATTGCTGAGCTTGAAAAAGCTAAGCAATTAAGGCAACAACAAGTAGAACGTGAAAAGTTTGAAGCTGAGCAAGAAAGACAAAGACAAGAAGCTGTACGTTTAGAGCAAGAAAGAGCTAGACGTGAAGCTGAACAGGTTGCTGCACAACAAAGAGCGCAAGCAGAGGCTAATGAAAGAGCAAGACAACAGCAACTAGCAGCTCAGCAGGCTGCTGAACAACAACGCCAAGCTCAACTTGCAGAGCAAAAAAGAAAGCAAGCTGAAGAAAATGCAAGATTGGAAGCTCAGCGTAGAGCTGCTGCAGATGCTGCACAACAAAGAGCACAAGCAGAAGCTAGCGAAAGAGCAAGACAGCAACAATTAGCTGCTAATGAAGAATCTGCAAGAAAAGCGGCAATACTAGAAAAATTAAAGAGAACTGGTATTGGCAAAGATGCTGCGGTTGGCAATGGTGGTCGTGACGATCTAAGAATAGATACTGCGCAGCAAAGTATGCTTGCACAACTTGCTAATAGACAACAAGCTGCACAACAACAACAAAACGCCCATAGGTAGTCTTAAGATAAGGCATGCACATATAAAATTCTGCATGCCTTGGGTTTTCTAATACAAAACTCACTTGGCACACTTATTGCATCTTAACTGCACCACAATATAAAATAAGGGTGCAAATCATGAACCAAGTTGAAAAACTTTTTGGCATTGCGAGACTAATAGGCAAAGCAGTTACAACCAATCAAAGTACTGCTGATTTCATGAGCGATGTTAAAGTTTCTAGCCTTACAGATAACAATGAAACTTTAGGCTTTCTTCAAAATTTCATGGAAGAAAAAAAACATGATTTCTTTGGTGATTTTATAAAGTTCAAACTCAGTAACGGAGCCAACTATTCTGAATTGCAGTACTCATCCAAAATTTATGATGCAATACACGGCTTCACCACTAAATTTATATCTGGCCTGTCAGAATTAACCCAAGCGAATTATGCACGCGATGCGAAGCTTAAACAAAATTTAGAATCGATAAATAATCAAGATTACTTGGAAAACGTTGAGCAACTATCTATATTTGCACACAATTTAATCAATGATCTATATGAAAGAAGTGGCAATAAGCAATTAGATGATCAAACGCTAGACAAATTAAGCGAATTCAAAAAGAAGATTGCCGATTCATTAACAAAAGAACCAGCTACATTGGTTTATTCATATATAAAGGATCACGTATTCAAACTCACAAATCAATTGAATACAGTAAATGACTTGAATGCTAAATTTTCAAATTCCACATATACATCAAGCGATGAATTGATAGAAAAACTAGTCGATTTTGGCACATTATACAATGCAGATACTTCGCAATTCCTAAGCACAGAGCAAAATATTATATTTAATATAATTAACACAACCCTATACTCTTCAAATGTCTTATTCACATCTGTACAGGAAAATTTATCTACTGAACAATTTATAGATAAATTAATGGCTGCTAGCTTACTGGTAAAAGATTCTGATGCTTTTGAAGGAGATAAGGCAGAGTATATAGAGCAATTTGAGCTTTGCAAATCACAAAACCTTGGCTTCAAACAGATATTTGAAAATCAAATTGCTTTAACTAAAGCCAGTTTAAAAACCATAGATTTTTCTACTATTGAGAAGTTATATAATTCAGCTGTGGAAAAAAATATTGGAATACTTAAGGAAGTATTAGAATCTTTTGAACCAAAAAAAGATTTAATTTTTTCTGCTGACCAAGAAATTACTCATAAATTACAAAATCCAAATACGGATGAAAGTTTAAGTTATTGCAAATATTTTTACACCACTTTGCTTACTGAACCTCAAAAGCCAATTGGTATATGTAATGACTTGGTAAAAGAAATTAATGGCAAGATATTTGTAGAAATCAAATCACCTTATAAAGTTTTAATTGATAACAACCAAATTTTATTAAAGCAAAACTTGGTAGAGCAAGAAACCTTAACCAAACTTGATCAAAACTTAATTGAAGTATTTAAAAGCCATGATGGGTCTAATGCAAATCTTTTAGATAAAACGGTGGAAGCATATGCGGATCTATTAAAACACCTATATTTATATTCTCAAAGTAATGAAGACTTAATGACAAAAGCATTAAGAGAAAGCTATGAATCTTGTGACTCAACCCAACAACGCATTGAAAACCTAAACCAGCTAGATACACCAGAGCATTGGTATTCACAATCTTGCTACCAGTGTGAAATTGATAAACTACATCAATCATCTGCAGAGCAACTATGTAATTTAGAGTGGCTATAGATAAGCCTCAATAGCATATTTGTAATACAGCGATTTGTTTTTAGAGGCATCCAAAGAAAGTAAGCTAAAATAAAGACTCGTGTCCCCAACTCATAGTTTGAGTATCTTCACCCACCAATGACCCGTCCACGCATTGGTAGTATTGATAAGGGAAAAGCATTTCTCTTATGGTATACAGCTTTAAAATCACTTCTCTTAAAATATCTTTATCCGTTATGTTTTCCAAATTATAAGCAAGAGCTTCATATTCTTCGATCTTTGCTTTTAATTCGGAAGGCAAATCTTGATTTCTATTTTTAAAAAAAGCATATGTATCTTCACAAGATTTTCCTAGTGTACCAGGAAAAGTAATGGTCTGCATGGCATCATTATTATCATCTTGATTAAAGCCCTTAATATAACCAATGGAATAAGGCATCATCGAGTAGTGCTCAACAAATTGGGTTGAGTCTAAACCAATATTTAATAATTTTTCATTTCCATAACTAGGGTTAAAAATCATTTCTTCAATAATATTTAACGTCTCTTTAAATATTGGATAATGCGGTTTAGAATAAAAGAAATTATTTTCTATTCTTTCCAAGCCACCTGCTAAACATTTATTACCAATATAATCATATTGTTCTAATTTAGTTGGGTCAAAATCGGATACAAATTTGAAGTTCAAATCTGCAAGTAACCCACCTTCTTGTTCCAATATTAGATACTTTGCCAAATCAACTAAAAAACCTGTGTAATTTTTAGTATTCGGGGTTTGTGGCAAATATTTATTTGGAGATAAAAGCAAATCTTTTAATTTGACATATTCTGTATCTAGATCAGCAATATTTTTGATCTCAAACAAATCTCTAAAGCCTTGAAAAAGTGGGTGTATATTCCAAAAAGTTTCTTTATCTAGGTTTGTCCAAATTATACTCTTATATTCAGATTCAACAGCTTTAGTAGCTTGATTAATATAATTAAGAAAATCCTCTGTTTTAATTGCTTTTGGATTTGATAAATTTGTAAGCCATAGAGCTTGAAATTTTCCTTCTTTTTTATCACCAAAAAGCTTAGTTAAAACATTCTCTGGTTTAACTTCTCCATTGTTTTTATGATGCTCTATAATTCTTGATGGGTGTTTTATATACTCCAAGTACCCATTATTTTGGGCGCTTTCCATAAGAAGAGCTAGTGTACTGCTCTTAGCACTATCTGAAAACAGTGTGCCAAATGTATACTTATTAAAAACAAACCCTCCGTTATCAAGCAACATTGCTTTTGCAAAATAATCAGCAACAGATGACTTCACGCATATACCATTCTCTTCCATGACACCCACAAAATCATTATAAATATTAGGGTCGAAATGTTATATTAATTATTATCTCATATCAACTAAATAATCATTGTACCACTTAACCATCCTCTCTAATCCTTGGTCTAAAGAGGTTTTGGGTTGAAAGTTAAGGTCTTGTTGAGATTCTGTTATATCAGCATAAGTTTCATAAACATCACCTTGCTGCATTGGCAGCATATTTTTGATTGCAGGTTTACCAGTATGCTTTTCAAGCAGAGCTATAAAATTCATCAACGTCTCGGGCTTGTGATTGCCTAAGTTATATATCTTATGACCCTTCAAAGGAGAGGAAATAGATGCTATTACACCATCAACGATATCATCTATATATGTGAAATCGCGCTTAAGATCACCATTATTATAAACATCTATTGGTTCATCATTTAAAATTTTATGAGTAAACTTCATCGGCGCCATATCTGGTCTGCCATACTCACCATAAACAGTAAAAAATCTTAAACCCACAATATTCATTCCATATAGATGAGAATATGTAGAACTCATTAGTTCATCGGAGCGCTTAGTTGCAGCATAAAGAGAAATAGGCTCATCTACCCTATCAGAAACTGCAAATGGTGTTTTCTTATTTAACCCATATACTGAACTGGAACTCGCGTATATCAATCTCTCAAAGCCATTTATCTGCCTACAAACTTCCAGAATATTTAAATGACCTACAAGATTACTTTGTACATATGCAAATGGATTTTCCAAAGAATAACGCACACCAGCCTGAGCCGCCAAATGAATTATAATTTTGCAATCACCTACTGCCTTCTGTAACTTAGAAAAATTGGAAATATCAATTTTGTGAAATGAAAAATTTTTGTGTTTTTTTAAAATCCTCAAGCGCGCTTTTTTGAGAGACACATCATAATAGTTATTTAGGTTATCAATACCAACAACTTCATACCCCGTTTCCAAGAGCTTTTTAGAAATGTGGAATCCAATAAACCCCGCAGCGCCTGTAACAACAATTTTCATAATTTTATTTTTTACAAATTATATAAAGGTCTCTACCCAACAATCTACCAAGCGTTGTTAATAGCCATCTCCTTGGGATTCTAATTCTAAAAATACCAAAGCAGCTTATATGGTAGTCAAGGTTTTCATTATAAATCTCTACTTCGCTGAAATGCTTCAGATAAGATCTGAGTTGGTATCTTGAAGTTAAAACAGTCTCAGGAGCAGATTGACCTAAAGTGTTATTGTCATATCTTGCTCTCATATCCTGATCTAATTTATTAGAAAAACGGTATATTCCTAATTCTGACATAAATACTTTGAACGTATTTATAAAATCCTCAGTCCAGCACTTTAGGCTAAACTGATTATACACCATAAATATCCCCTTCCCTCCTTTTTTAAGCACTCTGTGCGCTTCAGAAAAACACTTTTCTATATCACCAGTATGATGGAAGCAACCTAGAGATACTACATAATCAAATGTCTCGTTTTGAAATGGACATTCTAGCATGTTTCCTTGAACTGCATTTTGAGCCTTGCCAAGTTCTTTCAATCTATTATTAACCATCTCAACTGGACCGTTTGCAATATCTAATCCATGATATTCAGCTCCACCTTCGGCTATCCAAGCAGCGACCGTATCGTACCCAAGACCTACTTCCAATACCTTGTTACCAGCCATTTGATTTGGCTTAATATATTTTTTTAAATAAGGATACAGCCGATTTAAGTATAATTTATCAAACTCAATGTTATCAGCTCTACTTTTAGATTGTGCCCCAACTTTCTTGGCTGTAGTAGTGCCGCAAGGCTCATCCCAAAACTTACTATTGAGTGTATTTATTTCTGTCTGAGTATCACTATTTTGAGGCATCTTTTCTTATATTAATTAGTCGCTGATAATAGTACCATATTCGCCTAGTTATATAAACAAATTTTAACTTGCTGCTGGCGGTCTAGAGCCATCAGATTCTGTGTCAGACTCGTTTAATTTAGGTTTTTTAGCCATTATCTCTTTAGCTTTTCTAGGATCGTATGGCTGTTGTTGAGGAATCGTGATAGGCTTCATCAAGCGCTTTGTAAAGAATGAATCTTGATAATAAATAATCTTTTTAGTTCTGATTGGTGGCTTTGACTCTATTAAAATAATCTGTTCATCACGAGGCAACATAATTACTTCTTGCGGCAACAGTAGTGCACGCTGAGCTTTGGAAACGTTCAATGACCTAGAAGCAGGATTAAAATCTAAGAATTTAGGCTTACTTGCAGATACCGATTCTACAGTTTTATTACCACATAACTGAGAAATTAGGTTCGCAGTTTCATAGTTGTTCGCAGCGAATGTAACACGATAAGTGGAGTTAGATAAGAACGAATTCATACCTGGCTCTTCATATATCCCTTTTAGCTGTTGAGTATCTTGAATAATTAAAAATAGGCGTACGTGATAACCACGGAAATAGGCAATACCACTCATGAATTGTTCCATTTTTCCCAAAGTTGGGAACTCATCCATCATAAACATCACGCCGTATGGATCTTCTTTACTAGGAAGCCTTCTCGATAAGAACTCAGTTGCTTGTTGATAAAACACCTGCATTAATGGTTGTAAGCGTTTTAAGTTATCAGGTGTTAAGCCCACATAAACAGTAGTAAGCTTACGTTTGAAATCCATAATATTGAAATCCGAAGAAGCAGTCGCGGTGTCAATTAATGGGTTGGCCCAAAGCTCTAAACTCGAGTTCATTGTAGATATCACACCAGATCTCTCCTTATCAGCTTTTTGAAGGAAAGCTGCGATGTTCATATATCCTACTGGATGTATAGTTTGCCCTAAGGTATCAAGTGCAACGGCTAAGTTATAAACCACGTCATCACTTCTCATAGTTCTCACAACTTCACCGAATGACTTTATTTTGTCAGGGACAGCAATTAAATATAAAACCACACCTAAAAACAAAGATCTGGCCTCATTTTCCCAAAACTCTTTCTTAGGCATAATTAGGTTCGCAATCTTCTGGACGTCATCTACCATCTGCCCTGGTTTTGGACTTACCCAATCAATAGGGTTATAACAGTGAGTGAATCCGTCAGGGTCAGCAGGACTCCATACGAACACTTCTTGTCCCATCTGCTTTCTATAACCACTGGTAAGTTCATAATTTTCTAGTTTAATATCATGTACAAATACTGAATCTTGCCAGAATAACAAATTTGGGATTACAAAACCAACACCTTTACCTGAACCAGTTGGTGCAAATAGTAAGGCATGTTGATAGCCTTCTGCAACTAAGTATCCTCTATCGTCTACACCAAGCAACATTCCTTTTTTTGAACGTAAGCCTGCAGCTTTTATATCCACCTCTTCTGCCCATCTAGCATCACCATGCAATGCTTCTTCTTTTTTAAACGGTCTTGCCTCATAAATCCTTTTTCTAGATTTCCAAATCACAAAGAGAGCCATTAAGTAAGAAAATCCTGATGCAAAAATTAGCTTTGGATATAAATAATTATAAGTTTCGAAGTTAATTGCACCATTACCGTAATTTGTTAAGCACCACTCCCACCACTTCACCCATTCATCTATAGGGGTTAATGAAACTAACCACACAAAGTCTAAAGTCTTATATGGTATGCCTTCTGTTCCATTGATTAGAAGCACAAATAGTGCAGAAGAACAGTACCCGCAAAAAACTAATACAACTAGAAAGGCAAAAAACCAAATTACCCAATTCCTAAACGTATTTACTATTCCATCACCTTTCATCTTTAACCTGCTTTTCTTGCACCTTTGAAATAAATCTCCGAGATATACCTCTTACCTTTCTCCCCTCTTTTTAATTGCACTACTATATCAACAACATTTAGAATATACTCTTTAATTTCTGCTGGCGGCATCCCCAGCCCTGCTTGCATTACCATAAGTTTTAACTGCTCTATCGCCATGGTTGGAGTATCTGCGTGAAGCGTTGATATAGATCCAGGGTGGCCAGTATTAATTGCGCGCAAGAAACTAAAAGCTTCAGCGCCGCGCAACTCACCTACAATTATTCTATCTGGGCGCAAACGTAAACAAGCTTCAATTAAATCTTGTGTTGTGACCTTGGCTCGGCCTTGCCCGCCTTTAGATGCTAATAAGTGCAGCCTATTAGGATGCATTGATAAATCAATTTCTCTAGCATCTTCAGCTGTAATAATTCTTTCATCGGTTGGAATAGTTTTTAGCATAGCATTGGTAAATGTTGTTTTACCAGTTGAAGTACCACCACTAATTATTATGTTTTGCTTTGAGAGTACCGCATGTTTTAGAAAGTCTTTAATCTTTTTTTCTTTAAGATAATTATTAAGTATACCTATATTTTCATCGTGTACTTCTTCAATTGCAGTATTATCAAAAGCACCAATTTTTTCATAACCATCAAGGTCAAGTTTCATTGCTGATGGCTTTCTTATAGACATTCCTATTGTACCTGGTTCACAAGCAGGTGGGATAATAACCTGAATCCTAAAGCCAGTTGGCAAAGTTGCTGATAAAAGTGGAGTTTCTTCGCTAATTCGTTGTTCTGTAGATTGGGCTACTAAAAGAGCCAAGCCTTTCAAATGATCAAAATCTAGTTCTGGTAAGCTTTCATATCTAATATCGCCACGTTTTTCAACCCAAGCTTCAAACGGTCTGTTTATAGAAATCTCGTTAACACCTTCCTCTGCAAAAATCTTTTTTAGAGGTTCTAAGTAGGTTTCTAACGCGGTAAGGCTACTCATTTTACTTTACCATTTTAATTGAGCTCAAAGCTACTTGTGGTGGAAACACTATGTCTTTATTTACAAAGATTGTAATCTTAGCGCCTTGATCAACATAAACAGTTGATTTTGTATTTAGAGACTCTTCCAAGGATTTTTTAGCAATATCTTGGAACTGCTTCGCGCTATCTTGAAGCTGACTAGAAGCAACAGTTCCTCCAGAAGTTGAGGTTGTTCTGCTACCATCCGTTGCTGTGGTTGATGTCTGGGTTATACCTTTGTCATTTACATTAGATAATTTATTGATTGTTGTAGGTATTATATATGATATCAAGAAAGCCATTCCAAGCTTGGTCATCATCTTATCATCCAAGAAACCTGCAACACCAGCTCTTCCTAAAGAATCTGTCCCAGGTGAACCTAGCTGCATATCAATTCCATCTGGTCTAATAAGCCTATCCCAAGTAACACCGACTCGCGATTGCCCTGGTTTTAACTCTACAGAATAAGTGCCGAATACTCTAGAGCCCTTAGGTATTAAAACAGCTTTACCACTTTCAGCATATACATCTCTGGATACTAAAGCTCTTAGAGTTCCTGGTAAATCTGAGTTGATTGCTGTTTCAAGTACGGCATCTATTATTTTACCTTGGCCTACCATACTATCAAGCCTACCCATATGAGTAACCGTAACTTGCTGAGAAGAAGTTTTAGACAACACTTGTTCGTTTAAAGTGCCTTCACCGAACCCTAAGAAATCAGAGCTACTCTTTTTAGTTGCTGTAGAAGAAGCAGAGCCATCAGCCGGTTTTCCATCGGCGCCAGTTCCATTTGGATTGGTACCAGTTGGAGTTTCAGCCCCTCCTTTACCGCCCATAACGATTATGGCAGATTTCCTTCTTGCATCCAATTCTTGTTGCCTCTTTTTCTCTTCTTCATCAGATGAAAGTAATCCTGAAACCACTCTATTCTCATTAGATCCTGAACTAGGAAGTGGCGGCTGAATTTGAGGAGTAGGAACATCTCTATTAAAACTTGGTATAACTGGCAACACAGGTTGAGGTACAACAGGTGGCTGAGGTGGTTTTGGTGGAGTTATAGGGATTGACTCAACAACCTTAGGTAGATCTATATGTTTTTCTTGCGGTGTTTCAGTTACAACTTGTACAGGCGTTGCAGTTTTAATTGTTTCATCTTTTTTTACCTCAATTGCCTGTTTCTTTTCTTGAACTATCTGTTGCTCTGTCTTCTTCTCTGGCATAAATAAGTATCCTAAAATCCCTGCTGCAAGAACAACTATGCCAAATATTATTGGCTTTGCATTTTGGACATTAGAACCACCAGCAAATGTTTTTTCTTGTCGAGACGAAGAAGGGAACATTTCAGATTCATTAGTCTGTTGAGAGTTAGCATATGGATCGCTGGGATCTACATAAAAATCCCCTTGATCTTGCACCTGAGTTTGTTCAGCATTCTGAGCTTGAAGATAATTTTTCTCATCCTTCATTCCACATCTCCATCAACTGATTTAGCTAATTTTTCGTTATAAACTTTAACTGTATTATTATTTAAAGTTAACTCAAATTCCCTACCTACCGAGTTAACTATTATATAGTCACCTCTTTTCCTCGGATCCATAGGCAATACTCCTTTATCACTTATAAGAGATATAGAAGGTACAATTTGCAGCTTATCGTCAAATTTGAAAAACGTATTCACTCCATCATCAAACACTTTTACTGGAGAAATTGCTTCAGGGCCAGTCAAAGAGTAGTTGAAATTATAAGGGGTAATAGTAGGTATAATATCTTTTGTTTCGCTAGATGCAATTTGCGGACGTCCTTTATCAAATTCTGCATCAGGATAGAAAAATCTAACAACATATACCAATTCTTCATCAACCGTATAAGATAACAACTTAGATTGAACTTCAAACTGATAAGTTCTTTTATTTGTTATTATTGTCATGTTGGTTAGGATGTTTTCTTCTAAAGGCTTTATAAACAACCTTCTTCCAACAGGAGTTAATTGCCAAGCATAGTTATTGCCTGCTGAAATAGTTTGGATTTCTTCGCCATCAGCGAATTCGATGCTAGTTTGGTATCCATAATGCACAACCAATCTAAAAACGTCGTTTTCACTATATATGAATGTTTTTATTCTACTATCCATTGCAATAGGTTTATTATCCGCGAGAGCTAGATTGATAAACAGCATTGAAATTAAAACTGATAATAAGTATTTCATTTTGCTCCCATCCTTAATTGACATTTTCATCAGAAATTTGATATTTAGTTACAAAGAATCCTAGAGGATTTAGCAATCTCGCATCTTCTGAAAGTGTAAGATTTCTCATTTCACACTCCATTCTAACATACTTGTCTTGAGGAGCTCCTATAGAAACACCTTTTACGATGCTTTTAAATCGCACTACTACAACATATTTGTAAGTTGTAACACCCTGTTGATCTGTCGAAGGCTTTGTCTCTATTAGAATATTCTTTAATTCAATATTCCTAACACCACCAGATCCTAAAATATTAAAATCACTTTGAGGGTTGTTTGGACCATGATCTCTTGCATAATCTTGGAACACGGCACCATCAGACATTGTGGAAACGGCTTTTCTCATCTCCCAAAAACTAGCAGCATAATATTCTTCTCTCATTCTTAAATAATACCAGATATAGAATCTTAACACTGCTTCATCTTGAGATAAGGCCTGAGAATCTTTTGGCACTACAACAGTGGGGAAACCAGTTTTTGGCTCAATTTCAATTACGAAAGGTTCGATAGTTCTGGTAGTTTTTATATAGCTAATTCCAGCAGTGAGAACTATAATGGAAACAACGCATACCAAAGTAAGTAGAAACAACATATTGCGTTGTATAACGACCCATTCATACCGATCGTTAAACCAATTTCTTGTGGTTCTTAAAACGTCTTTAGAAGGGGCGGCATTAAGCCTGCTTTTTATTTCTTTAATATTTCCTAGTAATCGCATACCTTACTAACTAGCTAGTTACCTACTATTAAAATTATTCTCCGCAAATTCCCAATTTGCAAGGTTTTCTAGAAAAATTCCTAAATAATCTGGCCTGCGGTTCTGATAATCAAGGTAGTACGCATGTTCCCATACGTCAACAGTTAGTATTGGAAGCTGTCCTTTAGCTAGTGGTAAATCAGCATTGCCTGTTTTAGTTACCTTTAATTTGCCATCTTCAAGAATTAGCCAAGCCCAACCACTACCAAATTGGGTTGCACCTGCTTGCTTGAATTGTTCTTTGAATTGCTCAAAGCCACCAAAATCTTTTTCTATTTGCTCTCTTAGTTTACCTTTTGGCTCTCCACCACCTTGTGGGCGCATAGAATGCCAGTAGAATGTGTGATTCCAAACTTGAGCCGCATTATTAAATACTCCAGCTTTTGACGGGTCTGTTTTGCTGAGTTTGATTATTTCATCCAAAGTCATTGCAGACATTTCATTATCTTTAACAAGATTATTCAAGTTATTTACGTATGCCTGATGGTGTTTCCCATAATGAAAATTAAAAGTATTTTCCGAAATAAGTGGCTCAAGAGCATTCATTTTATACGGTAGCGCAGGAAGCGCAAAAGGCATTTTTTCATTTTTATGTACTGCATTTAACATTTTTAAATTGCTCCTTAAATACTTATTGTTAATATGAAATTTAATTCATATGTTTAGTTGCTGAAAGCATTTTTTACAAGCAGAACATTTTAAAATTTAAATTGAAAGTTATTTATGAGCTATAGAGATAAAATAATTACTGTGTTTGGTGGATCAGGTTTTATAGGTGGATATGTAGTTAAAGAATTAGCAAAAACTGGCGCTAAAATAAAGGTTATTGGTAGACACGCCACATCTGCTGCGCATCTCAGAACTACAGGGGCAGTTGGTCAAATTGCGCTTATCGATGCAAATATCTCTGATATAAATTCAGTTGAAAATTTGATTAAAGGCTCAGACATAGTAATAAATTTGGTTGGTATTCTATTTGAAACTAAAAAATCTAAATTTGAACAACTTCATACTAAATTCGCATTGCTAGTAGCAGAATTATCTGCAAAACATGGTGTATCTAAGTTTGTACATATCTCTGCTTTAGGGGTAGATAGAGCAAAAACATCTAAATATGCCAAATCTAAGTATGAAGCAGAAAAAGAAATTCATAAGTATTTTCCAAAGGCTACAATATTAAGACCTGGAGTTGTGTTTGGCGCAGAGGACAATTTTATAAATTTATTTAACTGGTTAAGTAAAATATCTCCAATATTACCATTGATTGGTGGTGGGCATACATTATTTGAACCAGTATATGTCGGCGATATAGCAAAAGCTGTTTTCAATTGCATCGATTTCAAACATCAAAAAGTTGCTGGAAAAACCTTCGAACTTGCAGGGCCTATTCAATATTCTTTTAGAGAAATACTAGAACTAATACTCTCCACAACAGGAAGAAGAAGATTGTTACTTCCTATTCCATTTTGTTTAGCAAAAATTAAAGCATTCTTTTTTGAGTTTTTACCACACCCAATACTAACTAGAGATCAGGTAGAGCTACTTAAGTATAATAATATACTCTCTAAAGATAATGGCTTGATTACTCTACAGATAACGCCAACCCCTATGGACACAGTAATTAGCGGCTATCTAGTATAGTTAAAATAAAAAAATTTAATTTTATGTACTTCCGCAAACAGGACTTGTGTGTTATAGTCCTCGGCTTAAATTAGAAAAATTCCGTCTTCTCTCAATAATTTAATCGATATAGGTACAATATGTTAAAAATAATCACCAAGGCTTTCGCACGCTCTAATGCTAATAGCAACCCATCCAAATCGTATCTTTATTCTACAAACTCTCCTATTTGGAGCGGTAGAGATTATACAAAATTTGCTGATGAAGCTTATACAAAAAACGTCATTGCACATCGTGCTATTAGCATGATATCTCAGGCTGCAGCTAGTATTCCTTTTAAAGTTTTTACCAATTATAATAAGCTTGTAGAAAATCACCCTTTGATTTCGTTACTAAATCAACCTAATCCATCAATGAGTGGTAAAGAGTTTTTAGAGTCTGTGTATTCTTATAAACAAATCGCAGGAAATGCTTATATACTTGGAATTGCTGGTAAAGCAAAGAACATACAAGAGCTCTATACGCTAAGACCAGATAGAGTTTCAATTATACCAGGGAAAAATTTCATTCCTCTTGCATACAGATATAAGGTTGGATCTAATATTCAGGATTATCAAGTAAATCCCATCTCTGGTAAATCCCAAATCTTACACCTTAAAAACTTCCATCCGACATCAGATTGGTATGGATTATCATCAATAGAAGCTGCGGCGTATAGTATTGATCAACATAATCAGGCTGGGGAATGGAATCAAGCATTGCTGCAAAATGGTGCGAGACCCAGTGGGGCAATTGTTGTGCAAAGTGAAAAAGGGCGAGCTCGTAGCTTAGGTGATAAACAATTCTCTCAATTAAAAGAAACTATAGAAACTATGTTCTCTGGCCCACATAACGCTGGTAAACCAATGCTACTTGATGGCGGTTTAGACTGGAAAGAAATGAGCTTAAGTCCAAAAGATATGGATTTTATAGAATCAAAACACAGCTCTGCACGCGATATTGCCCTCGCCCTTGGTATGCCGCCACAATTACTTGGAATACCAGGTGATAATACTTACAGCAATCTCCAAGAGGCGCGCTTAGCACTTTGGGAACAAACTATTATTCCTATGGTAGATAATGTGATTGGTAATTTTAATAACTGGTTATCACCATATTATGGCGGCAATATCAAGCTTTCATACGATCTTGAGTCAATTCCTGCGCTTGCTGAACGTAAGGAATCAATGTGGGCGAAAGTCGAAAATTGTAGCTTTATGACGGTGAACGAAAAACGTGCAATGTTTAACCTACCGCCAACAGATGACTTAAAGTGAGAAAATAATTCCCCACTGCTCTTTTGTAACAGGCATAACAGATAATCTTGAATGTGTGCAAAGATAGAAATCTTTAAATCTATCATCTAATTTGATTTCTTCTAGAGTAATGTGACGCTTTATTTCTTTATAAAATTCCACATTCATCATAAGGAATTTTCCAGTTTCATCAGATGGATCTGGATAAGCTTCTTTAACCACCTTAACAATACCAACCACCGCCTTTTCTTTACCTGTATGATAGAATAAACACAAATCCCCTACTCTCATTTCTTTGATAAAATTGCGAGCCTGGTAATTGCGAACACCATCCCAAGGAGCAATTTTCTTAGATTTAATATCATCCCAAGAGAAAGTCTCTGGTTCGGTTTTAAGCAGCCAGTAGTTCATATAAATGTGAATTTAAAATTACTAGTTAAGATAATTTATATCCAATATGGCTATCATGCAATAAGACATAAATAAAGTAATAATAAAAAGAACTCACAACATCTTGATGTATAGATCAAAAAGATGCAGACTCGAGGCAAGTTCAAAAATTCCAAAACTATGAAATTTCTGGTTCTACTCTTGCAGGCGTTAGCCTTATCTTCATTAGTTGTATACGAGGCAAATGCATATACATACTGCTATGGAGTTGGCGAAGAAGAAAAACAATGCGAATTTAAACGTGCTCAAGAATTTTTAGGAGGCAATGCAAAAAAAGTTGATGATCAGGTTGAACTCATTTCAAGAATATTCAGGAAAGCAATGTTGTCTTTAGATTATAAAGAGCTAGAACCATACATCAAATTTCCCTTAGAATTCCATGTTACAGATTTTAGAGGAACCGAGCTTAGAAAGGATGCAACAGGTTATGACATTCCTATTAATAATTTTCAAGACCTTACAAAGCACTTAATCGAACTCAACACTCCATATTATAACATCAGTGATAATCTAATGGAAAGTGAGTATAGCAAACTATATGCGAATGACACATATGTTAACTTAATCACAATAGGACATAACGTTACGTTAAAAGTAAATAAAGACTTATCAGTTTGTGTAGATTCAATTCTCATAAAACTATTTTAATAATTAACAAAGGCAATCATAATGAAAAAGATCAAAATAACGCCAGAAATGGCGAGGGACTTGTTGCATAACTTAGATCCTAAAAACCCAGAGCACATGGAAATATACGAAACTACACTTTATCATTATATGGTTGGAAGAGAGGGGTTTGAGCACGATGCTTACGATGATGCTAGACCAACAGGACGTAACAAAGTTTCCTGTCTAACTAATATATTAGGAAATGTCACTGTAGGCATTGGGTTTAATATGGATGCTGATGGTGGAAGAGACGCGTGGAATAGTTTCTTTAAAGGTGGCGTTGACTTTGATGAAGTTTATAAAGGCAAAGCAAGGCTTAACACAATACAAATAGATGATTTTTTTGCTTATAATTTAAAACTCCGCAGAGCTGAAATATATAAAAACTACAAAAACATTTACGAGAAACTCAGACTCAACGAAAGACTTGTATTAGAAGATTTGTATTATAATGGACCATCATTAGTTTACAAAGAATCGGCTTTTTATAAATATATAAACACCTATTACAATACTGGAGACATAAAATATTTAGAGAAGGCGGTTTATGAAGTACGATATAGGTCTAATAAAACCAAAAACAAAGGAATTCAAGTTAGACGAAATATGCAAGCAACTATTCTAGACTCGACAAAAGCTAACATTTTTTCAGGACCATTTGACCCAAGATTACCCCAAGCAAAAATCAAAGCAAAGTTAGGCGAAACGATTATACCACGAGGGACAGAGGATTGGGCAAAACCTACGCATTCTGATTATTATATTTGGCGCACTCAATGTGATAAAAAAGTTAGAGAATCTCACCTGCTGTTGGAAGGTAAAATTTTTAGTAAAGACTTCAAGCCAGTTTTGGGGAATCCAAGTGAAGATTATAACTGCAGGTGTATAAAAGAAATTCTTCCTAGGAATATAGAAGTTATAAAAGATGAAAAAGAGCCAATAAGCAAAAAATATTTTGATATTAATATGGATTTATTCAGCATTGAACTACATAACCTCAGCCAAGAGGTTAATGAGTTTTTAAATAACAAAATTACCACCAACTTAATAACCTCTCAAAAAGAAGTTATAAATACTATTCCAACTCATTCCACTCATCATTTAACATAGCTTCTTCAAAAGGCTCTTGATTAGCTTCTTCAGCAGGAGTTATATCAGTTACTGGTGCGGTTAAATAACCTAAATTGTCTATAGTAAAAGCAACCTTACCATCTTTAGATGAATATAATCCAGCTGGTGCGGCTTTGCCACCAATAGTAACAAAAGAACCTTTTACTGATCCATGCAACCAAGCTGTCCTATCATCTGGCAATACAATCTCTCTTGCAGCAACGGCTTTGTTGTCTATGTAACTATCGACCGGCTCTTTAGCTTGAATATCAGCTATGAGAGCGTAGATCGTAAGAATAAAATATAGCAGCCACATCATAATTAGTTGCAAATTTGTAAACTTTCTTGCGTAACGCATTGAAAATTAATTAACAATTCTCCCTAAAAAATAACTTAATACTAATGAGGTAAATATGCAAAGCTATTTTGCAAAATTTAATATAGAACGCAAATCTCTGGATGAATCAGGGTGTTTCGCAGGTTATGCCAGCATGTTTAATGTAGTCGATTTTGTCGGTGATATAATTTTACCTGGGGCATTTAAATCAACAATCGAAGAAAAGCGTCCGATTAAATTATTATGGCAACATGATAATACCCAGCCAATTGGCATCATTACTAAAATAACCGAAGATACTAAGGGGCTATATATCGAAGGAAAAATCATGCTGGAGTTGGCAAAAGGCAAGGAAGCTTTCGACCTAATGAGCTTAGGTATTATTGATAGTTTGAGTATCGGGTTTCAGGTGGAAGATTTTTTCTATCATAACTCCATACGCTATATAAAGAAATTAAAGCTATGGGAAATTAGCATCGTCACCTTCCCTGCTAACATCAAAGCTAAAATCACAAAGGTTTATAATTCTAGCCTTAAAAAACTATCTCAGGCTTTGGATCGTGGGATAAGGGCTTTGAGAGGAGATTTATAACACTTCTTAAAAGCGAAGTGAGAATAAAATATATGCGGTGGGGGACGAATTTGCGGGCGAACGCCCTCTTAAGCAAATTCGGCGCATATATTTTGTTTGAACAAAGCGTTGCTACCCCAGGTGAAATTAATATCGATGTTTGTAATACCTTGATGTACAGATCAAAAAGAGGCAGACTATAGGCAAGTTTAAAGTCCTAACTATATGAGATTTCTTGTTATTATTTTAACTCTTTTTTCTTTCAATGCATTTGCAGAAGAGCCAGATAACTGTCTTCATTCCATAGGCTATGACCGCGAAATTTGCCAACATAAACGAGCTTTATACTATTTCGGAAGTAAAACAAAATTGGTAGAAGAACAGTTAGATAAAATTGATGAAGATATTAGATTAGCTTTTAAACATAATAACTTCGAACATTTAGGCAAGTATATTAGAGAACCATTTAATCTAATACTTATAGACTATAGAAAAGCAGTGACAGGAAAAGATGCAAGAGAAGTCTTGTTTAACATCAAAAACACTGAGGATTTAAAAAGAAGTTTTAAAGAAATAGAAGCAGAAGATGCAGCTAATTATTTTTGGACTACTTCTCAGATATATGAAAGCCCTTTTATTAGAGCAATCATACGCCAAAATCGGGTCGGGCTAATAGATCCATATACTACAGTCTACCTATCTATAGACACTGAATTTAAAATTCATATAAAAACAATCATTTTTGAAATTAGTTAAGGAATATTTATGAATAAAATTACTTTCCCTTATGCATACATAAGGGATGTTTTACACAACCTAGAT
Organism: Candidatus Midichloriaceae bacterium; assembly: GCA_044229535.1. Taxonomy (GTDB): domain Bacteria; phylum Pseudomonadota; class Alphaproteobacteria; order Rickettsiales; family Midichloriaceae; genus CAZLFQ01. The sequence continues at coordinate 314,991 of JBGASU010000001.1, read as the reverse complement.
TATACCGTTCCAGCAAATCAAATTATTAATTAAAATGGTGGGCGGTAGTGAACTCGAATCACCGACCTCTACGATGTCAACGTAGCGCTCTAACCAACTGAGCTAACCGCCCCTAACCTGCTCAACACTTTTAACCGAAATTTATTAAGAATTCAAGACCGTATGTCTTGATGTTTGGAAATATGTCAATGCGCGGAGCAATGCTACAAACAATCCAGTTCTGACGAGTACTTTCCAAACCAACTATAACAACACAATAGGTAATCATATGAGTATTAATGAAATTACTGATAAAATTAACGAAATGGCATCAGGTTGGGAACAGCTTAAAGTCCAGACCGATGCAAAACTCTCTCAAATTGAGAAGAAAGGCGCAGCAGACCCTGTAACTTTATCTCAAATTGAAAAGCTTAATAATAATATAGACAAACTCCAAGCCACTGTTCATAGACCAATGAGCGAAGTTAAATCATTAGATGTAACTGAGAATAGAGAGTACAAAAATGCCTTTTGTAGCTATCTCAGAAAAGGTAATGATTTTGGACTATCTAATCTAGAAGTAAAATATCTTTCTGCTGGTAAAGATACTGACGGTGGATATTTAGTAACACCTCAAATGTCTGACGAAATTATAAAATCTGTAGTTGATATCTCTCCGATGCGTCAAATTTGTAAAGTTACCACGATATCTGGTGACGCACTAGAAGTGATTGAAAATACAGAAGAAGCTTTTGCAGGCTGGACATCAGAAACCGAAGGTCGCTCTGAAACAGCTACGCCACAAATTGGCAAAAGAGTTATACCAGTTCACGAACTTTATGCTCAACCAAAAGCTACACAAAAGCTTGTGGATGACGCATCAATAGATATAGAGAAATGGCTTTCAGAAAAAGTTGTAGATGTATTTTCCAGAAAAGAAAATGCTGCATTCATCTCTGGTGATGGCGAAGGTAAACCTCGCGGTATCCTAAGCTACGAAGCTGGTAAAGAATGGGGTAAAATTGAGCAGGTTTTATCTGGAGAAAATGGTAGTATCACTGCTGAAGGCATTATTAATCTCTATTATAGCCTTAAAGAAATTTATGCTGTTAAAGGGAAATTCTTGATGAGCCGCGCTGCTGTGCAAGCAGTTAGAATGCTTAAAGATACCACAAATGGTAAGTATTTATGGCAGCCAAGCCTAACTGCAGGCACGCCAGACACTCTTCTTGGGGCTGAGGTGCTTCAATCAGCAGACATGCCAAACATCAGCAACGGCGTATTAGCAATTGCATTCGGTGATTTCAGTTCGGCATATCAGATTGTTGATCGACAAGGCATTAGAGTCTTAAGAGATCCATTTACAGAGAAGCCATTTGTTAAGTTTTATACAACTAAACGCGTCGGTGGTGATATAGTAAACTTTGAAGCTCTAAAACTTCTGAAGCTTTCTGCATAAAGAAAAATGCTCTTCATGTAGAAGAGCATTTTTAATGAACTAAGATGCTATAATTTGTGCTTTTACTTCTGCTAGCATGTAATCAAGGAAGCTGTCTACTAATTGCGGCTGAAGAAATTCAAGACATGGTTCGATATCTAATTTTGCTTCTTCGCATATTGAATTTAGACCACTACTATAAAGATTCGCACCAATATTAGTAACTTTAATATGCGGGTTTTGCTCAATTATCTCGCGAGCTTTATCTTTAAAATCATTATAGGTCGAAACACTATTAAACTTTTCTAAAGCAAGCTTCTTTTCAAGTCCAAGCCTAGCAATAACAACGCTAAAAGCAGCATGGCATTCAGGTTGGCTATAGCAGTGTCCTGAGATAAACTGCTCTAATTTTGCATATTCATCAGTGAAAGTTACTATCTCACTTTCTTCGAATATTTGTCTCATTGTAGCCAAATCAGTTATTGAATCTAAATTCATAAACAAAACCTCATAATAGTTAATAAGCAACATATCTCATGTAAAATAGCTACTTGCAACAAATTTAAAATAATTTTTTAACAACATATATTATTATCCATATGACCTCATACAATATTCGCTGCATAAGGGAGGCTAAATTGCTTCCAATAAACCTTGAAACAGCAAAAGATTACCTAAAAATCAGCAATACAAAAGAAGATGAATTAATCATATCGCTAATAAAATCCGTAACCAAGATTTTTGAAGGATATACAGGGCGTGCCCTTATTTCGCAAGATTGGTCTGTGACCTGCAAACAATTTGCTAAACAGTCCATAACGTTACCCATACGACCTGCAACTTTCATTCATAAAATTGAGCTAATAGATTACCGCAATAACTCATCTTTATTTAATGCACGGCATTACTATCTAGAAGATCAAAGCAGCGAATTATTTTTTAATGTCATACCTTTCGCTAATTCAATAAGAATAGAATATACGGCAGGGTATGGGGCAACTACAGATTCAATTCCATTTGAAATTCAAACCGCTCTGCTTTCCCATATAGCATTTATTTATGAACACAGGGAGGCACCACATCTGTTCAACCTTTCTGTTTACGACCAATTCAAAAAAATGAAAATATAGGTATAACATGAAAATATCCGATCTAAATACAAAAGTCACTTTACAACAATGTACAATGGTTCCAGACGGCTTCGGCGGCTTCTTAAGTTTATGGGAATTTATTGAAGAAATCTGGGCGAAGATAGAGCCTATTAAGTTCAAGGACATACAAAAAAGTAAGGCATCTAGTTTTAATAAGTACAAAGTTATAATTCGAAAACGCAACGATCTATCAAATAAAATGCGTATCAAATCTGAAGATTTGTTTTTGGAGTTTGAAAACATCAAGAGTGTCGACAATTACTATGAAATAATCACAATCAGGAGGTAAATATGAAAGTTATTCAAGAAATTCAGGGTGCTTATTTTAAGCATTTAAAAAGCAGGCTAAACACCCCGCTATTTAATTACGTCCCTGACAATGTACTCTTTCCATTCATTAAGATAGGTAGAATTGAAGCTTATCCATGGCTTATAATACCCATCAGCTACGTAGTCAAAATGGATTTTGAAATTTTTTCGCACAATACTTCCAATATCGAAATACTAGAAATCATCAATCAGTTGGAAGCCGAGATTAGTAAGTTCAAACCAGAACTAACTATGTTTAGGGTTGCAGCTGTTGAAATTGAGGATACTAGAATATACCCTAGCAAAGACAGTATTTGGTCAGCAAGCATTTCATTAAAAATTAATATAGTAAAAATATGAAAATACATTTTAAAGAAAGCGAGAGAATGGTCAAAAGACTTACAAGAGCTAATATTCTTGAACCACATGCAGAAGCTATCGCTAATGAAATATTGTCTAGCGAATCAACCATTCCAAAAGAGTATCTAGATCTCAAATGCAGCGAGATAATCGCCATAACTGAAGCTCGCATCGAATATTCCAGAGCAGAGCTTTTAAAGTGGTTTATTGGTATTATTTGCATCCAAACAATCACCTTACTAATTTCAATATTAGTTTCTAGATAATTTTTGGCCTTGCAAAGTTCTTAATTGATCTTATCATCAAAGTTACTTATGAGCGAACATAGAATAAAAATAGTCGAAAGGATACTTACTCTGCTTAGCGGAGCCTTTTCTTCTTGCGCTTTATTCATCAAGTATGGTGATGATATATATCACTTCAGCACCCCAAATAGCATTGGAAGAGACTGGAAATCAGTCAGTGAAGATATGGGTATTGCAATGTATAAATTGAGAAAAAAATATGAAGACGAACAATCGCAAAAGATATAGTAACGATCGCAACCAACGTGATTTTTCTTTTCGCCCAGAACAAAGGAATCATAATATTTTGCCATCACCTGGTGTTTTAGAAAGCTATGAAGAAATAGCGCCTGGTTCAGTAAATAAAATTCTTGAGATGGCTAAGTTAGAGCAAGAACACAGGCATGCTTGGGAAAACAAATATTTAAAATCCATGGCTTATACAACTCGCGTAGGACAATTACTCGGTTTTGCTCTAGCGATTATCTTAATATATTCAGCAATGGCGTTGGTTGCAGATAAGAATGATACCCTTGCTAGCGTTGTTGTTTTCTCTGGGTTTTCTTTTCTTATGATAGCAGCTTTAGCCTCTGCAAATTCCCGTAAACATATAAACCGTCCAAAAAGAAATTTTGAAGGTCATGACAAGCACCAATCTTAGGTCTATTGAAGAATCAACAATAGATGAAAACCTTGATAGATTAACAAACTGCATTATTGCATCACCAGTTGCTCTAGGCACTATTTCTTTATTTCTCACAGGCACTTCTCTTGGTTACTTTTATCAAGCAATAGCCGAAGAAAATATTAGTTTTGCTCTGTCTGGAGTTGTTTTTTTAGGTATGGCTGCAATTTTACATTTAGAAAAGCATGTCCAATCACAAACTGTGCGCGGCTGATACATTACAAAAGCTATTAATCTCTGTACTATTAAAAGCTGTTGCTCCACATTCTGCTATAACAAGCTTTACTATACCACGCATTTTCTTTGTCCAATATCTACTATCACCATCGCCATCACCTAATTTTTTAAGTTCAAATGTATTATTTAATCCTACTAGAGCAAAGCACTTTAACTCTAGCCAATCATCATGCCTATTCTTTGATGGAACAGCATATAATAATTCCAACGACGATATATAACCAAACATAGAGCTACCCCCAATATGCTCTAAGAATGTAAATGCTCTATGATAATTTATATGATCAAGCTCCATATCTAATTTGCCTAAAGAACAAAAAAGAAGTGATAAATCTATTAAGCTAGCTTTTTTACCTTCTTGTCTTGCAAAAGAACCTTGGAAATCATCGAGAATTCTGTTAGTTAAATCCTCAGCTATATTACATACAGTAGTGTTTATAAACACATTAACTGGAAGATTAAAATCAGATATAAAACTCAAAATAATTTGCGCTTCATTAAATCGCAAATTTGGAAGTATTTCATGAATTTTTGCACAAAAACTTTTATAATAGTGCTTTGATAAAAGAGTCTCCCTTAAAGCAAAAGATTCTATCTGGTTAATATTTAGGTGAGAAAATCTCCAACACAAATCCACTATTGAATCTTCATCACCCAGTATTGTTTTATAACTTTCTAATAAATCACTTTTACTATCAGCAACATCTCTTTTGATTTTTAAAATCTCCAAACTACGTTTTGCAATCAAACCTCGATCAAGCATACCCAACCCTATATTTTTCAGGCATTATACAGAAACAAATGTGAAAAATCAATTATTAAGCCAAAAACGCTCTAAACATCAACTATATCATGTAGATTGCCGATTATATTCTCGGTATTCTCTTTGATGAACCTAAATCTTGGCTCTGGGTTTTTGCCCATTAGATTTTCAACAAGATTGGCCACATTTTCATTAGCTGAATCATCGATCATTACCTTTAAAAGCACGCGCTTTTTAGGATCCATGGTGGTTTCCTTAAGTTGAGGAGCAGTCATTTCGCCTAATCCCTTAAAGCGGCTAACCTCAATGTTTCCCCTACCCTTGCTTAGCTCCTTATAAAGCTTTTCTTTTTCTTCTTCATTTTGTGCGTAATAGTTTTTAGCACTTTGGGTAAGTTTAAATAATGGCGGTTGAGCTAAATACAAATGCCCATCCGTTATTAAACGCGGCATTTGCAGATAAAAGAATGTTAAAAGTAGCGAGGTAATATGCGCTCCATCAACGTCAGCATCGGTCATGATAATAATACGGTCGTATCTGAGCTTTGCTGAATCATAACTATCGCCTGTTCCACAACCCAAGGCTACAATTAAATCTGAAACTTCTTGGTTGGCTTTAATTTTCTCAATCGAATTACTCGCCACGTTTAGAATTTTACCTTTGAGTGGCAGAATTGCTTGGTTTTCTCTGTTACGCCCCTGTTTTGCCGAACCACCAGCAGACTCACCCTCAACTAAGAATAACTCCGTATCCTCGGAAGACTCCTGATTACAATCGGTAAGTTTACCAGGTAAGCGCATTGATTTTATAGGCGTCTTACGACCAACTTCTTTTTCTTTTTTGCGTTTCAAACGATCTTCAGAATTAGCAATAACCAAATCTAAAACGGCGTTAGCATTTTGCGGGTTGCTAGTTAGCCAATGGTCAAATTGATGCCTAATTGCATTTTCAACATATTTTGTTGCTTCTTGCGTAAGCAATCTATCTTTAGTTTGTCCTTGGAAAGTTGGGTTTTTAATAAATACAGAAAGCAATGTTGCAGAGTAATCTAAAACATCGTCTGCTGTGATTTGAGCAACTTTTTTATTACCAGTAATTTCTGCATAGTTTCTTAAACCTTTAGTAAGCGCGCCGCGCATACCAGCTTCATGCGTACCGCCATCTGGCGTATAAATAGTGTTGCAATATGAACGACTGATACTTTCACCATGGTTGAGCCAGTTTATAGCCCACTCTACTTTTCCTTGTTTATCTGGAAACGTAACTTCACCAGCAAATGTTGTTGGACTTAGCAACTGCTCTGCTGGAACAATGCTATGTAAAAAATCTTCCAAGCCATTCGGGAAATGGATCTTGGCTTCTTGAGGGATTTCGGAATCTTCTGGGAGCATTCCTTTATCGCAACTCCAGTTAATTACAACGCCCTTGAATAGATATGCTTTAGAGCAAGCAATTCTATAAACATTTTCAGGTTTGTATTTATTGTTTTTAAATATTTCAGGATCTGGATGGAAAGTAACAGATGTTCCTGTATCTCTAGGCTTACCTTCACTGGCTTTTATTTTACTTTGTGGATTGCCTTTAGAATATTCCTGAACATAGATTTTTCCGTCTCTTTTTACTTCTACAGTTAAAGCATCTGATAATGCATTCACTACTGAAATACCAACACCATGTAGGCCGCCTGACGTTGAATAAACTTTATCATTAAATTTACCACCCGAGTGCAGGGTCGTTAAAATAACTTCTAGTGCTGATTTTTTTGGAAATTTAGGATGTGGATCAACTGGAATTCCGCGACCATTATCTGTGATAGTTATTTCATTGTTTTTGCTTAGGTGCACTCCAATCTTTGTTGCATAACCTGCAACAGCTTCATCCATAGAGTTGTCGAGTACTTCGCTTATTAGATGATAGAGCGCCTTCTCGTCAGTGCCGCCAATATACATCCCTGGGCGTCTGCGGACAGGTTCAAGCCCTTCAAGAACTTCTATGTCTTGTGCGCTATAACTATTTTCAGTTTTGCTACTTTTCTTAGCAGCAGAATTTGCAGAGAATAAATCCATCAAAAGCCTTTGAAACTCTTAAATATGGCTTAATTCTAGCATATCCACAGGTTTGAGCAAGGTGAAAAACAATAATGCTATTTGGAACTAACCCACATCTCACAGCATTTACGAGTGATGTTGCGGATGCGACCGATAAACGAAGTTCTTTCAGTAACGCTTATAACACCCCTCGCCTCTAATAGATTAAAAATGTGCGCGGCTTTTAGACATTGATCATAAGCTGGCTGTGCGAGACCTAATTCAAGCAATCTTTCACATTCTTTTTCGTGGCTTGTGAAATTAGTCAGTAGCATTTGTGTATCTGCTGCTTCGAAATTATATTTACAGTACTGCACTTCAGAACGCTTAAATACATCAGCATATGTAACGCCACGATCATTCCATTTTAAATCCCAAACGTTTTCAATGCCTTGGATATACATAGCCAGACGCTCAAGCCCATAGGTTAATTCCCCTGGGATTGGGTTACACTCAATTCCACCAATCTGTTGCATATATGTAAATTGAAGTACTTCCATACCATCGCACCACATTTCCCAACCTAGCCCCCATGCGCCTAGAGTTGGGTTTTCCCAATCGTCTTCAACAAAGCGAAAATCATGTTTTTTTGGATCAAGACCAACTTTATACATACTCTGCAAGCAGAGCTCTTGAATATCTTTTGGCGATGGCTTTAGAATTACTTGCAGTTGATAATAATGCTGCATACGGTTCGGATTTTCTGCGTATCTACCATCAGTAGGCCTTCTGCAAGGCTGTACATACACTACATTCCACGGGTTTGTATCTAAACAGCGCAGTAAAGTTGCTGGGTGCGATGTACCTGCACCAACTTCCATATCGTACGGTTGCAACAAGATACACCCCTGCTCTGTCCAATATTTCTGCAATGTAAAAATCAAATCCTGAAAGTACATATCTAAACCAAATTACACATTGAATCTAAAATGCATCACATCACCGTCTTTTACAACATATTCTTTGCCTTCAGATTTTAACTTACCAGCATCTCTTGAACCTGCTTCACCGTTGTATTTGATGTAGTCTTCAAAAGCAATAGTCTCAGCACGGATAAAACCTTTTTCAAAATCGGTATGAATTACGCCTGCCGCCTGTGGAGCAAGCATGCCATTTATAATCGTCCAAGCGCGTGCTTCTTTTGGCCCAATTGTGAAATAGGTAATAAGTCCTAGCAAATGATACCCAGCTTTAATAAGTCTGCTCAGTCCTGTTTCTTCCAAGCCAATTCCTTGTAAAAATTCTTTTTTGTCAGCCTCATTTTCTAGTACAGCAATTTCCGATTCAATCTTTGCAGAGATCAAAACACAATCCGCATTTTCTTTTTCTGCTTTTTCCTGAACTTTTTTAGTATGAGCATTGCCAGTAGCAATATCATTTTCACCAACATTACACAGATATAAAATTGGCTTTGTGGTAAGAAGTTGCAATTTTCTTAAAGCATTCGAATTTTCTTTCGTCCAAATCGCTCTAGCTGGTTTTCCTTCTTTTAAAACAACCGCAACTTTCTTCAGAAGATCGACTTCTTCTTGTAATTCTTTTTGCTGTTTCGCTTTTTTTTCCAAATTCGGTAGACGCTTTTCAATACTGTCTAGATCAGCAAAAATTAATTCTAGTTCTATAACTTCAGCATCTCTAAGTGGGTCAACACTTCCATCTACGTGTACGATATTTTCATCATCAAAACATCTAAGAACATGAACTATTGCATCAACTTCTCTGATATGAGATAAAAATTGATTACCAAGCCCTTCACCTTTACTTGCACCTTTTACTAAGCCTGCGATATCCACAAACTCTATTTGGGTTGGAATGATTTTTGCCGAGCCTGCAATTTCAGCCAATTTATTTAACCTTACGTCTGGAACAGATACAATGCCAACGTTTGGTTCAATTGTGCAGAATGGATAGTTTGCAGCCTCAGCAGCTGCACTATTTGTTACCGCATTAAACAAAGTCGACTTGCCAACGTTTGGCAAACCTACTATTCCGCACTTAAATCCCATTATTTTTTCTCCTTACTTTCTTTTGAAGCAACAGCACACCTATTCATAAAGTCTGTGTGGTTTCCATCTATCAAATATTTTATATTTTCAATTATGGTATCGATTGTTTCTAACACAACTGGCTCTTCTGACTTTCCAAAATTGGAAAGAACATGCGAGCTAGTATTTTTACTTAAAGGTCTATCAATACCAAACCGCACGCGAGTATAATCGCTACCAATGCATTCGTCCAATGATTTTAAGCCATTATGCCCTGCATTACTGCCCCCAACTTTAACTTTTATTCGACCAAGCTCTAAGTCTAGTTCATCATGAAATACAATAACATCCTGTAATGGTATCTTGAAGAAATGCGCACATTCCTGCGCAGATCTTCCAGAAAGATTCATATAAGTCTGCGGCTTTAGTAATATAATTTTTTTATGATGAATTTCACCTTGCGCATAGTGCCCATGGAATTTCTGCGAATACTGTGAGAAATTGAATTTATCGGCAATAGTATCTAGCACCATAAACCCAACGTTATGACGGGTTTTCACATATTCATCACCCGGATTGCCTAAACCTATTATTAACTTCATATCTTACACTTTTATTTAAAGCTATAGTATTTTAGTTTTCGAATGATGTAAATGAGGTTTGGCATATAGAATCTATACATTTGATTTACATATCAAATTTTCACGACTAGTCTAGTACTTAACTAGGTAATATTATGAATTTTCTAACATTTTTTAAATTAGGCTATTCAGCACTTTTTAGACACTTTGGAGTATTCATATTCTTCAATGTTCTTGTGTACGCACTACTAGCTTCCATCCCACTACTAGAATTAAAATTTCAATTTCTCTCAAAAATTGAGGATTTTAAAGCTATAATTATAGGAGAAGCAATACCAATCAATTATAAAAACGCTGGAAATGATCTATCTTTATTTGGATTATTTTTATCTTTTGTCATTCTCCTCAACTGCTTCACAGCTTTCATTTGCTTTGAGAGCGATAAACACAATGTTTTTGGAAAAATATTTAGGTATATTAAATTTACTATACAAAATTTCTACAAATTATTTCCCATCTTTATCATGAAATTTTTAGTAATGCTTTTCATAGTATTACTACCTTTTATTTTTATATTCATGACAGAATTTTTCCTTAATAAAATGATGTCCACAACAGAATCTGTAGCTGTTGTTATAAGGCTTCTTACATTTCCAACTATTGCCTTAGGTGTATTATTAATCGGCTCTTATTACCTTAAACTATGTTTAGTTGAATATGCGGCTCTTCTACAAAAAGATGGATTTTGGAAAGCTTTTGAAATTAATACATCTGCAATTAATGATGTTAAGATTGTGATGCTGTTAATAATCTTAATCAACCTAACTCTCTCAACAATTTGTGGACTTATAATCTTTAATTTCATTAGAGAGGCGGCATCATCAATAAAAAGTACGGAAATACTTATATTATTCTTAAACAACAAACCACTAATAGCCTTGTCACTTTTAAGTACCATGCCTATCCATGCTATGTATGGATCTATGTGTTATATATTCAAAGTGTTTGCATTTAAAAACGATCAATTCTCTGCAGATAAAATATGGAACAGCATTCTGGGCGCGACTAAAGACAAAGATGCACCATAAAAAAAGCGGCTTGGCTAAATACCAAACCGCTTTTTTATATTTCAAATCAAAATTCTATTAACGTGCTAAATTTTGATCTTTAGAAGTATAAGCTCCGTGCATAGCGCCTAGTATCAACGCACAAACATTTACTGCTATAACAACTTCAGGTCTTAACTTAGTGAATATTTCTTTTGCACACATTGTAACTACTGCGGCAGAAGTAGTAGATAGGGCAAATGAATCTAAATTTCCATTTTTAAGAGATTTAAATATTTTCGATCCTTCCATTACTTGCAATGCTAATTCACTCATAAGACAAAGTGTGCCAACTGATACATAGAATAGAGCATTAGAACTATTAAAGTTAATCCCAGATAGCAAGTTGTCTTTGCAAGAATATAAAAGCCCACCAGCTAAGATCGAAGTACACTCCATCAAATGACTTTGCTGTGGTTGAGCCTGAACCACTCTAGCAACAGCTGCTGCTGGTCTAGCAGCTTGAGCTAATACCGCTCTTGCATTCGCATCAACTAACTGTTGTTGCAGAGTTGCATTTCTAACCATGAGATCTCTAACGTTTGCTTGCGCTGCATCTCTATCAGCTGCAACGGCTTGCAATTGATCTGAACCAGCTCTCAATCGAGCTACTTGCGCATTAGCTGCATTTAACTCAAATTGCACTTTTTCACCAGCTTGTCTTTGCTCACGAAGATTATTAAGAAGGTTATTATTTTCTGCATACAAAGCTCTTAGATCATTTTCCAATTTAAGTGCTGCAAGTCTTAAAGATTCAGACTCCTTGAATATTGGTAATAATGTTTCAAGTTGTTGATGAGCATCTTGGTTTCCTGCTTGTTGGAAAACCATAATAGATTTTTCAAGATCTGCTACTTGATCTTGAAGATTTCTATTTGAAGTAGAAGAGCTTGAAGAAGAAGCACCTTGACCAGCATTCGCTAATCTAGATCTAAGCTCTGCTAATTCTTTGCGAAGCATTGCAATTGTCGCTTCATGGTTTGAAAGATCAGCAGCTGCTGCTGTTAACTTCTCATTAGGGTATAACTTCCTAACTTCTTCATTGAATCTAGCGCACTCTAAAACATGAAGCTGATGCTCAGAAAGCAATGTATCTAAACGAGATGGTTTGTTATCACCTTTATTAGAAGCAAATTTCTTAATAGCGCCTTTATTTTTCTTAGCAGCCATATATGCTTCATTGTATTGGACTGAAACATCAACATCTTCTTCCATATCATTTATGAAGCGAATTGTTTTTTCGACTGCTTTCTTTTTATCTGCAACTTCTCTTTGTAATTTAGCCCTTTCATTAATAGGCGATTTATTATCTATATTGACAACACTTTTTCTACCGCTATCTACAAATGTATGAAGATCACCAAGCATTTGGTGCATATCTTGTTTTTTAGCCAAAATATCTTTATATAATTTTGCATGAAGAGGCTTCTCTGCTAACAATACTTCTGTAACTTCTTCATCAGGCCCCCATCCTTCTCCTAAGAACTCTGTTCTTAGGATATTAAATGCCGAGTTAAGTACTTTTGATGCTGCATTATATACTTTTTGCACTTCCTGAACTTGTTTTTTTAGTTCTTCTGCTTTCTGTGCTTGTACCACAGCTTTTTCTTCTGCTTGTTTTACTAGATCTTGATCAGAAAACTTGCTTAGAGACTCAATTCTAGCTTCAGTTAAAATAATTTCACTTAACAATCTTTTGATCTTTGCTTCAGGTTTTTCTGCACGCGCTTCAACAGCTTTTTTAACTTGGCTTGGTGTACTAGGTTTATCACCATTACCTTTTAGCGCAAGTTTGAGCTCTTCATCTTTTGTTAAAGGTTTATGTTCAACCTCAGCTTTATTTAATTTCTTACCAGCTCTAACTGCATCTAGTAATGCCGCTCTACCATCTTTATTATTAACGGCAGATTTTGCTGGCGCTGGTGCTTTAGGTGGCATAGGTGCTGCTGGTGGTGTTGGTGCCAAAGGCGTTCCAGCTGCTACTGCTTCGGCATAAATTGCTGCACGCTCTGCTCTTAGTTTTTCAACTAGATCACTAAATTCATCATCATCATTATCATTATCTATATCTGCTATTTGCTGATTTATCTCTGCTATTCGTTTCAATCTTTCTTCATTATTTTTCATATCAATCCCCTTGTAATTTGTTGAATGTGCTCTTAAACACATGCGTGATTATACTCCTACACGCGCAAAACAAAGAGAAAAGTTTTATGAAACTTTTGTTACAACTATATTAAGAATTTATTAAGAACTTGATTATATACTAAGCAGCCTTAGAAGCTCGCATCCTTTGCTTGCTCTTATATGACCTAATACGATCCTCGATCGCATCTCTAAAGTTTCTAATTAAGCCTTGAACTGGCCAAGCCGCAGCATCGCCTAAGGCGCAGATTGTGTGTCCTTCGATTTGCTTTGTAACTTCATATAGTTGGTCAATTTCATCAACAGTTGCATTACCTTCAACCATTCTGCACATAACTCTATACAACCAACCCGTACCTTCTCTACAAGGCGTACACTGACCACAAGACTCATGCATATAAAACTTTGAAAGCTTGGCAATTGCTTTGATAATATCTGTAGATTTATCCATCACTATAACCGCCGCAGTTCCAAAGCCAGACTGCACTTCTTTAAGTGCATCAAAGTCCATCAATACTGAATCACAAATTTTCTTAGGTAATGCAGGAACTGAAGAACCACCTGGTATAACTGCAAGCAAGTTATTCCAACCACCTCTCACACCGCCACAATGTTTTTCAATTAATTCACGCATTGGAATTGACATCGCTTCTTCCACATTGCACGGCTTATTAACATGGCCAGAAATACAAAATATTTTTGTACCAGTATTATTTGCCCTGCCAATTGATGAAAACCAACTCGCGCCTCTTCGCATAATTGTCGGAACAACCGCAATAGTTTCTACATTATTCACCGTTGTTGGGCAACCCCACACACCTATAGCGGCTGGAAAGCAAGGCGGTTTCAAACGTGGCATACCTTTTCTGCCTTCTAAACTATTTAGAAGAGCTGTTTCTTCACCACATATATACGCACCAGCACCACGGTGTAAATAAACGTCAAAATCATAGCCAGAACCACAAGCATTTTTACCAATTAGACCAGCAGCATAAGCTTCATCAATAGCTTTCTGTACTGCAACCGATTCATTGTAATATTCACCGCGGATATAAATATAGGCAGCTTTTGCGCGCATTGCATACCCTGCAATCAAACAACCCTCTATAAGTTTATGTGGCTCAAAACGCAAGATATCACGATCTTTACAAGTACCAGGTTCACTTTCGTCAGCATTAACTACCAAATAAGATGGCAAACCATTCGGAGGGGTTTTAGGCATGAAAGACCATTTCATCCCAGCAGAGAAACCTGCACCACCTCGTCCTCTCAAACCAGAATCTTTTACAGTCTGAATAACTTGATCTTGCTCAAGTTGAAGAAATTTTTTAGTTCCGTCCCAATCTCCTCTAGCTTTTGCAGAACTTAACTCTGCGCTTTGATCGCCATATAAGTTTGTAAAAATCCGATCTTTATCTTGTAACATTTGCCTACAACACTAAAATACTTATTACTTAACATTTACAATACTTGCTTTTAAATATCAATCAGACTTGTTGTTATCACACAGAGAAAATCAATAAAAATTCTCTAGATTGGCAGACACGTAAAAAACTTTTCAACAAACAACATATAGTAGTTGAAGAATAAAAAATCACAATATATTGTTAATTTTAGAATTAAAACCAATAATGGGTATCATTATGTCTCTTACCAAATCCGAATCAATTTTCAAACCCTTTGCCTATCCTTGGGCTTATGATGCATGGAAAATTCAGCAGCAAATTCACTGGCTTCCTGAAGAAGTTCCAATGGCCGATGATGTTAAAGATTGGAAGCATAGCATGTCCGACTCTGAAAGACATTTACTTACTCAAATTTTCCGCTTTTTCACCCAAGCAGATATCGAAGTGAACAACTGCTATATGAGACATTACTCTAAGGTGTTTCGTCCAACAGAAATATGCATGATGTTGGCTGCGTTTTCCAATATGGAAACCATTCATATCGACGCATATTCTCACTTATTAGATACCATTGGCATGCCAGAAGTTGAGTATCAAGCTTTCATGAAATACAAGGAAATGAAAGACAAATATGACTATATGCAAAAATTCGGAGTTGATACTCCAAAAGATATTGCAACAACTCTTGCAGTTTTTGGTGGCTTCACAGAAGGCCTGCAATTATTTGCATCATTTGCGATGCTTTTAAACTTCCAAAGATTTGGAAAAATGAAAGGGATGGGACAAATCGTTGCTTGGTCTGTGCGCGATGAAACACTACACACCAACTCTATTATAAAACTATTCCGCACGTTTATTCAGGAAAATCCTGAAGTCTGGACTGAAGAACTGCGTAATGATTTGAAAGAAGCTTGTGAAACTATCGTAGAGCATGAAGATGCATTTATTGATCTAGCTTTTGAATTTGATGGCGCTATTGAAGGCATGGAAGCAAGCGATGTAAAAAAATATATCAGATACATTGCTGACAGAAGATTAAACCAACTTGGTTTGGATGCAATTTATCACATCGAACGCAATCCATTACCTTGGTTAGATGAACTTCTTGCTGCTCCAGAACATACGAACTTCTTTGAAAATCGTGTAACCGAATATGCAAAAGCTGCGACAAAAGGAACTTGGGATGAAGCTTTCGCACATGCAGTTGGTTTGGAGCCTTCCAAAGAAGCTGCTTAGACCAAGGGATATTTTCTAGTGTTTGCAAATAATGAGTTGCTAATATATTAGCAATACTGTATTGCTCTGGAAAATTTATAAAGGTAAGTATGAACAAAACACAAGTTATAGTTATTAGCGCACCAGCGGAATGTACTGAAGAATATTTTTCTAATATTATATCGCAAGCAAAAAATAATGGGTTAAACATTGGAGTAACACCAGAAATACTAATGTTACTAGATCCTAATTTAATTGGACAAAAACTTGCTAGTACTGCTGTGATATCTCAGCTTGGCATTTCGTCAGTTGTTGTCATGACGTCTGAAAAACTAGAAATAATGCTAAGAAATTTATTTGATAAGGAGAGGCAACAAGCAACTCTAAGCATATGTTAGTGCTCTCAGCTTAGTTATTCATAATATTTAACTTTTATTTAACGCTTTGGAGATTTCGGTATTTCCTGAAAATCATCGTCTGATAGTTCTGCTTTTTTCCTAGCTTTTGGGGACGAATTAGGAGAAACATCGGGCGATATCTTTGGAGAGACATCGGGAGAAAAACCAAATGCTGCCCAAAGTATATTGGCAGATGTGACAAGTGCAGTGGTTGCTGTACTTGTCACCGCACCAACTAAACCTGCACCAACATTCACAACCCTCATCATTCTATTCATATTTATTCCCTCTATAGGAATAATTTCATCTGACTCTATTACTTTTAATTTTCTATATAAATCATGATGCACATCGCTCACCATTTGATATCTCTCGTTTCTTCCTGATGCCGCCAACGCTACTTCAACGCTTTTTCTAAATTCTTCAAAACGACCAATTGTCATTTGATTGTATTTTAATACTTCTTTTATCAGATTTTTATACTCATTTTTCAAAGCATCCATGTCTTTTGGTTTTTCTGGATCGGTAAGCTTTGAAATGACGCTCAAGATATCTAACCTTAGGTCCTGCTTAACAAAACTACTATCGGAAGCTAAGAATGAATGGCTGAATTCTTTACCTGCCAAATCATTATACGCTCCATTTCTCACCAATAAATTTCTATCTCTATCGGTTAGCATAACACCATTAAGTAAATCAGGACGAGTAGCAAAATAAGCCAACAAATCGCCACATTCAAATAGATCTATCTCGCCTTTTTCAAGTTTGCTTTTATATTTTTTAACCACAGCTCTTGCAAGGATTTCTTTAATTTCGTCCTGCAAGCTAGTAATATGGTGGCTAATTCTTAATACGTCTCTTTCATTACCCAACTCTATAATTTGATTTAATATTTTTTCAGCTGATTTTATATCTTCATCCGACAATATTCTTCCAACCTGATGCTGCCTCACCAAACCACCCAATGCTGCAGTTAAAGCCCCTTCTTCTTGTAACTTACTATCAGTTATTATTTTCCTATTAAATAGATCAACAAAAATTCCGTACAAGCAACCGTCAAATAAAGATTGTACGAAGCTAGCGTTATTTTTTATATCTTTTTGAATATGTACATTACTAATTAGTACGTCATAAATCCTTCTATTTCTTTCGTCTTCATTATATAAACCAATTGGAAAATTAATTGGCTTTGCGTTCCTAGCAAATGGCTTATTTGCCATTTCTTCAAAATATGGATCTCTTGTTAATTTACTTACCAAATCGACGTGCATAAAAAAAGTTGCTAAGTTGAAAAATCCAACTTTAATTTTATTTTCAGGAGTTAATTTGATATTGAGAAAATTTAATATTTCTTGTGCTTGTCTTAACTTATCTTCATTGACTTGACCGTTTTGTTCTTTACAAGGAGTTACTGCAACATTAATTAGAACATGATTAGCGTTTACTGCCTTACTAAGATTTGGGCTTAATTTGTTTATCGCATAATCAAATACTTCTTTATTACCATGGAACAAACAAGCCATAATTGGATGTTCCGCAAAAGTCCCACTGTTATCACTAAATTCCTGATAAAAATTACTATCAAAACTTTCTCCGCTCCCGGCTTTTTCTACAGCCATATCATCTATGATTTTTTTGGCTTCATCAACTCTCCCATCCCTTAATGCAATCTCAAAATTTTGTTTGTTCGTTTTCCATTCTTTCAAGCCCCAAGCCATAAAAATCTCCACCTAGTAATACACACTAAGTGTGACCTAAAAGATGTTAACAATTGGTTAAAATAATGAAATTTTTATTTAACTGAGCTTTGTAAAATACAGGTAGACTGGACAACCGAGATATTATAGTTGCCAGAGGTGACACAAGCATTGGAGCCTGTTTTATCGTTGTTCGTTCTAATTCTGCCAGTAGCAGCTCCTGTTGCTGCAGCACCTACGGCATCACCATCATCAATTTTTCTATCGATTTGATGAGCAATATTTGGTGTTAATCCACCGTTTAAAACTGAGCCAGAATCATCAGCTTTAATCGCATATAACACCGTTGTCAAAACAGGAAAACTTGATATGACTGGCGAGCCAGGTGTACCAGCATCACTTACTAATCCGCCTGCAGCTATTGCTGAACCTCCAGTATTACCAGCGTCTACAGTGCCAATTGATAAAGCTACTCCCTTATATGTAGCCTTTGGAAACATAGGAGTGTCACCAACCTGATCATAACAGTTATATCCACTTAAAATGGTACTCCCAGCAGACTGGTTTATTCCAGCCATATATAAATGCCTAAAAAATTTCACCTGCTCATCACCTAATTGATCACCATCCCAAGCATTGCCCATACAAAGAGAAATAAAGTTATCTCCATTACCATTGCAATTTGCATTACCCACACCACCAGATGCACAGCCAGCGAAGAATGCCGACGCATCCTTCATATCGCCTGGAACTGCATTATATTCAATTTTAAAGGCGCTATAGTCACTTTTAAACTGATCTATTTGGGCTATAAAACTCCTAATTTGCGACTGTTCCAATAACTTACTACCAGAAGCAATACCTGCTAAAAGCAGACCTATCACCGTAATAACAACGGCTAATTCAACTAGTGAGAAACCTCTTTTTTCTTGGGACATAACCTGCTTTCTTTCACACCCTATACCTGCGATACTACCATAACTTTATTAATATTTGGTTAATTTTAGACATTTAAATCTCAGATAAAACCAATTTTATTCAGATACTTAACCTATTTTTAAGTCAAAATATATAATTTTTCATATAGGAATAGCAATAACACTCATGGTACAATCTAGGTTTATATGCAGATAGAGTTTAAATATGAATCAAATATCTAATGAGAACGAAGCTTTAAATGCAGCCATCTGTTTAGGGGCTATATTTCTAGCATTAAGACATGTTTATAGAATGTACGAAATGAAAAAAAATGCTGAAAGGTTTAATACTCTAAATATAAATATTTTAGACTACAATCAATTCATAGTAAATTCACACAGACCAGCTATTTTCTTAGAAACAATATCCTTACTTACAATGGGTTTATGCTACGCAGCAAAACACTATTTTGAATCAAACATCCCTGTTATAATGTATTTAGAATTCGAAAGAAGAGAAAACAAAGCTATGGGAACTTACTATACATCAGCAATGTATTTGGAATCTAAGCTATCTGTTATTCACTCTTTTTGAATACCTTTTCCTTGATCTGGTAATTTAGCATCGCTTTTAATCTTAGCATCTTGCTCAGGATTACGAGAAAACCATGATAGAGCCGTACTTGCAACACTAGTTACAGCTTGAACCGTGCTTAGCACTGCCCCACCAACAGAGCTTGTAGCATTTAGTAATCTTGCAGCTCTATTATCATGCAGTCCGTATATACTACCTATTTCCCAACCCTTCTCTTTGTATATTGCTTTATGTACATCGTATACAAGTTGCAATCTTTTATTTCTTCCCAACCCAGCCAAATGTTCCTCTACACTTTGCCTAAATTCTTCGGCTTGTTCTATGTTTAAGTCTAAAGATTGAAATGCTTTTTTATAAGAATCTTTTAATACTCCTAAATCTACATCAGATTCTTCTCTGGATAATTGATTTATCAAAATATTAAAATTATCGATTTGATCATTACTTAAATTACTATGCATTACAGAACCAATAGTTTGAACTGTCTTTTTATCTGATTTACGAAACTCATTTCTTGCATAATCAATTTCATTTACATGCTTTACTAGATCTTCTATTGATTTTTGTGGCTTTGCACATGCTAGTTTTGCAGGATCTCTTAATGACTTCATATCAAATTTATAAAGGTCTGCCATTTTTTCTGGAGTTAAAACAACTTTGCGCGCATCATATCTATCTGCAATAATAGAATTTGCATAATCTCCATCTTTTGGCATAACTTCTAATTCTTTTGATGGACGCCCACCCGATACTGTAAATTCATCTGATGCGCCTAATAATGAATGCTCACCATACTGCCCACTCACTAATGGCTCAGAGCCTTCCATACCTATCAACAAACCACCTACCGAATCTTTAGTTGGTTTTTTATAAAACATGTACAAGTGTCCTGTAGCACCATCCGCACCAATAACATTACCTTTGGCATCAACTTCACCATACCTACCGACTGGGACATTCATACCGAAATGCCCTGTAAAAAACTCTGAGCTTGATGACGAAGTATAATAAGTTGAAAGCTTAGTTGCAGCATTGGTTGCTTCTTTTAATGGGTTCAGTTTTTTTTCTTTAATCTCTCCATGCTCGTCAACAGTAACGTCGTGAGTAGCCGCCAATCTAGTAAAAACAATTTTCCCTTCGTCTAATGCTTTTTTGCCAGTACCCGAGTCTGTAACGTTAGGATTCAAATGTGTACCAGAACTTGGACTACCAGAAGTTAGCCAATTAAAAAATTCATTGGCTTTTGCTGGATCTTCAATTTTTGGAATTTCTATTAAAACCCTTGGACCTATACCAATTTCCATCGCAATTGGCAGTCCATTTTCGGTAGCAAATCTCCATGCCCTGTTTCCCTTAACAATTAAATTACTAGCACCAACAGTAAGAAAGAGTCTTTTTAGAACATCTGCTCTTTTTGTTTCATCAGCTAAATCTGTTTTATCATGCTCACTTCTCAATCTTTCAGCCATGGCATTCATATCATCTGGTCGTTTAAGAGTGTCATAGAAATGCTCAGTTGTATTTCTCACCTCTTCTGAAAAGGTAGAATACTTATATTTTTTATATTTTGGAGAATCTTTCATACATACCTGCTGACGTATATCTATACGAGAGTATGACGAAAGAAAATTAACAAAAAGTTAATAAAAAGTTTTATTTTTTGCCAATTATGGCTATTAATTCAAATGTTGCCAAGATTTTATCACCTTTAGAGAACTTAGCTCTGTATTCGTCTTCTACGGCTTGAAAATAGGATTTTCCTATATATTTTCTACCTTGCTCTATCAAACAATTCCCCTGCCCCATACCCTTTAAATCTTGGTATAACTGCGATAAATTATCATATTCAACTTGAACATATTCTGTGTCTGCTACTGGCATTTTAAAGCCTGCTTTTTGAACTAAACGCCCCGCATCTTTAATATCGATCATAGGGATTATATGAGTACCAAGCCCGTTAAATAACTTCATATCAACAGACGCCATAGACTGCCTTAACTCTGTAAGAGTATTGCCGCCAAGAAATACTCCTAAAAAAATACCACTTGGCCTAAGAATATCTTTGTATGATGCAATAACTCTTTCAATATCATTTATGAAGTGCAGTGATAGATTGGAGATTGCAAGATCAAAGCCTTCATTTGCAATTGTGATATGCTCTTCGTCTAAAACAAGATTATCACCCTTATCTATTATATCGGCATGAATAACGTTTGCTATATCAGGAAGTTCACCACTAAATCCACCATATACAAAAGCATCATTAAACTTTTGTCTTAAATCAGAAACCCGCTCTCTTATTGATTCAGAACTTTCATCATATAGAAAACTATATTTGTGAAAATCTCTTGCTGCCCTCTCTCTATTTAACTTGTATCTTTTTCTATCGAAGATTGATATTTTTGGATTCATAAAACTAATTTCTTAATCGCAATCAGTGTACATTCGCAAGAAGATAAATCAACTATTTAATTACATTATAGATACTGTATTCCCAGCGAAATGCCTTACTTGCGAAGTAAAAACAGATAAAGCAAATTTATTTTGTTTCTCTTGTTGGAACAGTCTAACTTTTATTTCTGACCCTAGGTGCAGTATTTGTGGTAGCCCATTTCCTATTAAAATGGAAAAAAATTCCATTTGTCCATATTGCATTGAGGAAAAGCCATCTTATGACATGGCACGATCTGTTTTGAGATTTGATCATAGAAGCGAACATTTGATTCACAACTTTAAGTATTACGATAAAACCGAGGCTACAAAAACCATAACTAACATGATGATCAAAGCTTATGGGGAAGCAATGTCTAAAATTGACATAGTATCTGCAGTTCCTATGCATCAATCAAAATTAAGAAAACGCAAATACAATCAAGCAGCAGTTCTAGCTAATGAAATCGCTAAAACATCCGACAAACCTTATAAACCAGAAATATTAATTAAAAGCAAAGACTCCATAAGTCAAAGTGGACTATCAAAAGAAGAACGAAAAGAAAATGTTAAGAACACTTTCAAATTAAATCCATTATTTAAAAATGATATTTGGAGAAAAAATATTTTAATTATAGATGACGTGCTAACAACTGGAGCTACAGCTTCTGAATGCGCCAAGGTACTAAGAAGAAACGGCGCAAAAAGAATTAATATACTAACTATCGCTAGAACATATTAGGCACTAAAAAAGCCCCTTTCGGGGCTTTTTATTTATGCATGCTTCTTTTGCATAGCAGTTTTTTTATGAGGATGGAATAAGTGACTATTATTTCTTCCATATACGAAGTATACAACAATCAAAAACGCAATCCAAACTCCAGCATAACAGAATATTTCTGCAGGCAACCCATATAGAATCACTGCGAAAACTAATATTCCTGCTAATGGCACAATTGGAACTAAAGGACATCTAAATTCTCTTTTTAACTCTGGCTTTGTGTATCTTAAAAGCAAAGTTCCAAAACATACGATTGAGAATGTAATTAATGTTCCAAAATTAGCTAACTTAACCAATTTATCAACTGGAGTAACGCTAGCCATCCCAGCAATAACAACTCCAGAAATAATAGTTAGCAAATGCGGAGTATGATATTTTTTATGAGTTTTAGCCAACCCTTCAGGTAATAAACCATCATGAGTTACTGTATAGAAAATACGAACCATTCCGAACATTAATACTAGAATTACCGATGTTAACCCAGCAATCGCACCAAGCTTAACAGCCGTAGCAAACCAAGGCATACCCATTTTATCAACAGCTATTGCCATAGGCTCTGCAACGTTTAGCTCTGTGTAAGGAGCAAGACCTGTTAGCACCATAGCAACTAAGACGTAAACGATTATACAAATTGCTAAAGATCCAACGATTCCTATTGGAAGATCACGTTTCGGATTTTTTGTTTCCTGAGCAGCCGTAGCTACAGCATCAAAACCTGTATAAGCTAAGAAAATAATAGCAGCTCCAGTTACAATACCTGAATAACCGAATTCACCAAATGTACCAGTATTTTCAGGAATGAATGGTGTCCAGTTCTGAGGATTAACTTTTGACGCACCTAGTACAATAAAACCTAGAATTACAGTCATTTTAATAGCAACGATTATCGCATTAAATTTTGCCGAAGTCTCAGCTCCTCTATAGATAATACAGCCTAGAAGGAATACAATTACTAATGCTGGTAAATCAAATAGTGTTGTCACCATTTCGCCAGTGCGCGGATCAATTTCTTGTGCGCCAAGATAGTTAGAAAACATTGTAGGTATATAAATACCATAGTCAGCTAAAAAGCTTTGTAAATAACCAGACCAACCGCTAGCCACTGAAGCAGCACCTAGACCATATGTTAATGTTATCATGCCTGCAATCAACCAAGCTGGAAGCTCTCCAAGCGTTGCATATGAATAGGTATATGAACTACCTGCTACGGGAATCATGGATGCAAGCTCTGCATAGCATAGTGCTGCACATGCACAGGCGAGACCAGCCAGTACAAAAGAAAGAGTAATAGCAGGACCAGCATGCTGACCAGCAGCGGAACCTGTGAATACAAAAATTCCTGCGCCGATAATTGCTCCTATCCCTAGAAGGACAAGTTGAAATGCCGAAAGTGTTCTTGCTAAATCATGTGATTTCTTAGTCTCATTAACTAACCCATCAATAGATTTGCATTTAAAATATTTTTTAAAGCTCATTTAGTTTACCTTTAAATTAGGTTTAATATTAAGTTGGTTTATGCTTTTTGAGGTTGGGTCTCATTCCCCTTAAAGCCTGTGTGCATCAAAATTGGAGCCGCTATGTACACAGAAGAATATGTACCAAATGCAATTCCAAATAGTAATGCCATGCTGAAGCCTTTAATGACTCCACCACCGAACAGAACAAGAGCTAAGCATACCAAGAGCGTGGTTGATACAGTCATTATTGTTCTAGACAGTGTCTCATTTACGCTAAGGTTGATTATTTCAGCCATATCTGGCGCCTTGTACTTGCGTAAATTCTCTCTAATACGGTCATAAATAACTACCGTATCGTTAATCGAATACCCGACAATTGTCAAAATTGCAGCTATCGAGTACAAATCAAATTCATATTGTGAAACCACGTAAAATCCTACAGTTGCAATAGCATCATGGAATAAAGCAATAACCACGCCAACACCATACTGCCAGTTAAAACGTACCGCGATATACGCCATCATGCCGATTAATGATAGGAACAAGGCCATTAAACCTTTCTCTACTAACTCCTTACCAACTTTGGGCCCAACGTAATCAACTCTTCTAAATTCTATGTCCTTGTTAAAAAATGCGCTTATAATCTCTTTTAATTCAGTAACTTCCTTCACCTGATCGTCAGTTTGCTTCGGCTGCAATCTAATTAAAATATCGCTCTCACTACCAAAATTTTGTATATTCGCACCATGATAACCAGCATCCACTAAAAGATCCCTAACCTCAGATATTTCATACTTCTGGTTTGTTCTAGCCTCAATTATAATACCACCTGTAAAATCGATCCCTAAATTTAGTCCATGCGTAAATACTCCTACGATAGAAGCGATGGTCACAAATATGCTAAAGATGAATGCTATCCACTTCATTCCTATGAAGTTTATATTCGTCTGATGCGGTATCAAAACTATCGGAAATTTCATGTCCCTAAGCTATTTTACATATTATATACAATCCTGCCAATATATGATCTTTCGGAATAAATGCAAACAATATTATTTGCTGCGCCGCAGAAAGTACATAGGCTAAAAAAACATCTCAAATCATTTGACATGTAGAGCTGAATGATGTTTAATGCTTACAAGCAATGGAATAGGCCTGAGTTTATTGAAAAATAAGGCCATTTACGCAGAAATTAATAGCACCACTACACAAAACAAAATGGGACAGTTGGTGCGTTGAAATTAGAAAGAAAACCAGTGAAATTTAAAATGTTTTCTAAATTAAAAGTTAAATCAAAATACAGGAATTTTAAAGATGTCAACAAGACGCATGTTAATCGATGCTGCGCACGCAGAAGAAATAAGAGTTGTAGTTAGTAATGGTTCAGAAATAGAAGAGTTTGAATATCAGAACGCAAAAAAGTCAATTAAAGGTAATATATATTTAGCAAAAGTAACTAGGGTAGAACCGTCTCTACAAGCTGCATTTGTTGATTACGGCGCTCAAAAGCAAGGGTTCTTACCGTTTTCTGAGATTCACCCTGATTATTATCAAATACCAAAAGCTGAAAAAGAAAGTCTGATGGAAGAGCTGTCTAATGCTAGGAAGAAGAAATCAAGACACTCCGAAGAAAAACCAGCACCACTAGACTTATCAGCTGAAGACTCTGAGATATTAAACGAAATCATAATGCCTGAGCCAGTATCGAAAAATTACGATGACGATCATGAAGATGATATTCAGTTCTACAAAAGATTCAAAATCCAAGAAGTAATAAAAAAAGACCAAGTTATCCTTGTACAAGTTGAAAAAGAAGAAAGAGGGACAAAAGGTGCTTCTATCACAAGTTATATTTCCTTGGCTGGCAGGTATTGTGTATACATGCCTAATGCAACAAAAGGCGGTGGCGTATCTAGAAAAATAGAAGATCATGAAGATAGAAACAGACTAAAAGACATAGCTCACGAATTTACCGAGCAATTAGGTGGGCAAGGCGCTATTATAATTAGAACAGCTGGTTCTTACAAAACAAAAACAGAAATCAAACGCGATTTTTCTTATCTACAAAAACTTTGGGATAACATTAGAGAACATACTTTAAAATCAAACGCCCCTGCTTTTATTCATGAAGAAGGTGACGTGATTAGAAAATCAATCCGCGATCTATATGATTTAGATATAGAAGAGATTCAAATCGAAGGAGACAAAGCATTCGAAGATGCCAAAGAGTTTATGAAACTCTTGCTTCCAAAGCATGTAAATAAAATCAAAAACTACAAAGGGAATATTTCGCTATTTTCCAAATTCAAAATAGATGCACAATTAGTATCTTTGTATAACAGCCAAGTCTCGCTTAAATCTGGTGGCTACATTGTAATAAACCATACAGAGGCCTTGGTCGCTATCGATGTAAACTCTGGTAAATCTACATCTGAAAGAAATATTGAAAGCACAGCCTTAAAAACCAACATGGAAGCTGCTAATGAAATAGCAAGACAGCTGAAATTAAGAGATCTTTCAGGCTTGATTGTAATCGATTTCATAGATATGGAAGAAATGAAAAACCGCAAAACTATTGAGCGTGTTTTCAAACAAGCTTTAGATCAAGATAGAGCAAAAATACAAGTAGGAAGAATTAGTACTTTTGGCTTATTAGAAATGTCTCGCCAAAGACTGCGTCAAAGCTTCTTAGAAGCTAATACAGAACTATGTCAGCACTGTAACGGAAAAGGCAGAATAAGACCTCTGGAAGCGACATCTATTTCGGTATTAAGAGCTGTTGAAAGCGAAGCTACAGCAGGGAACGCTAGCGAAATTCATGTCTCAGGAAGCTCGCAACTCGTCCACTACATGCTAAATAATAAAAGACAAGAAATAGCAGATCTAGAACGCCGCCTCGACGGTAAAGTAGTTCTTTATACAGATGAATCTGCTGGTGGAGATGGCTTTTTCATTGAGCTTAAAAAAATCAATAATAAACCAAACGTTAAACAGCAAAAAGCTTTATCTAACATTCACATTGAGCATGATGAAGTTGAAGATACTGGACAAGAAGCTGAAGAAGAGATAGCTCGTCCTAACAATGAGCGTAATGATAGAAACCCAAGAAATAGGAACAGACGTAATAGATTTAAAAAACATAACAGACGTCATGATAGAGAAGATAGTCATATCGAATCTTCTAAACAGTCTACGCCTGATATTACCGATGAAACTCAACCACCTGAATTAATGAATGCAGACACATCTGCACCAGCTGCTAGTGATATTTTAGAAAATATCGCTAAAGAGTCTCCAAAAGGCGATAGATTCAGAGGCAAACGTAGATTTAATAAATCTGGCAGAGACAATAAAGGCCATAGAAATCACGGCGGTGGACATCGCCAAGATTTCAGACAACGTCCTGAGGGAAATGATGTTAAGAAAAATACATCTGGCATGAGTGATGAATCTATCAATGAAGATAAATTCGAAGCCGAAATGGCAGTTAGACGTGAAAAAAACCAATCTTTGCTAAAGGAGATCTGGAAAAAGATAGTAGATTAATAATAAAAGGATATTCATTTGGAAGCAGTTAGAAATTTTAATGCAAGTAGCAAATATGACAGCGGTTTTTATTTGCTTACTAGAATATTTTCAGAGTATGTAAAATCACAAAGTAAAGGGCTATTAATAGCCTTTTCTTGTATGCTGGTTGTCTCATTAACTACAGCACTTAATGCATGGATGCTTAAACCTGTATTGGATGAGATATTCTTAAATAAAAACTCAACAATGTTATACTTAATACCAGCAGCGGTTTTAATAAACGCTTTGGTAAAAGGCGCAGCGAGTTTTTATCAGTCTTCTACTATGAAAATGATAGGACAAAAGATTTTAACTGATATTCAACTCAGGCTTTATACACATCTAATCTATGCTGATATGCGGTTTTTAAATGATTACCCATCTGGTAATCTCATCTCTAGATTTACCAACGATATCAACGCGATGCGTAGAACTGTTTCTGATGTCATGACTGGGATTGCTATTGAATTTTGTACTGCATTTGGGCTGATTGCTCTTATGTTTTATCAAAGCCCTCAGCTTGCTATGATAGCCTTAATTGTCTTTCCCCTAGCTTTCTATCCAATCTTTAAGTTGGGCAGAAGGATGAGAAAAATATCCCGTAATATGCAGGAAGAACTTTCTGGGTTCACAGTAAGACTGGATGAAACATTTCAAAACACTCGTATCATTAAATCATATTGTCGAGAAGATTATGAAATCTCAAGAGCCGGAAGAATTATAGACCGTTTTTTAAATCTCTATAAAAAAGCAGCATACGTTGAATCTGCTTCATCACCAATAATGGAAGCATTGGGTGGAGTCGCCGTAGCACTTATAATTCTATATGGCGGTTATCAAGTTTTACATGGCATAACCACCCCAGGTGCTTTCTTTTCTTTCATAGCAGCATTATTAATGTCTTATCAACCTCTGAAAAAGATATCTAACCTAAACACATCTCTACAAGAAGGACTCGCGGCTTCAAAAAGATTATTCCAAATGCTCGATGAGCAACCGATGATTATTGACAATCCAAACATGCCACTTGTGAATTTTAAAACTTATAACGTTAAATTCTCTAACGTATTCTTTTCTTACAAGTCTGGCAAAAAGATTCTGGATGGCGTAAATCTTATAATCCCACAAGGCAAAACCATAGCTCTTGTTGGTAGTTCTGGAGGAGGCAAATCCACAATATTTAATCTACTTCAAAGGTTATACGATGCCGATTATGGCGACATTACCATAGACGGTAAAAATATCAAAAATATTAGGATACGTTCATTACGTGAATCAATGGCTTTAGTAAGTCAAGAAGTTGCTTTATTTGATGATACAGTTAGAGAAAATATTCGCTACGGAAGATTGAATGCTACAGATGAGGAAATAATGGATGCAGCACTTGCGGCAGCGGCACATGATTTCATTAGCAACCTTCCAGAAGGATACGATACTCAAATAGGACAACACGGCCATAAGCTTTCTGGTGGCCAAAGACAGAGAATTGCTATTGCACGTGCCATTCTAAAAAACGCCCCTATCCTACTCCTAGATGAAGCAACATCAGCTTTAGATACCATATCTGAAAAACAAGTACAGATGGCTTTAGAATATCTGAAAAAAGGTAGAACAACTATAGTGATAGCGCATAGGTTATCTACTATTGAATCTGCAGATTTGATTTACGTTGTTTCAAACGGTGTGATTAAAGAATACGGAACACATAAAGAGTTGCTTGATAAAGGTGGCGATTATGCAAAATTATATAGAAAATACAAGGATGACAAGAAGGTGGGCTGATTTAACTATTGATAGCTATATAAGATTCTGCTATACTTATTGTAATGGAACCCGTAACGCCTCTTAACAATGCGCACCAGGCGGGTCTTTTTTTGGCCGTAACAATGCATTATAATAAACCGCCACTTTCAATTGATGAGCAAATAGCCCTTTTAAAACGAAGAGGGGTTGTTATATCAAGTATAGAAGACGCAAAAACACATCTGACATATATTGGATACTATAGGCTGTCAGGCTATTTTAAAAATTATTCAATTGATACAGATCAATACAATATAAATTTCGAACAGATTATCGATATTTATAACTTTGATAAAAATATCAGAATGTTATTCATTGAAGCAATTGAAAGTATAGAGGTAGGAGTAAAATCTGTTTTAACTGTTACTCTTAGTAATGAATATGGTTCTAATTGGTTTGAAAATAAAGAGCTTTACTCAAGATCTGAAGATTTTGATTCTTTCATCAATACAATTAAAACTAATATAATTAATATTCCAGAAAAAAAACGTACAGCTTCAGTCAATCATTTCTATAAAAAGTATAGCGCCCCACAATTACCTCCTTGCTGGATTATAATAGAATCACTAACAATGGGAAATGTTTCTAAACTATTTCAAAGTCTTAAACGCTCTGAAAGAAAAAAAATAGCTAAATATTTTCAACTAGATGAGTTATTTCTTACATCTTGGTTACATTCATTGACGTATATAAGAAACTTATGTGCACATCATATGCGAATTTGGGATATAAAATTAAGAATAAAGCCAAAAATCACTCATAAAATCAGCTATACAGCGAATAAAAATTCCGATCTAAACACTTTAATATTTATGCTAAATTATTTATTAAAAGCTATGAATAATAATAAGGAATGGGAAAACAAAATGCAGTTATTATTAAAAACTAATTTGGTTTCATAGGTACAACATGCTTACTTGTCAAAACATTGAAATTTCCCGTGGTTATAAAACCTTAATTAATAATTTTGGTGTGTCCTTATTCAAAGGAAGTTGTTTAAATATATTTGGCAACAATGGATCAGGGAAAACCACTTTGCTTAATTATTTAGTTTCTCTTTCAGAAGTGAAACAAAACACAATATTGGTTAATCAGACAGACATTCTTAAAGCCCAAGATGAATATAAGCAACTCATTTGCTATATAGGGCATAACAACGCTCTATATGAAGAATTAACGGTGCTAGAGAACTTAATGTTCTGGGCAAGAATTTGGCAGAGAGAAATTACTGTGCCTTCCGCCCTTGAATGTTTTGGTTTAAGCGGCTATCAAAACTACCCTATTCATAAATTATCACAAGGCTGGAAACGAAAAGTAGCGCTCGCCAGACTACTTATTTCAGATGCCAAGATTTGGATACTAGATGAGCCATTTGCTAACCTAGACAAAGCTAGTTCCGATTACTTAGAAAATTTATTTAAAATTAGATGCAACCAGAAAGGGATTGTAATCTTCACTAGTCATACTCCATATGCTGGGGAACAGATAACTTATTTAAATTTAAAGGATTTCTCTTAGGAAAAAGTGGTGATCCCGAGATGATTCGAACATCCGACCCACTGATTAAAAGTCAGTTGCTCTACCGACTGAGCTACGGGATCACTTATACTTTGGTAGGAAAGTTTATAACACATCCTAAGGCGAAAAACAAAGTCTTTTTTAAACTATTTGAAAATATTTTTCGCCACAAGATAATTTTAAATTTACCACATTCTTTTGAATAGATTTACTTTTTCAACAACCAAGTGCTTTAAAGAACCTATAACATGCAAACCAATTATAAAAGCGAGGAAATATCCAGTATATACATGCAGCGAATGATTGAAACCTGCTGCTACTTCATTCTTATTAAATAAAGATGGCAGTTCTAAGCTAAATAGATGCACGGGGTATCCAGCAAATGTTGACATCATATAGCCACTAAGCGGCATGACAAACATACAGATATAGAGCAATAAAACAGTTATAGAAGAAAGTTTAGAGTCAAAAGCGTTAATTTGCTTCGGCAAAGCTGGAATACTCGATCTCAATCTTATAGATAACCTAAATATTATAAAAAACAGAGCAACAACACCAAAAGATTTATGTAATCCATATACTTGGAATTTTCTTGGGTCTTCGTTTGGCAGATCACTCATCCACAAACCAACCCCAATTAAAGTTAATATTAAAGCAGCCATCAACCAATGCACTATACGCATTGACAAAGAATATTTTTCCATAAAACCTCTAATGATTTATCAATAAGATAGTAGCAATTATATAGGTTATGGAAAAGAAAATTTTTACAATCCTAAATCGAACTAAACAGAATAGCTCCACCAACTACTCCAGCTAATTGAAATTTCCTATCACTTGTCACGCATGAAAGAGCTTTATAACTAATTGCGCATATAGCACCAATTTTACTAACGTCTAAAAGTAATTCACTATAGCTTGATAAAGCCGTGAGAGTATAATTCAATAATAAGCCTAGTCCACCTCCTAAACCCGCGGAGCCTAAGGTCACAACTGTCTGGATAGTAGCACCCAAACCAGCAGGCATATCATACGAAACAATCCTAGTGGTTAAGCCAAAACCTAGTCCAATTACCGTACCCATCACAGGAAGTGCAAAATTATAGTCTGCAGTCATAAGCATTAATTATTATAAAAATTTGCCAGCGGCATAAGTAGTTGCCAAACCTATTACTAAACTAGTAGCTAATACTTTATTATTACCATAAATACTTTCATCAATTGCCAGTTTAAATCCAGCTGCAGCAGCGCCAAACGCAACCATGCCAACAGAACCACAATGTGCAAATGGTTTTATTAAACTCATCATTGTAGAATGACTAATAAAATCTCCTGATGCCACTCCCAATACAGTTGTAGTCAACACAGTAGCTGCGCTAACACTGAGCAATTTTTTTAAATTCCAAGAATTCCTAAACCAACCTGCCAATGCAATACCTGCACCAGCACCAAGCAAAGCACCACATTCAGCCGCACACAAACTATGACTATAATCTTTTTGAAACATAAGACTCCTCCTTTTTGTTGGATTTATAATTTCAAAAATCATTTTAGTAAAGAAAGATTTTAACTCATCTATAAATAGCTAGCGAGACCGAAGTAAGAGATACTGCCAATGAAATCTTTTCCGATTCTTCATGTAATATTGGTTTAGTAATCAAATTAGTTGTTTTGTAAGCTGCCGCACCAATTATTGAATATAATATAATGTTTCCATATAAACTAGTAATCTGAAGGTGTGGCGACTTCACCCATAACGCACCATAAATTCCACCACCAATACAACCTATAACTCCAAGAGTTACACTATCAAGAAATTTTTTTATTTTCCAAGCTGTAGGAGTATATCCTTTTGGCATACTAGCTTGAAAACAAACACCTCCACCACCTAGTAAAGCTATGCCTAATGCTGAGCCAATCAAGACTCCTTGAAACGCACTGATTCCCGTATTAAGCTCCCCAGCCATAATACACTCCTCATACCTACCCTTAACTTTAAGGCTATAATGAAAAATGTAAAAAACCAATGTTTTTGCTAGTTTTATCTGTAACAAATGTCTTCGATTATAAAATCGGCTTTCGACTGATCAAAAATATTACCCTGAATAAACCCAATTAGATTTACCTCTTTACCTTTATTTTTTGCAATGAACTGCCCAGCTTCCGAATCTACTGCTTTGAACAACATGCATTTCAAAGTGTTTCTAAGCCCTGGATCCGATTTTTTATCTCCAACAATCACCATGAAGTGTATTTTCCCTACGACATGTATATTAACTATAGTAACATCTACAAGAGCAAATTTCGGCTGATGATTACCGTTACCAAATGGCGCTGCACGATTTAAAGACCTATTTAAATCACCATTCACTGCATTGATACTTAGAACACCATCAACATTAAATTCTTTTGCTTTCTGAAAAATATTATCCGTATTACCAAGGGTTTCGTTCACAAATATCTTAAAGTCAGCAAGCTTAGATTGCTCTATTGTAAAACCACCAGCCATAGCATGTCCACCACCATGGAGCAATAACCCTTTGCTTTTTGCATTCGCTAAGACAGTACCTAAATCAATTCCTGTAATAGACCTAGCAGAACCTTTCCCTACTCCATCTACAAAAGAAATTACAGCCGCAGGTCGGTTGTATTTTTCTTTTATTCTACTAGCTAAAATTCCAAGGATACCTTGATGCCAATTTTCCCCAGTCACAACAACTAAAGAGTTTTTATACAATTCTTTTTTCTCTACTTCTTGAATAGCTTCTTCTAAAATTAATGCTTCTACAGAGCGTCTTTCATCATTGAGTTGCTCAAGTTTAGTCGCAATAGAAAAAGCTTCCATAGGATCTTGAGTTGATAGCAACTGCGCACCTAACAGCCCCTCTCCTACTCTGCCGCCAGCATTTATCCTAGGACCAAGAACAAAACCCAAATGATAGCTTTGAGGCACAACTTCAAGCCTTGCAACATTTGAAAGTGTAGCAATTCCTAAATTTTTTCTTTGATTAATTAATTTCAAACCTTGAGCAACAAAGGCACGATTAATATTATTTAGTTGCATAACATCACAAACTGTACCCAAAGCAACTAAATCTAAATAGTCTAGTAGATTTGGCTCGGCTTTGTCTTTGAAATACCCCTTATCTCTTAGCTCTGCTCTAATTGCAACAACAGTTAAAAAGGCTACTCCAACAGCTGCAAGAGACTTGAAATCGAACTCTTCGTCAAATCTATTTGGGTTCACTATAGCATAGGCATCTGGCATTTCATCTGTGCTTAAGTGGTGATCTAAAACAATTATATCTAATCCATATTCTTTAGCGCCTTTGATTGGCTCAAAAGATACTATCCCACAATCAACTGTAATCACCAAAGAGTTACCTTCGTCTTTGAGCTTCTTTAAAGCTTCAAGATTGGGGCCATATCCTTCAAGAATTCTATTAGGAATATATATTCCTGCATCCAACCCAACGTCTCTAAAAAAACGCTTCAGTAGCGCAGAAGATGTGGCTCCATCAACATCATAATCACCAAATATTGTTATCTTCTCTTTATTTATAACTGCTTCAGCAAGACGTTCGGCAGCTTTTTCCATATCTTTTAAAAGAAACGGATCAGGCAGCAAATCTCTAACTTTTGGGTCTAAAAATTTTTTAGCATCTTCGGGCTTGGTAACTTGACGGTTAGCCAAAACCCTAGCAAGCAGCTCAGGTATTCCTAATTTTTGGGTTAAAGTTAATACAACTCTCTCATCAGGATCTAAGACTGACCATTTCAGACCTTTTACTGATTTTCCAAAGTTGCTTCCTTCATTTTCCACATACTCAGCCAACATCACTCTCTCTCTCATATACAACTTTTATTGTATCTTTTTAATTTCAGTGAGTAAACACTAAGTTTGATTGTTTTGCGTTCATCTAATTTATATCACCCACAGTTGCAAAATATGTAAAAACCTTGTTATGATTAGAGTAACAGGCAATTTATTGTGGCATTTATGAAAAATAAAAAAGTTATCGAACATTTGAATCATGTGTTGGCTGATACTTATGCGCTATATATTAAAACTCAAAACTATCACTGGAATGTGACTGGCGCTAATTTCGGTGATTTACATAAAACCTTTCAATCACAGTACGAAGATTTAGCCGAAGCAATAGATACTGTTGCTGAAAGAATTAGGGCTTTAGGGGATAAGGTGCCTGCTACATTTAAAATTTTTGATAAAAAATGCCATATCAAAGACGGCGATGAAAAAGCTACGTGGCAAAAAATGGTTAAAGAACTAACCGCCGATCAACACAGCATAGTAAAGGTTTTAAGTACATGTGCAAAAATTTCTGAGTCAAATGGTGACTTGGTAACTATGGACATGATGATTGAACGAATGACGGTTCATCAAAAAAATGCTTGGATGCTTGGTGCTTATACGGCATAATAGCTAAAATTGGATATTTTTATGAGATGCGGATATTATTGTTGCGGTGACAGTTACGATTTAAAAAAAGTTTCTGAATTTTTTAGTATACAGGGTTGCGCAACAAAGTTACATGAACCAGAAGTACTATTAGTAAAGCTCGGAACTGTAGATGAATCAACGCCTAACTACCTGTTTGTTTTTAGCTATGGCTGCGTTACATTCTGGGGACTCGATCAAAATAGAGAATTAGACATTCTAAAAAGTCTAACTCCATTCCTTACGCAACCATTAGAACCGTATATCGCTGATTCGTGCAAATATCAGGATGATGTTACCGAAGAAGATACACTAATTGATGAGGAATCTGATCTAATTACGCTACATGAAGACGATCCATATCTTAAGCTGTCTCTTTCATATGGCTTATCGCAATCAGTAA
Source organism: Candidatus Midichloriaceae bacterium (assembly GCA_044229535.1). Taxonomy (GTDB): domain Bacteria; phylum Pseudomonadota; class Alphaproteobacteria; order Rickettsiales; family Midichloriaceae; genus CAZLFQ01. The sequence continues at coordinate 279,235 of JBGASU010000001.1, read as the reverse complement.
AGTTAAGTTTTTTTGAAAACTCAGTTGATAAATCAATCGAAACAAATAAACACATTCCAAAAGAAATAATTAGAACTGGCAAGATTCAATATTCCAGAAAAACTTTGGCCATTAAAATTGGTGAGTTATTAGAAGAAAGAAATTCGATCAATCTACATAGCACTATCTTGGATACACCAGAATTCTTCTGGCGTCGTCCTAAATACGAACCATATTATGAAATGGCTGTAAACTTCATGGATATTGAGTTTCGTTTAAGCGTATTAAATAAGCGCCTTGAAGTATTGCATGAACTTTATGGGGTATTATCTAATGAACTTCAGCATATTCACACTTCTCGTCTAGAGATGGTAATTATAGCGCTAATTATGATAGAAGTGGTAATTGTTTTAATGAAAGAAGTATTTGGAGTTATGTAGAGATACTAAGGTAAAAACTGCTCTTTTATTATTCTTTCAGCTATACTGTTTTTCTTATCAAAGAGCAAATTTAGCTTTATATCTTTTCGCTCTTGGACTTCAACAGAATGAACATCTCTAAATTCGGTAAAATCTGCCACCGCACTGACTGGCCTCTTTTCTGGGGTCATAATTTCAAAATGAATTTTATTATGATTAGAAAGCAGGGCACCACGCCATCTTCTAGGCCTAAAAGGACTTATAGGGGTAAGTGGTAGAATATTCGAGTTAAGAGGTACAATTGGGCCATTTGCAGCATAATTATAAGCTGTGCTTCCAGCAGGTGTAGAAACCAGTATACCATCACAAACTAAAGAATCTAAGCGCTCTTCGCCATCAATAATGATCTTAATTTTGGCGGCTTGATTTGTTTCCCTAAGTAACGATACTTCATTTATAGCAAGGGCTTTATGCTTCTCTCCAGAACCAGTTGTCACCTTCATCTCTAAGGGATGTAAAGTGAAGCTTGCAGCATTTTCTATTCTATCAATCAAATCTTCTTCATTATACGGATTCATCAAAAATCCTACAGAACCACGATTCATACCATAGATAGGAATATTTTTTTCAAGAAAACGATGCAGAACTTTTAGCATCATGCCATCACCACCCAGAACTACCAATGCATCGCAATCTACATCCAAACTATTTACATCAATGAATTTATATCGCTTCATCAACTTGTTAAAAGATTCGGTAGCAACTTTTGAAGAAAAGTCAGATATACAGCCGATCTTTTGAAATTTAGAATTCATTGTTATTTCAACAATCCTTTTTCTTTCAAGTATTTTTCTGCGCCAGGATGGATTGGTGCTGTCTTACCTTCACTCACCATTTTTTCAGCAGACAATTGAGAGAACACTGGATGAAGAGCTTTAAAGGCTTCTAAATTGTCAAACACAACCTTGGTCATATTATATGCCATTTGCTCGCTAGTATCAGTCGTTGAAACAACCGTAGCTTTAACACCAAATGTTGTAATGTCATTTGGGTTTCCGTTATAAACCCCGCCAGGTATTACTGTCATAGAAAATTCAGGGTTACTTTGTACAAAATTTGCAATTTGTTCGCCATCAACATTAATGATTCGTGTTTCACACATACTTACAACTTCTTGCACAGCTCCGTTGGGATGACCAGTAGCTAATATCATAACATCTATTTTTCCATCACACAGAGCCTTGGCTTGTTCCGCTGGCTTTAATTCTGAAAGGCTTTTAAAATCGTTTTTTGTCCAGCCCTTAGCTGTCATCAACTCTTCCATAGTAGCTCTCACACCAGAACCTTCATTGCCGATATTGACTATTCTACCTTTGATATCATCAAACTTTTGTATATCCGACTTCTTCTGAACAATCACAGTAAAAGCCTCTGTATGCAGAGAAAACAAATGTCTCAGCTTATCAAATCTACCAGATTTCACGAATTGACCAGTACCATTATATGCGTGTTCTTGCCAATCCGATTGCACTATTGCAAAATCAACTTCTGCATTTTTCAATGCGTTTAAGTTGTATATTGAACCAGGTGTTGATTCTACAGCACATCTAGTACCAAGGGTTTTACGCTCTTTATTTATCAATCTACAAATGGCACCACCAGCAGGATAATAAACTCCTGTTACCGCACCAGTTCCAATAACCATTAGTTTATCGTCTTTATATGGGTTAAGATTCTTCGCCTCAGAAGACTTGGCATCATCAGCAGAAACTGGAACTTTAGGGAGTTCAATTTGTTGGGCAATTGCAAAATTTGCAAATGCTATTGATATAACCAACGACTTCAAAATTTTAACCATATCTACCAGATGCATAAAATATTTATGTATTATCAGGATAGCGTTAATAAATTTGCTAGGCAAGTTTAACTTCTATCAGTATATATTTTATAGGTAAGTTTATAAAAGCATAAGAATGAAAGATAGCAGTATCATTCCCTCAAAAACGATGCTCCAGTCTATAAAAGGCTGGGTTTATATTTCGTTTATGGCGCTATTTTCATCTGTATTTTCGTCTTTTACATGCTCTGCTTACGCTGAAAATCACACTATAAAAACCCATGGATATGCAATATTTGGTGGGCTAAAATACAAAAAAGACTTCACTCACTATGAATATTCAAACCCCGATGCTCCAAAAGGTGGGGAACTAAGGTTGCATTACCCAGCTGGGTTTGACTGCCTAAATGATTATATATTAAAGGGTAATAAAGCTCCAGAGCTATGGTTGACACACGAAACTTTGTTAAGCTCAGCTGGAGATGAGCCATATTCATCATATGGGCATTTAGCAGAAGCGATTGAATACCCACACTCAAAAGAATGGGTTGTCTTTTATCTTAGACCAGAGGCAAAGTGGCATGATGGGACTAAAATAACACCAGAAGATGTAGTGTTTTCGCTCAATATGTTAAAAGAAAAAGGCGATCCAAATTACAAAGTAATTTACCAAGATGTTGAACGAGCTGAAGCAATATCAGAACATGCAGTCAAGTTCCATATTAACAACCCTAGAAACCCTCTTATAATTCCTTTAATAGGCGAGAGTTTATACGTACTACCTAAGAAATTTTTTAAAGATAAAGAGTTTGATAAATTTGATCACTCACCAATTCTTGGTAGTGGTCCTTATAAAATAAAACAATATGAATTTAATAAGTACATAGTATACGAAAGAGTAAAAAATTATTGGGCACAAAATATACCAGTCAATAAAGGAATGTATAATTTTGATGAAATTAGATACGAATCATATCGTGACCCAGTAGTTGCAGTGGAAGCTTTTAAGGCTGGAGGGTATGATCTTCGAGAAGAAAATATATCCAGAGTATGGGCAACGAGTTACAATATTAAAGCTGTAAAAGATGGTCGTTTAATCAAAGAAACAGTCGATCACAAAGTTCCAGCCAATCTTCAAACAACTTATATAAACATGAGAAGAGATGATGGCAAAGATATAAACTTCAGACAAGCTCTCACTCTTGCTTTTGATTATGATTGGATGAATAAAAACTTATTTTATAGCCTGTATAAAAGAACCGAAAGTTATTTTGATAACACTCATTTTAAAGCCACTGGCTTACCAACAGGCAAAGAGCTAAAGATATTAGAAAAATACAAACATGAGCTACCTGAACATATATTTACCACAGAATTTAAAATGCCCAAAACTGGCGCTGATCCTATTAGAAACAGAGAAAATCTAAAAATTGCTAAGAAGTTATTATTTGATTCTGGATATAAATTGGTAAATGGAAATATGGTCAGCCCATATACTAAAAAACCCGTAATAATGGAAGTGTTCTACGTATCTTCTGCTCACGAAAGGTTGTTTCTAGCTTTCAAAAACAACCTAAAAAAGATCGGAATAACATTGCAACTGAGGCAGGTAGATAGCGCACAATTTATGGATAGGAGTAAAACTTTTGATTTTGACTTAGTGCCATTTGCTTTTACTGCACTGAGCGTTCCTGGAAGCAACCAAAAACAACTGTGGCACTCATCTGCAGATGTCACCGGCGGATTCAACCTGTCAGGGTTACACAGCCAGATTGTTGACGATCTAATCCAAGGGCTAATAAATTCTGCAACTGAAGAAGAGGTAATTGCACATTCCAAAGCATTGGATAGAGTTTTGCTTTGGGGCTTTTATAGCATACCACAAATGTATTCTAGTAGTTACAGACTTCTTTATTGGAACAAATTTGACATTCCAAAAATAAGACCAACATACTCAATAGGTAGGGAATCATGGTGGGCAAAATCAGCGGAATAGAATTAAAAAATGTGTCCATCGAATTCTGCAATCCCGATGGCTCTTATAAAAAAATTGTAAATAAAATATCTTTTACTATCCCGAAAGGACAAACAGTTGCTTTGGTAGGAGAAAGCGGCTCTGGTAAAACTATAACAGGATTATCGATTACAAAGTTGTTACCTGAAAATAAAGTAAAAATCTCTGGTAAGATATTACTCGGCGATACAGATTTACTTCAACTAACAAATGAAGAACTTTTAAAAGTTCGTGGCAATAAAGTTGGAATGATATTCCAAGAACCAATGACTGCTCTTAATCCTTTGCACACTATTGGAGAGCAAATTTTTGAATCTATCTCTCTTCATAACTCATACATTCCAAAAGCATCAATTTGGCAAAGAGTTAAGGAATTGCTTTCATTGGTAGAGATGCCACAATTCAAAGATAAATTAGATTTATACCCTCATCAGCTTAGTGGTGGGCAGCGTCAAAGAATAATGATTGCAATCGCCATCGCCAATAACCCAGACCTAATAATAGCTGATGAACCGACAACCGCAATAGATGCACTAGTCGCAAAACAAATAATGGATCTTTTAAAAAAGATTCAAGCGGAATGTAAAGTGTCAATGCTTCTTATAACACATGATCTATCTATAGTTCGAAAAAATGCAGATTACCTATGCGTAATGAAGCAAGGAAAAATTATAGAACAAGGAACAGTAGATGAAGTATTCCAACATCCAAAACACCAATATACAAAATTCCTTATCGAATCAGAACCCGAACGAAATGTTGTAAAAATTGGAAAGAATGCTGCGTCTATTTTGGATGTGAAAAATCTTTCTGTCATAGCTAAAAGCAGTATAGGTCTTTTTGGTTCTAGTAAATTCGATAAACAAATTTTATTTGATATAAATCTAGATCTAAAAAAAGGGGAAACCCTTGGAATTATAGGCGGAAGCGGCTCTGGTAAAACCACGTTAGCAATGTCTATTCTAAGATTAATACGCTCAAAAGGAGAGATAACTTTTGATGGTAATAGAATTGATTTATGGAAAGGTAAAAGGCTCAATCCATTAAGAAAAGAAATACAGATCGTATTTCAAGACCCTTTTGATTCTTTAAACCCTAGAATGACCGTTGAAGAAATAATATCAGAAGGACCTATTGCTCAAAAAGTATATAATGAAAATGAGCTTGATGTTGCAGTCAAAAATGCTTTAAAAGACGTTGAACTTCCAATTAACCTTGCCACTAGATACCCGCATGAATTGTCTGGCGGCCAAAGACAAAGAGTGGCAATAGCACGCGCGCTGGTTTTAAATCCAAAGCTCCTCATTTTAGATGAGCCTACTTCAGCTCTAGATAAAGCAATTCAGAAATCTGTTTTAAAATTATTATCAGATCTCCAGAAAAAATATGAACTATCTTATATTTTAATAAGTCATGATTTAGCTGTAATCAATGCAATGAGCCACAGAGTAGCTATAATTCAAGAAGGAAAGATTACAAAAGTTGGTCAACCCAAAGAAATACTTAAACAAATTGCGTGACATTGTGTAATTTTTTATTATCTTACTTTAGGTATGTATTAGGAGAATAAAATGAAGATAACAGTATCAGGACAACACATGGATTTAGGCGAAGCATTTCGTACCCATATCGAAGGCGCCATCCAAACCAATGTAACAAAATACTTTGAAAATGCGGTGAATGCTAACGTTTCCGTCTCAAAAGACAGGCATCATCTATTCACAACAGAAATTGTGGTTAACGAAGGGACTGGTACAGGAGTTGTTATAAAAGGAAATGGTCAAGATTCTGACGCTTATAGAAGCTTCGATTCTGCACTTGCTAAAATTGAAAAACAATTAAGAAGATACAAAAGCCGCATAAGAGAACATCAAAAAGATAAAGAAGCGCGCCTCGCGTTTTATGATGCTACAAAATACATTATGTCACCGTTTGCCGATGGTGAAGATGCTGCACACAAACAAGAAGCCCCAGCTATTATCGCTGAGATGGAAATTAAAATAGAAAAACTAACAGTTGGTGATGCTGTGATGAAAATGGATTTATTAGATGTTCCAGCACTTATGTTCATCAATTCTAAAACTGGCAGAATTAACCAAGTTTACTATCGTAAGGACGGAAATATCGCTTGGGTTGATAATCCCCAAGGACATTAGAATTCGATATTAAAAAGAGATGAATATGCTTAATTATTCATCTCTTTTTCTAATTTATTAATACTTTAGTATACAAAATCTGCGCATCCTTTATGTTCAACAAGAAGGCTACATCCACCTAATGCATATGCTTTACTATTAATGAAAAAGTCTAAAAATTCAGCATTACCAGAATTTTTTTGAATAGTTTTACAGCCAGAGTTAGTTTCATTTAGATAATCTATTTGGCAAGATTCGTAATTACCATCTGGTAGCACTGAAATATACACAGGAATTGAATCATCTTGAAATTCTATTGTCACAACAGCTTTATCATAGCTGATGTACTTTATATCTAGCCCCTCTTCTTCCTCATCATTTCCAAACCAAGCTTCATCACATTTATTATGATCATCACCTTCATCCATGTGAAAAACTGAGCCATCATCAAGCCTTAGACTAAAAAGACCGTTTCCATGTGCAATGCTTTGTATTCTAGACATTATTAATACCCTTAAAAGTTAGATCGATATTATTAAATCAAAACTTAAAAAATGTCAAAAAAACAAACATTAAAAGCGATTCTCAAGAATCTTCCATATGTAGCTGGAGATATATACCCAACATTAAGCAAAGTGCGGTTGGTGAAAACGCAGCTAGGATCATAGGCATTTTACTAGCTAGCCCGAACGCAAATATCATATCTGATAAAAAATATATAAAAAAGCCCACCATCACTCCTAACATCATTTGCTTACCTACTCTACCAGTTCTAGGTAATGACATAGCAAATGCTGCACCTATCAAAACCATAGATATTATAAATATTGGAGATATAAAAATTTTATATAAATACAGCCTGTGTTTTATGGCTGAAAGACCAGATTGCTCAGCAATATCTATAAATCTCGGCAGCTTCCAAAAAGAAATTGTCTCTGGTGGTATAACACTTTCTTGAATTTGCTTGAACGATAGGTTTGTTAGGATATTCAGATTGTCATATTTTGTAATTTCGTGTTTTTCTCTAGTTACAATCGCATTATTCACTTCCCAATATCCTTCTTTTAGCCTAGCTCTTTCAGCATCTATACGCTTTTGAAATTTACCTTGGTTGTCGATCATATAAAACGTAATATCGAATATTTCTTGCTCATCTTGAGAAACTCTCAAAGCATGAAGTATGCTTTCTTGGTCATGAATATCTATTTGTCTTATCCATAAACCAGTTGGTGATAATGCAAGTAAGCTGGCATGCCCCTTCAAGTGCAATGCTTCTATCTTTTCATACTTAGTAAGTAGGTATACGGTTACAGGATTGAGAATGGTTACATTAATCACTCCAAATAAAAATATAGCAATTAATGCTGGAGAAATGAATTGCCAAGAAGAAAGGCCAATAGACCTAGCAACAATCAATTCATTAGTTTTTGTCATTTTGGAATAAACCATGACAGATGCTATTAAAGCTATAAATGGCATCACTCTCTGGACATGATATAAATTCTCGAGCATCGCCATCTGGAAAATTGCACTCAAAGAAACTGCTTTAGAATGCATTATTCTCATCAGCTCTATTACATCAAACAGTAGTATTATTGAGGCTACAACCAATAGTATTGCAAAGAAATAATACAAGAATTGACGAGCTAAATAGAGGCTAAAAATATAGGGCATGATCGATTAAAATTTCATCTCAGTATAAAATATATCATCCTGCTTTTCGACACAATAGTCTTTAAACTATTGACTTTACCATTTTTTCATGGGATATTTGAATATGTAACTATTTCAAAATAGATTATATGAGGGGCGGAAAAAGAGCAGGAGCTGGGAGAAAATCTTTATACAACTCACCTACAAAGGTTGTAAGAATACCAGCAAACTACCTAGATCAAGTGAAAAATTTCTTAGAGAGTGGCAACATAAATCCCTCACCTTCTTTTCCATTTTACAATTGCACCATATCGTCAAGTACTACATCGCCACAAAATGACGATTCAATAAAAAAAATAGATTTAAATAATCATTTAGTAAAAAACCCAACATCAACATTTTTTATAAGAATGTCTGGTGATGCAATGATGAATGCTGGTATATATGATGGGGATCTATTGATAGTAGACAGAAGTATAAAACCAGAAAATGGCAAAATAGTCATAGCTTCAATAGATGGTGATCTGACAGTAAAACGATTAACACAAAAAAATCAAAAATTCTTTTTAACTCCAGAAAACCCTAGATATAGATCTATCGAACTTACCAACAGCCTTGAAAATGTAATCTGGGGCGTAGTTACTAATATCATCCACAAAGTTTAAGCTAGAAAGCTATAGCAATTTAAAACTTCTCTTTTTAGGTTTAATGCCTTTTTTCTTTAAAACCTCTAAAATTTGAGGCATCAACTTTATAGTCTCAGCTCTACCTATTTCATATAATTTTTCATTTTTGCTATCATCAAACATTCCAAACCCATTTAAGTTTGGATGAATATTGATATCAGCACTTGTAGATTGCATTCTTGATAACGCATAATAGCTTACATAAAGAGATTTATTCGTTACATCCCACATATTGTTAAGTGGTAAATCATCACCAGGCGTACTGATATCAACAGAAATTAAAACTTTTGGATTATATTCTTTTGCCGTTGCAACAGGTACTGGCTCTACTACACCACCATCGACCAAAAACATTCCGTATTCTTTTACAGGTGTAAAGACTGGAGGAATAGAAGCTGAAGCTCTAACCGCTAGTGCAACTGGCCCACTGGAAATTCTTACAGCCCTATCATTTTCAAGATCAGTAGCTACAGCAACAAATGGAATTTTTAAATCTTCCATATTCATAACTGTTACATTTTTAACTATAAATTCTTCAAGCGACAACCCTTGAACTGGCCCTCTTACATCTATAAAAAAGTGTAAGGTATCGAAGAAAGAGACATCTAAAATATCCAAACTCTTAACGCGAAGAACATTCTCTTTAACTAACTTTGTATCAGCATAGTTAGCATATAGAGCACCTATAATACTCCCTGCACTAGTACCTGTAATTAAATCGATTGGAATTCCATGTTCTTCAAGGACTTCTAGTACACCAAGATGCACAAATCCTTTACTACCACCTCCACCTAGTGCAAGGGCTACATTTACTTTGCCAATCTCTCTTGGCGGTGGCATCCTATCGGGCGGTGTAATTAACCGCTTTGGTGCAGCGCACCCTATAAGACACAACGTCAAACAAATCGCTAAAAGCTTTCTCATTCTAAAATTACCACTTTTATATCCCTATTCTGCTTATTTCACCTTTAAAAGTAAAGATTTTATTGATATATTAGGCTCACATAATAAATTTTTGCGATATTGAATGAGCGTAATTACAAGGTTTGCACCAAGCCCAACTGGCTATCTACACGTAGGCAACATTAGGACTTGTCTTATCAACTGGCTATTTGCACGTGCTAATAATGGCAAGTTTATTTTGCGTATTGATGATACAGACAGAGAAAGATCTAAACAAGAATACGTCGATGCTATAATGCGTGATATGGAATGGCTAGGTTTAACTTGGGATGAAATCCATTATCAATCTAAACGCGTAGATCTTCATGAGGCTGCAAAGAAAAAATACATTAGCTCAGGCAGACTATATCCGTGCAACGAATCTGCTGAAGAATTGGAAGTTAAAAAGAAAACATTACTCAGCAGAAACCTCCCACCTATTTATGATCGTTCTGCACTCAAGCTAACTGACGAGCAAAAAGCGCAAATGAAAAATCCTCATTACAGATTTTTCGTCAACGAAAAACAAATCAACTGGGAAGATGGAATTCGTGGGCATATGCATTTTGATCCTAAGAATATCAGCGATCCAATATTAATCCGTGGCGATGGCTCAATGACCTATGCTATTGCCTCAGTTGTTGATGATATAGACTTGAAGATTACTAATATTATTCGCGGAGAAGATCATATCAGTAATAGCGCAGTTCACATTCAAATGTTCGAGGCTTTGGGCGCAACTCCACCAAATTTCGCGCATTTATCATTGTTAAAAACTAAAGAAGGAGAAATATCAAAACGCCTTGGTGGGTTTGATATCGCATCTCTTCGTGAAGCTGGTATTCATCCGTTAGCAATCCTTAGCTTTTTAGCAAAATTAGGAAGCTCTGATCCACTTGAATATAGATTAAGCCACGAAGAATTAATCAAAGAATTTTCTTTGAAAAAATATGGTAAAGCACCTGCTAACTATGATTTGCTAGAATTGCAACGCATCAATTCAAAATTGATTCACCACATGCCATTCGAAATGGCAAAGCCACATTTTACCAACCCAAAAATTGATGAGAAGTTTTGGAGTTCTGTAAAATTGAATTTAACAACTATCAAAGAAGTTGATACATGGTGGAAAATTTGTAATGAAGATTTCACCCCAGTTATTACAGATGCTGAATTCACAAAAACAACAAGCACCCTACTCCCTTCTGGCGAATGGGATAACGACACTTGGAACACTTGGGTGCAGGCAATTAAATCTAAAACTGGTAGGTCTGGTAAGGACTTGTTCATGCCAATTCGCTTAGCTTTAACAGGAATGGACAATGGCCCTGAGCTTAAAAATTTACTACCTATATTAGGGCGTGAGAAGGTAGTTGCTAGATTGGGTGGGGGCAGATCCTAAAACTTTAACATAACTAACATAACTTTAACATAACCAGTGTATAGTACACGTCATAAACTTATATTAACTATAAAATGGATAAATTTATGAATACAAATAAACTTTATACCCAATGGGATGCAACTCTATCACAAAAATACGTTGAATTGAATAGCCAACGTTTTTATGTAGAATCTAGCAATGAATTTCAAGCAGCAGGAGGTGTATGTTTTTATTCTTCTACTGAATCTGATAATCCAGATACATTTGATTTAGAAACATCGTTTCTTTATTCTGTCGTACAAGGTAATCCGATCACAAATGAGTTCATAAAAATAAATGAAATTTATTTTCCAGTGAATGTAGAAAGCAAGTTATTACCACAACATGATGTACATGAACTAAATGGCATTCACTTTGCAAGTTCTGCAGATATGACATTATGGCTTCCATATATAGATATGGAAAATCCATGTTCTTTTGAATAGACTTCACATACGAAAAAAGAGCCAGAACCAAGCCATAGAAAACTCTATGATTGCTGGCTCTTTTTTTTATAACTCACCCTTCATTTACGGTGTTTCATTAAAACTAAAAATATAACTATCTAACCATACCCTTAGCTGGAGTGCTGTTGATTCTTTTATATGATTTTGAGCTTTCATAACGTTGGCATTGATCTGCAAAGCTCTTGCCCTCAACATACTTCATGCCTGAATCAGCAGAAGTAATGAATTTAAATTTTTCGGGATCATCTCTCAATAACTTAAATAATTCCTGAAAATTAGCCCCGCCTTTTTCCATTGCCAATATTGCATTATGGCTTGTTAACTTTCTTAAATCATTGATATTTAAAAGTAGTAGATCTGGTATTTTCAAGCACTCCAACCTACATGCTTTCATTACCCTATTAGAAAAAATAACTGCCCTTCTCGCTTCATTGTTTACTGACAAAGCTTCTGATAAAGTACAGTAACCACATTGCAAAGCCTCAATTACAGTGCTATTTAATTTTACCTGAAAGTCTTCTTGGTTTTCGTTAAATAATCTCGATAACTTATATACATCGTTACCTTGTGGCTTCTTTATTGTAGCCAATATTGGCACAATACTTTTAATTTTATGACTAGGCCATTCTAATAATATACCAACACTAACTCTATTAGTACTAAGACATACAAATGTTTGTCTATCGAATATGGACTTAAGTTTTGTTTGGTCTGTATTATATAAATTGATTATAATATCCCTATAAGACCTATCTTTAAAGAACGGCAACATCTTTATGACAAGAGTATTTTGAGAAAAATACTCAAGCAATTGCGGCTTAATATTTTTCAATTCAAATGGTAAGAAAAACTCGTGCATAAATTTACTGAGAAATAACAGATCTTCTTCATTTTCTCTAGGAAAGAAACGTGAGATATTATTAAAAGACCTCAAACAACTCATCATAGCTTGTTTTACAAAGGAATTTTGCTCTTGAGCAATAACTTTAGCTGTTAGTCGTATAAATATAGGTATAAGTTCATCGGCATCTGGAAGCATCGAATATAACGAGCTTAAAATATATTTAAAATCATCACTACTATCTTGTAATATCCCCATCATATGCTCTGGGTTATTGAGCATGATCATCTTTATTTGTGTAACGCTATAGATAATCGTTCTATTTAATTGATCAAGATCAACGATCTGTGCATCAGATCTAATTTTATGCTGCGTTTTTTTAATTTGATCCAAATAATAGCACAGGGTATCGTAAATACTATCTCTAGCAATTTCCAAATCTCCCGCCTCTTGAGCCAACCTTTCTACTCTCTTTGGCGGCAACCATTTCATTGCCGCTTTATTCTTGCTTAATTTTTTATTAAATTTATCAAATTCTGACCGCGTTATTTCGCCACAAAAAGATTTGGCTTTATACAAGATATCTAAACTTAATTTACTTGCTTCAATCCTGAGATGCTCTAGTTCCTGATCAGATACTTTCGCCCATTTGGAGTAATCAAAATATTCAAAGTTACAAGCAGCAATATCAATAAAATACAATAAACTTTCTTTTGATAATCCTAATTCAGATTCTTCAACCTTACCTATAAATCTTATTTTATCTGAAAAATCGTTTGTCCGAAGCATTATATTTCCAATTTTGATTACAATCAGCTTACCAAATTTGGAATCCATAAGCGTACTTAATATATTGTCGGCGTACTCTCTAACTTCATTAAATACAGTATCATTTAGCCTATATTTAGCGGGATCTATAGCTCCAAGATAATTAGAAAAATCATCAGATTGGCCCAACGCTGTACTGGAAGTAGCTTTATCATGATATTCTGCAACTATCCTTTTAAAAGCTGCGATTTCACGGGTTATCAATTCTTGAACCGGCTCAGTTATAGGGGTTCTTTTAGAAAGATTTTCAAGATTCCGAACTTTTGCATTGTATTGATTTTTAACATTTTCTGGGAGAGAAGATATGAATTTTTGTACTTCTAACATCTGCTTTTAGGTTATACTTTATCTTGAAAATCGAGTATAATGACGAAAAACAAGAAATCAATTATGTTAAATAAGTTTAAAAACAACAAGGAACTTCAGGGTATAGCTATCATGTTGCTTACCTGTTTTTGCTTTGCATGCGTGAATGCATCTATTAGACCTTTGACTAAGATTTTTGATCCCATGGTGTTAGTATCATATAGAAGCTTTTTATGTATGATGCTAGTGCTACCAGTAGTTCTTTACCTTTCCACCAAAGAGAGGCTTCCTAGTTTTTCAAAGACTAATTACTTAAAAGGTTTTGTTGATTTCATCAGTATTCCAGCTTGGACAGTAGCAATTCATAATATGAAAATTGGAGAAACAGTTGCATTAAGCTTTGTTACCCCTCTACTTTCAGCTGTTCTTGCTATAATTTTCCTTAAGGATAGATTAGATAGAAAACGCTGGACTGCTTTGTTAATTGGGTTTAGCGGCGCTTACATAGTTATGAACCCACATAGCGAAGAGTATAATTTATATGCTTTCGCTGCATTATTTAGCTGCTTCTGTTGGGCAGCTGCAAATGTAATGGCGAAAAAGTTAACAAACGATAATCAACACCCAGCAATAATTGTATTTTATGGGAATGTCATTATCTTCACTTTATCTTTACCATTTTTATTTCAGTATGGAAGGATGGTAAACCTTCAAGAACTCTCAATGCTACTAACCATGTCTTTCTTTGCATGCGCAGGGCATTTTTGCTTGGTTTGGGCATATACTAAAACCAAAATGAGTAACCTTTTGGCAATTGACTATACTCGCCTAATATTCTCGACAATGCTAGGTTATTTCCTATTTGGAGAAATAATTGGTATTAACACCATGATAGGTACTGCAATTATTCTGGCAAGCTCAATATACCTAGCAACTCGCAAGAGTATTTTACACCCTAAAACAGAGCCGAGCAAACGCCAAGCTAGTATTTAGTCTAGAGGTTATGCCAAATAATTTGTATTAAAAATTAGGTCTACCACTATTTGCCAAAACAGTATCATATTGTTTTAATATTGCTTTAGTACGGCCATTAAGAATCCTGACTATTTTTTGCCTAGGAGTCATAGGATTTTCAGTCCACCACTCTGGGTGAGTAAGCACATGAAGCTTAGGATATTTTTTTGGATCTATTAGATCACTCAACTTATCAAAACGCCATAAACCATTTGAATCCGAACAATATTTATATTCATTAATAAATTTTTCATGATAAACGTTGATCATATCTTCATATTTATATTCAGTCAGCTTAGAGCGTAATTCATCACTAATAGTAGTTGGATTATGAAAACTGAAGAAATTTATGCCAAACCCTAATATCAATTCTAATTCTTCCTTCTGATGCTTCAAAGCCTTTAGAAAACTTGCTTCATCATCAATTGCACCACTTGGTATATATTCAAAGTCGAAATGTAAACCTATTGTATGCCCAAGATCCTTAATATTTTTTAATAAAGTATTTACTTCTTTTTCTCTAATATCGTAAAACCAACTATGTAACATAACAAAGTAGGTCGCTTTTATTCCCAGCCTATTTTCTATCTTCGCTAGCTCATAAGCTTGATGAACCGAAGCATCTATATCATGCCGCCATATGACATTAGGTTCAGTTGCCTCAAAAGCTTGATCATACTGAATAAAACTGTAGTGGCTCTTTATTTTAGATAAATATTCTCCATATTTTTTAAGGCTTAAATCATCATCGCACTTAACTTGATCTAGTATTTTTTCGAATCTGAATCGATAATTATATAAATCTACATACAAGTTTTTATGGTCTATGCCATCTTGGAACGCCATAAACTTTTTATCCAACTCAATTAATGATATATATGGGTCAATCCTAGATTGCTCCATTAAATCACTGCGCTTTCTTTTAACCCCATCCCATGATATGGGCAAAGGAGTGAAATTAGTATCATCATTACAAATCTTTGCTATAAGGCGATCTAAAATTTTAAATCCAGATTCATTAGCAATATTTAGTAAGTTTTGTGGCGAAGACTGCTCAACTGGTACTAATTCAATATCTATAATTGAGCCAGAGTCCACTTTGGCTTCCATAATATGAGCAACAGCACCATATTCCTTTACGGCATCGTACGCTGCCCAGTGATGCGGATCTCTTCCTGGGTAAGATGGCGATGCTCCATGTATATTAATGGCGAGCTTTGTACCATCAAGGATAGATTTAGGAATTATCTCTCCCAAACCAAAGGATAATATTATATTATTAGCTTCTGACTTAAATTTTGTTTCTAATATTTTTAGACTAGCGCAAGGTATAAATTCCAAGTCTTTTTTATTTATGTTTAAATTTCCTATAGCTCTTGCATAGGCAGGATCACTCATAAAGCAATAAATTTTTAAGTTAGGCATGTTCACTCATTAAAAAATCTACAATAGATAATCCTGGTATAAATTTCAAAGGATCTCCATAAGGCTTAGGTTCGTAATCTTGGTATATTAGCTTGACTCCAGCTTTGGCAAATAAGCCATCCTCCTGATAACCAGATGCCCCACCACCGCATAAGTAAGCATTACAGTTGACCGCCTTAGTTAAATCGATCAGAAGCTGAGTCGAGCTAGAATCAGCATTCAAGTCAGATTGCAGTATAAAATTTGCTTTAATGCCTAAATAATTAACTAATGCCTTGATGCAATGCACATTAAATTCAGCAAGCTTTAATGAGTTATGCGAATAAATAATTTCTTTTATAATTTTTATGCCATTATAAAAATTATGGTGTTTTCTATAATAGTTATCAAGAACTCTAATAAAATCTTCCTTCCATGCAATATCAACAAATTCTACTTCGCTTATTTTCTGCGTACCAGATACTCTTTTAATAGGACAAGTAATCCATTTAGCTGTACCATTGCAATTAACCTTTACTCTATTCACCCAAGAACTTCCTGTTTTTACAATTAGCACTTCGTCTAAAAAAACAAATTCATCAACTTGCTTTATTTTATCAAAATATCCTAGCCATGGAAAAAAATTAGGTTGATGAATTGCGCATATCTTATTCATATCAGTAGCTCTCTGATTTATCATAAGGAGGCAATCCTTTCATTAAACGATCGTATACTTTTTCAAAACGAGCAGCGCAGACATCTGAGTCATACCATTTCAACATCCATTTTCTTGAATTCTTACCCATCTCAATCCTTTCTTCTTTTGTCATCTCAACAACTTTCTTCAGCACCTCGTATATAGTTTCTTCAGTTGCATCGATTGCTGGACATTCTCTCATAGCATCATTATAAGAGCGGATCTGCTCTGCAACATGACAAATGACTGGTTTGCCTAGCATCATACCCTCACGTGCAAATGCACCTATAGATCCGTAGTTAAGTTGGTCGACTATAATATCCGCCTGCACTTGTAGATACTTCATATCTTGCGATGGTGTATTAGTAGTATGCACATATTTGATTGGATAGCCTTCTGCAATTAATTTATCTATTGCTTCTTTTATAAATTTTTTCCCTTTTATATCTCTTTCTTCGTTCGCTCTAATATTTTCATTACCAAAAGCAGTAAAAATAAGGATTTTGTTTTCCGCATTTATTTTATATTCATCGGGTACATTAATTTTTTGAGGATCGTGCAAGTCAGAATTTATTGTCGCAGTGAGTGGCAAAGAGAAACCTATGTCTGTTTGACGCAGAGATGTTGGCCAGTCGTTTTCAAAAGAATATAAATCACAATATTGTCTTATTTGCTCTATCTTTAGTTTATTTGCGGTATCTGCACAGACTTCTGGTCTATTTTGCCACATACACTTATTACATAGACCTCTCGATAACTCATAAATTTCTGATTGTAATGAACCATCTAAACAACCTGTAGGGGTATAACCTATTTTCATTTTACATAGTTTGTAAAACATTAGTTCAAATTTTGAAACATGAGAAGAGATCATTGAAAAGTATCCGTAAAAATGAACCATTCTAAAAGATAAAGCAATGTATAGCATTGTCATTAGTTGTTCAGTGATATTTTGTTTAATTGTTATATGTGCTAATGGTGTAAATTGAAGGTGGTTAGTATTTCGTAAAGAATAAGCTTTAAAGCCTCGTTTACGCAGAGCTTCGGCTAAGTAGTAAAAAGAATAATAATTACTACCAATAAAAAACACTGATTTTGAATTAAGTGCAAACTTAAGAATCCTGATAATATTTATAAAAGGTATTGATAAAAGCAGCACAATTAAAAGTATTTTCTCACGCTTATTAAGATTGTAAAAAAATAATTTTATAAATTTATATGTATTTAGCATATTTAGCTATATCAAGTCTTGATCCTCTATCGCTTTAGTTTCTCGCCAGATTTTTATACAAACCTTTTCTCCATTAATATAAAAATATGCTGGGTAATCTATTGGATCGGCAGCGCGTATTTTATTATATAGCAATGATAAAGGTTGTGTCTGATCAAGCTCAGAATGGTGCGGCTTACGATTTGGATAACATTGGGATTCAAGACCCTTTTGTGAAGTAAGATTATAGCTTCCATCATACAAAGCTTTCAAGGCTTCTAAAACAACATGAGGTTCAAATTCTAAAGTTTTTCTATAAAGTGACTTTCCAGTTTCAAAAACACTTAGTGGAAAAGATTTTTGCAATATTATATCGCCAGTATCACATCCCTCATCAACAAAATGAACAGTCACTCCACTTTCTTTATCACCGTTTTCGATCGCCCAATTTAAAGTGCTCGCGCCTCTATACTTAGGCAGTAATGTGCCATGAACGTTTATAACAAATCTCGTCTGGTTTAAAAATGATTTTGGAAACAAATAAGGAAATCCAAGAGATAAACATACTTTATTATATACATCTGGGATTTCACCATGTATCTCGCTCTTTTTAATTTTTTTAGTGGGTATTTTGTTTTGCAAGCATATTTCCTTTGTGACATCTAACCTAGGATTCTCATTATCAGGAAAATAAACTTGTTCTATAGGTATTTTTTCCTCAATAATCAAAGATAGAACCTTGTGCCTAGGTCCTCCTATAAACAATACAAGTTTATCTGCAGTACTTATAATTTTCTTCATGTTATTTTCTAAAATTATATAAATAAAAAAATGGGGTGCTATCAATAATACTTTCCTTATTACTAACAATATAATTTTCATCAGCAATCTTAGTATAATAATTGTACATACTTTCTTTTGTTCCCCATCTACTTTTAAATAAATACACTCCATCTTGGTCTTTTGGCCAAGTACCTCCCCAATTCCAGTATTTAACGTTCTTTAAAATAGCATCTTCCATGGCTTTGAATATTAAAATTGATAGTGGCTGTTCATGTCTAAATTTCGACTCTATAACAGGCGTAAAATACTCACAATAATCTTTATAATAAAATACAAGCAACCCAGCAGCTACTTCAGTACCCTTATAAGCAAAGTAGATATTATAGTCTATTTCTGGCTCAAAAATCACATGCATCGCCTCAAATACAAATAGAGGCTTAAATTTGCCATTATTAGCCATCATATTATCATAATGTATTTCAAAAAGCTTCTTGAAGGCATTTAAACTGCTATTCTTTTCTATTATAAAATCTCCTTTCTGGGCTTTCCTAACAATATTTCTGGTCTTAGAATGAAATTTATTCATCAATTCTTCATGAATATTATCGAATGAAGTAACGGACATATCCGTTACTTGACTTATCCTATAATCAGAAGGTGACATATTAAAAATCGTTTCATAATCAGAGTTATGAGATTGAAAAGGGTTATCTACTATCGTTAATGATAAAAAACTTTCCTTTTTTGCGACTTCAAATAAACTATCGATTAATAACCTCTTTACATCATATCCTTTACTACATTTATCAGAAAGAACCACCCCTCCATGACTTCCAAAAAATGGGAGAGAGTTTATTATTGAATATCCATTATCTAATCCAACTATAAATGCAGGCAATGCTCCTACAATTTTTTTATTTTGCCTAGCTATGAGATAAATGTCTTTAGCTCTTGGTAGAATCAGTCTTAAAAAATTTCTATATTTAATAGAATGATAAAACAGAGCGCCATTACTATTCTCTAAAAAATTTGTGTATTCTTGCTCTCCTCTACTGTCTAAAAAAGAAACTTCTACGTTACTCATTAAATAATCTACCCGCAATTTTACCAATTAGCTTTACATCTTTCCATTTAAGCGAAGGATAAATTGGAATAGAAATAGTAGTGCGAAATGCTTTTACAGCATTTGGATATAATTCATCAGATTCACCAATTATTCTATGTATAAGACTATCTACACCTCTTTTGACTAAAATATTATTTTCATAAAACCTAGCTTGTACATCATCAAAATCATATTTATCTTGTACCAACGGAAAGCGAAAGAATGAATTATTCGCTTCGTTAATGTATTTCGTGAACCTGGGTGATATCTTGGATTTATAATACTCTGCAATTCTTTGTCTTTTTTTTATAATATTTTCATAGTAGATAAGCTGCTCTTCCAAAACTAGAAGATTTAAATTGGAAAGATATAAATTAAGACTATTGTTAATAAAGTTTTTATTAAATTGGATTGACTCATCACAAATTGAAACAGCTCCACCGCCGCCTGCATTGATAAATTTTGTTGGGTGGAAGGAGTAAATTATAAAATCACCATAATCTCTATGTTTGCTTCTTAAAATATCAAAGGATTGGCATAAATCATTAATAATAGTCACGCCTGGAAATCTAAATTCAGCACAATCTAGATACATCCCATATAAACTTACCAAAAGAATAACTTTCGTTTTATTGGATATCTTGGACTTCACTAATTCAGGAGTGACATGCCAATACTTACTATCGCAAAGCACAGGTTTACAACCGGCATTTACAACTGCATTATATATTGTAGAACATGCATATGTAGGCAGAATAACTTCATCTCCTTCAGATAAATTCAACCCTTTTAATATAGCATATAAAGCTTGAGTTCCACTTTGTAAAAAATAAATGTTCCGCTGATTAAACTTATCTCTAAACATTTTTTTAACGCGCTCTTCAATCTGCCCAGATACAAAATCTTTTCTCTTAATGAGATTCCCAATTTTACTATTTAGTTTAGGGGTGATGAATGGTTGAGAATGATTAATCATCTTGTTAAAAAAATATCCGATTAATTTTCGTTAAATATAATATAGACCATATTGCTAATCTATTATTTTTTTCTTCGGATACATGCTGGTTAAAAATATCTAGCTTAGTATCGTTATTAAAGAAAGATAGATTTGTGTTTAGTACCTTTTTCACATAGTCAATGCTCTCCCCTCTAAACCAAGAGGCATCAGGAGATGAAAAACCTTGTTTCTTATCATTAACAATCTGATCATCCAGGTATTTAGCTAAGGTTTTTCTTAATATCATCTTACCATTTTTCGCTGCTAAAAGCCTACTCTTAATATCATTTTCATTTACCTTCAAAGCATTTGAAACAATATTTGAAACAATTTTTAGAGAATTTGGAATTCGCTGAGCGAAATCAACAAGGTCATTATCTAAAAATGGTACTCTCGTTTCTAAACCATGAGCCATACTGAGCTTATCTTCCACAACCAAAAGCCCGTGTAAAAATGTTTTGGCTTCTAAGTATAAACTGTAGTGAACACATTCTTCCTTATCTAACTTCTTTTTCTTAATAGATTTAAATACATCAGCAAATATGTCACGAGTCCAAACATGCTTTACATCATTCCAGATTGGCGCTAATAATTCTTTTAGTGTGCTATTAGGAATAAGTCGCTGCCATTTCAAATAGTATTTATCAATAAACTCATCAAAGCTTATAGATTTATCACTATAAAAGTAACGCCACGGATAACCACCAAACAGTTCATCTCCACCAGCTCCAGATAATACAACTTTACCAAATTTACTGGCCAACTTAGCAGCATAATAATTGGGATAACTTTGTCCAACACGCGGCTCTTCAAGATGCCATACATATTTATCCATGCATCTTTCCATATCGCCAGCTTTTAGCACCATTTCATAATGCTCTGTTTTTGCCAAATACGAAATATGCTCTGCCTTAGCTCTTTCATCAAATGAAAGTTCTAGACCACTAGCAGAGCTAAGGTCAAAACCTACGGTAAATGTACGCATATGGGGCATAAGATTGCTTGCAACCATAGTTATAGCACCAGAATCTATCCCGCCACTAAGATACGCATTTACTGGAACGTCACTAATAAGTTGTCTTTGGACAGCTTGCCTAAAAAGTCGATCGGTCTCTTCAATCGCATCCGCTTCAGAGATTTTTTGACTACCGCAAAAATTGAAGTCCCAATATTGTTTTTTCTTTAGTTTGCCACTCATATCGATACTTGCAAAATATCCAGGCATTAGCATATGAATGTTGTTAAAAAGAGTCTTATCCGTAAAGAAGTTTTGGAAAGTTAGATACTCTACTAGACCTTCTTTGTCTAAAGATGGAGAGTATAGCTTAGAAGCTGTAATCGCTTTAATTTCAGAAGCAAAGACAAAAACATCGTTTGAATGGTGGTAGTAAAGAGGTTTTACACCATATCGATCCCTAGCTAAAAAAAGATTTTTTTCCTTTGCATCCCAAATAGAAAAAGCAAACATGCCATTAAATTTTTCTAGGCACTTATCACCCCACTCTACATATGCATTTAGAACTACCTCAGTATCTGTATTGGAATGAAACTGATAACCTTTAGATTCAAGCTTAATACGCAATTCTTTAAAATTATAAATTTCACCATTATAGCTAATAGTGAACCTGCCATCACGAGTTTGCATTGGTTGATGTCCAGCAGGACTTAAATCAATGATAGCCAATCTTTTGTGCCCCAAAGCTATAACGCTATCAATAAAATGCCCTTCACCATCAGGTCCTCTATGGCTTATAGAGTCTGTCATAGCTTTTAACTGACTAAATGCAATTGGTTGATTATCAAAATTTAGGATGCCAGCTATTCCACACATAACTAAATACTCTTAATGGCTTCAATTATATAATCGAAATCTTCTTTAGTCATTTTATTATGCAGAGGTATCGCCATCGTATTAGCATCACAAGCTTGCGCACCAGGGAAATCTTCGGGTTTTATATTATATTTTTTTCTATAAAATCCTAGCATATGGATAGCGTGTGTACCAGGTCTGGTAGCAATTCCTTTTTGTTGTAAAATATCCATTATTTGATTTCTTGGTAAAGGCGCTAATTTTGGGTCTACATAGCATACAAATGCTTGCCAAGCATGTTGAGTACAGTAACTTGGCACCTCTTGAAATCTCAACCATTTTATATCTCGTAGATGTTCTTTATAATAATCTGCCCATTTTTGACGCTCTTGAATAAAGCCGTTCAATTTTTCTAATTGCACTATACCAACCGCAGCTTGCAAGTCCGTCATTCTATAGTTAAATCCCATCATATGAAAATCTGGCAGTATATATGGTTTAGAGCTATTATGCCTTACTTCTTCTGAAATCTCTGCACCATGATTTCTCATTATTTCAGACCTATTGGCTAACTTCGAATTATTTGTAGTAACCATACCCCCTTCCCCAGTAGTAATGGATTTGCGTGGATGAAAAGAAAAGGCACCCATATCACCTAAAGAGCCTGCAAATCTGCTTTTATAAGAAGCTCCTGCAGCGCAAGCGGCATCTTCAAGAATCATTATATTTTCAGGAATAACTGATTTAATAGCATCTATATCTGAGCATAATCCAAACAGATGGACAGGAATTATAGCCTTAGTTTTAGGTGTGATTTTTTTAGCAACTTCTTCAGGAATGATGTTGTAAGTTCTAGTATCTACATCACAGAAAACTGGCTTTGCACCGCAGTATAGTACTACATTCGCCGTAGCAACCCATGAAAAAGCTGGCACTATAACTTCATCACCTTCTTCAACACCCATAGCTGCCAAAGCTAAGTGCAGGCCAGTAGTGCAAGAAGTTACTGCTAGAGCGCTTTTTACTTCATGCATTTCTGCAAAATTTTTCTCAAATTGAGCGACTTTAGGCCCCTGAGTGAGCCAACCACTCATTAATGGTTCGCGTATAGCTTGCCACTCTTCGTCACCTAATGATGGTACCGCTATTGGAATTTTTCTAAAATTTGTTTCTTTCTGTGAATTCATGTAAATAATACTCCTCAAAGAGCTAATAATTTAATCGCCTTAACTTCATTTTCTGAAAAACTATCCAATTTTGTGTCAGGTATTGTAGACATATTGAAACCTTGGTTACTAGGCAACACTTAGCCTCCTTTGCTCAACCTGATCCATATGTTCGTTACGCCACTTAATTAGTTCTTGCAATCCCGTTTTAAGATCAGTCTTATAGGTAAAATTCAAATCTTTTTTAGCTTTCTTAGGGCAACCTATTCTGTTTTTTACAAAAGTTAAGCCCCCAGCTTCATAGGATATTTCTAATTTTGACTGAGTTAATCCCAAAACAATCTGCGCCAGCTCTTTTAAACTTGTTCTGACCCCAGTGCCTACGTTATAAAACTGATCCAAAGTTTCAGCTTTCATCGCCATAATATTAGCTAACGCACAGTCTTTAACATAGACAAAATCATACGCTTGAGATCCATCGCCGAACAGTACCGGTGGCAACCCCTTACTAATATTATCAAGCATTTTCATTATTACAGCAATATAAGCGCCTTTATAATCTTGCCTTGGACCATAAACATTCATATAGCGCAGCCCCACATAAGGAAGCTTATATCTATTATAATAAGCTCGAGCCATAGCTTCGCCTGCAATTTTTGTAGCTCCATAAAAAGTTTTATTGTTAAATGGATGCTCCTCGTCCATAGGTTCTCTCTCCGCATCACCATAAACTGAAGCAGAAGAAGAATAAACAAGTCGTTTTACATTATTTTTTACGCAAGCATTAAGAATGTTAAAAGTTCCTTCTATATTCACTTTAAATGCCGACTCTGGAAAATCATGACATTGCAAAAGCCATAGTGCGGCAAAATGAAAAACTCCATCAGCATTTTTTAAAGCTTCATTCAATATATCGGTTTGGCATATATCGCCACCAACTTCAAAAACACGTACTCTTGGGTCTTTTGTAGCATTAGCAATATTTTCGTGCGTGCCTCTAACAAAATTATCGTAAACAATCAGTTCCTTTATATCTTCTTGCAACAATTGATCCACTGTATGGGAGCCAATAAGTCCAGCTCCTCCGATTACAACTAATTTCTTTCCTTTTAAATCCATTTGCGTCCTGAATTATTGCTATAATTGACAGATGAATAATATATTTTACTATAAGCCAAGTCAATAGATTATGTATCACAGGACAGCAGTGACAAAGTATGTAAAAAGGCTAATATGCCGATGTATAAAATTAACTTCTACTTACCGCATTTCTCAATTCTATGAGCACATAAAGCTGCAAGATTTAGAATATCTGTTTCACGCGCACCCATTGTTAAAATCTGCACTGGCTTGCTTAAACCACATAAAACAGGCCCAATGAGAGTACAACCACCTAGCTCCTGTAACAATTTAGCCGATATGTTTGCGCTATGTAATGCTGGCATAATAAGGACGTTTGCAGGCTGACTGAGTCTACAGAAAGGGTAAAGCTTTAACATATCTGGATTTAATGCAACATTCGCCTGCATTTCCCCATCGTATTCAAAATCTATATCTGTTCTTTTATCCATCAAAGTTACTGCATTTCTCACTCTCTCCGCTTTTTCACGCATTGGGTTACCAAAGTTGGAGAATGAAATAAATGCAACTCTTGGCTCATGGCCAAGATGCCTTACTTCATGAGCTGCTTGAATAGCTATATCCACAAGCTCTTCTGAGGTAGGAATTTCATTTATAGTTGTATCAGCAA
Organism: Candidatus Midichloriaceae bacterium; assembly: GCA_044229535.1. Taxonomy (GTDB): domain Bacteria; phylum Pseudomonadota; class Alphaproteobacteria; order Rickettsiales; family Midichloriaceae; genus CAZLFQ01. Next base: position 253,769 of record JBGASU010000001.1, on the reverse strand, counting down.
TGAATATAGTTCTGCCACGACTCAACATCGCCGATAAACCAAATAAAATTTTATTTTCTTGTTTATCTATTATTTTAGTAACGTCATCCAAAGAAGCAATATACGGACGTGTTAAACCTGTGATCATTGCATCAGCTTCACCGTTTTCAAGCATCATAGATGAGAAAATATTTCTATCACGCTTCACCATTCTAGCGCAATCTCTTTGTAAGTAGCCTTTTCGTTGTAATTTTGTGTATAGTTGGGAGATGTATTTTGGTGTATTTTCATTTAATGCAGCATTAGTAATTTCTATACCTTTTACACTAGCACCAATTGCCCTAAGCTTTTTCTTAATTCCCTCTTCATAACCAACAAGAACTGGAGTACCATAACCTTGGTTTCGCCATTGAACAGCTGCACGAACCATTTGCTCTTCATCACCTTCAGAAAAAATCATTCTCTTAGGCTCTGACTTTAATCTTTCGAAGAATAGGTTCATTAAGTTGTTTGTTGGATTCAACCTTGAAGCTAAGTGTCTTCTGTAATCGTTAAAATCTTTAATAGGTTTTTTAGCCACTCCAGACTCCATAGCTGCTTGTGCCACTGCTATTGGCACAACGTATATCAATCTAGGATCAAATGGCGTTGGTATTATGTATTCTGGGCCATATTTCAATTTTCTACCAGCATATGCTGCCGATACTTCTTCTGGCACATCTTCACGAGCTATCTGAGCTACTGCACGCGCTGCAGCTATTTTCATAGCATCATTGATTGTAGAAGCTTGAACGTCCAACGCACCGCGGAATATGTATGGGAAACCCATAACATTATTTACTTGATTAGCATAGTCCGAACGACCAGTTGCAACAATCGCATCATCTCGAACTGCCTTCACTTGCATAGGGGTAATTTCAGGATCTGGATTTGCCATCGCAAAAATAATGGGCTTACTCGCCATGCCTTTCACCATTTGCGGAGTCACTGCATCTTTCACCGAAAGTCCTAAGAATACATCAGCCCCTTCTAGTGCTTCAGCAAGCGTTCTGAGTTTTGTTTTCACAGCATGAGCTGATTTCCACTGATTCATTCCATCTTTTCTGCCTTCGTAGATTACTCCCTTGGTATCACAAAGGATAACATTGTTTTTTCTAACACCAACACTCTTGATTAATTCTACGCAGGCAATAGCGGCGGCACCTGCACCATTTACCACTACTTTCATATCTTCAAGTTTTCTACCAGTAATGTGAGCAGCATTAATTAAGCCCGCAACTGTAATAATTGCTGTCCCATGTTGATCATCATGAAACACTGGGATATCCATCAGCTTCTTTAATTCACTTTCGATTACAAAGCATTCTGGTGCTTTTATATCTTCTAGATTAATCCCACCCCAAGATGCACCGAGATACCTAACAGCATTAATAAACTTCTCAGGATCTTCAGTTGAAACTTCTATATCAACAGCATCAATATCGGCAAATCTTTTGAACAATACGGCTTTTCCTTCCATTACTGGCTTGCTTGCAAGCGCACCAAGATTACCCAGCCCTAATACCGCTGTTCCATTTGAAATAACCGCAACATAATTTCCTTTCGCAGTGTATTCATAAGCTTTACTTGGATCTTTATGAATTTCTAAACATGGCGCGGCAACACCTGGAGAATATGCTAATGATAGATCTCTTTGGTTAGTCAGCGGCTTCGGCATATCTAATGCAACCTTGCCTTTAGGCTCTTTGGCGTGAAAGTCCAGAGCTTCAGCATAAAGAGTGTTCTCTTTTTCTTGGGTAGTTACTTTTTTATTTTGAACTGGTAGTTTTTTGGCTGGTTTAACAGACTTAGATCTAGCTTTTGACATAATTGAGAATCATCTTGCAAGTTATAGTCTTATATTAGCATTATAATTTAAAAACAGAACTGATTTTTATTATATCTATGGATAAACCTCATATTTTGCTGCATTGCAATACACAGCGATTCGTAACTCATTTAACAGCATATATGATGTACGCAACACTTATTCTAACAGAATAAACTCTGTTATTTACAACCTTACATACCCTTGAAGATCTAATAGAAATAATGTATAATCGCCAATATGACCCAAAATAACTTTGAAATTACCGATAACGCAGCCAGAAGAATTGCTTATTTATTTGAGCAGGAGAATAAGCCTACCCTATTTTTCAGAATTACTGTATTGGGTGGAGGCTGCTCAGGTTTTCAATATAAATATGACTTTGATGATAAAACAAATGATAAAGACATCATCATTGAAAAGAACAAAGCACGCATTGCAATAGATGATATTTCTATAGGGTTTCTGAAAGACTCTAAAATCGATTATGTAGAAGATTTAGGCTCTGCTGGCTTTGAAATCAAAAACCCAAACGCCACAGCAAAATGCGGCTGCGGAAATTCGTTTTCAATTTAAACTCTCTATAAACTCCGCCACCCTATATCCAGACTCCACCGCACCTTCCATGGTGCCAATATCTGCGTCAATTGGAGCATGCTCACCAACAAAGAACACTTTATTGTTAATAGGCGAATATGGTTCTCTAAAAGTCATATTATTAATGGTAATGAATTCATATATCCGGTCATATGTTTCAACTGACCTGAATGAATATGAGCCTTTTGCATAAGGATCATCAACCCAAAAATGTGTAACTGGGCATGAATATTCCTTAAGTTGAACATTGTCATCGGCCTCAACTATAATAAGCTCTTCGCATATTTCACCATCAAGTGCTTTAATGGCTTTGCTATATAAATCCCTGTGGATAGTTTTCAAGTTTCTACCTTCTTCACCGGCAACAAACATGTGAATATATGGAAAGCCGTGTGGTTGGAAAAGTGAGATGCCGTCTGTCATTACAAAGTTATCAGCCACATCTTGCGACTTATCACTTATAATTTTACCAGTAGTGCCATATTTTACTTTCTTTAGAAAATCTAAACGGTCAGTTGGAATCACATTGGGATCAATTTCAATATCGTTCAATACAGATAATGGCGCAGCAAATATAAGTTTATCACACGTCACTTTCTCACCATTTGCAAAACCAAGTTTTATGGATTCATCTGAAGATTCAATATGGTTTAAAACGTAACCCAAATGTACATGAGGTTCTAAAAAATCACTCATACCTAAGGCTAACATGGCATTACCACCTTCGATGTACTGAATTTCTATTTCTTCCGTTTGGTGCACGCCAGCAAGACCACAATGTAAGACGTGGTATAAGTTCATCCATAATTTTGAAGAGATATCTTTCGGATTTCCACCCTCATATGCCGCGATTCTAAATGCAGAACTTAAGTATAGAAGCTCATCGCTCTTGAAAAGCTCCTTCATAATATCGTCCATGTTTGAATGCTTTTCAGCCAAATCTCTAATAGTATTTTTAAGAATTTCATCATCTCCGAACTTAGAAACAAAGTCCTTAAGGAGTTTAGATAAGTTATAGAAAACTCCGTTATGAAATAGCTTGTCTGAAATCTTGAACATCGTGCCGCCAATGCTTAAGCCTAGTTCTTCAGAAATTTTATTTATATAGCGTGGTGATCCACCATCGAGAATATTCCAGCCACCCATTTCAGCGATTGCTTCTTTGCCTGCATTATTGAATTTCAGAGAAAATACTCGACCACCTACTCTCTCGCGTGCTTCGTAAACTTCGATGTTTTCAAAGCCTAATTGCTTGAGTCTATAACCAGCAGCAAGCCCTGCAAAGCCTGCCCCGACAATTGCTATTTTTTCTTGCTTGTTTGCCATATATACCAACTTAATTTAGGAAGAAGATAAATCACTGTGGCAGTATTAGCAAGTTTTGGTAGCAAACTTATCTAGCCTAATTTTGAAATCATCAACCAAAATATCATGATTACTGATATAAATGCTGGCCAACCTAAACAAAACCAAATTTTAAATAATGTATAGTATTCATCAGGTAGTTTTGTATCGTTTTTTACAGCTAAGGCCAACATATTGCGCAATTGAATTTGAATCCAAACAACTGGCAGCCAGCAAAGACCAGTCAAAATAAATAGAATATATGAATACACTAACCATTTCTCAAAATAGCCATAACCAACATTATGAATTAATAAAATCCCTGTAATTGGCTGAATTATTACTGCGGGTGTGGTAAATATAAAATCTGCAAGTACTGTAGTTTTAGCAACAAAGTATTTTACTTTTAAATCGCCAGTTTTATTTCCCCACCACATAAAAAAGGCAGTACCCAAACCAGTTCCGAATAGAACCGTAGAACTAATTATATGAATGATTTTATATATAGGATACCAATCAATCATTTATCCTCATCAATAGATATTAAAAATAAAATTAGCATTAATACAGGTATATTCTTCATAAGAGAACCCAAAGGATCCAACCATAAATGAGGATTAATATAGCTTATTGATAGCGTATAGATTAACACTAACCAAAACTGTAATTGCAAGCTTTTATGTCTAAATTTTCTAAATAATAGAGAGGTGCCTAATAAAATATCAAAACTACACATAAGGTAAAACAACATTAAAGATATTTCAGAAGAGAAGCCTGATTTATTAATTAAGTTCAAGGCCACACTATTATCTGCAAATAATGGTATTGCTCCGCTAAGAATCCAAAAGATTGCCAATATAAAAAGCATTAATGGCTTTAGTAAATACAATCTTGCATGCCATAACGATTGAACTGTTAGCGGCGTTGTTTCAATCCCTTGATCAAAACCTCTTGGAATTATTTTTAAAAACTTAACTATCGGAGCAGAATTTCCTATATTAGGATGCTGCATCATTTTTAATGATGTGGAACTAAGAGGACCACAACCAAATAAATCTGCTAACTTTGCAGTAATATTTACTACGAATTCAGATATTCTAATACTTTTAACTTCTCTTAACCCCAATTGTCCTCTAAGTTTCTTGAGTATGTGCTCGACAGTAACGACTTCTGAACCAACTACATCAAAAAGCTTTTGTATCTTTTTTGGAAAAAGTACACAGCCTTCAACTATTGAAGTTAAATCATCCATATGCACAGGTTGAAATTTTTGTTTGCCATCACCAATTAATGGAATAAAAAACGGCAACGATGCCAACCCTCTAAGTAACGACGTGCCCCCAAAACATCCAGAGGCATAGACCAAAGAAGGCCGCAATATTACCCAATCAATTTTTTTATTGCTTGCTAGATATTTATCAAATTCTTTTTTTGTATTTGAATAACTGGTTTCTTTTTCATTTTCAATACCAAGTGCTGAAATATGAATAAATCTTTTAACTTTAGCTTCAATGCATAAATCTAATAACTCTTTTGGGCCTTTAGAATGAACTGCTTTTATATCATTTAAAAAACTATTATTTAAAACTCCTGCTACATTAATTACTACATCGACTTCTTTAAGATGCTTTAATAATTCTTGTGAATTTAGATTGTTAAAATCAAATTTTACAACATCACAGCTAGGAAATTTATTTTTAGCCAGAGCAACATCTCTTACAGCGCACTTGACACTATATCCAGCTTTTATAACGCGAGCCGTGATATACGACCCGATAAAACCTGTAGAGCCAATTACTAATATATTTTGTAACGACATTATAAAAGATATGCTTATTTATAATAAAAGTTTAGCAGATTAAAAAAGCAATTAAAGAATAATATGAATACAAACTTATCTAGCCTAACTTTTGAAAATGGAATAGAATGCAAATATACTAATTAAAGCGTCATTGCGAATGCAGTGAAGCAATCCAGTACTCGCTTTTTTAAAGGATGGATCGCTTCGTCCTCGCGATGACGAGGTGATAGAATGAAACAATACGACGTCATAATTATTGGTGCTGGATACGTAGGATTAACCTTCGCGTTGATGCTGAAAAATATAGGGCTGAACGTAATAGTATTAGAAAAAAGAAAATTAAATATTGAGAAAAAATCAGGAGAACCTTCTAGGTTGCTTGCCATTGCTAAAGCATCTTGTGATATCTATAACAAACATAACGCGATAAAAGATTTTTCCAAATTAGGACAAGAGATAAAAAGCATTAAAGTCATGGATGCAATGTCTAATGATTATCTTGAATTTAATCCTAAAGATATCGACTTAAATAACTTCGGCTACATGGTTGAAGAGCATGTTTTGCATAAAGAGCTTTTGGAAAATTCTAAGGACATAGAGATATTAGACAACCTAAACATAAAAGAAATTAAACAAGATCAGCATTTTGGATACGTAAATACTTCGACAGAACAATTTAAAGCAAAAATGGTGATTGTAGCAGATGGAAAAAATTCCGAAATTCGTAACAAACTTGAAATTGAAACATCTAGGCATGACTATAAACAATATGCTTTAGTGTGCGATATTAAACATGAGATAAATCACCAAGGATGTGCAATTGAAAGATTTTTACCGACTGGCCCTTTTGGTATATTGCCAAAGCAAGACGGTTTTACATCATCCATAGTCTGGTCAATTGAGAAAGAAATTTGGCCAAGTATAAAACAATTAGATAAGACTACATTACTGGAATCAATACAAGATAGGTTTGGGGAAGATTTAGGGAAAATAGATTATGCAAGCGAAGTAGCAACTTTTCCATTAGAGCTGGTACATGCTAAAAAATATTATAATGGAAGGTTTGTTTTACTTGGAGATTCTGCACACGCAATTCATCCTCTCGCTGGACAAGGGTTGAACTTAAGTATTCGTGATTGTGATAAGCTTGCTGAATTGATTAAAAATCAGCACGAGCTTGGGCTGGATATTTGCTCATCGTTAATGCTAGATGAATATGAAAAGAGCAGAACTTTTGATAACAATATGATGATAGAATCCACACATGGACTAAACTCATTATTTTCAAATAACTTTGTTCCAGTAAAATTCCTGCGCCGCAAAGGGCTTAGTATAGTAAATAAAATAACCCCGCTTAAAAAGTTATTTATGAAGTACGCTAGCGGGGTTTAAATTATAATTATACCACTAGAGATCTAACCGTATCTACATAACTTGGAAACACAGAAGATGTTAAAAGCGCAGACATATATAAAGCTACTGTGGCTACACTTTGCTTAGAAAAATCAGCTTTTAAATCGGCATTTAACAAACAAGCAGATAACATAAGAATGCCGTGCGTCGCCATAAGCCCATATACATCTAGGGCTGTGCTTCCTAAATGACCTAAATAGTTGTCATAAGCATTACTAAAAATAACAGCTGCACACAACGGGACTTGCATAGCTGCGACTTTCCCACATAATTGTAATGCATGACCTACATTGTTATTTAATAGATTATTCAAATCAATTTTGGCGCGATCAACAAAACTCTTGCTTGTAACAAAGTTAACAGCATTAGTAACAGTCCATTTATTGTAATTATCTTCTTGGTACCATCTCCAAGCACATTTATATTCACCCTTATGCAATGCAACAGATATAGGTGCTGTGTAACGTTTATTTCGCTGTATTTGGTCAACAATTCCTTGGCAAGATGCACTTTTTACTCTAAAGTTCATTTTCCTTAAGTCATAAGCTAAGTAACCAAACCCAAAAGTGTTTTCGTCTCTCTGCATAGCGTTATAAATGCCATTATACCCATTTTCTAAAGCCATTGCTGGCCAAGTTTTTTGACCACGAATGCTAAGTTCCTGATAGCGCGCTCTTTCTTCCCTGTAATAAGGTAATGAAGCTAAAAACATATCTGTATCACCGTGCTTTAATGCCAGCTCGATTGGTAGTTGATTCCCTGAGATTTTATTTAACTTACCATTATTATTGATTAGAACAGCTACTTTACCGACTCTTAATTGCCTTATCACAGGCAAGTCTGGGCAATTCTCTTTAAAAGAACTATCTGGTACTAGTAAAGCTTCCAAACTGTTTGCTTTAGCAATGATATCTTGGGCGATTGTTCTAAAACCACTTTGTCTCAGCATTTCTAATGCATAGCATAACAAAGAAGTTTTTTCTCCTGTCAGTGGATCCTGTATTGATAAAGCGGCCAAATCAGGATAGAACGGCAATAAAAGAGTAACCATTTGACTATCACCATGTCGAACCGCCCATTCTATTGGAAGGTCACCACAAAATCTTTCGGTAAGTACACTTGGGTTAGCGGCTATCAACTGCCTAATCATATGAAGTCTTTGAGTGTTAGCATTAGATACTTGTGTTGCTATTTTGGTATATTTTTCTGAAGTGAGCCCTATTCCTGAATTTACTCCATTAACAACATCATCATTCAAATCATCTGGCACCATTAAAGCATGCAACGCTGGAACAACTACATTTCTTCTATTATCTACATTATGCATGAATAAACCCCTATGTATGATTTGAACAGCCATTATATGGTGGATATGTTTCACTAATATTAAGAAATTGTTAAACTTTTGTTAAATAATGTAGCTGGGTTGCCCAGTCCTGTAGAAGAGATTTGAGATATTTGTACCGCTGAATCTAAGATTGGTATTGTAATTTCAGGCTGAGAAGTAGTTATATTACTGCTCTGACTTGGTATTTCTAAAGAATATTTCTCTAACTCTTCACCCAATGGAACATCGACACCATCTAGTAAAAAGGTATTATATCTAGTACGGCGGTTCCAAGACAACTTAGAGCCATCATATTTAACATTAACCACAGAGAACGGCTTTAAAAATTCACCATTATAGTTCAATTCTCTTGGTTCTGCGCTATTTAATGTTTCACCAATAGTGATGGCTTTTATATAACGCTTTTGGCCAATTAAACTATTTGGTAACTCTACTCTTTGAATTGCTGAGTTTAATAATACAAAACGCTCACCTTCAACATGATTATAAATTTCATGCTCTGTTCCTTGCCTGCCTCGGGCAAAAACAGAAATTTCATATTGGAATGGCGCAATTAACTTAGCCTCTTTGAAATGAATGATTTCATTACCTACTAACGCAACGTTTCCACCTGAAGTAAAAAGTTTTTCGCTAATCGTATGAAGCTCACCATGCACTAAATTTACAATTATTTTATTTTTATAATCAATAAAATGTGGTGAGGCTGAATCTAATTTATTTACAACATAACCCATAGTGGCAGAATTTTGAATTCTATCCATGTTCTCATAGGCACTATTTGGATCGAGTGAAGCAAACACCTCGCAACCCGACCAATTCCTACCAAACCCACATGCAGCAATAAACACCCTAGCCTGCGATGTAGGCATTTCCCAAGGTAGAATTGGAATATCTAAAATTTCAAAATGGGTTTTAGCAATTGGATCTTCTAAATAATTTTCATCTCCATTTTTATAATTCGAAGTTGATTTGTATATATCTTGGTTTTCTGCGACCCCCTCAACTTTTAGCATGAAGTTTTTGCCAAGTTGTATATCTGTAATTCTCATGATGTGCTTTCTATCATCGATTGTAAGTTCTAAAATATCGCATGGTGATAAGTAGCTATATTCAATAGGCAATGAAAAGCTATATCGATTGCGCTCCATCCAAATATTATAAAGAGTAACATCGGCAATTTTAGCAGCTAATGTTTCATTCATAACTATTGGTAAATTTAATGTAAGCTTTTGTTCACTTGCAGTTGCCTGACGTATTGAGTGCTGATTACCAACTTGAAATTGCTTTGAAAGATTTATGAAATTTATATCCACTTTCTTTGCTAACTCAATTTCTTGAATGCGTTTTATTGAGATCAAATCCGTCTTATCTGCAACTAATTTATCAGAATCAATTTTATTGATTGGCTTATTCTCTGATCGAGGTAGAAAGTTAATGGCTGAATTATTCTCAACGACATCAAAGAAAAAACCATGTTGCAGAGTTTCTATTGATTTTCTTATCGTAGCCTGATGATCAATCACAAACCCATCTACTCCATCTGTAAGGTTATTGGTTTGAAAATCTGCAGACTCTAATTTTGCGCGCTGACATATGTCTGAGAGAATTGCACCCAAACTTGATACCCCTAGTTTACCTTGTACCCAATGGCCGAACATCCATGCTCCACCATCACTCCAAGTATTTAAATAATCTGGCCAATATGGGTATGGGCGAGCATCCCACGTCCACAAGAATTTACGTTCTACCATTTCAGAATTTTGCCAAAACTTTTCGGTCGCATAGATTGCAGCACGCTGCGCCTTAAGATCCATATTTCCTTTAGAATATTTTGGAAAGTGTGATTCTATGCTTGTTGGATCGTGGAAGACATTTGGCTGATTTGAGGAGCAATCAACCGATGGAAAACCATATTCGGTAAACCAAATTTTTTTAGATTTTGGCTGCCATTTAGTTTTCTCACCATTTGGGTTTATATGCTCGTTCTCCCAAAACCATTCTAAATTTTTCCATGCAAATGCTGCACCTAAAGCTTTCGGGGTTTTGTCAGAGTCATAGTAAAAGTCATACCCCTCACCCGACTGCCAGCCTTTCATAATTTCTGTGGCATCATAAGTTGATTCTTGATTATTGGTAAGTGGGAAATAAGCATCGATGCCAATGACATCGATTGCATCACACCCCCAAAGGTCATCAAGATTATACCACCCACCTTCAGCATGATGGTATTCACTCCAGTCTGCGGCGTAAGTTACGATTACATCTTTTCCTAAAATTTCTTTAACTTGGTAGGCAAGCTTTACTAGCTCTTGCACTGCTGGAAATTGATTATTTTCATCTTTTACTTTGGTAAGCCCGATAAGTTCAGAGCCAATTACGAATGCATCAACTTTGCCTTTAACCAAATTTGCATAATGTAAAATGAAATTGTTATAGCCATTTGGTTTAGTGAAAAATTCTCGCACTTCTTTTGCTGACCCCGTAACTCTACCGCGCCAAGGTTTATTTAGCGAGTCGACAAAAAACATTGGATAAAACATTTTGTTATAGCCGCGCGCTGACAGCTCATCCAAATAGCGTAAAATGCTTTTATCATTTGTTGTACCACCATAGATTGGTTTTTGATTCACTTGGGTTATAAGCCTAGCAGTAGTCCTAGTATAACATCCAACACCCCAAGCGTCTGGCACAACAGTTGATTCAGACTGATACTCCACACCTGGTAAAATTTCGCAATCTTTTGCATCAACTGAGTTTGCAAACCAAGTAACAACTGGTGCCGCCCATTTGATGTTTGGTAGAGTTGTTTTAAGTTGATCTAGCGATACCAAGCTATCGGCTTTACCAAAACTGGTATGTTGATTTATTGGCATTTGAGGCCCAGCTTGAAGCCATTTACCTGCGATGTAATTGCCGTGGATTTTATGCTGAGTTATTGTATCGTAGACATACTCACCACTACCAGGAATTATTACAATCGATTCGATCATCTCTTCAACGTTTTCTTGACCGTCGGTAACTACTCTACGTTTTACTTCAAAGTTGAAATTTGGGATGTGGTTGCCAAATTCAGCTAATGGAAAATCTTCAAATACAGCATATGCTTGCCCACGGTATGCTGGCGTTTTTCCAACACCTTGGATGGATTCCAAAAGAGGATCTGGCATCTGGTCATTTGTACCTTTGTAAATGCGGATTGTGTATTTCGATAAATCGATTTGTTTATTATTCGCCCAGATGCGTGTTACTTCTGAAATGACCCCTTCACAAATCGAAATAGCAATGTTTGCCGCGTAGCTGTATTCCGTTCGTGAGTGCGTTACTTTACTCCCTTTACCACCCATATTTTGTGTTTGGATGTGCGGAGTTTCTTTAATTGGCTGCGCCCAGATGATGTTACCAGCAACACGAGTAGTGCCGTAGATGATAGGAAGCATCTGGCCGTATGATGCACTTTGGATGCTCAGGTCTTTTAGCCTTGCGCCTTGTGAGGATGAGAGGTGCGATTGACCAAAGAGTTTTTGGTCAACAAACCTGCCCGCAAAACTTCCAGCCAGCATGCCTATGTTTGCACCAATAGCACTGCCTAAAGTGCTGCCCACGGCACTTCCTGCCGCGCTAAAAATTATCGAAGCCATATTTTTACCTTGTTTTGTTGTTTTAATTTTTGTCATCATCGGGCTTTACCCGATGATCTAGTGTTTTCTTATTGTACTTGCCTTCATCACAAATTATATGCGCCGAATTTGCTTTAAAGCCGCGTCGCGGGCAAATTCGTCCCCGCCCGCACATAATTTATTCTTCTGGCTGGATGCTAAGAGTTTGTAGTAGTTGATACGAGCGAAATAATTTTTGTAATACACCACCCCCAGAAAAAAAATTAGACAAATTATTTTGGGAGTTGGTCTGTATTTAAATCTTTAATTGCGTATTGTAGGAATTTTTCCTTTGGAAATTTTTTCTTCAAGTAATTATGAAGTTTCTCACATACTGGCTGAAAATCTAACTTGTTAATTCTATCATCGATAGCCTCAACATACCTTATAAGCTCTTCTTTCTCGCCTTCAGATATATTTAGAACTCCTGTTTTCAAAGTTCTTTGAAGTATTGGTTCTCGAAATCTATGGTGATCATCTATTGCTAAAAGCAGATCTTTAAATTTCTTATCTACAAATATGATGTCATAAATTATATTTGTAATTTCTTCATTGCTGTCCCCAACAATATGGACTAGGTCTTCTTTTGATAATCTCCATTCTGTTTCTGAGATTAAGCATGATTGCAACTCCCAAAACCTATTCTCTTTACTCATAGATTTACTAAAATGCTTTCGGACATTTTCAAATTCATTAAACTGTTTGATCAACATAAGTTGAACTACTTTTGCATTTGCAATATATTCTTCTTTTTGCTCAAATTTCCTATGCCATCTATCTAAAAGAGATCCAATAACAACACCAATTATACCAATTATTGCAACTAATATTTCCATATATGCCATAAAATATGTTTATATCAACCCTACCCCAAAAACCAGACATCACAAATCTAAAAATTCTTGTCATCTCCGCGGAGGCGGAGATCAATTTCTTGTTTAAGAAAGGTTAGACTCCCACATACGTGGGAATGACTATAAGTGAGAAGAAGATATGTACTGCTTGAAACAAATAAAAAGCGACCACCCCCCGGGAGCTTTTTATTTAAAGCGAAGCGCGCACTCTTAAAAGTTTAATTCTTTACCTACTCCCCTCGCCTTCGGCTCGCCCCCTGGTCGTAGGTAAAGAATAAGATTTTTTTAAAGATTGGATTTTTGCGCCCATAAGGTGCTCTTAGCAAAAATTAGCACACCTTAGCTGATTCTTCGAATCCAAAGAATCAACTAAGCATCAACTTCTCCGCCACTGGCACATGCGGTTCGCCACGGAAATTAACAGCATTGTTAAACTTATTTATGCATGTATTGAACTGCTTATCGCAGCCAGCAATAATTTCAAACTCCTGCCCTGCTAAGACCTCTTTAAAAATTGGCATTACCGTTTCTATACGGTTTGCATAAAAGCTCTTTATCTCCATTTCCTGCCCACCAAAAAATTTGATTAAACCATTGTTGTAATATCCATTCGGTTTTGCCAAATCTTCAACATCAAAACAGGAATCACTTATAACTCTCTTAACAACTCCGTGCGATGTAAAATTCTCAACTTTTAAAGCGCATGCTTTGTCACAGAACGTTGCTCTACAAACTGGCGAATACAAGTCGCCAATATTCTTAGAGAAAGCTTGCATAAGCCCCCTAACCTCTGTGGTAAATCGGTTTTTACTAAAGCTTATTTCACCAAACCAGCCTTTACGTAAATTCAATTTACCCATGGATAGGTCATTATAATTCACTAAAAATATTTCAATTTCAGCATAGTCATATACGCCAGATAAAATGTCTTCTTCAGTAATAAATGCACTATCCAATATCCCATCTATGTCTAAATTGTCTACCGCCAGTGTGCTGCTAGATGCAATCGCCGATGGGCTAAAACCAGTATGAGCATGATAAGTTAAACCATCGATCTCCAAGTTATTATCACAATCGGTAAACCCCTTCTCTTCTCCACTACGCAATTTGAGCTTCCAGCAATAACACAATGTTGTAACCGCTGAAGCCAAATGTTCTTTTAATTGTTCAGTAATTTTTTTCATATCACACCCTTATTTCGATTATTGGGATTTCTTTCCAAGAGTTATTACCATAAACTTCAAGCGATGCAAAAAGTTGGTCTGTGTCAAAACGAACTGGAATATCAAACTCAAAACTAGCGATTATCTGCTCGCCAATTTCTGGTGGATTTTTAAACGTCACCAGACCTGTTTTATAATCGCATACATGCTCTTGTAAAATTTCAACGCTACCTTCAACTGGCTTGCTGATTATTCTTCGCTCAGCTTTAGCGGGACTATAGTATGTTTTTATTAACTGGAATTCTCTGGTAACACCATCACCAACGCCAATAAGCTGGTTATCGACTCTATAATCTGAGTAGTCTTTGAACCTAAAACCAAATGCTTTTCCCTTACAAACCCTGAAAAAACTTATCAAATCCTGCAATTGCTCCGATGTATTGATGGCTGGTGCTAGGTTATATTTCGCCCGCGCCTGCCCCCAATTTATATTACGCTGCTCGTAACCACTAGCTGCCATTATAATATCTGTGGAGTATTCAGGCCCACCTACGGCGCCTAAGGATATCTCCTCAGGCAGCCTTATTTCTAAAAAATTAGTCATGCTTTACCTTGTTAAGTTATGTTAATTTGAATTTATTTTGATGCAGAAGAGACATCGTGTTTTAGCTTATATATTTCAATTCCAAACAAATCTAAATTGATATCAAAACACTTTTTCTGAATTAGTTTATTGTCTTCTTCCAACACTTTTATTTTCTTGGGCAGCAATTCTTTGGTGCATCTGCAATTATAGTCTTTTCCAGGCTCACCCATTAATGGCTTGAAGTCCTCAGAAAAAATCTTCCCCTCTAACATAAAATGAGATTCTCTTACTTTTTTGTCGCACTGCGTTCTCCAAATGTAGTATTTAGAGCTTACATTCTTTTCCCACTTCTCAGTTCCACGCGGAATAATTGTTTCGGCTACTTTTGCTATAATTTCTCTTTCTGGCAATCTTTCATCATTTGGTGCAGAATAAATTTTGGCCTTACTTGAATCTAAAATGTCTGCCTGCTCATTTCTTCTATTTTGCAATCCCCTAATTTTCTTTGGGTTAGAATAATATCTAACTTCATCAACAGCCTTATGAAGATATTTTATATCATTTGTTTCATAGTATTGATGAATATATTCGTGAAATTTTGTCCCTTTCTTAACAAGCTTAGGACCATTAAAATATAGATCTTCAATTGCAAAACGTTCGTTGAGTTTAAGTTTATGAAATATTTGACTATAAATTCTTTTAATTTCTTTTTTTCTTTCACGTACACAATATTCAAAAAATTGATCAACATCTTTCCAAGTTAACTTTTCTAATCCCCAGTATACACTCTCAAAATCCACATCACTATGGAAGAACTCATTCCATAGTTTTTCAGCACCATCTGTGTCCATATTAAACCCTATTCCTACTGTAACTTTGCCTTTTGCGGGATTATCAATATTAACATCCTTACCAGTTTCGTCATCATAAGCCCATTTTCTTACTCCTTCTTTTTGAACCATATAGTAATATTGGGTATTATAATAAATCTGCATATGTTCAGGGTTTTCTGGATCTAAATTATGCAACAAGTCCCTCACCATTTCTGGTGTTAATTCAATTTTTCTCATTTTGATTACCTTGGTTAATTAAAAAATTTTTATGTAGGCTGTTTCTAGTACAAGCTTGTAATTATCTTTTACACGAATTGAGATTTTATGCTCAGAATCTAATAAATATATATATGAACTATTCAGATATATCTTTGAATAATTAAATTCTTTAATAAATTCAAACACTTTTGGATGTCTTTTATTAATCTTAAGTAGAAAGTTTTTAAACTCCCTCATATTATTCACTTCTAGTGTGTACCCAGTAGCATCTTTACGAAGCTCAGCTTTTCGAAAGTCCGTCACCACAAAGGTAAATGGAAACTGCATGTAAGGTTCGAGCGAATCGTATTCCCTTGAAAGCATTGCTTCACGTATAAGTTTTGAAAGTGATTCAACTTGCTTGTCAATTTCTCCAGCTTTATCTCCAAAAAAGTATTGAGCTCTTTTCCACTCACATTCTTTATCATCTTTTCCCCCATCGCAGTACCTTGGCTCTTCTTTTGCACAAACTTCATGTGCTATAAAAAGCAAGCTCAGAATTACTAAAAAATACTTCATAAAAGCCAATCTATTTATTTGAATTCTGCTACTAATTTCAAAGATAATCAAGAAGAACTCCTCACCATTTCTGGTGTTAATTCAATTTTTCTCATTTTGATTACCTTGGTTGATTAAAAAATTTCTATGTAGGCTGTTTCTAGTACAAGCTTGTAATTATCTTTTACACGAATTGAGATTTTATGCTCAGAATCTAATAAATATATATATGAGCTATTAAGATATATCTTTGAATAATTAAATTCTTTAAGAAATTCAAACACTTTTGGATGTCTTTTATTAATCTTAAGTAAAAAATTCTTAAACTCTCTCATATTTTTCACTTCTAGTGTGTACCCAGTAGCATCTTTACGAAGCTCAGCTTTTCGAAAGTCCGTCACCACAAAGGTAAATGGAAACTCTATGTGATGTTCAAGAGTTTCATACTTCCTTGAAAGCATTGCTTCACGCACAAGTTCTGAAAGTGATTCAACTTGCTTATCAATTTCTCCAGCTTTATCTCCAAAAAAGTATTGAGCTCTTTTCCACTCACATTCTTTATCATCTTTTCCCCCATCGCAGTACCCTGGCTCTTCTTTTGCACAAACTTCATGTGCTATAAAAAGCAAGCTCAGAATTACTAAAAAATACTTCATAGGAATACCCTAATAGATACCTGATACTCTCATTTCCGATACCACATATCAAGCTTCAAGTTTATAGATCTTTTTGATTTTGTTACGAATCCAAAAATCCATTGAATGCTCAACTACCTTACGGTGTTTGAGATGGGCATGGATAATTTTTTCGCCATCAGAAACAATTGCCAAATGTTGTGGGTTTTTATCATATTCCAGCAGCAATAAATTCCCCTCTTCTAGCTCATGTGTTTGCTCAAGTAATAGATCAAGCTGCTGCTCAAGAATTTGACCATCGTGAATTAGGTGGTAATCACTCCTATCATGCTCCACCAATAAAGTTCCAAGCTTAGTTTTTAGGCTGAGATCTTTGGCGATACCCATTAATAGACCTAAACAATCACTGCCAATATTTTTCACTCTTCCTTGCAGGTGAAAGGGCGTGCCAATCCATTTTTTGGCAGAATTAGATATTAGATTACCCATGATTTTAACAGAATTTCCCAAATTAAGATGGCGCAATATAGCACAAGTCAGCCCTGTACGGAAGTACTTGCAGAGTTATCAACACAACTTATTCAAAAACTTATCGCTACTTATAAGAAAAATATAACAAAAATAGCCTTTATAATAAAGATTTAAGCGTTTACAATGATTTACTCAAATATAAAGGGATATAAAATGCAAGATAAAGCTGAAAATTCAAGTGCTAATACCAAAATTTTAACATTATCTATAGCAGATAGAACTAAAATTGAGGCACTCGTAGATAGATTTTTTACGCTAAACCTCCAAAAATGGAGACTAGATGGAAAGAACAGCTATGGAAAAAATCTGTACTCTCTTATTGATACGAAAAAGATTGGAACTGCCACTACAGAAAACTCTATTATTCAAATTCAAAACATGACACACTTTATAGATGCTATAGCTAATATTGCTGATGGTTTATTGAAAAACAAAACATCTACTATTCCCTTTATCTACGCTGGATCAAGACCAGAATATAATAAATACGAACTTAGCTCCGTAAGATACGCTATATTATCGGCTATCAATAGACGAATTGTAGCAGCAGCAAGTTATTACAACATACCAGATATTAAAAACACACTAAAATGGGATTTTGAATCTTTCGACGAAGTTATAAAGCATAATTCTGGCGTAAAGAAACAGATAACAGACTTCTTTAAATTAAAAACCCCATCTGCGACCACCCCTAATATCATCAGACGCACATCAGAAAACTCCACATCTTCACGCACCAGCACTAGAAGCGAAGGGTTTACTTCTGCCAGTGGTAACCCTGTATTTGGAAGACCATTTAGAATCCCTAGAACAATCTCAGTAGCAGCACCTATCAACAATGTTGCCGAAGCTTCGACATCAGCAAACCCTGTTGTATTGCCAACAACAAACAATGCCAACAGAGGGGTAAAAAGAAGCGCTCCTTTGTCGCCATCTACAGATTCTAGACTAAATACAACAAGCCTGTCTTCATCAGAAGAAACGCTTGAATTACAAAACAGAACAAAAGCAGCTAGAATCGAAATAGAAAATGAAGCGCTGCGCTCTACAGAGACACCATCTCAACCATCAACACCTAAAGCCGTGGTAACATATTCACCCGATGCTTTTGACTCGTTGGAAATCTCACATTCGGAAAGACATGAAGGTGATAACTTGTCACCAAGACAACAATTCTCATCATCTCCGCAAATTTAGTTTAATCTCCGCCTTTAAGCACTCTAGCTTTTTGGCGGTTCCATTCCGCTTGTTTTATAGATTCACGCTTATCGTGTTCTTTTTTACCACGCGCTACCCCAAGCTCAACCTTGGCAAGGTTTTTGTGATTAAAATACATACTCACAGGAACCAATGTACAACCTTTGCGTTGAACAAGGCCTATTAATTTTTCTATCTCTTTATTCTTAAGCAACAACTTCCTTGGGCGTCTTGGGTAATGGTTAAATTGATTTGCTTTATCATACTCTGGAATGTTGGCGTTCACCAAAAATATCTCGCCTTTATCAACCATAGCGTGAGATTCGCTAATACTAACCTCATTATTCCTTAAAGACTTTACCTCAGTACCAGTCAAAACAATGCCAGCTTCAATTACCTCATCTATGAAATAGTCATAACGCGCCCTTCTATTCTGCGCGATATTCTTTTTATAGCTGATAGGTCGTCTTGCCATACTTATTTAAACTTTTTAGCTAATTTATCGAATTCAGCAATTTCGAGTAAAAACTTCTCAAGGTTATTAAATGGAATCATACACGGACCATCGCTCGGAGCGTTATCTGGATCTGGATGGGTCTCAATAAACAACGCCGCAATTCCAACCGCAACAGCAGCGCGAGCTACTGTTTTCACATACTGCCTTTGCCCACCACTAGCGCCACCTTGCCCACTTGGCTCTTGTATAGAGTGAGTAGCATCAAATACAACTGGATACCCAGTTTCCGCCATAATTGGCAGTGCGCGCATATCATTGATCAATCTATTATAACCAAATGTCACTCCACGCTCTGTAAGCATGATGTTTTCATTACCTGTAGAAGCTATTTTTTCAGCTACATTCTTTATGTCCCATGGGGCTAAAAACTGGCCTTTTTTAACATTTATAACCTTACCTGTAGTACCCGCTGCTAAAAGCAAATCTGTTTGTCTGCATAAAAACGCTGGTATTTGCAACACATCTACCACCTGAGACACCTCTTTGCATTGCTCTTCGCTATGCACATCAGTAATAACTGGGCAGCTATATTTCTTCTTTATTTCCTCAAAAATAGGCAGAGCTTTATCCATACCAATGCCACGCTTACCCTTCAATGATGTGCGGTTCGCTTTATCAAAAGAAGATTTATAAATCAAGCTTAAGCCAGCTTTTTTACAAGCTTGTGTTATAAAATCAGCTGTTTCCAAAGCATGATCTCTTGACTCCATCTGGCAAGGGCCAGCAATGATAACTAGAGGAGAATCATTAGCTACCGAAAAATTAGGAAATGTTACTTTTTTGATTGAGGTCATTTTAGTATTTTCAATTCAATTTAAGTTGGATTATAACTGCTGTAAATTATATAAACAATGATTTTATGGTATTTCTACCCCACTGGCCTGTGCCACATGGCAAAAAAGATATAAATTTAGGCCTTTCACGCGTCAAAGAGCTTTTGGCTAGACTACACCACCCAGAGGATAAATTACCCCCGACTATTCATGTAGCTGGAACAAACGGCAAGGGATCTACTTTAGCGTATTTAAAGACAATATTTGAATGCGCAGGATATACCACACATAGATATATATCTCCACACATAACCCGATTTAACGAACGAATTAACATAGCTGGAGAAGAAATTAGTGACGACTACCTATACGAAATTATGGAGCAAACTAGAATTGCTTGTGGCGACTTACAAACTACATTTTTTGAAGGAACTACTGCTGGAGCATTTTTAGCATTTTCCAAAACTCCTGCCGATATTTTGCTGCTTGAAACTGGCTTAGGTGGAAGACTTGATGCAACCAATGTCGTTGAAAAGCCGATTATGACCATCATCACTCCTATATCCGATGATCACATGGAATACCTTGGAGACACCATCGCAAAGATTGCTACTGAAAAAGCTGGAATAATTAAACAAGGAGTACCGTGTGTAATTGGCTGGCAAATGAAAGAAGCTTTCGATGTTATAAAAGCAAAGTGCATAGAGCTAAATTCTCCTTATTACGCTTGGGGAGAACATTGGGATTTTGAAGTTGTAGAAAGTGGTTTTAACTTTATAGATCTAGAAAGTAATGAGAAATTTTCTTTCCCTACTCCATCACTATATGGAATTCATCAAATTATGAACGCAGCATGTGTTGTAGCCACAGTCCGCTGCTTAGACTTTAATACTAATTACGAAAATATATGCCAAGGCTTAACCCAAACCAACTGGCCAGCACGGATGCAAAAAATCACATCAGGTGTACTAAGTAAAATGCTGCCAAACGAATATGAATTATGGGTTGATGGTGCACATAACAACAATGGTGCCCAAATGGTCTCTGCCACAATTGAACACCTATGGGATGACAAACCTACTTATTTAGTTAATGGAAGAACTGGCAATAGAGATATAAAAACATTCCTCAGCCATTTCAAAGGGAAAGTTCAGGCCGTTTACGGAATTAAAGTTCAATCCGAACCACTAGGAGAACTAGCTTCTAATATAGTTAATGGTGCAAAATCTATAGGTTTAGAGGCATATGAGTGTGATGATATAACGCATGCAATAAAAACCATATTATCCCATGCCAGAACACCTTGTAGAATACTGGTTTGCGGGTCATTATATCTAGCTGGCGATGTTCTACTTGCTAATAATAGTTATTAGAAATTAACGATTTATTAATCTTTCTTCCATACCCTAAATATTAAGCATGAATAATGGCTTGATATGGCAAAGGGCTTAGAATTCACAAGCATATTGAAGGTACTTTTAAAATTAATTAAAGGTAACCCAAAATACATAAAATCTATAGTCGACGTTACAATACAAACACGTAATGCATTTTTTTATAATTATGATGCCGAATACGACATTGAACACAGCGATACAGGTGACGAAAAAACCACATACGAAAAGGATTTGGATATAGAAACTCTAAAACCTAACAGCAAAAAAAAATCTACAATTATTGAAAAAGTCATCACCGCAATAGCATTCATTGCAAATTTTATAAGCTCACCACTTGTATCAAGAATTATACTTATTGCTAGTGGCGCAGTGGGCTTATATTTTCTTACAACACCAGCTTTAATTGGCTTAGCAGCCGCAGGACTTACGGTATCTGTATTGCATATTGGGTATAAAATGTATGGCCAAGTTAATTCCTACAGGACATTAAAGGAAATAAAAGAACAGCGCGCCATACTAGAAGAGATAATGCTTCTAAAAACGCAATGCATAGCTTTAGCGCAACAAACTGGCAAGAATTTTGATGGACCACATACTGGTAAATTGCTACAGATGCTTGGTATAGCGCCTCAACCAAAGCCTCTTTCACCTAACGAGTGGAAGCAACAAAATAAATTTTTTGCTAGAGCAGCACCATTTTTTAAAAATGTTCCAGAATTTATATTCCCTTTAGCTTCTGCAATAGTGTCTCTGAATTGGCATGGAGTTATGATGTGTGTATCAGGCTATCTTTTATATTCATGCCAAAGTGGTTTTGAAGGAATAGCGCATGCTAATCAAATGGAAAGCCTACACCAAAGAAATAAATCTTTAGCTGATAATATAGGCAAAGACTTATTAAGCAACGGCACATCCGTTGAACAATTGCGCGAAACACTGGCAATAGCAAGAGCTATGAAGTCCTCTCTAATAGAATTAAAAGAGAAAAAAGAACCAAGCTTTCAAATGTATGCTAAAGCATTTGATGCAAAACTTAATGAAAAACTTGAACAAGAAAAAAAGGCAATGCCAGCAGTAGAAAAAACAACTTGGTGGCAAGATGCTGGTAAACTATGGATAAAAGATGGAATTTCGTTGGCTGCAACCTTCCGTAATATGCACCCAATGGCAAATGATTATAGACGTGAATATATGACACAAAAAATCATTGCCAAATCAAGCATAACACCCGATCTAGCTTATGAAACACAAAAATACATAAAAGCAACTAAAGGTATGCTTGATGTAAAAAGAACTAATAAAAGAAGGCTAATAGCATCCCCAGATTTTGCAAAAAAACTAAAAAAATTAAATGCAGAATACAAAGACAAGCAATTTAAAAAGATAACTACATCGCTAATACACGGGACAACTGTAGGAGATTTCAACAAAGCGCTCGTAGATTTCTCTAATAATCAAACTGGAGATTTAAAAACCCAAAAAGCACTTGCTACTATTGAAACGGGCACAAAAAGTCTTCAAGGCGACAGGTTGTTGGAATTCCATGGGCAACTAGTCAACGCGATAGGAGTGGCATCTAAAAAGTTTAAAAATAAAAAATTTATAGCATTAAGTCACGCTGTGGCGCATGGAGCAACAAAAAAAGAGCTAGATAATTTATACAACGACTTCAAACAATCCATCTTACCAACCGACAAACCTCGTGAAAAACTATCTAAAGCTGAGAAAGATGCTTTAAGACTAGCAAATATAGTAAAATTCAACATAACTAGAGTTCATTAACTTTTTATTAATCTTTAATATATAAGATTTAAATAGATCAACTAAGGTATACTCCACATGGAATCATTACCTACAATTTTCAAAACAGCATTTAAGTTTCTTGCTGAAGCAGTGAAATCTAGGTCGCTCATAGATTACCTTGATGATTTATATGAATTCAATAAATTTTACGCAAAATTCCGTAAGATATTGATACAAGATTTCACACCCAAATTTTTAGTTCGTAGAAACCGAAAAAACGAAGAATTGACTAAACAAGAAGCGGCACTTGAAATAGATGATGTAAAGCCAAACTTGAAGAATAGAATATACTTAGGATTCAAAAGATTTTTGGATGTGGCGACATCACCATTTGCAATAAGAGCAATGGTACTAGTAGGTTTGGGTTTTGCTATCGCCAGTGCTATTGCAGCACCCGTTTTATGGATCGCAGTATTATCTACTATCTCTGCAGTAGTTATAGCGGCGAACGTAGGATATACTATGTATTCAGAGGTAAAAAAATTCAGAGCACAAAGAAACCTTCAAGAAGAAAGAGCTATGCTTGAAGAAATGCTATTACTACGCACTCAAAACAAAGTAATTGCAGAAAAACTATTTGGCATAAAAATAGCGAATAAAGAAGTTCAACCAGAATCTAATTGGAAAGAAATCAACAAAGCAAAAGTTATAACTACAACTTTCTTAGAAAAGATTCCCACAACAATAATTCCATTAATAACTAATTTTGCATCACTCAATATTGCTGGTGGATTAATAACATTAGGCGCTTACTTCTTAGAATCTGGAAGCGCCTCAGCAAAAGGCGTAGCGTATGCAAAACACAAAGATATGCTTATAAATGCAAACGCAGCACTCGCTCGGAAACTTGGCATAGATCAACTGGAACACGGAGAACAAAATGACGATCTTAGAAGAAGATTGGGCGAAATGCGAGCACAGCACTATGCATTACGATCAACTGCTGGTGCACAAACGCAAGCAAAGTCATCAACATTTAATGCAAAAGAAACGTATAAAAACAACATAGATTTCTACAATAAGCAGGTAGATACTTTCATACCACCATCTAAAGAAAGAACATTTTGGCAAGATTTTAAACAAGTTATTTTAAAAGATGGATTTTCATATGCCAAAAATTTTAGAAATTTTAATCCTATGGTAGATGAATATAGAGAGCATTATAAAACCACCCCTACACCTATCAAATCCAAACCAAAAGAACAAGATATAGCTTTAGAAGGCTTAAACTCTAAATTGAGCAAATCTAAATCTGCAGATGCTACAAAACATGCATATAATGAATTCAAGGAAGAAGTACAAAGAAAAGAATTAAGTCAAAATGATAAATCATTATTAGAACAAGCCAATGCAAAACGTTTTTATGCAGAACGTAAATTATATCTAAAAGCAAAGAAAAAAACTCCAGATTCTTTTCAACAGAGAATTGTCAGATCTGACAAAATAGAACCCAAAAAAGATCGTGCAAACCATAACTTAACTGGTCCAAGCATGGGTGGATAATATTTATAATTTCACACTTAAAACATGTAGTAAATTTCATATTATTTGATATAATCCCTTGCTCTCAAGGGATGGGACAAATCATCTATTATAAAACATTAATTTTAAGGATTAAAATGAAAGGAATACACAGACCTGATGCTGCTACTTTATTAGAAAATTTAGCTATAGAACTACTCGAACTACGTGGAAAAAGAAGAGATGCCACATCTCATTTAAGTATGATAACCGCACAAAACCAAATCGATATTTTACACTTTAACTTAAGCAGGCTGCGCTATATGATTCATAATTTTAATGAATTAAAACTAATGCAAGTGAATGTTGTTAGAAGAAGTTGTAAGGCTCTTATTCACAACTATCAAGTCTGCGTTCAAACTTCAGGTTTAGCCATCAATTTAATAAAAAAATACTTATCTACACACCAAAACTCTGATCATGTTACTGTAGAACTGAATTTTTTTCTTCAAAGCTTCGATATGCTAAACAAACTGCACTTAACTAATATTACAAAATTTAGAAATTTTGAGATTAAAGAAATGGTAAAAACAGTGCCTATTAACGACCCACTTCAGCTATTAGAATGCTCTTTTTACTTCACTACTGCTTTCAAACAGGTGTTCGATGGTTCTATCAATGACTCACAATGTATTGAGCAACTTTATAAAAAAATAAAAAATCTATGCAATAAAAAAATTGTCATATCTAAAATATCTGATCATTCTATAGATAACAAAACAGACTCACAAAAAGAGAATGCGACATTGGCAAATCATAGATAATAAACTTGAATTAAAAACCACAGAGATACCAAAAGCCAAAAGAAGCTATGCACTAATTAAAGTTTCTGCAATTGGTATCAACAGGGCGGATACCTTGCAAATAAAAGGATTGTATCCATCGCCAGATGGCTCTGTCGTACCAGGGCTAGAAGTTTCTGGCACCATAGTAGGCACAGATAAAAAAGTCTGTGCTCTACTAACTTCCGATGGATTTGCTGAGTATGTTAGAGTGCCAGAACAGCACGTCCTACCTATACCATCAAGTTACAATTTGGTGGAAGCAGCAGCTTTACCAGAAGCTCTAATTACAACGTTTTTAAATATATTTTGCTTAGGAAAATTAAAACAAGGCGAATATGTTTTAATTCATGGTGCTACAAGCGGTATTGGTAGCTTTGCTGTAAAACTATGTAAAGCATATGGAGCAAACGTTTTTAGCTCAGTGGGCTCTGATGAGAAAATTGAAATATGTGGTAACCTAGGGGCAGATAGTATTTTCAATTACACAGGCGATTGGGTTGACAATATAAAAAGGATTGGAGGAGTAGATTTATTGCTAGATATTTTAGGTGGCGATTATTTTGATAAAAATATCTCTGTAATGAATAAAAATGGAAGGATTATAACTATAGCAGTTATGGACAGCGCTAAAGCCCAAGTAAATGCTGCTTCCATACTAATGAAAAATTTGATTATTCAAGGATCAACCCTCAGATCTAAATCGAAAGACAAAAAAGCGACATTGATTCGTCAAGCTATTCGAAATCTACATCCCTTAATTGAACGAAACATGATAAAACCAGAAATTGATTCTGTTCATTCATTTGTCGATCTACCAAAAGCCATAGAAAGATTAGAATCGAGAAAACATTTCGGAAAAATAGTAGTTACTGTATAAATTCAAAGCTAATTTGATTCAAGGACTTCTTTGTAGATATTCAAAGTCTGCTGGCACATTTTGTCTAATGAAAACTCACTTTCCACTTTTTCCTTAGCAACTTTAACTATTTTTGCTTTAGACTTTTCATCCATTTTAAATAGTTTACGCAAAACATCTGTCATATCAGATGGATCATTTACCGAAACTAAAAACCCAGACTTGCCATTATCAATTATCTCAACTGGCGCACCAATTCTTGTAGCAACGACTAATTTACCCATAGCTTGCGCTTCTGTAATAGTCCTGCCAAATGCCTCAGCAGTAATAGTTGGACACACCACTATATCACTCAACGAATAAAGAGCTGGCATATCGCTAACAGCAGAATGTATAGATACTTTATCTTTCAGACCATATGCTATGATAGTTCTCTCTATTTCTTTCTTATACTCGTAGTGCTTATCCGTAGTAATACCAACAATTAAGAATGTATAATCTTCATCTTTCAAATATTTTAGCGCTTCCAACATATAGATATGGCCTTTTAACCTAGTTATACGCGCTGGCATTAGTATAACTTTTCCCTTTAACTCCATATTCAGCATTTTTTTAACTTGCTCAATACGGCTTTGAGTAACTTTTTTGGGATTAAAGTAATCTAAATCTACGCCACGATGCACCACCTTTATTCTGCTAATATTACACCTATATCTTGTTTCGATGTGTTTTAGAATAAAGTTAGAGATGGCAATTACCCTCTTACCACGAAGCATTACAGAATTATAAAACCTTTTAAGAGAATGCTCTGCACCATAAGCACCATGGAAAGTTGTAATAAAATTACAACCCGTAAGCAAACAAGCAAGATACGAGCTCCAAGCTGGCGCTCTAGATCTGGCATGCACGATGTTTATGTCGTTTTGCTTTATTATATCCTTAAGCTTAAAAATATTTTTTATTATCGTAATAGGGTTTTTACTATTAACTGGTAATTTAATGTGGGTAACTTTTAAAGCTTCAAGTTCAGAAACCATTTTTCCACCATTGGAGCATACAAAGCTATTAAATCCAGCCTCTGTTAAAGCACGAGCAATGTCTATAGTGCCTCTTTCAACTCCTCCCTGATTTAATTCAGGAAGAACCTGTAATACTCTAGGCTCAGACATAATTTTTTATACTCCTATTAACCAAATTTATGGCAGAAACCTATTCTAAATCTATCACAACAAACTGGTTGCTACCGCTGCGAGAAACTAACATAACTCCGTTCTTAGCTCCAGCAGATTTTGCATCTTTAACAGCTTTATCAAGGTCTTCAACTTTTTCTACTTTGGTTTTATTGAAGCGAATTATAACATCACCTACCCTTACTCCAACATCAGAAGCAGTAGTATTCCTGTTAACTTTGGTAACTACAATCCCAGAGGCAGCTTTATCAATCTTATATTTCTGACGTAGCGCTGGGGATATGGCTTCAAGCTTCATTCCAAGTATAGTAGCGCCAACAGCGGATTGTTTGTCTTCTGCTTTAGATTGTTTTGCCGCAGCTTGATCTTCTGCATTTTCTGCAGTTTTTTCAACTACTGTATCAACTATCATTGGTTTGCCATCCCTAACCAGCTCAACCTGAACCTTTTTACCAAGAGGTGTTTCAGCAACAATTCTAGGAAGCTTTTGCATTGACGAAATTAATTTACCATCAAACTTCATTATAACATCACCAACTTTAATGCCAGACTTATCAGATGGACTGTCTTTAACAACCTCAGCAACTAACGCACCCTTAGATTCCGACAAACCTAAGCTTTTTGCAATATCATCTGTAACTGGCTGGATCTTTACGCCTAACCAACCTCGGACAATAGATCCTTTTTCTCTCAATTGGTCTATAATTGGCTTCGCAAGGTTGGAAGGTATTGCTAAACCAATTCCTACATTGCCACCAGATGGGCTAATAATAACTGAATTCACACCAATTACTTCACCTTTAAGATTAATCATTGGGCCACCTGAATTACCACGATTAATTGAAGCATCGGTTTGAATAAATTCATCAAATTGCCCTGCAATAAACCTAGATTTTGCCGATATTATTCCTTTAGTCACAGTACCGCCCAAACCAAACGGATTACCAATTGTAATCACCCAGTCACCGACTCTTGATTTATCTGCATCACCAAATTTTAGAGCAGGGAAAGTTCTGCTTGCTTCAATTTTTAATACCGCCAAATCGGTTTTTTGGTCAGAACCAATCAATTTCGCTTTATATGTCTTATCTTCGCCGTTTTCAGTTACAACAACATTGATTTCATCAGCTTCAGCTATTACGTGATTATTTGTTACCACAAAACCAGATGAATCTATTATAAATCCAGAACCTAATGAAGTAGCTTTACGTTTTCTTTGTTCTGGCGCACCAAATTCACGATCAAAAAATTCCCTAAAGAAGTCATATTGGTTACCTTCTGGGATTTCATTTTTAAATTCTTCAAATGGATTTGAAGAAACGTTAACACTCTGAGTAGTAGAAATATTAACTACTGCTGGCATTGTAGATTGAACTAAATCTGCAAATGACGGCAATACCATCGCAGCTGGAGCTTGGTATTGCACTATAGAAGAAACTTGAGACTGCGCTGGGGCTGCTACTTGCGCAGGCTGTGTGACTTGTTGAGTTTGCGCCCATACTGCAGAAGAACCGGCAAGAATGGTTAAAGCAAAAGCACTAATCATTAATTTATTCATAACCAAACCTTGATAAGATAATTTATTACATATATTTTATACCAGAAATAAAACATACAGTGAAGATACTTCTTTAAAACATGTCAGAAACAAAATCAAAAAAATATAACCTAATACATATCATTCCTTATCTCAAACCTTACAAAGGAATGTTGTTTGGCGTATTAATCTCATTAATATTCACATCTGCAGCAGTCTTATTCATAAGTAAAGGTGTAAAA
The DNA here is from genome assembly GCA_044229535.1 of Candidatus Midichloriaceae bacterium. Classification (GTDB taxonomy): domain Bacteria; phylum Pseudomonadota; class Alphaproteobacteria; order Rickettsiales; family Midichloriaceae; genus CAZLFQ01. Next base: position 224,588 of record JBGASU010000001.1, on the reverse strand, counting down.
ATATTTATAGATGAAGGCATCACTGCAAAAAATACCGCGATGCTAGATCAATCACTATTTCTACTATTTGGAATAGTTTTGATATTGGCAATATTCACATTTCTGAGGTTTTTTCTAATCACTTGGACTGGTGAAAAAGTTATAGCTGATCTTCGCAAAGATATATATCATCACATGCTTCGCCTGTCTCCTAGCTTCTATGAAAAAAACAGCTCTGGAAATGTCTTAGCTTATATAGTTTCTGATACAACACTTTTACTGAATATAATAGGCAGCAGTCTTTCTATGGCAATGCGTAATATAGTTCTATTTATTGGCGGCGTTGCAATGCTTGTTTTTACAAGTAAAAAACTTACTCTCATGATTTTAATTTTAATCCCAATAGTAATATCTCCAATAATGATATTGGGTAGGAAACTGCGAAAATTATCTAAGGAATCTCAAGACAAAGTTGGTGAGTTATCGGCTATTTCTGAACAAACAATTAACGCTATAAAAACCATACAAGCTTATGTCAGAGAAGATCAAGAATCAGAGTATTTCACAAACAAAATAAAAGAACAAATGGCTTTGACCCTGAAGCGAATAACACTTCGCGGCATTGTTACAATGACCATCATAACTCTGGTATTTAGCGGTATAGGAATAATTCTATGGGTTGGCGGACATCAAGTATTAGATGGAAACATAACAGCTGGCGAGCTTACAGCCTTTATATACATATCTATAGTATGCGCAGGTGCAATTGCAGCTCTATCAGAAGTGTATGGGGAGTTAGATAAAGCAGCTGGTGCGACAGAGCGTATATTTGATTTCTTGGGTACAAAACCAACAATTATTGATGATACAAACGCAATAGAACTTACTAATCATTTTGATGGCAGCATATCATTTCAAAATGTTACTTTTTTCTACGAGTCTAACCCTGAGCGTGCTTCAATCAAAAAGATATCTTTTGATATAAAACCTGGAAAAATAACTGCTTTAGTTGGAAAATCTGGCGCAGGGAAAAGCACTATTTTTATGTTGCTTGAGAGATTTTATGACGTATCCGATGGTAATATATTCTTTGGAGATACAGACATAAAAAAAATCAAATTATCAAACCTTAGAAGGCAATTTGCGTATGTATCTCAAGATGCAGTAATATTCTCAGGTACAGCTTATGATAATATTTTATATGGGAATCCGAATGCAACAAAAGAGCAAGTAACTCAGGCGGCATTAGCGGCAAATGCTATGGAATTCATTGAAAAAATGCCTGATGGGCTAAATACGTTTTTAGGAGAGAAAGGAGTTAGATTATCTGGTGGGCAAAAACAAAGAATTGCAATTGCGCGCGCTATTTTAAACGATGCAAAAATCTTATTATTAGATGAAGCCACATCAAGTTTAGATTCAGAAAACGAGCAATTAGTTCAAAAAGCACTAACTAACTTGATGAAAGGAAGAACAACTATTGTTATAGCGCATAGGTTATCTACGGTTGTTAATGCAGATCATATTATAGTTTTAGATAAAGGCAAAATTGTAGAATCTGGCACTCATGCACAATTAATAGAAAAAGATAATGGCGTGTATAAATCGTTAGCAAAGTTACAGTTCTACGGATTAAATGGAAATAGTTAAACTAACCGAAGTTTTCTTTTAACCAATTAAACACACTACCAAGTGGACCATATTCATTTGCTGGGGTTTTACTAGAATAAGAATACAAACTTTCTAGCTCAACAACGTGTAACAACATCCCTACAGAAGTAGAAAATGCAACACCACTCGTGCTTTCCGCAAGACCAAGAATTTGTTTAGGGTAACCAACTCTTACGGTTTTAGAAAAAGTGTGAGAAACCAATTCTTTCATGCCACCAAGCAATGCGCCACCACCCGTGATCACAATCTTGTTGCCAGCAAATTTTTGCATTCCCGATAGCTCTAATTTTTTGGCTGTTATTTCTAAAATCTCGTCAACGCGCGCTCTAATAATCTCAACTAGAGTTGAACGATTCACAACATTCATCTCTGAATCTTCACCATTAGATGCTATAGGCACTTCAATCATTTCATCATGATCCGCAGATGTCATAACAGTTGTTCCATATAGAGTTTTCACTCTTTCTGCGCTTAAAAAATCTGTGGAAAGCCCGCGAGCTATATCATTTGTTATGTGAATACCGCCAATTGGCAATGCATCTGTATAAAGCATTTGTCCGCGATTAAATACAGATATAGAAGTATTACCACCACCTAATTCTATTAATGTAACTCCTAATGTCATCTCATCAGGCATCAAACAAGAAATACCACTTGCATAAGATGATGAAACAAAGCTATCAACCTCCAACTGGCAACGCGATAAACAATTATTTAAGTTTAATACGTGCGTAGTAGGCGTAGATACAATATGGAAATCTCCAGTAAGCTTATTTCCATACATTCCTAATGGATTATCAATCCCTCTATTGCCATCCAGCATATAATCATAAGCAAATGAATGGATAACTTCTAACTCTTGATCGTTGTATTTATCGAGTAATTGGAATAAAAGTCGGTTGATGTCTTTATCACTAATCTCATGACCAGTTACCATTAGGTCAGATGTCATGCGCTGAGATATTAGATTATTAGAAGAAATACTAACATATATCTTTTTAATTCTTTCATTCGCCATCTTCTCAGCAGCTTCTACTGCCTGTATTACCGCAGTTTCTGCAAGCTTAATATCTGTAATTCTACCAGCTTTAATTCCATGCGCTATATTATGACCAATACCAACAATCTCAATTTTGCTACCAGAAATTATACGCGCGATAAAGCAAACAATCTTGGAACTTCCAATATCAAGAATACCTATAGTCGTGTTCCGCTGCTTTGCCATCTATATGAAAAAAATTTATTCCTACCTAGTTAGAATCTAACATAGATTTTGTCTGGGGTGAATCGCAAATCTATCATGCATTGAAAAGAAAGTACATTATTTTGTTGGATAAGTTTTTTCAATTCTGCTATAGCCACTGCTACATTTGCCTCTGGAAGCTTGACGATTGCACCATTTTTTAATTTAACATCCCAACGTCTTTTGCCTAACCTAGTTAAACTTTCAACGTTAGAATATATTTCTTCTATTTCATATAAGTCATCTAGAACACTAGAAAACTCAAAATTCGCTCCCTTACCTTGAACTAAAATATACCCCTCTTGTAGTGACTCGAGATCATCTAGTATATTTCCTGATTCATCAATCAATGTAAATTTATTATTATAAAAAAACACAGCTTTGGGCGTTCTCTCTTCTACATAAATATTGATTGTCGATGGCAACCTTCTTTCAATTGTCGCTTTTTCTACCCAACTAAATTTCTCAATTTCTGATTTTATTTCAGGTAAATTTAAATCGTAAATATTATCTCCTTTTGCTACACCACTCGCATCAGCTATTTGATCTGCTGTCACACGGTCATTTCCATAAACATTTATCTGTTGAACCTGCAAATTCATTCTATGTAAAAACTGATTCCATTTAGATTTAGAATCTTCAAAAACATTATATGGAAATAAAAGAATCCCTATAACTACTAGACACCCCAAAGCAAAGAACTTCTTTGTCCAGTGTAACGAATTTTTTTTCTTTTGAGCAACCTTTTCACCCCTTCTCTGAGGTTTATAGCTATAGGTCTTATTTCTACCGTGGTGTACGCGCATCGTTATGGTTTAATATCGCATTTAGCATCTTTGATTAGCATATCAACTAATTGCTCCATTGAGAAATTATTTTCTTTAATAATATCTGGAACGATAGAAGTACCTGTCAAACCAGGGTGCGTATTAATCTCCATGAAGTACAACTTGCCATCTCCATCCTTATCATATCTAAAGTCTGATCTTGAAATAGTTCTGCATCCCAAAGATTTATGTGCGATTTCAGCGAATCGAAGCGATTCTTCATACACATCTTTTGGGATTATTGCTGGGTAAATATGATCAGATTGCCCAGGTGTATATTTTGCATCATAATCGTTGAAGCCGCCTTTAGGCACTATCTCTAATGTACCCATGGCTTTATCGCCAATTACAGCAGTACTAAGTTCAAGTCCGGGTATGAACTTCTCCACCATTACTATATCACCATATTGCCAAGTTGCTGGGTCAATATCTATTTCTTTACCTTTTTCAATGACATGCACGCCTATTGTCGAGCCCTGTTGAATTGGCTTCACAATATAAGGTCTGGGCATTAAATCTTTTCCTTTTCTCGCAGCCTCAACCACATCTTTGATATGAGCCGTCATACCATCAATAATTCTAACACCATTATGACCTACAATTTTCTTAGTCATGTCTTTATTTAAGCCAATAGCCGATGCCAAAACTCCAGAATGAGTATAGGGAATGCCTAGCATTTCTAGTACGCCTGGGATCGTCCCATCCTCTCCAAAAGTACCATGGAGAACGTTCAATACCACATCTGGTTTGATCTGCGATAAAGTTTCCGCAACCTTACGACAAGGATCCACTATTGTATACTTATATCCCAGATTATCCAATGCCTTACAGACATTATTACCTGAAGACTTGGATACTCTATTTTCAGCGGATAAACCGCCCATCAGTACTGCAATATGTTTTGTCATGATTTTACGATCTTGTAGCAATATAAGAACTATATCACGCTTTATTGGCTTTTCAAAGCAAGAGTTGTGGTAAATTTATTGTATCTACTCCCTAACTATGATAAAATCTGCGCTCCATAAAAATATAGGTATTATTTATGAGCTTACAAACTGAGTTACAACGAATCGGGCAAGAGTTTACAGCAGCATTTCCTATTACAACTATTACTGATAGGAATAAAAGCAAAAAAATGAATGATTTTCTTGACAGCAAAATAGGAGAATTTATTCCTGAAGATGCTGATGCTTCATTCTACTCAAGCCTTATAAAATATACAGCTGATAACGCTCCTGCCATATATTCTTTTAGTAAGTTTGAATGCATTGTTTCTGCTGTTAGTTATGAGAATGCTTTCAGAATTGGAGATCATGTAGAAGCATCAGAGTCAGGGGTGGTTGGAATTGACAAACCAAAGCACGGATATTCTATAGAGATAGAATATTTTACTGGTCCACATCTCAAAATCTCAGATAAAAGTACGGCTGCTGAATGGCAAGCTTATCTTGGAAATACTTTTGCAGTATGTGCACAGCAATACCCTTATCCTTCTCATATTGACATTAGAATAGAAGAATTTAAAGAAGAAATTACTGGTAAAATTTTGGCTTCTTTTGGTGAGCAAGTTAGTACTGAACTTTAGACAGATTTTTTCTTGGATTCGAAGAATCAGTTGGGTGTGCCAATTTTTGCTAGAAGCCGCCTTTGGCGCGCAAAAATTCCCCCGCAGCGCACACCCAAACATCTTCTTCTATAATTCAAAAATTATTTTGAGATTTTGTTTATCTTCTAGCGGTCATTGCTCTGTCAGCCTGTTGCTCAGCTCCATATTCTCTTAACCTCCTCACCACCTCTTCCTTCCCAATCACTTCCATGACCTCATAAATACCAGGGGCGGCGAAGGTGCCAAGCACGCCAGCACGAAGTGCCATCATGGCTGCCGCAGGTTTTTTACCTCGAGCTTCAACATGCTTATTACAAGCCTCTTTAATTGCATCATGATTCCAACTTGCTAAACCATCTAACACAACTTTAAGCTCACCTAATAGTTCCTTGCCACCATTGGCCAAAACTTCTTTCGATTTCTCATCTAACTCTTTTGCCTTGGCAACGTATATCTGCGCGCCTTCAACAATTTCATTCAAGGTATGTGCACGATTTTTTAATCCACCCAAACCTTTTCTAATTCTTTGCAAAACTACAGGATTAGAAAAGCTGGAAGCCACCATCTCAAACAACTTATCCTCATCCATATTTCTCATATAGTGAGCATTGATGAAGTTGAGTTTATCAATGTCAAAACGCGCGCCTGATTTTCCGCAATGATCCAAACCAAACCATTCAATAGCTTTATCCATTGGGATAATTTCATCGTCACCATGCCCCCAACCAAGTCGTAGTAAATGATTGTTCACAGCTTCAGGTAAATAGCCCATATTTCTATATTCAAAAATTCCTAGTGCGCCTTTGCGTTTAGAAAGTTTTTTTCCTTCTTTATCTAATATCAATGGAATGTGCGCAAATTCTGGAACTGTCCAGCCCATCGCTATGTAAATTTGTTTTTGGCGGAATGCATTTGTAAGGTGATCATCTCCACGAATGATATGTGTAATTCCCATATCATGATCATCAACCACAACTGCTAACATATATGTAGGAGTGCCGTCTGAGCGCAGCATTATCATGTCGTCTAACTCTGTGTTATCAACTGTGATCTCACCTTGAATTAAATCTTTAATAAAAGTTTTGCCGGTCTGTGGGGCTTTCAAACGAATTGTATATGCTCCCTCAGACTTAGGAGCTTTATCTCGCCATGGGCTTCTGAATTTTGCGTTTGGGTTTTCTGCACGGAATTTTTCAATTTCTTCTTGAGTGCTATAGCAAAAATATGCATTACCTTTTACCACCATTTCTCGAGCTACTTCTTCATGGCGTTTTTGCCTAGTCGCTTGAAAAACAATCTCACCATCATGTTCAAGACCAAGCCATTTCAAATCTTCTAAAATTGCTTTTGTTGCTTCAGGGGTTGAACGTTCTTTATCGGTATCTTCAATACGAAGCAGGTATTTGCCACCATGGTGTTTTGCGAATAAAAAATTATATAATCCAGTACGCGCACTTCCAGTGTGTAAATATCCTGTTGGCGATGGCGCAAAGCGAGTAATTACTGTCATAGCGCAATTTCACCTTCGAATACTTTTGTTGCAGAGCCAGTCATTAGAATTGAATTATCATTCGAATACTCAATTTTCAGAACGCCTCCTTTGAGATTGATGTTTGCAGAATTGCCAACCATACCTAATTTATTTGCCACAGAGAATGTTGCACACGCCCCACTTCCACAAGCAATTGTTTCACCTGTGCCGCGTTCCCAAACACGTAATTTTATATTTTGGTTATCTACTACTTGAGCAAAATCGACGTTAGTTCTATTTGGAAATAGTTTATCATTTTCAAATTTCGCACCAATTTCTTTAACACTATATTTGTCTGAATCTTGAACAAACACTACAAAGTGCGGGTTGCCCATACTAACTGCATGACCCTTTACACCATCTTTCCAAATATCCATTGGGTCTACTTCATGACTTAATGGAATTTTATTCCATTCGAAATTTGGCTTACCCATATTTACAGTAATCTGCTCTGGGTTTTTATAGACGGTCTCAAGAATCTTTTCACCAACTTGCACAGTTGAATTTGGCTTTCCAATTAGCATTGAAACGCATCTCGTAGCATTTCCGCAAGCTTCAGCGCGGCTACCATCTGGGTTATAAATTTCCATCTCACAATCAGCTCTGTTAGAATTTTTGAGGATAATAAATTGATCACAACCAATTCCAAAATTACGATCACATAATTTTTGGATATCTGCAGTTGATAGTTTCTGTTGGTTTTGGCGAAAATCTACGATTATAAAATCGTTTCCAAGCCCATGCATTTTTACAAATTTTAACATCACAGCGATTCTTCAATTCTAATTAATTCATTATACTTACACACCCTATCTGTTCTGCAAAGAGAACCAGTTTTAATCTGCCCAGAATTTGTGCCAACGGCTAAGTGGGAGATTGTAGTATCTTCGGTTTCTCCAGAACGATGCGAGATGATGGTATTATACCCATTTTCTTTAGCTAATCTAATGGTATTTAACGTCTCTGTTAGTGTACCTATTTGGTTTAGCTTAATCAAAATAGCGTTTGCTAGTCCTTTTTTTATACCGTCTTTAAGAATTGCTGTGTTGGTTACGAATAGATCATCTCCAACTATTTGTATGTTTTCACCCATGGCTTTTGTCATAATTTTCCAGCCATGTTCATCATGTTCTGACATTGGGTCTTCTATGGAAACTATAGGATATTCATGCACTAAGGTCTCATAGAATTTGGTCATACCATCTGAATCTATAGATAACCCTTCGCCTTTCATCTCGTATTTTCCATCTACGTAGAATTCGCTGGCAGCACAGTCTAGAGCAAGCGCAATATCTTTACCCGCTTTGTAACCCGCTTTTTCTATGGCATTTAAAATGAAATCTAAAGCTTCTTTTGCCGACCTTAAGTTCGGCGCAAAGCCACCCTCATCACCAATATTTGTATTATATCCCTTAGCTTTGAGGAGTTTTTTAAGTGTATGGAATACCTCTGCACCTTGCCTTACCGATTCTCTAATGGATTGATTTTTCATCGGAACAATCATAAATTCTTGAATATCAATTGGGTTATCGGCGTGTGCGCCGCCATTTATTATATTCATCATCGGCCTAGGTAAAATGTTTCCATTGCCAATATATTTGTAGAATGGAACTAATTGTACTTCTGCCTTAGCTTTGGCAAAAGCTAATGAACAAGCCAATATGGCATTTGCGCCTAACTTTTCTTTATTGGGAGTGCCATCTAGCTTAATTAACAAATTATCAAAAATTTCTTGGTCATTGAATTCTTTATTTAGCACAGCCGACTTAATAACTGTTTCCACATTTTTTACTGCTTTAAGAGTGCCTTTACCTAGGTATCTATCACCACCATCTCTAAGCTCTATTGCTTCCTTTGTTCCAACAGATGCACCACTTGGCACAGCTGCTCGGCCAACGCATCCGCCCTCAAGTTTCACATCCACTTCAACAGTTGGGTTGCCCCTGCTGTCTAGTATTTCTCGTGCTTTAATATTTACAATTTTTGCCATTTTTATTTTACCAATACATACTATTTAATATGAATAAGAAGAAGACTTGGGAGTGTGCTACGGGGGAGTTTGCGCGCCGCGAATGCGGACTTTAAGCGCAAACTGCACACTCCCAACGGATTCTTCGAATCCAAATAGGAACGTTTTTCAAGCACCATTCTTCAGCATTACTTCGCTAATTGCAACTTTTTTAACTTTAAATAAAGCATTAATAGTGCTAAAGATACTGATACTGTCATACTGCGATTAATTCGCGGTATCCATGATGAATTAAACTATTATTAGAAACATTATGTTACTCAGCCAATACTTTTTACCGATACTCAAAGAAGACCCAAAAGAAGCGACTATTGCATCACACAGACTGATGCTGCGTGCCGGGATGATTAGACAATTATCATCTGGTATTTATAACTGGCTTCCCCTTGGTTTAAAAGTACTTAAAAAGATCGAGCAAATTGTTCGTGAGGAAATGAATAATGCTGGCGCTATAGAAGTGCTAATGCCATGCATTCAACCGCTAGACTTATGGAAAAAAACTGGCCGTGTTGGTAACTGGGATGACAGCCAACGCATGTTACTTATGAAAGATCGTCACGAAAATGAGCTAGTATTTGCCCCAACTGCAGAAGAAGTAATTACCGATCTGTTTAAAAACAGTGTGCAATCGTATAGAGATTTGCCAAAAAGTTTATATCAAATTCAGTGGAAATTTCGTGATGAAACCCGCCCTCGTTTTGGTGTAATGCGCGGCAGAGAGTTCTTGATGAAAGATGCATACTCATTCCACTTAACAAAAGACAGTGCTCTTGAAACCTATAAATCAATGCTAATTGCTTATATGAAAGCATATACACGTATGGGTCTGACGGCTGTTCCTGTGAAAGCATCAACAGGTGCTATGGGAGGTGATTACAGTCATGAATTCCATATTCTCGCAGAAACAGGTGAAAGCAAAATATTCTATGAAAATGCAATGATCGAATATTTGCAAGCTGGTGATGTAAGTTTAGATGAGCTTAGTAAATTTTATGCGAATGAAGAAGAAAAACATGATCCAGCCAACTGCCCAGTAAGTGTAGATAAACTAAATGAAAAACGTGGGATCGAAGTCGGTCATATTTTCTATTTGGGTGACAAGTATAGCAAAGCGCTAGATATGCAAGTTCAAGATAAAGATGGAAAACTAAAACACCTTGATATGGGTTGTTATGGAATAGGAGTATCAAGATTAATTGGTGCAGCAATTGAAGCAAATCACGATGCAAACGGTATAATTTGGCCTGAAGCTATTTCTCCATTTGATATTGGCATTATCAATTTAAAAGCAGGTGATGAAGAGTGTGATGCAGTTGCATTAGAAACCTATAATCGCTTGCGTGCGCACGGCAAAGATGTATTGATGGATGACACTCAAGATGGTGCAGGCGCAAAATTTGCAAAAATGGATTTAATTGGGTTGCCTTGGATTCTTACAATTGGCCCACGTGGCATTAAGGAAAACAAAGTTGAGCTGAAAATGCGCCGCACAGGCGAAAAACATGAGCTTAGCCTAGAGGCTGCAATCTCAATGATGAGTGCTAGATAAATTCTTCACCTTAAGCGTTGAATTTTTATTTTTTATTATATAGCATCAAAGCTGAATCAATATTTTATTGGCTTTTGGTGTGTACGAACAAAAACTAACACAAAAGGCGTCCCAAAGTTTGGTACTTTCCAAACAAATGCAGCAGTCACTAAAAATACTGCAAATGCAGACTGTTGATCTTCGCACCCACATTGAAAATGAATTAGAAAACAACCCATTTCTTGAAGCAAATGAGAATGAAGAAACATACTCTTTAGAAGAAAAAGATAAAGAGCCAAAAAACAAATTAGAATCTAAAACACACGACAACAAAGAATTGCATACAGAGTGGCAAGAAGAAAGCTATTTAAGATATGAAAAAAATTATACTAACAATGATAACGAGCGTGACATATTCGATAAAATTTCCAACGATAATATATCTCTGAAAGAACACCTACTAACCCAAATAAACATAGTAATCCAAAATAATTCTCAAAGAATAATTGCAGCATATTTAACGGATATTATTGACGACAATGGCTATCTCACAGAATCCATTGACCAAATATCAGAAAGTCTTAAAGCAACAAAATCTGATATCAAAAAGGTCTTAACCCAACTTTACAAACTAGATCCTTCGGGTGTTTACGCAGTAGATTTAAAGGATTGCTTAAGACTACAATTAAAACAACAAAATGTATTGGATGATCAAATGGACGTTGTCATCTCACATTTAGATAAAATTGCAAAAGGTGATATAAAATCTTTTTGTAAAAGTTCTGGCGTTACTCAAGAAGAATTGAGTGGATGCATGGAGCGGATAAAACAGCTAGATCCAAAACCAGGAAGAAATTTTGGCAAAGATGGATCTAGAATTTTAATACCTGATGCATTCATAAATTTTGATCCAAAAGGAGAAATTAAAGTAACGCTTAATGCAGAGAGTCTTCCTAAAGTTTTTGTTAATAGTAAATATTTTCAAAACATCATAATGCAAACCAAAGGCAAAAATGAAAAGCAGTACTGCACTGAGCGTTTACAAAATGCAAACTGGCTAATACGCGCAGTACAGCAACGCAGTGACACTATATTAAAAGTTGCAACAGAAATTGCGAATCAGCAATACGATTTTTTCCGCCGTGGCATTAGTCATTTAAAACCAATGACTTTAAGCATTATAGCTAAAAAAGTTGGCCTTCATGAAAGTACTATTAGTAGGATTAGCAATAAAGTGCTATCAACACCTATGGGGACATACGAGATAAAATACTTCTTTAACACCGCCCTCACCTCTAATATTTCTGAAAACATGATATCTACTACAGCAGTAAAACAACAAATTAAAGAGCTGGTAGAGCAAGAAAAACCAAGTGCTGTCTTATCCGATGATGAAATTGCAAAAAATCTAAACGACAAAGGTATTAACATTTCACGCAGAACTATTGCTAAGTACCGTGAGCAGCTGCATATCCCACCGTCAAATCAAAGAAAAAGGCTAAAATCTGTTTCTAATTTATAGGTGAAACCCTATCTCCAGCCGATTTAAATTCATAAAATTAACTCTCCATTAACCATTCTTAAGTACAATAAAAACAGGGTTACAATGACTTACTATTATGAAAAATGGTCTACCATATTGGGCAACAGACATGTTGGAGATTTCATTTAATCAAGGAAATCTCGCTAAACTCCTTAAATACATCTACCCTTTAGGTGGTGTTCGTGTCGGTCGTGGGATATGTTTTGGTCTCAATTCAATAATAATGGAAAAGCATTCTAGCCAACATTCTAAGATGGGCACTGCTCCGGTAGAAATTCTAAAAAACTACCTACACAATTTAACGAAACAAAAACCAACCGCACAAGAACAAATCAAGCTTAGAAAAGCAGCTCTTAGAGCCTATGTTAACCAAAATTATTTTCAAAAATTTATTACCGACAAAGACTACGTCCAATATCAAGAAGCTAATATCCAAAATATAAAGAAAAGCTTTGCAGATAAAGACATAATTCTAATCTCAATGACAAACGAAGAAGGAATTGGACATGCCTTACTTTTAATTAAGGATGCTGATCAATTCAGATTATTCGACCCAAATTTTGGACTCTCAAAGCTTATGACTCTTGAACAAGCTTATAACCAATTAGAGAGAATCAAGCTTTTCTATGGGCACACCAAAATATCCATAAACGAAATTAACAACAGGTTTTTGCCAAAGGGAATGAAACAAAAAGTAAAACCTTATCATGTAGTACAGATATTATTAGGCGAAGTTACCAGAGCAGACCAAAAAATTAACGCAGAAAATATCATTAAAGATCTTGGTGAAGATTTTGTTGATTATATCATAGGCGAGTTCTTAAAAGATAAAAATTTCCAAAACATGAGTTCACCAATAAATATCGACATTGCCAAAAGGAGAGTAGAAAAATTTATCCAAACTGAAAAACCTGATAACAATAGAACAGTAATGGTTACTGAAAAAATTACGGAATTAAATAATGCAATAAGAAGCAAGAACTTAGAAGAAGTAACAAAACTATTAAATATTTTAAATACTATACCTAATAATCTAAGCGAACACCCAATTCACATCGCTGCCCGTGTAGGTGAAATAGAAATATTCAAACTTGTACTAGAAAAAAGCAATATAGACGAAGCAACTGTATCTAAGAAAACTCCTCTTATTATATCTCTCATGTTTCAACATTCAAATATAGCGGAATTACTAATTGAAGCAGGAGCAAATGTTAATACCCAAGATAGCGATGGTAAAACCCCCCTTATTATCGCCACACATCATGCTCAAGAAAGCACCATAGAATTATTACTATCTAAAGGAGCAAATGTTAACACTCAAGATGATTATGGAAAAAGCGCATTTCATTACGCTTTGGATGGAGAGCAATCTATAAGTATTATAGAAAAAATGATCGAAAGCGGCGCCATCATAGATGATAAGGCTTTTGAATCAGCAAAAAATACTATACATGAAAATTATATTAAACAGATATTAGATGCTCAGAAAGCTGATATTAACATTTCTCCACAAGTACTGAAAGAGATGGGCAATACCTTGACTTATAAAGGCCAAGAAGGCAGCTCTAAAACAAAATAGATATTGCAGCTGGGAGGTACAACATCGCAAAAATCGTCCCAATCAGCACAGCCGTGGCGGTGTCTTCTGGGTGGCAATTATGAATTGTAGCAAAAACAACTGTATTAGCTGCAGGCGGTACAAAACCTATCACAAGCATTGCTAAATGGATTTCATGGTCAAATAAGTGCAGAAAATTCTTATCGGCCGTCACCATTAAAATTAATAGAAGTGGTGCAGCAATAAACCTAGCTGAAAGCATCACACCTAAAAATTTCCAATTAATATGGAATTTTTCAACAGTTGATAGCCCCATGCCAATCATCATCATACCAAGCACCGTATAACAACCACGCATCCCAGAAAACACCTGATGCAAAACATCAGGGGCTTTAATTTCAAAACTATTCAATATAAGACCTGCTGCAAACGCGTATAACATAGGCAATCTTGAGACCTGAACCAAAGCTTGCCTAGAAGAGTATTTACTCTTAGCCATCAAATAAGCGCCAAGAGTATAGTCGTATATAGAAAGCCCAATATTCATAAGCATATAAACACCAACCACCTCCTCATTAAAAAGCATTAGAACTATTGGAAGGCCAAAATACCCAGTATTACCCGTACCCGCAGAAAACCCTATGATATTAGGTCTAGAATCGTACTTCCAAATTAATTTAGCCAAATAGTAAAAAGAGAAACTTAAAATAAAACTAAAACCATAGAAAATAAATGGCAGTAATAGATCACTCGATTTATATTGCGTCTTCACTGCAAACTCAAAAAATATCACTGGGACAATTGTGTAAAACAATAAAGAAGCAATCGATTTCCTGTCAACTTTGCAATACTTACCAGCTACATAACCAAGTATCACCAAACCATACAATGGAAGGGTCTGTAAGAAAAAATCTGTAAAATTTATTTGCATTTTTTCGCCTTGCTATAATACTCTCTTTAAGCTTACTCACCTATTTCTTTTTTTGCGGCTTCTACAGCAGCTCTTAGTTCTATATCATCTATCAAGCTTTCAAGAGCAGCATCATTCGATTTAGTTCGTTGACTTTTCAATTCATTGGCAATTTTTTGCAGATCTTCAGAATCTTTTCCTGTTAAAATTGCCCTACGATAGTTTTCTAAACCATCAAGCAACTCTTTACCACGCTCGTAATTATTTCTAACAACATTTTGCTGAGAGCCAACGTCCTGTAAGAAAATCATTGGGTTGATGTTTGGCGCAGCGTAAACTTCATTTATCTGTTTCTGCTCCTCTCCCTCATCTTCTAAAAAAACACTAAAATCTGAGCCAACAGCTTTCTTCTTAGCTTTTTTAAGCCTATTAGCAGCATCTAACCCCTTGATATTTTGAACGAACATACTTTGCCATAATCACTTGGTCAAAAAGTAACAAAGAATAGCAATTTTATCAAGATTTATATAGAGAGTTCAAAATCGCTGTGTTATAAAATTGTTTTAGTTAACGTATTTTATATTCATTATGGCAACAGTTACAGTTGATGGAAAACAGGTAGAAGTACAGAATGGAATGACCGTACTCCAAGCGTGTGAGCTAGCAGGGGCGGAAATTCCAAGGTTTTGCTATCATGAGCGTCTTGAAATTGCTGGTAACTGTAGGATGTGCCTTGTAAAAGTTGAAAAAGCACCAAAGCCTGTTGCAAGCTGCGCACAGCCAATTGCAGATGGAATGGTAATTCACACCAATACTCCTGAAGTGCAAAAAATGCGCGAAGGAGTTATGGAATTCTTATTAATCAACCACCCATTGGACTGCCCTATTTGCGATCAGGCTGGTGAGTGCGATTTACAAGATCAAGCCATGGAATATGGCAAAGGAAATAACAGATTTGATGAACATAAGCGCGCTGTTAAAGATAAAGATTTTGGGCCATTAGTAAAAACACAAATGACTAGGTGCATACACTGTACTCGCTGTGTACGCTTCCTTGAAGATGTCGCTGGAACAAATGAGTTGGGTGCGGTTAACCGCGGTGAAGATATGGAAATATCAACCTATATTGAGAAATCTATTACATCTGAATTATCTGGAAATATCATTGATCTTTGCCCAGTTGGCGCACTAACATCAAAACCTTATGCTTTTAAAGCTAGAAGTTGGGAGTTAAACAAGACGGAAAGTATAGACGTATTAGACGCTGTCGGCAGCAATATACGAATTGATAGTCGCGGCCGCGAAGTAATGAGAATACTTCCTAGAATCAATGAAGAGATCAATGAAGAATGGATTTCCGATAAAACACGCTTCGCTTATGATGGGTTGAAATATCAAAGGCTAGATGTTCCTATGGTCAAAATGGGAGATAGCCTAAAACCTTGCACATGGGATGACGCATACGAAGCAATCGCTAAACGAATTAAAAATGCATCTCCAGATAGAATTGGAGCGATAGCTGGTGACCTAGCTGATGTTGAGAGTATGTTACTTGCTAAAGAAATGCTGAATGAGTTAGGATCTTTCAACCATGATTGTCGTCAAGATGGAAGCCTTCTAGATAATGAGCACAGAGGCAATTATATTTTCAACACCTCAATAATGGGAATAGAAAAAGCTGATTTCTGTTTGATCGTAGGGTCTAACCCTCGCCATGAAGCGGCTTTACTAAATGCAAAACTCCATAAAGAAGCTACAAAAGGTAAATTAAAAGTTGCGGTTATTGGCGACAAAATAGACCTCACCTACCCTTATAAACACCTTGGAAACAACCCATGGATTTTAAAACAGCTTGCCGAAGGACAAAACCCATTCTGCGAGACTTTAAAGCAATATAAAAACCCAATGATCATCATTGGATCTGGCGTAACTTCTAGTCCAGATTTGGAAGCTGCGATGTATTATGCGAAGAAGTTAGCTGGTCGTTATGGATTTGTTACAGATACTTGGAACGGTTTCAATGTGCTGCAAAGATCAGCTTCACGCGTTGGTGGCCTAGACATAGGCTTTATTCCAGAAGGCAAAGCTAAAAGTACTGACAAAATGCTAGGCAAAGATACCGAGGTTTTATTCCTAATGGGTGCTGATGGCATCGATGTAAAAAAAATAAGCAAAGATACTTTTATAGTTTACGTGGGACATCATGCTGACAAATGCGCACCGATTGCAGATGTAATTTTACCAAGCGCTGCATATACAGAAAAAACTTCTACCTATGTTAACTTAGAAGGTAGAGTGCAACGTACTAGATTGGCTGTATTCCCTCCTGAAGAAGCAAAAGAAGATTGGATTATCTTCAATGAACTTGCAATGAAACTAGGAATCAGCCTAGGTTATAAAACCGTTCAAGACGTTTGGAATAAAATGGCTAAAGTCAACCCTGTCTTTAAAACTCTAGATACATTAAGAACAGAAAAAACTCCTTTAGAACTGGGTAAAATGAAAGATTTTTCATCCGACCATTTCGATTATCCAATTACAAATTTCTACATGACAGATCCAATCTCTAGGAACTCTAGAACAATGGCTGAATGTAGTAGAGTAATTTATGGAACTAATTCTAAAAAAGCTGCGTAGATATTTGTACTAACATTAGAACAAAAAAAAGGCCTGTATTTCTACAGGCCTTTTTTGTTATTTTCCTAAATATTCACTAAGTGCTTTATTATCTTGGTTATAACCAATGCTCTTAATCATATCTTTGAAAACACTTTCTGCTGCACCTAACCTTTCTACAACAGACCCATTGGCTGCAGGTGTTTGAGCACCTAAAAATAGCTGCGAAGTCTCAGATAAAAATTTTTCAACTTTTGTTAAAGTATTCACAATTCCACCAGCATTTAGAGCCCTTTGTAGATCAGGATTTTCAATATTCAATTCAGATCTAGAAGTATTAACAACTACATCACAAAATGCGTTAACTCTATCAAGTAACGATGCAGGTGTCTTTGCAACCGCTGGCACCACAGGAGTACTTGCTACTGCTTGTGGTTGCGCTGGTTCAACTAAAGCTAGAACAGCTTGTGCCATTCTCTGCTTGTATTCGTCTAACTTCGCCTTAATTTCATCGGTTGCAAGATAATAACCTGTTTTACCAAGATTGTTTCTAGAATTTATGAAATCTGGATTTAGATTCAATAATTTCTCCGCTACTTCCCACTTACCATTAGCACAAGCAATATGAAATGCGTTAGCTCCATTATTAGCAACTGATTTCAAGAAATTTTGGTTTAAACCCAATAATTTCTCCGCTACTTCCCATTCACCTCTAAAACAAGCCAGATGAAATGCGTTGCCTCTATGGCTATTAACATAATTCAAAAATTTGTTATTGGTAACTTCCAACAACCGCATTACTTCATCTAAATTACCAGAGTCCAAAGCTTTGATGTACATTGCCTCTGTTGCTTCCTCTACTGGGGCAGCAGCTGCCGCAACAGGAGCAGCTACTGGATTCGCAACAGTTGAAGCAACTGCAGCTGGAACAGCTTGCGCCATTCTTTGCTTATATGCATCTAACTTTGCTTTAGTTTCATCGTTTGCGAGGTTATATCCTGTTTGGCCCTTTCTATTTCGCTGATCAATAAATTCAGGTTTTTTACTTAATAAAAGTTCTATTATACCCCACTTGTTATACTTACAAGCATAATGAAAAACACTCCCAACAGCTTGAATATTAACATCAATTATTGCATCATAACGCATTAAATAATTCTTAACTGAATCTAATGCTCCACTTCTAATGCAATCAAGAAATCTATTTCTAATATGCTCTGAAATTTTCTGATTGCTCGAAGTAACTTTTGCAACAGTTTCTGGTTCTATAACTGCCGAACTTGGATTCGCACTTGTTGGGGCAACTGCAGCTACGGATTGCTGAGGAGCAACTGCTACAAGCAGTGGTAGTGGTTGCATAAGCCCTCCTAGTCCATCACTTACAGGCATAGGCGGTGGTGGTGGCGTTTTGCTTGCATCTACTGGAGCATTAGCTATCAAACCAAGTCCTTTTCTGTAATTAATATCTAGCTTTGCTACACTGTCTTTGAAAAACTCGGGCTCACGTTTGAATAATTCTCTTAGCATTACATCTTTAACCACTTTATCTTTACAACGGTTTGCAACATCAAACACATTACCAGAAGTACATGTAGATTTAATTAGATTTGGGGCTTTAGATAATAAAAACTCAGCAATTTCCCACTTGCCATTTTTACAAGCGGCGTGAACTATGTTGAACCCAAACTGGTTTTGAGCAGAAAGTAAAGTTTCATCAGCCAACACCAATGATTTTACTTTTTCTAAATTACCCAAATGAATTGAGTCAAAAAGCTCTATTGTATTTTGAGCTTTACTAACTAGTTGTGCAGCAACAGCAACTCTATTGTCAGCAGTAGAAGCATTTTGTTGGTCTGCAGCCCTTTCTTTTTGGAATTGCTGAATAGCTCTTTTTTTATGGTGTAACTCACTAGATTTATTTCCGCTATCAGTCGTAGATGCAACTCTATCTTCACTATTATCATCAACTGCTACAGCAGATCGTTTAGCAGAACTTTCTGTTGTTTCTTCATCATCACTCAATGTTCCGTCATCAGAAAGACTAATTCTAGCTTTCTTTTTCAAATGCATTTCATTCTCTATTTTTAAAACTTTCAGAATTTCATTTCTAATTTTATCAGCTTCATCAGAGTCTGAGTTTTCAATACTATCTAATGGTTTGTTTCCATCTTCATCTTTAGAATTTAATTGTTTGCCATCTAAGATATGTACCCACTTACAAAGCGAGGCATTTCCACCTTGAACTGCGTAATGCATAACGGTCTTGCCACTATCATCTTTATCATTTAGCAAAGATGGTTTTAAAGCATACAGTTTTTGTGCTATTCCAAATGCACCAGCCATACAAGCCATGTGCAATGCATTTTGCTTGAACTTATTCTTTGAATCAATTTTATCTGGCATTCTTTTAAGAATTTCATCAACAATGTGCTCTTGACCAGCAAAACAAGCCCAAAGCATAGCATCACTTCCTTCGACTTTGTCTTTTGTATTACTGACTGAGCCTAATTGCCTTGGCGTTGCTATTAATGATCTAAATTTCTCAAGATTCCCTAAAACACATGCTTGAAGCGCTTCACCAAGACCATACTCTTCAAACATCTCTAGTTGTTCAGGTGTGGGAATAAAGTTACTAATAGAAGCGACCTTATTATTTTGATCAGTTGAATTGGAGCTATCCTCACTTTCAATAACTCTTATAATAGATCTTTTTTTTGTAGATTGATCTTGAATAGAAGAAGTAACCAAACTCTTATTTCTAGCCATAAAACACCTTAAAACAATAAATTGAAGTGTAATTGTAGCATTTATTACAACTTTTACTAAGAATTATGATATTAAAGTTTTGTTAAGGTTTTGAGATGTATAGCAAAAGCGATTAGACAACAGTGTCACACTCCGCATTCCAACGCTTTCATCACAAATTATGTGCGCCGAATTTGCTAAGAGCGCCTGAGGCGCGCAAATTCGCCCCCCACCGCATATAATTTATTCTTCAAGCCTCTACCATATCGCAATTCATTTATGTTATCGAACAACAAAAAAGGCCTGTATTTCTACAGGCCTTTTTAATTTAATGCTTTAGCTAAATCTATTCTAAAATTTCAGCAACAACACCAGCACCTACTGTTCTACCACCTTCACGGATAGCGAACTTAAGTCCTTTTTCCATCGCAATTGGGCTGATTAATGAAATTGTGATTGATGTATTATCACCAGGCATCACCATTTCAACGCCAGCAGCTAATTCGATAGAACCAGTTACGTCAGTTGTTCTGAAGTAGAATTGCGGTCTATAGTTAGCAAAGAATGGAGTATGTCTACCACCTTCATCTTTTGTTAACACGTAAACTTCCGCTTTGAATTTTTTATGTGGAGTGATTGATCCAGGAGCAGCAAGAACTTGTCCTCTTTCTACGCCTTCTTTATCGATACCACGAAGTAGTAAGCCCAAGTTATCACCAGCTTGACCTTGGTCAAGTGATTTACGGAACATTTCTACACCGGTACAAGTTGTTTTAACTGTAGGTCTTAAACCAACAATTTCAATCTCTTCACCAACGTTAATTTTACCTTGCTCAACACGTCCTGTTACTACTGTACCACGACCAGAAATTGAGAATACATCTTCTACAGACATCAAGAATTGTTTGTCAAGCGGACGCTCAGGTAATGGAATACTCGCATCAACAGCAGCCATTAACTCTTCGATTGCTTTTTTACCTTCTTCCTTACCTTCGATAGCAGCAAGAGCTGAACCACGAATGATAGGAATTGTATCACCAGGGAAACCATATTTGCTTAGAAGATCTCTAACTTCCATTTCCACTAGTTCTAGAAGGTCTTTATCGTCAACCATGTCACATTTATTTAGGAATACAACAAGCGCAGGAACACCAACCTGACGAGCAAGTAGAATGTGTTCTCTTGTTTGTGGCATCGGACCATCTGCTGCAGAAACAACAAGTATACCACCGTCCATCTGCGCAGCACCAGTGATCATGTTTTTCACATAGTCGGCGTGACCAGGACAATCAACGTGGCCGTAGTGACGTGTAGCTGTCTCATACTCAACGTGCGCTGTATTGATTGTAATACCCCTAGCTTTTTCTTCTGGTGCTTTATCGATTTGATCATAAGCAACATAGCTTTTGCTGTAATATTTTGTAATTGCCGCAGTTAGAGTAGTTTTACCATGGTCAACGTGACCAATAGTTCCTACGTTTACGTGCGGTTTGTCTCTTAGAAACTTCTCGCGTGCCATTTAACTATTCTCCAAAATGGTTTGTTATAAATTCTTTCTTTTTACATGGAGCGGGTGATCAGAATCGAACTGACATAGCCAGCTTGGAAGGCTGGAGCTTTACCACTAAGCTACACCCGCAGATTTCCTGCTGCATGTATAATAAGTGTTGCTAGAATTAGCCCAGTTCAACCTTTTTGTCAATTGTTTACTTTGAGAATTTACAGTCTAATTTAAAATAATCTGCATAGTACATGATAGAGAAGACGCATTAGCCAGATTGTATTCTGTTGCACCAGTGATATTACCAGTACCCGTACCATTCAAACAAGCTGCACCAGATGGATTATTAGCCGCGGTGAAAGCAAAGAACTTTCCAGTTAAGGGTTTTCCATCGTCGATTTTTGTATCTATGTTTTTTGTATCAACTCCTGATAGCGCTGAATATGTAGGGTATCCAGTAGCACCTGGACTATCTACACCCATCTGTAGGGAATCGTAATTAACTGTTAGAATACCTGCGGTACGCAGTGTGGTATCATGAACACTAGAGCTAAAATATATAGCGGTCGCACCACCTAAGGATGCTTTGGGAACACTAAGCCCGCTTTTGGCTATACCATTACCACCAGCAGGGACTGTTACATCTGTATTCCATAAGCCCGCAGCGAATAGGTGTCTCCATGCTAATATAACTTCCATAATATTACCAAGTCCCTGCATAACACCATCACCATCGCCATTACACCCTGTAAGATCAGAACCAATATAGTTATTGGTACAACCCATGGCTGTACCCCAATATGAGAAAGCATATCTCATATCACCTGGGGCTGATTTATAAGATGTTTTAAACGTACTATATACTGTTCTTACCTCGTTAAACTGTAATATCTGCCTATTTAACTTGGCACTTTTAATTAAATTTGCGCCTGCCGCCGTACCAGCAACTAAAATACCTATCATAACTATTACAACTGATAGCTCTAAAAGAGAATAACCTTTAATTCTATTATACATACGCCTCTTTTTCTACTACACAACTATAATTATATCAGTAATTTCAGGGCGTTAAAAGCTAATTATATAGCAGGATCACCCTGCATGAAATAGCGCCATTGGAGAGAGTATACGCAGTTGCACCTGTTAGATTCTCAAAACCAGAACCATTTATACAAGTTCCTGTAGCGCCAGATGGAGAAGTACCAGATATTACTCTCCCCTGTATCGGATGGCCATCGTCAACCTTCTGGTCTATGCTATAAGCTTCAGGCGCCGCTAACACAGCGCCATACGGATCATTTCCACTTACAGATGCACCAAAAATAAACATATCTTGTGTTGGCACTATTCCATAATAACTATCATAAGCTGAATAGTAACCAGAATTCGCTCTAACCCCTTGTGGAACATGTGTTCCCAATATTTTCGTACCAGATGTCCAAACACTAAAATCTCCAGGAATCAAATTTGCAAAAGATAAATGCCTCCATAATAACAACCATTCATTTGAACTTGAACCGTTTAAATTGCCTCCGCCATCGCCATTACAACCAGCTGTATTCGAATGAACACTAACGTTTGTGCAAGTCCCAGATCCCCAATATGAAAATCCATTTTTAAAATCACCTGGTATAGCGCCAAATGTATTGTAAAATGTAAGGTAGCCTGTTCTGATCTGACTATTCTGAGATATCATCTTTCTAAGCTCAGCCTCTTTAGTCAATACCTTACCACCTATCACCCCCATAAATATAGCGGCGATTATGATTAAAGATATTGAAAGCTCCACCAAAGAGAAGCCGCGCTCACTGAATTTGGACATAAAAATCCACCTATACACCTTGTAAATATAATTATATCAGTGTTTTATAGGTTTTAAAAGTGGGGAATGGTGGAGAGAGAAGGATTCGAACCTTCGAACGCTGACGCGGGCAGATTTACAGTCTGCTGCCTTTGGCCACTTGGCTATCTCTCCATATCAAATATGAAAGTGGCATGCATTCAAACATAAATTCTCTTGAAACGCAAGATAAGAAATTAATATTTTACTTCAACCAAATACAACCCATCGGGTGGGGCGGTTTCGGCTGCCTTGGTACGATCTTTGGCTTCTAATATTTCTTTTATTTGCAAAGGTTTGAAGGTACCATTACCAACTTTCCTCAAATTACCAATAATAATTCTAACTTGATTATGCAAAAATGAAGGGGCTTTAATGTGCATTTCAATCCCCTCACCTTTTCTAATCAACTCTATCGCATCAATTGTTTTCACAGGGTTTTTCGATTGGCATTGCGCTGACCTAAAACTAGAAAAATCATGTTTGCCAATGAGGTAATTTGCAGCCTCTTGCATAGCTTCAACATCCAGCTCTTCTTTAATATGCCATGCTCGGCCGTTTTCCAAGGCCAGCGGGGCTTTTCTGTTAATTATTTTATAAATATACGCTCTGCTTACAGCAGAAAATCTTGCATGAAACTCGTTATCAACTCCTTCAACGCTTAAGATTGAAATTGGCAGTGGTTTAACGTAGTGGTTAATTGCTCCCATTATTTCATCCATAGGGAAGTCTTGCCTAATATCAAAATGCGCCGCCTGCCCTGTCGCGTGCACCCCAGCATCCGTCCTACCAGCCCCATGCAGAGTTATTTGCACCCCAGACATTTTAAATAACGCAGCCTCTATCGTTCCCTGCACGGATGGTTCTACCTCCTGCCTTTGCCAGCCTATGAAAGGTTGGCCATTATATTCTATGGTGATTTTATAGCGCTTCATTCAAGAAATAGAACAAACTTGTAAAGCAAGCATTTTAGCAAAAAAACAATAATTAGTAAATTTTTAAAATTAACAAATCATTAACCTTTAAAGACCATAATTAAGATAATTAATAATTATAGGGTGTTATGAAAACAACTTCGGAACTCACTCAAAATCAAAAAAACTTGATAGAAATTATTGAAAAAATTGAAGATGAATATGGAGCTAATTTGCGCGCTCAGCCAAATATAGCAATGGGTGCAGTAATAGTTTCTGAGGTAGCTAACCTCACAAACGCAATGAAAGTTGCTATAACAGAACGCAACTACGATGAGCTGAAAAAATTATCAAAAAGCCTAAAGGAAACTATTGAAAAGCAAATTAACAACCAAGAAATATCACCAGCACTTCGCAAAGATTTTGATACTCTAATTGGGAGATTCGATACGATTGTTTTTTCTAATAAGATAGATAAAGATAAACCTATTCAAGAATCGAAGAGCGGGGTTTGGCATCCGGAAGCTGGTGTTTATAAAGGCAAAATGACATTACAACAAACTATTAGCTCAAACTCATATAAATTTGAGCAAACAGAAACACAATATACCGCTATGCCAATAAGTCCAACGAACCAATATGGTGACATCCCCAGATCTACAAGGCCAACAGAACAAGCAAACCCACAACTTAGAGGAAATATGAAAGATTTGATTGTCAAAAAATTTGGTGAACTTGGCGACTCAACACTAGCCAAACCTAATAAAGCTGAAACTTATTCTGAAAAATACATGAATACAATAGCTGCATTAGTGAATCATGCTGAAAATAAAAATTATGATGAAATGCAAAAAGCACTTACTCGCTTTGAAAACGAAACAAAAGGCATACTAAAAGACGAGCAAACTGTAAAAGCCGCATCATCAATAATAAGTGCCATTCAAAAAGAAATAGTAGCGAATAAAGAAAAAGAAAGAGAGCTTGCGCAGGCAAAACCTACTATTCCTACACCACCGAAAAAACTAGAGCGAAGTACCATTGTATATGGAGAACTTCTTTCAGATGAGACTCTAGCAAAAAAAGAAAAGCCTGCTTTACCACCGAAAGTTGGCATACCAATAAAAAATCAATACGGCGACATTCCTAGATCTCCTAAACTAACAGAACAAGCAAACCCACAAATTATAACCACAGTAACAGTTAAACAAACGGTTGTAACTACAACTACTCAATCTCCATCGCCTAAGCAAATATTAGCTGGGGCAACAATAGGACAAAATATGGCTATTCGCGAAGTGGTTGACGCTCTTAAAAGCGGCGATGCTTCAAAACTAAAAATACTTTTATCAGATACAAATAATAAATTTATCAAAGACCAAATAGATCTTCCTTTTAATAAGGGTACTGGTGTAAAGTTGGCTGACTATGCAAAAAATCAAGAAGTAGCTAAAATCTTAGGAGAGAACGGCGCAAAAATTGATCCTGTGGCGATGAATAAATTGCCAAAAGCCACATCACCATCACCTGAAGCTTTTAAAGAGTCTAAGCAAAACAAAGCTCAAAAGTTTGCTAGTAAAGTAACAGCTATTGCCAAGAGCTTTGCCTCTAGACATAAAGCTGAAAAGAGCAATAAAACCAATGATAAAGGCGGCAACACACGATAAAAAAAGCCCCGCGGTTAATGCGAGGCTTTTACTTCTTAAATAGTATCAACTATTTCTTATCAGCTTTTCCATTTGCTTTAGAACTATGCTGAGTTGTACAATTTGTCCATTCGCAAACAGCGTCAGACATATTTTTATTGCAAATATCAACTATTTCCATAGCAGCTTTAGAAGCCATTTCTGTAACTTCACGAGCATTACCACAGCAATTATGCATCATTTCTGATACAAACGAAGATTGTATGCGTTGTGCATCTTCCATAGATTTAGAAGAACAAGCATCTCTGAAGCACTCCATACTGTTTTGAGCTGTACGTTGCATAACTTCAGCAGTTCTGCGCGCCATAGCTTGCCAACCTTCTGCAGCAACTTGACTAGCTTGCGTCATTGCTTCCATGCTTCTTGTAGCCTGCTCACGCATTCTGCCCATATCTGGCATTTTTGGAGCTTGTTGCCCCTGTCCTTGGAACATTTTGAAAAATGGGTTCTGCTGACCAAAATTTTCAAATGAAAAAGGGTTATTTTTATTTTGCATAGGTCGATCCAAATTAGGTTAAATTCAATAGGTTGAATTCAATATACACCCCCTCTTTGTGCATTGCAACAATTATTTTCTTTGTTGTTTTAAAGAAATTCTTTTTTCGGATTCGAAGAGTCCATTAACGCATGCTCGGATTTGCTTTAAGATAGCTATCTAGGTAAATTAAACCCAAAGCACAAATTAATTACTTCTTCAAACTAGAACATCCTATCATTATCATCTCTTGGATTGTCACGTTCTGCAAATACGTCAGAGCAGCTAAGAAATAGCGCTTGGTTCAATTCCACTTCATCGAATACTATAGGTTCAATATCATGGTTCATTACATTGGACATTGCTGTCGACGCTTTAAATGAATTGAATTGATCAAACAATTCCTGCCCGAAACTAGATCCTAAATCGTTCAACGCCCACTGACTGCGATCTAAAGGAACGGAGCTCTGTTGCTGTGGCTGCTGTCTAGGAACGTCACTAGTTGAAGCAATAGCAGAATTCATAGATTGTGACTGCATCTTTTGCCTTAAAATCTCAGCCATTTCTTGACAAATTTGTCTATTAATAACAAATAGTGCACTACCAACCTTCAGAACATCTTCGACTAAATCTAAAGCTGTTTTTCCATTTATATCTCTCATATTGACTAATAAATTTTCTTTATCCGCATCCAATAGCAACTTAACAATTTCTAAGTGATTTTTTGTAAAGTAGCCCACAGCACAATGAAGCGGCGTTCTCCTATTATTATCTACACTATACAATGCTCTAGCATCTTTTTTGAGTATTTTACTTACTACTAAATCATTTATTGCATTAACACATAAATGATGCAAAGGAGTCATTCCAGAACTATCTGGAATTAATAAATTTGCGCCAGCATCAATAAGCTTGATCGCTATTTTTCCTCCTTTTTCAATATCATAGCTGTTTTTTACAGCTGTATTTAATGCTGTTTTTTTAGTTGCCTTATGAACTGCATCTAAGTTAGCACCTATTGTTATTAGTTTAACTATATGTTCATACCCAACCAAAGAATTGAGACCTGACAAGTAAATTAATGGCGTAAAGCCACATATATCCACAGTATTTTTACCCCAATTATTAATATAATTTCTTATATTTTTAGACTGAAATGTTATTGGATCATTTTCAAAGTTAGTGCTTCTTACAGATTCTACCTTGTTGTTGTCATTATTATCTACTTGTGATGTCTCATTTTTTTCAGCAGATTTCCTGTCCATTTCTGCTAAAAGTAGTTTTTTTATTTCTTCATTTTTTGCAACATCAAGTGCAGTCCCACCTTTGTGTCTTTTAGCATTAACATTAGCACCGTGTTGAATCAAAATTTTAACTATTTCTGTTAAGTCACGTGAAACTGCAAAGTACAATGGAGTTGTACCGTAAAGATCAGCCAAATTAACATTTGCTCCATTTTCAAGCAAAGCTTCAACCACCTCTGTGTGGCCATAGAAAATAGCCTGGCGTAAAGGAGTGTGTTTAGAATGACCTTTTGCTTGATCAACATCAGCGCCATTTGCTATAAGCCTTTTGATTTCTTCTATATTCTTATTCTTAACAGCCGTGAAAATGGGTGGTGTAACTTTATCAGATAAAGACTGGTTCATTCCGTCTTTTTCTTTCTTATCTAGTTCATCATCTTTTAACTTATCAGAGATTGGATTATCAAATAGTGGCTTATTTATACTTTCCAATTGCAAAGCACTTGTCTGAGTAGCTTCTTGCGGCGCATCTTCAGCCATGCTATTGTCTTCAACTTGATTTTTTCTTAACTCTTCCTGTTTCTTCTGTTCTTCTGATTCCTGCTTTTTTTGTTTTGAATGCGCAATTAAGTTATCTATGTTCGCATCATCTAATATTGAAGAATTCTGAATTGAATTCATGTTTTCAATAAGAGAAATTAAAGCGCCTCTTGCTTCTTCCTGATTCTGCTCATCAATGCCTGCAGGTTGCATAGAAGTACTTGCAACTGCCGAGGAGCCAACGGTTAGAGTATTCAACTTCATCATGCTTTGTAGTTTCTTTACCATACCCGTTAAGTTGGAAGCAGCTGTAGTGAATTTTTGGAGCTCAGAATCCATATTTATTTCATAAATAGAAGTACCATCTTTTCCGTTTGTAGAGTTAGTTGAAGATCTACTGGTGTTTGCAGGGGCTGCATTAGAACTTGGATTCAGGTCTAAAGCTTCGAAAAACTCATTAATAGTTAAAATCATCTCTTGAGCTTTTTGCACATTCTCATTGATCTGCTTGCTCATCTCACGAGTATACCTACCCTGCATAACCACAGGTCTAGGCTGCCTTTCTGTCTTAGGTCTTTTAACCTTACGGTTTTCAGAAGAATCATCTTCTTCGGACGCAGACCTTTTTTTAAGTAGTGTTGCCGACGAATCATTATCCACGACAACTGACTCCCCTCTATTTAGCTTTTGAGCCAACTTTTGCTTTAAAAGCTCAAGTATCTTCAATGTCTCATTGAATTTAGTGACTGATGCTTCCAGCACAACGCCAAGTTTTGACTGTTTTACTTTTTCAACTTCTTCTTGTTGCCTTTGCTTTTTACGTAGAGTTTTGTGCGATATTTCAATTTGCCCGCCTTGATATTCTCTTATAACCGAGTATCCTGTTTTATTCTCAATAATAACAGGCTCAACTTCCATAGGTGCAGGCATTGCAGGCATATCACCAAGTTGCATATTAGGATTGCCATTTTCGTCGTTACCCAAGTATTCGTAGAATAATCTCTGTTGTTTCATCCCCCAATCAAAGTCGATAATCTTACAAACTTTATTTGGGTTATTTGGGTCTAAGCGTAAGCCTCTACCAGCCCTTTGAACTGCAGCAGGTTCTGAAGCAGTTGGGTTAATATTTAAAATCACTGAAGTTGCTGGGTCATCAAAACCAGCAATTAACATTTGGTCACCAAATAAGAACCTTGTTCCTCCTAACTTATATTTCTTAAGCTCTTCTTGATTTTCCTGGTCATTCTTATTGTTATTACTATGTACTGCAGATGCTACTTCAAACTTTTCATATGCTTCAGCTATACATTCACTAATCGCATCTGAAACAATGGTAATATTTTGCTGACGACCCTTTGCCGCCTGAATGAAATTATTTATTTCTAGCTGCATTAAATCATCATTTGATTTCCCTGCCTCACAAGCTAATATGCCCGATACTAATTCTTGGATTTCATCAATTTGATGTTCATCAGCTGACATCTTTTCCTTAAAAAGATTTAACGCGTAATTCATGCGCATTAAACCGTTTGGATCGACAATACTAACTATATTTGGAATGTGATTGATAAGCGCAACTATAGCATCAGCATGCTCTGTTCCTGAACAGAAACCAATAGCTTTTTGATACCTAAATGCCTCACCATCATCCTTTCCATTAAGTAAAAGATCAGCAACCATACGGTTGTTTTGTGGCGTATTAATTACATTACTAACTTCTGTATTAGCTCTGTTATCTGAAATCTGTTTGTCAGCTAAACCAGCCACAGACTCTGGAAAAACCACTAGACATTTAACAGGGCAATTAGCTTTGGCCAAAATTGCTGGAACTACGTTGAACTTTGAAATTGGGTTATCACCGTTTAAGCGGTCGTATCCAACCAATTTATGTACATCGTTTAAGCCACCGCGCGCAGCACTACTCAAGTTAAATTCCGGTGTTGCGGTAAATGCTAATGTTGGAACGTTATTTATGATTTGTTTCAATTCAGGATTATTATTCATATATGGTAGAGCGTAATGCGCTTCATCCATTATCACTGCACTAGAGTTAGCTAAAAGTCTCTGTGCCTTGTCTTTTTTCTCACCAGTCATAGCTAACTGATAAGTTATGATTTTGACTTGAGCTGTATTTGAATTTTGCGCCCTATCTAACTCTTTGCCGTTTCTAATAACATTCACGCTTAAATTAGCAAATTTTTTGAACGCTTCTAATGTTTGATCACGTAAAATCTTTGTAGGAACTATGATGGTAATACTTTTTGTTGGATAAGCTCTTCTGAATGCGCTAGCTAGCTGAGTGAACATAAATGTTTTACCCGAACCCGTTGCATATTCAAATAATGCATTAGATTTATTATTGGCCAAAGCATCTATATACTCTGAAAGACCCACTATTTGGTGCAACCTTGCTTTGTTATAGCCATTTGCACGTTCCATAAGCAATTGTGCAAGTACAGGCCTTAGCAATGCCGGCACTTTGTTTAGGTCGTATTCTTTTTTAACCAATTCTTCAAATTCTTCTTTTGAATAACCCATTTCAGCTAGAATCTTTAAGTCTTGTTGAGACAATGCTCTGTGTAATTGATTGGAGGATGAGCTACTACTGCTACTCTGTGGCTTGTTAACATCTAGTGTTGAAGCATATCTTGTATCACTCACAGGCTTCTGCACTGGCTGGTTGGCTATTGGTTTTGCTGGCGCTTTAGGTGCAGGAGTTGATAGAATTGGCCTTGGTGGTTGAGAGTTTGCTGGCCTTGCTACAGGCTTTTGTGTTGCAAATGTTGGTTTTGGTGGTTGATTTGTCATAGCTGGCCTTTCCAAAGGTTTGCTTATTATAAATTGCGATGCTGAGGAAGTAGAGCTAGTTTTTACAACAGCAACAGCTGGTGTAGATCTTTGGGAGTATTGAGGAACAGGTTTTGGCGGCTGACCGAAAGTAGGCATGGGGTATGAACTTTGTGAAACTGATGAAGTAGCACTAGCTTGAACCGTAGCGACTGATGGTGTCGTTCTAGGCGGCTGAAGTTGTTCATCTGCTGATCTTTTCTTCCCACTTAAATTCTCAACTTTTTTATCAGTAATAACAATCTTATGGTCAGGAGCTCTTCCGACTGGGAGGTTATTTCTACCTTGTTCAAATATTACATCTTTGATTTTACTTCTAGTAAGATCTATCCCTCCAAACCTCATTGCTTCAGGCACTGGGCATGTTACAATTAACTTAGTAATTTCAGGGAAATCAGAAAGGTATTTCACCAATGTCACATTGGTCTGAGTACCAAATGAATCTATATACAAAGTATCGCCTTCACGACGCTGAATATACCCAACATGATCCTTCATATACACCACAACCAATAATTATAAGGCATATTATAAAGCTTTAATATTAAGGTGATGTTAAGCTTTTATTAAGCTTTTGTTAAATTTCAGTCTTGTAAAATCACAGCCTTACGCCACCATAACAAACAGGCGAAACTTTAGACCTTTTACATTCACAAAAATATATCTGGCACTACCATTTCCGTTAACCATTTATTAACTCAAGACAATCTATAATTATAGACAAGGATTTAATTGAAGCAGCGGGTTCTATATGGCTGACGACAAATGGAAAAGTGGAATTGAGAATTTATCAACGCAAGAAATTAAGGATTTTTTCTCTCCTGAAGCTAAAAGTAAAAAACCAGAAACATCGTTACCCAAAGATGGTAAAAGCGTTAGCGATGCTTTAAGAAGCGCTACTAAAGCTTCTCAACAAGCTCTGGAAGAAGATAAAATTTATGGTCCACAAGATGTAACTTTTGTGGAAGTAAAAAAGAAGCTTGCTGATACTCCAACTAATGAACTTCCAGATGCATCCGACAAACTAAGAGAGTTTGCCAAACAAAACCCAGCAACTCCAGAAGCGAAACAAGAAAAAATAGCATCTGCTGGTTATGGATTTCCACCAGAAGACAAAACACCAAAGCAACCCCTTCCTTCTATCGACTCTGATAAAAAAGCAAAAATGGAAGCGGCATTAAAAGAATGGGAGCAATTATCTAAACAAAAACAATCTCAACCTACAAAATCTCAAACCCAACAAGAAGCTGAACTCAAAGCAAAATACGAAAAAGAGATGGAAAAAGTAAAGCCTAGAGCTCAAAGCGCCCCTCCCACTCTAGAAGGAAATAATGAGTCAGCCATTAAAACAGGATCTAAAAAGAAAAAAAGAAAAGCTGCAAGAAAAGAAGCTGTAAAAAAAGAAATTGCAGTCAGAGAAAGATCAAAAAGCGATCCTACTCCTGCTGCAACAAAAATAGAAACCACGCCAAGATCAATTAGAAGCGAGTCATCAGAGCCTAATAGATCAACTAGAAGTGGCGGCATTAGTAGCGGTTTAAGAGGCATTTTGGATAGAGTTTCCAAAGGTCTAGATAGATCCGAAAAGTCAAATACCGCAAGGTATTTAGCTAGCAAGAACTCTCAAGCCGACAAAGGTAAAGGTGGAAGAAGTTAAATACACTACCTAATGCTTCCGATGAATCTATTTAACAATTTATCATCACTATCGAATAGCCCTGTATAGTGCGATGTCACCATGGATGAGTCAGCATTCTTAACACCACGCATAGACATGCAGAAATGTTTTGCTTGCATAATAACGGCAACACCTTTTGCATCTAATGAGTTATGAATTGCTTCAGCAATCTGCACGGTCAGTTTTTCTTGGATTTGTAACCGCTTTGCAAATACTTCAACAATTCTAGCAAGCTTGCTTATACCAACTACTTTTTTATTTGGAATATACGCTATATGTACTTTGCCGACAAATGGCAACATGTGGTGTTCGCAAGTTGAAGTAAAGTTTATATCTTTCAAAAGCACGAATTCATTATAATCCATAATATCTTCAAAAGTTTTAGACAAAACTTCTTCTGAATCTTGTGTGTAGCCAGAATACAATTCTTTGAAACTTTTTATAACTCTGGAAGGCGTTTGTTTCAGCCCTTCTCGCTCTGGGTTTTCACCAATAAATCTAAGCAAGGTTCTTACAGCATCTTTTGCCTGATCTTCAGATACACCAGAATTAATATTTAATTTTTTTACAACTGCTGTCATTTATTTTCTTTCAATTACTAAATCCCTAAATCCCTCTTGCGGTGAAAACTCAAGGTAAATATTTATAGCACTTTTTGGCAATAAGTCCTCTATTATTTCTGGCCATTCTATAATGGATATCCCTGAGCTAAAGGCATCTTCAATACCAAGTTCATAGATTTCTTCCTTATGTTTCAGCCTATACAAATCGAAATGCCATATTTTTCCAACTTTTGAGTCATAGGTATGAACTAGATTAAAAGTCGGGCTGGTTATTTCCTGAACATCTTCTAAGAGAGCATTTATTAAAAATTTAGACAATGTCGTTTTGCCTGCGCCTAAATCACCTCTTAAACACAGCACGTCTCCAACCTTTAATTCTTTTGAAATCAAAACGGCAATATCTTTCAAGCCAGAAAGATCGCAATTATTAATTTGTTGCTTTTGGCTCATTGGGAAATAACACGTCAAATAAAGAAGCTGTAGAATCGCTCTCTGCTGGCATCTCAGTTTTTTGTAACTGACCTACATTACCTACAAAATCCTTCCACATAATAGCAGGTAATGTCCCACCAGCTACACGCTTCATGGGTTTATTATCATCATTTCCAACCCAGAAGCCTGCAACAAGATCATCTGTAAAACCAATGAACCAAGCATCTTTAAAATCTTGGCTGGTGCCAGTTTTGCCATAAACCATTTTAAATGGTATGTCCGCATTCTTACCAGTCCCTCTTTCAACCACAACCGACAACATATATTTCATTGTACTTACTGTTTTCTCATCTAAAACAGCCTCTAACGGCAACCCTGGGTATTCATATAAAACATTGTCTTGCTTGTCTGTTATCTGGAGAATACCAAATGCTCTAGTTTTTAATCCGCCATTTGCAACATGGGCATATGCTTGTGTTAATTCTAGAAGAGTAAGGTCGGTCGAGCCTAAAGCTATACTTGGTAAAGATGGAACATACGAAGTGATACCTAACCTCTTCGCCATTTCTACAACTTTTTCTCTACCAATACTTTCTGAAACCTGAACAGCAATTGTATTTATAGAACGTGCGAAAGCTTGCTCTAAAGTCATGCTTCCATGGAATTTATCATCAAAGTTTTTAGGAGTCCAAGCTGGCAACCCTGGCCCTTGAGGATAGCTAATTGGCTCATCGGTAAATGAGTCACTAGGACTGAATCCGTTTTCCATCGCTGCAGTATATACAAATAACTTAAATGACGATCCAGGCTGACGCATAGATGAAGTAGCTCTATTGAACTGACTTCCATCATAGCCTTTGCCACCTACCATTGCTTTTATTGCGCCACTCGGCTCCATAACAACAGCAGCCACTTGACTAGCATTCACCTTTTCTGAATCTTTCATCTTTTCAGCAACTGACGCTTCAAGAACTTCTTGAGCATGAAGGTCGAACGTAGTGTATATGTTCAAATCTTGATTTGGATTCTCAATTAATTCTGGCAGCTCAGATAAAATGTAATCCGTAAAGTATGGATTTTTCAATGCTCCCCTAGCATATCCACGCTTAATAATTGTTGGTGGGATTGCAGATCTCATCTGTTCTTTAGTTATATATCCTTCATCTTCCATACGCTCTAAAACAAACTGCGCTCTCTCGAACGATAAAATTGGGTTATTGGCAGGAGAATATCTAGATGGAGCTTTGATCATACCAGCAATAATTGCTGATTCATATAAGTCTATATCCTCAGCTTTTTTGCCGAAATAATAACGCGATGCGGCATCGATTCCATAGTTACCAGCACCAAGATAAATTCTATTTAGGTATAAAGTTAAGAGCTGTTCTTTTGTAAATTTATGCTCCAGTTGAAGCGATATCATCACTTCAAGAATTTTTCTTTTTATAGTTTTTTCAGGTGTTAAATAAACAACTTTTGCAAGCTGCTGGCTAATCGTGCTGCCTCCTTGGACATAACGCCCTGCCCTCATGTTTTTAATGTAGGCACGCATGATACCAAAAATGTCAAAACCAAAATGATCAAAAAACCTTTGATCTTCTGTCGCTATAACAGCTTCGATCAAGGTTTGTGGAATTTGAGAGTATGTTAAAGATTGCCCATGCAAATCACCGTATTTAGCAAGCACCACCCCATCGGCAGATCTAATTGTTATCTGCGGCTTACGGTCGTTATTAGCGAATTCTGTTAGATCAGGTAAATCTTTTGAGTAAAACAGAAAAACAAGACCAATAATAATGCATAACCAAAATATTGCTGTAAAGGCGATAGCAAATAACCTAAGCAAAAATGCTTTCTTCTTAATTCTTTTAATTAGCGTTGGCTGCTTACTATTTTTGCTCATAGATCAAAACCTGTTCGTAGCTGATAATTAGCATGATTTAGGGTATTTATCTAGCAAAATTAGACTTGTGTGTAACCTTGATGGTCTTTCTTATGTAATACATATGCCGCTACCAATGCCAATACGCATACACCAGTCAATACGCCACCAACGATAAAACCGTTCTTCAAACCGTTATTATCACTAGGTACAGGACTTGGTTCAATGCCATCGCATCTTTTATCGAGTGATATTTGAAATGCAGATTCTCGAGCCATTCCTAATAAATCATTAGTTTCATTCCAATTTTTTGTCGTATTCATGCAATCCTCAGACTTATCACCGGGATAAATAAATAGATATTTATAGTCAGAATAGTTTTTTAACCACCAACTTTGATTAAAAAAATCTAGCGCAAATCCAGCGCAGTCTGGATGATTTTTATCATTTTCGGAAACTATTATATTTTTCTGTGCCATCTCGCTGGCGTTAACCACTATTGATTTTAAGTAATCAACAAAATGAGAGTTATTCAGAGCATTTGTTACATTTAAGCTTTCTGTTAAATTGCACGGATCATGGTCATAAAGCGCAAGTCCACTACCATTAAAATTATAGTTAGTTATTTCGGTACCATTGCAATGCTGCAAACTTGCTGCAGCCATTGCATTTGTTTCCCCTGCTGCACCATGGCCTTCATCAAAAGCAAAACCTAAGCTTAAAAAATCGCACTGATCTGTATCAAAATATTCCATAATTTTCTCCAATGAAATTAGACTGGCGTATAAGTGTTCTTATTAGATACGTAATTAGATACGTAAATGTATAAACTCGCAATACATAACATACCAAAAAGTGATCCCAGAATACTCGTTGTTATAACAACAATAAAACCGTCATTTGACTCTATGAAAGTTAATGGCGTATGTGGACAAGTAACCATCTCTCTTATTGCTAAAGCAGATTTTCGCGCTTTATCTAAAAGTAAGTCATCACTGTTTTTGATTGATTCATTTAAACAAAAAGTTGGTTTATATTCTATATCAGTATATGGAGCCATATCGCTGGAAGCTTTCCAACTCGAGTGAATAATAATAGTACGACTATCTAGAGTTGCACTATAATAATGTGGTTCTTTGTCTGATTCATTTTTATAGAATATATTAATAAGTTCGTTGTTGAAATTTAACGGATCTGTAGGATTAGAACATATAGTATCCCCACCGATACCGCAGAATTCATTCGATGTTAAGCGGTGCGAAGGTGGAAGAGTGGTGCAAATTTCATAATGATCAATTTCAGCTCCATTCATATCTTGCTTGCTAATTGCAACCTTAACTGAATAATCATTGGAATCGGCGTTTGCCATCCAACACTCAGCAGCATAACCAAAAATAGTTCCTGTATTGTTACTGGAAGTGGTATGCGCTGTATCAAAATATTCCATAAGATATCTCTATGAGTTTATAGTAAAATAACTAACTTAGCTAATAATACAACACATTTTAAATATCTTGAATCATATCTCGATCATCTTTATGAAAGCATCGATAAATAATGTTTATGCCCAATGCCAATGAAAGAACTGCAGTAATGGACACAAACGAATAATACGCAACTTTATCATGGTTTTCTGGCATTGAATTTATAGTTGTTTCTTCTGTACTGTATTCAAAAGTTTGAATTACCGTACTATTCTCCCAAGCAATTTCGTCCATATTTCCCTCTGTCACAACCTATACAAAGCCTACTTTAGGAATATGTTTTTGCAAGCAAGTCCTTTTTTAGGATTCGAAGAGTCCGTTAATGTGTGCTCGAATTTGCTTAAAGACCGCTTTGCGGGAAAAACTTCCCCCACACATTAATTACTTCTTATTTGGCCAAAGTAATTTACACGCTTGTTACAAGACAATATCAACTTGCAAATAAGGTAAAAATAAGTAGTATCGTCTAACATTAACAAGCTAAACTATTTTCGAAATATAATAGGAGAGACGAGCGAAGTGTACAGTAGTACATGAGCAAGGATAGACGCATTAGATTTCGACAAAGAGTTAGCGATATGCCGTTATTGCACAGTGGTAGTGCACTTCATTGGTAATGAAGAGGTCGCAGGTTCGATTCTTGCTAACGGCACCACTTTACTTCATTAATTAAGACAAAGGAAATTATAAGTTTTGTTTGCCTTCGGCAAACCATCTTTAGTGCAATGAAAGTACTTGCTCCTTTCCCCGACCCTTCCCACTGCGTACTTTCATTACTTACGCGCCTTTGGC
Organism: Candidatus Midichloriaceae bacterium; assembly: GCA_044229535.1. Taxonomy (GTDB): domain Bacteria; phylum Pseudomonadota; class Alphaproteobacteria; order Rickettsiales; family Midichloriaceae; genus CAZLFQ01. The sequence continues at coordinate 186,904 of JBGASU010000001.1, read as the reverse complement.
GCTCGCCCCATCTTCAGGTAAGGTTTTATCAATATTGAAGAGCAACAAATGAATTTTTCATAAATATTCCCCGATAAAAAATTAAAAATTCATTTGCTTGATCTCTAGTTGGTGATTGAGACGCTAAATAAGAAAAAATCTAGGCTGCGACGCTAAGCTTACCATAACATGTTTTCCTCACAACAAGGAGGGCGAGGCATGAGGTCCAACTTTTACAAGCTCTACATAACATAAGCAAATATTAATACATCTAACAAGCCACGTTGAGGGTTTGGATAATATCTTCTCAACAACCCCTCCCTTTCGTAACCACATTTTTCTAATACTTTTATAGATGCGATATTATCCGGCTCTACAAAAGCTTGAATTCTAACCGCATGCTTTTCATTTAGTAAAAACTTCTTTACCAATAAATTCGCTTCAGTAGCCAGCCCCAATCCTCGTTTCTCAGGATACAACCAATAGCCACCTTGGTAAACTTTACCATTGGTATTAACTCGAGCAGCAGTATTCACAACACCACAGAGTTCACCATTATATTCAATCATCCAAACAAAATAATTTTCTTTGGTTTCGCAGTTTTTAATATCCTCTTCGAAGTCAGCTTCTGTACATGGAATGGGTTCGTTAATTCTTTTAGCTATATCAGGTATATTAGAAAGCTCCATATAAATAGCTTTGTGCTCCCGTGTTAAGGGAATTAATCTAACTCTTTCACCTTCAAGCATAACTTTTGCATCACTAGAAAAGATTAAGCAGCTAACTTCTCAACCGCTTGAACCAACCCTTTAACAGCATTTACAGATGCATCGAACATAGCTTTCTCATCTTTTGTTAGCTCAACTTCGATTATTCTCTCAACACCTTTAGAGCCAATTACGACTGGCACTCCAACATACAATCCTTTAACACCATATTCACCATCTAAATATGAAGCACATGGGAACACTCTTTTTCTATCACGCAGATAAGACTCAGCCATTTCCATAGCAGCTGTAGCAGGAGCGTAGAATGCAGAACCTTTTTGAAGAAGCTGAACTATTTCAGCACCACCGTTTCTTGTACGATCAACAATTTTTTCAATTTTATCTTTTGTAGTCCAACCCATTTTAATCAAATCAGGAATTGGAATCCCAGCAATAGTTGTGTAACGAACTAGCGGCACCATCGTATCTCCATGCCCACCAAGTACCATTGCGGAAATATCTTCACCAGATACATTAAACTCTCTAGACAGGAACAATTTAAATCTTGCTGAATCCAGAACACCAGCCATACCTGTCACCATGTGATGCGGTAAACCGCTCTCCTTCTGGAAAGTATAAACCATTGCATCCAAAGGATTTGTAACAACAATTACAAAAGCTTTAGGACAGAATTCTTTAACACCCTTAGCTACAGTTTTTATAACCTCAGCATTAACGCTTAAAAGATCATCTCTACTCATACCAGGTTGTCTTGGAACACCAGCAGTTATAATTACAACATCCGATCCTTTTGTTTGTGAATAGTCAGCTGTTCCCCACATTTGAGCATCATATCCTTCAATTGAAGAGCTTTGCTCAATATCTAATGCTTTGCCAGAAGCAACCCCGCCGCCTCTGTCCAAAATTACAACATCACCTAAATTTCTCAAACCACATAGATGAGCCAATGTGCCACCGATGTTACCACCACCAATTAATGCTATTTTTGGACGCTTTATCATATTTTTACTTCCTCCTAAAAAGAAGATATTGAGTTACGCTTAGATATAATAATGCCCCAAAATATATTTAAAATCAACGACTTTTGTTGCGTTGCAATATCACACTTATTATATACATAAGAAATTGACTTTAGCTTAAGAACGCTGTATTAATATGCTGATTATTAAAATAGTTGAGAAATCAGACCATGAACGCACCATTAATGCCTAAAGCAACTGCAGTTTGGCTAATAGAAAACACAACACTTACTTTTGACCAGATAGCTGGATTCTGCGGCTTACATTCGCTTGAAATTCAAGGCATTGCTGATGGCGAAGTTGCGAAAGGAATAATTGGAATTGACCCAACTACAACTGGTCAATTGTCAATTGATGAAATTAGAAGATGCGAACAAGACCCTAGGTCTTCTTTAAGATTATCTGAAGATGCAATTAAGCATTTAATAGTAGAGAAAAAATCTCATAAAGGCGGGAAGTACACCCCTGTAGCTCGTAGACAAGATAAGCCTGAGGCTGTTGCATGGCTTCTAAAAAACTGCCCTGAAATGGTAGACAGTCAAATAACAAAGCTTATTGGAACAACAAAAAACACAATTGATTCAATCCGTAATAAAACGCATTGGAACTCACAAAACATCAAACCAAAAGATCCAGTTCTTCTTGGGCTATGTTCTCAAACTGAATTAGATAAAGTGTATGCAGTTGCAAAAAAGAGAGCGGAAGTTTTAAAAGAAAAAAGTGACGTTTCTAAAGAATTGGACGCAAAATTAGCTGAATAATTATTTACTATAGCCTCTCGATCATGCTATACTTTCATTGTCTCGCAAGAGAATATGGCGATAAACCCTGCTTGTAATAGGTGATTTGGACTCGGGGGCAGCACCCGACGCCTCCACCAGTAGAACAAGGTGTAAATAACTTAAATTCGCTACAAAGAGAAAAGCGCGCGGAAAAATCGCCCACAGAATTTGAGTGTACTGCTATGTACATGATAATTCGAGGACGGTTTTGACAAGTAGGTTTTCCTTTGAAGTAGAATTTAATAGAAATACGGGGGCGTAACAGCTTCGACAGACATTGAAAAGAGTAGTCTTTGCCCAGAATGATACCTCTGTACTCAAGGGTCATAATCTAAATGCAAACAATAACTTTGCATTCGCTACAGTAGCGGCTAACGACAACTTCAGTGTTGCAGCAGCTGCATAACTATAGCGCGGTCAGGGGCTACCGGGCAACAGAAAGCCCCACTTTCATAACTATTGACTTTCGTCTTCATACTGCCTTATCGTATATTAGGTATATATTTTTTAGCTAAATGACCCCTTATAAACATTGGAAATTACGTTCTAAGATACTCTTTGCAGCCGTTGTTCCATTCGTCATGGCTGTAGTTATAAGCATTCCTTTTATAGCCAATAAATCTATAGAAAATATTGAAGAAAAAGCAAAAGCTTATATTGATGAATCAGCATCAAGCAATGCTATAAAAATCGAATCTAATATCGAAAAAATCTCATCCCAAGTAAAAGTCTTGTCTCATGTATTGGAGGCAATGGCAAAAACTGGATCTGGCAACCGCAAAGAAGCCACAGTAATTCTACAAAATATAGCTTTAAACAACCCATCAATTATAGGCATTTGGACTGTTTGGGAACCTAATACTTTCGATGGGAAGGATATTGATTTCGTTAATCAGGAAGGACATGACCAAACTGGTAGATTCGTTCCATATTGGACAAGGGAATCAGGTGCTTTGACTTTAAGACCTCTCAGAAATTACTCAGAAACAAAAGGTGGAAATTATCATTTTCTTTGTAAAGAAGCTCAAAAAGAAATACTACTCACACCATATCAATATCACGTAGCTGATAAAGAGCTAACCATAACCACCGTTGCTTACCCAATTTTTGATCATAATAATAACTTTGTAGCAAGCGTCGGGATCGATTTTGATCTCTCAGAATTTCAAAAAATTGTAGAAGATCTAAAGCCGTTTAAAATTGGCTTTTCGTCTATTATTAGCGATGATGGAAAATTTATTGCAAGCAGTAACCCAGCCGAAATAGGAACACAAATCAATGAGAGAAAATATCCATGGCAACACATAAGAAGATTAATTTCTAGTGGTGATTTCTTCACTTCTGACACAGTAGACAGAGAATTCCATCAAAAAATATATAGGGTTGTTGCACCTATAAAAATAGGATCTCTCGATGCGTCTTGGGGACTAATGATAACACTTCCGCTTGATCCAATAAAACAAGATGTATATCAAAATCTCTCAATGCTTTTGGTAGTAGTCAGCATTTGTTTTTTACTTGGGGTATCGGTATCACTAGTAACGGCAAAGAACATAGCATTTCCAATAACCCAAATATCTCAAGCTCTAGAAAAAATTTCATCTGGAAATAATGCAGTTACAATCCCAGAAATTGATTCATACGATGAAATTGGTTTGATGGCTTCTTCTGCACATGTATTTAAGGAAAATGCAGTAGAACTACTAAATGCTAAAGATAAGGCTGAAGCGGCAAATAGAGCCAAAACAGAGTTTTTAGCCAATATGTCGCACGAACTTCGCACACCTATGCACGCCATGTTAAGTTATTCGAAATTAGGGCTAGATAAAATTGAAGATAAAGAATCAAAACCTTTCAAATACTTTTACAACATCCATAATAGTGGCGAACGCTTACTAAGATTAGTTAATAACCTATTAGATCTCTCCAAACTGGAAGCAGGAAAAATGGAGTTTCATTTTTCCACAAACGATATAACAAAACTCATTGATCAGGTGAAAGCCGAATTAGCTTCGTTACTAAGTGAGAAATCTATAACTCTAAAAACCGAGAATAAATTAACTGAGAATACATTGGTATTTGATCAAGGCACAATAGTGCAGGTATTTATTAACGTAATATCAAATGCCATAAAATTCTCACCTAATAATGCCGATATCACCATAAGAACATCTGACGATAAAATAAAATATAAAAACCAAATTTTCCCAGCAATATTAATTCAAATTCAAGATCAAGGCATTGGTATTCCAGAAGATGAACTTGCACTCGTATTTGATAAATTCACCCAAAGTAGCAAGACTAATAAAGGTAGCGGTGGCACGGGACTAGGGCTATCTATCGCATATAGCATTGTAACTGCGCATAAAGGTAAAATATGGGCAGAAAATGGCTTAGATCGTGGCGCGGTAATAAAAATTCTATTACCTAGAAATTTAAATCAATTTAACGAGGAATTAGCATGAGTTTCGGACTGAAAATTCTAGCAGTTGATGATGAAGAATTAAATTTGGATATCATGCAAGAATATTTTGATGATGCAAAATATAAAGCATCGCAAGCCCATGACGGCTTAGAAGCATTGCAGGCACTAGAACAAAGTAACAATTATGATGTCATTGTTTTAGATAGAATGATGCCAAATATGGACGGAATGCAATTTCTTGCAAAAGTTAAGTCTGACAAACGTTTCCGTGATATTCCAGTAATTATGCAAACCGCTGCTTCTGCTAGTCACCAAGTTACCGAAGGTATAAAAGCTGGTGTATATTACTACTTAAGCAAACCTTATACAAAAGACGTTTTTTTATCCGTAATTCGTGCGGCGAACGATGATGCAAAACGTAAATTAGAATTACGCAATCAGCTAAAGGAATATGGACATGCAATGTCTATGATTCAAAATGGTGAGTTTAATTTTAAAACTGTAGAAGATGCAAAGGCTTTAGCTATATTACTTGGCAGCTCTGTTCCAGATCCTGAAATGGTAATAGTTGGCTTAACAGAACTTATGGTAAATGGCGTAGAACACGGAAATTTAGGCATAACATATGACGAAAAAAAGGCTTTAAAACTTCAAGGCCAATGGGAAAATGAAATAATTCGTAGACAATCTCTACCAGAAAATCAGCCAAAACTTTGCCTAGCAACAGTTCAAAGAACCGCAGGTCATTTTAAAGTAAGAATCAAAGATCAGGGAGCTGGTTTTGATTGGCAAAAATATCAAACAATAGATCCAGCACGCTTAACCGATCCAAACGGGAAAGGCATAGCCATGACGATGTCTTCTGGTTTTGAAACTATAAACTATATGGGAAATGGAAATGAAGTAGAGTGCATTGTCAAACTCAAAGCAGCTAATTCTTAGATGATATTATCTCCTATGTCCAAAATCTTGGCATCTACGTACTAATGCATCAACTATTTGACTCATTATATCTGGTGTGATTTCTATAGTTGCGGCAGTAGAATTAGTTGCCATAGCAGCTGATGCAGCGATTGTGCCCTCATAACTCTCTTTATGACTTTTTATAGCTTTTAAAGCTTTTCCAAGGTCTGGCTCTTCAACAATTCTCCTTAAATCTTCTCTATCTAATGACATCATAACATGAAGTGGAGCACCCCAAGTATTTACATACTTTTCCATACGCTTTGAGGTAATGTATCCAAAATATTCAGGATCAATTATTTTATGATGGAAATCAAAATTTTCTGGCCATTTTTCAACCATAAACATTTTATATAACAGCTCTGATGAAGAATGTCGACTTGCTAAGTGAGCTACATTCCTTTGAGAAAAAATATTTCTCATAAATACAGACAGATTTTCTGTAGAATCATCTAGATTAAATTTTTCACAAATTTCTATCAATAATGCTCTGTCAAAACCTAGCTGTTTTTTAGCATTCAAAACCTCTGGCAACAAAAGTACCTTTAAGATATCTACATTAGTATTGCTAAAAGCATTTTTTAAATCTTTGAATTCATCAAATGTAAATGCACTTTCTGCAACCCTATCAATTATTTCAGCCAATTCCTCACCAACGCTATCATTATAATTTACAATCCAATCCAAGGCTTTGAAGATATCATCATCACGCCCTTGATCTTCATCAGCATTTATTATTTCATTTACACAATCTTTCAATATTCCCATCATATTTCTCATTAGTATTTTCTTATGAGTTGGGTTTATATTTAGAGAATCTATAATTGCAAAAAAATTTGCCTTCGCTTCACCACCATTTGCATTAGCATAACCATCATTCACATAGAAAGCGTCAATTTCGTCTTTATAATCGCTAATATATTGATTTATTCTTCTAGTTAAAGCCACCTGATTGCGATAACTTCCTTCGGCCTTCAACTGAATCAACAAATCTAATAATTCTATATCTCTATCTATTTCAGGCCGAATCTCGTCATCACCCTGCGGATTAATAATTAGATCCCTATCTTGTCCCCTTGTAACCACTACCATCTTATTACCCCTATCTGTATGCTATAATGGCCATTCTATTATATTTATGTTAATAATGTGTTAAGAAAGTGTTACAGATATATTAAATTAACCAATTCTGGCTAATATTGCGTTCAAATATCGGGTTTGAGGTACTAGATTATGAACTGGATGATCCGATGCCGCCCCAGTCTTTTTAATTATATTAATGATTATCCCTTTCGATTTAGAAACTTCATTAACTAGATCTATAAGGTCATTCATATACATATGGTGGGAGCAAGTGGCAAAGAATAAGTATCCATCTTTATTGATCAAGGGCAGAGATAATTCTACTAATTTTTTATACCCTTTTAGGCCAGCAGCTTTATCTTTTCTTGCCTTTATAAACGGCGGTGGATCTAGAACAACAATATCAAATTGTTGATTGATCCTCTCTAAAAAATCAAAAGCATCTTCTCTATAAAATTCACAAATTGAATTACCATCATTCAATTCAATGTTTCGCTTAACATATTCAATAGCAAGCTCAGAACTATCTACAAAAACAACATTACTAGCACCTGCTTTAGCGGCCGCAACCCCAAAACCGCCATTATAACAATAAACATCAAGCAAAGTTTTCTCTTGGGCAAGGCCTGCTATTAACTTATGATTTTCTCTCTGATCAAAGTACCATCCAGTTTTTTGGCCTTCTAAGAGATTACATAAATAAGAAACTCCATTCTCTTGAACAACAATCTCTTCTGGAACTGTACCAATAATTTTTTTTGATTCTTGATACCTGATTAAGATTCCTAGAGGAGAAAATAATTTTATTATTGCTGCAATAATTTCTTTTTCAAAAGAATATATTCCTTCATTACCAAACTTAATTGAATAAATATTATCAAATCTATCAATTGTAAGACCTGGCAAGTAGTCACCTTCTGCATTACATAACCTATAAAATTTACCGGATATATCTTCGCGCCTTGTCATTGCTACACTTAGCTTTTGAAGAAAAAAATCTTCATCTAGATGCTTAGGATAGTCTGAAATAACACGAGCCACTATTTTTGATAACGGGTCGCCATAAGCAGTGGCAATATACCTCCCTTTATGGTCGCATACTTTAAATAAAGTCCCTGCTATACTGCTTTCCAAAAGCGGTAAAGAGCTAATGTCATCTCTAAATATCCAAGGATATCCTTTTTGAATATCTGATTCCTTATGCTTTTTTAGATATATAGAATCCACTTACTACTTCTTCCTACCAATGATTCTAGATATATTATACGGCTTTTTATCATCTTTATAATATGTTCTCATAAGCAACTCTGCGATAAATCCAGTCGTTACAAACTGGATTGCCATCATTATAAAAAGTATATCAATAAAGAATAGTGGTCTTTGGCCAATATCGTGCCCCATTAATTTCTCAATTAATAAATACGGTGTTATTAGCGCACTACAAGATAATAAAATTAGGGCAATATAACCAAATAAATGCATGGGTTTTTGGCGATACTTTATCAAGAAAAGCATGAGAAAAAGATCACTTATCACACGAAATGTTCTATCAATGCCATACTTTGTTTTACCAAACTGACGCGCATGGTGCTTGACATCAACCTCTACAATCTTCGCTCCATACATACTCGCTAAAATTGGAATAAATCTATGCAATTCACCATATAAATCTAACTTTTTAGCAAGATCACTTTGGAATACTTTTAATGTACATCCAAGATCACTAATATGTACTTTTGTAGCTTTGCGTATTAGCCAATTAGCAATTTTACTTGGTATTTTTCGCAGTATCCAACCATCCTGTCTTTTTTTACGTTTTCCAACGACAATATCTGCTTTATCTTGTTGAATACGCTCAAGCATCATTGGGATATCAGATGGATCATTCTGCAGATCACCATCCATGGTAGCTATGTACTCACCTGCCGCGTGCTGAATTCCTGCAGCTAACGCTGAGGTCTGGCCATAATTTCTAGAAAATTCTACAACCGAAATATAGTTTTTATTTTCCGCTTGAATTCTTTCCACAGTTTTATCAACTGAGCCGTCATCGATAAAAATCAATTCAAAATCGATACCTGACAACGCATTTTCAACAGAAGAAACCAATGGCTTAATATTATCTTCTTCATTCATTACAGGAATAATTACAGATAGAAATGGCTTATTGCTCATGCTACAACTTATGTTTTCTTGTTGAATAACTAATAATAATAAATGTCAGTGCCAACCCTGCTAAGTAATAAGCTGGAGCTACAGCACCAAACTTTTCTGAAAGGGCAGTAGATATTGCAGGAGTTGTACCACCGAGTAATGCAATCCCCATATTCCAGCTAAACGCCACGCCCGAGTACCTTAATTCTACTTCAAACGCCTGTATTGCATATGGATATGCTGGAGCGCAAATTGCTGATGCAAGTAAACCTAATAATGAAATACCTAAAATAACCGAACTTATATCATGGTCTGGAGCCGCCAATAAGCTGTATATAGGGACAATAGTCACAATGACAATGTAACAAATTCCATAGAAGAATTTTCTATAACCAACTCTATCACCAACAATACCAAAAATTGGCATAAACACTATCATGATGAATAAGCCAATCGTCGTAAAGTAAAGCGCTTGATCAGGCGTATATCCAAGCTTTTTTTGAAAAAAGACATTTAAATATCCCCTAATGGTATAAGCAACTGCACTTGTCACGCCGCCTAAAAACATTACTACAATCATACGCTGCCAATGTTTTTGAAAGGCTTTTAATAATGGCCTCTTTTCAATTTCATCATTTTCTTTTTTATTGGTGAAAGTAGGAGTCTCATGCAATTGATAACGCATATAAAGCCCAACCAATCCCATCATACCACCAAGTATAAAGCCATATCTCCAGCAAAAATCAGAGTTTTCCTCTCCACAAAAAGATGTGATGCCCATCCCTACAAAATAAGCAAGCAAAGTACCAACCATATTGGATGCCATTACTATGCCACCAATTAATCCTGGCTTATACCCTTCAAGATGCTCTAAAATAAATATTGCAACACCAGCGCTTTCTCCACCAACACACAGCCCTTGGAAAAGTCTGATCAATATAAGTAAAATAGGGGCGGCTATACCAATTTGATAATAAGAAGGTAATATACCTATTAAGAACGTACAAGAAGCCATCCCAATAATAGATATAGTCAAAGCAAGCTTTCTACCAAACCTATCACCAATATGCCCAAAGAAAAACCCACCTAAAGGCCTCATTAAAAAGCCCACAGCAAATACGCTAAGTGCCAGTAATGTCTCTAAGAAAGGGTTTTCAGAAGGAAAAAACAGCCTGCCTATAGTAGGAGCAAAAACTGCATAAATACCAAAATCATAATACTCTACAATGTTACCTAGTATTGCCGAACCAACTATCTTTTTCTTTTTCATCGCTTCAAAATAAAGTTTATTAGTATGTGATTATGCCCACACACTCCACTAATGCAAGCATAAGTTTTAGTTGACAACATCATACTTAAGACCGATATTTTGCCTAAACTTACAAACAAAATTAGTTATGTCTAAGGATTTACAACCAGTACGCGGCACTCGCGATATTATAGGGCTCGATATCGAACTACAAAATATAGTAACTACTATAGCGAAAGAGTGGGCTAACAAATATAATTTCAAAGAGTTATCTACACCTATTTTTGAATTCTCAGATGTATTCCACAGAACTTTAGGCGACACTTCAGACATAGTTAGCAAAGAAACTTATACATTCCTAGACAGGGAAAAAACCAGCATAACCTTACGCCCTGAATTTACAGCTGGCATAGTACGCTCACTTATTTCTAATGGTCTAACGCAATCATTACCTCAAAAATTATATTCATGGGGGCCCGTATTTAGACATGAACGCCCTCAAAAGGCTAGATATCGCCAATTCAATCAAATCAATTTTGAATACATTGGTGCTAAAAGCCCGTTTTGTGATGTCGAGTTAATTGCCATTGCTCATCATATCCTCAAGAGCTTGGATTTGTCTCAGCACGTAACTTTAGAAATAAATTCATTGGGTGATTTAGAAAGTCGCAATAAATACCGCACTGCCCTATCCTCTTTTTTAGATAAATATAAAAATGATTTATCAGAAGATAGCAAGATGCGTCTAGAGAAAAACCCATTACGTATATTGGATTCAAAAGATGCAAACGACCATAAAATCTTAGCTAATGCTCCAAAAATTGCCGATCACTTTACTGATAGTGCAAAACAGTTCTTTGAAAAAGTATTAGCAGGACTGAGTGAACTAGGTATTGAATACAAACTTAATTCTAAACTTGTACGTGGTTTAGACTATTACACACATACCGTTTTTGAATTCACCACACAACTATTAGGCAGCCAAGGAACAGTACTGGCTGGTGGTAGATACGATGGCTTGGTTGAACTTATGGGCGGCCCATCGATTCCAGCGGTTGGCTTTGCAGCAGGTGTTGAAAGACTATATGAATTGATGAAATCACTTGAGTATAAACTCCTTACTGACAAGGTAGTTTCATTAATTCCAATTGGCGAAAGAGCTGAGAAAGAAGCTTTAAAAATAGCTAGAATGTTAAGAGAAAAAAACATCTGCGTAGATTTAGAATACGCAGGAAACATCGGTAAAATGATGAAGCGTGCAGATAAAATATCTGCAACCCACGCAATCATTTTTGGTGATGACGAATTGAAATCAGGAAATGTTAAAGTAAAAAATCTGAAAAATGGAACTGAGAATATTGTAGCTATTTCAGACTTGTTTTCATCGCTACAAAGCTAGAATAATCGGGTCAAGCCCGATTATGAAAGAAAATCTGTCATTGCGCGGAGCAAAGCGACAAAGCAATCCAGCGTTTTCTTTTGCTTAACAGTAGAAACAAGAACTGGATCACTTCGCATAGAAGCTCGTGATGACAACAGGCAAGAGCCCCCCCCTAACTTCCTCTTCTCATTATTAAAAGTGATTTAATTGAACTTTTATTAGGAATTTCAAATATTTCTCAACATTTTCTGAGTAGATATATTCTGAAAATATTATTGCTATACAGTATTGATAAAATCCTTAATTATATTTAGAGATCAACCATTCACTCTAAATTTATCAAATTGCCAAGGATCTTGGTCATCATTTGCTTGGTCATACAACCCTTTGTCGACCTTAGTCGGATTCCAATCGCTATATACTCCAACTAACTTACCTAAATAAGGCTCAGCAATATCTAGTATAAATTTGAAATCTAGATCCTCAGATTCAACAAGGCCACAGCTTGGGTTTTTCAATATCCACACCATTCCTGCAAAAACACCTATAGCAACTTGTAAGCTAGTAGCTGTATTCCATGGACATAGATCTCTTGCTTCACTAACAGAAAGCTGTGAACCATACCAATATACTCCATTTTTATTACCCATTAGAAGTACGCCAAGCTCATCCATACCACCAACAATCTCTTCGTTTAGCACTAATTTATTCTCAGGCTCTAATTGGCTAGAACTATTAAAATCATGTATTGAAACTATGGCATCTGAGCATGGTCTATAACTATAATGCACGGTTGGACGATATTTGTTTTTGATTGAAAAATAGTCAGCTATTGAAATTGCTTCATTATGCGTAATTAAAAAACCATGAATACTTCCACCAGTAGGTGTCCAAGTTTTCACTTTAGTTGTCATACCAGGTCTATTTAAATAGATAGCAGCTCCACAACCAAACTCATGTTTCAATCCATCTACTGGCATTTTCTTCTCATGAGTACCCCAACCTAATTCAGCTGGCTGCAAGCCTTCTGCAACGAAACCATCAACAGACCAAGTATTAACAAATTCGCTGTGCTTCTTGTTGTAATTACTAATTTGAGAATCAAATTCGGCTATATGTATAACCTTTATACTTAGTTTATTTGCTAATTCTGCCCATTCGTTTTTAGAGGTTGGAATCGTAAGTTTTAAGCCATTATCTTTAGCTATATTAAGTAATCCTTGTTTTACAAAATGTGAAACCAGCCCAGGATTAGCACCATGAGCTACAAGCGCTGTAGCCTTATTATTACTTTTAGGTTTTAAATCTAATACTGACTCTCGTAATGCATAGTTGGATCTCTGCGATGCTGATAAACTAGAATCTGTATATCCGCCCTGCCAAGGCTCTATACATGTATCCATATAATTAACACCACTTTCTTGACATAACCTTATTAAATCAAGGCTCGAAACATTAACTGATAGATTTAATAAAAAATCTCCTATTTTTAATTTACTTGAAAGAACCGATTGATAATTCTCTTTAGTGATCTCACACTTTTCATATCCAACGGCAAATTCAGCTAAAAATTTTTGATCTTGGTCTTCTGGCGATATTATAGTAATTTGATTAGCATCTATTTTTAAATGACGAAGTACTAACGGCACCGTAGCTTTGCAAATACTTCCAAAGCCAATAATGACCAACCTATTTTCAAATTTGTGATATGTAGTGTAGCTAATTTTGGCACCTCAAAAATATTAAAATTGTAAAAACCATTATTACTTATATTTTTTTTATATGTCGATGAAAAAATTCCTTTAAATTCCTACAGGCTTAAACCCAATCTCTGCGAAGTAGCCTTTTACTTCCGCCAAAATAGCTTCCATGTCTTTTTTAGTATTGCCTTCAACACGCATAACTAAGCAACTCTGGGTATTTGACGCGCGCAATAACCACCAGCCATTTGGCTTGGTCACGCGAATACCGTCAAGGTCATTAAATTCTAACTTTTTTGTAATTATTAGTTTTTTCAAATCATCTACAACTTTGAATTTAATTTCTTCGTCAATATCAATTCTGAGTTCAGGAGTACTAAATAAGACTGGCATTGCATCGATCATTTCACTCAAGCTATCTTTAGAATGCGACATAATGTTAATGAACTTACACGCACCAAATAATGCATCATCAAAACCAAAATAGTTCTCACCAAAGAATGTATGCCCGCTCATCTCACCAGCAAGAATTGCCCCTTCTTTTTTCATCTTAGCTTTAATGTGCGAATGCCCAGTTTTCCAAATAATTGGTTGCCCGCCTGCTTCGCGGATTTTATCAAAAACCATATTACTTGTTTTAACATCACCAATAATTTTTGAGTTTGGAACGCGACTTAACAAATCTTTAGCAAAAATAAGAAGTTGCTGATCACCAAATACCATTCTACCCTTATTATCCACAGTACCAATACGGTCACCATCGCCATCGAATGCAATTCCAAAATCACATTTTTCTTTTTTAACAACCTCCATTATCTGCTCTAAGTTTTCTGGAACCGTTGGGTCTGGATGATGCACTGGAAAATTGCCATCAATCTTTGTATTCAATAAAATATGGTCGCCTGCCAATTTCTTGGCCAATAACTCCACCACTTCACCAGTTGCACCATTCCCCGCATCCCAAGCTATTTTAAGTTTTTTGCCATTTGGTTTTATGGTTTTTGCAATTAAAGTTGTTATGTAATCATTCTTAATGTCTATTTCTTTAATAGATCCTTTTCCGTTTACATATTCCCCTTTCGCAGCGATCTTAGCGATTGTTTGAATATCTTCACCAAAAAATGACGCATGCTGCATGACCATTTTAAAACCATTTTGATCACCTGGGTTATGCGAGCCAGTAATCATAATTGCAGCCGCAGATTCGATTGCAAAATGTGCAAAATACAGTGCGGGTGTTGGAACTAATCCAATATGCAATACATCTATTCCAGATTCCACGAGTCCTTTAACTAAAGCCTCGCTTAATTCTGGGGAGCTTAATCTACCATCTCTACCAAGAATAACCGTTCCTTTAATATTATTTTGATACATGTGTGTCGCAAAGCTTCTGCCTAAATGGTAAGCGTCTTTTACGTCTAGATTTTTATTTACCGTGCCGCGAATATCATATGCGCGCATGATTGTTGGATTAAATTTATGTGCCATTACCTAACTATTTTAATCGCCAATGCGTGAATTTTATTTTTCATCTCTTCAGCTAAGGCATCATAAACTAACTTATGACATTCTAAAGAGCTCTTACCTTCAAACATAGCAGAATTTATTGTCACACGGAAGTGTGTTTCACCCTCTGGTCTTGAACCCATGTGCCCTTTATGTAAATGCGATTCATCAACCACATCTAAAAAATTTGGGTCGAAGGAATCACTAAGTTTTTTTTCAATATTATTTTTCATTTACAGCTTTACCATCTGATAACGCCTGCTTTTCTCTTTCTGCTACTTTTAAAATTCTCCAGCACTCCTTATTATCAACACTAACTATGGCAACTTTCAGGTTCATCCCTCCTATATCAGCAACCGACTTATTCCAAATTTCAGATTGCTCTTGAAAATCTTTAGAGTTAGAAAACGAATAAGGAGCTAATATAACATAACTATCAGGATTGATTTTCCCAGAATTCATAAAAACCCAAATTAAATTTAGGATCTATATATACTAAAAATAGAACAATATAAAGGACATAGTTTTTCATCAAATTCTTGGACTAAAAGTATAATATTGCTATTCTGATAAACACAAAGCATCATTATCAACAGATGAGAACTCAAGTTTTCTATGTAAGCTCCCTATCAGTTTTCAGAAGCATTAATGCCGAAGAAATCACAATCATGCCAAGAAGAGATCCAGACCTTCCAAATTATTTCTTTGTAAGAGTGAATTATAATGGCATTGACGAACACGTATTCACAAGAGCCAGTACACCACTGCTAATAATCGAAAATGATCAACCAATACTACGCTTTACAAGTCTATCAAGCCATAATGGGTATTATTGGGCAAATAGGTGTTACGAAGTATTGCTCGACCCCATATCGTTTCAAGAATGGATCAACTTGCATTCAGCTAATCTAAATGCTCAACAGACTACAATGGATGTTGAGATATGATAAATAGATTCGTAAGCTATCGTTCAGATCTTAGTACGCCAACAATAGTAAATATAGATACAGATCTTTCATTACCATCTAATAATGGCATAAGGATTTCAATCTACAATATGTTACACGGCCTTTTTTCTGTTGAAGTAATTTACCCAAACAACACTAGAAACTCATATCATGGAATTTCCCGTTGCGAGATAATAAACAGGTATCTATGCGCAACTTTACTATGCACAGATTTTCATGGGCACCAAATGGAAATCGCTTTAAGTGATTCAATCTATAATAGGTTTTTTGGAAACAACCAAATCGCTCCTATGGATGTAGACCGATCTATTTAGTCCAAAATTGTTTTAAATCTTTTAACAATTTTTTATAAACATCTTCCGAAAAACAATGCCCCATCCCATCATATTCTATAAATTTTGATCCCCTGATCATTTCTGACAAATGCTGTCCATGTTCAAAAGGCAAAACATAATCTTCTTTTCCATGAATAATTAAAGTCGGAACATTAATTTTACAGAGATCGCCATATAAATCTGGAGAATTCGCCAAAGCAAAACTATGGTTGTGTATGTATTTATGATTTTTTAATCTCTTCAAAATCTTCCCTTCAAACATTCTTATACTTAAATGCTCATGATGCCCTGAAACTTTTTTCCAAGCTTCAGAATGTAGCTGCTCCGATTCTTCAATAGTTTTAGGATTAATAGATAATAATTCTTGGTAGTACTCCATTATCAAAGGATTAGATGGCGGGAGTGGATGATGCGACGTGTCCTTCCCTACGAACCCATCAACAAAAATCTGATGATTAGGAGAAGACATTATACATGTTAGCGTCTTCACCATCTCTGGATAAATTAGAGCTGCTTTTTGCGCAATAAAACTACCCATAGAAGCACCTATAAAATGCGCTTTTGAAATATTGTATGATTTTAGTATAGAAATTGCATCACTTGTTAGATCGCCTAAAGTGTATGGAGATGCATTATAATCTATCCGCGACGACTTACCTGTATCTCTATGATCATAACGTATAACAAAATACCCAAAGTCGGCTAGAGCTTCACAAAATTTTTCATCCCACATAACACCCTGAGCGGTAGCACCCATTATTAACAAAACCGCAGGATTAGAACTATCGCCAAAGTTTTCTGTGTATATGTCTACATTGCCTATTTTTACAGTTTTCATTTTTAAAACTAATTACCTCATAACTTTGATGTTAAAATATGTTATGATTTTAGACAATTATTCATTGTCTATTTGACAGTTTTGCGAGGAATACTATACTCACAAATAAGATAAACCATAATTTAAGCTATGCATAAAGACGAAGCATTAGAAAATCAGAAAGAAGAATTAACAGAGGAAGGAAAAGGTAGAAGAGACTTTATAGTCGACACGTCTATTGGAGTAGCTTGCGTTGGTGCAGCAGCAGCGGCAATTCCATTTGTAAGCTCCTTAGCTCCTTCAGCAGACGTTTTAGCCGTTGGATCAACTGAAGTTGACTTAACAAAAGTTAAAGAAGGCGAAACTATTACAGTCATGTGGCGTGGTAGTCCTGTTTTTGTTAAACACAGAACTAAAGCAGAAATAGAGTCTGCTCAGAATGTTGAACTCAGCGAACTCAAAGATCCTCAAAAAGATGAAGATCGTGTAAAAAAAGGCAAAGAACAATGGTTAGTTTCTGTGGGTGTCTGCACTCATTTGGGGTGCGTACCTTTAACTAACAAGGGTGATTATAAAGGCTGGCTATGCCCATGCCATGGTTCACATTATGACACTGCAGCCAGAATTAGAAAAGGCCCAGCACCTTTAAATTTACCAATTCCACCTTACGAATTTGTTAGCGACACAAAAATTAAAATTGGATAATTATGAAACCGTTAAATAAAGTTATGCAAAATACTGCAGATTGGATTGAATATAGATTACCTATATTCAGCTTCATGAAACATTCTGCTGAATATCAAGCACCTAAAAACTTAAGCTATGCTTGGAATTTTGGATCTATTCTTGGCTTAGTTCTTGTGATGCAAATCCTGACTGGTCTATTTTTAGCCATGCAATATACGCCAAACTCATTAATGGCTTTTGACAGCGTTGAGCGCATCATGAGGGATGTAAACTATGGTTGGCTACTTCGATATCTTCATGCCGTTGGGGCATCCATGTTTTTCGCTGCCGTATATTTGCATATAGCCCGCGGCTTATATTATGGTTCATATAAATCACCTCGTGAGTTATTGTGGTTTATTGGTATTGTCATATTCATCGCCATGATGGCCACAGCTTTCATGGGATACGTGCTTCCATGGGGTCAAATGAGCTTCTGGGGAGCAAAAGTAATTACTAATTTATTCTCAGCAGTTCCCTTTATCGGCGAAGATATAGTTATATGGCTATGGGGAGGCTATTCAGTTGACAACCCAACGCTGAATAGATTTTTTGTTTTGCACTTCTTATTACCATTCGTAATCATTGGACTAGTGCTAGTACACATAATTGCATTACATATGCATGGTTCTGGAAATCCAACAGGCATTGAAGTAAAAACTAAAAAGGATACTATTAAATTCCATCCATACTATACAATTAAGGATTTCTTTGGATTTGGTATATTTTTCTTAGTTTACTTTTACTTTGTATTTTTTGCACCAAACGTATTAGGACATCCTGATAACTATATAGAGGCAAACCCACAGGTCACACCCCCACATATTGTTCCAGAATGGTATTTCCTACCGTTCTATGCAATTCTACGCTCTATCCCTGATAAATTAGGTGGAGTAGTTGCAATGTTTGGCGCATTATTGATTTTATTTGCACTGCCTTGGTTAGATCGTTGCCCAGTTAAAAGTGGAAGCTATAGACCACGTTTCAAGAAGCTTTTAGGAATGTTCTTTGTATCATTTATTGTGCTAGGTTATATTGGAGGCCAATCACCAGAAGAACCTTATTTAACAATCGGTAGAATTGCAACTCTTGGCTATTTTGGATTCTTTATTGGCTTATTCTTCATTTCTAAAAATGAGAAAACACTTCCACAACCTGAATCAATTGATGCAGCCTATCGCTCAAAACATTAGGTAGTAATGACTATTACCAAAGTATCTTTAATCAACTATCGAAATCATGAAAGAATTGATATCGACAGCGATAGCAAATTCATTTTAATCTCTGGCCAAAATGGCGCAGGTAAAACTAATATGCTTGAGGCAATTTCACTCCTATCCCCTGGTAGAGGTCTTAGAAGCGCAAAGTTTGAAGAAATTATTGGCAACATCCAAGAACCAGCTAACGAATGGGCTGTTAGCTCAATTGTAAATAGCAACAACGATCTAAATCGCATCGCCACAGGCTTTATAAAGCAATTAAATAATGCGAAACGCATTATAAAAATAAATGAAACTGTCCTACAAAAGCAGGGAGAAGTTTTGCAATATCTAAAAATCATCTGGCTCACCCCGCAAATGGATGGAATATTTCTAGATTCTCCATCCGTTCGCAGAAAATTATTAGATCGTCTTGCCTATAATTTCTATCCTGAGCATGCAATAGAAGTATCAAAGTACGAGCATTTTATTCGCTCACGCATAAAACTATTAACAAGTGAAAAGTATGACCAGTTATGGTTAGCGCAAATTGAAAAAAGCATAGCTGACGCTGCAGTCAACGTAGCTAGAAAAAGAATTGAATGTTTAGATTTACTTAATAAATACATATCAGAACTTCAAACGGAATTTATAAAACCGTTCCTACAAGTAAAAGGAGGCGTTGAGGATCTTGTACTACAGCACGAGCTTGATGTAACGAAAGAAATGGTAAAAGAAAATCTGCGTATCAATAGATTAAGAGATACTAAAAGCAAAAGAACTAATTTCGGCACACATACAAGCGACCTGAAAGCTGTGAATATTCAAAAAAGTATAAATGCTAATTTGTGCTCAACTGGCGAACAAAAAGCAATGCTTATCTCAATGCTACTTGCACAGATAAAAGCCATGAATGACTTATTTAACGAAACTCCAATAGTATTACTAGATGAAGTCTTTGCTCATTTAGATGAAGCAAGACGTGGGCAACTTGCCGAAGAATTAAATAATTTAAACGCTCAAATTTGGATAACATCGACAGAACCAGAGTTAGAGAAGGTTTTTAAAGAAATTAAACACATAGTTTTTTAACCTTTTGAAACTTATGTAATTTATTTGTTGCATAAAACTATTAGTGTCATACTATTATTACATAACCCAACTTCAAAACATAGGTAATGTCTAAAGTTGTAATTTATACTCAACAGGGTTGTAAGCTTTCGCAGCAAGCGAAAAATCTTATTTCTTCTAAGGGAGTAAATTTTGATGAGCGCGATATAACATATGACGCTCTTGGTAGGAGGGAAATGATTGAGCGCTCTGGAGGCAGAGCAATAACTCCTCAAATATTTATTGATGGTAGATACGTCGGTGGATGTGACGATCTCTTCAGGCTGGATAAAAAAGGCTCATTTGGCAAATCAATAGTTGCAAAACAAAAAAAAGCTAGTTAATTATACACAATCAATGTATTAGGCTACTTTGGAATGAAATTGCAACCTTTGTCCATCACATCTACATCGCTTGATGATTATTTTGGCGGATTTGATGAATATGCAAATAAAGTTCCAGTTTTAGAGAAATGTATAGGTCATCATAAACATAATTATTACTCCCAAGATAATAAATGTGGAATAATTACCGCAATTGATTATTACCTCTCCCCCCCAGTTAATGGATCATTAGATACTGTAAGTTTATATAAAGGCTTTACTTTCAAACCCTCTATAGAAATGCCAAAAACATACCCAAAAAACATAGTTTTAGAAGTTATGGATGGAAGATGCCCAGATGGATTTTATAACTATAAAAGCACATACATAGAACAAGATTTTTTTCACCCTTGCGCTATTAAAGCTGTCAAATTAGGTATTTTATCATCAATTAGTTTTGTTTCTTTTTTATATACTTTAGAAACAACACCAGCCCTTTATATAGGCTTATTTGAAGTTGGAGTTCTTGTATACAAATTTCACAAATGCAATGCATACGATCACCCTAATGACAGAGACACTCATTTTCTCGAAGAAGTAAAAACTTGCTTAGTAAACGAAGACATGTACAACCAGTCACATATGAATGATTAATAGAATAATAATCTATTAATCGTAAAAGTAGGCTAAAATGATTAATAAACTATCGAAAAAGAGTTAATAAACTAATATTTAGGTGTGGTATGACCGCTGCAATCCCAACTACCACCCGTGATTTAGCCGATTTAGTAAAGAAAAAAGTACTGAGAAAAGAAGGAGAATTGAAGCATTCTAGGTATTACTTAGCGACATAAGTTCAAATTTGTGATATGTCATCACGAGCGCAGCGTGGCGATCCAGTTCTTTTAAAAAACCACTGGATTGCTTCACTACTTTCGCAATGACGAATATGAAAAAGCATTAGGAAAAACTAGGGCTTTTAATTTTGGAAAGCATTCTCTTCCATTAAAGACCCAGCAAATGAATTTGTTTGCGTTAGCAAACTAAATACCAAATGGTAATTTAGGATCTAATGTCAATCTAACATCCGCTTGTCCTTGTAACATTTGAGCGCAAACAAGTTCCAAACCAACTATTTTTTCTCTTTGTGAAGTCACTTCTAAATGAACATGCGAGGCTGTTGCCACCAATGATGGTAAAATTGGATCTGCATTTATAACTCTTATTGACCCATCTGCACACTCATCGACATAATACATCACTGCATTCGACCCCCAGAATGAGTAACTGCTTTCACTTATAAAATTTAAATTTACTACTCTCATAACAAATGACCCTGCTTTATGTTATATCCATTGGTTGAGCTTCATTTGGATGATGACAACCACCTTATAGCAAACTGGTATTCCACTTGTAATTCTAAATTCCTTTGTTCCACAGCATACCTGCCTTGCACATTTTGAATAAAGCTAACATAACAGGCAGAAGACTCAACGACTAAGTTAAGAGAGTAAACACTACTGTAAGAATTCTGTAAAATGCCCCCACGAATCATTAAAACTTCACTTAAACTTGGTATAACATGAATTTCTGACCCTGAAACATGATAAAAAGTATGAGTAGAGTGAATGGTGTGTTCAGTTCTCATATTAAAGGCTCTGAGTAAGTTGTGAATCTTGCGAGCCAACCTGATCAACTTCCATAGGGATTCTTGGGCTAGAATTTACTCCAATCAACTCAGCGACACTACTAGGTTCTAACGCAACAATAATTGTCACCCCTCTCCTATTGCCAAGGCAAGTTTGAATTGCCGTTGTTGCCACATTAATTTCACAGCAAAATAATGAAACTGAACCATCGTTCACTCTTAAAAACACCTCATTTGCACACGATAACATACCAGCAGGGACACCATTCAACCAAAAAGTATTATTTGGGTTTCTTTGCACTATAACTTCATCGCCATCGATGTTGATAAATCTATGCAAGTTATAATCATTTATAGACCTAAATAATAACTCTTCCCTCATTTCCCATCCTCACTAGTTAATTCGCCACTGGTAATAGCGCCATTTTATATTAGTAGCAATCTTTTTTATATCTTCACCCGCTCCTCACTTATCACACATGTTCAATGGGCACTACAACTTCAGCTTTTTCTACTTTGGCAATTGCCTGCGATATAGCTGTACTGGTTAAACCTTGTGTTTGATAAATTTCTAATATTTTTCTTATACTTGGCGAAGTACAAACATCTAAAACTGTTTTCATACCTTTATTTTTAGCTGCCAATACTTTATCTAGAATTCCAGCATTGTGAGCTGCTTCAATCAAGATTAAAAACATCTCTTTCTCTCTATCATGGTGAAGAGGATAATTTGGGAAATCAGAATTTATAGATGAAAGACTAAAAACAATCCAGTGAAGTATTGTCGCCCCTCGATAATCAGGCTTAAGTAAAAGTTCTTCTAACAATTCGCTTTTTCCTTCAACTGCTTTAAGTAAAAGTTTAAGAACTCCTACCTGTCTATTTCTCATAGCTTCGCGCAAAGACGTCTCAAAACCATCAATATTCAGAACCTTTCTCAAACATTGAGTACTCCATCCAACATTCTCAATCAAGATCTTAAACATTTTCAAATGTTTTGCTTCACGACTATATATCAAGTCAGAACTATAAAACATATTATACGAATACCGCTGATGAAAAAGTGCTAAAAGTAATTTCTCATTTCGTCCAGCTGCTTTAAGGAGCATAGAGAGAACTTTTGTTTTCCTACAAGTATCAAGGCTAAAATTATTATACTGTCTTATAAAACAACTGAGAAGCTCTTCAGTAGAAAAAAGCTTATGTAGCAACCATTCATTACCATCCACTGCTTTTAGTATTGCAGCAACAACCTTTTCACGCCGTTTTTCTATAGCAACTTCAATAGGCCTTATTATTCGTTTATCAGAATCTACTCGAAGCAACTTAGCTAACACACCAATGTTTCCATTAGCTCTTTCAAGTAAAGATCCAACAACCTCAACATCACCTTTTCTGGCAGCCAGTACCATAGGTGTAGTATCGTGATAGGCAACTTGAAATGGATCATAGTTAGGATGATTAAGCGTTTCTAATAAAATGAATTCTTTAGTTTTATCTCCTGCAGCTCTACTCACTAAGCTGTAGACATAATGCCCTTGAGATATTAGCTTCATAACTAAAGTCATATCATCCGCTTCTATAGCAGCAATTAGCTCTGCACTATTCCTGCGAACATTTCTAGGATTAGAGAATAATCCTTTATCTTTATGGATATTAAAATACCCTAAATAATCATGCAGTTTAGCAAGCGCTTCTCTATGGCCAGAGATCATCAACTCTTCATAAAGCTCTTCTAAATTCTCTTTTTGAGGTTCTACAAGACCATTAGCTTTGTTATAAACTAGCGCATCAATCAAACTCGAATAAAATTCAGCTCGTAATTCTTTATCAAGTCTTGCTAATGCTTTTTTTGAAATTATATATTGAAGAGATCCTGATCCTCTATCCATCGTCAATTCATCTAACTTGCATCTAAGTGCAATGTTAAAAAGCTCTTCTTCGCTTGCTAATCTGCGGTTAACAATTGATTTCATTACATCATAGCGCGTGCTTGTCAGTAATAAATCGAAATACTCAGATCTCTTATCGCCTTTCGATTTTCTTAAAACTTTTATAATCTTTGTAATATTCTTTTTGTTACGACCATCCCATCGATTGCCATCTAACAACTTTAGAAATTGCTGCTTATCCACATCAACTCTTTATAAATAATTAAACCTTCTTTACCATAAACTGTAATTTCTTGCCTTCAATGTCAACTTCGCTTGCGTCATTTGAAATAGATTCAGAGTTGATCCCAACACAAAGTGTTTGCTCTTGAATGTAGCTCGACCAATTTTTGATCGCTAAAGACAATTCATTATCATTGGCATTTACACTCAAAGTAATTCTATCTGAAATTGCCAGCCCCGCATCTTTACGAGCTTGTTGCACAGCGCGAATTATATCACGCGCAATCCCTTCTAACTTCAAATCCTCTGTAATATTTAAATCCAACAACACCAATGCATCATTGGTAGATACAGGTGCTATTGATGACTTAAATTCTGCTTTTGGCTCAAGCTGCAATTCAAATTCTTCCGCCTCTAAAACTTCACCAGCAACTGTCAACTTGCCATTTGCAAACTCCCATTGTCCTTGTTTTTGTGCAGCGATTATGTCCTTCACTTTTGTTGGCAAACGCTTGCCTAAAACTGGGAATTTAATTTGCAGTTTGTAATTCGCAAATTCCAGCATTTTCGATTTATCAATGTTATTCCATTGCTTAACGTTGATCTCATCTAAAACTAATTGCTTCAATTCCTCTGAAATTCCACTTTCAGAAACACCAATAAACGTAACGCTAGCGAGTGGTTGTCTTACACGCACTCCAGTTTCATTACGGATGTATAAAGCAGCAGTACAAGCAGCCCTCACTCTTTCCATCTGCTCGATTAAAGCGTGGTCGACTTTCACATTTAACTTAGGGAACAATTCAAGATGAACACTTTCTTTGCCAGTCAGGTTCATGAAGATTTCTTCCAATATCATCGGTAGTAATGACGATGCAGCCTTACACATTGTAACAAGTACAGTGTACAAAGTATTGTAGGCTTGCACTTTATCTTGATCTTTTTCGGTTTTCCAAAATCTCTCGCGCGATCTTCTGATGTACCAATTGTTCAAAATCTCGAAGAAATTCTCAACTGCTTTGCATGCAAGCATCGGGTCATATGCATCCATAGTTTTTTCAATTTCTGCAACTGTCTGGGCACATTTCGAAAGGATATATTTATCCATTAAATTTGCTGAGCCAAAGTTCTCTTCAGCCTTAACTCCATCGGCATTGGCATAAAGTATAAAGAAGTTATACGCATTCCAGATTGGTTTTATAACCGTTCTTATCGCCTCTTTAAAACCTGTACCGTCTTTATCAATTACTAACTCTTGCCCACGCATTACAGGTGATGAAATCATGTACCAACGCATTGCGTCAGAACCGATAGTGTTCATCACTTCTTTCGGGTCAGCGTAATTTTTTAAACGCTTTGATAATTTCTTACCACCGTCACCCAAAATGACACCATGGCAGTTACAATTTAAAAACGGCGGCCTATCAAATAGCGCAGTTGATAAAACTAATAGGGTATAGAACCAACCACGGGTTTGGCCTTTGTATTCAACTATGTAATCTGCTGGGAAATTATTCTCAAACCAGTCCTTATTTTCAAATGGATAATGCACTTGCGCGTATGGCATTGAACCACTTTCAAACCAGCAATCCAGTACATCAGGAACGCGACGCATCATCGACTTCCCAGTTGGGTCTTTCGGATTTGGCTTTACAAGTTCATCAATAAATGGCCTATGCAAATCTTTAACTTCAACGCCAAATGATTTTGAAATTTCTTCGATGGATCCATAAACTTCCATGTGTGGATATTTCGGGTCATCACTTCGCCAAATTGGAATTGGGCAACCCCAGTAACGGTTTCTAGAGATTGACCAATCACGTGCATTTTCAATCCACTTACCAAACATACCATCTTTAATGTGATCGGGAATCCAGTTGATCTGTTTATTCAGCTCAACCATTCTTTCTCTGAATGAAGTAACTTTCACATACCAAGAAGGAATAGCGCGGTATATTAATGGTGTATCTGTTCTCCAACAGTGCGGGTAGTTGTGTAGATATTGCTCAGTCCTTACCCAATTGCCCTGTGCTTTTAATCTTTTGATAACATCGTCATTAGTATCGAAAACATGCTGGCCAATATAATCGGTTATTGGATGCACAAATTTTGCACCACTATCTATTGGACAAACTGTTTCAATATTATTTTCATTACAAATTATTTGGTCATCTTCACCAAACCCAGGTGCCATGTGCACAACACCAGTACCTTCTTCCGTTGTTACGTGGTGGCCAGATACAACTTTAAATGAGTTGGCATGATCTTTAAAATAATCGAACAAAGGCTGATATGGCAACCCAACTAAATCAGAACCTTTTATTGTTCCAACAACTTCCGAGCCAATTTCTTTTTCATATTTTTTTACAAGAGCTGCAGCAATGATGAAACATTTACCTTCATGCGATACACATGCGTAATCTAGATCTTCACCAACTGCTACTGCCAAGTTTGATGGCAACGTCCATGGAGTTGTCGTCCATGCCATGAGTTTATATTCAGAAAAACCTTCAGGCGCATTTTTTGGTTTTTGTGTTAGGTTAAATGTAACCGTAACTGCCTTACTTGTTTTTTCGCGATACGAATTATCCATTCTAGTTTCAAAATCAGAAACTGGCGTTTCGCATGCCCAAGAATATGGCATAACGCGCATTGACTCATATACCAACCCTTTATCAAAAAGTTGCTTGAATGCCCAAAGCACACTTTCCATGAAGTTGGTGTCCATGGTTTTGTAGTCATTTTCAAAGTCTACCCAACGTGCTTGGCGATTAACGTAATACTCCCATTCTTTGGTATATGTTAAAACCGAGTTACGACAGTAGTCATTGAATTTATCTATGCCATATTTCTCAATTGCAACTTTGCCCGAAATTCCCAAATCTTTTTCAGCACCCATCTCAGCTGGAAGGCCGTGGCAATCCCAACCAAATCTGCGTTCAACTTTTTTTCCTTTAGTTGTCTGGTAGCGTGCAACTATATCCTTCATGAAACCAGTCAACAAATGCCCGTAGTGTGGCAAACCGTTAGCAAATGGAGGACCATCATAAAATACAAAATCCTTATCACCCTTAATTGATTTTTTAAAGGTATCCTCTTTCTTCCACTTAGCTAATATTTTCTCCTCTAATTCAGGAAAACTTGGGTTTGGATTTACGTCTTTATATGGTTTTTGTGTCATTTTATCTTCTTCTTACTAAGTCATCGCAAGCGGAGCGTGGCGATCCAGTCTTAAGAAAACTCTGGATTGCTCCGTCGCAAACTCCTCGCAATGACGACTATTATTCACGCCGCTGATTTTAGTATTTTAGTCCAAAAATGTCTACCTTTTAATCTTCGCTGTACCAGCAGCCCTTCCACTTCCAGCCAAAGCTCTTTTATAGGGCGAGATACACTCCTCAGATTGAAAGCCTTCTTTAGACTCAGAAAACCTCTTTTTAGGTGGCAACTTCTTAGATTTATCATACTCTTCTACCATAGCTTTTAGATTTAAAATCTTCTCATCAGCTTGCTGAGGAGTCAACTTTGCATCTATATCTCCCTCATCTAAAACCAAATAATATTTAATGGCATTATATCCACCAGCCTTAAGACATTCCGAATAATTCTTAAAATACACTTTTAAAGTTTCAAAGTCATTTTTCCAAAGCAAATGACTCATTTTGGCAAATAACTTTTGACGTCTTTCGGTTGTTTCCCCAAGAAATTCTTCTTCATCCTTGTTCCCAGTAAATAAAAAGAGCATTGCGAAATTATTTGCTATTGCCTCTGGTGAAAAAAGACAATTCTTACGCTTTGGTATATTGGTGAATCCAAGCGTACAAACAGATGGGTTTCCCATTAATAAATCTCCTACAGCAATCATACCAACGTACGTCACTTGCGTATTCCCACTCAAAACAGCTCTAACAAAGTCTTGTTATTATGTAGCCCAGCACATATGGCATTCAAACCAACATCAGTAATTTGGTTACCCCTCAAACTTAAATGTAGCAATGTTGGGACTTCAGTCAAAATATCAAACAGCGCCCCACTCCCCTCATCATCAATGCCACAATCATCTAGCACCACCTTATAAATATGTGGACACTGCTGCAGAGCGTACCTTAAAGTATTTAGCTCTATAAAACCTAATTTCACCCCAGATAAATCTATGTATGAATAGTCTTGATTACGCATTGCTTTTATAGCCCGCTCCACCCCATATCTTTCAACGAACTCCCTATCAATTCCCAACATCTTAACATTCTCTAAACATTTGATGCGCAATTGTACAATTTTTCCTTCCAAGTATCAAGTTCATGCTTTTTCCCTTTACTAACAACCCCACCTTATGTATTTTGGCCACAAATTCTTGAACAAAGGAAAAATCACGTTTATATTGAAATTAACAAGCTAAGTATTAGGAGAAATCTAGATGGCAGTTGAGATAGTAGTCCCACCGTTGGGTGAATCGGTATCAGAAGCAACAGTTGCAAAGTGGCACAAAAAAGCTGGTGACCAAGTCAAAATGGATGAGCTAGTCGTTGAATTAGAAACCGATAAGGTGACTTTGGAAGTAAATGCCCCTGCATCTGGAACTATCAGCGAAATAGCCTGTGCTGAAGGTAGTAACGTAACAGTTGGTGCAGTTTTAGGCAAAATGGCTGAAGGTAATGTTGCTGTAAAGGCCGTTGCTAATGCCCCTGCCCCAGCTAAAGCAGCCGCTCCACAGCCTACAAAAACTGCTAATGCAAATGCTCCAATTATGTCCCCTGCTGCATCTAAAATTGCAGCAGACCTTGGCCTTGACGCCAATAAACTTCAGGGCACTGGCAAAGATGGCCGCATCACGAAAGGTGATGTTGTAGCGCCATCATCAACCCCAGCTCCTGCTGCACCTGCAGTTGTTACCAATAATGCAATGCGTGAAGAGCGCGTTAAGATGACAAGACTTCGCAAAACTATTGCGCAAAGGCTTAAAGAATCACAAAACACAGCGGCAATTCTATCAACATTCAATGAAGTTGATATGACCGAGATCTTTAGAATCCGTAAACAATATCAAGATCAATTCGTTGAGAAACACGGCGCGAAGCTTGGTTTCATGTCTTTCTTTGTTAAAGCAGTTGTTCAAGCTTTAAAAGATCTTCCTGCAGTAAATGCTGAAATCGATGGCGACGATATTGTATACAAAAACTATTACGATATGGGAATTGCGGTTGGTACTGAAAACGGCCTTGTTGTTCCAGTACTTCGCGACGCGGACAAACTATCATTTGCTGATATTGAAAAAAATATCGCAGGTCTTGGCAAAAAAGCCCGTGAAGGCAAGCTAACCATGGCAGACATGGCAGGTGCGACATTCAGCATCACAAACGGTGGTATTTATGGCTCATTACTTTCAACACCAATCATCAACCCTCCACAATCTGGTATTTTGGGAATGCATAATATTGTAGAACGCCCAATGGCAGTTGCTGGCAAAGTTGAGATTAGACCAATGATGTATATAGCACTATCTTACGACCACAGAATTGTTGATGGCAAAGAGGCTGTGACTTTCCTAGTAAAAATTAAGCAATTACTAGAGCAACCAGAAAAATTATTATTTGATCTATAAAATTTGAGGCAAAATGGCACAAGAATTTGACGTTGTGATAATCGGCGGCGGCCCTGGTGGGTATGTTGCAGCAATTAAAGCAGCACAACTAGGTTTAAAAACAGCATGTGTTGAGAAACGCGGCACACTTGGTGGTACATGTTTAAACGTTGGCTGCATTCCTTCTAAAGCATTGCTCCAATCATCTCATAAATATCATGAAGCTAAACACGACTTGGAAAAGCATGGAGTGAAAGTAGGAAGCGTAAAACTAGACCTTGAAAAAATGATGGCACGCAAATCAGATGTTGTATCAGCTCTTTGCAAAGGTATAGAAGGTTTATTTGCCAAAAATAAAGTCACATACTTTAAGGGCGCTGGTAGCTTTGCATCTGCAAACGACATTAAGGTTGCCTTAAATGCTGGCGGCGAAGAAACCATTAAAGCTAAAAATGTCATCATCGCAACCGGCTCTGAGTCTACTCCAATTCCAGGAATTGAAGTCGATGAGAAGCTAATTGTAACTTCAACTGGTGCTTTAGAACTTGATAAAGTTCCATCTAAAATGGTGGTAATTGGTGGCGGCGTTATTGGTTTAGAGATGGCATCTGTCTGGTCACGTTTGGGAAGCGAAGTTACCGTAATTGAGTATATGGACAAACTCTGCCCTACAATGGATTCTGATATATCTAAAGAATTTAAAAAGATCCTTGAGAAGCAAGGTATTAAGTTCAAACTTTCAACAAAAGTTACTTCTGCTAAAACCGAGAAAAAAGCGGTAAATCTAGTACTAGAACCAGCAGCTGGTGGTGAACAGGAAAAAATGACAGTTGATATAGTTCTTCTATCTGTTGGCAGAAGGCCTTACACAGCTGGTCTTGCTCTCGAAAATGCAGGAATTAAATTAGATGAGCGCGGTAGAATTCCTACCGACGCGCATCTAATGACATCAGCTCAAGGCGTTTATGCCATTGGTGACGTTGTTGCTGGCTTAATGCTTGCTCATAAAGCCGAAGAAGAAGGTGTTGCTGTTGCTGAAACTATTGCAGGCCAACATGGTCATGTTAATTACAACGCTATCCCAGGTATCGTTTATACATATCCTGAAGTTGCTGCAGTTGGCAAAACTGAAGATGAGCTTAAAAAAGCAGGAATAGAATACAATGTTGGTAAGTTTCCGTTCATGGCAAACAGCCGTGCCCGCGCCAATGGCGAAACCGATGGCTTTGTAAAAATATTAGCAGACAAGAAAACTGACCAAATCCTTGGGGCGCACATAATTGGTGCAAATGCTGGTGAATTGATTCAAGAAGTTGTGTTAGGCATGGAATTCAAAGCTGCGGCTGAAGATATAGCAAGAACCTCCCACGGCCACCCTGGTTTATCCGAAGCTGTGAAAGAGGCATCTTTGGCGACATTTTTCAAGGCTTTGCATATCTAAAATACACCCTAAGCGCTAGTAAACCTTAACAAAAACTTAATATAAACACCATTTACTATTCGCAAAACCTAATATATGCTATTGGCCGTCATCCCCCAAATTTAACTTAATAGGAGAAAAATTATGGCTAAAATTTACGCACAAAAAGAAGTTTTATACAACGAAATAGCGACACCTATACAGCTCCATGATGGCTCAACAGTTATGACCCACATGCCTTATGACAACTACTTCTTTATTATTAACAATGATAAAATCAATATGCAAATCGATGCTAATAGTGAGCCAACACGCTTTATAATGCTTTCAGGAGAAAAACTTCCAGTAGAATATGAATATACAGGCTTTGAAGCAAAAGAGTTATGTTTCGAGACCTTGGAAACAGCATCTGAAGAAACAGGTCTACCTGCTGCACTAGGCTATATTCACTCAACATATGATTTTTTTGTTGAAGTTGCTTAACCTTGGCAGCACCTAAAAACTTAACATAAACTTAACATAAGCTTAACATGCTTGGTGTATTATAAACTCATGTCAGAAAACTGACTAAATTTATTATTGGGAGAAAAATTATGACAAAATATTACGTACAAGATTCAGCAAGACCAGAACCATATATTGAGTTCCATGGTAATAAGATCTATGTAGAATCTGAAACCTTAGGATATCAAACTCAAAGCGGTGCTTTCATTCCATATCCATCAGACGAAATAGCAAAATCAAAAGATTCTGGTGAATTCGGTACTTATGTTTGGACAACATTTGTTACATTAGATGGAACAAGACTTCCAGTAGAACAAGAGTTCCAAGGATATCAAGCTTTTTTCTGTGCTGACCAAGTATTTAACTCATATGAAGATGCATCTGCTGCTGGATTCGGCGAATCTGGTGGAATGCACCTATGGGTACCATATGTAGAAGTTCCATTTTGTTTTGAATAAAAAATAAAATTATTATAGGCTTATAAGCTGGTAACAAGCAGTAATAACTGTAAGTGCCAGCTTTTTTTTCACGTACAAATACATCTAAACACCGATCATATATTTTTAAAAAAATTTCCTTATAATTTACCAATTATTAATCTTTATCAGCGTATTATACTGATATCAGCTAAAATTATTTAGCTAGTTAATATATTAACATATTTGGAGGAGAATATGCCTATTTTATCATCAAAGCAAACCGCAGAGCAAAAATCTGGGAAGAGCGGTGGACCTTTAAGCTCAAAAATGACATCAGAACAAATGGCTCTGGATGCTGCAAACAAAAAATTATCAGCTGAACAGGCGGCAGAAGCTAAATTCCAGAAAGAAATGGACGCTTCATTACAAGAAATGATCGATAATGCTAAAATTCTTGATAAAGAAGAGCAAAAAGAAATTAAAGATGCAGGCGGCTTGATACTAAAGGCTTTTGGAGTGTCTGCTTTTAAAGATTTAAAACTTACAGCAAAAGAGTTTTACGAACATATCGATAACGAAGTTTCAAAAGCCGATCACGATAAAATCATTAAAGCAATGCAAGACTTAGGTAAAAAGCATGCTGGAACAAATGATGATGCAGCTGGAGAAATAGCCACCCTCAAACTATTATTGGGCATCGACGTTGTGGATAAAAAAGCTTTAGATGGTATTAAAGCAGCTGTTGAACAAGAATCTATAAAAGATTTTTATGAATCAACATTCAATGTAAAAGCTGGCTGGATATTTAATGCAGGCCCGAGTTATGTCAGCAAAAACGATTTACTAAAATTTATGGTAAAAGAAATAAAAGCTTCAAATGCAACTCAAAATACAGAGATTGATGATATAGAAAGCTTTATCGCCGTAAAAGTAGCAGGCGACATAGCAAAATATCATGGAGGCGATTTAGAAGGAGCTGCTGAGGTAGCAATGGCACACGTTAATGACATAGATACCTTCTTAGCTGCAAACCCTAATGTTGATATTTCTCATCATTAAAAATTCATATCTTTTAAAAAAGCCACTTTCGGGTGGCTTTTTTATTTCATAAAAACATTCCTAAATTCAATCCATGTTAACTCTTTATTAATTATTACCACAATATAATACAAGATAGATGCGCCACGACAATCAACGGAGATAGCCATGAAAAGCAATAATATTATCAGCAAAAACGAAAGTTTAGATAAAATTATAAAAGCTATGAAAATAGACCCAACAAGTATTGAAATTTTCCGTGGGAATATAAAAATTTTTTACAACCATCTTTACGCTCATATCTCTAAAGCAGAACACGACAATGTTATCAAAATATTACAAGATTATGGCAAACAAACTGCTAACACAATAGATGCTGACATAGGAGAGTTGGTAGGTCTAAACGCAATATTAGGATTCGATATTAAAGACGTAAAAACTTTAAATACAATCAAAACTACAACCATAGAAAAAATGACCAAAGACTTTGGCCTTTTCTTTGGTAGAAGTTTTGACGCTAGCCCTCATCTTTATACAAAAGAATCTTTACTACAAGAGATACATAGTGAAATCGATATGGGTCACATAATGAAATCTGCAAAAGACTCAGAGAATACAGAATCATTCATCTCGTTAAAAGTGCTGGAAGATGCGGCTAAATATCTAGGAGTTGATTTGGACGCTGCTATTAAAATAGCGTCAGACCATCCGGATGATCTAAATGCCTTCTTAGCTGCCAACCCTAATATTGACATTTCGCACCATTAAAACTTCATAAATTTCGTAAAATATTTTTTTGAATCATACCAGCAAGACCACTAAACATTTGCCCTGAACTCGCTCCAAATGCATCAGCGCCAAAATTCGATATGTTTTTGCTGTGCATTTTATTAGAAGCACCCAATATCAGCGAATTTAAATCACTGCTTGCTTTACGCATTTTACGCTCAATCATATTAGAAAGACTTCTTTCTAATTCATATTCAAAATCTTTAGGTTTTTGTCTTTTATACATTTGCTTCCTCTTTATAGGTTAGAAAGACATAATACCACCCTAACCCGCTACATCGGAAGTACATGTCTGAAAATTATTTTTTATTATCGTATAAAGACTCAATAACATGATTGGCATTTTCAGCAACGAACCCTGTAAAATAGTCCCCCCATCTTACTGGAGATTCAGTTTTAGGGTAACGCCATACAAATTCCATAAAACTATTATTGACCTCCACAACTCCATCCGCAGCCTTGTATTGCATAGACATGCCAAGAGTTGAGGACTGAGCAATACCTTGATGCGCCCCACCCTTTACTTCCCCTTCTTTACAGTTTAACTCCGCAAAACCAAGGGTTTTTACATGACTATTAAAATCCCAAAGGTCTTTAAATCTACCATCAAAAGTAATATTAGCGCCGAAATGGTTAACACCCCTACCAAACAACAATACCCAAGCCAGCAGTTGATTTTCCGACTTCACAAGCTCATAGTCTGCAATAGTCGGTACGTCCCAAGATCTATCCAACAAGAATCCTTCTAAATACCCATCTTCTTTTACCTTACTAATATCAATTTTTGCAGCAGTAGAAATATATTTATTTAAAACTTTTTGGGTATCAGAAGAAAAATTCTCAATCCTAAAATCAGCCAAAACTATCTGTGGCAATGCATCTTCAGCCCTCAACCCATGAGAATCTGGATCCAACATCCAAACAAAATCATTCTGCTTCTCTGGCAAATAGCCAGAACCAGCTTCTTTAAAACCAATACCACTAAAGATACCCTTTAAAAAAGGAATCCCTGTATTCTCAGAAGCAGGCAAATCTATTATAGCCAAATGATCTAATACCGGCCTCTTCTTACTAAAAACAGCTCTATAATAGGGAATTGCTGGTATGTACTGATTCCATAGACACTCAATTATGCGAGACTTAACACCATGCCTTGACATCTCTCCCCCCACCTTGAACACAACCTAAAGAATAACACATTTTTTACACAGAAAGAATAGTTTTAGAAAGTTTAATTAAAAAACAGACAAAAAAGATGTTTTTTTAAAAAAATCACCCTTTTCTTACAACTCTTCTGCCACTTCTCTTGATTTTCCTTTGCAATTGCAAAATACCATACAAAAGAGCTTCAGCAGTTGGTGGACAACCTGGGACATAAACATCAACAGGCACTATCCTATCACAACCTCGTACAACCGAGTATGAATAATGGTAATAACCACCGCCGTTTGCGCAACTACCCATAGATATCACATATCTCGGCTCTGGCATTTGGTCATAAACTTTTCGTAACGCTGGAGCCATCTTATTAGTCAAAGTACCAGCAACTATCATCAGGTCAGACTGCCTTGGGCTTGGGCGAAACACAGCACCGAACCTATCCAAGTCATACCTTGATGCAGCCGTCTGCATCATCTCCACAGCACAACACGCCAGACCAAATGTCATAGGCCATAAAGAACCTGTCCGAGCCCAGTTAGCTAGGTCATCCAACTTAGCTACTACAAACCCCCTATTGTCTAATTCAGACTTTATAGCCTGACTCAACTGCTCATCTTGATTATAAATTTTACCACTCTCCAACATAACACCTCTTACTTCCACTCTAATGCGCCTTTTTTCCACTCATATGCAAAACCAACTGTCAGCATTAAAAGAAAAAACATCATCGACCAAAAACCAAGCACACCGATGTCTGGAAGCACTATAGCCCAAGGAAACAGGAATGCGATCTCGAGATCAAATATAATAAACAAGATAGAAACCAAATAAAACTTAACATCAAACGGCGCCCTAGCATTTCCAAATGGTTCAAAGCCACACTCATACTGTGATACCTTCTCTTTATCATGAGATACAGTAGCTGCAATAAAAGGTATACCAATCATAATAAATGCCAAGCCTACGGCTAAAACTAAAAATATAAAAATAGGCAAATAACTAGCTATCAAAGTTTCCATATTATTTCTTATCAACCATCATATTTCTCGTTGCTGAGGGCAACTTTACTGTCAGCCCATCTAATTCATCTGTCATAATTATCTGACATCCTAACCTTGAAGTATGAGTTAAGCCAAAAGCAAGGTCAAGCATATCTTCTTCCTCATCTCTTGCCTTGGGAAGTTTACCATAGAATTCATCAGAAACTATAACATGACATGTCGAGCACGCCAATGATCCTTCGCAAGCACCTTCTAGGCTAATATCGTTTTGATGCGCAGCCTCTAGTACTGAAATTCCCACAGGCACTTCAAAACTTTTAGATTTCCCATCACTATCTAAAAAAATGATCTTTGGCATCAGTTAACTCTTAGGTTTTATAACTTCAGCGATTGCTTCTTTACGAATCTTGATCTGTATTTTATCAGCTATTTCAAGCTCTAGAAGATTTTCTTCGTTATCTAGCCTAGCTACAGAACCATATATTCCACCAGATGTCACAACTTTATCTCCTTTAGATATTCCATTTAATAAATCTTGATGATCTCTCAATTTTCTTTGTTGCGGGCGGATAATAAAGAAATAAAACACAGCAAATATCAGCAAAAGTGGAGCCATACTTGCAATTATAGAAGGCTGTTTAGCAGCTGTAGAAACCGCTTCTTGGGCTAGAGCTGAATTAATAATATCTAACATAAATATACCTAATAATTTATTCAAAAAGATTATATCTGAAACATTAGTTTTTAGCAATAAACGAAAAAATGTTTGTCAAACTATAAGGTATTGATACACTTAAACAAGAACCTAGGTAGAGAGCATGACAAATAATTACAACGAACAAGCGGTAGCTAAGATTGCAGACGTAGAACAACAACTTGCTCTACCATTCCTTATTTTAACAAATGATCTAATAATTCGCCCACTTCTAACTCAAGATAAAACCATAGTGAACAATACAGTAAAAGAGTCTTTAAAGGACTTAAAAATGTGGCTACCATGGGTAGATGAAAAGCCAAAATTAGAAGACGCAGATAAAATCAGCCAGAAATTTTATTATCAAGCCGAAAGAAAAGAAGCATACCATTTTTCAGTATATAAAAACGAAACATTTTTAGGTATGTGCAGTTTTTACGATACAAACTATTCAACTATGACCACAAATCTTGGCTATTGGTGTAGAGAAGGTGGAAATTCAGGTGAAGAGTTTATTAATGCTATAAATGCCATTCTCAGATATGGATTTGAAGTAGCTGGGATTAGTGAATTCAGTATATCTTGCATTGTTGGGAACTATACAAGTGAAGTAGCTGCAAAAAAAATGAACTTTAAACTTCAAGGAATTCATTTAATAAAACACAAACAAATTAAAATATTCAAAATTTCCAGTCCGGAACAACTACCTGAGTTAAACGTACAATGGATTAAAGATTCTGGTGAAACTTTAGGAAAATCAGAGCCAAAACGCAGCAATACATCTGATAAAAAATCTTTTCTAGACGAAAATTTCTAAAGATTATTAACTTTTTTGAACAACAAAGAAGCGTTTGTTCCACCGAATCCAAATGAATTTGACAAAGCATACATTATTTCTTTTTTCTTGGCTTTAGTTGGAACCAAGTCTATATCGCACCCTTCAGATGGATTTTCTAAATTTAATGTCGGTGGCATTATACCATTTTGAATC
The DNA here is from genome assembly GCA_044229535.1 of Candidatus Midichloriaceae bacterium. Lineage (GTDB taxonomy): Bacteria > Pseudomonadota > Alphaproteobacteria > Rickettsiales > Midichloriaceae > CAZLFQ01. The sequence continues at coordinate 149,097 of JBGASU010000001.1, read as the reverse complement.
GCAAGAACTGTAAACGCGGCTTCAACACTACCAGCAGCACCCAATAAGTGACCAATAGCAGACTTAGTGGAAGACATTGAGACAGTCTTACTTGCATCTCCTAATAAATTTTTAACAGCAGTCAATTCGATTATATCGCCAAGTGGCGTAGATGTACCATGAGCGTTGATGTAATCAATCTGCTCTGGCTTTATTCCAGCTTTATCAACCGCCATTTTCATAGCTCTATAGCCGCCATCACCATCTTCGGCTGGAGCAGTAATATGATGCGCATCCCCAGAAAGTCCATAACCAACTATTTCAGCGTAAATTTTAGCGCCGCGCGCAACGGCATGCTCATATTCTTCCAGAACTAAAACGCCTGCACCTTCTCCCATAACAAAACCATCTCTAGCCTCGTCCCAAGGTCTAGATGCTTTCTCTGGCGTATCATTAAATGATGTAGACAATGCTCTACACGCATTAAACCCTGCTATACCAAGTCTGCAAACAGCACCTTCAGCACCGCCAGCAACCATAACATCAGCATCACCACAAGCTATGATCCTCGCGGCATCGCCTATGGCATGCGCACCTGTAGAACAAGCAGTTACCACTGAATGATTTGGTCCTTTGAATCCATGTTTAATTGATACATGCCCTGAAGCCAAATTAATTAGGCTTGCTGGAATGAAAAACGGGCTAAGTCTACGTGGCCCTTTTTCTTTTAAAATTATAGTATTTTCTTCAATAGTAGATAAACCACCGATTCCAGACCCTATCATAACACCAGTCCTAAACTGCTCATCCGCACTAGTCGGCGACCAATTAGCATCGGCAACGGCTTGATCAGCTGCCGCGATAGCAAAATGAATAAACTTATCCATTTTACGCTGATCCTTACTTGGAATATACTGCTCCAAGTCAAAATCAGGCACAACTCCAGCAATTTTAGTAGCCAAATCAGATGTATCAAACATTTCGGCTGGAATCTGCCTGATTCCAGACTTACCTTCTATTAGATTTTCCCATGACGAAGACGTAGTAGCTCCAAGCGGGGTTACTAAACCAATACCTGTGACTACTACTCTTCTCATAAGATTTTTTATAGGAAAATTACGCAGCTTTTTTAGTTTGTTCTTCTATGAACTTTACTGCATCACTAACTTTAACGATTTTTTCAGCGGCACTGTCTGGGATTTCAATGCTGAACGCCTCTTCAAAAGCCATAACCATTTCAACTTGGTCTAAACTATCTGCACCTAGATCTTCTTGAAATCTAGATTCAGACTGAACTTTAGAAGGATCTACATCTAAATGTTCAGCAACAAGCTTAACAACGCGAGTCTGAATTTCACTCATATTAACTCCATTTGTGTTTTTCAATTAAAAAGCCGCCAATTCATAGAATTAACGACTAAATTTCTTTTTCAATCAAGCTCGGTAATTGTAACCCTAAATTTGTCTTTTGTCAATTTTTATTGGACACAAATAAGCTAAATACCGCTCAATTTCACCCTCCTACCATAGGACTACAATCTATTGATTCCCTTACCCTTCTATTCACAACTACACCATTACCGCCTATAGTAACCATGGAATTATCTCTATGAGAAAGCATTGGGGTATTAGATGCTTCTTGGCAAATATCAATTATGACTTTAAAATAACTACAAACAAAGTCGCAAACACTAGACAATGCACTTGAACATTCAAGCTCATTTAAATCCATAATTTTAAATAACATAAATTACCTCACAAACTTTTTAGAACAGCCATAATCCTATTTTTTAGAGCCAAATTACTTGAACTTGCTTTTGGATTAAATGACTTATGGTTTTCAAACAAAGGCGAAGCTACACCTTTTTGGAACAAATAGTCTATATATTTTTTGTGTTTTTTACCTATCATATTTGCTTCAGCAAATACATATACTGGCTTCATTGTTTGCACCGCTTCTGAACACATTGAAACTGAATCACCAGTCACCACTATCTCATCTGCTATTCCTAATAAAGCAAAATATGGATTGATCGCCGATTCTTCATAGAAATCATGAATAAAAAATGGAATATCTTGCTGAGCCAATAATGCATTTTCCATAACGTCTAGAGATGGCTTTGGTGTTCTACGACTTGAGGTAATCAATAGCGAGCCACCAGTTTTACTAGCCATCCTCAATAACAACCTAACCAAAGCTTTTGCATTAATTTTAGTAAAGTTGGTGTTTTTAGATTTCCCACCCAATAGCACAGCAATATGTGGCTTTGGTAAATAAGAAAATTTTTCTTCCCACATACTTGCTTGATCTTTTATAAAATCAGAATCTGTATGCGTCAAAGCCCCATGAACAAAAATTGTCTTTGTCAGATGTTTGTCTTTAGGTTTGCGATCATGATGAGGCAATATTAAAACATCCACGTTATGCAAAGATAAACCTGGATGCATAATTTGCAATATCTTAGCTCCTGTTTTCTTTTTTATCGCCAAAGCTACGCTAGCCGTTCTACGCCCTGCAGAAATAACTATATCAGGCTTGCCTCTTAAATTTTTCATAGATTCCTTCGCGATCCCCATAAAACCAACTTTTAGAAAATTTGGTAATTTCGCTAGGAAAGTATATTTAAGTTTTTTAACCTTATATGGGAATCCCAAAATTTCGGCAAGTGCAACAGCCTGCTTAGAATTTCCAGCTCTATTGTCAGTAAGAACCCATATTTTTGGTATTTTATTCATCATCTTCTTTATTTAAATCCTTATCTTTTTTAGATAATTCAACCGCCAATTCTTTAAGTTTCATAAAGTCTATTTTACCCGCACCTAATAATGGCAATTCTTTCATATGGTGAATAACCTTTGGGCAAAATAATTCTGTCATACCTGCTTGCTTGATATGCTTCATCAAGTCTTCACGATTTGCCTTTTCTTCTGTAGTAAATAGAATTAAGGTCTCGCCTTTTTTATCATGAGGTATATTAACAACACCATGCATTTTTTCTGGCCATAAAGATTGAGTAATTTCTTCAACTGCAGCTAGAGAAATCATCTCACCACCAATTTTAGCAAAACGTTTATAACGCCCTAAAATACTAACATAATTATGCTTATCTACACTTACAATATCACCAGTATCATACCAACCTTTTTTCACCTTACCGTTGATCTCGTACTCAGGCTTCTGGATCACTCCTGGTTTATCGGTTTTAAGATAGCCAATCATTATATTTGGCCCAGAAACTATAAGCTTGCCGCCCTCCTCAATACCTGGGATTTTCTCTAAATGATATTTCATATTAGGCATCATTCTCCCTACAGTTCCAACTTTATAATGCATTGGTGTATTTACGGAAATTATCGGAGAAGCTTCAGTAGCACCGTACCCTTCAAATATTCTTATACCAAATTTTTCCATATATACTTTTCTGGTTTCATCACGTAATTTTTCAGCGCCCGCAAAGATATAGCGTATGCTATAGAAATCATAAGGATGAGCAAACTTTGCGTAACCAGTTAAAAATGTGTCTGTACCAAACATGATCGTGCAGTTTGAACCATAAACCATCTCTGGAATAATCCTATAATGCAATGGAGATGGATAGAAAAACGTCTTAACTCCAGACAATACTGGCAATAAAAACCCGCCTGTTAAACCAAATGAATGGAATATTGGCAGAGCATTAAACACTTTATCTGATGAAGTAAAATCAACTCGCGATGCAGCTTGCTTAATATTGGCCTGAATATTGGCATGACTTAATACCACACCTTTTGGGGTTCCCTCAGAACCAGAAGTATACAGAATAACTGCAGGATCATCGGATTTAGGCATTATATTTTTATTACAAATTTTATAGAAGTGACGTGGGAATGTAGCCGCCATTAATCCCCAAAGTTTATCAACTATACCAAATTTCGCTCTAACATCCTCCAAGTAGATAACTTGTATACCAGCCTCCTCAAGAGCTGCAACAATGTGATAAAAATCTGCTTTATTGATAAACCTTCTTGAGGTATATACCACGCTAATAAGTGAAGCTTTACAAGAAGAAATCATATTTTTACTACCTGTTGAAAAGTTCAACATAGCTGGTGTCCTGCCATAAGCTAAACACGCAAAAAATGTTACTGCTGAACCTGCGGCATTAGGCAAGAGTATCCCCACTCTCTCTCCTATCTGGGTTTTCTGCTGTATTTTAAATCCTAGTAAAAAGCTACCTAATAGAATTTTTTTATAGGTCAAACTATTACGATCTACATCTTCTACCACGACATGTTTAGGGCCGTGCTGTTCAGTTGCTTCTATTAAAGATTCAAATAATGTAAGTTTATTTTCACTCCCTTCAAACATCATCTGAGACATGATGTCATATAACTTATTACCTATTAAATGCCTGCGCTCACGACCGATTATTTCTTTAGGAACATCAAAAGTTTGTGGCTCCATTATTGTGATTTTTACCTTAGGGAACAGCTTCATTCTAACTTTCCCATGTAGCCTAGAAAATGGGCTATATTGAGGGCCATCAATCCTAACAGGCAATAGCTTTGCGCCAGCTTTATCAGCTATCATCCCTGGGCCTTCATATATCTTCATCAGCGAACCTGTTACTGTAATCCTACCTTCTGGAAAAATTACAACGTGCTTATCCTGCTTTAATTGCTCAATTAAAGTTTTAGTTGCCATTGGGTTTGTAGGATCGATTGGGAATGCCCTTAAATAAGATAAAAACGGTCTAATCCACCAAGATCTAGCAATATTATAATCAATAGCAAATACAAGTTGTTTTGGTAAGTACGCAGCTATAAGTGGCGGATCGATGAAAGAAGCGTGGTTTGCTACAATTAAAACTCTATCTCCAGCTTTATAGTAATTCTCCATTCCCACCACTTCAACTCTGTGAAGTATACTGAAGATAGTTTGCATTATATTTCTAATTACTGTATCTGGAAGAATTTTACAGATATACACTGCTGTTAAAAAATTGATTACTGCCAATAGCAAAATCAAACTGGAAACAGTCACTCCTAAAGATAACAAAGCTATTGCAACAATGCTGGCAAGTACCATAAATACTGCATTATAGATATTATTTGCTGCAATAATTCTAGATCTATGCGTTTTCTTAGCTCTAATTTGCATAAACGCGTAGAGTGGAACTATATAAATACCTCCAAAGAATGAAATAAAGAAAATTTCAAAGCATACAAGGATACCTTTTAAACTAGAAAGGAAGTAGTGAATACCACCTAAAGCGGTTGCTTTTTCATCAAAAAATGAGCTTGTATACCAAAGCGCAAATACTGAGAATGTCATGAATAATATCGATATTGGGACATATCTTGTTTCAATACGACCTTTCAATAAACTGTTACAGAATATTGATCCAACACCTGTACCAATAGAAAAAATAGACAGCAAAAGTATATAAACCGACTTATCTCCGCTTAGTGCCTCTTTAGTAAAACTTGGCATTTGCGACATAAAAACGCCGCCAATCAGCCAGAACCAAGAAATTCCCATAATCGATAGAAAAAGATCTCTATCTTCCTTAGAAGTTCTAAGACATTGCTTGGTTTCAGAAAAAATATTCCATCTTATGATAGCTTTTTCAGATGCAACTTCAGTTGATGGTATAAACAAGCTAGATACGTAACCACCGATGAATGTTATGAAAATAGCAATGGCTACTGGATGCATAGAATTAGACTCGGTAGATATTAAAATCCCGCCAATTATAATACCCATTAAAATTGCCATAAAAGTTCCAGCTTCTATAGCTCCGTTTGCAACTATTAGATCTTCTTTTTCAAGATGATCTGGAAGAATACTATATTTTACTGGGCCAAAAAAAGTTGTCGCGATTCCTAGTAGGAATATAGAAATCATTATCAAAGTGTAGCTTTGCAAATAAAAACCAAATATTGATAATAACCCAACAAATATCGAAGCAAATTTGATCCACCTAATCAGCACTGACTTATTAAACTTATCAGCAATTTTCCCCCCAGTTGCTGATAAAATAATAAACGGCATCATAAATAACCCCATAGATAGAGTAATCATGATTGATCTAGAAGTTTCAGAAAGATCCGCAGCCTTAAAAGCAAGCAGCGCTGCAAATGCGGTTCTAACTAGGTTATCACCGAATGCTCCTAAAAATTGACATATAAAAAGTGGCAAAAACTTTCTAGATCTCATCAATATTGATAGTTCGCCTGCACTTCCACTCATATTTAAATCCGAAATTCATTTCAAATAAAACTATCATATTTAAAAGTTAATTTCAGCAATGAAGTTATCACTTGGGCAAAAAACCAAAGGATCTAAGCAAATTACTAGTTTCGTACAAAGATAATCCTATGACATTAGTAACCGAGCCATTAATCCACTCTACAAAGCCACCAGCAATACCTTGTATCATATAAGCACCTGATTTATCCTCCCATTCCTTAGATTCAATCAAAAAATCAACCTCAGCTTGGGTAAGTCTTTTGAATTTAAGAATAGTAGTCACAACTTTTAAGACTTTTTTATCTTTATGAAGGATACATATTCCAGATATGACTCTATGCCTTCGGCCTGATAGTTTTTTTAAAAATCTCTCAGCCTCTACCGCATCTACAGGCTTGCCAAGTATCTGTCTACCAACCAACACAATAGTATCCCCTGCTAGAACAACATCTTCTGGGTATTTATTATGCACGACCTTTGCTTTTTCAAAAGCTAAGCGCTTAACATGCGCTACAGGATTTTCTTTTTTCAGAGGTGTTTCGTCAATATCAGCAGGGCAAATTATATCGGGCACATAGCCAATCTGCTTCAGCAGCGCTACTCTTCTAGGCGAAGCCGACGCTAAAATTAATTTCTTCATATAAATTAAGCTTGTGGAGGAGTCTCAGGAGCAGCACCAAAAGGCAACTCTTTATGACGATGAGTCACTCTTCCCTTAGAAAGATCGTAAGGAGTCATTTCAACTGTCACATCATCTCCTACTAAAACGCGGATCCTATTTTTTCGCATCTTTCCTGATGTATAAGCAATAATCTTATGCCCATTCTCCAACTCAATTCTGAATGTTGCATTTGGAAGCAACTCCAATACTTTTCCTTTAAACTCTAAAACTTCTTCTTTTGCCATGATAAAATATATGGTTATGATTAATCATTTATAACCCTTAAAGCCCTACATTGCAAGAAAGAATAGATAATTTGAGGATAGAGCATGACGATAGAACAACTTAAAAAAGAGGCCAAATTTACAATAAAAGTCATGGCCGAATGCAAAAAAACATATGGGAGTTATTATATTCAAAAACCATACGTACCTTATTTTATATCTGTTGATGGATCATATATAAACTGCATCCGATATACAAAGCATGATACTTTTTTTATTAATTTCGCGGATAATCTAGAGCGAGAGTTGCAGAATTCTCATACAGATACTGAAGTTAATTTAATAAAATCATTAAAGGCATTTAACGATTGTGAAGACGCTGAAGATTACGACATCTCAACTTTAGTCAATTTCATTGGCATTACAACCGCATCGTGCACTGGGTTGTACACTGCAGCTCGTTACTTATACGAAACTGCAGATGCATATATTCTTCCAATGTGTGTTTTGTATTTGGGCTATGAGTTTTACCACCATGCTCAAACTTTGTGCCCAGATCAGCTAAGAATAGATTTGATAGAAAATTTAACTAGCTGGAGTGAAACTTAATTCACTCACTCACAAAAGTACTCTTGCGTACTACACTTTTATTATCATCTACTTTGGTGAGGATTATCTGTATATCAGTCTGTTTTTCTTTTGGCTTATTTGACTTTATAAATACCTTCAACTCTTTTTCTTCTTCAGGAGCTAAATTTACCGCTATAATTTTCTCTTTATATTCAACTTCATTATCATGCTTCATTAAGAAATCGTTCAAACCATTTATGGTTAAAACATACATCTCTGATTTTGGCGTTCGATTAGCGATTTCAACTGTATAAATGTTACGATAACTCCCATCTGGCAACACAGTAAATAATGAACCTCTATCTCTAATCACCATCATTGTAAATTCTGCTTTAGTAAGCAGAGAATAGAACATTATAGAAGAGATAATCACAAAAACTAATGCAAAAAGAATTGTTTTAAGACGGAATATGTTTTTCTTATATCCTGTGCTTAACATCTTTGAATTCGCACAATTAACGCTGTCATAAGAAATTAAATCTAGTGGCCTACCTAGTTTTTCCATAACACTATTACATGCATCAACACACAAACCACAACCAATACACGGTAGTTGTAGACCATCTCGTATGTCTATTCCCATAGGACACACAACTACGCATTTACCACAATCTATGCAATCACCAAGTTCTCCTGTCTCATCAAACTTACCTCTAGGCTCTCCTCTCCATGAATGATACGTTACAACGCTTGTATCATTATCAAGCATAGCAGATTGAAACCTACCGTAAGGACACATGTAAATACAAACTTTTTCCCTTATAAAACCTGCAAACAAATATGTAGAGAAAGTCAAGCCCACTAACCAAGCCAAGCCACCACCAGTGACTTTGAACGTCAGTACATCTTTTAATAATCTTGGTGCATCGTAAAAATAACACACCCAGCCAAATGCAAAGCTAAATGCGATCGCTATCCAAGTTAAATGTGTAAGTGATTTTTTTCGAATTTTATCATTATCCCATTCTTGCTGATCTAGCTTAATTCGCGCATTTCTATCCCCTTGAAAATACACCTCAGTCTTTATAAACAAATCTACAAAAACCGTGTGTGGACAAGTATATCCACACCAAATTCTGCCAAAAAGAGAGGTAACGAAGAATAGACCAAGTGCTCCTAGCATTAATAGCCCAGCAATGAAATATACTTCATCTGGCCAAATTTCAATACCAAACAAATATGCTTTTCTATTAGGCAAATCCATCAATATAGCTTGGGATGGCAAATCAGTTCCCCTATCCCATCTAATCCATGAAGATAGAAAGTAAATAGCAAGCAAGACGTAAGAAGCATAGTTTTTCAACGTCCTATACTTACCAGTAATTGATTGCGAATATATTGTGTTTTTATCCATTAAATCACGAAGCAATTTTTAACTCATTCTATCAGCTAGGCACACAATAGTAAACTTTTCTAGGCAAAACATAACCGCCGTTTAAATATATATTGCATAAGGACACATATCTTTTAATCTCGTTATACCAAAAGCAATAAGTATTTTAGATGAGAAAGTTTAAAGGAGTAAAAAACCAAAGCCTAATCTACATTCTTTCAGTGGTATTAGTGCTAGCAATCACTCTTATGTTTTATAATCATCTAGAGAGCCCTATCTGCAAAAAGTGTTATGACATCAACATGATACCAGAAATTCTACTTACGGAAAATGTGTCCAACCCTGTACAAGTAAACAAAAACATAGTTTCTATCAATATACAAAAGTATATTGATGTACAAAATGGCGAAGTGAATGAGATTAACACCATACCTTTCATCACTCATTACATATACTTTAGTCATAATCAAAACCCAAAACCCATCTCCAAAAAAGTTACACAAATAATGCAAAATAGCATAGGGAGATTAAAGCTTGAGGAAAAGCATTGGCAGCATTATTTTTGGACTGACAACCCTGCATTAGTACCTTTTGAAATTAGACAAATCCCAAATTTGGTCATAAAAGACTTTAATGAATTCACAACTGATAAACTACATAGAAATATTGTTGATAAAATTGATAAAGGCCAAACGTCTCACAGATTTTTTGCCCAAGCTTCCGATATCTTAAGAGTTCTAGTCATTGAAAAATACGGCGGAATCTATCTTGATCTCGATTACGAGATATTTGATGCAAGGGAGTTTATCAGATATTTAAAAAGATTTAGCTTTATTGGTGGTATCGAAAGACCCTTTTTTCCAACATATTCGTCAATTGCAAATGATATTTTTGCCGCAGCACCACAGAATAAGATTATTAAAAACATAAAAAACATTTTATTCAGGAATCTCAATGATCACAACAACTTACCAAAATACTTAGAGTATCCTTGCCATAATTTCAGCAAACTTATATTTGAAACTGGCCCTACTATATTTTCAGTAGGTATTTATACTTTAAAAGATTTAGATAAAGAAGATTACATATTAATGCCAGACGGTGTTTTATGTAACTTCGAAGCGGCACGCAGCAATGAGGTAAAGGTCTCTAGTAAAATTAATCCCAACATCCGCTTCTATGATGGTAAATACTATCCAATAAAACAAATAGGAAACGACATTTATGCCTGTAGCTGGTGTGAAAAAGACATCAAACAAGAAATCTGTTATAAGTAACTCTTAAAACTATATTGAATTTTTTCTATAAATTAACTTTTTGTTAATTTTTCTTATCTAACATTAGATCCATAAGATAAAGATAGGATAATAAAATGTCAGATTTTACAACAATATTATTCTCAATAATAGCGACAGCTTATTTGGTTTCAGCTTATGTAAAAGTAAAATCCAAAGAACTAAAAACTGCTAAAGCTATAAAAAAATATAGTCGTATAAAATCCTAAAAACTACTCAGTGGCGGCTAACTTTGCAGTTATCTGAACTTTTGTATTTTCCAACGTAGTTATCTCACCATCTAAATTTGCAACACTCTTGATTGACGCAGCATTTGATGCGTTTTTAATATCATTAGCCACAGAATCATTCAGCTCACATCCAGCATAATAAACATGTTCAAGAGGAGTTTTAATCGAAATACCTTTTTCCGATTTAAACTTACGAACTAACGCCAAAACTTCTACCGCATTCTTTCCATCTTTATCTGCTGACTCAGAATAAAAATGCTCTTCAATTTTAGGCCACGCACCGCGAGAATTTACAGATTCACCACCAAATATTCCTTCATTTAATTCGTCGCAAATATGTGGAACGAATGGCGCAAACAACTTAAATAATGTTTTTAAAACATGGTGGATTGTAATTATCGCACTCTGTCTGCTTTTAGCATTCTCAGGTTTTTCGTCATAAGACCTACCCTTAATGATTTCCAAGTAGTTATCGCACAAGTCATTCCAGAAGAAATCTTCAATTGCTACGCGCGCATCACAATATTCATATTCTTTAAATGCTTTAGTTGCTTTCTCAACTGCAACATGAAGGCGTGATAAAATCCACAGATCCATGCTTTCAAAAATCAATCCACTTGCAACATCTGCTTTTGCTGTTGATGGTTTTGATGTCAAATGCTCAAATTGGAGCGCTGCAAATTTCGATGCGTTCCACAGTTTATTTACTAACTTCTTACCAATTTTGAATACGTCTTCCGAGTATGCAATATCAACACCAAGCCTAGAAGTAGATGCCCAGTATCTAATAACGTCAGCACCCTTCTCAATTATTAAATCGGTGGGAGTTACGGTATTTCCTTTGGACTTACTCATTTTAGTTTTATCAGCAGCCAAACACCAGCCACTAAGAATGATATTTTTCCATGGAATTGTATCTGCATGATATAGAGCCTTCACGATGGTATAGAAAGTCCATGTTCTAATAATCTCATGCGCCTGTGGCCTTAAATCTGCTGGGAATAATTTATTATGACGTTCCGCATCAACAGCGAAACCTTCACTAATACCTTGCGAATTCAACTGCGGGCTTATACTACTGGTTGCCCATGTATCCATTACATCCATATCAGGAGTAACTTCATCCTTGTTATAGCCTTTTGGCAAATCAACCAATGGGTCTACTGGTAGTTGATCAATTTCTGCAAATAAAACTTTGCCTTCTTCGCCAGCACGTTTTGAATACCAAACTGGAAATGGTACACCAAAATAACGCTGACGAGAAATACACCAATCTTGATTTAAACCGTTAATCCAATGTTCTAGTCGAACTTTCATGTAATCTGGGAACCAGTTACACTCATTTGCTTTTTTCAACAACTCTTCTTTTTTATCAAGAATTTTAACATACCACTGTGGTGTTGAAATGATCTCAAGTGGAGCTTTCGAACGCTCAGCAATCTTAACCATTTGAGTTATTGGCTCTTGTTTAATCAACAAGCCCTGCTCTTTTAAATCCTCTAAAATTTTAACACGTGCATCTTTTGCATACATTCCATCATAAACTCCTGAATGCTGCATTTTACCTTCTTTGGTAATGAAATTTTTGAATGGAAGTTTGTGACGCATTATCCATGTTAAATCTAAAAAATCACCAAAGCATGAGCAATACGCAAGACCTGAGCCTTTATCCATAAGTACATCTTCGTCTGCAATCATTGGCACTTTATGGCCAAAAATAGGAGTAACAACTTTTTTTCCAGCTAGATGTTTATAACGCTCATCCTCTGGGTGATACATAACCGCTAAGCATGCACTAAATAATTCAGGGCGAGTTGTAGCAATGGTCAAATCTTGTCCATCTTCAGTTTTGAAGATGACATAATTCATTGTGCTTTGGCGTTCTTTGTCTTCAATTTCAGCTTGAGCAATTGCAGTTCTATCTACAGGGTCCCAAAATGTTGGCGAATCCTTTCTTTCAATCCTTCCTTTTTTAATAAGGTCTAGGAAAGACATCTGCGATAATTTACGCGATTGAGCGCTAATTGTTTGGTACTCTTGTCCCCAATCAAAACTTAACCCCACAGCTTTGAATAATTTCCTGAATTCCTCTTCTGATTCAGCAACCACTTCCTCGCAAAGTTTAATAAAATCAGCTCGCGGCATCTGTACAGCCCTAACTTCCTTCACTTTTTCAACTAGGCGTTCGGTTGGTAGACCATTGTCATCAAAACCGATTGGATAAAACACATTTTTACCGCTCATACGCTGGTATCTAGCGATAATATCGGCCTGTGTATAGCTAAATATATGCCCCATGTGTAAAAGCCCAGAAACAGTAGGGGGCGGAGTATCTATAACATAGCTGTTTTCCCTTGTTTCATTAGGGTTCCATTTATAAATACCATTTTTTTCCCAAAGCTCATGCCATTTCTTCTCAGAGGCCTGAGTATCGTAATTCTGCTGCAACATAATAGAAATCAATTATTTTCACCAAAATATATACTAAATTGCCTTTAAAGTAATCTATAAATTTACCTTTTATTAACCATTTTAAGATATAATCTATTAGTATAAGCTGGAGTAGTTTAATGCAGATTAGTTCTTTTAACACACTTAATGCCACCAACTGTGATACGTGTTGGCGTACGTCACTTGGTTTTTCTATTATAGAACTATCAGTGACAATAGTAATTGTTGCTCTGCTGTTAGCAGGAGCAATGACTGCAACTAACCAACTATCTCAAGCAAATTTAAGATCAGCAATAGCCGAAATGCAAGGATTCAGAAGCATGTATCAAAGCTTTGATGATCAATATAAAAGAGTCCCAGGAGATATGGCAAATGCCTCCACGATCTGGACTGGCGCAACTTGTACACTTGGTGCAAGCTGCGACGGAAATGGTAATGGAGTAATTGAAGCTGTGTTCAGTAGCGCCAATGATGAAACAAATAGAGCTTGGAAACACCTCCAACTTGCTGGAATCTTGGAAGTTAACATAAACCAACTACCAGTAACTTGGGCTGGCGTTCTAGTTGTTGGGACAATGACACCCAAGAGCAAAATATCTAACGCAGGCTACTACATGGCAGCTGGGTCTGATATAGGTGGCGACGCTCTTGCAACAGTAATTCCTTCTCCTTGGACAGACAACAGAACAAATGCTGTTTTTCTTGGAATGAAAAGCTCTTCAGCAACATCCAATGGATTAACTATAGGAGTATTAACTGCTAGAGAAGCCTATAATCTTGATAAAAAGTTCGACGATGGTTCTGTGAACACATCTGGAAACAACATTGGCTTCGGTACAGGAAAAATAAGAGCACTCAATGACAGCACTGGCACAAGTAACTGTGTTAACGGGACTACTTCATATGTTATGTCATCAAGTGCAAAAGTATGTTTAGTTGGCTACCAATTACACGATAGAAATTTATAGCGAGGGATTATGACAAAGGGATTTTCACTAATAGAGTTAGCAACAGTAATAGTCATAATAAGCTTGATCCTCGCTGGAGTGGCTTCTGGAATAAACCTTGTTAAACAATCTGAGATACGCGCAACTATTGCAGACTTCCAAGCCTATAAAAAAGCATATAGAGATTTCACTGTGCGATATAAACAAGTCCCAGGAGATATGGTCAATGCAGCCAATTTTTGGAGCAGTGGTTGCGCTGTTACAATCACTTGTAATGGCGATGGAGATGCTAGAATAGAGGCATTATGGAATAACTCTCTGGATGAAACTGCTCGCGCTTGGAAGCATTTAAATCTTGCGGAACTAATTCCTGATGGTATCGCTGTAATTCCAGCAGCATATTTGGGCACAATAACCATTGGCGTATTAGCGCCAGCTGGTAAGATTAATGGTACTGGATACTACATCGCGTCAGGATCTGATATCGGAAGAAGTACTACTGGTGGTACAGTAATGGCTTCACCTTGGTCAGACGCCCTTGTAAATAGCGTTTTTCTTGGAAGAGCAAGCTCTTTAACGGTTAGCAATGGTCTAACTTATGGGTCTATGAATGCCTTGACTACTTATAATATTGACAAAAAAATTGATGATGGAGTTACAGATGTATCTGGCAATGCAACTGGCTTTGCTTCCGGAAAATTCAGAGCTCGTAATGACAGCACACTTTCAACAAACTGTGTTAATGCTGGTGCCACATCATACGTCACCTCATCAACAAGTGAGGTTTGTATAGTTGGATATCAGCTAAACGATAGATAATAAATATCTAAGCAGCAGTTTCTTTAATTGCAGCTAAGAAAGCCTGCTCTAAGTTTTTAGTTTTAGATTTCTTAATAAATTTCTCTACAGTGCCTTCATAATACAGGTCACCATAATGCAATATGCCAATACGATCACATATCTCTTCAACATCTGCCAAAATGTGTGACGAGAAGAAAATAGAGTTACCTTTCTTTCTATAATCCTGTAATTTTTTCTTCAAGAAAATACGGGCACTTGGATCAAGACCACTCATTGGCTCATCAAGAATAAGCAGTGGGGAATTAGATAAAAATACCGATACTAAACCAAGCTTCTGTCCCATACCTTTTGAATAGCTACTCACTTTTTTCTCTAGTGCAGCTGGGTCAAAATCTAATTCTTCACAAATACTAATTGCAGATTTCCTATCATAAGATTTTTGGTAATAACCCGACGCTAGTTCTAAGAACTCATACCCTTTCAAGAATTGAGAAGGCGTAAATTTCTCAGGAAGATAGCAAATTTTTCTTTTAGATTCTATATTTGCGTTATCAGTACCAAATAATTTAACAAAACCAGAATCTTGTTGCAGAAGCCCTAAAATAATTTTTATTATGGTGGTCTTACCAATACCATTCAATCCAACTAAACCATAGGTCTCACCAAGCTCAATTTTAATTGATAAATCCTTTAGAACATGGTGTTTTTTAAAACTTTTATTTATTTTTTGCACTTCGATTGGGTAGACTGCCATATTATTATCCTGCGGCTCCTTCTTTTATTTTCATGTTAGAAACTTCAAATGTTTGATTTGGACTCAACCTAAATGATACTACTGCTGTTGTTTCATCAGGCAAGTATATTTCTATATCTTTTTTAGCAGAATAGAATTTATTTCCCGAAGACGTCGTCATAACGCTCTTCCAATTTGGAGAAATTTTTTCCAAACTTGGCGTACTCCATTCCAAAACAACATAGTTTTCACCTATCTCCTTAACAATCAAACCCTTATCATTTAAATTGCTTGATATTTTTTGCCCATTCACCCAGACACTCCATTTATTATCTGTATAGTAAATAATAGAGTTTAGATAAAAATTTCTACTTTCTTTCTTAAAGTCTTCTTTAGTAGACACAACTTTAGAGATACCAGAATCAATATTAAAACTATTGAGTATACTATTGATTTGCTCTATCTCCTCTGGAGTAAACATAACAGACTGGACAGGGGTACTCTCAACAGCTGGCTTTTCAACCACTGTTTGCGTCTCTACAACAGGCTCTTTAGTAACTACTTCAACTATCTTTTCTGGCTCAGACACCTTAGCAATCTCTTGCGTACTCTCTTTCGTAGCAAATAAATTAGCAGCGTCCTTGAATTCTGGGTCTATGATATGACTTTGATCAGTATCTATTGAAACGGCACTTGTCAAAGCACTATCTTTCACTATTTTACAATTATTAGATAAACTTGTTTTGAAATCTTCTAAATCATTAGGAGAAAGCGTAGAATCATCTGGGTTCATTCCAAAATAATATGTATGGAAAGCGCTGTTTATCTTTTCTAATTTATCTTGCGGAAACGAACAATCAACCCCACCATATCCTGGAGTTCTTTCAACATAATTACATACACCATCTTTGCCAGTACCTTTAATTTTTCTAAAAACTTTACCAAACTGGGTTTTATCCATGCAGATTCCAGGAATACAACGATTGAGATAAATAGGTACGCTTTTACATTCTGGAATCGATAACTCTTTTACATCAACTTTCTCAAGAATCTTTATATTTCCATTATCTTCATTACCAGAATCATCTTTTGGAATTACAACATAACTCTTATCGTTATCATCATATGGTATATCATCATCTGCAGCGAATATCACTGTAGGCACAAATATTACAAGAAAAGATATTAGAAACTTTATCATTGCTCATTACCCTGATTTGCTTCTGAATTCTGAACTGGTGCTACGGATTGTGTATTTTCTAGAGGAGCTGGACTAGTTGTGGCAGAAGGCGTAGATTGCTCAGCAGGAGCTACAATTTGAGAAGCCGAATTTGCCCCAGCCACAGTAGGTTGCGGCGTACTTGATGCCCCACTGTTTACGTCACTTTTTGGCATTTTTGCCTTTATCTCAGCAGCTATTTCTGGTTTATCTTGAAAATCTTGCCAAAGCAAATCGACTTTAACACTAACAATATCTCTAGTATCACCTCTTTCAATCCCCATTAATATTTCTTCATTTATCTCATTAACGCCAACAAATGAGGCGTTCTTTACCTGTAAATATCCAGGCATTTCTTTAATAAACTCATCAATAAAATTATATGCATCAGTATCAATATAAGCTACGAATGCTAAGCTAATATTGCTTACCTGAATATTGGTAAAAGCATTATCGGTAAAATCTTTTCTTAATTCTGGGTTTGAAAGCACCGCATTTACCCCTCTAACTCTATATTTTCCTTCTAACTTTTTAACAAGAATTTTTACAAAATCTACTTGCAACCCATCCCGTGATAGATGCTTCTTACGAACATTTTTTTCCCATTCATTTATGGCTGCAGTTGAAATATTAATCTTATTTTTAATATCTCCCAATTGGCTTTGCAGCGTTTGGGCTTCTGTTTTATAATTCAGCTCAGATCCCTTATTCGTATATAAATAAGAAGCGAGTATAGTAAATAGTATTATCACTATCGTAAGCAAAGTAGCTAGATACTTCAATCTTTCAAGAGCGTAAGCATGTATGTGTTTCACTAACATTACTGTATACCTCCTGAATTTATCGCCCCATCTTGCTGCTGCGTAGATTTATTTGCTTCTGACTCTGGGCTAGACTGAGCTTCTGAAGAGGTAGATCTAGAATTAGGGTTATTAGCCCTAGGAGCTGGTGTAGTTGACGCGTGCACTTGAGGCGCTGCAGGCGTTTTTACTACTATTCCTTTTTTAGCAGCAGGCAGCTTAACTATTACGTTTACAGAAATTGGCGCGTTAGTGTCTTGGAAGGTTATACTTTGCGGCAATTCAGATACAGAAATATCATAATCCGCAAAAGCCTTAGTAATATCATCTGTTAAGCTAGAATATTTTTGCTCTAACTCTTCATACGAAGATCCAGTACGTTTTACCACAATCTCAAAGCCCATATCTAAACTAAATTCCCTAGTTTTTGCCAACATGTCAGATCTTTTTGTAGAATCAATCACAGTATTATAATTAAATAACATTTGATCTGTAAAATTCCATTTTATAACTTTTGCCCTAGCATATAAAGGCATCATCTTTGAAAGCTTGGAAATCTCTAAAATAGGGTTTCTTTGTTGAACATTGAAGAATTTCCACAACTCCACAAGTTCTAATATATGATCTGGTTTAATTGGCTCTTTAATTCTACTTTCTGTAAGCTCTAAGCGTTTTTTTTGCTCATTTAATTGTGCTTGGAAGTTAAGGGCTTGGTTTTTAATTTGAGCTATAGAGCTTTTTAAATCAGTAACACTAGTTATATTATAAACTATCAATATCGCAAAAAAAGGAATTAAAAAAACAAAAAAGAACCCTATAAAATTAATCATCTGGGTTGCTCTAAACACTTTCCCTGTTACAGCTGTATGCAATGTAATAATTTTATTAGGTACTTTACTAAATATTGTGAGAATTGTTGGATCGGCAAATTTATCTTTTTCAGCTGCAGCTTCAGTTACTTTCAACCTATTAGCGAGCTCGAATGGAGAGTATACAAATAGATTTGTTGCCTTAATTTTCTCTTTTCTTAAATATCTCAATATTTCAGAAGATAAAATTAAATACACATCCACTTCTTGATCCGTCCCCAATGATAAACGAGACATATACTCAATTGAGTTAGCAATCTCCTGCTCTATGTTACCAGCAACTATGTCTGGTAGCGGATCGTTAATATTATTTAATAGTCGACTAAAAACTATCTTACCATCTTGGAACGCTACTTGCCTAAACCCACCAGTCTTGTTTTGCGATAGATAAACTTCCCAACGACCAGCACTAGAGCCATTATCTCCCCTGAAAGAAGACAACAATTTTGACAATCCGCTTTTTTTATCTTTAGCTTGGAATTGATTTTCTTTTTGGGCTAAGTGCTTTAGCTTTGTAACAACAGAATATAATTCTACAGGCAAGAAGTATATTCCTGCTATAACATTATGGAATGGAAGGAAAAACTCAATCCAAGTTGAAACTGGTGGCTCCATTCCAGAAGATATGAATGTATAAATCCAATCTTTTCTACCAATTGGTGATCTCCCAATCTGTACTGCAGCTTTTAAATGATCCTTCGGCACCTCTTTTTCAAGGCGTTTTTGGGCCACTTTACCAACGCCCATAGAGCTTACTGCAGGCAAAGATCTCTGAACATATGATTGATCCAATGTATCTATATAGATATAGATCATCGCATCACGATCTTGAGCTAGTAATTCTCTAAGCTTCTCTGTATCGGACTGTTCAACACTTTTAACAAAAATCTTGGCTTTAGCATAGCCAGATTGGGAGTAAACGACTACTGCGCCTTCCTCACCAACAGAAACCTGAAAAGTATTTTGCTTACGTTTAAAAAGCTTTTTAGCCATCTTTCGTCTAACACATGCTCTATATTAAGATATAGATGTATCAAGCGCTTACGTAAAGTCTTAATTTTATTTTAAGCCATCAGCAATACTGACGATTAAATCTTTAGCTTGCTTTGAAATAAGAGGATCTCTCAATCCAAATTCAATATTAGCTTCTAAGAAACCCAAGTGATTCCCACAATCCAGACGTTTACCTTTAAATCTATAACCAAATGTATCGCAGGTTGGAATCATAGCTTTTATAGCGTCAGTAAGCTGTATTTCTCCACCGCGTCCAGACGGTGTTTTCTCGAGAAATTCAAAGATTTCAGGCTCTAAAATATACCTACCAACAATAGAAATATTTGATGGAGCATCCTTTGGCTCTGGTTTTTCAACCATATCTGTTATTTTCATATTTACTCCATCATCTGCATCAGGCTTAATTATACCATATTTTGATACATTTTCTGGAGCTATATCAGATACAGCCAAGATATTCCCTCTCCTTTCATCGTAAGATTCCACCATCTCTTTAAGCACGCTATCACTTCTGTCAGATATAAAAAGCTCATCAGCCAAAAGCACAGCAAATGGCTCGTCTCCTATAAAATGCCTCGCGCACCATACGGCGTGCCCTAAACCCAAAGGGTGCTGCTGCCTTATAAATGCTATTTTTCCAGCCTCTGGTACCCAATCTCTAGTTAAATTCAATGCCTCAGTTTTCTCTTTATTTCCTAGATGGCTCTCAAGCTCATAAACACAGTCAAAATGATTCGTAATAATATTTTTATTTCTACCAGTAATAAAAATAAATTCATCTACCCCAGCTTTTATAGCTTCTTCAAAAGCATGTTGAATTAATGGCTTACTCGCTATTGGGAGCATTTCTTTTGGCAATGCTTTGGTTGCTGGTAAGAATCTTGTACCCAACCCCCCTACAGGGAATACTGCTTTTTTGATCTTTTTAGTCATTGTAAACTCTGCTTTTTATGAGAAGATAGCATATTTCCAGTCTTAGTGCAGTTATTTTGTTATAGCTAACACTCAACACATTTTATTAAAAATTTATTAAATTTATCTTATACAACCATTAAAACACTACAAAGACTTCCTAAAACCACTATATTATGCTACAATAGCCTTTCAATAAATGGGAATAGATATGAAATCTTACACTTGGGATCTCAATAAACAGTTAAGTTCAGATGAAATAACCAAATTCACACAACTATTATACCCACGCAAAATTCAATTCATAGAATCCCCAGATAACGATGCAGAATTGGATGAAGCTACATTCTCAGATTTGCTAACAGACTCATTTCATACACAAGATAAGGAAATGCCTATTTTCATGCCATTTGTAATAAATGGACATGACGTTTTATTAGCTTTAATTCCAACAGGAGATGGTAAGCTACAGGCTTATTTTGCCGATTCTCTTGGGTTCTCCGAAGTAAGCAAATCCAGAGGTTTAGCTAAAAAAGCAATAGATGCTATTAATAATTATTATCCCGATATAATAGCCGAAGATATTATCGATATATCTGTACATCAACAAACGAAACAAAACTGCGGTCTAACAGTTATAGATAACATTCTTACCATTCTAAACTGCTATGATAATCACAAAGAAATATATCTAACAGAATTACCTACAGCCAAAGCAAAGCTTGAATATTTTCAGAATTTAGGGAATAGAATCTTAGAAAAAGAGGATTCTAGAGAGACTCGTACTATAGAAGATTTAGAATATGTATTAAAACGCGCGAATCCAAACAAAACTCTAAAGCTACCAAAAGATATAGTTTTACAACTAACAAAAGATCCTAGCATCACTGCAGATTTCCTATATGTCAAAGTCATAGATTTGATTAATGCCATATCTTCAGCGAAATTAAAGGGTAGCGATAAAGTGTCTATATCAAAATCTGTTTTAATGGATTTAGCAAAGCAACTCTCAGATGATGATTTAACCAGCGCAAAACCAGCAAAACCTCTACCTAAAAAAATACCAGACGACGTAATATTGTGGAACACAGCTAAAGAGATACTTTTGAACCTAGGCATGTCACCAGATGCAGCACAGCGATTAATTGGTGGCCCTAGACCAAATCCGCGTATATTTGACAATACCAGCACCGATACCGCTCTACATGGAATAAAAATCTTAGCACAAGCTGTATTGAAAAATACAAAAAAAGGATCAAAAGATAAAAAGCATCTGAATAAGGTTGTAGAAAATACATTCGGACAGATCGGTGCAATACTTAAGTCATCATCTGTTATATACAAAGATTATTCTGAAGAATCATACTTATTCAGAGAGGCAGCTATTGATGAAGCCAAAAGGACTGCAAACAGGCTAATACCAACTAATAATGCACAATGGAATAATTTAGTCCTGCAAGCTTTAGAATTTGAAGGCCGAGGCACAATCCGCAATATGGGCAGAGCAGCGACAAATATTTCACTTGGTATCTTTGATTTTCTAAATCCATTCTCATCAGTGAGAAATGAAAGGGGCTTTACTAGCTTCAACTCACAAGATTACTCAGGTGATATGGGTATGTTATTCTTAGTCATGTTCTGCACAATGGGCTTAGCACCTGCTGCAATGCCCGTAGTAGCAGCCATGTTCGTTTTGAGAACTGTATGCGCAGCATTACAGATAGCTAAAGATGTCTATGAACTAACATCTCCAGTAATAAAAGCTGTGCTATTGTTCGAATGTGTGTTTTGGGAAGCAGCTTTAGAAGTAATCAAAACTCCTTACAGAGTTTTCCAACATTACAAAGGTCATGAACAACTTCCATTCCTACCTTTTTCAACAGCTTTAAAAAATTACTTATTCGACACAACTCCATATACTGAGCACAAACCAGTAGAATTATCTAAAGCTGTAAAAGATATAATAAACAGAAACCTTGGAGGAGATACAACAACACATATAAGAACTCCACCTACCACTCCCATAAGCACTAGTATTGGTGTAGATAGAGGAGCTCTTAGACCAGATTCAACTCCGAGCTTAGGAACTACTACTAGTTTAGGAATAAGTATCTAGGTCTTGTGTTTTAATCCTAACTTATTCATATTAAAGGTATATGAATAAAGATGGTTAGTTTATGGAAGCAGAAGTATTTAACTATGTAAACAAACCTAGTTACCATGTAATCGTAACAAAAGAATACATAGTACCAAGAATTGAATACTCTGGAAAAATAGCTACAGTTATTCAAGATATGTTACCATACGAGCAAATTTCATGGGCACAAAGAATGTTGCATGAGAGAAATTTGAGAAAAAGAACACCTAACCGCCAAATTGACTAAGTTATTAAATATCTTGTTGCAAGATTTTGTCATTTAAGGTAATTATGAATACTACAAACATTTGAGGTATATAAGACATGGTTTGCCCATTCGAGTTTTTACATTTTATTCCATTAGTTGCAATCGTTTTAGTTGCATTGTTCGCACGTGGTAAATTTACCAGAGTTGGGACAAGCGCTATAGTTACAGCACTTAGCATAGTTGGCTTAGCTGCAGGTGGGCATGTTCATACTGCTCATGCTGAACCAATGATGCTTTTAGATCCATGTTTTGGATATATGGCTTCATTAGTAATTGCACTAGCTGTAGTATTAAAAGATTTAGTTTTAGTTAGACAAGCTTCTAAATAATTACTGATTAAACCCAGTAAATAGTATATTATTGGAGCTAAGAAATTTAGCTCCAATTTTTTTTGGATAGTAACAGATGGATTACAATAAATTATTTAATCATGCTATATCACAAGTAAAACTTGAGGGTCGTTATCGCATCTTTACTGAACTACAATATTCACCAAACTCTGCACCAATTGCTTATAGCTCACGATTTAATAAAAATATAACGGTTTGGTGCAGTAACGACTATTTAGGTATGAGTCGTAACCCAGAAGTGATATCCGCTTCAATTGAAGCAACTAAGTCTATGGGTGTTGGCTCTGGTGGCACGAGAAATATTTCAGGCACCAATTCACCAATGGTTTTATTAGAAAAAGAATTGGCTTCTTTGCATAATAAAAAATCTGCATTAGTGTTTACATCTGGTTATGTCGCTAACCAAGCAACCTTATCTACTTTAGCCAAGATAATACCAGATATAGTTATGTTCTCAGATGAATCTAATCACGCATCAATGATACATGGTATCAAAGATGGTAGATCTGAAAAAGTAGTTTATAGGCATAATGATGTTGGGCACTTGGAAGAACTGTTAAAACAGTATCCATTAAACAGAGCTAAATTGATAGTTTTCGAATCGGTCTATTCAATGATAGGAGATATTTCACCGATAACTGAAATTTGCAACCTAGCTAAAAAATACAATGCAATGACCTATTTAGATGAAGTTCACTCAGTAGGCTTATATGGCAAACAAGGTGCGGGTGTTGCGCAAATGCTTGGTGTAGCTGATAGAATAGACATAATTCAAGGTACACTTGCTAAAGCTTTTGGAGTTATTGGCGGCTACATTGCAGCATCGCAAGAATGTGTTGACGCTATACGTAGTTATGCTCCTGGATTTATTTTCACCACCTCTCTGCCACCATGTATTTCAAATGCCGCGCTTGCTAGCATAAGGGTACTACGTAGATCTGATAACGAAAGAAACGCCCATGGAAAAATAGTGAATTACGTAAAGAATTTATTAAGAGAAGAAAATATCGAATTCATCGACAATAACACACACATAATTCCAGTAATGATTGGCGACCCAGTTAAATGCCAAACCATATCTGAAACTTTAATGAAAGAATATGGTATATACGTACAGCATATAAATTTCCCAACTGTTCCGCGCGGAAAAGAGCGTTTAAGAATTACCCCAACACCTTTGCACACAAAGGAGATGGCACAGTATTTGGTAAAATCACTTGCAGAAGTAATTGGCAAGAATAGACTGAAAAGAGTTGCATAAACTTTTTGTCATTATGAACCTTGAAAACAATATAGACTTTTCTCAATTAGAGACAGAACCAGCTCGCCCTAAAATTCCTGAAGAGACTTTCGCGTCTATAACATATGTATTTTTTCTTTCTGCAAAATTTCTACTCAAATCATTTCTTATAGTGATTCCATATATAATCTTGTCTAGTACATTATTCTTATTTCTTTCTAAACATATAGGCATGAACTTCAACTCAGAAGTTTTTTGGGTGGCAGTTGCTCATAACGACATAACTACAATCACAGCAATGACCGAACAAATTATAGAAAGCTTCTTTATAATTACAGCGTTTTACTTTGTGATGTTAGTACTGGATACAATCTTTTATACCGCCATCGCAGCAAAAGCAATGGGGTCAAACCTAGAGAAGCTTGAAGCACTTGGGCAGATATTTTTTAAGAATTTTTTTATAATTTTGATTATTTTATTCTTCAAAATATCTTTAATTTTATTGGGGTCAACCCTACTAATACCAGGAATAATAATTTGGCTTAGTATGATGTTTGTAGAGTATGTAGTTATATTTGAAAAAAAGAACTTGTTTGAAGCGATAAAACATAGCAATCGATTAATGACAGGCTGCAAATCTAGTTTTTTAAATTTCTTCACTATCGCCTCATTGGCTTTAATACCAATATTTGTAGGAAAATCTTATTATATTTTTGCAGATCAAATGATGTCATTCACATCAACTCTTGTCATTACACAGGATTTACTACTGTCTATTCTCATTGAACTAATAAATAGCTTTGTATATGGCACTTATTTCTGCGGAACATGCTTGCTTTATTTTAAGAGGGCGCAAGTTATAAACAAACTTGAGGCACAACTATAAAATGGTAGGGGGTGAGAGACTTGAACTCACGACCAATCCGTTATGAGCGGAGTGCTCTAACCAACTGAGCTAACCCCCCGTGTAGGAGTGGTACTTTTATAACAAAAATTGTTCTGTCTGTCTATGAGGATTTATACCTAAACATAAAAAAAGCCCCGCCTTCTTGAAAAAAGCAGCGGGGCTTAGTATTAATTAACCATTATATAATTTGTATTTTATTAGCTATTGAATTGAAGTCTGTAATATGTACGCCACTTAATGTAATATTACCTTCACCACCTTTAAAGTTTACTAATGTATCGCCACCACTATTGGATAAAATTGTACCAGCTCTTAAGTCATTAAGGTTTATACAACCATCGCGATTCACGTCGAATAAGCCTTTAAATACCAACATATCACCTTCAGCTACTCTAAAGTCTTCAATCTCATCATTACCTTCACCTGCTAACTTACCATCACAACCTTTGCTTAATGTAAATTCAAATTTATCAGCTCCTTCTCCACCATAAAAGTCGTCATTACCTTTGCCACCAATAATGTAATCGTTACCGCCTTGACCATACAAGTGATCATTACCTTTGCCACCTAAAATAGTGTCATTACCTATATCACCGCAAATATGATCATCACCGTCACCACCATCTACATAATCATCACCTGCATGGCTATACATAATGTCGTTGCCTGCATCACCATACATCTTATCATTACCGTCATTTCCGTGCATTTGGTCATTGCCATCGCCACCGTACATCTTATCGTTACCACCTTCGCTGTACATGATGTCATTACCTTTACCACCGAACATAATATCATCGCCAGAGCTACCGTTTAACTCATCATCACCATCACCCCCATCGATAGTATCATTACCACCTTCACCCCAGATCTTATCATTTCCCGCTCCACCTTTAAGAACGTCATCTCCATCACCGCCATATATCAGGTCATTACCAGCGCCACCATCGATATTATCTTTGCCGCCTTCACCATATAGCTGATCATCACCGTCACCACCTACTACTTTGTCGTCGCCAGCACCCGCATATACAAGGTCATTACCTTTACCAGCATCGATAGTGTCATTGCCAAACATTGCATATACTTGGTCGTTACCATCACCAGCGCATATGACATCATTTCCGCCAACGCTAGTTTGATCTAAGAATTCATAATTTAGTGTTTTTAATTCAACTTTGATGTTATCAATCAGACCACCCATATAGTCGCTGGTACCAATTGCTTTAAATTCTAGCAGAGATGTCAAGCCACTTGAGCCAACTACATCGTATGAATAAGTATTCCAACCACCAGTAGCCCCTGATAGTGTAGCTATAACAGAGCCATTCCATAGAACTTGTATACCATTACTTTCTGCAGGGATACCAGGTCTTGGGCTATAATCAAATTCCAATTTAAATGTATGCGGCCCTTTTGTTGCTAAATCTTGGCCGATACTACTATTATTATTAGCTCCGCCGTTATCACTGTCTAATTCTACTTTATGATCGCCGTCTGAAGCGCTCACGCCGTCTGTATCACCAACTTGAACTTCCATACCTGGGCCAGATGTAACTCTCCAACCGTCAATACCATTAGCGAATACTTCCCAACGGCCACTATGGTCATTAATTACAACGTTTTCAAAGCTATGATTAATAACTAAATTTCCGGATGCGGGTACGAGTGCATGACCCGAATAATCATCACCCCATATTTTATCATCACCTGCACCACCATTTATTTTATCACTACCTTCGCCACCGAATATTAGATCTGCACCATTACCGCCATCTAAAATATCATCGCCTGCTTGGCCATGAAGTTGATCATCACCATCACCGCCAATTATCTTATCTTTACCTTCGCCACCATATAGTAAATCATTACCTGTACCACCATCTAAAATATCATCGCCTTCATTTCCGTGAAGCTGGTCATCGCCTGCTCCACCATAAACTTTATCATTACCTTCTTTTCCATAAACTATATCATTACCATCGCCTGCATCTACTACGTCATCACCGCCTTCTGCGTAAATAACATCATCGCCAGCCTTAGCATCAAAATATTCACCTTGTGCAGAACCATATAAGCTTTCAGAAAGGTTTGTGCCTATTATTTTAACACTTGGAACCGCACCAGAATGCTGCTCCTGAGAAGTTTCAGAAACACAATCACCTTTTGATCCACCACAAGAACCTTTAGAACCATGGTCGTGATGCTTATGATCATGATCTTTATGGTCGTGCTTATCTTTGTGATGGCCGTATCCATGGCCATTGCCATGAGAATCATGTCCTTTGCCGTGATCGTTTTTATGTCTATCACCATCATGATCATGCTTTTTATGATCGTGTTTATCATGTCCTTTGACATCATGATCATGCTTTTTATGATCATGTTTGTCGTGTCCCTTTACATCATGATCATGCTTTTTGTTATCATGTTTGTCATTTCCTTTTATATTTTGTTTATTTTTTCCAGTCATGATTTTAACCAATTAATTGTGATCATGACTACAAGTTTAACTAATAGAACTTAATAAAAAGTTAACATTAGCCTACTAAGTTAAATATTTTCTCAGATTTATTACGCAGGGAATCCAGATAGATCTGGGTACATATTTTCAGGATATAAGGTACTATTCACACTATGCGCTATCTTCCAGTCTGAATACATTGTATCTAGCCCATTACCTTCAAGACATAGGTCTTTACCGCTGGTTTTAAAAGCAGAATAAGCTATTTCTTCTGGGCTTTTGAACTGCCTAAAATACTCATAACTAGGGTTTTGCCAAGTTCCGTAATTCCAAATATTGTGCAGGCCTATGAAAAAAAGACCAAATTTAGAGGTTTCACCTTGATATTGCTTTTTAATACTATCCCTAGCATAGAAAGCTTCCATAGCCAAATCATCGCCAAAACACATGTTATTATCGTGAATTTCTTTGAATTTAGGGGCATAAATCTCCTTATAGAGAATAGTAACCGCTTGGTTATAGCCCTTCCTTGTATCAAAATCTGACATTTTTCCCCCATAATACTCAGAGCTATTATACCATAAAACCCTCATAACAGCAAGATAAACAATGTTAAATTCCTGATTTTAAAGTATTCAACCTTGCGAAAATATTAAATAAATTCTAGTATCAAAACTATGCGCAAAAATTATTAAATCTAAATGTTACGTTTTTCAGCGATTGTTTTATTACTAATATTTTCTCATTCTCAAGCTTTTGCAGAGGGAGAGGCAATATATAGCTTCTTAATTGGCAAACAAAAACTTGATTATAGACATCTGTTTGATGAGGTAATGGCTAAAGTAAAAAATGAGTACGTAGAAGAAACCACAGAAAAACAGCTTATAGAAGCCGCGCTTGATGGAATGCTATCATCTCTTGATCCACACTCAAATTTTTTAAATGAAAAAGATTTTCAAGATATGAGAATATCTACTAAGGGCGAATTTGGCGGCCTTGGAATAGAAGTAACTATGGAAAGAGGCTTTATAAAAGTTATTTCCCCTTATGAAGATAGTCCAGCATTTAAAGCTGGGATAAAAATTGGTGATTTTATCACAATGATAGATGGGCAAATAGTTAAGGGATTAACATTACCTCAAGCCGTTGAAAAACTAAGGGGCAAACCAAAAACAAAAGTAAAATTAACTATATATAGAGAATCATCAAACGAAACTATTGAACTTACTCTAACACGTGAGATCATTAAGATTGTTCCTGTGAAAGCAAAAATTATTGGCGATGATGTAGCTCACTTAAAATTAGCAAGCTTTAGTGAAAATAGCGCACAGCTTTTAAGAAAAGAATATATGAGATTGGAAGATCAAGCTAAAGAGGCTGGAAAGCTTCTAAGAGGCGTGGTTTTAGATCTTAGGTGGAATCCCGGTGGCTTATTAGATCAATCTAGAGAAGTTACAGAACTGTTCTTAGAAGATGGAATTGTTGTTTCTACAAAAGGCAGAATTCCTGATTCAAATAATATTTATAGAGCTAATGGCAAAGATATAAGTAATGGGTTGCCAATTGTGGTACTGATTAATGGCGGATCAGCTTCTGCTTCTGAAATAGTAGCTGGCGCTTTACAAGACAATAAGCGAGCTCTAATAGCTGGGATAAAATCTTTCGGAAAAGGCTCTGTACAAACAGTTATTCCTTTACCTGGAAACACAGCAATGAAGATAACAACCTCCAGATATTACACTCCTAATGGCAAATCTATACAAGCCGAAGGTATTGAACCTGATGTTGTTATAGAAGAAGGTATTGTAACAGCTACTAAGGGTTCAGAGTTTTTTGGATCTGAGGCGGCACTAATGGGACATTTAGAAAGCGAAGACAGCAAAGCAGAATCGAAAAAAGGGGTAAAACCAGCCCCCACCCCTTCTCTTTCTTCTGGCAAAAAACTTTCTGGCGAAGACTTTCAATTAATGAGAGCAGTTGACCTAGTGAAAGGAATGGCGCTATACTCCGAACGATTAACAAATTAATTTTAAAAATGTTGCGATATTTTTTTCTATGCCTGATACTGATATTCGGTATCAATGCTCACGCTGCTGATTACAGAGCCATTGATTCAACTAGGCTAACATATCTCATAGACGGCAAGCCTCAGGTTCGCTTATTATTTTTTTTCACATCTTGGTGCTCAGTTTGCAAAAAGAATTACTCAGAATTACTGCGTTTAGAAAATAAATACAAAAGTGACAATATTAAAATAATGGCAATCTCTCTAGATGAAGACATGGGAAGGCTAAAACATTTCATGAGACCATATCAAAATAATGATTCAACAATATATCACTTACTTTTTAACAACACTGGAGAAGTTATGGGATTGTTTAATAAATTTGGCATTAGATATTCTGGCGCAGTCCCACACGTAACACTACTAGATGAAACAGGGGAAATAATTGCTGACGGAAGTTATGATCTCTCCTATTTTGATAAAGGACTAGATCAACTACTAAAAAAATCATGAAACAAACTCTGTTTAACCTAGAGCATAAATGTGATTATACATCTGATGACTACATAGTCTCGTTGTCTAATATTGAAGCATATAAAGCAATACACTCAGAGGTAGCTTGGTTAAATAATATTCTGTTAATAATAGGCGAAGAAAGTAGCGGCAAAACACACTTAGCAAGAATATGGCAAGAAAAGTGTAATGCAAAATTTCTTGATGAAAATGAAGATTTTCCACCACTAGCAAATAAATTTGCAAATTATATTCTGGAAGATATAGAACAAATTAAGAGTGAAGAATATCTTTTTCATCTGATTAATTTTGTACGTAACAATTCTTTTTCCCTACTACTTACAGCCAGATCTTTACCAACCTTTTTAATTCCTGATTTACGTTCACGAATCAATGCAATACAAAAAATCATCATCAAAAAACCAGATGATGAGATTATTAGAGTTTTATTATTAAAACAGTTTAGCGATAGACAGCTAAAAATTAATCCAGAGGTTATTGATTATATAGTAACCAGAGCTGAGAGAAGCTACAGCTTCATAGCGAAGTTAGTATCATTAATTGATCGGCTATCTTTAGCTGAAAAGAAAAATATAACCATACCAGTTGTTAAAAAAGCATTAAGCGATGAAATGCTTTATGAAAAAGAAGAATTGGTATGAATTTCGAATCTAGCATTAAAAAATTAATAGAAGTTAATGGCCCTATACCAATCGATCAGTTCATGGAGCTAGTAGTAAGCTACTATTATGCTAATAACAATCCTTTTGGATGCGACGGTGATTTCATTACCGCTCCAGAAATAAGCCAAATGTTTGGCGAGATAATTGGAATATGGTGTGCAAATCATTGGCTAGAATCCAACTCTAGACCTTTTACTTTAGTTGAAATTGGCGGCGGCAACGGCACATTAATGAGCGACCTTATTCGCGGCACAAAACACATACCAAATTTTCATAAATCTATTATAGAAATTGCAATGGTGGAAACAAGCCCTGCCCTTGCACAAAAACAGTCCAAAAAAATTAATTTTCCTAGAATTAAATGGCATCAACATATATCAGAAGTTGAGGCTCAAGACTGCATAGTAATTTGCAATGAATTTTTTGACGCCTTACCTATAAAGCAATTTAAAAAAGATAAAGATGGGTTAAAGGAAGTACTGGTAGGTGCTACAGAAGACCATTTGATGTTTACAACATCACGTAGCTTCAATATAGAAGAAAAATTGAAAATAGACTCTATAATAGAAACTTCGCCAGCCAGCACGGTGTATGCAAATTTAATTAGAGAAAAAATTGGGGATCACGGCGCTGGATTGATTATTGACTATGGCTATATAGAGCCAACTTATAAGTCCACCTTACAAGCCGTAAAGAAAAATCGATATCACAACATACTGTCTGAAATTGGAACAGCAGATATAACAGCGCATGTTGATTTCAAATCTTTGGCAAAAATTTTTAAACAATCAGAAATATTATCACAAGGTGAGTTTCTAAAAAAATATGGGATTGAAATAAGAGCGAAATCTCTAATTTCAAATGGTGGAAACATTAATGAAATTAACTCCCAACTAGATAGATTAATTTCATTAGAGCATATGGGAGAGCTTTTTAAAGCAATGATTGTCAGAAATTAATCGATATAAAAAAAGCTCCCTAAGGAGCTTTTTTTATTTTAAGTAAATGCTGATTACTCAGCTTTTTTTGCTTTTTTAGCTGCAGGCTTTTTAGGCTTCTCTTCAGACGATTCTTCAGATTCAGCTTTTTTAGTAGCTTTCTTCTTTGGAGCTTCTTCAGACGTTTTACCAGCTAGTGCTTTTCCTAGGATATCACCTAAGCTTGCACCACTGCTAGCAGAGCCGTATTCAGCAATAGTCTTTTTCTCTTCTTCTACTTCATAAGCCTTAATAGATAGAGATACTTTACGATCTTTTGCTTCGATAGCTATAACTTTTGCATCAACTTTATCGCCTACGCCAAATCTCTCTGGACGTTGCTCAGACTTATGTTTAGAAAGATCATTCTTTTTAATGAATACCTTCACACCATCAGCAAGTTCAACTTCGATGCCATCTTTATTAACAGCTGTTACAGAACATGTAACAACATCATCTTTCTTAAATCCAGATAGAGATGCTGAAACCTTATCTTCTGTAAGTTGTCTAACACCTAATGAAACGCGTTCACGTTCAATATCAACGTTAAGAACCACAGCTTTGATTTTTTCACCTTTGCTGAATTTCTTAAGTTCTATTTCTGGCTTCTCTTCCCAAGAAAGTTCTGTTGCAGGAACTAACGCTTCAATAGCTTCACTTGGATTTTCACCATTTAGAAGTACAAAAATTCCGAAGTCAGCAATATTTTGGATTGTTCCTTCAACTTTTGTTCCAATTGGGAAATTTTGTGCAAATAGCTTCCAAGGATTATCAACGCACTGTCTTATGCTCAGGCTGATTTTATGTTTTGAAATATCAAGTTCAAGAACCATAACTTCAACTTTATCACCAGGTTTTACTAATTTGCGTGGATGCGTATTTTTTGCATTCCAGCTAATTTCTGTGTGATATACAAGACCTTCAACACCTGGCTCAAGTTCAACAAATGCACCGTAGTCGGTTACAGTTGTGATTGTTCCTTTCAATGTCATTCCAGCTTTGTACTTATCAGAGAAACCTTCCCATGGATTTTTCTCTAGTTGCTTCAAGCCTAAAGAAACACGCTTTGTTTCTTCGTTGTACTTGATCACCATTACTTTCATGGTTTGTCCCATGCTTAATACTTCTGATGGATGCGAAATTTTGTTCCAAGAAATATCTGTAATGTGAAGTAGACCGTCAATTGATCCAAGATCAATGAACGCACCATAATCAGTAATATTTTTAACTGAACCTTCAAGAACACTTCCTTCTTTGATAGTAGCAAGCAATGAATCACGCGCTTCTGCTCTTGATTCTTCAAGAATAGCTCTACGAGATACAACAACGTTACCTTGATCTCTATCCATTTTTAGGATTTTGAATGGTTGTTTAATGTTAATCAAAGCACCCATGTCTTTAATAGGCCTAATATCAACTTGGCTCCCTGGTAAGAATGCAACTAGACCATCTAGATCTACAGCGAAACCACCTTTAACTCTACCGATAATAACGCCATCAACGTTAACATCTTTTCTTTGTAAATCTTCAAATTTACCCCAAGCTTCTTCTCTAACAGCCATTGTTCTGCTTAGAACTGTTGTACCATCGTGGCTATCACTTCTATCGATAAACACTTCGACAGTATCACCAACTTTTAAATTTGGATTTGGGTTATCTGAAGTTGAAAATTCTTTTAATGAAATTCTTCCTTCGCTTTTAAGACCAACATCGATATAAGCATCGCCGTTTTTTAACGCAACGATACGACCCTTAACGACTGTACCTTCTCTTTTTTCTTCTCTGATTGACTCTTCGAATAATTGTGCAAAATTTTCTTCGAAATGGTTTTGCTCCATTGCTTTTGTTTGTGTCATTTAATTAAAATTACCCCAATTGTGAAAGGTTATTAACCGTACTTCCAGAGCTTCACATAAAAGAAAAATCTTTTAACCAAGAACCCGAATCAGGCACATTTTGACATGAACCTTTCGTTAACAGCACCTTGGGTGAGAGTAATTACTAGTTCAAGAACAGAAGCTGGATCTAAAAGCGTTGTATCAATATGCAGCGCATCTAAAGCCGGTTTAAGCGGGGCAACTTTTCTATTGCAATCCCGTTCGTCACGTTCACGTAAATCTCTTAGTACGTCACCGAATATAACCTCTTTGCCCATATTTTGCAACTGTTTAAAGCGTCTTTCCGCCCTAATTTCAGTACTTGCAGTAACATACAGTTTTATATCAGCATTCGGGAATATAACCGTTCCAATATCTCTACCATCAATTACCACCCCTTTTTTACCAATAGCGAAGTCTCTTTGAGCTTTGTTTAAAGCTTCTCTAACTTCTGGAATAGCCCCTAATTGCGATGCTGCACGGCCTATTTCTTCTGTATCTAGCTCATTAGCTGTCATCGATGAAAAATCAATCTCGCCAATCTTTCTAAGTACAGATAAAATGTCTGACAAATCTATACCTTCTTTAAGCATATAAAACCCAGCGGTTCTATATATTTTTCCAGTATCTAGATAATCAAATGTATAATGCTTTGCTAATTTTTCAGCTAAAGTGCCCTTGCCAGAAGCAGCGGTACCATCGAGAGCAATGATAAAACAATTATTCATGGATATTACAGTAGGTTTCGAACATTGTAACACACTCGATATATCTATTGCAAGCTTGCATGAAGTATGCCGAATAAAAAAGCTATAGTAAAAAACGATCTTACTTGTTTTTTTACTAAGATAATATACAACTCCACTTCCAACCCTAATTAAAGGAATGATATGAAATTTGATCTTACAAATGTAGAGTTCAGTAAAGGAAATGGCGGCGCAATGTTCTTTGAATCTTTTGGTGTAAAGTTTGCTATTCGAAATAGTGATAGTAAATTTTCATGCTGGAATGAGTGGTTCCCTAACACTGCAAAAACTATCTCAGCTGAGGCATCTGCTAAAGTTACTTACTTTGTTACCGCTTACTTTCTAGCAGATACTATTCATAAAATGCATAATATTCAGTACGACTTCAATAATCCAAATGATTTTAATATAGCTATGTCTTTTGCCACATTAAATGGTGATGTGCAGGGCGAAACTCTTGCTTTACAGATTGATTATAACGGCTGCTCAACCCAAGAATATAAAACAGATTTGATCAGCGCCGCTAATGCTGAAGGTGTTGTTTATTTATACTAAAACGACGTTAACATTGGTGTCAGAATTAACCTGTTAAAAAAAGCCTCAGAATTGTTTCTGAGGCTTTTTAAGTAAGTTGTAATTACTACTTCTTCAACGCTTTTAGCATTGTTTGGCCTAGTGTTGCAGGTGATTCAGAAACAAAAATCCCTACAGATTTCATAACTTCAATCTTAGCTTCAGCAGTGTCATTACCACCAGAAACGATAGCACCAGCATGACCCATACGTTTCCCAGGAGGAGCTGTGCGCCCTGCAATAAAGCCAACAACTGGTTTTTTCTTCTTACTGCTTCTGAGGAATTCAGCACCTTCAACTTCGGCACTACCACCAATCTCACCGATCATGATAATCGCTTCTGTGCCATCATCTTCCATGAACATTTGCAAGCAATCGACGAAGTTTGTTCCATTTACAGGATCACCACCAATGCCAACACAAGTAGATTGCCCCAAACCAACAGCTGTTGTTTGTGCTACCGCTTCGTATGTAAGTGTTCCAGAACGTGATACTATACCAATTTTTCCTTTCTTATGAATATAACCAGGCATAATACCAATTTTACATTCATCAGGAGTTATAATCCCTGGGCAATTTGGTCCAATAAGACGAGTTTTACTACCTTGCAAAGCTTTCTTAACGCGCACCATATCCATAACTGGAATACCTTCAGTGATACAAACCACTAATTCAATTCCAGCATCAATTGCCTCAAGAATTGCATCAGCAGCAAAGGGAGGTGGAACATAGATTGCCGAAGCATTGCAGCCAGTTTTAGCGCGAGCTTCATGCACAGTGTTAAATACTGGTAGGTTTAGATGTTTTTGACCGCCTTTACCAGGGGTAACACCGCCAACCATTTGCGTTCCATAAGCTACAGCTTGCTCAGAGTGGAAAGTTCCCTGCGCACCTGTAAAGCCCTGACAAATTACTTTTGTGTTTTTATTTACTAAAATAGTCATTATGCAGCCTCTCTTGATTTTTCTACAGCTTCTACAATTTTTTGTGCAGCATCACCTAAATCTTTTGCAGATACAAGATTTAAGCCTGATTGGTCAAGCATAGCTCTTCCTTTATCAGCATTCGTTCCTTCCAGTCTCACTACCACAGGTACTTTGATACCGATTTCTTTTGCTGCATTTATTACGCCATCAGCAATAATATCGCAACGCATGATACCGCCAAAAATGTTTACTAGAATTCCTTTCACATTTTTATCAGAAAGGATAAGTTTAAACGCTTCTTTTACACGTTCTTTAGTAGCGCCACCACCAACGTCTAGGAAGTTTGCAGGATCACCACCAAACAGTTTAATAATGTCCATAGTAGCCATAGCTAGACCTGCACCGTTCACCATACAACCAATATCACCTGTCATTCTGATGTAGTTCAGTTCGTGCTTAGATGCTTCATATTCTAATGGATCTTCTTCAGTAATATCGCGCAATTCAACGATATCAGGATGACGATAAAGGGCATTCGAATCAAAGTTTAATTTTGCATCAAGCGCTAAAAACTCACCTTGTTTTGTCTCGATAAGTGGGTTGATCTCAAGCTGAGAGCAATCTTTATCAACAAAAGCTTTGTATATAGCTTTTACAAATTTTGTCATTTTCTTGATTTGTTCGCCTTCAAGTTTTAAGCCGAAAGCTATTTTTCGACAGTGAAAATCTTGAATACCAATAGTAGGATCTATCGAAACGTTGATAATCTTCTCTGGGCTTTTATGCGCGACTTCTTCAATGTCCATGCCGCCTTCTGTAGATGCGATCATTGTTACGCCTGAAGTTTGTCTGTCTAACACAGCTGATAGGTAATATTCATGTTTAATATCCGAGCCTTCTTCAATATACACTTTGTTTACTACTTTACCTTCTGGGCCAGTTTGATGTGTAACTAATGTCATGCCAAGCATAGCTTCAGCATATTTTTTAGCTTCTTCTACTGTTTTAGCTAGCTTCACGCCACCGCCTTTACCGCGGCCACCCGCGTGGATTTGAGCTTTCACTACGGCAACTTTAGCTCCCATTTCAGTTAAAACTTTTTTAGCTGCAGCCTCTGCCTCTTTAGCATTGTCTGCAACAATCCCTCTGGGAACAGGCACGCCATATTTTGCGAGTACGGTTTTGGCCTGATATTCATGTATATTCATCAGATTGCTCCTTGTTGATAAATTGTATATTGATATATTCAGAATATCAGTTTTCAATTTTAAAACAAGCCCAGAGCCTTTAAAAATATTGCCTCAACCTTTGCAACCACCTAAACTACAAGCCATAATCGCCAAGCCACCCCCTTTAAACCCAATAAAAAACATGCTATAATTAGATTTTACACAAAAATATGGCGCTTTTTTATCTTTAAAGCAAAAACTCCTCACCATCAAAAAATATAAAATAGTCAATAAAAAAATTAACCACTTATTAACAATTAGTTGATCTCTTTTGTCGAAAAGTGTGTTAGTATACATAATGAGGGGAAATATCGTTAATAAATTATCTTCGGAGGCTTAAAGATATGGTCAATGAAACGAAATGCCAAAAAGAATTGGATCACTTAAGAGCAGAACATCTAGCTTTAGAAGGCAAGATTACAAGTGCTGTAGCACAAAAAGTGGTTAATCAATTCGAAGTACAAAGGTTAAAGAAACAAAAACTAGAACTAAGAGACCAAATATCCAAATTAGAGGATGTGTTGGTTGGCAATATAGTTGCATAATAAATATTGAATTTAAAAAAGTGGGGCTTTCTAGCCCCTTTTTTTATATAAAATTACAAATCTCTATTCTCAGCTCATCTATACCTATCTTATCTTCGCTACTAGTTGCAATGATATAAGGGTGACATGCTGGGTGTGTACGTATAGCTTCGGACACTGACTTGATACTGGATTCAAGCTCGTGCTTCTTTAATTTATCAGCCTTTGTCAGAACGACTTGGTATGAAATGGCATAATCATCTAGATACTCCATCGTCACCAAATCATCTTTTTTTAGCGGATGCCTTGAATCTATTAATAAATAAGCCCTTTTTAGCTGCTGCCTTCCAGTTAGATAATAATATATAAGGTCTTTCCATTGCTTCTTTTCTTTCTTATCCCTCTTGGCATAGCCATACCCTGGCAGATCCACCAAATAGATCTTGGAAGCAAGGTCAAAGAAGTTAATCTGCCTAGTACATCCTGGAGTTTGCGAGACGCGAGCCAACCCATTCCTATTGGTTAGTGCATTGATTAAGCTAGATTTACCAACGTTAGAGCGCCCTATAAAAGCCACCTCTGAAAGGCTTGTAGGTGGTATAGATTCAAGAGAAGTTGCACCTATTACAAACTTACATTCACCAGAAAACAACTTAACTTTATCAATATCATTCATACTTTATACCTTGCGAAAAAGATCATTTTAGCATATTATCCTCTTCAGAAGAAGAATTAATATTTAGGTCTATAAAATGGCAAGCATTAAAAAATCAGGCTCAAAAAACAACGTAGCAAACCGTGGTACTGGCGCAAAAATCAAAGTTTACAACGGAAAAAACGTATTTCCAGTTCAATATATTGGCGAAGGCAAAAGCTTCATGGCCGCTCAATATGAGAATAAAGAATTGGTTGTTGGCCCTAACAAAGAAGTACTTCCTTACGCTTCAATTCAATAAATATTAAAGTCATTAACTCTTTCTTAACCAATTATATATACCCTCTTTTTATAGAGAGTATTTTTCGGTTGGCTTATGGCAGAGCAAATAAATCAAAAACTAAACGACTATTTGAATCCAAATGGCGATATTGGCGGGAGCGATATTCAAAAGATCAGAACCCGTGAAGTTGCTTCTGTGGCGATGACTGTTTACTCGTTCATGGATTATATGTTCGAAGAAATTGAGTATGCTGGATTCCAAGGCGTTGAATTCCTTGCAAAAAGTGAGTTATTCTTAAAAGCCGTTACCCCAACCTACCCTCTTACTGGGTTTAATCAAATATTAAAAACCCTATTAGACATAGATACTAGGTTTCCAAGAACCAAATTTTTTCAGGGTTTTCAAGGATTAAGATCTTTATGCTCTGGAGATTGCGGCGATACAGTAGAACTTGTAAACCAAGCTGGAAAAACACAACTACAAGATACCAGTAGTCTTAGCAGAGACTTAATATTTTTCAGTACATTTTTGATAGAAAAAATCATCAGAATGATCAAAGAAATAAGAAACAATAAAGACTCCGCTAATCTAACTGTAAAAGAATACAGAAAGCAAATTGACGAGCATTTTGATAATTGTGTAGTGCAAACTGTTATGCTCCTCTAGCAACGCTTGGCATTTAAACAGTATTTTGCTATACTGCGTTCCATGACATTAGAAGTAGTAACATTTGGATGCAGGCTTAATAGCTATGAAAGTGAGCTGATTAAAAAATCAGCTACTCAGGCAGGGCTTAGCAACACCATTATTTTCAATAGTTGTGCTGTTACCTCAGAATCCGAAAGACAACTAAGACAAGCTATTAGAAAAGCAAGAAAAGAAAATCCCGATGCAAAAATAATTGTTACTGGTTGCGCAGCTCAGGTGAACCCAAAAAAATATGCGGATATGCCTGAAGTAAACCAAGTAATGGGGAATGAAGAAAAGGCAAAACCAGAATCATATATTTCTCTAACTACTGAGAAAATTTTAGTAAACGACATAATGTCCATCAAAGAAACTGCGCCTCAACTAATTGAAGGATTAGAGGGTAAAGCACGGGCATTTCTGCAAGTACAAAATGGATGCAATCATAGATGTACATTCTGCATCATCCCATATGGAAGAGGAAATAGTAGAAGCGTCGGCATAGGCGAAATAGTAACACAATGCAAAACTTTAGTTGCAAATGGATATAATGAAATTGTCTTAACTGGAGTAGATATTACGGACTACGGCAAAGACTTACCAGCAACACCTACATTAGGGCAAATGATAAAACGCGTACTAAATTTAGTACCAGAATTACCTCGCATCAGACTATCTTCTATCGATGTTGCAGAAATTGACGAAGATCTTTTAGAACTAATAGCCAGTGAAAAAAGATTTATGCCACACTTGCACTTAAGTCTTCAAGCTGGCGATAACATGATACTCAAAC
Organism: Candidatus Midichloriaceae bacterium; assembly: GCA_044229535.1. Lineage (GTDB taxonomy): Bacteria > Pseudomonadota > Alphaproteobacteria > Rickettsiales > Midichloriaceae > CAZLFQ01. The sequence continues at coordinate 108,931 of JBGASU010000001.1, read as the reverse complement.
GCATGAAACGCAGACATACTCGTGAACAAGTAATTGAGTTCTGTCACAAAGTTAGACAATTACGTCCAGATATTGTATTTGGCGCAGATATCATAGCAGGATTCCCTACTGAAACCGATGAAATGTTTGATAATTCTTTAAAAATAGTCGATGAAGCTGGCCTGACTTTCTTACATGTATTCCCATACTCAGAAAGAGATGGCACACCAGCTAGTAAAATGCCCCAAGTAGATAAGAAAGTTAGAAAGGAACGTGCAAAAAAACTTCGTGAACTTGGCGCCAAAAAAGTTACAGAACACTACAAAACTCTAGTTGGTCATCAATTACATGCCATTATTGAGAGTGAAAATTCAGCAAGAGCCGAGGATTTCAGCCTTATAAAGACTTCTGCACCACTCGGCAAAGTTGGGGAAATAGTAAGGCTCACTACAAAATCATGTTCAAATGATCATCTTTTAGCCTAATTTTAACCAATTATTAACCTATTGCTACTAGACTTTATATAGATGAGTATTTATTCTAAAACTTTATGCATAATGGTGAAAATAATTTTAAATTGCGAGCCGAAGGATTCATTACCGAAATAAACGGCGAAGCGGTTATGGTAAAAACTGCTAGTAAGTCACCATCATCAAATGATAAAGATACTTATGATGCTTTAAAAAGCTCGCAGGGAAGAGGGACACTCGATCAAGAAGTAGTAAAAACAGAAACTGATAGAGAAGAGTTTGTAAAATCTTATGTATCAGCTGGAATATTAAAATTATTAATACCCCATCAGGTTGATGACATAACAATCCTAAATCACACAGAGCGAAAAGAAACTGGGGTTGCGAATACTAAAATTGCCTTTAAATCCATCATTATTGAAGATTGCCAAAACTATGAAGATTTCTTTAATGACGTTGGTACATCGATACACACAAACTCTCCAGAAGACCTGAGTGCTGATGATGAAGATTGGGATACAGAATCTGAAGACAATGATGAATGGCAAAAAGCATTCATTAGTTATGCTGATGATTTGAGCTTTGATAATTACGACAAAGATAGAGAAACAGAAATTAGAGCAGATAAATTAGAAATGATAGATGGTAAAGAGTATACGTTCTTTGCTGAAGCCTTTGTTGGAGGTACAGATCCTAATATTCAAAACCATTTAGCACAACAAAATGGGAGAAAATATACAGCACAGGTTGTTGACCATGGTGGAGATTTATCATCTTTTACTGCTTTTAAAATTATAGACGATCGACCAACACTGAAATCAAATGAAAATTTAACTGCAACGTTTTTCCAAGATTTTATGGTGCGAATAGATGAAGGTTACGATGGGAAGCTTAAGTTTGATTTACATAAAGCCATTACAGCATGCGAAACTTTTTCCAAAATCACAGATGAGCAAATAGCAGAAACTGTAAAACGCCGATTAAAAGATCTGACAGATCAAGGTTTCCAAATAGAAACACTAACTTTCAGAACAAATGAAACTTATGTTACTTTTAAAAATGCGAAAGAGTTAGGTGAATTTTGGACAGCAGGGTTGATCAATCAAAGAAACATCTACAAATCTCTAACATCCTGCTTAAAAAACAATAGAGAAAAGCTAGAAGAAAAGAAAGATTGGCAAAAATTTTTAACAACTTCAGATGGCCAAAATCTTTTAAAAAGATACAACCCAAATCTAACCTCTTTACAAGAAAGTAACAGTCTATATTTATTATCTAGAGTGAATAATAACAGATCTATATAAATCAGATTCTTCCATTTTTATTTTTAATGATTATATTGTATAGGTAGCTACAACACGCAGCATTATATGCTTTTGCAACTTATATTAATCTTTACCTTAGCAATAGCACTGGCAGTGCCACTAAGTAGATACATAGATTACGTGTTAAGCGGCAGAATGGGATATAATAATAAAACTATCAGGACGTTCGAGAATACAATATTTAAAATCTGCGCAATTGAACCTTACCAACATAATTGTAAAACTTACCTATTTAGTCTTTTATCCTTGTCGTCTTTCTCTCTTGTTATTGCCGTTTTAATATTAAAATTTCAACACTATCTACCATTAAATCCTTTTGAGTTAAAAGGATTAGATTGGAGCTTGGCTATTAACATAGCAACAAGCTATATCACGGCTACAAATTGGCAGGCTTATTCTGGAGAAATCACCTTAAGTTACTTCTCTCAATGTACATTGACTATGATAGCTTTTATCAGTACTGGCATCGGTATATCTGCAGCTATTGCAGTAATAAGAGGCATTGCCAACGAGAACTTAGAAAATGAAGGATTTGTATTCGGTAATTTCTGGTGTGATCTTTTAAGGACGATAATCTTTATATTAATTCCAATTTGTATAATCATCAGCTTAGTATTTATATCACAAGGCGTGATCCAAAACTTTCAAGTTTACACTAAGATCATAACATTAGATAATTTAGTTCAGACAATACCTCAAGGCCCTGTCGCAACACAAGAATCAATAAAATTCTTAGGAGTAAACGGCGGTGGGTATTTTGGTACTAATTCTGCACATCCTTACGAAAACCCCACTGGATTAAGTAATTTCTTGCAAATGCTATTAATGATTTTAATTCCATGCACTTTAGCACTAACATATGCAAATGCTGTTGGAAAACCAAAGCATGGCTGGATAACTATAGTTTTTATGACATTGCTCTTATTCTTTAGTTCTTATCTGATATTAAATAGCGAAGTTAAATCTACTATTGGACAAACCATCAACCTAAATACTGAAGGTAAAGAAACAAGGTTTGGAATCCCTACGTCCGCAGTATACACTGCATTTTGCGCTACAACTAGCGGCGCAGCTAACTCTATGCTTATGAGCTTTAACCCAGAATCTGTCATATATGCTATTGCTAGTATGTTATTTGGCGGAGCTATTTTCGGAGGCGCTGGTGCAGGTTTATTAAATTTATTACTATTCATAATAATGTCCGTATTTTTAGCAGGAATGATGTCTGGAAGAACTCCGAAATATCTAGGCAAGACAATAGAATTCCAAGAAATAAAATACATAACCATTTTTCTAGTAATATACCAGTGTTTGATCGTGACACTGTTATCTGCTAGCATCTTGAACTCATCCCTCATAGACGACATATCAACTAGATCCTCTCTTGCAATAACACAATTAGCAATCGCTACCGGATCAACTATGGTCAATAATGGATTAGGTTATGGTAGTTTGCCAACAGATAATATTTATTTAAATATCTCTCTAACTTTCTCTATGATCGTTGGTAGAATTTCCTTGATGTACTGCATGTTTAAAGTAGCAGAAAGCTTGGCAACTAAACCAGCAATACACAATCGACTTGAGGAAGTGCAAACTGATCACTGGTTTTTCGCATTCCTAATTTTTTTCGCAATGCTTAATGACTTTTTAGTGTTCGTTCCTACATTAATTATAGGGCCAACAATTGAATTTTTAATTAGTAGGTAGTTATGCAAGTAAATGACATCTCTACAAACTATCACCTCTATCACCCAAAAGTGATTTCTAAAGCGTTTTTAGGTTCTCTAATAAAGCTCAGTCCAGCCTATGTAGCAAAAAATCCTATAATGCTTGTAGTATGGTTGATCGGCCTGACAACGTTAGCAATCTCTGCAAAAGATATTATATCACCCAACATATCTGGCGGCGACCCTGTATGGTTTACTCTATCGGTATCTTTGAGCATATGGTTTGTATTAATTTTTGCAAACTTTGCAGAATCTATTGCAGAGTTCAACGGAAAACAACACGCCAATAACATTAGAAAACTTAAGGTAGATGTTACTGCTAGAAAATTCGATAATGGAGAGATAGTAAATTCCAATCTATTAAACGTTGGTGATGTAATCCGCGTTAATATTAACGAAGTAATACCATGCGATGGCGAAGTAATTGATGGTATAGCTTCAGTTGATGAATCTGTAATTACTGGAGAATCTGCACCTGTAATAAAGGAAACAATAGAAGGTAGAAATCAAGTAGTAGCTGGCACAAAAGTTATATCAGATTATTTAATTATAAAGGTCACTAGTACACACGGCAATGATTATCTAAACCAGATGCTAAGAATGGTTGATGCTACTCACCGAAATATCTCTGCCAACGAAAGAGCCATTAACTATTTTCTAATGGGATTCACAATAATATACATTTTCATGTGTTTTAACATAATACCTCTAGCAGCTTTCTTGGGTCTGAATGTTTCTATAATCGCGGTTTGTTCATTACTAATTTGCGTAATGCCAACCACTGCTGCAGCTCTAATTGCACCAATAGCAATTTCTGGTGTGGAAAAACTATTAAGAAGGAATATTCTTGCTGTAACTACTAAAGCACTAGATGTTGCAGGTGACATTGATGTGTTACTGATTGATAAAACTGGCACTATCACAATTGGTAATAGAATGGCATCAGAACTACTTCCACTCCCTAATGTATCAATGGAAGAGTTAGCTGAAGCTGCTGAATATTCATCCTACGCAGACGATACACCTGAAGGCAAGTCTATAATGCGCCTAGTTCGCCAAAAATACGGGATGAAACTGAACGATAAACACATAAAGCACTGTAATTTTATACAATTTACTGCATCAAAAAGAATTAGTGGTTGCGATTATAAAGAGATCCAATTTAGAAAAGGCGCAGTCGATGCAGTCTGCAAATTTATTGAAAGCAAAGGCGGACAAACACCAAAAGAATTGATGAAAATAGTACAAAAAGTTGGGGATTCTGGCGGCACTCCTTTAGCTGTTATAAAAGACAATAGAATCTTAGGGATTATTCACCTAAAAGATAAAATAAGGCCAGGAATCACCGAAAGAATAGAGCGTCTTGAAGCTATGGGAGTAAGAATTATCTTAACTACTGGTGATAATTTTTATACAGCACAATCAATAGCTCAAGAGTCTGGAATAAAAGAATTTATTTGCGAAGCTGAACCAGATAGAAAACTCTATTATGTACAAGACTTCCAGAAACAAGGCCTGATAGTTGCGGTAACTGGGGATGGGGTTAATGATGCTCCTGCCTTAGCACAAGCAGATGTAGGCTTCACTTTAAACTCTAGTAGCACCATTTGCAAAGAAGCAGCCAATATTATTGACCTTGAGAATGACCCGATGAAAATAATCGACCTAATAGAAATTGGGCGCGAGGTACTAACTACTCGAGGCTGTTTAACTACCTTTTCATTGGTAAATGATGTGGCAAAATATTTTGCCATAATTCCTGCAATATTTTTACCTCTATACCCCCAACTAGAAGCTCTTAATTTAATGCATCTGCATACACCATATAGCGCTATATTATCGGCAAGTATATTTAACGCTCTAATAATAGTTTTATGTATTCCCATTACACTCACTGGCGTCAAATACAAACCCATTAAAACTACAAGACTTGTGAAAAAATTCTTCACAATCTTTGGACTTAGCGGCATCATAATACCGTTCTTAGGAATTAAGATGATCGATATACTAATTCAATTTTTAATATACTAGATATGCAGCATTTACATATAGCAATTAGAGTGTTTTGTTTATGCGGCGTAACTGTAGGCATACTCTACCAATTGATCGTAACAACTCTTGGCTTAACATTATTTAATCATCAAGCCAGAGGAAGTTTTATTATTCATAACAAAATGATGGTAGGCTCCGAGCTTATTGGACAACCTTATACATCAGATAAATACTTCCTAGGAAGGTTACCAGATATTCTCAATGGCTTAGGGACATTGCATGCACATCCGTCTAATTGGTCAATTGAATCTAAAGAATTTTTAAATCGTACAGATGCTTTAAAACAATTTACAAAATCTAAATTTGGATCAGATCTACCGCCCATAGACTTTATTACTGGATCTGGTAGTGGCGTAGACCCTCATATCTCAAAAAACGCAGCTTACTTTCAAATAGAAAATATCGCGAAAGCAAGAGGTGTTTCTCCTGTAAGGATTAAAAATCTAGTTGATAATTTCATAGAATACCCTCAATTTTTTATATTAGGCGAAGAAAAAATTAATGTGCTTAAGCTGAATATAGCGCTTGATAAACAATTTGGAGAAAACAAAATACATGACAAATAAATCGTCTGATTTTTTAGAACTACTCCAAAGTGCTAAGCGCGGCAAGCTCAAGGTATACATAGGGTCTGTTGCAGGCGTTGGTAAGACATATAGGATGCTAGAGGAGGCACATTCATTAAAAGAAAAAGGCATAGATATAGTTATTGGATTTGTTGAAACTCATAGCCGCAAAGAAACAGATGATTTACTGCCTGGATTAGAATTAATTCCACGAATGAAACATCACTACAGGGATGTGGTAGTCGAAGAAATGGATCTTGATGCTATAATAAATCGAAAACCAGAAGTTGTAATAGTAGACGAACTTGCACATACTAATCTGCCAATATGCAGAAATGAAAAAAGATATCAAGATGTGATAGAATTATTACTTGCTGGGATAAATGTTATATGCGCATTTAATATCCAACACTTAGAATCCCTAAACGATATCGTTGAAAATGCAACCGCAGTAAAAGTCACCGAAACAGTCCCTGACACTTTCTTAAAGCGCGCAGACCAAGTGGTGAATATAGATCTGGCTGCTGAGGATTTAATAGATAGACTAAAATCAGGAAAAATTTATAAAAAAGATAAGGTTGAACAAGCTCTACAAAATTTCTTTAAATTAGATAATCTAGGGCAACTTAGAGAGCTGGCACTACGGGAAGTCGCGGAAAGAATTGAGAGACCAAACGATTTTACAAATAATGACAAAGACATAGACTCATTGTCATCTGCTAGCGACAGACTTATGGTTTGCTTAAAGCCAGAAAATTCCTCTCAGAAATACTTGTTAAGAAAGGCATCAAGACTAGCTGGGAAGCTTAACACCGACTGGTTTGTTGTATATGTAGAAACTCCAAAAGATAGGCCAGAGACTATAGATTCCCAAAAACAACGCCATTTATATAGCGATATACAATTGGCGCAAGAACTTGGAGCAAGATTTATTCACTTAAAAAATGAAGATAGACTAAGAGGATGGATAAAATTTGCTGATAGTGAGAGAATTAAACATATTGTATTAGTAGGAAAAACAGATAGATGGTGGGAAGTACTTTTTGGCGAATCCACTATCAACAATCTACTAAAACTTGATAGATTTGATTTACATCTAATAAGTCCTAAACCGCAAACCATTATTAGTGAGGTTGGAGCGAGCCTATGAAACTTCAACAAAAAGTTATATTAGCTCAACTTCCTTTAGGATTGATTATCGGGATTATTGGCTTTCTTTTTGTCTTCACAATTGGCCACATAGGCACAAACACTAATGATATTTTAGTAAGTAACTATAAAAGCATTGTCGCCCTTCAAAAAATGCGACAGTCGTTAGATGGATTTGATAATACAGTTTGGAAATTAAGCAATCGCCAATATAACTCAAAAGGTCAAATATTATACGTAATCGATAATTATACGAAAGAATTTGAAACACAACTTAATGTACAAAAGTCAAATATAGTGATTGATGGAGAGCTGGAATCTACCGTCACATTAGAAAATAAATGGATAGATTACAAAAATGCACTTGATGAATTTGTGAAAATCACTCTTAGTAATCCTTATAATAGCAGCTCATATGCAACTGAATACAGGATTAAGTATACATTGCTTAGAGATTCGATTCATAACTTAACAGACCTAAACCAAGACGATATATACTACCGTAGCGAAGGGGTCTCTGAAATGATCAGAAGTGTGTCTAAAGTAATGATAGTCTTTGCCATCGCTGCCTTTTTAATAGGAGTGCTTATTTCTGGTTTGCTGACTTCAAAAATAATGTCACCTCTTCGAGGTTTAACTGATTTAGTACGCCAAATTACTGAGGGTAAAATGGGAGTAAGACTAAATGTTCAAGGAGCAGATGAGGTAGCTGAGCTAGGAAAAGAATTTAATAGTATGGCTAAAAGCCTTGAAGAATACCGCCATAGCTCGATTGGCGAACTAGTAAGAGCAAAAATCTTCTTGCAAGTTGCTATTGATACCCTCCCCGATCCACTGATAATAGTTAACCAAATTGGCAGAACCTTAAATCTGAATAAAACTGCTAGGAAAGAATTCGATTACACCGAAGATTCGAACGATAACTTTGATGATTTTCTTGAAAAACTGCCTTTTGTTATTAAAGAACGTATCGATCAAATTACAGAGTATATCTTTAGTAACTCTGGTGCGCCTCTATCAAAAGATTTAACTAGGCCAATAATTGCCAGTTACAACTATAAATTGGTAGAATTTGTTCCACTGATACAGCCAGTCACAGAACCCACGATAGGAGTAATTGCTATCGCTATAATATTAAGAAACATAACTAATATTGATGTGAAAGGCTATATCAAAGCCGATAAATTCGTTAGCTTAACCCATGAATTATTATTACCTCTAAATTCAATTCACATCGCCATTCATACATGCTTAGAAAGAGTGATTGGCGATCTGAACTCAAAACAAGATGAATTTTTATCCTCAGCAAGGAATGATTGTTTTAGAATTAAAAAGATGATTACCAGCCTTCAAGATTTAGATAAATTAGAAGACATTACTCATAATACAGAAAAAACTGAGATATCATTGATAGAAATGATTAACGACTCTTGCAAAGCAATGGAGGTCATAGCTAACAGTAAGAATATATCATTCGATTCAGAATTCTCTTTACTATTTGATAAGATTTATGGGAATAAAGAGCAACTAAAACTAGTTTTCAACAACCTAATTGATAATGCAATTCACCATAGCCCTATCAATGATAAAGTAACTATAAAGATCCAAGAGAAAGACAAAGACATAACTATCTTTATACACAATAGAGGTTCTTATATCCCTGCTGAGTACCACTCTAGAGTATTTGATAAATTCTTCCAAATGCCAGATGATACATCACGCAGAGATGGCTTGGGGTTATATATTGCTAAAAACATAATAGAACAACACAACGGTAAGATCGGGGTAAGAAGCTCTCAAAGATTGGGAACTACTTTCTGGATAAAAATTCCAAAAATAACCAAACCTTAGTTAACCAATATTTCGAATTCTAATTCCTTCTTACCTCTAATATTTGGCATATCTAAACTTGTTGGGTGTTTTTGATTATCTGATAATTTCCAATTATTAATTATCTTTTTACTAACATATGTCATCTCAAACAAGATTGGTAAATATCCAATAGAATTCCTAGTCATCACACCACTACTAGCATAATTATTTCCATGTACATGCGTAAGCACATAATCTTTATCAATCTCTTTTAATAAGTTTATAGCTTTTTTTAATTCATCCGCTCCCCAAATATGTAGCTCCATTATTAGCCCCACTATATTTGGATTTTTAATAATTTCTGGAATAACTGAAAATTCGGCACCCTCTATATCCATTTTCACCAATACTTTCTTATGTGATAAATTAAGTTTTTCTATATGAGAAGAAAATGTCCCTACTCTCTTAGAAGATTGTTGTTTTTTATATAAATATTCGTCCGTACCTATGCATTCGCTGTAAAAGGTAAATAGCTTTGAACGAGTCTTTACTTGAGATATACCGCAGTCAAAACCATAAGATGGTTTATTGCTTCTAGTGGAATAATCTTCTTCAAAGCTAGAATCATCTGCAATTCCATAACTAAGAAGAGCTTCTGATTTTGCAATTAAAACTTCCGGCAAAACATAGCCACCATCATAATCTCTACCAACTCTCATTAGGCGGTAATCGTCTACTTTATAAACTTTCATATGACTAACAAGCCTTTCAAATAGAATATTATCATTTATCCCATCGCGCACCTTATCAACCACAAACTGATATAAAATTAGTGTAATAAGGCCTAAACTAAGAAAACAAAATATGAAAATCTTACTAAGCCTAATCATAATTTTGCACACTATGGAAGAACGTCATCATTCAATTCAACTGGCTCAACTTCTTTTGAAGATTTGACAGATTCCATAGACTTAGCTAACAGATTCTCAAGCCTATGCATTTCCTGTTTTGACATTTGAGGCTTATCCTTAGCATCACTTTCATTATATATTTTAAGAAGCTCACTTAATTTTTTATTTTCCACTTCTTCACCTGACATAGTAAGAATGTCTTCATTTTTTTCTTTTTCTAGTTGTTCTTTCTGATCCTTGCTTAAAGTTCTAGAAAGCTTCTTCATAGTGTTTTCAACGAACCTTTCATCCATTGTCTTTTTGCTAACAGTATCGTACACCACTTGAAGACGTTCATAGAAAGAATTAGGTATCACTTCTTTAAGCATATTCTGTCCTTGCTTTAACATTGGGTAAGTCTGCGCAGATTTCAACCACTTTGGTGTTGTATCTTCATCAACTTTAACCTCTCCATCTACATTACTACCTTGGAATATAGCTACACTAGAAGCATATAATAAAAAGAAAAAACTCACTATTATTGAGCCCCTAAGAATTCCAAAACCCGCTCCTAAAATTCTATCAATAATTCCCTTGGTAAGACCTTTCACTGCAGTAGTTGCAACCAAATTAAATATGCCGAATACTATCAAAAAACCTAGTAATAGTATTGAGTGTCCGAATATCAATACTAGCAAAGGGTTTTTTGTTTTTTCTTCGAGAAACGGCTGTGCTTGCGGAAATAAAAGGTATGATAAATAGATAGATAATATCCAACCCGTCAACGATAAAAATGATCCAATAAACCCCCTTATAAAAGCAAAAAACGTTGATACCAAAACTATACCAATTACTATATAATCTAGTGTATTTAACGCTGTAGCATCCATATCCTACCTTCCAAAAATTTTGTCTAATTCTCTAATGTGATTAACATTAAGCACATCAATATTGCAAGCAATCTTTTTATTTTTTGAAGGTTGTGGAGCATAAGCTTGTTTGAAACCAAGCTTTGATGCTTCGTTTAATCTAAGTTCATAATGCACAACCTGCCTAAGTTCACCAGAAAGCCCAACTTCACCAAAAAAAACATTTTCTCGACTGATCGGCGCATTTCTATGTGCTGAAATCAATGCAGCAAGTACCGCCAAGTCGGCAGCTGGTTCTGTGATTTTTAGACCACCAACGACGTTTAGGTATACTTCTTTATCGAGAAGATTAATGCCGTAACGGGCATTTAAAACTGCGATCATCATGGCTAGTCTATTTATGTCCCAACCAACTACGGCTCTTCTTGGAGTCGCTAAAAATGATGGAACAACTAGCGCTTGTATTTCGAGTAAAATGGGGCGAGTACCTTCTAATCCCACAAATATCGCAGATCCTGGAATGGATTCACCTTTAGTGGGAAGAAAAATTGCTGATGGGTTTGATACCTCAGAAAGCCCAGTATCACACATTTCAAATACGCCAATTTCATTGGCCGCACCAAAACGGTTTTTGACGGCTCGGATGATTCTAAATTGATGTCCTCGTTCACCTTCAAAATATAAAACTGTATCAACCATGTGTTCTAAAACTTTAGGTCCAGCGATTGTTCCTTCTTTTGTCACGTGACCAACAAGAATTAACGCAATGCCTTTTGATTTGGCAATTCTAATAAGTTCAAATGCACAGGCACGAACTTGTGAAACTGTTCCAGGAGCGGACTCGATTGCTTCATTAAATATGGTTTGAATTGAATCGATTACTAAAACATTAAGGTCGGTTGTATTAATCGCTTTAAGAATTTCGTTCAGAGAAGTTGCCGCTGCGACCTGTGTATGACTGGTAGGAGTATTAAGTCTTTTAGCGCGAAGTTTAATTTGCTCAACTGATTCTTCGCCACTTATGTACAAACATTTATTCCCAGCTTTACTAAGGGCAACGACTGTCTGTAGGAGTAGAGTAGATTTACCAATTCCAGGGTCGCCTCCAATTAATATTGCAGAACCGCTTACTAATCCACCACCTAAAACTCTGTCGAGTTCTAATATCCCAGTGTGGGTACGTGGAACATCATCGACTTGTTCATCAAGCGTATGAAATTCAACATTTCTCGCTTTTTTAACTTTATTGTCGTTAGTTCCCTTACCAAAAACAGGGGTGGCTGTTAACACTTCTTCGGTGATTGAATTCCAAGCATTACAGGCATCACACTTCCCAGACCATTTGTTATGGACTGATCCACATTCTTGGCAGATATATGCAACTGTGCTTTTCTTACTCATGTTTTAGAATGCTTACAATCTTAGATGCAATATCAGTATCTACTATTCCGAAATGTTTGTACAGTGCGCTTGCTGGAGCAGATTCCCCAAATGTATTCATACCAAAAAACATTCCATGTGGGCCAATCAGCCTTTCCCAGCCTTGTGAGATACCTGCTTCAATAGCAACTTTTAGACTTTTATTGCAAGTGAATAACATTTGGTATTCCATGTCTTGTTCATAGAATAAATCTATACATGGAACAGAAACTACACGACAGCCCATTTTTTGTTGCTCTAGAATTTTGGCAGTATCAAGTGCGATTTTTACTTCTGAACCTGTGGCAAAAACTGTAACTGTAAGATCGTTTTCAGGCTCCTTTAAAATATATGCGCCTTTACTAGATAGGTTTTCATTTGTGTGCTGCAATCTTACTTGTGGTAGATTTTGTCTGCTTAGCGATAATATTGAAGGTGAGTTTTGTAGACCTAATGCAATCTCCCAGCACTCTAATGTTTCAACAACATCAGCCGGTCTAAATACGTATAAATTAGGAATGGCGCGTAGCGATACTAAATGTTCAACAGGTTGGTGGGTTGGCCCATCTTCGCCCAGTCCTATTGAATCATGTGTCATGACATAAATAACTTTTTGTTTCATGAGCGCAGAAAGTCTTATCGCTGGTCTGGCATAATCTGTAAATGAAAGGAAAGTGCCTCCGTAAGGAGTTAATCCATGTAAAGACATACCATTCATCATGGCCGCCATGCCGTGTTCTCTTATGCCGTAATAGATATAATTTCCGCCAAAATTATTTGGAGAAATTGGGGTATTGTGTTCGGTCTTAGTTAAATTAGAGCCAGTTAAATCGGCGGAGCCACCAATCATATTTTTAATATGTGGGAATAATACTTTGATTGCTCGCCCTGAGGAGGCGCGGCTGGCTTCGGTTACTGGTGTGTTTGATAGCTTCTGTTTCTCAGCGGCAACTATGTTTTGTAAATCTAAATTAGTACTCAAATACTCTTTAAGTGGCTGCCCTTCTTTTTTGAAAACGCGCTGCCATTTTTTATAAGCTTTCTGATTGCGAGCTGCAAAATTTCTCCACTCTGAAAGAACGTCTGCAGGAACAAAAAAATGTTCATGTTCCCAATTTAAATTGCTTCTAGTTTTTGCGGTTTCATCAGCACCTAATGGTGAACCGTGCGTGCTATTACAGCCAGCTTTTGAAGGTGAACCATAACCAATTGTTGTTTTGCAAGCAATCAAGACTGGCTTTTTAGAACGCTGCGCCCACTTCAATGCTTGCTCAATTTGCTCGTAGTTGTGGCCATCTATGGCTTTTGTTACCCAGCCACATGCTTGAAAACGCTTGAGATGATTTTCCGATGTTGAAAGCGAAGTTGGCCCATCGATCGTGATGCTGTTATCATCAAATAGCACGATTAAATTTTTAAGATTTAAGTGGCCAGCAAGTGAAATTGCTTCTTGGCTGATGCCTTCCATCAAGCAGCCGTCACCGCAGATTACATAGGTTTTATGGTTGACTAATTTATCACCAAACTTTGCATTCATGATCCGCTCAGCTAGTGCCATTCCCACACCATTTGCAAGACCTTGACCAAGAGGACCAGTGGTTGTTTCAATTCCAGTTGCCAAACCAAATTCTGGGTGGCCTGCAGTTTTCGAACCAAGTTGACGGAAGTTTTTTAATTCTTCCATCGTCATGTCTTTATAGCCTGTAAGATGAAGGATTGAGTAGAGTAGTGCAGAGCCGTGGCCTGCTGAAAGGATTAAGCGGTCTCGGTCGATCCAATTGGGATCTTCGGGGTTATATTTTATAAAGTTTTTGTAAAGTACAGTAGCAACATCCGCCATACCCATGGGCATACCAGGGTGGCCGGACTTGGCTTTTTCCACCATGTCGATGCTTAAGAAACGAATTGCATTTGCGAGTTTTTGTTGCATGGCTTACCTGACATATTTCATTTGTAAGTATTATATTGAGTTGCGTGATAATGTCTATGGGGAGGTTTTTTTTATATTTGGTTTTTAAGCTATCTCACCCAAGCCCATAACTCTTGACCAAGCTTCCGCACAACATATACCAGCCATCTATTAGTACGAAGAATATTAGTTTAAATGGTAGTGAGATCATCACAGGCGGGATCATCATCATGCCCATTGCCATTAACGTTGAGGCAACCAGCATGTCTATTATTAAGAATGGTAAAAATATTAAAAATCCAATTTCAAATGCGCGCTTTAATTCACTAAGCATGAATGCAGGTATTAAAACATGAAGCGGCATATCAGCTTTTTCTTTTACTTCAATTTTTGCAATATCAACGAAAAGCGAAAGATCTTTTTCTCTAACATGCTCGCTCATAAAACCATGAAATGGCGTTATTATTAATGGCAGGGCTTTTTCTTCAGATATCTTCTGATCCATCATTGGTCTCAAACCTTCTGTATACGATTTTTCAAACGTTGGTGCCATTATGAAAAAAGTCAAAAATAACGACAAGCTAATTAACACTGAATTCGGAGGTGTCTGCTGCAAGCCAAGTGCAGTTCTAAGGAAGGAAAGCACTATTACAACCCTTGTGAAGGATGTGACCATAATTAGTATGGAAGGAGCTAAACTCATTACGGTTAAAAACCCAACCATCTGTATTATTTTAGATGAGAGCAATGGTTCTTTTTGATTACCAAAGTCTAAATTCAACGACTGAGCAAAAGCCTCAGTGCTAAAAAAAACAAGAACCAGCGATAGTAACTTTATATAACGCATACTATTTTTTTAAATTGATCACATCTATTACTGCATCATGATTGCCCAATAGCAACACATATTTTTTAGCACCGTATTTTACCACAGCAACCCTTCTATTATGATCTAATGCCATCATTTCTTCTATGCTAAGATTTTTATTAGAAGGCAACTTAAGACCTAAAGATTTCTCACCAAATTTTTTGATTAAAAACCCTACCCCACCAATCATTGTCAACACGAATACAAGAGCAAACAATGTTTTAAAGAAACTATATGCTTCCATCTAGAACCACCTATTTGATTTAAAATAGAAATAACATAAGAGAACTGAAGTTCAAACTGTTTTTAAGTATGCGGTGTCGGAGTTACGCTTTCATCACAAATTATGTGCGCCGAATTTGCGTTAAGGCCACATCCGAGGGCGAATTCATCCCCCACCCGCATATGATTTGTTCTTCAAGCTTCTCTACTTTGGGAAGTATCATTTCAATCCTTCCAAAACATCTTACCAAAAGAATCTGATTTAACCCAAATTACTTTATCTAAGAGCAATTCATGTCCTATTTCTTTTAAAGCTTTTTTAATATTTACTCTAACATCTAAATCATGATTACTCTCTTTTCCTTTAAAACAAATATATAAGTTTTTTAACCTAGTAGATTCGCCTAATACCTTTAGAATATGGTGATCATCATGGAATGAACATCCAAACACAAATAAGTTTTCAACTTCTTTCAATTTATCAAAGCATTTTCTTTTGTAGTCATCAATTTTGCAAAACATCCCTTTCTTATGGTGATTAGAAGAAATGAGTGCTGAACTTTCAAAATTACTGGAATCTACCGAGTTAGCCTCTAACATTTTTACAAATTCTTCTTTCACTTTTTGATATAATTTCTTGCCATCATTTTTACTTCTGACGATTTTTTTATACTTTCCTAAATCTAGGCTATGAAGAATATGAAAAGCTCCATGTAAGTAGTAGAATGGAATTGCCCCACTCATTCTTTTCATAATTTCATCTGCCTTAAGAGGTACACTCCCAGAAAATCCATCCTTAAAATCTGAAATATCGCCACTATCTTCATTGTTAAAAATGTTATGATATACGATAGGATCCAGACTGATAGTAAACAAAGATTCAAACTTCTTAATAAGCTTATGGAACTCGTCAGCTTTATAATACTTCTTTGCAGCTTCATCGATGTACAATTCAGAAACAAAGTATAAAACTCTAATGTGAAAACTTTCCACAAGATGTCCCAACGATCTTATACGTTTTTTCTCTTCTTTATTTTTTAGGTAATCTTTAACAAGTTTTTTGAATTTCTTTATTATTATATCAGCAACAATTTTCTTTTTTGAGCTGAGATCGTTTTTTCTCTCACTAATTTCATTAAATGAGATTTCAAGTCCATTTCCAAAAAGAGCTGAAAATTTCTTATTATCTACATCTTCTTTCAAAAATTTTTCTAACCTAATATAATCTCTTTTTGCCACATAGGTAATCTGATCTATTTACATAAATTATATACCCATGATGGTTAATATTAAGTTAATATTGCCTGCCTACAAACCGCTTTTCGTTGCCAAATTGGTCAATTCTGTTATATTAAGCCACAGAAATAACTCATTGATGCGCCATGTTTTCAAAGAAAGAACAAATTAGCAGCCGTATATTAGATAGCGTCAATTATCCGACAGACATAAAAGACCTTAATATTGAACAACTTAAGCAGCTAGCCGATGAAGTTCGCGATGAAACTATAAATGTAGTATCCAAAACAGGTGGGCACTTAGGTGCTGGCCTTGGTGTTACAGAACTAACCGTAGCTCTTCACCATGTATTTGACACACCAAAAGACCAAATAATCTGGGATGTTAGCCATCAAGTATATCCTCATAAAATACTAACAGGCCGCAAAGACAGGATGCACACACTACGTCAAGGTGGTGGGCTCTCAGGATTCGCAAAACGATCTGAAAGTGAATATGACGCATTCGGCGCTGGACACGGCGGCACTTCAATTTCCGCAGCACTCGGCATGGCAATCGCTCGCGATTTTAACAAAGACAACAACCATGTTATTGCAATAATTGGTGATGGATCATTAACTGCTGGTATGGCTTATGAAGCTATGAATAATGCTGGCTATTTAAAAAGCAAAATGATCGTTATTTTAAATGACAATGAAATGGCAATTGCACCAAACTTGGGCGCAATGCATAAATATCTTTGTCGTCTGGTTTCCTCGAAGCCTTACATGACTATCAGGCATATGGCTAAAGACATCCTTCACCGTATGCCTAAAAAAGTTGAAGACATGACTAAGAAGGCTAAGCAATACACCAAGGATTTCTTCATGGGTGGTAACTTTTTCGAAGAAATGGGCTTCAACTATATAGGCCCTGTTGACGGACATGATATTGAGCAACTAGTGCCAATCTTACAAAGCATTCGTGATGATGAGCACATTGAAAGCCCTATCCTACTTCATATTAAAACTGTAAAAGGTAAAGGCTTCCATTCGCCAGTAAGTTGCGCCGAAAATTATCATGCAGTTACCAAATTTGATTTAGACACAAAAGTTCAACAGAAATCTAAATCAACTATACCTTCTTACACTAAAGTATTCGCAGATGTACTTACCAAAATTGCAAAACAAGATGAAAAGATAATTGCTATTACTGCTGCTATGCCATCTGGTACTGGCCTTGATAAATTTGCTTTAGAAATCCCTGAAAGGATGTATGACGTTGGCATGGCAGAGCAACATGCTGTCACATTCGCAGCAGGACTTGCATGTCATGGCATGCGACCGTTTTGCACACTTTACTCCACATTCCTACAACGTGGTTACGACCAAGTTGTACACGACGTAGCACTGCAAAATCTGCCTGTGCGTTTCGCAATGGATAGGGCTGGGCTAGTTGGCGCGGATGGAGCAACACATGCTGGAACTTTTGACATAACATATTTAGCAAGCTTACCAAATATGGTGGTAATGGCAGCAAGTGATGAAGCAGAACTTGCTCGCATGATCGTTACCGCTCAACATATTGATGACAGGCCAAGTGCATTCCGTTATCCGCGAGGAGAAGCGGTCGGAGTAGCAATCCCAGAAAACCCAGAACCTTTAGAAATTGGTAAAGGACGAATCATTCAACGAGGTTCAAAAGTTGCAATTTTATCTTTAGGCACTCGCCTAGAAGAGGTAAAAAAAGCAGCTGAAGTGATGAAATTAAAAGGTATTGAAATTACCATTGCCGATGCAAGATTCGCAAAACCAATTGATAATATGATGATTGAAGAATTAGCAAAAAATCATGAAGTTTTAATCACCATCGAAGAGGGTTCAATAGGTGGCTTTGGTTCACATGTGGCACAACATTTAGCTGACAATGGCTTCTTTGATAAAGGCCTAAAATTCCGCTCAATGTTCTTACCTGATAAATTCATAGACCAAGACACTCAACAAGCAATGTACGAAGAAGCAGGCCTTAATGCTAGTGCGATTGTGAATTTGATTACAAAGCTTAACAGCTAAATCTTCCTAAGCTTTATGTTGAAAATAAACTGGTACACTAAACTTTATTCTGCTCACGGTGGATACAGAACTTTGACTTAAGTTATCTTTAGTAGCTTCAGCGCCAACTTTTACACTTAAAACACCTATGCTTAATCCGGCATTCTTGCTATCTTCTGTGCTAGAGCCTTTGGTTACAGAAATAGCGAGATCAAACTCTACATTGGTAGCTCCCGCTGGATTACCTGCCGACGACATGACTTGAGGTGCTACATACGACTTACTTTTTCTCACAGATTCCACAGCCTCACACACCTCTGTTAGTATAGAGCTTATTGTTTCTTTGACTGATAATGTTTCCATAAACCTAAGCAATATTATTTACTGATTACTCATATTATAGAACGATTTAATAAACACAATAGTGAGTAAAGTATAAGTTTAACAAAATAGCTTGCATTGTACGGCAAATCACTGTACAATCAGAGTTATAGGGAATAGAGATTTAACATGCATACTAATCGCACAGAAAGTCAAAAAACAGAACGCATTGATATTAGGCTTGATTATAAGACGAAACTACGTATCGAAAGAGCTGCTGCAATTGATCACAGGTCAATCACAAGCTTTATCATTGCAAGCGCCATAGAGTCAGCTGACGAGATCTTACAACGAGGTGATCAAATGGTTCTAAGCGATAAAGATTGGAATAAATTTCACAACGCCTTAACAAAGCCACAAAAACCTAATCAAGCATTAAAGAAGGCAGCTGCGAAATATAAATCACTAAATATAAAATCTGATGTCTAGTCCACTCAATATCGAGACACTTGCAAAACACCATGATCGCTCAGCTTTTTCTTGTGGCATAATTGAGCTAGATCGCTACATAAAAGAGCAAGCCAGCCAAGATCAAAAAAGAAAAACATCAAGCGTATTTATAGCTACTAAAGGCAAGCAAATAATTGGCTTCTTCACGCTTTCTGCCACATCTATTTCAAGGGAATCTTTTCCAGACGAAGTAATAAAAAAATTGCCGAGATATCCAATTCCAGCAGTATTACTTGGAAGACTAGCAATAGCAAAAGAGTTTCATGGTCAAGGCTTTGGAAAAACACTTTTGATAAACGCCATGAAACGCGCATTGATTGCAAGCGAAGCAGTCGGTATGTTTGCGTTTGTTGTAGATGCAAAAGACGAGTCAGCCAAATCTTTCTATAAACATTTTGGCTTTATAGAATTTGTAGATTTCCCCATGCGCTTATTTTTACCATTAAATACAATCCAAGATCTAGACCTCTGACTCTAAAGTACAATAAATTGTAATTGCATATTGTCCTTAATACACATAGCTTAGTGTTATAAGGAGTACGGTTACTCATGCACAAAAGAATTCCACTTTTTACATTACTTATACTTATGTTTGCAATTAACGCAAATGCAACTTCTCCCTGTCATTCACCTACAAAAGAATGGTTTACTGAGAATGTAATTAAAAAATCCGACTTAGTTGTTTATGCAACGATTAATGATTACAGTAATGAGAAAGACTATCAAAGAGGCTGGACTAAAATTGATGTAATTGAAGTTCTTAAAGGTAGGTTTACCGACAAACAATTAACCATAACAAATTGGCAAGCCGTTTTCGAGCCACTTTATGACAATCAAAAAGGAAGTTATGCCATAATTTGGCTCAAAACCCAAGATTACAAATATTACATTACTGATCTAAGTTGGGATGCTTGTGTACCTTCAATATGGGGTGCAGACATAAACAAATCAATAACAAGCAAGATAGATAACAGCCAAATCTCGTTCGACGACATCAAAAAATTAATAGACGATGGATCAAAGAAATAGCAAAAAAGAATGGTTATCTAGTTAAAAGTTGACTTAAAATACTTTCCGCCATCTTTCTACTTATTCCATCTACTTTTATAAGGTCGTCAACAGAAGCTGCTTTTATAGCTACTACAGAACCGAAGTAATTTAATAGAGCCTTCTTTCTCTTTTCCCCGATACCTTGCAAATCATCAAGCGAAGATTTCTTTAAGTCTTTTGAACGCTTCCTGCGATGCGCCGTAATTGCAAATCTATGAACCTCATCTCTTAATGTCTGTAAATAATGAAGCGTTTTATCGCCTTTTGGAAGCTGGAAAGAATCTTGATCATCGGTATGGAAAAATTCTCTACCAGCATTTCTATGCACTCCCTTAGAAATACACACTAGCTTTATATCTTTGACTTCAAATCTTTCTAATACTTCTTTAGCGGCAGTAAAGTGGCCCTTCCCGCCATCAACTAACATTAATGTCGGATAATTCTTTTCATTCAATTTTTCTAGCCTTCGGGTTAGTACTTCTCTCATCATTTCATAATCATCCTGTTTTTTCAAAGTCTGAATTAGATATGACCTATACTCGCTTTTTTGAAACCCATCTTTAGTTGCCACAACCATCGCGCCAACAGCATAAGTTCCAAAGTTATGGCTATTATCATATATTTCTATTCGCTTAATTGGCTGATTGATTTTAAATAATTCAGCCACACTTAATAGTAAGTGATTGCTTTGTATTCTTTCTCTCTCTTTTTCCACCAACGCATTTTTAGCGTTGTCCTGTGCAAACTCTATTAGATCTTTTAGAGCACCTACCTTAGGCTTTTTAATAGTCACCTTATATTTAACATAATCAGAAAGAGCTGAGCTAATATCATCAGCATTCATAAGATCTCTATCTACTATAATTTGCTTAGGAGGTAAATTATTCTGGTAAAATTGCCCTATGAAATTCTCTAGTAATTCACCCAAATAATCTTCTTCAACATCTTCAAAATAATAAGCTTTGTTGCCATAGCTCTGCCCTGTTCTAATGAAAAACAACTGCAAACAACAATTACCCTTATCGTTTCTATGGATTACAATTATATCAGTATCTTTGATTTGATAATTATTAAATATATTCTTTGCCTGAACATGCGAAAGAGCCTGAATCCTATCTCGGATAGTAGCAGCCCTCTCATAATCCATTCTATCACTAGCTTGCTGCATTTCTTTACTTAAATGGTCTTGGATTGCTGTTGAATCGCCATTTAGAAATTTTTTTGTATCTTCAATTAACTCGCTATACTTCTCTTTGGAAATCTTTCCTACACAAGGCGCGGTACATCTTTTAATTTGATATTGCAAACAAGGCCTTGTTCTAGACTCAAAAAATACATCTGAGCATGGGCGAATCTGAAATATTTTTTG
The DNA here is from genome assembly GCA_044229535.1 of Candidatus Midichloriaceae bacterium. Taxonomy (GTDB): domain Bacteria; phylum Pseudomonadota; class Alphaproteobacteria; order Rickettsiales; family Midichloriaceae; genus CAZLFQ01. Next base: position 87,155 of record JBGASU010000001.1, on the reverse strand, counting down.
AATCTGTGTGATAGTTTGATTCACGCTCCCAGCAGAAGCGAATGGGCCGAAATATACCCCTCCTCTTTTGGGCTTTCCTCTAAATTTCGTGATACGCGGAAAATCATGCTTTTGCTCAATGACGATATATGGAAATGATTTGCCATCTTTAAGTGCTATATTATATATAGGCTTATCAGTTTTAATCAGACTAGCTTCAAGAATCAAAGCTTCTGCCTCTGTCTTGGTAACAATGTATTCAACCTTAGATACCTGCGATACCATCCTTCTTAATCTATTTGGAAGGGCATCTATTTTTGTATAAGAAACCACTCTTTTTGGTAGGTTTTTGGCTTTGCCAACATATAGGCATATATTATGAGCACTGTACATTTTGTACACACCAGCAACCTGAGGCATGCTTAAAACCTGCTCTTTAATGACTTTTACCCCATTTCTAATATTATCTAATGCCACTGATAAATTTGCAAAAATCGCTAATATACGCTATAATACAGCATAGTAAGTATATTTTAAAGGTGTAATATGGCTGTTGGACAGGATATAAGTACAGGTTCTATGTCTGGACCTGGAAATTCTTTATCAAACAAAGTGCCCACCCCACTATCTGGAAATTCTCCTAGCTTAGAAGCTATGCCTCAAAAGATTGGGGTGTTTTTACTGCCTGGAGCTTCAGCATCAATTATGCAAGCAGCAAACATCACATCTATGTTTAAGTTAACCAGCCCTGTTGCCGAACTAAAGAACTGGAGCTTAGTTAGCGTACAACCACATCTACCTAGTCCAATTAATCCTCAAAAAAGTGGTCAAGCGATGATGACTCCACGTTAAACATTCTTCATGACATATACATTAATTTTTTCTATATTCTTATTAGTATTAATCTAACTTAGATTAGCAGATGAAAAATAATAAGGATGAGTTATACGGCACATTAGTACCAAGTCTGAAAGATAGGTTTTTTCAGCAACAACTCAATTTTGAAGAAGAGACTAAAGAAACCGAGGCTAAGCCTATAAAGAAATATTCAAAATTCTTTCTTTACTCTATTTCACTAGTAATTGCCTTTAGTGCTTTTTCTTATTTAGCTTATACATCTTATAAATATTCTGCTAAACCTGAGAGCATAGAAGATATACCTCTAGTAAAAAAAGAAATAACTCCTATCAGAGCTGTACCTGCTGATCCAGGTGGAGAAAAATTTTCAAACCAAGATAAGTTAATATACAATAACTTGCTGGATAGTTCCGTTGAGAAAAACGAGCAAATAGAGTCTGCTAAAGTCGAACCAGAAGTACTTGAAGTTAAGCAGCCAGAAAAGGAATTAACAGCTCCATTAGTTAAGCCAAAAGCAGAAAAAGAACCGGAACAAAAAGAGCCAATTTTATCTCCAAAAAAAGAGGAGAAAAAAATAAAAACTAAAGTTGCTAAAAAAGCCAAAAAGATCGATAATCCATTCGATATTTTGGATGGAGAAATGAGTTCTTTAGATTCTTACAACGATAAAAATTAATGAAAATGAAAAGCGTAATATTTGGACTAGAAGGATTGGAATTAAAACAATCTGAAAAAGATTTCTTTAAAAAAGTACAGCCCTTGGGTTTCATATTATTCGCACGCAATATAAAAGACCCAACCCAACTAAAAAATTTAGTTAGTGAGCTTAAGAAATGCGTTAATCATAAATACGTACCAATTCTTATTGATCAGGAAGGTGGCCGTGTCAGACGCTTAAAACCGCCCTATTTCAGAGAAGCGAAAGCCGCTAAAATCTACGCTAACTTAGCTGAATCCAATCTTGAGGCAGCGAAAGAAATGACTTTTTTAAACCATTACTTAATGGGTAAAGAACTAAGCGATTTAGGAATAAATACTAACTGCGCACCAGTTGCAGATCTATTATTTGATGGAGCTCATGAAATTGTCAGTGACCGTAGTTTTGGTAGTAATCCAAATCAAGTTATAGAATTATGCAAGGCCGCTGCTCTAGGCCTAGAAGCCACTGGAGTAACGCCAATAATAAAACATATCCCTGGTCACGGCAGAGCTAAGGTTGACAGCCACTTTGACCTACCGAAAATAGATACACCACTGAATGAACTTGAAAAAACCGATTTCAAGCCATTTAAAGAGTTATCCAATATTCCTATAGCAATGACTGCTCATATGGTTTTTGATGTGCTTGACCCGAAAGAACCAGTAACTCTATCAGCAAAAGCAGTGCAATATATTAGAAAAAACATAGGGTATAAAAATATATTATTGACAGATGATCTATCGATGAAAGCCCTATCTGGCAGTTTTGCAGAAAAAGTTAATAAGGCTCAAGATGCTGGATGCGATGTGATGCTGCATTGTAATGGTATCATGGAAGAAATGGTAGAGATTGCAGAGTATACAAACCAAGCTTCAGATTGGATTCTGGATAAAATTCAAAACAGAACTTCCTATACATTACCGAATTCTTTTAAAAAGCTCTTAAAACAAACCGAAGAAGATTTGAATAAAGGCTTAGCTTAAATACTAATGACAAATATCCGTGGCTTTGTTAGAATTAGTTATTCAAAAAAATTGGTATAAACCATGGCTATGCAAAAACTCGAACATATCTTAGAAAGAGGACTGTTTTCATCTCGTTGGTTAATGGCGCCAATGTATCTAGGACTTGTTGTAGCATTAGGGCTGTTAGTGGTTAGTTTTCTTCAAGAATTGATGCATTTTGCAACATCAATAGGCACTCTTACACAAACCAATGTAGTATTAGGTATTTTATCATTAATAGATTTAACTCTAGCTGGAAATTTACTACTAATAGTTATGTTCGCAGGATATGAGAATTTCGTTTCAAGAATGGATTTAGAAGGTCATAAAGACAACCCAGACTGGAAAGCTTCTGTTGATTTTTCAGCATTAAAACTAAAACTAGTGGCATCGATTGTTGCAATATCTGGAATACACCTTTTAAAAGTATTTATGGAAGCCGAGCACATGCCTGAAAGAACAATACTGTGGATGGTGATAATTCATCTAGTTTTCGTTGTGTCTGGCGTACTACTGGCTTTAATGGATTATATCTCATCGTCTTCAAAAACCATTAAATTAAGTCACGAATGAGTCTTGCTAACTATCCAAAATTCAATTAAAATGTCGCATCTAACAGAGGTGGGCAATGGATTTAGATTCTATAGTTTTCGATATTAAAAATGGCGAAGTAGTAATACTACCGACAGACACTTTGCATGCATTATCATGTGCTGCAACCATAAATAAAGCGGTTCAATCATTGATGCAAATAAAAGGAAGAAAAGAAAACCATCCTCTACCAATTTTAGTAAAAGATCTAAATCAAGCAAAACAATATGGATACTTTAACCCCATTGCTGAAGAGTTAGCAGAAAAACATTGGGGCGGAGCCTTAACTATTGTTGTACCAATAAGAAAAAATACCGATTTATCTCCAACAATTTATGGAAATTTTGAGACAATAGCATTGCGTGTTCCCAAAGGAGAATTAATAACAAATTTGCTAAATAATTTAGACTGCCCACTAGTAGGAACAAGTGCAAATCTTTCTGGCAAAGATAACCTTCTTACTGAAAAAAGTTTAAATGAAACATTTGGCAATAAAGTTAAACAAATTATTTTTTCAAAGGATATGTTGTCAACCCCATCTACAATAGTGGATTGTACAACAGATGAAATCAAAATAATAAGACAAGGAGCGGTTGAAATATGATCGTCCTTGGCATAGAAACAAGTTGCGATGAAACTTCAGTTGCAATAATTGGAGATGATAGAAAAATTTATTCTCACTTAGTTTTCTCACAGTTAAAAGAGCATGAAATTTTTGGTGGCGTAGTGCCAGAAATAGCGGCTAGAAGTCATATAGACATATTAGACGGAATGGTTGCGAAAGCTTTACAAGAATCTAGTTTATCTATAAGTCAAATAGATGCCATAGCTGTAACTGGCGGGCCAGGGTTAATTGGTGGCGTTTTGGTTGGGGTAATGTACGCAAAAGGATTAGCATCCGCAAATAACAAAAAATTTATCGCGGTTAATCATCTTGAAGGACATGCTTTGTCCGCAAGATTAATGGAACCCAATCTGAATTTTCCTTTTTTATTACTATTAGTGTCTGGTGGGCATTGCCAGATTATTAAAGCAAAAGAGTTGGGGGTTTATGAAATAATTGGCAGCACGATTGATGATGCAGTCGGCGAAGCATTTGACAAAGTCGCAAAAATGATGGGTTTACCCTACCCTGGTGGACCAAAAATAGAAAGCTTAGCAAAGGAAGGAGACCCTAAAAAATTTAAGTTTCCAGAACCATTGATTAATACTCAAGATTGTAACTTTTCTTTCTCTGGTCTTAAAACTGCTGTGAAACGAACGATAGATTCAATTGAATTAACTCATCAAGATATGTGCGACATATCGGCATCTTTCCAAAGCGTTGTCACAAATATTCTATGCACAAAGGTACGTAGAGCCGTTCAAAACTCAACCTACATAGACTCTATAGTCATTGCTGGTGGTGTTGCTGCAAATAAATATATAAAATCGCGTCTAGATGATGAATTAAGTAACTATAAAGTTATAGCTCCCCCTATGTGGCTATGCACAGATAATGCAGCCATGATCGCTTGGGCTGGTTTAGAAAGACTGAAGTTAGGATACGAATCTAAACTGAACTTTGAACCAAAATCAAGATGGCCAATAAACCTAATAACCTAGCATATAAGTACACTATTAACCATTTATTAATAATTTAGCACTATTTTTTTTGTATAACTTAATTTATGTTTCATTTAAATCAGGGTAATTGATATGCCGATAAAATGCAGAACGCATGATAAAATATATGCGAATTTCTCAAGTAATGTAGCTCCATCTTTACTATGCAATACAAACCTGAGTATTCCATTGGAAACAAGAATGGTTTTAGATATTGGTTCTGGTACTACAAAAGGGAAAATTGCTTTGGTAGAACCACAGAATGGTAAGATTATCTCTACATTAAAAGAAGCAACTGTACCAATGGCTTACCAAAAGTGTCTAAAAGACTCTCCTGATAAGGCTACCCTCTCTAAAGAGTGTATGAGCGATGGATTAGCAAGTGTCATGAAAATTATAAGCATCCTTGGTATTGACGATTTAAGCTCTATAAAAAACGCAGCTATAGCAACAGCTTGGGCTAGAAATGCTAAAAATATTGACGAGTATATGAAAATATTAAAGGAGCAAGGGCTGAACATTCATATAATATCTCAACAAGAAGAAGGAGAAATTGGCTACAAGGCTGCAGAAAGCCATTACATGCAATGCGATGCTGAAAATAGGATTGCTGTAGTATGGGATATTGGTGGCGGCAGTTACCAATTGAGTGCTAGAGATGATGAAGGGAGAATACATGTAATACATGGAGGATATGGCTCAACCAACTTCAATGAAAAAGCATCTGAGTTCTTAGGTAGAAAATACTCCAATCCACAAGAGGAAATGTGGGATCACAAAGAATTAAGCGATATAAAAGAATTTGCTAAACAAAAGGTATCTGATGTCATAGCAAATGACTCTAAACTAAAATCCATGATGAATGGCAAATGCGTTGACCTAGTAGCAATAGGACAATTCATGAATAGCGGCATTAAATCTTTTTTTGGTGACCACGATACAATATCAACAAATAATCTTAGTCAAATATTAGAACAAACTGCTGGAAAGACCGTATCTGAAATACCAAAAATGTTCCCAAATCGAAATGAAAATTTTGCCGTTTATACTCAAAGTGATTTGCTAATAACGGAAGCGATTGCAAAAGGCTTGGGTAAAACTGAGTTTGTCTTACTAGATGCGAAGAGTATGGATTATGTAGCTACTGATAAACAGTTTTGGCCTGATGAAAGATTAAATCCAGACCACAGTTTTGAAGACCTAATATGCCTTAATATGGACAATCCTAGTAGCTTTGTACTAGTGGGAAGTTTTTAATACTCTAAATAGAGTTTGTCACCCTCAACTCTATATGCCTTGAATCTATCTAAAAAAGCCATACCTAGAAGCGATACATCCAAATCACCACCATTAACTGATGCCCAAACATCTTTAAATACAACCGAATCAACTTGCATACTATCAATTTTTACAGATGCTCCAAAAACTTGGCCATTCGCAGTATTGTGGATTCTATCAAATTCCAGAGCATTCAGGTCTATTCCAGAATTCTGAGCATCCTTTTTATTCAGCGTGATTCCTGTAGCACCAGTATCTATAAGAAATTTAATTTTTCTGCCATTGACTAACACATCTAAATAAAAGTGGTTATCATCACTCTGCCCTATCACTAAATGACCTCCCTTGTTTACTGCACGGCTAGGTAACAACTCAGCGCTTATGCGCTCTTTAAAAGAATAAGCCAAGGTCAAAACCAGAAAAATTCCGACCCATACCAAAGCATATTGAATTGTTGGAGCGTTTCTATTTCTAGAACTGGCAACATAACCAGAAACTAAAAATACCAAAATAGCTATAGAATAGGCTATTTGAGCGTAATCATTATTATGCATCATGGTACCAATATTATAGATCCAGTCGCCTTTCTAGATTCCAAAAGCGAATGCGCCTCAGCAGCATTTTGCAGTGGAAATTCTCTATATATACTAGGTCTAATTTGCTTTTCTCTAATTTTAATAAATAGTTCTAGAGCACTCATTACCAATTCAGTTCTATTTTTTTTATAGCTAAATAGTGAGGGACGAGTAAAAAACAAAGATTTAGGTGCTATCTTATTTACATCCATTTGAACCGCACCAGAAGACTGACCATAAAGCACATATAAGCCAATTTCTATAAGCACTTGAAGGTTACCCTCTAACACATCTTTACCTACTGAATCATAAACACAATGTATACCAAACCCTTCTGTTATATCCAATACTCTCTGCACCCAATTTTCAGTTTTATAATTGACCACATCATGACACCCGCTTCTAAGTGCAATTTCTTTTTTATCATCCGAACCTACGGTTCCAATGACCTTTGCTCCAAGATAATTACACCACTGCGCAAGCAACTGCCCAACACCACCTGCCGCTGCATGAATTAGCACATTTTTATTCGGACCAGGCAAGTACACTCTATTTGCTAAAAAGTGCGCCGTCATTCCCTTTACTAAGCATGATGCTGCAACTTTATCTGGGATATCATCTGGTATCTTAAAAGTTAAATGCGCTGGGATACATCTATATTGCGAATAAGCCCCACCTGATATGGAAGTACAGTACCCAACTCTGTCACCTATATTTAAATCTTTTATATTATCACCATAAGCCTCAACCACACCAACAGCGCTTACTCCAGGGATTTTAGGATTTGTATTTAACTGATATTGACCAGTTCTATGATAAATATCGATAAAGTTAACTTCTATAGCCGTATGTTTGATAAAAACCTCATCTGGATTTGGCTTTCTATCTGGCACATCAACATATTTAAGCACATTTGCTGCACCGACTTGATCAAATACAATCGCCTTAGACATTTAATACCTATTATTTCAACGTTAATACTATCTTAAGCCTGTCCAAAATTCTAATCAACTAGAATGAAGTCTAACTATTATATGGTGGTGGAGAAGGCGATGGGGTTGGTGGTGGAATATTTGGGCAAGCTTTTTTTAATTCAATTATAGGTACCTCACAAACACCTTCACTACTAGGAACAACAATCTCTAAACTAGTTGTTGCATAAGTATTAGGCCTCTTTATTTTGAGAGTATTAAGTGCCCTTCTTATGTCAACTGTCACACCTATACCTTCTTGATAACAATAAGCTAGTAGGTTTAGAGACGGTTTATAATCACTAGATGCATTTAATAAGTTGATAGCAAGTTCTAGCGATTTACTATCATTCCTGTAATTATGGATCAAAAACTCTGCGACTAAAAAACACACATCTTTAGGAATTGAAGGATCGCATACATACTTATCCTCTAAACCAGATTGATCTTTTTCAGATAACAAAGCCAAAGCAAGATATTTTTTTGCTTTATTGTCTTTTTCTCTAATTCTTTCTATCAATACTTCTTTGGCTTTAGCAACAATAGCCTTATCTTTTGGATCATTTTCTATTAAAAAATGCGCATGCAGTGATCTAGCAATTTTTACATTCTTCTCAGAAGCTTCCTGAAGCAGGCTCAACGCTGTACTAACGTTCTGAGTAACCCCATGCCCATAATAAAAACATATGGCTTCATTACATAGTGATTTCAAAAAACCTTTTTCAACTGATAGACAGAACTGGTCAAAAGCTATCCTATAATCTCTAATAACCCCCCAACCTTGGTAGTACATAACACCCTTAAGGTTTATTGCTGCACCATAATTAGGCTCTGTTTTTAAAAGCCCACTTACTTCACTAAAGGCTTTAACACAATCTTTCAAACACCCGACACCAAACAAAAACAAACTTGCTTTTATATAAAATGCAAACCTATCTCTAGAATTATCTATATGATCGAATAAATCTTTAAAACTTAATTGGCACAGATCCAGTTTATCATCTAAGAAGTTCTTGATCTCATCCTTATCCAAGGGTAGTTGGTAGAAATCTAATTCAATGTCTTGTAAAAATTTTTCTACCCTTTCTTTCATTGCTTATTTTATCATCCAACAACGAAATTTTCTCCCGATGCAGATATTTTAATATTACTTCCCTCTTCAATCTTACCATTTAAAATCATTTCCGCTAATGCATTTTGTAGCTCTTGCTGAATTACACGCTTTAATGGACGCGCACCGTAAACAGGGTCATAACCTTTGTCTGCAAGCAATGTCTTAGCCTTTTTGTCTAAAGAGATAATGAAACCCCTATCTTTTAGCATATCTGCAAGCCTTGCTATTTGAATCTCGACAATTGAATCCATGTGCTTATGCTCAAGCCTGTTGAATAAAATTATCTCATCAAGCCTATTTAAAAACTCTGGCTTGAATGATGCACGAACTATATCCATCACATCTTTACGAGCATCTTCAACTTTTGATCCATCAGGAAGTTTAGCAATATATTCTGCGCCTAAGTTAGAAGTCAGAATTATAACTGTGTTTTTGAAATCAACCGTTCTGCCCTGCCCATCCGTTAGTCTACCCTCATCAAGCACTTGCAATAAAACATTAAACACATCTGTGTGAGCTTTTTCAATTTCATCAAACAAAATCACCTGATACGGACGGCGTCTTACGGTTTCAGTCAACACCCCACCTTCATCATACCCAACATATCCCGGAGGAGCACCAATTAGTCTAGCAACTGAGTGCTTCTCCATATATTCAGACATATCAATCCGTACGATTGCTTTTTTATCGTCAAATAAGAAATGGGCTAATGCTTTTGTAAGCTCTGTTTTACCAACGCCTGTTGGCCCTAGGAATAAGAAAGAGCCAATTGGCTTATCGTGGTCAGAAAGCCCTGCGCGCGAACGCCTTACGGCATCTGATATTGACTTCAACGCATGGTCTTGGCCAACTACGAATTCGCGCAAGTGATCTTCCATTTTTACTAATTTTTCACGCTCACCTTCGAGCATCTTATCTACAGGAATTCCAGTCCATTTCGAAACAATCGATGCGATATCTTTTTCTGTTACTTCCTCTTGCAACATAATTGAGGCTTTTGTCTGATCAGATTCTTTCAATTTTTTCTCAAGCTCTGGTATTTTGCCATACATAATCTCGCCAGCCTTTGCCAAATCGCCGCTGCGTTGTGCAAGTTCGAGCTCAACTTTCGCAGCTTCCAATTTTTCTTTTACAGCTTTAATATCATTTAGTTTAAGTTTTTGAGTCTGCCACTTACTAGTAAGATCCAAACTTTTTGCTTCAAGTTCTTTCAATTCTTTTTTAATAACTTCTAATCTTTTTTTAGCGGCTTCATCACTTTCTTTTTCCAAAGCCATTGCTTCAATTTTAAGCTGGATTATATCTCTATCCAATTTATCAATCTCTTCTGGCTTACTATCGACTTGCATGCGAAGTCTGCTTGAAGCCTCGTCTACTAGGTCAATTGCTTTATCTGGTAAGAACCTATCGGTAATATACCTATTAGAAAGTGTCGCTGCTGCAACAATGGCATTATCTGTAATACGAATACCATGATGCACTTCATACTTTTCTTTCAGTCCACGCAATATTGAAATTGTATCTGCAACTGTTGGCTCTGATACAAAAACTGTTTGGAACCTACGCGCGAGTGCTGCATCTTTTTCTATGTGTTTTTGGTATTCATCTAGCGTTGTTGCGCCAATACAATGTAGCTCCCCACGTGCCAATGCTGGTTTTAAAAGGTTAGATGCATCCATTGCACCCTGTGTTGCTCCTGCACCCACAATAGTATGTAACTCATCAATGAATAGAATAATCCCGCCACTACTTGCTGCAACTTCATTTAGAACAGCTTTCAATCTTTCTTCAAATTCACCACGATACTTTGCACCAGCAATTAATGCACCCAAGTCTAATACCAATAATTTTTGGTTTTTTAAACTTTCTGGCGCATCTCCTGCTATAATTCTTTGTGCCAAACCTTCTGCAATTGCCGTTTTACCAACTCCGGGTTCGCCAATTAAAACTGGATTATTTTTTGTCCTACGCGATAAAACCTGCATAGTTCTACGAATCTCTTCATCACGACCAATTACTGGGTCAAGCTTTCCTTGTCTTGCTTGTTCTGTTAAATCTTTTGCATACTTTTTCAGAGCCTCAAAGCCTTCTTCAGCATGCTGAGTATCAGCAGTTCTGCCTTTACGCATTTCATCTATTGCTGCTGTAAGCTTTGCTTCAGTTATTCCAGCATCCTTAAGTATATTACTCGCATCACTGCCTTTAAGTGCTATTAGAGCCTGCAACATCCTTTCTAAGGTTACAAAACTATCTCCTGCTTTTTTAGCTAATTCCTCGGCTTTTTCAAACAGTTTGGCAGTATCTGGATCTAAATATATCTGTCCCGCTCCACCACCAGTAACACTTGGTAGCTTTCCTAAAGCAACTGTTATTTTACTTGCTAAAACCCCAGTATTGCCGCCAGAGGCAGTTATAAGATCGCTAATTATACCATCTTCATCCTCAACCAAAGCTTTAAGCACATGAACAGGGGTAAACTTCTGGTGTCCTGCAGCAACTGCCGAGTTTTGCGCCTTTTGGACTATGCTTTTAGACTTGTCGGTATATTTATCAAAATTCATAACTCGCTCTCATTGGTTACAACCATTATATAGAGAGGGTTGTTTGAATTTCAACTATGTCTTAGCAAGTAATTCCAAATGCTGCACCACGCTTGTGATTTGATGAAAGTATCTTGTGATAAACATCTTTAAGTGGATTATCAATATTTGCATCGAGTCTTAATTGTTCAGCCAAAAATAACGCATCTAATGGGGTCATTTTTCCCTTTCCTATAAGATCTCTTGTCTCTTTTCTGGTTAATAATTGGAATGTAGAATCCTCATCTTTTCCATGCAGTCCGAATCTATTATACTTTTCAACCAAGTCTTTCACATCTTTATATGAAAAAAATCCTTCTTTTTCCAATCCATACAAATGAGATGCTCTCCCTGTAATATTTCCAAAATCCCAAATCTTAATCCCTCCTCTGTATGTGATACCTTTTTTATACAAATCTCTTAATTCTTCTTTTGTATTATTTCTATCTTCACTGAAAGTAATTGCTTTGGTAATTCCATCTCTCATTCCTACGGCATATTTTAAGAAAGAATTATTATAATTTCCTTGCATTGTTTTGTTTCCCTCAATGAAAAATGAGGCTAGGTTGTCATGGAATTCTTTAGCATCTAAACCTAGTAAAGCAGCAGCTTCTTTACATATTTTCACTGCATGATCAGCGTTAATTTCTTTACACATTTCTACAGTCGAAAAAACTTTGAATTTATTAAATGTGCTAGGGCATCTGGTAGCAAAGCTATGAGTTATTATATTGGCTGATGGTTGCTGCACTAAATCAAAATTAATAGAACTTGTGTATATTGCAGTTCTTGTTAAAACTGGGGCAGCTAATCTGAATGGATTAACAGCTTTAGCTAAATTACTAAATCTTGACAACATACTTTACTCCAAAAATTTTTGTCATTATTAGAGTATCTAACTTAAAATGTAAACCTGAATTGTAATTTTATTAGGTTATATATCACCCTCCATCACGGGGTGGTAATTTTTTCTCAGCTTCCTTCTCTTTTCTTTGCTTAGCTTCTTCTGTAACTGGAGTGGATTGAGATTTCACATCTCCACTTTTCTCGCTATGCACGCCTGCATGTTGCAATGCTTCAGCTGCTGCTCTTAAGGCTTTTTCTAAGCTTCTATCCTTAATACTTTTAGTAATTTCATTTGTAACGCTTGTTTCTTCACCTAAAGCCATTGGCTTTGGTTTTTCTACTGGTTTAAAAGCCTGTTTTTTTTCTTCTTGTTGCTCTTTCTCTTTTTCAGCAGCATTGCGATCTTTTTTATGCTCATCTAACTCACGCATTTGGTTACGTTCCATGGCTCTCTGCTCAAGCTTATCTACAAACTTATTTATATTAGCACCCGTAGCTTTTTCTTTACCAACATCTTCCAATTCTTTTGGGTTCATCAAACCACTTTTTGCAGCAGCAGAAATAATCATTTCTTCCTGATTCTTCGGTGCATTAATCATATCACCAATCGTCCTTTCCTTTTCAACCTTAGGTTTTTGCTCAGTAGTTTGCTCAGCCTCTGCAGTAACACTTGGAGCTTCAAATTTTCTTTCGTGTTTATGCCCAGACCTACCCTCGCCTTCTGCCACAGCAACATAGAATTTCTGAAAATCAGGATCGTTTTTTAAATAGTTTTCATAAATCGATTGGATTTTATCTACTATTTCTTGATCCATATCACTCATTACTCTCTTCAGGTTTCTTCTTTAGAATGGTGTACACATCATTTTGCTTTGATGATTTTGGATCTGGATATAAAGGCTCAACATCCAAAGTTTTTGGAGTTGCATCCACGTGTTCTTTTAGATAACCTAGACGCTCTTTGATGAAATTATTCATAAAATTTATTTCACCTTGTGAATAATCATCATATCGCTCTGCTAAATCTTTTATAATTTCCAATGCCAAGCGCTTTTCACCCATTTCAGCATATATAATAGCTGGCATCTGTTGCGCCCACCTTGGCATATGTGCACCTTTGGTAGTAGATAATTTAAAAGCCAACCTCAAAGCTAAGTTCCGATCTTTTAATTTAAAATTAGCAATGTTTACAGCCATTCCTAACCACCACCACTTCTCTCTTGGTAGCCTGTCATAATGTTTTTCCAAGTAATTAACTAAGTATCTATTATCCTCAGTTTTTTGGGTATTGCTGTAATAATACGCAGCAATTGATGGAACAAAATTTGACTTATAATCAAGCTCATCCAAAAGAAAAAGCCATTTTTCTAGAACTTTATAATCATAATTTTTCAAAGCGGTAAATCTACCGAATGTGTCACCTGAGTTTTGCAAATTAAGAGCAAGATACCTAAAGTAAAACTGTTCATCACCAAGAGCTGCTATTTTCGCCTCAGTCAGCGAGGGCACAGCATCTAAAATACCTAATTTTGGAACATGTTTCTCTGTATAGCTCCAAGAGATTATTTGCAAACAAACAAATAAATAAAGGAACGCATTAATTTTCCTTTTTATTGTTTCAAAATAACTCATGTTAAATCTCTAAAATTGTTTTCTAACCATGTCAAAAGCACCAACTGCAACTAACAGTGGTATATAAATTAGTGAAGAACCTAAAAATAACAAATACAATTCAAAATCTTCCACACCATATATCAGCCATTCACTTTTTGCGAACATATCTAGTCTTGGGAGAAAAATTCCTATCACAGAAAGAATTTTTTCGGATAACTTTCCAGCAAGAGTAGTATGCGCTAATGAAACTGGATTATGCATTGATATCAAAAAGAACCCAAATATACGACTTAAAAAATAAAACGCAAAAGATGCCAAAACCGATGTTACCGCACTCTGAAGTATTAAAGAGCAGAATAAAGCGAAAGCTATTAAAATTAGGCTTTCATAGAAAAAGCTTAAACACCAATACAGCACTCCATTTGCGTTAACCCATATAGCACCACTCAACCCAAGTCCATAAAGTACCAAGCAAAATGGCACAATCATCGTAAATGCCAGAAGTGCGAATCCAGCATAATAAGCTAATATAAAATTTATTCTGCTAATTGGCCTTGTTAGTATTAACTCAATTTCTTTGTTATCAAAAGAACGGCGCACATGAAAACAGACGAAGAGTATTAATCCTATATTGATTATCAATCTACACATTCCACCTATGTAGGCTGTAGACATAAAACCCTCTTCGGACAAGGCCGTACTTCCCAAGAACATCGATAAGCAAATTGCTAGCATAGCTAATAAAAATATACCTATATACAACCAGTCTCTTACTGCTGTGAGAATTGTAAATCTAACTATACTATTCATTTTTTTCCTTTAATTTAATTATCCACTAAAATACTAGAGGTCTAGGATCTTGAGTAAATGTTTCATATATCTTCTTATCTTGCTGATGATAGTTACTTCTTGGAGGCACTATCATAGCTTGCATAAGAATTACTGTTTCTGTTACTGATGAAGTTTTACCAGCCTGTTTGAATAGGTTACCAATTACTGGTATTTCCTGTACGAATGGGGTGCCAACGTCAGCAACCGAATCTTTGTGCTGTATCAAACCACCAATCACCATAACATCTCCACTCCGAGCTTTGAGTACGGTATCTAACTCTCTAACTTGAACAATAGGTATATCATTTGTCACCGTTGAGGTCGGAGCATTTAATTTGATCGACGGATCTGGTAGGCTACCTGTTTGGGTTGTTAAAGTAGGCCTTACGTGCATTGTAACTTCCTGTGTTTCTACATTAACAGAGGGTTGTATTGCCATAATAACACCAATTGGAACTGTATTTAAACTGGTAGTAAATGTAGCAGCAGTTGTTGAACTACCACCACCAGCTGTATTAGTTGTTGTTGCAGCTGTGGACGTAATATTAAAATATGGTTGGTTCTTAGCAAAAGTTAAAACTGCTTGCTGATTATTAATTATAGTCACTCTCGGGTTTGACAATGTTCTTGTAACACCAAAAGTTTGTAAGAAACTTAAGAATCCAGAAATATTTTGATCTCTATTTGGCTTAAAGAAATTAATTCTTTGACCAGTAATAGTACCAGCTAGAATACCACCTGGTAAGTTAGAAGAAGCTATAGGGTTCGCAGGGCTAAAGTTCCACTGCGGTCCTGATAAACCGTTCCAATTTATACCAGCTGTATAGTTTTCGCTTAACTCTACTTCAATTACTTTTGCTTCAATCAACACTTGAGCAGAAGAGTTAGCCATAACCTTATCTAAATATGACTGAACAGATTTATGCTTCCTATACGTTGTCAACACACTTATAATTCCAGCCTGCTTATTAATAGAATAAGTTGAACCATCAGTCGATGTTGTTGTTCCACTAGCAGCAGCTGTAGCGCCAGCAGCTGTCGTTTCAGCCACAGCACCTTTTTTCAAAGAAGCTAGAGATGCTTTTACTATATTATCAATATTTTTTTCAACCGCTGTCCATAAATCACCATCATATTCTGATGATATAGAGTTTGATGAACCTGAAGTTATACTTCCACTACTCACACTTCCAGAAGAACTCGAAGAGCTTGAAGAGCTTGAAGAAGAGCTAGATGAACTGCTTCCACCGCTAGAAGAACTGCCAGTTGAAGTTTTTGTATCTATCGTTCCCTTGCTAGATCTTACGACATTCAGGTAATCAACGTTGTAATGTACTAAATATGGGTGATCTCTTACAACTTTCAATACTCCATTATCAATAGTATACTTAAGCTCTGCTAAATCTGCCACCATCTCTAGCACGTCACCAACATTTCTATTTTGAACACTCAAAATTATTCCACCAGAAATATTGGGGTCTAAAGCCAATTCTAACTCCGCTAACCTTGCAAGTTCTTGCAGTACATCTTTTAAATCTATGTTTTCAGTTATAGACATAGAAACTTTTTTAGTACTATTAATTTCTGGGGCATCAGGAGCCAATACCGTTGAAGCAAGTGGTGGGACAAAACTATCTTCATCTATTTTTTCCTGCGCTTGCTTTCTCTCTGGACGCAAAGTAGTTCTAATATCATCTCTTGTTAAATCAGCCTGCCAATCAATTGGATCTCTCGCAACTTTTGCAGCTATTCTTTCTGGCTCTCCAGGGGCACATGTACATAAAACTAATGCCAAACCAAGCGGCGCTAATTTAATAGAATCTCTAATAATATTTAATATAGCCATAACCTTAATAAATTGGGCTCATAATATGAATGTACGAACAAAAGATATATAGATCAAGTAAAAAGTCTATTTTTTAACACAGCCCAAACCATCCGTATGTCTTTAGATGGAATGATTTCTAATATATAAAAAGATTTATATATTTCTATCACCACACAATAAAAATGAGATGACGCAAAATTATTAGTATTAAGATAGCAAACTTCACAAATAGTTAAGCGCGCTCAAAAATTTTCTCTAAGTCATTTATAGAAAGTTTTGTGTAGGTTGGTCTGCCATGATTGCATTGACCAGAAAATGGGGTCTTTTCTATGTCGCGCAACAAAGCGTTCATCTCTTCAATATTCATTTTCCTTCCTGCCCTTATGCTTGAATGGCATGCAATATTTCCTAATATAAACTCTCTTTTCTGATCAACTATATCTGTACCACCATGTTCAAGTAAATATTCTGCTATATCGATTATCAATTCTTTTGTATTTAGTTTGCTAAATACAGTTGGTAATTGCAGAACTTTCACATCTTTATCAGACGAAACTTCAATAACAATACCGAGTTTTGCCAAAGATTCTAAATTATCCTGCAACAGCGCTAATAAATTTTTAGGCATAGATATAACTTCTGGAATTAACAATCTCTGAGATTTAATATCTCCTTTTGCAATCTGCTCTTTAATGTTTTCCAACACAAGCCTCTCATGCGCAGCATGTTGATCTACTATTATCAAACCTTCTTTTGTCTCGGCAATTATATAGGTGTTACCAATTTGACATTTGGCATAACCTAATGGAGGCTCTTCAAACAACTGGGGTATCTTAGTTGGTGCTTGAAAAACAGAATCTACTGACTCGGCAATAATATAGCTTTCAGTCTGTATTGGCTTTTGTAAAACATTGGAAAATGCATTCGGGCTTTGTATCTCGTATGCAGGTTTACTCTCCACTTGTTTTGGATGATTTTCAAAGCTCTTTATAGGAGAAACCGTAGAACTTGCAGCATATAATTTACTTTTTAAAGCACCTCGAACAGCACTGACAATTAGATCTTTTATTTCGTTACTATCACGGAATCGTACTTCTGCTTTTGTAGGGTGCACATTAACATCAACTCTATAAGGATCAACCTCTAAGAAAACAACTATTTTTGGATATTTTCCATGTGGTATTAAATTTTGGTAAGCGACCTTTACAGCTGTTAAAAGTAGTTTGTCCTTGATTGGTCTATGATTGACAAAATAGTGCTGATAAACTCCAGAGCTTGCATTTAAAGTTGGTAGGCCAGCATACCCATAAACCTTAGCAAAATGGTTAGCAGATGAGAACTGAACAGAATTTTTTATGAAATCCTCACCCAAAATTTCAGATAGCTTAACTTCCGATGTCGAATGATCATCGCTATTAACTTCGTAAATCTGCTTGCTATTTGATATCAATTTAAAACTGACACCATCATTAACCAAAGCGAACTTATGTATCAAATCTAATGCTGCACTCACCTCTGATCTTTGTGATTTTAAAAACTTCAACCTAGCGGGTGTATATGAAAAAATATCTCTTACTTCAACGGTCGTACCAATTTCTCTTGAAGCGGGTTTAATGCCAGATTTTTCCCCTCCATTTACACTAATCTCCCAAGCATTATTTGAATTCTGCGTCCTTGAAACGATCTTTAACTTACTCACTGAGGCAATTGACGGCAATGCTTCTCCGCGAAACCCAAAGTGGATTATATTATTTATATCTGACTCATCTAATTTGGATGTGGCATGTCTCTCTACAGCCAACTCCAATTGTTCTTTTTCAATACCATGACCATTATCAGAAATACTGATTAAATTATGTCCACCCTCTTCTATTTCAACAATAATACTAGTCGCCTTAGCATCTAATGAATTTTCAACCAGCTCTTTTATTACCGAAATAGGCCTATCAACAACTTCTCCAGCAGCAATTTGATTGATAGTTTTTTCAGATAATAATTTGATTTTCGCCATATAAAACTTGCAATTTACGTTATTTTTCCTAACATAGGCACGTATATTATACGTGTTAAAAATGTTTTCAAGACTTGGTAACAGCTTAGGCAAAGTATTCGATAAACTCAGAGGCAAAGGATATATTTCTGAGGATGATATAAATGTGGCAATGCGTGAGATTCGCCTCGCACTACTTGAGGCTGACGTGTCTCTAGATATAGCCAAGTCATTTATCAATACAATAAAAGAAAAAGCTATTGGAGCCGAAGTTATCAAAAGCATAACTCCCGGTCAGCAAATTGTAAAAATAGTCCATGACAAATTGGTCTCTTTACTCGGAAGTGATAATCAAGCATTGAACCTGCACGCCCAACCACCTGCAGTAATAATGATGGTAGGTTTACAAGGCTCTGGTAAAACTACATCCACTGCTAAGTTAGCATTAAGATTAAAGCAAAAAGCTCATAAAAAAGTTTTAGTTACATCTCTTGATACATACCGTCCTGCAGCGCAAGACCAACTTGAAGTTTTAGCAAAGCAAATTGCTATTGACTCAGTATCAATAATAAAAGACCAAAAACCTCTACAAATCGCTAAAAGAGCTTTAGAACAAGCTACAAAAGAATCATTTGATATACTTATATTGGATACAGCAGGTAGGCTTCATACAGATAAAGACTTGATTGAGGAATTAAAGCAAGTCAAGTCTATTACAAGCCCTATAGAAACATTATTGGTTGCTGATTCTTTAACGGGACAAGACGCCGTAAATATCGCAAGAGAGTTTAATGATAAAGTTGGCCTTACTGGCATCATACTAACAAGAATCGACGGCGATGCTAGGGGTGGTGCAGCATTAAGCATGAGGCAAATTACTGGCTGTCCAATTAAATTTATTGGTGTTGGTGAAAAACCATCTGAATTTGAAGAATTCCATCCTGATAGAATTGTATCTAGAATTTTAGATATGGGTGATGTTGTTTCTCTAGTTGAAAAAGCTAGTGAAGCAATTAACGAAGAAGATGCCAAAAAAATGGCAACTAAAATGCAAAAAGGGTCTTTCGATATGGAAGACCTTTTATCGCAACTTCGTACGATGAAAAAAATGGGTGGCTTAGGTAAGATGATGAACCTAATACCTGGCATCGGCAAAATAAAAGATCAACTAGCAGGCGCCAATATAGATGATAAAATTTTGATACGACAAGAAGCCATAATACAGTCCATGACTAAGAAAGAAAGGCGTAGTCCAGATCTAATAAACGCATCTAGAAGAAAAAGAATTGCCTTGGGTTCTGGTACTAAAGTCGAGGATGTAAATAAGCTACTTAAGCAATTTATGACTATGAATAAAATGATGAGAAAATTTGGTGGCATGTCTCCAAAAGAAATGGATAAAATGAAGAGGATGCTAAATGTCTAAGCTCCTTCCAAATACAAAAAATACAAACGTTAAAAAAAAAGAAGCATTAGCTCAAAAGTTGCGCGATAATTTAAAAAGACGCAAAGAGCAACAGCGAGTAAAAGAGGGAAATAAGAAATGAGAAAAATCGCTTTAATTGGATTAATATTAAGCCTTACAGGCTGCGCTAAAGAAGTATACCATCATGGCTATAGCTTCGAGCAAAACAATGCCGAAACAATTAAAGTGGGGGAAACTGATTATGGTAGAGTTATACATGAATTAGGCTCGCCTACTTCAAAGTCTGATTTTGGCACGAAAACCCTATATTACATTAATTATTCAGTTGAAAAAATAGCCTTTTTTGATCCAAAGATCACGGAACAAAAAGTTTTGGCAATTGCATTTAATGAAAAAGATATAGTATCTAGTATAAATGAATACACATTAGACGATGCTAACCAAATAGCTTTCTCAGAAGGAAAGACAGAAATCCAAGGCAATACTTTAACACCAATAGAGCAAATAATGACAAACATAGGGAAATTTAATAAAAAGACCAAACAATATTAACTTGATATGACTATACGTATTAAAATCGTTAGTAAAAAAGAGTATATAAAAGAAGCATTAGCATATTTCCCAAAATTATCAATAGACAACGATTCTAAAACTATTGTTTCCGATGATAAAAAACAAATCTCAATCGGCACCGTAACCTTGCAAAAGCCAGTAATGCTAAGAGAATTAGTGCAGGTGATTATCAATGAATCTATTCCTGATAAAATTGAGTTTTTAGGCGTCGATTTCAATCCTAAAAAAAGAACCATTTCTTTGCAAAACAATGAGATTTCACTAACGGAAAAAGAGAAGCAAATTTTACTACACTTATTAGAATCGCAAAATTTCACAGATACTAAATCAGAGCTTTTGAAATCAATATGGGGTATTACAGAAAAATTAGAAACAAGCACTCTAGAAACTCATATATATAGACTGCGACAAAAGCTTGAATCTCTAAAGAATGACATCACAATTTCAACTGAAAATGAATCTGTAAAACTTACCTATAAAAGTTATAACTAGCAATTCGTGCCGAATTAAATATATTAGTCTAATAGGAATTTTTCGAGCTCATCCATGGATCCAATTTTTATAAACAGCCTTATTTTTATAAACAGCCTTGTAAGTGTGTTTTGGTTTGTCGTTGTAATAACAGTTGTAGTGTTTGTACATGAATTTGGACACTATATCGTTGCTCGGATCAATGGCGTAAAAGTAGAAACTTTTTCTATTGGCTTTGGAACCGAGCTATTCGGATGGGTTGATCCACATGGAACACGATGGAGGATTGCATTAATTCCTTTCGGTGGTTATGTAAAGATGTATGGCGATGCTGACCCATCTAGCTCACCAGACTTTTCAAAGCTACAAAAACTTTCTAAAAAAGAAAAAGAGCAGTCATTTTATTTTAAAAAAATATGGCAAAAAGCATCGATTGTTTTCGCGGGCCCTGCCGCCAATTATATTCTTGCTATCGTTATACTTGCCAGCATTTTTACAATTAATGGCAAAGCTTATATTATCCCAGAAATAACCGCCATCGTAGAAAACAGTGTGGCCGAAAAAGCAGGCTTTAAAATTGGCGATACAATTACAAAAATCGACAACCATACCATAGATTCATTTGACGACATTAGGCAGTATTTAGCATTAAATGTTGGAAGTCCAATGAACATAACTATTGATAGAAATGGAGTGGAAAAAGAATTTGTTATAACACCTGAAGTTAAAAAAACTAAAGATGTGTTTGGTAACGAAATTAACATGCCTATGTTAGGTATTTCATCAAATAAATTTAAAAGTGAAGAGCTGAGCTTTGTACAAGCAACGGGGGAAGCAGTCCAAGATGCGTACAAAATATCCATAGGAATGTTGCAAGCTGTCTGGCAAATGCTTACAGGTGCTAGGGGGACAGATGATCTAGGCGGCCCTATAAAAATAGCTAAGTATTCAGGTCAATCTGCCGCTGCTGGTTTAAATGGCATTCTTTGGTTCATTGCTTTAATATCGATCAATCTTGGCCTTGTTAACCTATTTCCTATTCCAATGCTAGATGGTGGACATTTAATGTATTACGCGATTGAATCTATAAAGGGCAAACCTCTAAATGAAAGAATACAGATGATAGGGTTCAGAATAGGCTTCGCCATACTAATGACCTTGATGATATATGTCGTAATTAAAGATTTCGTTTGGTTATTTAGATTCTCTTAGAATTACTTTATAGATACTTTAGCAAAGGTGTTTTCATTAGTAATTGGGTGAACAGTTCTACCACGCGTTAGTGTGTAAAAGCCTGTCTTTTGACGTTTAAATGTCCAGTTAAATACAGATTCTCCTTGCTGAGTAAAATTATACATCACCAAAACTTTTTGGTATTGTGCATCACTAAGAAAATCTTTTTCAAGCTTGTACGTATATTGTATCTCAGCTTCTGAATCTGTTAGTTTCTTAACGACTGCTTTTGCCGAGCAGGCAGAATAAAACTTCCCCTCTATTTCCTGTTTAACATCTTTTGGCAGCATAGGATTTAAGATGCAATATTCTGTTGAATTAAGGTAAGATAAAACATTTTTCACCGTTTTTTTATCCACCTCAAAAACATGGATAAACTCCTTGTGTTCGCCAGGATTATCCATCGGCTCTTTTCTAGTTATAGCAAAATATTTTTTATTATCTGCGTATGGGTAGACAACTCTGTGATCTGAACCCCATTCTTCTTTATGAAATATTATCTTACCTTCAGGATCAGATATAAATAATGCGCCAGACTTTGAATTTTCTCGAAAAATTAAAAACTTATAATTACCAACTTCGATCTCTTCAATCTTGATTGAACCAGCATAATCATTAAGCTTATTATTAATAATTTTTTCATAAAGGTTAAAGTCAACCCCACCCTTCTTACTACTATTCATCGCCGCTACAAATGCGCGATTCAAAATTATATCCGAGGATGGAGCTCCAGCGATTGCTTCTCTACAACAAAGCACAGTTGCGCAAAGCCAAACTACATGTTTGAATATCATTCTTAAATTGCCCCATGACAATGTTTATATTTATTTCCAGAACCGCAAGGACACAAGTCATTCCTTGCAACTTTACCCCATGTAGATGGATCGCGCGGATCTCTATCTTCAGGATTGACGTGATTCTTCAGAGTAGATCCAATATGATCGGCTTTTTCAGGTACAGCATCTATAGCTGGATCTTTTCTAGTCTCGAAAGACTTAGTGGGTTTATTAGGCAATTCAAGGTTTATATCATGAGCTATATGAATATGAAACATTCTAGCCACCGTGACTTCTGCTACTTCATCTAATAATTTTTCAAATAAATTAAACGACTCTATCTTATATTCATTTAAAGGATCTTTTTGTGCGTAAGCTCTTAGCCCTATGCCAGTTCTTAAATGGTCAAGAATATGTAGGTGGTCTTTCCACAACTGATCTAACGTTGTAAGCATTACTTGCTTCTCTGCAAGGCGCATTACATCATCTCCGTATTGATCAATTTTCCCTTGATATAAAGCCTCCAGTGCAGTTATCACGGTTTTTTCTATCTCTTCTTCTGCCACTCCTTCTTTCTGTGCTAGAGTTTTTAAATCAATATGAATAGAGAATAACTTGAAAACATTTTTTTCCAAAGAATCTACATCCCACTGTTCAGGAAGAGAGTTTGCTGGAATACAACTATGGATATACTCTTTAGCAATTTCTATAGCCATAGAAAGTAGGTTTGATCTCAACTCTTCAGTTTGCATCAAGTATTTGCGTTGATCATAAATAACTTTTCTTTGTTCGTTCATTACATCGTCAAATCTCAACAATGTCTTACGAATATCGTAATTTCTAGCTTCGACTTTACTCTGGGCTTTTTCTAAAGAACGGCTAATCCATGGGTGCACTATAGCCTCACCATCTTTCACTCCTAGTTTAGACAATAGGCTTTTGATCTTATCAGAGCCAAAAATCCTCATTAGATCATCTTCCAGAGATAGATAGAACTTTGTTCTACCAGGGTCACCCTGACGACCAGAACGACCTCTTAGCTGGTTATCAATACGTCTCGACTCATGTCTTTCCGTACCTAATACAAACAAACCACCAGCTCCAAGAACTTTTGCCTTATCTTCTTCTACTATGGTTTTAGCCGCATCTAAACTTAATTTAGAATCAGACGCAACCATCATTTCTGGGTTGCCGCCTAGCTTAATATCAGTTCCTCTACCAGCCATATTTGTAGCAATAGTAACCGCTCCAAACCTTCCAGCTTGAGCAATTATTTCTGCTTCTTGGGCATGGTAACGAGCGTTTAAGACGTTATGTTTAATCTTTTCTTTTTTTAATAGTGAAGCAATATATTCCGATTTCTCAATACTAACTGTGCCAACTAGTACTGGCTGACCTTTGGCGTGAGCAGATTTAATTTCGTCTACAATTGCATTATATTTTTCTTTTTCAGTTAAATATATCGTATCATCTTCATCAACTCTTTGAACCTCTACATGCGTTGGTATAGATACAGATTCCAAACGATATATATCATTAAACTCTGCAGCCTCAGTCATTGCAGTTCCTGTCATACCTGCGAGTTTTGGGTACATCCTAAAATAATTCTGGAAAGTAATAGATGCCAAGGTCTGATTTTCATTTTGAATTTGCACCCTCTCTTTTGCCTCCAACGCCTGATGTAAGCCATCAGAATAGCGTCTGCCATCCATTATACGACCAGTAAATTCATCAATTATGAAAAGTTTCCCATCTTTTACTATGTAATCTACATCCTTATGGAATAACTTGTGTGCACGCAATGCTTGATTAACATGATGAACAACCGTCATATTCTCGAAGTCGTAAAGCCCTCCTTCTTCCGATATAATCTTATTATTTTTCAACATCTCTTCCACTACACCATGACCTATATCCGTTAGGATTGCAGATTTATTTTTTTCATCTACTTCATAGTGTTCTTGGTCTAAAGCTGGAATAATTTTATCGACTTTGACATATAAATCTGAATTATCCTCTGTCGGCCCAGAAATTATTAGAGGAGTACGTGCTTCATCTATTAGTATGCTATCAACTTCATCTACTATCGCGAAATTAAATTCGCGTTGCACCATCTCACCAATCTGATACTTTAGGTTATCCCGCAGGTAATCAAACCCGAATTCATTGTTTGTTCCGTAGGTAATATCAGCCTGATATGCTGCTTTTCTAGTCAATTCATCAATATCGTTAATAACGCATCCAACACTCATACCTAGGAAGTTATATATCTGCCCCATCCATGCTGCATCACGCTTAACTAAATAATCGTTTACCGTAACCAAGTGCACACCTTTGCCTGTTAAAGCATTTAAGTATATTGGTAGTGTAGCAACCAAGGTTTTTCCTTCGCCAGTCTTCATCTCAGATATCATGCCACGATGGAGAATAATACCACCTATTAATTGAACATCAAAATGACGCAACCCTATTGTTCTTTTAGAAGCCTCTCTGACCACAGCAAAAGCCTCAGGCAAAATGCTATCTAAAGTCTCTCCGCCAGCTATTCTCGCCTTAAATTCATCGGTTTTCTCTCTAAGTTGATCGTCTGACAGCCTTTCAAAATCAGCTTCTAGGCCATTTATCTGGTCAACTATAGGCTTTAAAGAATTAACAATACGATCATTTGAACTACCAAATAATTTCTTAGCTAGATATGCAAACATCTCAGTAAATCTACTTAATTATATGAGATAGAGGTTTATCCCATATTTCTACTATCAGCAAGTGTTTTTAGGGAGTTCAATAGCATATAACCACTACAGGCCTATCATCTATAGATATTAACAAACCACGATTAGATATTGACCAAAATGATAAAACTGATTAGATTTAAATATAACAATCATGATAAATTACCTTGGAGGAAAAGATGAATTTATTCAAAACACTTGCTGTGGGCGCGACTTTAGCTCTGCTTGCTGCGTGTTCAACAACAAGCTCAAACACAGATAACGAAGCAACAAACGCTTCTCAAAGCCAAATTGACGAACTAGAAAACCGCGTTGGCGACAGAGTGTTCTTCGAATTCGATAGCTCTGCGGTAACAGCTGAAGCTCAAGAAATTTTGAAAAAGCAAGCAGCATTCATGGCGCAAAATCCAGATCTTAAGTTTGCAATTGAAGGACATTGTGACGAGCGTGGTACAAGAGAATACAATTTAGCTTTGGGTGAACGCCGTGCTAATGCAGTTAAACAACATTTGGTAAGCCTTGGTGTAGATGCTAGCAGACTTTCTACTGTAAGCTTCGGCAAAGAAAGACCAGCTGTAGTTGGTACTAACGATTGGGCTTGGAGCCAAAATCGTAGAGGAGTTACAGTTGCTAAATAACTTAACAACAGTACAAAAAACATAATAAAAAAGGCCTCTTTCGAGGCCTTTTTTATTGAGACTAGTTTACTAATTATGCAGTAAAGTCACTAAGATCTGGGTAAGTAATTTTACCACCAGCGTCAACTAGACCATCAACTTCATCCATAGCTGGAGCCGATGGAGCTGGGCTCATATCAGATAAATCTTTAACTGATGAAACTGGAAGCTGCTCACAAGCCGCAACGAAATTTTTTCCAGAAACTTCAATAGCTTTGAATTCATCTTTTAAAATAACCAATTCTTTTTCAAGAGTAGATTTCTTAGCTAAATTCAATGTATATGTGTCGTTTTGGCTTCTGAATGTCCAAGAATTCCAAGAACTATACTGACCATCTAGAACTTTATTAGTTTGATTGATTTCTTCAATCTTGCTAGCAATAGCAGCTTTTTTATTACTAAGTTCTACTTTGAATTCTTCTAACTTACGAACTCTAGCTTCTGTAGAATCAGGAATTTTATTACCAGATAGGTCAACAAAACTAGGATATAAATCTCCTTCTTTTGTTTTCATCTCGTATGCCTTAGGAGCTGAAGAGAACCAACCATCTTTAGCGTGAGGGTTTTTTCCAGACAAGTTATCAACAAATGCTTGTTTAGCAGCTTTTTCCATAGCAACTTTATCAGCAGCTTCTTTTGCAACTTTCGCAGCAGCTTCAGCTTTTTCTTTTTCTGCAGCTTCCTTAGCAGCTTTTTCTGCAGCAGCTTTATCAGCAGCTTCTTTCGCAACTTTCGCAGCAGCTTCAGCTTTTGCTTTTTCTGCAGCAGCTTTATCAGCAGCTTCTTTTGCAACTTTCGCAGCAGCTTCAGCTTTTGCTTTCTCTGCAGCTTCCTTAGCAGCTATTTTTTCTGCAGCTTCTCTTGCAGCTTTTTGCTCTGGTGTTTCATTGAAGAAAGAATAAGCATATTCTCCCCAAGTTTGAGCAGGTTTAGAATCGGCTTTTACTTCAGATTCAGCTTTTTTCTCTTCTGTCTTAACAGCAACCTTTGCAGCAGCTTCTTTTGCAACTTTTTCTGCAACAGCTTTATCAGCAGCTTCTTTTGCAGCTTTAGCAGCAACATCAGCTTTTGCTTTCTCTGTAGCAGCTTTATCAGCCGCAGCTTTATCAGCCGCTTCTTTTACAACTTTAGCAGCAGCGTCAGCTTTTGCTTTTTCTGCAGCTTGTTTAGCAGCTACTTTTTCTGCAGCTTCTCTTGCAGCTTTTTGCTCTGGTGTTTCAGAGAAGAAAGAATAAGCATATTCTCCCCAAGTTTGAGCAGTTTTAGAATCTGCTTTTACTTCAGATTCAGCTTTTTTCTCTACTTTAACAGTAGCTGGCTGTGCAGTAACTTTTGTTACAGCAACTGTAGATTGTTGTTGAGCTAAATTAGTATTTGAATTAACAACTACCGCTTCTATAGCTTGTTCTGTAGTAATTTCTCTACTTAGAGGCGATCGTATAGGCGCAGCTGTCTGTACTGATGATAACGTTGGCATATTTTTTCTCCCAATTATTTTTAATTTATTTTCTTTAAGACTTTTGGTCTTGAATGAATAATAACATTTGTTTGTTAAGGTTTTATTGCAGTTATATTAAACTTTTGTTAAATTTTACTACGTAAGCCAAAAGATATATAATTTATAGAGCTGAGGTTGAAACCATCTCTATACATTGATCTGGCAGCGGCTGGATTAAAAATTTAGCGTTTGTCACTGCATTTTCAAAGCTAGCTGTCATATTTTGCATAAAGTTGCCCTCTCCAATGTAAATGACGGCTTTACCATCTTTGCATGGATCAACATTATGTATATTGCTAGAAACTATCACTGCTACTGGCATATTATGCTGAGCTAGAAATATATTTGCAGTCGATATCACATCTATAGAAGCTTCATACTGCTGTTCAGCTGTCATAAGCGCGCTCAGAGGTAAACCCACATTGTGTAATTGATTGTTAGTCATCTCTGCAGAAAGTATTGCCATAAAATTATTCTCCTGATTATTTATTTTATATTATTCAGACAATTCGGGGGAAATTATATACTCAACAACAACTCTTGTGGTACTAGAGTTTTGTTAAAGTTTTATTAAAAATTCGTCTATGTTTAGATTATTTTATTTGCTATAGTTGAATTATTATCAATAATAGCTCTGAGTAATGATGAGTAATACCCGTATACCATTAAATATCCAAGCAATTGCCCATAATAAAAATGCTATAAAAATCCCAGATAGTGATAAAAATACCGTTCTATACTTTTACCCCAAAGACGATACACCTGGCTGCACAATCGAAGCGCAAACTTTTACTAAATATGTTGAAGATTTTAATAAATTAAACTACCAAATTGTTGGCATTTCTAAGGATGACAATAAAAGTCATTGTAAATTTTCCGATAAATATGATTTAAAAATCAATCTCTTATCCGATGAAGACGGTGTAATTTGCGAGAAATTCGGAGTTATTGTTGAAAAAAACATGTATGGTAAAAAGTATATGGGTATAGAAAGAACTACTTTCCTTATAGATCAAAATGGTACTATCCTAAAAGTATGGAATAAAGTGAAGGTTGAAGGACATGCAGAGGAAGTCCTTGCTGCAGCAAGAGGTATAAAATGAATGTAGGGAAAAGTGCTGTCGATTATTTGAATATACTGACTAGTGATAATGATGAGTTATCATTGGAAAAGCTCAACCCTAGCAGCGTTGCCAATCAAATCGCTGGAAGATATGAAATAACCACCCAAAGAATACAAGACTACTCAACTGATTTTGTTGACGCATATGAAGTATTAGACACGCTAGATGATAAAAACAACTCAAAATTCTATGCAATTGTTTTTAAAAAAAACATGCCATTTAGGTTGCATGAAATAATAAAACTAAAAAAAATAAAAAGCCCAAATATATACTCACCCATAGAATATGGCGTCACCCAAATAGGCAGTTCAGAAGAACAATTTTTTGTCACTATATTACCAAAGCCAACTGGGCAAACACTACGATCAGTCATTTCAAAAGGATTTAGAACGGATCTAAATTTTGCTTTTCAAAAGCTATTGCCGCCTATAGTGCAAGCGCTTGGTTTACTGCACCAATCTGATATCACTCACGGGTTTATAAATCCTGACAACATCATTATCGATGAAACTGGTAATGTTGTACTATCAGAATGTATTAGCGAACCATGTGGATTATCTCAATCTGTTTTTTTCGAAACCATAGAAAGAGCTCAATGTTCCCATCTGGGTAAATCTGCAACTTCACTTCCCAGCGATATTTATGCGCTTGGCATGACTTTATTCTATTGTATCTCAGGTCGAGATTTAACTGGGGTTGATCCTCAGGAAATAATCAGACAAAAACTGTTTCAAGGCACTTTTCATTTTCTCAATGCAGCACACCTCCTAAACGGACAACTTGGAGATATGATAAGAGGGTTGGCTGCAGATCAAGTATCGCAACGCTGGGGACTTACTGAGATCGATGGCATTCTTCAGGGTAGAAACTACTCCATGACTGACCTTACAGACTTGTCTTATCTATCTAGAGCTATAATTTTTAATGGGAAAGAATATTATTCAAAAAAGTCTTTAGCGTATGAAATGTGTCTAAACTGGGATTTAGCCAAAGAATTCATGAAAACAGATAAAATTAAAAAGTGGCTAGAAACAAATACATCCGAGGAAAAATATGTAGAAGCCCTAGAGATATTTGGCAACCTAACATCAAGCAAGTCCCTTTCTCAAAAACTTATTTCAGTTGAAGATGAAAAGTTAATGAAATTGTTAATGATATTAGACCCAGAAGGCCCAATACGGTTTAAAAACCTTATATTCTTCAAAGATGGAATAGGTCCTTTACTAGCTCATAGCATGGCCTTTTCTCATACGGAAACGACTCAGCTTCTAGCGGCATTTTTATTTTTAAATGTTTTTAATATTTATGAAGTGTTAGCTAGTCTTTATAACATGCCATCTTTAAATAATTCAATGACTCAGATTGATAGAGCTAGTGAGTTTTTAAAGAAGTCAGAGTATGGCTTTGGAATAGAAAGATGCCTATACGATTTCAACCCCACATTAGTTTGTCAAAGCCCCGTGGTAGCCAAGATATTCTGTATTGGACTAAAAGATATTTTGGAATACTTAGATAGCGCAGAATTAAATTTCGAAGACTTAGTAGCAAAAAAAACCATCTCTTGTTTCTTAGCAAGTAGAATCGTTTTAATGACCGAAGTTAAAAACAAAGAATTAGATAAATTTCCACTAGTACAAAGGAGCAGAGCTTATCAAATACTAGGGATATTTGCCCAAGCTCAAAAACATGCTAGAATACCCAACTTATCCAACCTATGCGCAACAATAATGCAAAGCGTTAGAGATGTTCTAGATGCAGCTCTAAAAAGTAATTCAATCAAAAAAGCTTTTTTCGATAAGCTAGCTACAGCCTCCAGAACTGGGAATATCTTAGAACTACAAAAAATGGCACTAAATTCCAACCATATAAACGACGATATAGATGGCTATACAGAAGCATTAAGAAAAGGCGCAAACATTGCCAGAGAAATCTTTTCATTCAACAATAAAAATGCGATAAATTATGACATCCGAAGAAAAAGCCTGAGAATAGCTGTGCGGTTCAGCTATATTCTATGTGGATTCATCGCCTTATCAATTGTAATGCAAAGTATATGAAAGTTTACACAGTATATCTCAAAAAAAATTCCAACCCACTTATGGATGCAGAATATATCCCAGAAGGTTTTTCTTGGATGGCTTTTATTTTCAGCTTTTTTTGGATGATATATCAAAAACTCTGGGTACAGAGCATTCTGTTTTTTATAGCCTATCTCGTTCTAACCGAACTGACAAATTCAGAATTAATAACTCCAATTATCGAAAGTATAATATACTTTGGTATATGTTTTTATGTTGGATTCAGTGGCAATGATATGATTAGAAGAAAGCTCGAATCAAATGGCTACGCCTTCAACGAAGTAGTAATAGCCAAATCCATAGATGAAGCAGAATATAAATTTATCGAAATGTTAATTAAGCATAACAACGAAGTAACCTCATGATTTTAGAACCACAAACATCCGTAGAAATCCTTCAAAGTCTAAACTCAATAGATATCGAAGATATTTGTGACGCTACAGTTGATACAATGAAAGAAACTCTTGGGTTTAATATCGGTACTCAAAGTACTCAGGCAATGCATCGCGAGGCTATTACATCGTACTGGGAAGGAGTACTTTTGGTTCCTGAAAGAGTTTTAATAATTGGTCGGTTAGACGGAACAATTGCGGGTGCTTTGCAAGTGGTAAAACCATCTTTAAGCAACCATACTTCATCTTTTGCTTGTTCGATAGACAACCATTTCGTCGCACCGTGGGCGAGAGGTCACGGCCTGTCAAATATGATGTTAGCAAAAGCCGAGCAAGAAGCGCAGCATAATGGCTATAAAATCATCAGAATTAGTGTCAGAGAAACGCGTGAAGCTGCTATCAAAGTCTTCGAAAAAAGAGGCTATATAAAGTGGGGTACTTTACCAAAGTACGAATTTGATCAAGGCAAGATTGTTGCTGGCCACTTCTACTACAAAGAATTATAACTCTTTATTTTTCTCATTTTTTATATCTATTATTTATAAATAGACTTTAATATTGGGGGAAATATGAAAAGCTCTGCAAAAGACTTCGTTAAATTAATTGATTTAAAAAAAATTGATGAAGCTAAAGAAATAGTTTTAAGATTAAGCTTTGACCAACTCACGAATCTTCTAGATGAAGAGATAGCAGATATCACATTTAGTTGCAGACAAGGGGGCGGCACATTAATTCAACACCTGTTTTTTATTGAAGATGCTACAGAAGTGGTATCTCTAATATTCAAAAGATTACGCGAGGTCAAATCATTTTTAGGGCACGTGAATTACGCTATTTTTTTAGTGGCAAAAGAATTGGAATACCGAGCTAAAACACATTTCATGTGTAACCTTGATGAACTTGATGGATATGATTTTGCAATCGAGTATGTAAGCCTAAAAGCAATAATGAAAAATCTACAAACTATGCTTAATCATGTTGACACGGATCAATCGCAATCATTTATAGCAAAAATCCAGCGCAGCTTGGACTCAACATACTTGTTTGATTATAGGAGAGCATATAACAAAGAAGTGCCTTCATTATTTGCAAAATATGAGGATCTTTTTTTCGAAGCATATGAACAAATGGAACTAGAATTCCGTAACCATAGTTATCAAATAGAAAATGCTTTTAATCAAAATGGTAAAATGACCGATGATTATGCAGAATATTTATTAAAAACAATACAATCACGACCATCACTGCATCCTAGTTTACAATATCAATCTTTGTTTCTGAAACTTTGTATTGATGAGGATTTATTCTTAAAATGCAGTATTGGAAAAATCACTGGAGAAGAGATACTGGCCTCCATAAGATTCGCAATGGATTGTATATTTTCTATAAGATCACAATCTCGTGATAGCAGGGTAATCACTATATAAAAAAAGCTCAGAATTTACTCTGAGCTTTTTTAAAATTATATTAAGCGTTATCTGCTTCAGCTTCCAGCTCTTTTAGGCGTTTTTTCTTAGCTTTTCTATGCTCAGCTTTGAACAAAATGATGCCGCCCATTATGATAAATAAATAACCTAAGTATGATATCTCTGACGGAGTCTCGAGAAAATATAAGTACCCAAAAATGCCAGCGAACACAACTCTAGTATATTCAAGCGGTACAACCACCGATAACTCAGCATGTTTAAACGCTTTAAAGAAACCAACAATATGCCCAAAGTAGCAAAGTGCTAGCACGGCTATGTATGGCAAATGTTCGGCTTTCAACCCAAGGGTTGAAAAATCTACTAATTGCGTAGGGTATTTTATGTCTATAACCCAAAGAGTACTAGCAACTTTCCATTCCATGAAAGACACTGGAAAAGCAATGATACTAGAAAATAGCATCACATAAAACAACTGTACTTTTGTTTTCTCGGTTTTTCCTAATAACTTAATTACCGTACCATTGATACTCCAGAAGAAAATCGTTAGGAAAACAAATATATAGTAATGGTTGAATCCTTTTGAAGCGGCTTTTGATTCAGGGCCAAATGGGAATAAATCTGGTCTAATAATTAGTAAAGCTCCTATTAAGCTCATTATAATTACACCAACTTTTGTCTTAGTAATTTTTTCTTTAAATATTATTATTCCTATTATAAGCAATATTATCTGCTCTAATTTTGTTACCGCTGTAACATCTGCTAAACCTATATGTTTAATCGCATAAAAAATACAAAGAGAGCCTAAAGTGCTAAATATAGCTCTAGAGACATGTAGCCATATCTTATCTGTTTTTAATGTCTTAAATCCCCCCCAAAGACACCATGGTAATGCGAAAATAAAGATCATGAATTTGTACAAAAATACAACCATATTTGAATTCAAATCTTTTGTAAGTAATTTAACTAATGCATAAAGTACCGATAAAGATACCGCATGTAATAACATAAAACCAATTCCCATCAGGTTATTTTGATGCGGCAAAACTTTAGATATACTCATGTCTTATTCTCTCCAATTAATAAATTAAACTTAATAATAGCGCCATTAGAGGTGTTGGAGACTGTTAAGCTACCTCCATGATCCTCTATAATCTTTTTAACTATAGGCAGGCCAAGACCTGTACCTTTAGTTTTAGTTGTAACATAAGGCTCTGTAACTCTATCTAAAATAGACTTATCAAATCCTGAACCGTTATCTTCAATTTGTATTTCTACAAATTTCTCATTTAAATCATTCAACCTGATAGTTATATTACCTTGAAAATCTTCATCAATAGCTCTTTTTGCTTCTATTGATTCTGCGGCATTTTTTAACAAGTTTGTTAAGACTTGCGATATCTGGGTTGAATCGCATAACACATAACAAGGTTTTTGGTTATAGTCAAAAACATATTTGTTAAATTTATATACAAACCCTTGAGAAAATAAAGCATCCTTTATAACTCTAGCAATATCAATATTTTCCAGTTTGGGTTGAGGTATTCTTGCAAATTCAACAAATTCTTCAACTATCTTTCCTATATCCCCAACATGCCTAATTATTGTATCAACATACCTTTCAAAAGACTCTTTATCAGATGAAATTTCGTTAATGTATTTTTTCTTAATTCTTTCTGCAGATAGATGAATTGGAGTTAAAGGGTTTTTAATTTCATGGGCAATCCTTCTAGCAACATCAGCCCAAGCAGCCGACCTTTGAGCTACCACCAAATCTGTTATATCATCAAATGTTACTATAAAAGATTCTATTTTTGACTGGAAATTTAGCTGGGCTCCCACCCTTACAAAGAAAGTTAATTTATTATTATCGCGGGTAATTTCAATGTTTTGCCCAACTATTTCTGTTGGATTTTTCTCAGATAAAGTTATCAACCCTTCTATTTCACCGAATATTTTTTTATATTTAAATGATTTAGATTTAGGATCTATATTTAGTAGTTTTGCAGCCGAATTATTGTATAAATTTATCTCGCCTTTATTTGTAATTACAATAACGCCAGCAGTAACCTCAGCCAATACAGCTTCAATGAACCTTCTTCTCTCATCTATTAAATTAGTAAAAGAGTTTAATTGATTATGCTGCTCCGACAGAGTTTCTGTCATCTGGTTAAATGCTCTAGTCAATATAGCTGTCTCATCAATACCTGGTTTTTCAGGAAGACGTATTGTAAAATCGCCAGCTTTAACTTTTGCTGTCGCATCAACCAATAAATTTAGAGGCTTGGTTATATATCTAGCAAAGCGCATCCCTATTAACATTGAAACAACGCATAAAAAAATTGAAGTGCTGATAAATATAAGTTCTAGCTTAAGCTTTGTGTTACTGATATCAGCTATCAAGCTGGAATAAGAGTTTGCAGAACCCTGCGATACCGTTAAATGATTTAAAATATCTCTATCAACATACCTACCGATTAAAAGGTACGTATTATCAAATTCTCTTAATTTCAATAGGGCTCTAACCTTGTCGTTAGCACCTTGATCCAGTACCACAACCTCTCCCTGATCTGCTTCAATCAGTTCAAGCTCTGGCAACTTTTCAAACGCCAACGATAATGATGAAAATGAGTTTTGAGCAATAACTCTATCTGGTTGGAAAATCATAACCTCAGAAAGACTCCTTATAGACGCCTGTTTCTCAACAAATACTTTAAATAATGATTGATCTTCCCATAAGGCATAATGGTTACGAGAGATATCATTAGCGATCTCTAAGACATTAGTCTTAATATTGTTTTTATGCTCTTTTAAATAGCTTTCTGCAATTACTACTGAATGAGAAAGTGCGCGGCTGATCTTGTCATTAAACAGCGATTCAATCCCCAAACTATAGTAAGTGTAAGCCAAAACAGCTAATAAAGTTGTAGGTAAAATAGTCACTAAAACTGAGATCATTACGACAAGCTTTTGCCTTAATGAAGTATTATAAAACTTTACTCTCAATTTTCTTAGCACTTATCCTCGCTATAATGGCAGTGACTTTGGTTTATTCCTTATAAACCAACTCACCATTAATAATTTTACCAGCACTATTGCAGTAAACATAGAGCATAAAATTCCTATTGTTAAAGTAATTGCGAAGCCTTTTACTGGTCCACTACCAAATATAAATAATATTAAAGAAACTAAAACGGTTGTCAGGTTTGAATCCACAATTGTACTGAAAGCCATATTGAATCCGCTTTCCATAGCAGATAATGGCGTGCGACCTTTGCGCATTTCTTCCCTGATTCTTTCGAAGATTAGTACGTTTGCATCTACTGCCATCCCTAGAGTTAAAACCATACCAGCAATACCTGGCAAAGTTAGGGTTGCTTCAAACATGCCCAATACTGTTATTATCATGAATAAATTTATGATAAGAGCCATATTGGCCATCATTCCAAACAACCCATAGAACAAGAACATAAACACCACCACGAGCATTGTACCTATTACAGCTGCTTTAGTACCAGCCTCAATAGAGTCTTGGCCAAGGCTCGGCCCAACTGTTCTTTCTTCCGCTATTTTCAACGGAACTGGTAACGACCCAGCTCTTAATAACAAAGCTAATTCATTCGCCGCCTGTACTGTAAAATTACCAGAAATCTGACCGCTACCACCTAATATAGGTTCGTTAATTGACGGTGCGCTTATCACTTTATTATCTAGAACTATAGCTAACCTTTTATGTACATTCTCTGTAGAGATATTACCAAAAGTAGTAGCTCCCCTATGGTTAAATTTAAAAGTTACCACTGGTGCTCCTAGATTTACAGAGGTCTGCGCATCAACAAGCTCCTCTCCCGAAAGCAAAGGTCTAGTGAATACTGGAATAAAGCCCGTATCCTTAACTGTACTATCCTCCAATGGTAATAGTTTAGTACCAAATGGCAAATTACCACTCATTGCATCATTTATACTCACCTCTTCATTAACAAGGTGAAAAGTAAGTTTAGCTGTTTTACCTAATAATCTTTTGATCTGTTCTGGGTTATCTGCCCCAGGCACTTGAACTAATATGTAGTTGTCCCCTTGTCTTTGTATATCTACTTCTTTTGTTCCAGACTCATCTATCCTTCTACGAACTATTTCTATCGTTTGAGTCATGAGGTTATTTCTCATATTTCTGTATTCATGATCATCATATGTCACGCTTATTATATTCCCAGAAACAGATGTCATAGCATAATTGCCAAGAGCTTCCAAAACCGATTTATTCGCTAAATCTGCTTTCCCTACCTCTTTAATTGAGAATGTAATCTTGTTACCGACAGTTGTGAAATCAGATGCTTCAACTCCATTTTTCTTAAGATGCATTCTGATTTGTTCTATTGATTTTTGCGATTGCTCTTTATCATATGAGTTAAAATCCACTTCTAATAAGATATAAGCACCACCCCTTAGATCTAACCCAAGATTTATTTTCTTATGTGGAAATACACTACCAAATGAGCTCGACAATATATTGGGATAAAAAGATGGGATCGCCAAATATACCGATAAAAAACAAACCATGGCTATAGCCAATTTCTTCCAAGCTGGTATCTGCAACATATAACTCTCCATTTTAATATAACTTTTGTAATTGGTTATGCTCTTAAATGCAAGAATTTTGAATCTTCTCTTGATGTGAGGGTGTTTTCATATAATGATAATGGCAAAATAAGATTTATAGGCTTTTATGCAACCAACAGTAGTTATTCTCGCAGCTGGGCAAGGTAAACGAATGAATTCCAACATTCCTAAAGTCATGCATAAGATTGCAGGTATGCCTATGCTTGAAGTGTTATTAGACACTTTAGCCAATATAAAAGCCAAGGAAATCAGAGTAGTAAGTAGTGACGACCTATTAGGCTACGCTCCATTTATGGAGCTAAAAGAAAAATACAAATTTGAAACAAATATACAAAAAGATAGGCATGGTACAGCTGATGCATTAAAAATAGCCATGAAAGCTAAAGCAAAGACTCCAGTTCTAGTAATGTGTGGAGATGCGCCGTTAATCAAGCAAGAAACCATTGAAAAGATGATTAAGCATTACAATGAGTCTGATGCAAAACTTCTTTGTCTAGGTTTTAAAGCAAAAGATCCGCATGGTTACGGTAGGTTAATATCTTTTGAGAAGGATCTGTTAGAGATAGTAGAAGAAAAAGATGCAACACTAGAGCAACGAAGTATTAGTATCTGTAATTCTGGAGTTTTCATAATCGATAACTCTATTATAGATGAAGTCTTATCTAAAATTACGAATTCTAATTCTGCTGGCGAATATTATTTGACTGATTCTGTTAAAATAGCTAACAAACTTGGATATCAATGTACATATTTTATTGCATCTGAAAAAGAAGTAATGGGTATTAATGACAGATCTCAGTTATCAAAAGCAGAAAAATTCATCCAAAATAGATTACGAGTCAAGCATATGAAAGCTGGGGTAACTATGATTGACCCTAACACTGTTTTCTTAAGTATTGATACAAAAATTGGCAGAGATGTCATTATTCATCCAAACGTTTTTATAGGTATAGGAGTTGAAATTGATAATGGAGCTGAGATCTTATCTTTTTCTCATGTTGATGGCTCTTATATTGGTGAAAACTGCAAGGTTGGACCATTTGCGAGAATACGACCAAAGACACAACTAGAAAAAGGATCTCGCATCGGAAATTTTGTTGAAACTAAAGCAATAAAAATTGGCAAAAATACAAAAGCCTCTCACTTATCGTACTTAGGTGATGGCCAAATTGGTGAAAACTCCAATATAGGTGCTGGTACAATATTTTGTAACTATGATGGTTATTCAAAACATACCACCTCTATAGGAAGCGAGACTTTTATAGGATCTAATACAGCACTCGTTGCCCCAGTAAAAGTAGGTGACAGAGCTATTATCGGCGCTGGAAGCGTCATCACTGAAGATGTTGATAGCGACGCCCTGTCAATTGCCAGAGCAAGACAAGTAAATTTCAGCCAGAAGGCAGAATTAATTAGAAGCAAGCGTAATAAGACTAGCTAGATTGCATTCTGATATTCCCTGTATTTTGAACGCTCTACAGCATTTTTAATCATGGCTACAGAGCTAACCTGCTCCGCAAAATACATATGACTAATTCCCACCTTACGAAAATGCGTTAAGGCATCTAGCACAATCAAAAGATATGGGTCAATGTCTGTGAATACAGAACCTTGAATTTCTCCATTCTTAGTCCAAGTAACTCTATTCTTACGGTTTGGCGGGAGCCACTCTAGCTTTAAAACATCGCCAGAATCATATTCAATTGTATAATGCAGATTGTTTTCTGCGGCATATTTTCCAACTTCAAAGTCAAATTCCGCACCATCCATTGTTCCAGTAACTTTTGCATGATCTTCAGCCAAATTAGGTATATCCCTGAGTCTTATTTTATTATTCCTTCCTGCATAAGAGTGCTTATCGCATGTTTTAGGCTCTATGTTTTTTAGACCAATAAGCTGACTTATATTAAATAACCGAGTCATCATATCTATAATCACACCACCACCCTCCTTCACGCTTCTCAGCCATGGCCTATGATCAACCGTACCACCAGCTCCAGCAGCTTTCTGTATATATCTGCCAGTTATTTTAATTATTTTTCCATTTATCAATGGAATGTGTTTCTCAATGGATTCTGCTATTTTTCCTGTTGGGTCATTTTCAATATTCACTACATCCATAAACGGCATTTTAACCCCTCCTGCAAGAGCTATGAAAGATCGCGCCATCATATGATTAAAATCAATCCAATAAGTAGGCTGTGTACTGCTATATATCACACTTCTTAATCTATCAACCTCACCTGCGAGACAAGCTGGTTTTTCAACCACTACAGGATTGCCTTTTTTTTGTAAAATACTCTGTTTGATCAACATGAAATTTATTTGGAGACAAAATAAATACGGGAATTTTTTCTGGCATAAACCAAATTTCTCTCAGCCTCTCTTCCCCAAAATTATTTGCAATTTGCTGATTTGGTTCAAATAAATTAACTGTAATTCCTAAGTACTTTAAAGCAGGTCCTATCATTTTTTGATAGACCTCACCTCCACCAACCACCCCAACCTTCTTTTCTTGAAGCAAGTTTTGTAATTGTGATGAGTATCTTCCTACCATGGTATTGTCAGATGCTGCTGGAAGATCAACTTGCGCATTAAGCTCTAGAGAATGAAGTTTCAAATATTCAGCTGTTGGTGAAAGCATATGAAAAACCTGATTGGTTTGATTTCAAAATGCTAAGTGGATTTTAAAACCTGTCAAATGTAATTATCAAGACTATCCTTCTAATAACACTCATCTAATTCCAATCTTATAAACACCATCTAAAATTCCCTCTTTTTATTTTCTTAATTTTCAGGTAGTTTTTGAACAAGTTAATGTTGTTGATAAATTTCTTGGTTAGGGTCTTTAGTATTATTTTTACAATTTTATTCCTACTATCTGGGGGGGTGCTTACTGTTGCTTATAAGTTCTATTATGGTGATAAACTAGAGACTGAAATCATAATCATTATACCAAAAAACATTTCAACAAGTGATGTCGCGGATTTATTTTCAGCGGCTGAGATAGTTAATAATTCTATAGTGTTCAAAGCTTTCGCTTATTTGCATCTTAAAAGAAGTAAATACATACAGCCGGGTGAGTATTTATTTGAGGAAGGGCTAAATCTATCGGGCGTTTTTAGAAAGATATTAAAGGGTGAGCGCTATGTTAGAAAGCTTACTTTTCCAGAGGGGTTTACAAATTATCAGATATTTAAAGTCATTCGAGATGGATATGGTTTGGAGGGCGATATAGTCCTACCAATCCCTGAAGGAAGTTTGATGCCAGACACCTATAATTATTATTATGGGGAAACAAGGGTATACATTATATCAGCTATGACAAAAGCTATGAATGAATTTTTAAATGCTGCATGGGAAAGAAGATCATCAGATACCGTAGTAAAAAATAAACAAGAAGCTTTAGTGCTTGCCTCAATAATTGAAAAAGAAACCAGACTATCGGCTGAGCGATCCATTGTTTCTTCTGTATTTAATAATAGGTTGCGAATAGGAATGCCTTTGCAGGCAGACCCAACTGTTATTTACGCTTTAAAAAATGGCGAGACAGATTACGAATATAAGTTGACTTCAGAAGATATGAAATTTGCTTCACCTTACAATACTTATGTTACTCAAGGGTTGCCGCCAAGCCCAATATGTAACCCAAGCAGAGAATCTATAACTGCGGCTCTTAACCCAGAAAAAACAGACTACTTGTATTTTGTTGCTGATGGTAGCGGCGGCCATGCTTTCTCAAAAACCTATGACGAGCATAAGAGGAAAATCCGATAGTTTGTTATTATGGTGACCCGACCCCACCACTACCATCACTTGAGCGCGTTGATAATCTATCGGTATGCGCTGATCTTCCTGTTGCCCCAGCGGGAGATGTAGATGACGACAGCGCTCCTAAAATTATAGCGTGATGTTCCCTTAGAGACATTTCTGATGGTGACTTTGGCGCTTTCGCAGCTATGTCCTCTACAAGCCTTCTATCTTCTGCTAGTTTTTGCTCAGCTTTTTTAACCATCTTTTCACCTTCTTCTACTTGTTTATTTAGCTCGGCTTGTCGTTTTGACAGCTCGCCAATGTTATGATCTTGCCCGATCTTTAGTAAAACTTTTTCTTTTACCTCAGGGTTACCACTATACAAAGTGCCAGCTGCATTTACTGCATCATGAAATTTTTGAATATCTTGGTTTAAAGCGGTTAAATTTACTTTTGCTTGTTGCGCTTTTTGTGCATGCACATCTCTTGTTTTTTCCCAATTATCACGTTGCTCTTTTGTTAGTGGTTTTGGTGCTTCAGGAGATTTAGCCGCTGGCACAACAGGTGGCAAGGTAAAACTTGTGCCTGGAGGTGGTGTTGTAGGTTTGGCCGTAGCTGCTCTTGCTGCTTCTGCTTCAGCCTGTCTTTGTCTAGTGGCAGCCGCTATTTCTGGATTGGCTCTAGCTAGATCCATTGCTGTCGCTGGTCTAGCGGATTGTGGAGTGTCAGTTAGTTGCTCTCTTCTTTGTTGTTCACCCCCACCTGCTCTAAGTGCAATGTCGTCTTGACTACCAACAGCAGGAGCGCGGGTTGGTATAGGTGGTAGTTGACCTATAACCGCATTTTGTGCTTTTAGTGCATCAATTATTTGTAATTGTTGAGGCTCGATTTTTGTAGTTATAGCCTGTTGTCGTGCAGCTTCTATAGTTCTTTGATTGTTTTGTTGTGCTATTAATTGTTGCTGCTGTTGTTTTGCTGCTTCAATTGCTTTTTGGTTGTTTTGAACTAAAACCTTGCCGCCGCTTTTTTCTTCAAGTTTACCAGTTAAAGATGATCTATCCTTTAAGAATTTTTCCTCATCTTTTGTTTTATAAACTCTGCTTGGTTCTTTCGGGCTACCTAGAATTTCGCGGGTTACTATATCCATTCCTTTCATGGTATTTTTTGTCAGTGCGAAGTAATCTATTTGATTTTCTTTATCCCTATTTCTATTCATCAATGCAATTACTGGAGCTTTTAGAACATCTGTTATACCAGTTAAAAGCCCCATGCCTAATTTCATCAATCCAAGGCAGAGCTTCATGACTTGCTCTACAAGCTTTATTACTATTTTTACTACTTCGGCAACCACAGTAAGTACAGCACCGACAAATGCAAATACAAGTAGTAAAGAACCTATAAAAGCTAATGGTGGGAAGAATAGTTGAGCTAAGCCAAATGAAAGTGCGCCAACCGTACCTACGCCTCCAAAAAATTTCATACGGCCAGAGAAACTATATTCGTCGGGTTTATCTAAGCCTTGGGTTGCATGTTTTTTGAGTATTTCATTTGCATAGTCTCTATCATCATTTATTGCACTTACTAAGAAATCCTTCCATGCTACTGGTGTATCCAAGCCTCGTTCCAGCATTTTATTACCTCTTTCAAGGCCATCTGCTCTAATTGCATTAATGTCATAATAATTTTCTGCAATGAAATCTTCATTTGCAATCGCTTTTAGACCAACTTTTCTGAGTATGTTGTTTGCTTTATCTTGGATTTTAGAATTGATATTTGTATATAGATCCGCTTTTTGCTCTTCTGTAAGTTTTGCTCCATCTTTAAGAATTATAGTTTGTTTAACAACATCTTCAGCCATTCTTACAAGTCTGAATATATGTTGGTTATCGACGTTTGCTTTCAAATCTGGAGTCGCACTGTCTAAAAGGCTAGTTATTTCATCGGTCGGCATGCCTATGTTTGCCAAGATCGAAGATAGAATAACCCTTGTTATTTCCCCAGTCTTATTATTTTCAAATTGATTGAGTTCATCGGTAAGTTTTAAAGGATAACGAAGCTTTGTTTGAGTATCAGCTGCAGCAGGATTTGTAATTACTGCTTTTTGAGGTTGTGCTACAAGCTCTGCAGTAGGTATTTGTTGAGCCATCCCAACTTGCGTCACTTCAAATTTCTGTGGTTGTGCAACTACTGCTTTTTGACGCTGAGGAGCTTCTACGTTTTTAATTTCTGCTATTTTAAATCCATCAATTCTTGCTTGCTCTTCTTCTTGTTTGGCTTTTGCTCT
Source organism: Candidatus Midichloriaceae bacterium (assembly GCA_044229535.1). GTDB lineage: Bacteria > Pseudomonadota > Alphaproteobacteria > Rickettsiales > Midichloriaceae > CAZLFQ01. The sequence continues at coordinate 43,731 of JBGASU010000001.1, read as the reverse complement.
TGCGGCTGCTTTGTCTGCTGTCCCTTCATATACTGGATTACTTTGCCAGTTAAGAGTTTGTGTTTGTTCTTCCCCTATTCTTCTTTGTACTACTGACTTTCCATCTGTTGCGCCTTGCGCTATTTCAGCAGCTGCAGCTTCTGCTCTTTTAGCTGCGGCGGTTTTCACAGCACTTTCAGATTTATTAACTGCAGCCGCAAGCGCTGCTTTTGCATTTGCTACAGCTTCTTTTGGTACTTCTGGAGCTACATTAGATGCTGAATTTCCAGAACTTGGAGGATTTGGTAGGGCTCTTGCTTCTGCTGCTGCTAAAGCATCTCTGTCCACCAACTGTAATGCATCGTATTGACTAGTTGGAGACTTTGACAAAGGCAAAACTCCATATTGGTTGTCGCTTTTATATCTACCAACCACTCCTTCCCTAGGTGTAGCAACATTTTGACCAGCTTCTCCGCCAGATGGATCCATACTGCCATTAGAGTAGCGGTTAGCAGGGTCGGCTCCACGATAAACACCAGAATTTGAATCTTGGCTTGCATATTTTTGGTTTTGGCTTAGACGATCAGTCGCGCGATTTCTTAAATTCTCAGGAACATCTGGAAGATCATTAGGATTAATATTGTTCGCTGCCAAAAGATCTCTGATATTTTTTTGTTTTTCTGGGTCGCTGAGCATTTTTTTGATTAAGTCATCTACACTTGGTAATTTTGAAGTATCCATTCGTTGCGGCTGAATTCCTAGATTCGATGCTATATTGCCTTCAAAAGTGGGGACTCGAGATATAAAATCTGAAACAATTTCTCGCATTCTTAATGCTCTAAGCTTCCCAATTACACCTCTGTCTTTTGCGATATCTTCGTTTTCCTTTATAGCGGTCACTAGCTTGTTCAAAGGCAATATTAATGATGGACTTTTTACTTTTTCTTCCAGTAATGCCTGTAATTGTCTTGCTGCGAGATAGGCTGTTTGAAAATCATCTGCTTTTGTGTCTTTATTGATCATGATATCATAAAGTTCTTTTATCATATCCAAGGCATCTGCTTTGTACTCTTTGGCTATTTTAGAATGATCAGCAGCATTAACATTACTTAGTTTTCCCATCAATTCTTGAGCTTTTTCTTTTGCCATATAGCAGCCATAATTAAATTCTACCAAATATCAGTTTACCTATGAGAGGTTAATTTTTGGTTAATTTTGGAAATATTTTTGTAATTGTGTGTTTTTGCACTGCAATACATAAATATTAAGAATTTATTACAAAAGGACTTGTAAGTTTCAGAATTATACTATATATTCCCTTTCCAAGATCAATCTTGGGGGGTGATATGCCGATAAGTTCAGACGATTACTTTAACATACCTATTCATGAAATTAGCAAATCAACAGCGGAGGACGAGATTAGTAGGCTAAGAAGATTGTGGCAAGCTGGTATAAACCAACTTTTTGTTGATGCTTTTTCAAATTCTAAAAAAGCCACAAGCATTAGATTAAAAAAATATGCCAAAGCTTTTGTAAGATTAGATAATCCAGCTTTTATGAACATGTGCGAGATAGCATGTCTAAACCCAATTAAGGTGTATGAGAGCTTCAAAAGAATAGAGAGCGGGCGCTCGGAGCTTATAGATTGAAAAAATATTAATTATGATCTAGATTATCTGCAAATAATCACCTTAACCATATGCAAGTAAATCAAATCCGCAGTACTTTTTTAGACTTTTTTAAGAAGAATGGTCACGCAGTCGTGCCTTCGAGCCCGCTTGTTCCACATAATGACCCAACTCTGATGTTTACTGCTGCTGGCATGGTGCAGTTTAAAAATTATTTTACAGGTGTTGAAACCCCTCCATATAAAACTGCCGCAACCTCGCAAAAATGCGTTCGTGCTGGCGGAAAACATAATGACCTTGAAAACGTTGGCTATACCGCGCGCCACCATACATTCTTTGAGATGCTTGGGAATTTCTCATTTGGTGATTATTTTAAAGATCGCGCTATTGAGCTTGCGTGGAATTGTTTAACTAAAGAGTTCGGAATTAATAAGGAAAAACTATACGTCACAGTTTATCATAATGATGATGAAGCACTCAAACTTTGGAAAAAAGTTGCAGGTTTTTCTGATGATAGAATTATAAAAATTGCAACAAACGATAACTTCTGGTCAGCTGGTGATGTTGGCCCATGTGGCCCATGCTCAGAAATTTTCTATGATCATGGTGATAAAGTTTGGGGTGGATTGCCGGGGACTCCAGAAGGTGATGGTGATAGATACATTGAAATTTGGAACTTGGTATTCATGCAATTTGAAGATCAAGTTGGCGGTAAGCGCATAAATCTGCCTAAGCCTTCAATTGACACAGGTATGGGGCTTGAGCGCGTTTCATCTGTGCTACAAGGCAAACTCAACAACTTTGAAATTGATTTGTTCCAAAATATAATTGATGCATCGATGCATCTTTCTGGCGATACAAAACATTTAACTTCACATCGCGTAATTGCAGATCACTTGCGTTCAGGTTGCTTCCTTATTGCCGATGGTGTTATGCCATCAAATGAAGGTAGAGGATATGTACTGCGCAGGATTTTAAGACGTGCAATTAGGCATGCCCACATGATTGGTTGTAAAACACCCCTTCTATTCAGATTAGTGCCGACATTAATTGGCCAAATGGGTGATACCTATCCTGAACTTCGTCGCGCTGAAGCAGTAATTACTTCAACATTGAAGATTGAAGAAGAGAGATTTAGACAGACCATAGATAATGGAATGAAATTACTCGGTACAACATCGGAAGGCCTTAAAGCTGGAAGTGTGTTTGATGGAAAAACTGCATTCAAACTTTATGATACCTATGGTTTCCCATTAGATTTAACCTGCGATATATTGCGTGCTCGCGAAATAACTGTAGACCAAAAAACCTTTGATGCAGAAATGCAAGAGCAGAAAAAAAGAGCTCGCGCTGCTTGGGTTGGCTCAGGTGAAAAAGCTACAGATGAAATTTGGTTCCAAGTATATGAAGATGTTGGAGCAACTGAATTCCTTGGCTATAACGTGGAAAGCAGTGAAGCAATTGTTAAAGCAGTTATCAAAGATGGTAAGAGAGTTGATTCTGTTAAAAATGCCGAAGCAATTATTATACTTAACCAGACACCATTTTATGGAGAATCTGGTGGGCAGATGGGTGATACTGGAATGATAGAAAATTCCGAAGTGCTAGACACTAAAAAATATGCTGGCACAATTTTTGGACATCAGACAAAAGTAATCGGTGAGATAAAAGTAGGTCAGACTGTTCACTTAAATGTAGATAGTGCACGCAGAAATAAAATTCGTGCAAATCACTCGGCGACTCATTTGTTACATAAAGCGTTGAGAGATACACTCGGCGAAACAGTCGTGCAAAAAGGTTCATTAGTTGCACCAGAAAGACTCCGCTTTGACTTTGCTCATCAGAGAGCGCTAACGTCTGAAGAAGTTTCTATCGTTGAAACTAAAGTGAATAATATGGTTATAACAAATAACAAAGTTAATACAGATATCAAAACCCCTGAGCAAGCGATTGAAGCAGGTGCTATGGCATTGTTCGGTGAGAAGTATGGCGCTGAAGTTCGTGTGGTTTCCATGGGGGAATCATTAGAGCTTTGTGGCGGTACCCACGTAAGTGCTACAGGCGATATTGGTCTATTTAAAATTGTTTCGGAAGAAGCAATCGCTTCTGGAATTAGACGTATTGAAGCTTTAACAGGTATCGCTGCACTTGATTATGTAAATTCCAAAGAATTGAATCTGAAAAAAGCGGCGGCAATCTTCAAATGTGCAGAAGGCGATTTACTAACGCGTATTACAGCAATTCAAGATGAAAAGAAAAAGCTGGAAAAAGATCTCAGTGATTTCAGACTTAAAAGCATTCTTTCAAATGACGTTAAGCCTGAAATGGTTGGAAGCGTAGAATTTTTATGCAAAAAACTCGAAGGAATTCCGCCATCAGAATTAAAAGGCGTGGTTGATGCTTTAAGAAATAAAATCAAAAGTGGCGTGATCGCACTATCTTCTGTTTATGACGATAAAGTTTCACTAGTAGTGTTCGTGACAAATGATTTAACTGGTAAATTAAAAGCTGGCGAAATTATTAAAGAAGCTGCCAAAGAAGTTGGTGGCAGTGGTGGCGGTAGACCAGAATTTGCTCAAGCTGGTGGAACGGATATAAAAGGTATTGATACTGCTTTAGAGAAAGTCAGAGCGCTGTTAGATATATAAATATTGTTTGTGACGAAGTTAGCACAAAAATATTTTAAGATTTACAAAAATAAACATTGATTAATAATGTGGCGCGGAGTATAAACCCATTCGTTCTGAATACTGTTTAGTGTTCTTTAAAATATAAAATAAGGAGATAATTATTATGATAGATAGAAATCAACCACATCCACCAGCAGAAGTACAAGGTTTAACAAAGACACAAATTTATACAGCTGCAGGATTATTAGGAGTGGTCACAATTGCTTCAATGGCTAAAGACATAGTTCCAGTTCCGTTATTGCTAGCAGCTTCTGTTGGATATGGAATAGGTTCCTCAGCTTCTGTTGCTCTATACAGAGTTGCTGGTCTACTTAAAAATGGTACTCCAGATCAAAATGTATTTGGCAGCGGTGCTTTGGCTGGACTTGCTGTTGCTTTTGGCATGACAGCAATTCAATCCGTTCCAGCAATTGTAGGCGGTGATTATATTAAAGGACTAAATTTTGGTTCCGCCATGATTACAGGCTTAGTTGGATTGGCAGCAGGGTTTATTCAAAGTAGAAGTAATTTTGCGATTGTATCTGAAGCTGTTGTTGGTATGCAGAGATAGATTTTAATCTTGTTGGGGTGTCATGGGTTCGCTCGTGACACCCTTTAATTTAACAAATATTTAATATAAAACAACCTCTTAAGACTTGATACGCATTAAAAAATCGGCTATAATAATCGATGTTCAATACAATTTAGGGGGATAAAATGTCTATTGATACAAGCTCAATAAAGAAAAATATAACAAGCGCAATAACGGGTATTGCAATAAAGGAATTATATTCTGGGGTTCGTTCTCAAATAATTGAATATGGAGAATATGGATTTAATACAACCTATAACTCAGCGATGCCAGCTATCAAGTCTGGATATAGTTTTGCATACGATTTTATATGTGAAAATTCAACACCTCTAATGATCGTAGCTGGTTGTGGGGCGGTAGGTTATTGTGCATATCAAAATTCAGAAGCCTTAGTGAATGCTGCTAGCACATTATGTGATTGGCTTTCTTATATCGAAGGTTAATTCTTTAAGAAAAGACTTGCGATATACTCAATAAACTTGCAAAATACTATCGGAAATTAGCTGGGGGCGATTTGGTTTGCCAATGGGTCAGATTCGAAAGAAAGCAGCCACAACAAATTCTATCGGGTCTTGGCTAGTTTCCATTTACTTGGATCTACTTGGAAAATTAGGTTGATCAAGCCCTTTTTGAGAAGCTACCTTGTCTTGCCAAACAGTTTTGGGTTGTTGTTGGCTTTGTAACTCTTGTTGCAATTGAACGTGACGTTGTAAAATTATGTCATTTGTAATTTTCTTTGCCTTACTTTTATCTATCATTGAGAACACATCAGATACACTTTTTCTTGTAACTATGGCATCTTGAAATTCATCTGGGCTAAGTAAAGAGCATGCAGCCTCCATTAAGGCTACCTCGCTTATATTCTTTGGCCCCCCAATTGCAATGTCGGCGAATGATTTTGTATTAGAAATATACTGATCGTGGAAAATTTTAAGTTCTGATAGTCTAACACTAAATTCTTGTACAAATTCATCTATAGACATATTAGAATTTAGCTTTTCAGATTTAGCATACATTTCCTTTATCTGCTCTAATGAGACGTTTTTATAGCTGGGAAGCGTCGACAGGGATTCTGCTAAAGCCTCATTTTTTAGTTTTTGGTCTGATAAAATTTTATAATCTTGTGACATAAAAAAAGTCGTACAATGTAATACCAAAGTACAACTTTTTTTAAAATAAAATCAATACTAATTAATATCTTCCGGCTTTTCTTGGATTATCTTCAATCACTTTATGGCCACGGCCTCTCATGCAATTGATAACAATTGATTTTTGTTCTTCTTTATCTTTCATTGAACTTCCAACCGCTCCAGCCAGCGCACCAACAACAAGTCCTGCAATAGCTCCTTCTCCAGTATTACCACTTCCTGCTCCAATTGCAGCACCACCTAAAGCACCAGCGCCAGCAGCAAGTCCTGTCTCTATTTTCGAATCATCATTCATATATTCACGTTGAGCAGCTAACCCTTGGCAAGCCGAAAGGTCAGATTCATATTTCGCATTCTTGCCATCAACGATTGGACGGTATCCTGAACCAGCTCCACACGCAGTAAGCGATAATAAACAAATAGTTAAAACAGCTTTCTTAAACATAAATCCCTTTCAGTTTGTTAACTTAGAGAGAATTATACCATGAAATCAGGCTTCCAAATGTTAAATATTTGTTAAATTTCAGGTTGTTAAGATTTTACATTGCGTTCTAATATAAATTCCTTTACATCTTCACGGATTATTGGAAGCGTTAAGAACTCTGGCAACTTTGCTTCGCCAACTATTCTAATGATACCATTAGCGGCACGCCTCAAAGCAAAAGGGTCTTTAGAACCAGTAGGTTTTATATCAATTGAAAACATTAAATTTAAAGTATCAAGCTTATCGCATACGGCAGCAGCAGCGCTTAGTGGTTCAGATGGTGTATAATCACTAGGGCCTTGCGGCTTATAATGTTCTTTTATGGCCAGTGCTACTGACTTATCTTCGCCATTATGTTGTGCGTAGTAATAGCCCATTACCCCTTGCAGCTCTGGGAATTCCTTAACCATGTTGGAAACTAAATCAGCTTTTGAAAGTGTAATCGCTCTTTTTAATTTTTCTGAATCAACGCCAAAGAATTTTGCAACGTCAGGCGTAATTTTTAAAACACTTTGCATTTTATCATGTGCAGTTCCAAGCTTTTCATGAAAAGTCAATTTTTTCAAAGCTGGAACTAAATCTTCAAGCTTAGTCTTTTTATCAAGTTCATAAAAGAAGCTCGCATCAGATAAACGAGCTTTTAGAACTTTTTCATTACCATGAATTATCTCCGCGCCATTATCATCTGTAGTTGTATTTGAAACTATTATGAAGTGAGGAGCTAAATTTCCTTTTGAATCTTCTAGCATAAAGTAACGTTGGTGATGTCTGAGAGTAATAACCATAACTTCACGCGGCAAAGCCATAAATTTTTGCTCTATTGAACCTAGCAGTACAAAAGGATTTTCAATCAAGCCTGCAACCTCATCTAAAAGTCCTTCATCCTTTACAAGATTTAAATTTTTACCACTTAAAGCTTTTTCGATTTGTGAGAGAATAGATTTTTTTCTATCCTCTGTCTGTAACATTACACTGGCTTGTGCGAGTTTGGTTTTATAATCGTCATAGCTGCTTACGCTTATAGCTTTTGGTGAGTGGAATCTATGACCAAAGGTACTATCATTTGCTATTAAACCAGCAAACTGCACTTTTAGAACATTGCTATCGAATATGGCTAGAATATTTTGCAGTGGTCTAACCCAACGAGTTTGATTTCCCCCCCACTTCATTGATTTCGGCCAAACAAATTTATTCAGTACTTCCTCGATTGATTTTTGAAGAACATCACTTACTTTACCACCACCTTTTTTTACATTAGCAACGTAGTATTCTCCTCTTTGCTCAAGTTGATCTTTGGTAAGAGAGTTTTTGTTTAAAAACCCTTCCAGAGCTTGTGCTGGAGCAGAAATTTTTGGCCCTCTTAACCCTTCAATACTCTCTTTCTGTGTTGCTGGTATGCCTAATATATATATACCTACTCTGCGTGGTGTCACCCAACATTCGGCCGTACAATTGAACGCAAGCTCTGCTTCAAGTTTATTCTTAATTTGAGTCTGCAACTGCTCTGCAGCGGCAACTTGCATTCGCGCAGGGATTTCTTCTGAAAATAGTTCGAGTAGTAGATCTGACATATAAAATATCGCAATTTAGAATCAATATACCTTAAGCCACAACTTTACTCCAGACATTAAATGCGCGGCGGTGCATTTCAACATTGTGTACTCTTATATAATCCACTTTCCCATACATGTATAATGATGCAGCCACAGTTTCTAAATCCCTCTCTGCAGGTGGAAGTGGCGTTATTTCCTCGAATACAGTTTTGCGGGAATGGCCAATATAAGTTTCCACACCAAACCTTTTCAAAAGTTCGCAATTCTTAATGATTTCAAGTGATTGCTTAGGGTATGTTGTAAAGCCTAATCCAGGATCAAATATAAGTTGTTCGCGCCTTATACCAAATTCAAAGCATCTTTCTATATTAGCTTTCGCCCATGAATAGATTTCTGAAACTTCTTTGATTCTTACGTCTCTATTTGCTGGGAGTACTAAGCAGTGCATCAACACATATTTCACATGTGGGTTAGCGGCGATAAGTTTTAATATGCGTTCATCTTTGCCACCTGAAACATCGTTAATAAAGTTGTATCCTAGGTCTATAGCTTTGCTAATAGTTTCATAATGATAACTGTCGATGCTTATGTTTTCTCTTGGAGCTTCTAATAATAATGGTGCAAGCCTTTCCCATTCTTCATTAGACGTCAAAGGTTTTGCGCCGTATGACGTGGCTTCGGCGCCAATATCCACAATATCTGCACCATCTCTGAAAAGTTTTTCTAGATATTTTATAGCTGCGGCAGCATCGCCCAACTTACCATCTTGTGAAAAGGAATTAGGTGTGAAATTAAGAATTCCTATAATTTTAGTCATATGTCTTTTTGCTGAAATATAATGCCAAATATTGATGTTGAAAAGAATAATATAGTCTGTATTAATTTTAAACGTTTAACTAAAAAATTAAAAAGGATGTAGCATGCAAAACAACCCAAACAAAAAACCATGGACAGATTTAGTACAACTAAAGGCTAATTTAAAAGATATTCAAGCAGAGCAAGAAGCTTCTTCAAATGCTGGAAGTTGGGTAGCGCAAGTGACAGGAGTAAATTCAGAAGATTTTAAAAGGCCAGAAGTGCATGTATACCTAGCAGGCCCAGATGTGTTTTATCCTGAAGCTCTCGAAATTAGCGCTAAGAATAAAAAGCTGCTTGAGTCTCTTGGCATGATTGGGCACTTTCCTTTTGACAATATTTTGAATCCAGAGATTTTTAAAAACCCCAAACTTGCTGCACAAACCATTGCAGCTAACAATGAAAAAATTATGCAAGATATTTGCTCTGAAGGAAGAGTCGGAGTTATTTTAGCTAATATGAGACCATGGCATGGACCATCAACAGATGTTGGAACTTCTTTTGAGATAGGCTTTATGTCAGCGTTATCTTACTTTAAAAATGTTATAATTATTGGATATAGCGAAGATTCTAGGATATTTGAAGATAGAGTCGTACAAGACTATTATAAAGGAAATGTGACCACAGATGCAAATGGTAGAATTTGGGGAAGTGATGGTAAGGAGGTTGAGAAATTTAGTTGTGCTGATAATTTAATGCTGACAAGTGCTATCGAAAAAACTGGTGGTAAAATGTGTTCTACCTTTGAAGAAGCAGCGGTTTTGGCTAAAGAACTTTCAGATAAGTTGATAAAAGATCTAGAAGAAAAAAGAGCTAATAAAATTGCAAGACAAGAAAAAAGCTGGGCGATGAGTTGAAATTAATTCTGCAATTGTCGTATGAGAAGAAGTTAATATGTGCCATAAACTAAATCTTGAAATCACAATTAAAAACCTGTATTAATTGCCGCACGGGCCCTTGTGGTGGAACTGGTAGACGCGCCGGACTCAAAATCCGGTATCTTCACGGATGTGTCGGTTCGATTCCGACCGAGGGCACCATCTTTCAATGGGTTTCATGCATAATTCTATTCTTACTTTCGAAGAGTTTAACGAGCTTGATTCTCTAATTGCTTTAGGCACTCTTAAACGAATCAAGAAGCTAGTCTAAAAAAAACAATGAGATTAGAGCCATCTAGAATACTTTGTTGAGAATTTCAATAACCACAATCCTAAACTCGACAGAAACAACCACTGTCAAAGACATTGATCAAGGCTTCTTTATTACTTGTATATTTTAACCCCTAATTCCGAATGGTGGTCAGGGGCGGAATCGAACCGCCGACACAAGGATTTTCAATCCTTTGCTCTACCGACTGAGCTACCTGACCAGATTCGATCGATATGAAATGGCGACCCCTGCGGGAATCGAACCCGCGTTACCACCGTGAAAGGGTGATGTCCTAACCGCTAGACGAAGGGGTCGCTAATGAGTCACTATATTTATACTCTTTGTCTGTTTTGTTCAAGTAAAAAGTTTAACTTTTATGAACTTTTTGTACATAGATTATTATTAGTGAAAAAGGCTTTAGCTATTATTACCTTCAACAACTTGATGATTCATCCATGTAATTTGTCTTTTTGCATAGTTTCTAGATATCTGTTGAGACCTTGCGATAGCCTCATTCAAAGTTATATCACCATTTAAATATGAGATAATCTCATAAAGACCACAAGCTTTTGGATAGCCTACATTTCCATACTTATTATATACTGCGCGCACCTCATCAACAACTCCCATCTCAATCATTTGCAAAAACCTTTTATCGATATTCTCATAAATAACTTCACGGGGTTTTTCGACTTTAATGATATTAAAAATTTCATTTGGAAAATAAGTAGCATTATCTTCTTTCTGCCACACCAACAAAGACTTACCAGTCTGCAAAAACACTTCTAGCGCCCTTTGAATTCTCTGAGAATCATTAATATTTAATTTTCCAGCGATTGCTGGATCATATTCCTCAAGCTTATCGTGAAGCTCTTTTGTAGTTAAAACTTTTTTCCAACTTGATACCTTACTTTTAATATCCAAAGAAATATCAGGAATTGCTGGCAAGCCATCCATAAGTGTTTTTATGTACATTCCAGTACCGCCTACTAGTATGGGTGTCTTTTTATTATTTATTATCTCCTTTATCAAAGGAACCGCCTCCCCTAACCATTTACCAACCGAATACTTCTGGTCACAACTAATATGACCAAATAATAGATGTTCAACGCCATCTTTTTCAGATTCCGATGGCTGCGCAGTTATTATTGGTATTTCTTTATAAATCTGCATTGAATCATAATTTACAACAACACCATCAAGTTTTTTGGCAAGATCTATTCCTAGTTTGGTTTTACCAGAAGCTGTAGCCCCGAAAATAATATTTATTTTATTTTTCATAGAGGTAATTTTATCAACACTCTCAAACCACCAAACTGACTCTTTGCTAATTTAATATAGCCCCCATGATTATATATAATTGTTTTCACAATCGCCATTCCAAGACCGAACCCTTCACTTTTAGGATCAATTTTAAAAAATGGCTTAAATATGGATTTCCAATATTTTTTTGGAATACCATTTCCATCATCGCTGATGGAAATGCTCAAGTGATTTTCCATTTTTTTTACATTAATTACTACTTTTGATTTACAGTATTTCAAACCATTATTAATTAAATTAGTTATAGCTCTTTTAAAAGCCTGAGGTTTAATATAAACAAATGCGAATTGGGAATGAATATTCAAATATAACCTCTCATCTTTAGTTGAATCTTTTATTTGCCTTATAATTTCTACTAAATTCATTAATTGACTTTCTTCATTCCCTTCTTCTTTAGCAAAATGCAGATAAGATTCGATTAATTTCTCCATATCGATAATATCTTTCGACATCTCAATCGAAGTCTTAGAATCTTTCATCATTGCAACAGCAAGTTTAATTCTTGTGAGCGGCGTTCTTAAATCATGAGAGATATGAGATAACAATTCTGTTCTATGTTGAATTTGCCTTTGAATTCTTTTCTGCATCCTAAGAAAAGCCCAACCAGCTTTCTTAACTTCGGTAGCGCCAGAAGGTTTGAATTTTGTTCTCTCTAGCCCCTTACCTAATCTTTCTGCTGCATCAGCTAAATTTAATATAGAACGCACCTGATTCTTCATAAATACTATGGCAATTAGCAGTAATAAAAATGCAGATCCAGCCACCCAACTGATAAAAACAAATGTCGTGGGACTTTGAAATTTTTTATTTGAAAATGCCAGCTCAAGAGTCCCATTCTTCAACTGGAAGTAAACTAGAATCTCAGAATTACCATTTACATAAAAAGTTTCAGATTCATAAGGGATTTGTTTTTTTATTTTTTTTGAAAAATCCTTAAGATCTCTATCTGTAAGAAGAGGATGATGGACATAGCTATAAATTTTCTCTTCCTTATAAAAAGTCAAAGTAACATCTAATAGCTTTGATACGCTCTCCGCTTGTCTCAACTCATTATCATTAATTAGCGATATCAAGGCAGAGAAGTTTCCGATTAAAGATATCTTCATTCTCTCCGAGACGTTCTCCCAATGTCTTTGATAAAAAATATAGGTAGTTATTAACTGCAAAATGATAATAGGCAAAACTATTATCAATAAAAATCTGCTATATAAACTTTTTGGAGCTAAGTACATTGAACTTTCACTAAAAATGATGTTACCTTATTAGAAGTCGATTTTAATCTAGCTGAGTCATGAAAGTAAAGAAGAAGAAAGAAATTCACGCGACAGTTAAAAAATCCCTATCCTTAGCACTTCAAGGTGGTGGAGCTCATGGGGCATTCACTTGGGGTGTATTAGACAGATTACTTGAAGAAGAAAATATAAATATAGACGCCATCTCTGCAACTAGTGCTGGGGCAATGAATGCAGCTGTTTTTATTTACGGCCTATCAAAAGGCGGGAAAGAAACAGCTAAAAAACTTCTAGAAGAGTTTTGGAAAAAAGTAAGCATATCAATGTCTTTATCACCTATGCAAGCTAATTTCTTTGATAAGATGATGGGTATGAATGCAGTAGGTGCATCACCCTTTATTCAAGCTGCGGATATGATGAGACATTTTTTCTCACCATACCAACTAAACTTTTTCGATGTAAACCCTCTCAGGGACATTCTCAATGAGATAATTAATTTCGAAGAATTACATAAGAACAACAAAATAAAACTATTTGTAAACGCTACAAACTTAAAGACTGGCAAGATCAAAGTCTTTAAGTGCGAAGAAATAGACACAAAAGTATTATTAGCATCTGCGTGCCTACCATATGTTGCACAGACAGTGGTAATAGATGGAGAAAAATATTGGGATGGTGGCTTTTCTGGAAACCCTGCATTATCACCATTGATATATGATACTAAAACTTCTGATGTCGTTATTGTTCAGGTAACCCCTTTCTATTTAGAAGAAACCCCAACAAGTATTCCTGATATCATAGATCGTGCCAATGAAATTAGCTTTAATACCGCTCTGATCAAAGAGATGAAAGGAATTGAAATCATGAATGACTTAATCTCAAGAAGCCAACTTAAAGAAGAAGTTCAATATCGCGCGATACGATTGCATATGATTGGCAACGAAGAAATAATGTCTACTTTTGGCAGAACAAGTAAGATGAATGCAGATTGGGATTTTCTTCTATACCTAAAAGAAGTTGGCCGCCAAGCAGCAGAAGATTGGCTTGAAAAGCAATATGAAAATGTAGGAAACAAATCTACATATAGCTTAGTTTATGGAAACTAACTTTTTTATATTTAAGTAATAGCACTTGCAGTATTGGTGAAAGACTATAAATTACTTCCGTATAAAAGTTATAGGTAAAATTCTGATGCATAAAATATATAAGAATGCCAAAGAAGCTCTAAAAGGATTATTACATGATAACATGACTATTATGGCAGGAGGATTTGGTCTTTGCGGAATTCCAGAAAATTCTATACAAGCCATCCAAGAATCAGGAGTGAAGAACCTGACTGTAATTAGCAATAATTGCGGCGTAGATGATTTTGGCTTAGGTATTTTACTCAAAGAAAACCAAATTAAAAAAATGATTTCTTCTTATGTTGGAGAAAACAAGATATTTGAAAAACAGCTCCTTTCTGGCGAGCTTGCAGTAGAGCTTTTACCCCAAGGAACTCTTGCAGAAAAAATTCGCGCAGGCGGAGCTGGCATTCCTGCATTCTATACAAAAACAGGAGCAGGAACTCAAGTTGCAGAAGGAAAAGAAGTTAGATTCTTCAACGGACAAGAATATATTATGGAAGAATCTTTTTTTGCTGATCTAGCAATTATAAAATGCTGGAAGGCAGACAAGGATGGAAATTTGGTTTATAGAAAAACTGCACGCAACTTTAACCCCATTATGGCGACAGCTGCAAAAGTAACCATTGTAGAAGCAGAAGAAATTGTAGAAGTTGGACAGCTAGATCCAGATAATATTCATACACCAAGCATATATACAAAAAGACTTTTTGTAGGGGAATTTGAAAAACGAATTGAACGCCTAACACTTGCAACTGCTAACGAGGATATTTAGTCATGACATGGAATCACCATCAGATGTGCGCCATCACTGCACAATTAGAATTCAAGCATGGATATTATGTTAATCTTGGAATTGGCATTCCAACAGATGTAGCTAATCACGTTCCGAAGGGAATGGATATAGTATTACAAAGCGAGAACGGAATGTTAGGTATGGGTCCCTTCCCTACAAAGGAACAGGTAGACCCAGATTTAATAAACGCAGGAAAACAGACAATAACCCAACTCCCAACAAGCAGCTATTTCAACAGCGCAGAGTCTTTTGCGATGATTCGTGGCGGCCACATAGACCTCACTGTTTTAGGGGCGCTTCAAGTTTCTGCCGAAGGAGATTTGGCAAATTGGTGCATACCAGGAAAAATGATAAAAGGTATGGGCGGAGCAATGGATTTGGTTGCAGGAGTAAAGCGTGTTGTTGTAATTATGGATCTAGTTGCAAAAGATGGTTCACCTAAAATATTACCTAAATGCACATTACCACTTACAGGTAAAAATGTTGTGAACAGAATAATAACAGACCACGCAATTTTTGATATTATTGAAAACAAGCTTTATCTAATACAACTAGCCCCTAATACTAGTTTAGAAGAAGTAAAGGCCAAAACTGGAGCACCATTTATACAGGCTATACAAGATTTAAAATACGCCTAATCAAAAGATTAATAAAATCTTTAAAATATTTGAAAAATAAATTGCACTCAACATTGTCTTTCTATATGCTCCGCGTCGTTTAACAATATCTAGGGTATATATGGCAGCAAATTCTTCTGTTAATTTGGAAAAACTAAAGAAAGCTTTATCTGACAGAGAAGAATACATTGGACAAGTTCAAAAATATCAAGCTTTTGTAAAAGCAAGCCTTGGTATTTTTAAAGAACTTAATGATATGCCAGATGAGTATTTTTATGCAGCATATAATCAATTAACTCCTAAAGAACAAACAGCAACAAGGCTGTTATTCATCTTATCCAAAAATCAAGAATATATTGATTCTACAAACTATCACTCAGCAGTAAATCTGGCTAAGCAAGCTTTAGGAGTGGGTGAGCAACACCTAGGATTACAAAAAACACCAAAAGAACTTTTTCTGTCCATTAAACCGCTAGATAAAAGTTTCCTTGAAAAGACTATGTCAATAAATTTTGAGCCAGATTTAGGATTTAGATTTAATAGTAGAGTTGGATACGGATCTGAAGCACCAAAAGGAGTGCAGGACTTCATATTGGGAAAGATTAACAAAATCATTGACATTACAAGCATAAAAAAACACTTACTAGATAAATCATACAAAGCTATAAACTCTTCGACAGATATAAAAGATATAAAACCTAATGAAGAAATTAAAAAGAAGGTTAAAGAATGTTTGGATGAGTATTCTACTACCAAGCAAGCTAATGAAGATTGTTTTATAAAAATAGTAATCGACTCTAACCATACCGATGCTACCCGCACACTTATCGCAACCGCAACCAATGAACTACTTGGGCAAACCAAGCAAAAATGTTATCAAGACAATGTATTCGCAGCTTTGCATATTGCAGAAGATGAATATAAAAAGCTTGATGGGAAAATTATGGCTAGTACCGATGCTTGCAGAAAACAAATTCAAGCAGTAGAAAACGGTGTAAAACTATGTGAATATCTAATATCTTTTCCAACAAATAAAGATGCTGAATTAAACAGAGATCTTAGTATAAAACTTTCAAATGAAATTTATGGATCACTAGAATCCTCTCAAGACTCCCAACAATCTTTTTTAGCTTCCGGTGAGGCGCAGCCATATATAGTCTGTATAGGATCTTGGTGTCTTTAATTAAGAACAATAAAAACTATAAAGGAGAATAGAACATGGAATTGAATTCAAAATCCACCATAGATTTAGCATCGTTAAATGAAATTTTATCGACGAAAATTCATAGTCTAGAGCAAGCTGAAAAATACCAATCTTATGTAACTCTATATAAAACCTTTATTAATCTTGCTTTAAAGCTTACCACAGAAACAGATCCTAAAAAAAGCGCTGAGCAGTCTTCATTAAATAAAATTTACAAAAACATCACTTCTCTGAGCAACACCAATTTTGAAGAGATAAAAGTCAATAGAGAAATAAAAAAGTGCTTAGAGGAATACTTACTTTCAAACAAAACGAATGAAGATTGCTTTTCGAAGTTTGCTCTTGATTACACATCACCAAGCAATACTTATAAGCTGATGAAAACAGCTGCTGAAAAATTCTTAGGGCAGCTAAAACTTTTATGCTACAACGAAGTATTTGAGAAATTCAAAGACATGAACGACAAATATGCTAGCATTACTATGGGAACTGAGAGCAATACCAAATATTACTTAGAAGCCAAAAAAGACACTCTTGATTTAATTGATAGGTGCGAAAATTTATATCCCTTTTACACAGATGAAGATAATAACATCAACCACTCTCTCGATGCGCTTGCAAATCAGTATCTAACTACTGAAGAACCCAATCATTCATTTTGTGTATGGGGCTTATGTATATAGGTTGGGGTATTATAACTAGGTGGCAGGAATAAATACAGGCCCCCTAGCCTCCCTGATTGTTTTTGGCACTAATAATTGAATCGCAGCTAAACCTATAATTACAGTGAATAGTGCAAAAAACGCAGGAGCTAGTTGATTACCATAGACAGACATGTGCCATTCACAAAGTAATGGCATAGTGCCACCAAATAAAGCTACTCCTAAATTATAGCCAAATGCTATACCACTACAGCGCAAATTAACTGGGAACATTGCATTCATGATCGCGCTTGCTGCACAAATAGAAAGCCCTATCAGCACAGCCAGAAAAATCTGACTAAAAAGAATCTCACCATAACTTTCTATAACTATAAATGAAAAACATGGATACAAATAAAACAACAACGATATCAATCCTATTCGCATAGTTCTAACATGCCCAAATTTACCAGCAATATAGCCCAAAACTGGGGTTAAAAAACAAAAAGTAAGTAGCGCACTTAAATTAAAAAAGGCAATATCTTTCACGTCTAAATTTGTTTGTGTTGTCATGTATATTTTCATATATACAAACAACAAAAATACTAAAGTCCCTTGAAAAGCACCAATAGCGACAGTGACTAAAAACTCTCTAGGATATGATTTAAAAATCTTAAGTATTGGCCACCTTACCATTTTAGATTTTTGAGATAAAAATTCAGGAGATTCATCTGTATGCATCCTTATGTAAACCGATATTACTGCCAATAATGCACCAAATATAAAAGGCGCGCGCCAACTTATAATCTCTTGAGATACCAAATACGACGAGCCAAGCACCATTATTGGCCCTAAAGACCCAGCAGCCGAAACTAAACTCCCTGCGAATGCTGGTAATCTTTTTGCATTAAAATGCTCTATTAGAAATATGGAAGCACTACTATATTCTGCCCCAGCACACAACCCTTGCAATAAACGACATAATAAAATTATAAAAGGTGCCAACATACCAAGCGTCTCATAGCTTGGTAATATACCTATAATTAAAGTAGGCGCCGCCATTAAAAGAGTTGTAATAGATAATACTAAACGCCTACCAAATATATCTCCTAAATATCCAAATACCAATCCACCAAGTGGACGCATAAAAAAACCAGATGCATAAATTCCCAGTACCGCTAGAAACGCAGCAAACGGCACTTCTTTTGGGAAGAACTCAGCTGCTATCACTTGCGCAAAAACCCCGCATAAAGCGAAGTCATACATCTCCAAAGCATTGCCTACCATAGCGCTAGCTGCTGTTCTTTTTAGTTTTTGCATAAACGAACCTCGGTTTCTATAACGTTACAAAACAAACTGACTAAATAAAACATTAGAACGCGCTTGTGGCAAATTTTTATTATTGGGAATTAAGAAAAACTTCTCTATGAAATAAGTTAATATTTTATAAGCTTCTTCTAAATCTTCATTCGATGAATCTTCCGTACAATCAAGAAAAAAGCGAGGTAATTTGAACATTTTGTCTTTGTATGGCTCACCAGCATCCGCAGAAACTGCCGCACCCGACTTTGGCGAGATGTATTTTAAATTTTCAGAACTATTCGTGGCAATACACCTAGATAAGTCCATCCCGTAGCCAGATTTTTTTAGCAGCTCTAACTCTAATAACAAGTAATTCTTAACCCTTTTAGATTCATCATCAAGCGAATCTATCAATGATATAAAAGCATTATAAACCGATACCTGAGGATCATTCTCATGTAAAAATAACAAACACATTGCCAACGCTGAATTCAATAATGAAAGTTTAGATTTATCTTGCCCTATTATTGTAAAAACATTCCTAATTGGCTCTATACTAACTCTTCCCAAATGCTCACCAAGTCTAGCATTCCACGATATATTGACTATATTACCAGATAATAAATCTGACTTATTCTTTTTATTCGCCCTA
Organism: Candidatus Midichloriaceae bacterium; assembly: GCA_044229535.1. GTDB lineage: Bacteria > Pseudomonadota > Alphaproteobacteria > Rickettsiales > Midichloriaceae > CAZLFQ01. The sequence continues at coordinate 24,783 of JBGASU010000001.1, read as the reverse complement.
ATAAAACCTTTGATAATCCCATGACTTTGAGTAAAAAAAGTTACTATGTAAGAAGATTCTTGAAACTTCTGCTGCGTTAGTAAAATTGCCTGATCCTGTAAGTTCATTAAAGTCTAAATAGCCGTTTGATTCAGTTGTAACATAAAATAAATTCTTTGGCACGGATATTGCTCACAACCTATAACTAAACCAAAAAGTATTTGGAGATAATTTATGGCTACAGGTGCGATATCCTCTTCCGTGTCAAGCATGACAGAAACCGATAGACGAATTGAAGAATTCGCAGGTAACATAGCAAACGTTCAAACCAGTGGTTATAAAGGTTTCGAAGCGCATGCTCAAACAGTCGTTAATGCCTCAGGAAAATCTGCTGGCGGCGTTGTTAGTACAACAAGGCAATTAATAGATCATCAAGGCAGTATGACTAAAACTGCCATAGGGACTGACTTAGCAATATCAGGAGCTGGCTTTTTTGTAGTAACCGATAAAGTCGATGAAACTGGCAAGATTGAGAATCTATATTTCACTCGCGAAGGTTCATTTAGAAGAGATAGCTTGGGTAGATTTGTGAATGGTGCAAATTATTTACTAGTAGGCTGGCCTTTGGATGCATCAGGAGAACTACCAGAAACTAAATCTTTACCTTCAAGCTTGTCGCTTGTTGACGTTAAGCAACTAATCTCTGAAGCTTCATCTACAACAAAAATCCTTTTAAGTGCGAACTTGAATTCCGATCAAAGAGTTGCTGGTGGTGGGGTTGCTACAATTAATATATTGGGAAGTGGACTCAAATCTTCTCCTGATAATTTCAATATTGGCAAAAAAGATATTCTCTTTCCTAATAAAGAAAACGCACTTACTAAAGGAGATGGAATAAAGTTGACTAAATATGTTCCTGATTCATTAATTAAAACTGAAAGTATCTTGGAATATGGTGGATTTGCAGAATCCATATCCTTTGTAAGCAGTGGCACTGATCTAGTTCAAAACGGTGGTACAAAACTGTCTACACACAAACTACAATTCCAAGTTAACGATATCAAATCCCCAGAATTTACACGTGGCTCTGGTGCATCAAACAAAGAAGTTCTAGAAAATCTAGCTGAACAGATAAACGAAAAATCTACTGGTGATTACTCTGTCAAAGCACGTGTTGTAACCCATTATGAAGGTGGCGTACTTAAATCAAGTTTGTTAATCGCTCCTGATAAATCGCATTACTCTCTAACTATGCTAGGAGATAGCACCTTCAGAAACGATGTTGGCTTAAATGACGAAAAAAATATAAAAGCTTTTATAACACCTGAATCAAATAAAAATCTCAAAGGCAGATTTGCATCACTCGAAGACCTAGAGTTTTTATTAAATAAAGAGTCTGTTGAAGCTAAATCTTATTCTTCCGATAGCGTTGGTACAACAATCACATTCTCTTCTGTGAATCCTTTGTTTATTGAAAATTCTGGGAAAGGGGACTTTATGTCTGAATTTGGCATCAAGCAAGGTTATTTAAGCTCTAATTACGATCCTTACGATTCCTTCAATAACATTGCTGGTGGTAAATTCAAATCGCACTTCAGCCAAGATATTGAAGTCTATGATAGTATGGGTAACAAACACGTGATGATTGTTGCCTTCTTAAAATTAGATACAAATAGGTGGGCGGTTGAGGCTTTTTCTGCCGATTCATCAAAAGTTAACATTCCTGGCAGAACTGATGGTTTATTACAATCTGGTATCTTGACTTTCGATGGCAGAGGTAATTTACAATCATCTTTGAGTATGCCACAAATTTCCAAAACTAAAGATGTAGCCTCTCCTCATTTAGCGTTAGGAGCAACTATCGGCCAAAAATTTGAAGTTGATGTTTCTGCTGGAACAACGAGCGAAAGAAAAACTTTCTATTATGGCAGCATGATAGCTGATAGCGATTTATTCTCTGCTACTGGAACAGACTTAGTTGGAACATCTACGGACCAATTAGTTTTAACTTACAAAATATCAGCAACAGATCCTGGTCAAGTATTTAACATTACTCGTGGTACTGGCACAACAGACCTTGCTGTATTAAAGAATATTGCAAACCAAATTAATACTACTTCAACCTTACGTGACCTAGTCAGAGCCGATATAGTATTTGAAAACAGCAAATATAAGATCGATATTAGGCCTATTGACTCGACAAAATACCTAGAGTTCAGTGAAAGCCCTGCCACAACTCTTGGTACCGACTTAAATATTACAAGCTCTGATAATATAAAAGGAAATAGCTTTATCTCTTTATATGATCTAGCAGAGCAAATTAATAAAACAGATGGTCCTTTTGCTTTATCAGCTGAAGTTATAACTGGCACTGTAAAAGACACATATAGATTAAAAATACAGCCAAAAAACCCTTCTTTAAGCATGACCTTTGGAGGCGACACCGCTATCATTGGCACTCCAGTCGGCACTGGAGTTAATGAAACTATTGCTGAAGCTCTTGATTTAAAGAACACAAGCGCTTCAAGCCAGATCAAATCACTAGACGAAAGTATAGTTATCAACTGGTCAGCAATTGTTGGAGCAGACCCTAATATAGTCACCGTTAACTATGGAGATATAGGTACTGCAGGAGGTATTGGCCAAGTATCTGGAAACTACTCTATTCGCTCTAAAGAAGCGGACGGCTGGTCAACAGGTCAGTTAAATAGTATAACAGTTGATGCAGATGGCTATTTAGTTGCAGGCTTTACAAACAGCAGAACTAGAAAAATCTTTAAGTTGGCAATTGCAGACTTCGCCAATAGAAATGGTTTAACAGCAATGTCAGGTAACGTTTTCTCGGCAAGTAAAGACTCTGGTCCATTTAACTTAAAAGAAGCAGGGCAAGATGGTGTTGGTACAATATTATCTTACACTCTTGAAGGATCAAATGCTGATACAGCTGACCAATTAACAAAACTAATTCTTGCACAGCGACAATATCAAGCCAGTGCTAAAGTAATTAGCGTAGTTGATAAACTTCAAGAAGACTTATTACATAGAACATTTAATACATAATAGTTAATGTCACAACCTAAAGTGCCTATACCGCGAGGTGTAGGCACTTTTTTATGTTTTTTTTCAAAACCTTAATACTCCTGTAACATACATATTGTTATTTCTTCTAAGCCTCATAGAATTACCCACAACCATAATAGACGAAAGAGACATAACAATAGCGGCAAGTATTGGGGTTGCAAGCCCCATCATTGCCACTGGTATAGTTATTACATTATACAACAAAGAAAGAGATAAATTTTGTATTACCAATTTATGGGCAAATTTAGAAGTTAGATATACATCTTTAATAGGCCATAATTTATCCCCTTGAATTACTATATCAGCACTTGTTTGCGTAATATCAATCGCTGAAGATGGGGAAATAGAAACATGCGCAGCTTTTAATGCAGCTGAATCATTTAATCCATCACCCACCATAAGAACTTTATGTTTTTGTTTAGCTAAATCTTCTAAATAATGGAACTTGTCTACTGGACGCACCTCAGCTTTATACGAAGTAATACCAACTTTAGAAGCAATTTGCGATACAACATACCTTCTATCACCAGAAAGCATTATTGGTTGCATTTTGATCTGCTTAAACCACGCTACTAAATCACTCGCATCTTCTTTGAGTCTATCTTCTAAAATTAAACGTTTAACTTTGGTTTTAGAAGATCTAAACCATAATTCTATTTTATCATCCAATATTTCATGTTCTACTTCACAGAATTTTCTATTACCTAAATAATATTTCCTGTTACCAGCTTCTGCTTCTAACCCCATCCCTCGAATTTCTTCAATTTGCATTGTCAAAGTTTTGAATGAACTATCATAAACAGCTTGAGATAAAGGATGCTTGCTATGGGATGCAATAGAGCTAATTATTCTCCTTTCCTGAAGAGTAAAATCATCTTTATTTACCCACTGCGGTTTCCCAACAGTTAGTGTGCCAGTCTTATCGAAAACCACACTATCTATTTCCGAAAGTTTTTCCAATGCATCTGGAGTTTTTATCAAGACACCTTTCGACATTAAATTTGAACTTGCAATCACTTGCACTACTGGCACAGCGAGTCCTAGAGCACAAGGACATGTTATAATCAAAACTGATACAGCATGAAGAATTGCATTATTAAAATTTCCTCCTATATAAAGCCAGCCACATAGCGTGATCAATGATAATATCAATACTGCTGGTGTATAATAACTTGAAACTTTATCAGCTATTTTTACATATCTAGCTTTTCCTTGCTCTGCAACTTCCATCAACTTTATTATTTCTGCTAGTACTGTATTATCACCAACTTTGCTAATTCTAACTTTTATTGGACTATTTAAATTAATTGTCCCAGCATTTACATGACTACCTTCTGTTATTTTCATTGGTACTGTTTCGCCAGTGATTAGACTATTGTCTACCTCCGATTCACCTTCAATAACGACTCCATCAACAGGGATTTTTTCACCTACAGCTATAAAAGCTATATCTCCTTCTTTTGCTTTTTTTATTTCTACCAAGCGAAGCTTACCATCGGTCAATAACGTTACAGATCTTACTTGACTTAAAATGATATTATGCGCCCGCTCACTTGCTTTATTACGCGCCCGAATATCTAAATATCTTCCTATAAGCAAAAAGAAAACCAAGCTCACAGCGGCATCATAATAAGTATAAACCCCACCAAGGTAGATCTGTTGAAGACTGATAAGAGCCGAAACAATTATCGCTATACTAATTGGCACATCCATATTGCTGCGCTTTGATTTTATCGCAGCCCAAGCAGATTTATAAAACGGGACACCTGAATATATTATGGCAGGAATTGCGATCATAGTAGAAAGCCAATGCATTAACTGGCGCACGTAGTGATCCATGCTATCATCAAGATTCCCCGCCCATACACCCAAGGAAATCATCATGATACTCATAGAAGCGAAGCCAGAAACTGCTATACATTTTAGTAAGAAATTTTCTTTTGATTTTCTCTCTTCTTCGTTAATTAACTCATCATAAGGGATTAATTTATAGCCAAGTTTTTCTATGATATCTATGAATTGCTTAACCTGTTTTTTTTCACCACTCCATTCAATAACTAGACGCCTAGTACTCATGTTAATTCTGGCACTCAAAACGTTATCTTGTTTTTTTAATGTACTCTCAATAAGCCATACACAAGAGCCGCAATGTATACCCTCAACGATCAAGTTAATCCTAAAATTACCATCCATATCTTTAATATGGGGCAAATAGCTTAATTTATTTTCAACTTGATGAACTTGCATAGGGTTTTTATTATATATTGTTTTACAATACTCATAGTATTTATTCAGATCTAACTTACTGATTATTCTGTATGCAGCTTCACACCCAAAACAGCAGAATTTGCTATCCTTGTCTTTACATAAAGCTCCGCAATGCTCGCAATGCATATCAATAAAAATGTGTTGATAGATAGTATAATGAACTGTTTCTAAGCTGATGTGAATAAAATTATATTTACTTACTCGCAAAATAGACTATTTTGACTAGCAATGCCAACGAATAACAAGGATATAAAATGGATATTAAAGTTCTAAAAAGCGAAGGTTTAGTTGAAGAATTGGAAATTAGAATTCCTGCTAAAGATGTTTTGGATAAGGTTGAAAAAGAGTTAGAAGAACATCAAAAAACCTTTAAAATGGCTGGTTTTAGAGATGGCAAAGTGCCTATGAACATGGTTCGCAAACAAGTTGGTCCACAAATGCTTTCAAAAGCTATAGAGCAAGAAGTAGATACAACATTGCGTACAGTATTTGAAGAAAGAAAGATTAGGCCTGCGCTTCAACCATACGTTGAAGTAAAAAAGTTTGAAGAAAGCGGAGATAAAGCTGGTCTTACTTTCACTGTAAAAGTTGAAAAATTCCCCCCAGTACCTGCTGTTGACTGGGCTAAAGTTGAATTAGATACTTTAAAGATTAAAATTGTTGATGAAGACCTATCTAAGGCTCATGAAGATATCCTTAAAAACTTCAAGAACTTTGATACCGCACCTGCTGGTCAACCAGCTAAAAAAGGTGACGCTGTGATGATAGATTTCGTTGGTAAAGTTGACGATAAAGAGTTTGAAGGTGGAAAAGGTGAAGGCATTAGGCTTGAGTTAGGTTCTAACCAATTCATCCCTGGATTCGAAGAGCAATTAGTTGGTGCAAAGGCTGGATCACAAGTAAAAGTTCGCGTAACTTTCCCTAAAAATTATGCAAATAAAGAATTAGCAAATAAACCTGCTATTTTTGACGTCAAAGTTACAGAGGTATTGAAGCCATCAAGCGTGGAAGCTTTAAATGATGATTTTGCTAAAAAACTTGGCGTAGAAAGCATGGAAAAATTGAATGACATGATTCGCCAAAAAATAGAAGCTGATTTCAATGGTCTTGCAAGACTTAGAATGAAAAAGATTTTATTTGATAAAATTGATGCAGAATATATTTTCGACATCCCGCCTGGAATGTTCAAAATTGATTTTGAATCTATGTGGAATGAGGTTCAAGCGCAACGCAAGACAAATCCCGATATGTTCAAAGGAAAAACCGATGCTGATATGCGCAAAGAATATGAAGCTATTGCGAAACGTAGAGTACGCTTAGGAATCATATTAGCTGAAACAGCAAGAGAAAATAAAATTGAAGTTGGTGAGAAAGACCTGCAACAAGCCATATATGCAGAAGCTATGATGAGACCTGGTCAAGAAAAAATAGTACTAGATTTCTATTCTAAGCCTGATAACCTAGAGAGATTGAAGGGTCCTATCCTTGAAGAAAAGGCTGTGGATTTCATATTAACTAAAATTCAGCGCAAAGAGTCTGAGATTACATCAAAAGAGTTCTTTGAAAAGTATGCTGATGACTTCAAAGTTAATGGTGAAGCAGCTTAATCTGATAGACCTCAAACTAATTTAATGTATAAATTATGAACAATAGTACACTGTTTGGAAATATTGGGAATTCACCTTCGATGAATTTGGTTCCCATAGTTGTTGAACAAACCCCACGCGGCGAGCGTTCGTTTGATATTTTTTCAAGATTATTAAAAGAACGTATAATATTTGTAAATGGGCAGATAGAAGACGGAATGGCTTCTATTATTGTCGCTCAGCTATTGTTTTTAGAATCAGAAAATCCTGAGAAAGATATATATATGTATATCAATTCCCCAGGCGGCGTTGTTACAGCTGGCTTATCTATATATGATACAATGCAATATATACGGCCAAAGGTTGCAACTTTATGCTTGGGGCAGGCCTGCTCTATGGGCTCATTTTTATTATCTGGTGGCGAAGTGGGAATGAGATATTCTCTTCCTAACTCCAGAATTATGATTCACCAACCTTCAGGTGGATATCAAGGTCAAGCAACCGATATTGAAATTCATGCGAAAGAAATTTTATCTATAAAAGATAGAGTAAATAAACTCTATGTAAAACATACAGGACAAAAGCTAGCTACCATTGAAAAAGCAATGGAAAGAGATAACTTTATGTCTGCAGAAGATGCAAAAAATTTCGGCATAATTGATCAAATAGTTGATAAACGTCCTGAAACGCCCCATGATAATAGTAAGGATGATAAGAAAAAAGCAGCATAGGAGTCTTTTATGAGTAGCTACGACGTTACCGATACCAAAAACACTCTTTACTGTTCGTTTTGCGGTAAGAGCCAACATGAAGTTCGCAAACTAATTGCAGGGCCTACAGTTTATATCTGTAATGAATGCGTTGAACTCTGTATGGATATCGTCCGCGAAGACGGAAAAAACATGGTATTCAGCGGCGAGGGCTTGCCTAAGCCGAAGGATATTTGCAAAATTCTTGATGAATATGTAATCGGCCAAGACCATGCTAAGAAAATTTTATCTGTAGCAGTTCATAACCATTATAAGCGTTTAGCAAATATCGATGCTTCAAGTGGTATCGAAATATCTAAATCAAATATTCTACTAATTGGCCCTACTGGCTGCGGTAAAACTTTACTCGCACAAACACTAGCTAGAATATTGGATGTTCCTTTTGCCGTTGCTGATGCAACCACTTTAACTGAGGCTGGTTATGTCGGCGAAGACGTTGAAAATATTATCTTAAGATTGTTACAAAATGCTGATTATAATATAGAGCGCACGCAACGCGGTATAGTATACATCGATGAAATTGATAAAATATCAAGAAAGTCTGATAGTCCATCCATAACCCGCGACGTATCTGGTGAAGGTGTTCAGCAAGCATTATTAAAACTAATGGAAGGTACTGTTGCTTCAGTTCCCCCTCAAGGCGGACGCAAACATCCTCAGCAAGAATTCTTACAAATCGACACTACAAACATATTATTTATATGTAGTGGTGCATTTGCTGGTTTAGAAAAAATCATTGCAGCACGTGGTGCTGAGACCGCTATAGGCTTCGGTGCAAACGTCAAAAATCGTGAGCAAATTAATGTAGGCGAATTGTTTAGAAAAGTTGAGCCAGAAGATCTATTAAAATACGGTTTAATACCTGAATTTATTGGCCGTTTACCTGTTGTTGCAACAATAGATGATTTAAGTGAAGAAGCTTTGATCAAAATTCTATCTGAGCCAAAAAATGCTCTCGTCAAACAATACGCAAAACTATTTGATATGGAAGGTATTGAGCTCAAGTTTACTGACGCTGCTCTGCAAGAAATCGCTAAAAAAGCTATAAAACGCAAGACTGGTGCTAGAGGCTTAAGAACTATAATGGAAGACTCTTTACTAAATATGATGTTTGAAGTACCTAGTATGACGGATATTGCAGAAGTGATAGTCGACGATAAAGTTATTACTCAAAAAGCTCAACCGAAAACGGTAGCCAAAAAAAAATCTAAAGCCTCAAACTCCTGAGAAACAGAGTTAAATATAGTATTTGATAATAAAACAAATTATTATTGACTTCGTCCTTTCTTTAACTTCACAGCTTGTTTGGCGTCCTGTGAAGCGGCTATGGCACTCATTACTTCTCTTACAACTTGAGGCTTGATTCCTTTAGTGAAACCAGAAATATTTGGCATACAAGAAGGCCTGCCTTTAGAATAAGGACTATTGGAAAGATCTATTAGAGTTTCTATATCATATTGTTTTATACCCTGCCCTTGAGAAGCAATTCCTAAGTACACTTGTAAACGACTTGTTTCTCGCCCATTTCCTACTTGTGGCGAAACTGATTCTTTTCCTGTATTCATAAACACACTCCTATACTTTTTCAGGAGTTATACACACTCTAAACTATCTCTGCAAGGACTCTTACAAAATTCTCTATCTGCTCATCAGTAACTGTCTCTGTACAAGCCACTAATAACATATTTTCATATTTGCCATGGTGCAGCCTTGAAACTGGTACACCTGCTAGAATTTTTTGCTCAACTAGTTTATCCACAACTCCTGATGCATTACTAGGAAGAGAAACAACGATCTCATTAAAAAAGGTTTTATTATGAATTTTTATACCTTTTATCTTTGATAGCATTTCATATAATTTTACTGTTTTATAATGATTAAGTTTTGCCAATCTTTTTAAACCTACTTCACCCAATAAAGTCATATGAATAGTAAACGCTAATGCACATAATCCAGAATTCGTACAAATATTACTAGTCGCTTTATCACGGCGTATATGTTGTTCACGCGTAGATAACGTTAAAACCCAACCACGCTTACCCGAGCTATCAACTGTTTGTCCCGCAACTCTACCTGGCATTTGACGTACAAACTCTTTCTTTGTTGCAAATAAACCAACTGTTGGCCCACCAAAATTCAAACCAACACCAAGTGATTGCCCCTCGCCCACCACTATATCGGCGCCCATTTCGCCAATAGGTTTTAGCATGCCAAGTGCAACTACTTCTGTGAAGGTAACAATTAACATTACCCCTTTTGCATGGCATTCTGCTGCAAGTTTGGTGAAGTCATTAACATGTCCGAAAAAATCGGGATATTGAACAACCACACATGAAGCATCTGTAGGCACTATAATTTTTTCATCATTATCTGGAGAGGCATCTAAATGCACCACATCAAATTTTGAAAAGTGAGCATATGTATTAATCACTTCTGCATAATGCGGATGAAGGTTGCCAGAAATCACCGCTTTATTACGCTTGGTAACACGGTTTGCCATCATCACAGCTTCAAGAGTAGCCGTTGCTCCATCGTACATAGAAGCATTCGCCACTTCCATCCCTGTCAGCAAACAAACTTGCGTTTGAAATTCAAATAAATACTGTAATGTCCCTTGTGCAATCTCAGGCTGATATGGCGTATATGATGTTAAAAATTCGCCACGTTGAATAAGATAATCAACAGCAGCAGGTATATGATGTCTATAAGCTCCAGCACCAAGAAAGCACGCCGCCTGTCCAGCATCCATATTTTTTGCCCTCATCTGCAAAAAATCTTGCTCAACTTCAGCCTCACTTTTATGTTTTGGCAAGTCAATTAAGTCTTTTAACAATGCAGATTTTGGAACATCTACAAACAGCTCATCAATGTTTTTAATGCCTATTTCTTTAAGCATTTTCTCACGAATCTCTTTTGTGTGTGGTAAGTAACGCATTATTTGCCAATCATTTTATTATATTCAGTTTCATTCATCAGCTCATTCATCTCGCTTGAATTCGCTAATCTAACTTTAAAGAACCAACCATCAGATTCAGGGGCAGAATTTATTAAGTCAGGTGAATTTGGCAACACGCTATTCACTTCAACCACTTCGCCAGAAACTGGAGAATAAACTTCACTCGCTGCTTTGACAGATTCTACTACTGCAGCCTGACCACCTTTTTCAACTTTCTGACCAATTTTTGGCAGCTCTGCAAATACAACATCACCAAGTTGATGCTGAGCATAATCAGTAATCCCAATCACACCTATTTCGCCTTCTAGCATTATCCATTCGTGTTGTTGACTATATTTTTTCATATTTTATCCTTTATAATATTTTGTTTGTACAAACGGCAGTTTGTGAATTTTTACTGGGTAATTTTGATCTCTTATATTCACAAATAATTCAGAATTCAAGTGGGCTGTGTCAACATACCCCATGGCAATTGCTTTGTTTAAAGTTGGGCTGTGTGTACCACTAGTAACTGTTCCAACTTTGCTACCATCAGCTAAATGAACTGTAGCGCCTTCTCTCGCTATAGCTTTTGATTCAGGTATAAGCCCAACTAATTTTTTGGCAGCTCCACTTTTCATTTGCTCAAGCACAATTGAAGCTCCAGCAAAACCACCCCCAACTCTTCTACGCTTTCCAATTACCCAATTCAAACTTGCTTCAGTTGGTGTTGTATTGGGGCTTATATCATGACCATGTAAGCAAAGTCCTGCTTCTAGTCTTAGACTATCTCTTGCACCCAATCCTATAGGCAATACATCAGAGTTACCTAATAGCTTTTCGAAAATTTTTTCAGCTGATTTATTTTCTGCAATAATTTCAAAACCATCTTCGCCAGTATACCCAGTTCTGCTTATATATATTTCATCATTTTCAAAACCAAACTTTCCAACATTCATGAATTTTAATTCAGCAGCTTTTGGAGCAATGGTTTTTATAACTTCATGTGCTTTAGGGCCCTGAAGCGCCAATATATTTAATGAGAACTCTGGTCTGAATTTTACATTTAAAGTTTGTAGATACTGCAAATCTTGATGTTTATTACCCGCATTCACTACAATTAGAAAGCCATTCGCAATTCGTGAAATTAGTAAGTCATCAACGATTCCTCCTTTATCGTTTAAAAGCAGAGAATATTTCGTCTGACCAATTTGCAGCTCCTTGATATCGCAGGGAATTAATTTTTCTAATTCGTTTGCTACATTTTCATCATCAATAAAAATTGCACCCATGTGAGAAACATCAAACAACCCTGCTGAATTTCTAGTATGATTATGCTCTTGAATGATGCTGTTTGTATAGTTAATTGGCATCATATAGCCAGCAAATGGGCACATTTTACCACCAAGCTGAACATGTCTATTATATAGATGAATTTGATTTAGCTTATTCGTTTCCGCTTGCATAACCACATGTATTTTAATAACTAAACCAAGATACAAATGATTAATTATGAGTCAACAAAACTTTTTGATTTTATGGTACCCGCGGCCGGACTTGAACCGGCATGAGATCGCTCCCCACGGATTTTAAGTCCGTTATGTCTACCATTCCATCACGCGGGCAAAGACAATTAAGATGAGAAGTATTATGCACAAATCCATCTATAAGCGCAACTGATTTATTGATAGTTTCCTAAATTTATGTCTTTATTAAAGTAGATGAAGAGATAAAGCACATGATTGGAAAAATTAAAGGCACAGTAGATAGTATTAGCGAAGACCACGCAATCGTTGATGTTGGTGGTGTAGGTTACATCTTGTTTTGCACAACAAATACACTTTCTCAACTCCAACCAAATCAATACTCTATATTTTTCACACACATGGTCGTGAAAGAAGACCAGCTCACTCTATACGGATTTTCTACAGAAGAAGAAAAACACTGGTTTAATGTACTTCAAACTGTTCAAGGAGTTGGGCCAAGGATGGCTATAGCTATTCTAAGTGGCATGAACCCAGTAGATATATCGGCTGCAATAATGAGCGAAGACCAAAATGCCTTTAAAAAAGTTAGCGGGGTGGGCCCGAAACTATCAGCTCGTATAGTAAATGAACTCAAAGGCAAAAAAGGTGTATTGGAAGGAGTGGCTAAGATTCAAATTTCCCAGAATACTATAAGTAGCAATAAAATGGCAGACGCTGTTTCTGCCCTTACAAATCTTGGTTTCCAACGTAAAGATGTGTTTGTATTAGTTAGTGAAATACATGCCGCAAATGAAAACATATCTTTAGAAGAAACTATTAAAGTTGCATTGTCTAAACTTATGTCGGGGTAAATATGCTTGAGGGGGCAAGGGTAGGAACTGGATCTACTGAGGCTCAACAAGCTATAAAAAAAGTCATCACTCCCCAAGAACGTCTTGGGATGGATGAGACTTCTTATTCATCTTATAAAGCACGATTTACAGAAGCCACCCATGTTATACAACTCATGACTTTTGACATAAGCCAAATAACCCTAGATGAATTTGAGTTGATAGAAAAATTAAATCCAAAACATTACGCATCAGGCGGCTCCATTAGAGAGCGCGCAACATTAAGCAATCATTTATACGTAGTAAAAAGACTTACAGAGAATGAGATCCAAGAGTTTATTGCAGCCCCGCTATTCAGAAGAGCTTTATGTAGCAGAGCTCCTAAAATTTCCTTAGTGCAAGACTTTGGGATTGCGTCTAAGTTTTTTCATCCTAGTGAATTTTCTTTTTCTTTATTAGACTATCAAAAAGAGAGCGGGAATTTAGAATACGTTTTAACTCAATATGATGGTATAGAGTTAATCATAGCGGCGGCAATGCGATTTGGAGATATAGATGCGATTTTACAAAACATACTTACAGATAAATTGAAAACTCCGAATGGTATAAAAAGAAGATTACTAAAAATTGATCATGGCTGGGCACTTACAACATTTTTTACGAATGAAGGAGAAATGAGACGAGCCTTCTTTAGAAGGTTTGAAGAATACATACCATATGTAGATTTGCATAAGTTAAGAGATGCAATTATTTTTTGTTGCTCTATTAGTGATGAAGAAATTGAAACCATGGTAAAAAGGCAGATTTATTTTCTCAAAAAACAAAGAAATCTCAAACCACCTTTTGAATTTACTATTGGTATAAATGATGAATTGGGGCCAAAGAATGATTCTAGTTTCTATTCCACTATCCAATTTTTAACATTAGATGATTATGAAAAATTTATTTTAAAAAGACTTAAAAAACAGGGTGAGGTTTTAAGACAATGCTTAACTTCTCTTTATTGGATTTTGGTAATAGGTTACGGCTTATATGATAGCAGAAAAAGAGCAAATCTTTGTGCGTCATTAGACCCTTTAGTATGGGCTATTCAGAACAATATATGCATTGGTGGATTGCCACCAATAACATTTATAAATGAAAACAAATTACTCAATCCTTATATAGTTGCCCATTTAATTAATGCACATAAAGATAATCCAAAATTACTTAAAGTTTTCTTACAACCTCCTAAAGAACTTATAAACGATGCTTTAATTATCTTTTGTCTAGATCAATGCTTAAAAATTTACGAACAAGACCCTATATATTATGCTGTAGAACATGGTCTAGTATCGGAAGAACTTGCAAGACATGCCGCTGAAAAAAATATTAAAATAAATGGAGTTGATGCATTTGAATATGGAATGCAGCACAATATGTTATTTAAAGGTCTACACCCTATAGTTTATGCCCTAACATGTAATTTTGAGATTAGTGGTATGCATCCATTTGATTTTTGGGATCCACATAAATCAGGACACGATCACAGTTCAATTTTTTTAGAGATAAGTAGCGACAATTGTTATGAAGAACTTTGGAGAGAAGAATTATACCTGCCAAAACTTATGGAAGTTGCGAAATTCGCTTTAAAACATGGTTTAGATATATATGAGCAAAATGCAATTGAATTTCTAGAATCGGTGGGAATTTGTGAAATTGCTGGAATTGAACTAATTCAATGGGCGGAACTGAACCAAGAAAAGACTAATAACAACGCGGTAACAATAAATATTGGAGTAACAAATCAAATTGGTCCACAGTAGTTGAGTATTTCTCAAAACCAGCTATAATCCATAACATTATTATTGCGATAAAAATATGAAGTCTGAATTTTTAAATTTCTTACAAGAACGCGGCTACCTAAATCAATGCACCAACTTAGAAGGCCTTGACGAGCTATGCAAAAACGAAACTTTAGTTGCCTATATCGGCTTTGATGCCACTGCAAAATCACTTCACGTAGGTAGTTTAGTACAAATTATGATGTTGCGCGCCATGCAAAAATTTGGGCACAAACCTTTGGTTCTTATGGGCGGTGGAACAACTAAAATTGGCGATCCTACTTTTAAAGATGAAGCTAGACCCTTACTTACTTCGGAAATAATTGAAGAAAATAAAAACGGCATACAACAGGTATTTCAGAAGTTTCTAAACTTCGGCAACGGAAAGTCAGATGCAGTCATGCTCGACAACGCTGAATGGCTAGATAACTTAAATTACATCGAGTTCTTAAGAGATTACGGCAGACACTTCACAATCAACAGAATGTTAACTTTTGATAGTGTGAAGCTCCGCCTAGAGCGCGAACAACCCCTCACCTTCTTAGAATTCAACTATATGCTTTTACAAGCATATGACTTTGTTGAATTAAACAAAAGATATGGTTGCCGACTACAGATGGGTGGATCAGACCAATGGGGTAACATTGTAAGTGGGGCTGATTTAGGCCGCAGAATGGGTTGTCCTGAATTATTTGGATTAACATCAAATTTAATCACCACTAAATCTGGCGCTAAAATGGGTAAAACAGCAAATGGTGCAATGTGGTTGAATGCGGATATGCTTTCTCCATACGACTACTGGCAATTCTGGCGTAACACTGAAGATGCAGATGTTGGACGCTTTTTACTGATGTTCACAAATTTACCTAAAGACGAAGTAAACCGCTTAGCGGCTTTAAAAGATAGAGAAGTAAATGATGCGAAAGTAATCCTTGCTAACGAAGCTACCAAAATGTGTCACGGCGAAGATGCTGCATTCAACGCGATGGAAACCGCAAAAAAAACTTTTGCCGAAGGTGGCGCTGGTGGAGATTTACCAATCATCAATATTCCAGCTGCTGAAATCAATGCAGGCATTCCCGCATTTAAATTGTTTGTAATGTCTGGGCTTTGTGAATCGGGTGGCGCTGCACGCAGGCTAATTCAAGGTAAAGGCGCAAAGCTCAATAATAAAACTGTAGAATCTGAATCGCAAAATATTTCATCTGCTGATTTTGATGATAAAGGAGAGCTTAAGCTCTCCTTTGGTCAGAAAAAACATGTTATTATAAGAGCGATTTAACTATTACGCTTCTCTCTTTCTAAGAACAACTCTCTAGCTTTGGCAAGTCTTAATGTCTTGCTAAAGCTGTATATGACCGATTCTACAAAACCTTCAAATCCCAAGAACATATATTTATTTATAAAGTATGATTTTATAAACGCAAAAAACGGCTCTATTATCACACGAGTGCGCAACGGACAGCGATTTTTTTTCATCATATCTTCAGCCTGCATAGATGTATAAAAATTAATCTTTTCAATAGCATGCGAGTAAGATCGGAAGCATCTATGCAAAACTATGCTTTTAAGTTTTCCAATACTACCGCTTTCAACCAGCACTGAGTCATGGATTGTATGCGTATCATATTTGGCATTTTTTTTATTATATAACCTTACAACCACATCTTCTGGGCCTAAGGCAGGTGGCGTTATAGAAAATCTAGGGGTTATTTTAACAGTTAAGTTATATGCAGAATGCTTTGGCTCCCCGCTAAACAATTCAATTATCTCATCTTTTAATTCTGGCGTCACTTCTTCATCGGCATCAATATTCAAAATCCAATCGTTTTTACACAAGGATTCCCCATAGGATTTTTGCATCCCATAACCCTGCCATTGATTAAACACCACCTTCGCAGACCCAAGCTTTTTAGCCACTTCTACGGTTTTGTCGGTACTACCGCTATCTACAACTATTACCTCATCAACCCAGCCAATAACACTATTGATAGCATAAGGGATTCTATCCTCCTCATTTTTAGCAATAATAAATACTGATATAGGTAGCTTAGAGTTTTTTCTTTTTATTGGCATTTTTCCTGATTTTGTGATATCATAGGTCATAATTTTTTTTAACATTAAGACAAAATCATTGCAATGTTATATTTAGTAAGAAAATTAAACGAGTCGATTATCGTCAACAATAACATAGAAGTTAAGGTTGTTGAGATTAAACGCAACTCTGTGAAACTAGGTATTACATTCCCACCGTCAGCTACTGTTCTTCGTAAGGAAATACACGACAGAGTAGCCATGGAAAACGTGGAAGCACTTCATTCATTTGAAATTGATGTTGATATTGAAGATACTAACGAATCAAAATAATCTCTCATAATAATTTTATAAGTACACATAACATAGCTCTGGCAAGACTGGGATAAGCTTTATTTGTGAAGATTTCTTATGAGGAAATTTGGTTGCGGGGGCCAGATTTGAACTGACGACCTTTAGGTTATGAGCCTAACGAGCTACCGGGCTGCTCCACCCCGCGATGTAGATCCGTAATATAATCAATAGAAGTATATATAGCAAGCACTTTGTACCTCTATATATTAAAAATATTACGCAGCCTGAACCATCTCACTTTTTCTAACTCTCTTGCTTTCAGACTTTAACTGCCCACACGCAGCAAATATATCCTGACCGCGCGGAGTTCTAACTGGCGACATATATCCTGCGTCCTGAAGAACTCTTGCAAATCTTTTTATCTGCTGGTCTGTCGAGCACTCGTATTGCGTGCCAGGCCATGGATTGAATGGAATTAAATTTATTTTAGATGGAATACCTTTAATTAATCGAATCAACTCACGCGCATCTGCTTCAGAATCGTTTACATCTTTTAACATCACATACTCAAATGTAATTCTTGTACGATTTGTAAGCGCTGGGTAATTTCTACAAGCATCTAACAACTCTTTAATCGGATATTTCTTATTTAGTGGAACGATGTGGTTACGTAGCTCATCATTCACAGCATGCAAGGAGATTGCCAAGTTCACCCCCAACTCTTTACCACATTCGTAAATCATTGGTACAACGCCAGATGTTGATAATGTGATCTTCCTCTTCGACAGACATAAACCTTCTGGGCTCATAAGAATTTTAAGTGCCTTAACTACATTTTCAAAATTGTAAAGTGGCTCACCCATTCCCATCATCACAATGTTTGTGAGCCTTCTGGAATCATTGCTAGCTGGCCAGTCATTCAAGCAATCTTTGGCGTGCATAAATTGTGCAACGATCTCTCGGGCTTCTAAATTTCTGACTAATGTTTGTGTCCCAGTATGGCAAAACTTGCAGGTTAACGTACATCCTACTTGCGAAGAAATACAAAGTGTGCCGCGGGTTTTTTCTGGAATAAAAACGGTTTCAATTTCGTTTTTATCATCGAGCTTAAGTAGCCATTTTCGGGTTTCATCAAATGAGATTAGTTCCTTGCTAACGTCAATTCTACGAAGCGTATAAAGACTCGCTAACTTCTCTCTAAACGCCTTAGAAAGGTCAGTCATTAAGTTAAAATCCTGAACGCCTTGGTTGTATATCCAATACCAAAGCTGCTTCGCACGGAATGGCTTTTCACCAAGATCCACACATATTTGCTTTAGCTCTTCTAAATTATAACCTATTAAATTCTGCATATAGCCACTGATTTTTTTAGGCATTATAGCACATTCCACCCAATTAACCAACTATGAGTTAGCTATATCAACCACTCGCTTTTTTGGACTTTTTTTCATTTTTATAGTTCTTTTCCAAGAACTCAATGATCAGCCCAGCTACATCAACTTTTGTAGTGCTTTCGATACCTTTAAGCCCTGGAGAAGAGTTAACTTCTAGCACTAAAGGCCCTCGTTTAGAACGAACAATATCAACACCAGCTACATTCAACCCCATAACTTTTGCTGCTAATATGGCAGTTTTACGCTCTGTTGGTGTAATTTTAATCAATTTTGCTGTACCACCGCGATGAATATTCGATCTAAAATCACCAGTTTGAGCAGTACGCTCCATAGCAGCGACTACTTTATCACCAACCACAAAACATCTTATATCTGAACCTTTTGCTTCTTTAATGAATTCTTGAACCAAGAAGAACGCATCCAAACCTCTGAACGCTTCTACCAAACTTTCTGCTGCCTTTGCAGTATCTGCCAATATCACGCCTTTGCCCTGAGTACCCTCAAGCAGCTTTATAATCAATGGAGCTCCACCAACAAGCTGTATCAAATCTTTGGTATTCGAGGGCGAATGCGCAAAACCTGTTGTCGGCATTCCAATTCCTTTTCTGGAAAACAGCTGGTGCGCCCTGAGCTTATCGCGAGATCTAGTAATAGCTATAGATTCATTTAACGAATATGTCCCAAGCATTTCAAACTGCCTCAATACCGCAGTACCGTAGAATGTAACTGAAGCCCCTACCCTTGGAATCACTGCATCAAATTTATTTAAAATCTCACCATTCTTATAGTGCACTTCTGGCTGCTTCGAGTTAATATTCATATAGCACTTTATCGGGTCAACAACTCTGACCTCATGCCCACGTTTAGTGGCAGCCTCTACTAATCTTTTAGTAGAATAAAGCCTAGTATTTCTCGATAAAATTGCTATTTTCATGCTCATTTTTTATATAATTCCTTTGACTTTTTCACACTCAACTTGCCATGAAGAAACTTATGTGAAGGATTAACTAATATCCTACCAACCAAAGCTTCTCGGCCAATTAACATCCTCATACCCATAGAATCTCTATTAGTCAAATTTAATTCTATCTCTAGCTTACTACCACCAATCTGAATAACTGTTTTGATAACAGGTCTTCTTTTTTTCTCACCCGTAGAGCTTTTAACATGCCTCTTATCTACTAGCTGGGCAACGCAATAACGAGTAATTTTTTTATTCTTCTGGATGGGATGCACTTCAAACTTTACGTACTTCACACCGTTTTTAGTAAAGTATTCTATATTATATGCATGCAGTGACGATGTGGCAGCACCTGTATCAATTTTGGCTTTAATTGCAGGCAGGCTCAACTCTGGCATTGATATCCATTCCTTCCAGCCAACAATCATGTTTATAGTTTCCATACTTATATACTACTCAAAATTATAGATAATTGGCAATATCTACCTCATTTTCGAGGATTTCGAGCTTGCCGACAGCACGAAACCAAACCCAACCAACATTGTAATTAAATTCGAACCACCATATGAAAAAAATGGGAATGGCGTACCAACCACAGGAATTGAGCCTGCAATCATAGCCGTGTTGATCAACACGTGGAGTGCAAACAAGATTATTATTCCAGCAACTACCAACCTTCCAAACTGAGTTTTAATTGTCAAAGTAGACAGATATCCATAAACAATTATAGCCGCACAAAGCAGGAACATAAAAAACACCCCTAAGAATCCAAACTCTTCAGCCAGTATTGTAAATACAAAATCTGTTTGTTTCTCAGGTAAAAAACTTAACTGACTTTGTGTACCTTCTAAAAACCCTTTTCCTACAGACCCGCCAGAACCTATCGCGATCATCGACTGAATAATGTTGTAGCCAGCCCCTAAAGGGTCACTTTCTGGATCTAGAAATGTCAAAACTCTTCTTCTCTGATAGTCATGCATAAAATGCCAAACAACTGGTAGAGCACCAAGCCCCAAAATAATTCCAGTAATAAATTTCCAAGTTTTTACTCCTGCTAAAAAAAACATTGCTGCACCGATCATAATTATTATGAGAGCAGTACCTAAATTGGGCTGCTTTAAAATTAATACTGCAGGTAGCAACACTATTATCCCAGGAATAAAAAGTGATGATATTTTTCCTATCTCACTACTATGTAAATCGTGAAAATATTTTGCTAATGCCAATATCACAAATAACTTCATAATCTCAGAAGGCTGAAAATTAATGAATCCTATACGTATCCATCTCTGTGCTCCCATAGCTTTATGACCAATAATTTCTGCGATTACTAATAGCACCAATCCTATAAAATAAGTCATATATGCATATCTATAAAAAATAGATATATCCATCAATCCAATAAAAATCATGACCGGCACAAAAATGAGAACTATATACAGCTGCTTTCCAGCCCATGGCTCTAAATTCCCTTGAGCCGCCGAATATAAAAGTGCCACACCTAAAAGAGATAAAAATGTAACAGCAAATATTAGAAACCAACTAAAATCTCTTAGCTTTTGGTGTATTTGTTTTTCATGCATTAAACTACTCACAGAACCTACTTTTGTGTGTTTTACTCAAGATATCACAAGATTTGCTTTATACAATTTCGAAAACCATGTAGTATCTGATTTAAATATTCACGCGAGGCATTATGCGATATCTATTACTTATACCATTTTTATTTTTATACTCTAACGCTCTAGCAGCACTTAAAATAGACATCACTCAAGGCAATGTTGAGCCTATGCCTGTAGCAATCAATAATTTCTATAGCTCTACTGGAAGCGAAGATAGTCTTGGAACTCAGATTAGAGAAATCATTGAAAAAGATTTAAAAAGCAGTGGACTATTCAGACCACTAGACAGTAATGCATTTTTAGAGCCACTAACTGTAGATAAAATTCCAACATATGTAAGCTGGAGGCAAATTGGTGCTCTGGCTGTATCTTCTGGAAAAATCACAAAAAATGGCGATAAAATCAGTGTAGAATTTAGACTATGGGATCCAGCCACAGAATCGCAAATTGAAGGCGCAGTGATGACTCTTCCTGAAAAAGCATGGAGAAGAGCCGGGCACAAAATAGCAGACACAATATATAAAAAACTTACTGGTGAAGAAGGTTATTTCGATACAAGGCTTCTTTTCGTTTCAGAATCTGGCCCATTAAAAAAGCGCATCAAAAAACTTGCAATCATGGATCAAGACGGTGCTAATTATAACGACCTAACTGATGGCAACCACTTAGTTCTAACACCAAGGTTTGACCCTAAGTCACAACGCGCGATTTATATGTCTTATAAAAACAGAACACCTCAAGTCTTTTTGCTTGATATCCAAACTGGTAATCAACGATTGTTAGGAAACTTCCCAGGCATGTCTTTTGCGCCTCGCTTTGCACCCGAAGGAAATCATGCAATAATGTCTATTGCTAAAGATGGGACAACAGACATATACGAAATTGGATTAAACGACCAAAGACTTCATAAGCTAACAGGCGGCGTTGGTACAATTAACACATCCCCATCTTATTCACCTAATGGAAAGCAAATCGTGTTTACATCAGATAGAGGCGGTCAGCCACAGCTCTATGTAATGAATAGGGATGGCAGCGGCCAAAAAAGAATTAGTTTTGGTGACGGCAGTTATTCTACTCCAGCGTGGTCTCCTAGAGGCGACTTCATCGCCTTTACAAAACAAAAAGGTGGTACATTTTATATCGGAGTCATGCGCGCCGATGGAAGTGGCGAGAGACTACTTACAAACAGCTGGATGGATGAAGGACCAACTTGGTCGCCGAATGGACGTGTGATTATTTTCTCACGTCAGCAAATGGGGCAAGGATATCAATTGTTTGCCGTAGACTTAACTGGTTATAACGAACGCAAAATTGAAACCCCAACAGATGCATCTGATCCTGCTTGGTCACCATTACTGGGATAACAAGTCATGAAAATTGCAACAAAATGCTTCATAAACGGCAAATGGGTTGAAGCTAATAGCGGAAAAACCTTCCCTATTTATAACCCAGCTAATATGGAAGTTATAGGTCATCTACCATTCATGGGGATTGAGGAAACTAAAGTTGCAATCTCGACAGCAGTAGAAGCCTTAAAGAGCTGGAAATCTACAACTGGGAAAGAAAGAGCTAAAATTCTAAGGAAGCTCTTCGAGCTTATGCTAAGAGACAAAGAAAAACTAGCTCAACTACTAACTACAGAACAAGGGAAAAGCATTACAGAAGCTCGTAATGAGATTGATTACGCAGCAAATTTTGTAGAATGGTTTGCTGAAGAAGCGAAACGAATTTACGGCGACATCGTACCTTCAATAAAAAATGGACAAAGGTTATTCACTATTAAACAGCCTATTGGAGTTGTAGCCGCAATAACCCCGTGGAATTTTCCAATCGCAATGATAACAAGGAAAATTGCACCTGCTCTCGCAGCTGGATGTACGGTTGTTTTAAAGCCTTCTGAAGAAACACCTTTCTCTGCTTTAGCCATAGCCGAATTACTTGTAGAAGCTGGCTTACCTTCTGGCGTATTGAACATAATATGTGGCAACGCTTCAGAGATTGGAGATGCACTCACATCTTCGCATGAAGTTAGAATGCTTACCTTTACTGGATCCACAAAAGTTGGAAAAATGTTAATGGGAAAATGCGCAGGAACTGTAAAAAAATTAGCACTAGAGTTAGGCGGAAATTCACCATTCATTGTATTCGAAGATGCAGATTTAGATAAAGCCGTAGCAGGGTTAGTCGCATCAAAATTACGCGGCGGAGGACAAAGCTGTACCAGCGCCAATAGAGTATATTTGCAAGAATCCATATCTGAACAGTTTATAGAAAAGCTCAAATTAGAATTCTCTAAAATTCAAATTGGTAATGGCTTAAATGAAGAGACAAATCTAGGACCCCTAATAAATAAAGCTGCAACCGATAAAATTTCACATCTAATTGCAGATGCTCTGGCAAAAGGCTCTAAAGAAGTATTCTCTAATAATAATATTGACCATCTATCTCAACAAAGTCTTTGCTATGTATCACCAAAAATCATCGTTAATAAAGCCGAAAACCTCGAAATAGAACAAACTGAAATCTTTGGACCGATCGTCTCTGTATTTACGTTCAAAACCGAGGAAGAGGTATTAAAGCGGGCAAACAATACTAATTATGGGCTTGCTAGCTACTTTTATACCGAAAATAAAGATAGAATCTGGAGAGTTTCAGAGTCTCTTGAATATGGCTTAGTCGGTATAAACGATATTGCTTTAGCCAGTGAAATGGCGAGTTTTGGCGGCATTAAAGAGTCTGGAATAGGACGCGAAGGAGGGAAGCACGGTATTTCCGAATTTTTAGAAGAAAAATTCATGGTAATATCTTGACTAATAATAACATACTGGTGTTTAATTTAACCATATATTAACTTTTGTTTGTATATACTTAGGGTTATCCTAGCCGAAATTTTATGGCAGGCTTATTTTAATATGCGAAAGCATTATATTAACATTATTAGTAGGTAATACTATGTATAAGAATCGTATCAATGCGGCGGCGCAAGCTGGCTTTACGCTAGTGGAGTTGTCGATAGTTATAGTAATAATTGGCTTCTTAGTTGCAGGTATCGCAGCTGGTTCCAATTTAGTAAAACAAGCTCAAATTAGATCTGTTATATCTGATATACAGGCATTTCAAACAGGTTATAATGGGTTCATAGGTAGATTTAATGCAGTTCCTGGTGATTTTGCTTCGGCATCTTCATATTGGACTACTGTTGCTACAGCTGCATCATGCGCAACAACTGCTGCCACAGATTGTAACGGAGATGGCGATGGCATCATAGAACCAGGCGTAGATCTTGCAAACGATGAAGTTGCTCCAGCTTGGAAACAAATGCAATTAGCAGGTTTTGTAGGCGCTGGTATAGTAATTCTTCCAGCTGCTATTGCTGCTATGACTGCTGGTACCAATGCTCCAAATAGCAAGATTACTGGCACTGGCTATACAATAGCTGGCACAACTTCTTTGGCTAGAGGAACTGGTAGTGCTGGCCTTGCACCGATAGGGTTTGGCGCAGGCTCAACAAACTATGTTTACATCGGCAGAGCTAGTACAACTGCCAACGTTAACTCTTTAGTAGATGGTGCTTTAAGGCCAGAGGAAGCATTTAACATAGATGCTAAACTAGATGATGGTGTTGCGAGTGGTTCAAACTTTTTAGGATTTAATACAGGTATTGTTAGATCTGTAAAAGGTAGTTCAAATACAACATTAACTTGTTTGCTAGGCAACGA
>JBGASU010000002.1:0-59338 GCA_044229535.1 Candidatus Midichloriaceae bacterium | reverse complement strand
TACCTATTGGGGGGCAAATAGCTAAGGGATATTTTATAACATTTATTTGGCTACAGTCTTGGGCTCCACTCTATGCAATATTAAATAGGGTTATGATAGGACAAGCCAGCATGAAGTCTGCGGCTTTAGGGGGGTACGGCTTAACTATAGCAACTCAAGGTGGTATTGAAGAGATAAACCAAAGTGTTGCTCTGATGGCAGGATACCTTTCATGGTCAATTCCTTTTATTGCTGCAGGTTTGGCGAAAGGTACTATGGCAGTTACTGGGCTTTCTACATCAATGTTAGCAATACCACAATCTGCAGCAAGTAGTGCTGCTGCAGAGGCTTCAACTGGGAATTTTAGTCTGGGAAATGTAAACCTTGATAACTCGAGCTTCAATAATACGAACGGCAATAAAATGAATGATTCAGCATTCTTTGATACAGCGAGAATGCAAGCTGTTAATTTCTCAGGTGGCATTACTTCCACAAATGCTGATGGAAGAAGTGTCTATGATCAAACTGGCTCAACATCCCGTCTTCCAAACCTGCAATTCACTAGTAACGATACCCAAGCTCAAAGTGCTATATTAAATGCGACTCTTTCTCAAAGTATGGGAGAAAACTTCTCTAAACAAGCGTCATTTGCGAAATCAAAATCAATGGATTTACTTGCATCATCTATGGCGTCGCATTCTGTAAATGAAAATCACGGAGTTAGATTTGCAGAGCATAGTGCAAGTGAATTAAAAGACGCGTACAGCCGTGTAGAGCAAGAAGCTAATGAAATAGCTACAAGTAGGGGGATTGATAAAGCTACAGCATTTAATATGGCTCTTACTGGTAACGCAGGTATTGGTGGTGGCGGCTTAGGTTTAGGTGCTTCTGCCTCAGTAAATGCTACCTCTGATAGTAGAAGTAGTGAGGGATATAGTGAGTCAGAAAGAATTAATAGAAATAATCAGCGTGTTAAAGATTTAGCAATCGTGAGTAGTGCAATTAAAGATAGGACTCTTGAATTAACCGATTCACATGGGAATAGTTTAAATGAAACGTTTAGCCATAATTATTCTGAAGCTCAAAGGTTTGAAGAACAAAGTAGGGCTTCATTTGATAACGCCAAGAGCTTTAGTGAACAAGCTCAATACCTAAGTAGTAGTTCAGTTTCATTTAATCAAGACAGAATTCCTGAGTTTATAGAATATGCCAAATCTCAGAAAGACCTAAACGGCCGACCTTTAGAAGAAAGAGCTTTAACAATATTAGCTAATGATCCTATTGCTTCGCAAAATCTAAAAGATAAGTTTTTACATGATAGTGGTTTAAATAACCATAAAAAAACCTTTAGAGCAGCTGAGCAAACTGTGAAAGTTGGGAATTTGGAATCTGAATATAATGATGTCAATCCAAAAGTAGAAGGACGTGAGCAACAATTGGATGCTCACGATGTTATAGAACATTATAATAGCGCTACAAATGAAAGACATATTGATAACTCAACACTCGAAAAAAGTGCCGATGAGAAATTAGCCTTCAATGAAGGAATTATTCGATCTAATCAAATCGATAACGCGCATGTTGTAGATACTGTACAGACTAAATTAAAAGATGGTGCCTTTGTTACGCAAGCAAAGTCATTCAGTTTACATCGATTACCAGAAGCACTAGGTACTGAACCATCAAAAATAAATAGTAATTTTAAGAGTGAGGATACTGATGGCAAATAGTGAAAATAAAATTGGAAATGTAGGTGTTAGATTAAAGAAGGAAGAGCGTCTACATTTGGAACAACTTGCGATACAGGCTGGGGCACCTAATTTAAGTACTTACATTAGGATGCGCTTATTCGATGATGAAATGCTCATTTCAAATGAGACTAAAAACATAAATGAAGGTAAATCAAGATTTGGTTGTGATCACGATCGGGAGCTAATGAAGCTTATGATTAAAACTTTTATGTTAACCAGAGAAATGGCTAATAAAACCCTTGAAGCTAGTACAGTGATAGACTGTAAAAATTTTGCAGATTCGAAATTGAAAGAATGGAATTACATAGAGTAAAGTATGAGCAAAACTTTTGTTAGAGGTGGCCAGTTATCATTACATTCCTTGAGAATGTTAAGGCAAGTGTGTGTTGTATTGTCGAAATTTGGGTTAGCCGTAATAATCTTATTAAATATTAGCTTAGGTTTACTTAAAATCACCTTATATCAGTTCAAAGTTATGTATTGGTATGGGCTAGCCCATATAGCTAAGCAATTAGGTAATCACAATAATATTATCAAAGTCGAAGGACGTCTGGGAAATCCCCTTGAAATGAAAGCTAAGGAAATTCTGGTAAATCCAAATGTCTTACATATTAAAAATTATGTAGAAGAAGTAATGGTTCAGAATTTTGAATTATCCCTGACAATAAGCGGGCTTATTTTCATTATTCTTACTTTTATCTTTTTGAAGAAGGGCGGCAAGTTTACTAAAGATGAAGATATTAGAGGCAATGTTTTAGTTTCAAGTGAATCTCTTAAAAAGCTAATTTCAAATTATAATAGAAAAAATAGGTATAATGGATATTTACTGGGAGATATACCTTATCCTGCTCATTCAGAGAGTACACATACTTTAATTGCAGGAACAACAGGTTCAGGCAAAACTATTTTAATTAGTAAGTTAATAGAACAGATTAAAAAGCGCGGCGATAAAGCAATAATTTACGATAAAATGGGAGTGTACACTGAACACTTCTATGATGAGAAGAATGATATTTTATTAAATCCTTTTGATAAGCGCTCTCCTGTATGGAGTATATTTAAAGAAGTGAATCAGAAAGCTGGTTTTGATGCTATAGCATCTGCATTAATTCCAATGGACAAAGGGGGAAGTGACCCTTTCTGGACAAAGGCCGCTAGAACTATTTTTTCGGAAGTTTGCTCAGCTTTATATAGTAGAGGAGGTGTATCAAATGAAGAATTAGTTACAACCCTACTTAAGAAAAACTTAAAGGAGGCGGCAGCATTAGTCAAAGGAACGGCTGCGGGTGCCATCATTGATGAAAATTCTCCTAAAACAGCTCTTAGCGTCATGTCTGTGCTTGCCACTCATTTAAAATGCCTTGAGTTCTTAAGAGACAAAGGAAATTTGTTTTCGATTAGAGATTGGATAAAAGACGAATCAACAAAAGGATGCATCTTTCTTACTTCAAGAGGCGACCTCCATTCCACGTTAACACCTTTAATCTCTGCATGGCTGGATATAGCTATTACAAACATTTTATCATTATCCAAGAACCGAGACAGAAAAATATGGCTTATACTCGATGAACTACCCTCCTTACATACTCTGCCAAGCTTAGAACAAGGATTAGCTGAAACAAGGCAATTTGGCGGTTGTTTCGTCTTAAGTATTCAATCAATATCTCAGCTACGTAATAGTTACGGTACGAACGGCGCTCAGACAATAAGCTCATTATGTAATAATAAAGTTTTTTTAAGAGCAGGGGATCATGAATCTGGAAAATGGTATTCAGAGAGTATAGGTGCTTCAGAAGTTGAGGAGTATAGGGAAGGGTTATCGTATGGTTCACATGAAATGAGAGATGGAATTAATATTAACCGTCACAAACATAGTAAATATTTGGCATTACCTTCTGAACTCACCAATTTGAAAGACAAGGAGGGGTTTTTTATAATGGCTAAGAGTTTTCCAGTCGCAAAAGTTGAATTTGAGTACATCGATCGGAAAAAAATAAATGAAAAACTTCTAGAACTTGATAAAGAAATTATTACTGGCAATGAAGATGAAGCGGTTGAATCACTTAAGTTAGAGACGTGTAAGGAAAATAATGCAAATGAAGATACAGCCCGCAAGCTTACTGTAGCTAACTGCTTAGAGATTTAAGAATATGTTTTGACTCATTAACAATATAATAAGAGGTTGAAAATGTTATCTATTGCAAATGTAAGTAGTGCAGCAGCAGCTTCAAACTACTATGAAAAAGATAATTATTACGCCAAAGATGATCCAGAACATAAGCAGAATAGCGAATGGTATGGCAAAGGAGCAGAAAAACTTGACTTAGAAGGTCAAGTTAAGAAAGAAGATTTCCAAAACGTCCTAAAAGGGAAATTGCCAAATGGAGAAACTCTTGGTCGTAAAGAAAATAATGAAATAGTGCATGCTTCTGGAATAGATCTAACATTTTCAGCACCAAAGAGTGTCTCAATAAAGGCTGAAGTCATGCAAGATAAGAATATGTATGAGGCTCATAAGAAAGCAGTTTTAAAGGCTTTAAATTACGCTGAAAAAAATCTTATTGAGACCCGTAAGATGATAAACGGAGAAATAGTTTTAGAGAAGGCACCTAATATTACTGCCGCACTCTTTCAACATGATGTATCAAGGAATCTAGACCCTCAACTTCATACACATTGTGTATTGTCTAACGTAGTAGAACGTGATGATAAAAAATGGAGATCAGCTCATTTTGGGAAGATATTTGAAAACAAATTACTGTTAGGGCAAATATATAGATCAGAACTTGCTTATGAATTAGCTAAAAAAGGTTATGAACTTGTTATAACAGGCAAACATTCTTTGTTTGAACTTAAAGAAATCCCTGACTCTTTGATACGAGATTTTAGTAGTAGGTCTAAGGAAATAGCCAAAGCTGGAGAATCGTATGAAAATCTGAATGCAAGAATTAAAGCTGAGCTTACTTTACGCACTAGAAACTATAAAAAAGAAGTCACTAATGAGCTACTGACTGCACGATGGCAGCTCATCTTGGAGGAACACGATAAAGCAAAACAACCTACCAAAGTAGTACAAATTTCTGATAGTAATAATTCTGATCCTACTTTAAAAAATTATATTCAAAATAAGTGGGAAGCTTTTTGTAAAAAATTTGATTTATACTATTTACAGAGTAATCGTCATATAGATCGTGACATCCCCGCTAGGCATTCCCAAAAGAGTGTAGAGACCTTGGCATTAGATTATGCAATAAGCCATCTGAGCGAGCGTCAATCTGTATGGGAAGAATCTGATCTACTAAAGCACTCACTATCTTATTCCTTAGGGAAAGCAAATTTAGAAAAAATAGCTAAGGAACTACAAAATTATAAAGATAATGGAACTCTGTTAATTGCTCAGCAAAAGTTAGCTGCTTTCGAAAATCCTCTTACAACTAAGACTACTCTTTTAAGAGAACATGAAACTATTAGCTTAATGAAACTTGGTAAGGGAGCTGTAAGTCCTATTATAAGTCTTACTAAGATTGAGCAGTCTTTGAAAGAAACGACCGTTAATCTTGGACAAAAAGAGGCAATATCATTAATTCTAAACTCAAAAGACCGCGTTATTGGAATTCAGGGTGTAGCTGGAGCAGGGAAGACTTTTATGTTACAGCATGCTCACTTTTTATTTAAAGAACAGGGTTATACAATGAGAGGGTTGGCGCCTAGTGCCTCTGCATCAAATACCTTAGAGTCAGAAGCGGGTATAAAATCAGAAACTATCCATAAGTTTCTATTTAGATATGATGGTTTAATCCATGGAAGAGGTACTGAAGCAGGCAAACAAAAGATGCGTGCTGACTTGGCAAATACTATCGTAGTGGTGGATGAGGCATCTTTAAGTTCAACAGGGCAGATTAACGCTTTATTAAAATTATCAATTGAGTTGGACTTTAGAATTGTTTTAGTAGGTGATAGTAAGCAACTAAATGCAGTTGAAGCAGGCAAACCTTTTGAACAATTACAGAATGCAGGAATGCAGACCGCAGTTATGGACGATATTATTAGACAAAAGAATATTGCACTTAAAAGTGCAGTATATGATTCCATTCAAGGTGATATCGTATCAGCTATGGACAAGCTAGGTGACAATATCATAGAGCCTACAATCAAATTAGTTGATACAGAGAATGGTAAGCAATTGCTAGCAAACCTTGCAGCTCATGAATGGCTACGCTTAAGCGATAAAGATAGGAATGAAACATTACTCACTGCCCCATCTCACAAAATACGCGAAACGATTAATGCAGAAATTCGCAACCAGCTTATATTTGAGGGTAAGTTGAAAGGAGAACCAATAATTTTTAAAGCCCTAGAAAGTAAAGGGTTAACAATAGCAGAGATGTGCCAGTCAAAAAATTATGAGGCTGGTAATAGCGTTTTGTTTAATCGTAAATATCAAACCCTTGGAATTGATCGAGGCGATTGTTTATTAGTAGAATCTGTGAAGAATAATTCAGTGATTCTTAAGAAAGAAGACGGAAAATTGATCGAGTGGCAACCAAGTAAGTTAATAAATGAGAAAAGGGCAAATCATGAGATATTCGAAAATCGACAATTTTTAGTTCAAGCAGGCGAGCAACTAAGATGGACTAGAAATAGTAGTGATAATAAAGAAATTATCAATTCCAAGAATATTAGTTTTGTTGAATCTAAAGAAAACAAATACATATTTAAAGACAATGATGGGAAATTCCTTGTACTACAACATAATGACACCAATTTAAAGCATTTAGAGTATGCCTATGCTTCTACAGTGCACGCAGCACAAGGCAAAACCTATACCAATGTAATAGGCGTTATGGAGTCAACCCATCCAAATTTAACTACACAAAAGTCGTTTTATGTAACTCTTTCGAGGGCAAAGTTCAATGCAACTCTTATAACGGATGATAAAGGTAAGTTAACTTCTACTCTAAGAGCGCAAACTGGTGAAAGAGTAAGTGCAACAGAACATCAGACTTTTAAGAAAATCCAAAAAGAGAACCAACCTTTATCCCAAAATCTAAATAGCAAAAAGTCATATAAAACTTTAGCAGCTAAACCTCTTCTTAACAGACGTTATCGTGAAACGCATACTATTAAGGAAATATATAACCAATTATATAAAAAGCTTCCTGAGATTTTGCCTCAATTTGGCTTTAGAAGCCACAATGGATACTATATTTCGACTTCTGAAAGTAAAGTTGATGGATCTATTGGTAAGAAAGGCAAAGTATATGTTTATGCGAATAATCCTGGTGTTTTAGTGGATTACACTCGGGGCAACAAATCAATATGGGACTATATAAAAGATAATTATATGCCTGCAGCTAGTAAATCCGAAATGATGCAATACTTAACAGATATCTCAGGTTTGAGTCATAGTGGGTTGAACACACCACTGAAAGACAATTTGAATATAAGTCCCCAATCCAAACCAATTGTTCTACCACAAATAGTGCAAGTAGATTTGAAGTTAATGGGTAGCATTAACAATTACGCTACTGATACTTTATATAATAATCCTAAGGCTATTAAAGTTCTTAATTATCTAAAAAATGAGCGCGGATATGATTTTGATACTATTAAATCAATGGGATTAGGATGTATAGATTCTAAAAAAGCATTAGGTAAGTATCTCAAAGTCTCAGGTTTCTCAGATGAGAAAATTAAAGAAGCTTATAAAACGCTTCACTATATTGGACAGAGTCATAATTTAGTCATCCCTTACCAAAATGCTAAGGGAGAGATCATAGGATTTGCAGCTCGAAATATCAATTATCAGGAAACTGATAAGATAGGGAAATATTTGTATACTAAAGGTCTGTCTCTAAGTGACTCATTGCTCAATATCCAATCACTTTCTTCAAATAAAGAAAAAGAGGTCATTTTAGTAGAAGGAATGTTTGACGCACTCCATGCTAAAGCAAAGGGCATTAATAATGTAGTGGCTCTGGGCGGGACAGCTTTTAATCAAAGACAACTTATGACTCTTCACGAATATGGGATTAAATCAATTTCTCTATGTTTAGATAATGATAAGGCTGGCCA
The DNA here is from genome assembly GCA_044229535.1 of Candidatus Midichloriaceae bacterium. Taxonomy (GTDB): domain Bacteria; phylum Pseudomonadota; class Alphaproteobacteria; order Rickettsiales; family Midichloriaceae; genus CAZLFQ01. The sequence goes on along the minus strand of JBGASU010000002.1, from coordinate 51,533 downwards.
AGAGGCAACCACTAGAATTAAAGAGGTTATTTCTAAATCCAATCTCACATTAAACATCAAAGATATCTCTCTGCCTCATAATATAAAAGATCCAGATCAAATGATTAAAGAACGGGGAATAGATAGCTTCAATAAACTTATATCAACCTCACAGCCAATTAATTCAATACAATCTAATTTAACTAGTACATTAACCTCTAAAAATGATATAATTAGAAGTAATGAAAATAACAGAAGCATAGATTTAGAGATATGATGGAGGCTTTAAATTTTATTTGGATTTATCTGGTAGTTATACCAAGTATGCTTGCATTGTTTTTTTTATCTCTTTGGTATTTCATTCGTAAAGTCAAAATTGAGATGAATACTGGGCTATCGTTGTCACAGGCACTCAAAAAGAACATACATCAGTCTAAGGGATATGTTATTCAATCACCCAAAATTAACTATAACCCTTCTTTTAAGGATATAGGTTATACATCCACTGACTATGCAACCAATCCTATGTTTTCTTACTTGCATGGAAATATACATCATAGACGAACGGACTATAGATGATAGGCATTACTCGTATCGAAGTTACGCAATGGAATGATCTCAAAGCTCTTTAGTTAACAGGAGCTTCATTTCTCAAATCCAAGTTTAACATACCTGTCTCACATTATTAATGTCAAACAGTGTGCAACGCCGGCACTACGGCAAAGGCGTGCTTCTCTTAACTTGTCGAACAATGTTGTACACACTCAAATCTAAATGTCTAACAACTGTTGAACAGGCGGAACCCCTCATTTTACCTTTACTTTAAGCTTTTACAACCAGTTGCAACAGGTGTGAGATAAAAACCGGTTCAACCGTATAGTTTTATACCTTTCTACTTCTTAATATCGAGTAGTAATTTACAAATCCTAATTGCAAGTAACTAAAGCCATTTGGCGATTGAAAAAATAGCTTTTCAAAGTATTATAAACTTATAAAAAGTTAATCAGTTTTATAAAGTGCAGAAAAATTCTAGTGGCTTAAATAGACTTAAGAGAAAACCTTTATGGAATAAAAGAGCTAATTTTTTGATTGCGCTCTTTATTACTCTATTTCGCATCTTCAAAACCAAAAAATCAAAACTGTAACTCCTTAATATAAAGTATGCGTTTCTAAAAAATTAGTATACCTAATTGAGATGTTATAATTTCAAAAGCTCAGAATAGCTCCACCATCCTTTTTCAATTTTATGTTTAGCTTTAATTACATATTGAATGTTTTGAAAAATCCCAAAGCATGTAGATCCTGTTCCTGACATTCTTGCCACTTGGATTCCATCTTGCTCTTGCAAAAATTCTATTACGCTTCTTAGCTCAGGTGCATACTCACATGCATTTTCATAAAGATCATTACTACCATTGTAAATCACAGTCTTCATATCCTCATTAGGATTCAGTTTCGCTGTAATCTTTTTGATACCTTTTTGAAATATATTTTCCGTTGATATATTGATATTTGGATTAATTAGTAAGATCGGCAATTCTATATCTAGGTTCATTGGGGCAACATGCTCTCCAATCCCCTGAACAAAGGCAGTTTTACATTCCATAAAAAAAGGAACATCGGCGCCTAATTTCAATGCCAGCTCTTTTAAGCGTTCTTTAGTAACATCTAGCTTCCAAAATTCCGTAAGCATTTTTAAAACTGTAGCTGCGTTTGAAGAGCCTCCTCCTAATCCTCCGCCAACCGGTATGGTTTTCTTTATATTTATATGGCAGCCAGAATCAACCAAAAATTCTGATTTTAGTAACATAGCAGCTTTGATAACAATATTATCAACGATTTCAACGCCATTAACTAAGGATGTAATTTTATCAGATGCGATAATAGAAATCTCATCTGCAAGCTTAAGAGGTGTAAAAATACTTTCCAAAAGATGGTAACCATCTTCCTTTTTACCAACAACATGTAAAAAAAGATTGATCTTTGCAGGGGCTTTGGAAATCATAAATATGATATTTCTCTATAATAAAGGCTGACTATAATATTATCACGGCTAATGCAGAGATTATATCAAAGTAGGTGTCATATCAACTATAGATAGCAGTAGTTCTGGGAATATCCATAGGGTGGGAATTTCAAGGTTAAAATTGAATCGAATTAAAGATCTTTGGCGATTGAAATAGTAGCTAAGTACTCTATTATAAAATCTATCTATAATGTAAAAAAAGAGGGGATATGAGAGGTGAGAACCTTAGAAGTACAGGGCAGGAATTAAATTATGGCCCTTCAACTAAAGTAGTTATGCTTCCAATAACAAAGTTACCAGAATTAGATTCAGTTTTAAAAAAACATATTATTAGTACAATCCCTCTGTTTTCCTGCTCTGTTTCTGCAGGGTTTCCTTCGCCAGCGGACGATCACATGGATTGTAAATTGGACTTGAATGAGCATTTGATAAAGCATCCTAGCGCTACTTTCTTTGCCAGAGCATCTGGGGACTCAATGGAAGGAGCAGGCATATATGATGGTGATTTACTAATTGTAGATCGTAGCTTAGATCCAATTAACGGTAAAATCGTCATTGCAGTTTTAAATGGGGAATTAACTGTTAAAAGATATGTAGCTCAAGGTGACGAAGCTTTCCTGTGGCCTGAAAACAACAAATATGAACCTATAAAGATAACCACAGATTCAGAGGTTATGATATGGGGTGTAGTAACTAATGTGATTCATAAAGTTTAAGATGGCTTCACCTATTTTTGCATTAGTGGATTGCAACAACTTTTTCTGTTCTTGCGAAAGAGTATTTAATCCTAAGCTAGCAAAGCTACCAGTAGCTGTTCTCTCTAGTAATGATGGATGCATAATAGCGCGCTCCCAAGAAGTAAAAGATTTAGGCATACCAATGGGTGCTCCATATCACCTATATAAGAATAAAATCAAAAGTGGAAATGTCCAAATACTGTCTTGTAACTTCCAGCTGTATGGAGATATGTCTAATCGTATAATGAATATATTGTCTCAATTCACACCTGATATGGAAGTTTATTCTGTAGATGAGGCGTTTCTAAGATTAGACGGATTCAAAAACAAAGATTTAGAAAAGTACTGTGAAGAAATACGAAGCACGATATTAAAGTGGACAGGTATACCCGTTTCAATCGGAATAGGGCAGACAAAAACATTAGCTAAAGTAGCAAACTGTATAGCTAAAAAGTCTAAACATAAAGGGGTATTTGATATAAGAGCAAAAGAAGTGCAACACAAAGCTTTAGAGAGCTTTAAGATTGAAGGTTTGTGGGGAGTTGGTAGAAAATTATCTGTGCGCTTCAGAATGCTTGGTATAGATACTGCTCAACAATTAAGGAGTGTAGATACTAAATGGATTAGGACACATTACTCAGTTGTAGGCGAAAGAATGATTAGAGAGCTAAACGGAGTGAGCTGTTTAGAAATATCAGAAATAAAGCCTAATAAAACAATTATATCTTCTAAGTCTTTTGGTAAATATGTAACGGATATAGAATCTTTAAGTGAAGCTATATCGACCTATACTGCTCGTGCATCAGAAAAAATGAGAAAACAGAATAGCAAAGCAATGGGAATATATATTTACATTAGAACTAATACTTTCAGTAAAATCGATAAACAATATAGCAATGGAATAAGTATTGGATTTGAGGTGGCTACTTGTGATACTTCAGCATTGATAAATGCAGCTCTTAAATGCCTGAACGTAATTTTTAGGGATGGTTTTAAATATAAAAAAGCTGGCATTATGTTGTTTAACCTTGTACCTGCAAACACTAGGCAGAATGATTTTTTTGCAGAACATGAGAATCCGAAAAGAGAGGCTCTAATGCGAGCATTAGACGATATTAATTTTTCCATCAAAAGAAATATTATAGGTATGGCCGCACAGGGCATAAAAAAACCTTGGATCGACAAAAGTGAACTACGCTCTCCTAGATACACTACAAATTGGGATGAACTAGTACGCACCTCAAACTAATTAACTATTAATTCCTAATATAGGACATTGCCACGTCAAATATAGATAGCAATGCCTATTACCACTCTTGACTTATAATTTGTTACATAGTCTACAATTAGTTAGAGAGGTAATTATAGACTTTGTATGTATGCATGTTCAACAAAAACACATTAATCATTTATATGAAGATCCGCTTTCAAATATCTCACTCTTTGAGCTGATACTTTTTTTCTTAACTATCTCAAAAGAATCTAATAAAGCAAAAAAAGCCTCAGACATTATCAAGAAATATTCAAATATAACAGCCCTATTACACGCAGATTCGGAGGTTTTAAAGCTAAAGTACACCCTTAGTGACCGCAGCATATTGCTTTTTCGCTTGGTTAGAGAGATGGTTTTAAGGAGGAAAAAAGAAGAGATATCAAATACTGCGATGCCCAGCAATTATGATGCTTTTATTGAATATTGCCAGATCGTTTTAGGAGAAAATTCTAAGGAAATTATCGCAATTTTTTATCTAGATGGGGAATGGAGAGTTATTGAAGAAGAATTCATTTCTCAAGGCCATTCAGGCAGAGTCTATTGTGATACTATAGATATTACTAGAAAAGCTATAACTTATAGAGCCAAAGGGGTTGTGATTGCTCATAACCACCCAAGTGGAAAGTTAATAACCAGTTCTGATGATTTGCTTTTAACTCGAGATCTAAAAACCAAACTCGAAACTTTTCAAATTGTTTTATTGGATAGCCTTATATTCGCCAACAGTACCTATATTAGCATCTTAAAGGAGGAAAGGTTTTTTAACAGTATAGAGGCTAAGAATTTGAAGTTTCTTTTGAATCAAAAGCAACAAGATGCTTATTTTGACACTATTAAAGCTATACCTAAGCTTGGGATAGAAAATTTAAAAAAAACCAAAAGCATTATTAAAAACCACTTAGAAGAGCTTGCTAATATATACGAAGAATCTGGATTAGTAGTATCAAAAGATCTTATCCAAGAATTTTGGGAAAATAGAGAATCACATAAAATTCGCAGCAAGAATCCTAAATATTTGGGCAAACAATATATAAAGATACTCAACACCAGAGCATCAACGTACTTTTCTTATTTAGATACGCAGGAAAGATTTAAAATCCTAAGTAAGAAATACTTCCTAATTTTTAAAGAACCACTTTCTAACATAATCGGAAAAAGATTAGAAGAAGTGATAGGAAGTAACGGATACCAAATCTGCAGTCCTTTCCTAAAGAAAGCAATGAATGGAATGCGTTGCTCATTTAGATATCCATGGGAAAATCATTGTGGAGTTGTAAAGTATCTAACTTTACATTATATACCGCACCTAGATTGTGAGAAGAAGGTAAAGGGTGTCGCTGTATTTCTAGAACCAGTATCAAGCGATGAGCAGTTACGAAATTGGAGCGAGCATTCTGCTATTTCATCAATTTTACCTAAACACTTTAGTAATACACCTACAGAAATTGATGAGACGTTTTTCTCTGAAGTGATGTCCCATGTCAAGCTTATGTTTAAACAGCACAATGTTATTCTAGATATCTCAGTACTCACTGATATTACAAATAACTTGTATACTCAATTCTATGATTCAAAAAAAATAGAGTTAGGTTATATTACCGCTATAATCTCAAATGGCTTAAAAACTGGCAAGCTATCTAAACATCTTTAATGTAATTATTGTATATTCTCTTAATTAGAGATGTATTGAATAGACAAATGTGGACTATGATCCCCATACACTCCTAATTAGGATGAAATAGTACGCACCTCAAACTAATTTAGTCTTAATTCCTTGGGAAAGAACCTTCTAATTCTCCAATTTATATTTTCTACTGACCCACTCTGCCATGGGAAATAAGTGTTGTATTAGATCATTGAACTCAGCCTATCAATTGGAAAGATTTAGCGCTACTATGACATGCCATTACATGGCTATATAGAAACAAGCTACACTCTAGATATTACTTATATTATAAACCACTTGAATGCCAGATATATATATGTTATTATATGTCTATAGGTAGTTTATGAATATTACACAAAAAATATTAAATATAGCTAAAGCAAGAGGTAGAGGATGGGTCTTTGCCACTAAGGATTTACTATATTTGGGGAATAGATCAACTATAGACAAAATCTTATCACGTTTAGTCGCTAAAGGTGTTATTAGAAGAATTGGAAGAGGCATATATGACTTTCCGATAAAGCACAAATTATTGGGAATGCCACTTCCTAGTAAAAACGATCTTTTACAAGCTATCTCAAGTAAGACTGGGGAATCAATTTGTCCCTCAGGTGCGACTTCTGCTAATTTACTAGGACTTAGTGAACAAGTGCCGACTCGGCCATATTTTATAACGAATGGTAAAAGCAGAGTCATAAAGCTTAGTAACCAAACTATTATTCTTAAACATTCTAGATTGCCGGTCTTAACAGACTCACCAATGGCAAACAGGATGCTGCAAGCTTTGCAATATATAGGTAAAAATAATATTGACGATGAAATTGTGGCAAAGTGCTCTAAAATACTAGACAAAAAGCTACAGAAAACTTTAATATCCACGATGCCTCGGATACCAAGTTGGATGTCAGATACATTGCATAAAGTTACAGATTATAAACCATCATGAAAAACTACCTTGAATTCAGCACTAACGATCAAGCATTAATGATAGAATCTGCATCGCAAAAACTTGGAATATCAGCAATTGCCATAGAAAAAGATTTTTGGGTGTGTTGGCTGCTTGGCATATTATTTGATAGACTACATTATCGGGACTCAATCACTTTCAAAGGCGGAACTTCACTTTCTAAAATATATCAAGTAATAGAAAGATTTTCTGAAGATATAGATCTAACACTTAGTAAAAAAATGTTTGTTCAGAATGCAGAAGATGATCCTTTAGAAAATAACATTTCAAATAAAGAAACAGTCCGAAGGATAGATCGTTTAAAGGAAAAGGCCAAAAATTATGTAAATAACGATATATATAAAGCACTTCAAAAGGAACTTAGTTTGCTACTACCCTCAAGTGTCAAATGGGAATTAAAATTTGATGAAGAGGATAAAGATGGCCAAACAATATTGTTTTATTACGCATCGATCCTAGAAGAAGAGTCTGAATATGTTAAACCCGTAATACGATTAGAGTTTGGCGTAAGGGGGGACAGTCACCCTTCAGAAGAAAAGCCTATCCAATCATATTTATACACCGCTTTTCCTGAAATATTAAGATCAGATATAAAGATGATCCCAACATTGAAGCTTGAAAGAACTTTCTGGGAGAAAGTCACAATTCTACACGCACTTGCCAATAACAATAAGTTTAGAGGCAAGCTATCGAGGCATTATTATGATGTATATATGATCTCAAAAGATTTAAAGCTTTTAGATTCAACTATTAATGATGCGAAACTTCTGGAAGATGTTGTGAAGAATAAAAGCATATTCTTTAAAGATTCAAGTGCTTCATACGAAACTGCAAAGCTTGGTTCTATCGGTCTTATAAGCAAACTAAATAAAGATAGCCTTGAGACATTAGAAAATGACTATGAATCGATGAATGAGATGTTCACTATTGAACCTCCTAAATTCCAAGATTTAGTTCAGGACTTAACAGAACTTGAGAAAAAGATTAATACATTAAAAATATAATTTAATAGCAATTAATTATTTGTCTCTGAAACGACCGTTTGCGACACTTTTTATTCAGAAACTTTAAATCAAACCTTTTTGCTCTCAAATCGTGTCTTTTTCCATCTCGTTATCTAAGTGCCGTAATTGCCTCTTGCTAATGAGTTTAGAAACTTCTAGTTTGCTTTTGGAACAAATAATCAATTTTCATATTATGTTTATCGGATACGCAAGAGTTTCTACAGAAAGTCAAAATCTAGAATTGCAGATTGATGCTCTGAAAAAATCGGGGTGTGAAAAAATCTATTCAGAAAAGATTTCAGGAACAAAAACTGAAAGAGAAGAATATGAAGGAATGAAGAAATACTTGCGACCTAATCAAGATATTGTGGTCGTCTATAAATTAGACAGGTTAGGCCGCTCTCTCAAACATCTTATGGAAGAAATAGAATGGTTCAAGCAAAACAATATCGGATTTAAGTCTATACAAGAAAATATAGATACATCCTCAACTAGTGGTAAATTGTTTTTCCATATGTTTGCAGCTATTGCAGAATTTGAAAGAGACTTAATTCGAGAAAGAACAATGGCTGGGTTAATGGCAGCAAGAGCCAGAGGTAGGAAAGGGGGCAGAAAACCGAAAGTATTTGACAGCCAGGTTAAAATCATCCAAAAACTTCATGAAGACAAAGATACTGATATTAAGCAGATATGTGATATGTTTAAGATAAGCAAAAGCGTTCTTTATAGAACGTTAAAAAAAGCAGCTTAGCATTTCATCTGAGCCCAAAGCGCGTCGCCAAACATGCATTTAAGGGCATTGCCATCCTAAGTTAATCATACTTTACTTAGGAGATAAATTTATGCAACAAAAAATCACTATAAATGAGACACTTCAAAGAGTTTGGCGTTGGCATTCAAAATACCGTTATTATTCGGTTTATTTACAAAAGAACTTGTTTGGAGAATGGATTATTACCCAAAGCTGGGGCGGTTTAAAAAATAGGCTAGGGGGAATGAAAACAATGACATTTACAACAATAAATGAAGCCTTAAACTTTGTATGTTTATTAGAGAAAAAAAGAATTAAAAGAAACTATTTTAACTACATTAATCATATTGTTGAGCACAACTGAAAACCTGTAAAAAATAATTTTATTAAATGATTCTTATTTTACTTTTTCATTTGGCTTAACTCTTACTACTGCGCTACCAAGTAGTCGTAAATGATCATGTAAATGCCGCTCAACTTTTTTTGCAATTGCATCGGCCTCTTTTAGTGACAAAGTAGGTTTCACATTAATAATAATCTCAGCATGAATACGGTGTCCCACCCAGCGAGCACGTGTTTCGCGTACCAATTCTACTCCAGCTACATGCATAGGAGCATGTTCAATCTGCTCTAAAATCTCAGGCTCTATACCATCAGTCAATCGAATCCATACTGATTTTGTAGCATCTTTAACAATAAATAGAATAGCAACTGTAATACCAATACCAATTAGAGGATCAATTATAGGATAGCCCACCCATACTCCAATAACGCCAAATAAAACAGCAAGACTAGTAAATCCGTCTACACGAGCATGATAACCATCTGCTACTAATGCAGCAGATCCAATTTGCTTACCAACACGGATTCGATAAATTGCCACCCACTCATTGCCAATAAAACCTATTATTGCAGCTACTGTTACCCACCCAAGATTTTTAATTGGAGTCTGATGTATGAGCTTTATAATTGATTCATACCCAGCGACACATGCTGAAAGAAAAATCAAAAAAACAATTACTATACCTGCGATATCTTCGATTTTACCATAACCATATGTATATTTTCTGTTTGCGCCACGCCGCGCTAAAGTAAAAGCTACCCATAAAGGTAAGCTAGTGGCAGCATCTGTAAAATTGTGTATTGTATCAGCCAGCAAGGCTGTAGACCCCGAAATCAGCACAATTATTAGCTGGAAAATAGCTGTACACATCAGAATAATAAAAGTTATTTTCAGGGTTTTAATTCCAAGCTCATGAGACTCCATAGCATCATCAACTTTATCAGAAACAGAGTGGCTATGACCAAATTTTCCTTTTAACCAATCCCAAACACCTTTGCCGCCATAATGGTTATGTTTTCCATGAGAATGACTATGGATAAGGCCATGGTGATTATGATTCTCTTCCTTGAACTGAGATATATAGCTATGTACGTGGTCAGCAGACTTTATTTCTAACGTAAATGTAAATTCGTGTGGTTCAGGTAGCTCTTCAATAGCTTCGAGATAATCATCCTCTTGTTGTTTAAAAGCGAAACTTTGCTGTATCCCATCCAAACGAAGTGTTGTAAGCGTTATACCACTAGATGGTGGCAATGCTGTTTGCTTCCCACTAGAATCATAGAAATAAAGACGAAACCTTGGTGGTATGTTAACTTCAAACACACATACTTCTGTAAAGCCGGATTCAGTTTTTATCCAATTGCCTCCATTGGGACCATACATCTCTTTTTCGTAATTTTTTATGTCACTCATGAATAAAGTTTACCACTTAGTTAAAATTATTAAAGTCTAAGTTGGTAATCAGGAGTTAATTAGTAATTCTATCATTTATATGTTAGAAATTTTCTATTAATAAATTTCAGATTATAAATTCTAAATATTTATGTTCTTGGCATTAATAATTTAAAGGGGATTGACAAAAGTGACTTTGCATTCTTGAATTGATAGCAGAATGGTTTGATTTCAAATTAATTAAACTTAAATTTTGTAATTTCAAGCCGCAAATACAGAGAGCCAAAAAAGTAAAATGATAAAAAAACTAATTTTTCTCTTAACTCTGTTGCTCTCTATTTTTATCTTTAGTTCTAACTCTTATGCTAAAGTAGTTGAATACAAATTAAATGTATCTGGAAAGAAAGTTTACATATCTGGTGAAGAGGCAAACGCTTTAGCATTAAATGATTCTATACCAGGACCTACACTAAAAGCAAAGGTAGGGGATACATTACGAGTAGAAGTGACAAACAATTTAGATATTGATACTTCAATACATTGGCATGGTGTACTTGTTCCTAACAACATGGATGGTGTTCCTTATGTAAATCAACCGCCAATTAAATTTGGGGAAACTTTTGTTTATGAATTTCCAATAAAGCATAGTGGAACTTATTGGTATCATGCTCATTCAGCTTTACAAGAGCAGCAAGGTATCTACGGATCTCTTGTATTTTACCCTGAGCATGAAGTAAGAGATTATGATGAAGAACATTTACTCGTGTTATCAGACTGGACTGATGAGCATCCTGACCAAGTACTTGCAAATCTTAAGAAGGACCCAGACTATTATGCTCTTAAAAAAGATTCCGTGCAGTCATGGCTCAAGGTCTTTGAAAATGGCATTGATGCCGTAAACATGAGAATAAAAAATGCGTGGACGCGTATGGGGCCTATGGATATGTCTGATATTGGATATGATGCATTTTTAATTAATGGCAAAAAATCTTCTATTCTCAGCCATGCCAAACCTGGCACGCGCGTAAAGCTTAGAATTATTAATGCTGCAGCCTCATCATACTTTATTTTTGAGTATTCAGGTGGCCTGATGAAAGTTATTGAATCTGATGGAGTAAAAGTTGACCCGTTCACAGCTCAGAAAATCCGAATAGCTATGGCTGAAACCTATGATGTTATTGTTACTATTCCAGAAAATAAAACTTACGAATTTAGAGCATCGGCAGAAGATGGTACTGGATATGCAGTAACTCATATCGGTCATGGAGACTTACTCCCTGCATCTACATATCCAAAACCAAATTTGGTTCTCATGGATATGATGGGAGGGATGGATCATGGTAGTATGGGTGGCCATGACATGAGCAATATGAAAATGCCTATGACAAAAAATAATCCAGATCCTAATTCAATGGATATGTCTGATATGCCACAGATGGACCATTCCGCACACGTTAAAGTCCAGAATCAAGAGAAACCTACTACTAAAAAACAAACTTCGAAAACAAAGACTGAAATCAAAATGAATAGCAAGATGCAAGATCATTCTATGCATCAAGGTATGAATATGCCGGCTTCCTCAACAGCTAAAACAAATACTCCTATAGTTGAGGCCAAGACATCTCTAATGAACGGAATGGAAGGCATGGATCATTCCACGATGAAAAACATGAAAGATTCTGGGCATGACACTATGAAAATGGAAGGCAAAGCATCTAGTCGGAGTGATATTAAAATCCCTCATATCGATTTTCTGAATAATTATCAACCAATTAAATCACCAACTATAACGACTCTACCTAAAGATCAGCCAACAAGAACCATAATCCTTAAATTAACCGGATCTATGGAAAGGTATGTTTGGACTATTAACGACATTCCAATGTATGCAGCGGATGAAATTGTTATTAGAAGAGGAGAAAATGTAAAATTTGTTCTCATGAATGAAACAATGATGAATCATCCTATTCATTTACACGGACACTTCTTTAGAGTTTTAAATGGCCAAGGAGAAAATAGCCCACTCAAACATACCATAAGTGTTTCACCGTTTGAAACTGTAGAGATTGAATTCAATGCTAATGAAGAAAAAGATTGGATTTTTCACTGTCATAATCTTTACCACATGAAACTCGGAATGGGTGGAGTTATTCATTATGAAGGGACGCAACACGATTCGGCTTTTATGGATCATGCTGTTGATCATTCTTCAGAGCATGGTAATGTATGGTTTAACGCGTCTAAATTAGAGGGTTACTCTAATTTTGCAAATGCCTCAACGATACTGATGAGAAACAATGATAACTTAATTGCAGATTTTCGTCATAATTACAAAAGGGATTATGAAGGGGAATTGATATATCAACGATATCTATCCCAATTTTTTGGTTTTTATGCTGGTGGCAAGTTTGAACGTGAAGACGATGAAATAGCTAACCGGGGTATTTTTGGCGCAACTTATACGTTACCATTACTCATTAAAGCTGATTTACGAATTAATTCAAAAGGCAAGTTACGTTTTGGGTTAGGTAATGATCATCAATTAACAGATAGAGTTTCTTTTGACTGGCGATGGAATACGGAAAAAGAATATACACTAGACTTAAGTTACGCAATTACAAAGCAGCTTTATATTTCAGGCAATTATGATTCAAGAGAGCACTTAGGACTTGGTTTATCAATAAAATTTTAATACAGGAAGACTTCTTATGTTACCAGAAATAATACCAAATTGGCATCCAATTTTTGTTCATTTCACGATTGCATTGTTATCTATATCTACAGCACTTTTTATTTTAGGAGCAGTTTTAAGATATAAACAACATTCATATTCAGTAATGATATTGCATTCTGCATATGTGAATTTATGGTGTGGCGCAATAATAAGCATTATTACTGTTTCTGCAGGGTTTTATGCTTATTATACTGTAAGCCATGATGGTATATCCCATTTGGCAATGAAAGATCACCGTAATTGGGCATTAGCTACTTCTACACTCTTTGTTATATTAACTGGATGGTCAATATCCACTTTTAAAAAAGGTGGCAGATTAAATTTTGCTTTTCTAATTTTAATGGTTGTTTCAACTATATCTTTGTCTATTACCGGATGGAAAGGTGGAGAACTAGTATATAGATATGGTATTGGGGTCATATCATTACCAAATACCGTAAATAAATTAGAAGGATCAAAACTCCAAGAAGACGATAAAATGCTTAGTCCAGATGGTCATAATCATAATCATTGAAGCCATTGAACATCAAAATAATATAAAAAATGATTTTTCAACTAACTATGATTCAAAGTATAATAGTGGATTAGGATTAAACGTGAGGTTTTAATATGAGTAACAGTAAAATAACAAAACTTGCAGTGAATAATAAATTCACGGAATATTTGCCATTATTAGTTGTTATATTGATGACAATACTTATGTCCTTTGCAACTTATGCAGCTGACTTAAATGTAGGAAATTCAAGTTTAATGAATAAAATTATGGGATTCTTTTTATGCTTGTTAGCTATGTTCAAGCTTTTTAATATTAATGGTTTTGCCGATGGCTTCCAAATGTACGATCTAATAGCAAAAAGATATAGAAATTATGCATATTCATACCCTTTTATAGAATTAAGCTTAGGCTTAGCTTATCTTAGTAACTTTGAGCCTTTTATTACAAACATATTTACTTTTATTTTAATGACAATAAGCGCTCTTGGAGTAATCAAATCTTTGCAAAAAGGTATGAATATTAAATGTGCTTGTTTAGGGACGGTTTTATCGGTACCTCTTAGTACTGTAAGTGTTGTAGAAAATGTTGGTATGGGACTAATGGCTTTTTTTAATATATTGTAGTTTAAGAAAAAGTTTGAAATTAACAGCATTAGATTAAAAGACTTGGATGTTATTTTAGATAGGATGCTCTCAAATAAAAAACGATTTACAGGCCAGCAAGTAGTATAAAAGTAATTAGATTCAACAGATATTTGATATGTTCAATATAAGCAAAAGCTTGCTTTATAGAACACTAAAAAAGTAGCTTAGAATTTCGATCGAGCCCAACGCGCGTCTAGACTAATCTGCAATGCCATTGCAAACGCCATTATAAAAATAATCGCTATGGCACGTAGATAGTCCTTCTTCGGTATCAATAATAACTGTCGTATCGACATAAGTATTCTGAAATAAATTACCCAAAGCTACTTTCTGTAGTTCTAAACAATGAAAATATGGTACTTTATCACCAATTTTCCAGTAATTTGTCATGACCTTAATGTCACATCCTTCAACTCCGCTATTAATAACCTTCTGCATTTCAGAAGCTACATCTTTACTTCGTTCTCTCAGAGTTAAATACCCAAAAGCTTCGTTCATTGTTTTATGCTTTTCAGTTTGTAGAGCATTTATTGTTTCTATATCTTTCCCATCGTGCATAGCGATAAAAATTTGCTTCTTCAAAACGGTGTACTTGTCAAATGCTTGCCTTACTTTATCTTGCCGTTTTGTCATATGATATTCTATTTAAATTCGAGCTCCAAAATATACGTAAATTGGCTAGGAAGCAATATTTTTATAAGCTTGTTTATTATTGGCTATTATACCATGAAACCCACAAAAAACGGAGTTTTTAATTATATTAAATTTGCTGCCCGTTAACCAATAGTTATAGGTTTTCGTGGCACAATGAATGTAGTTATTAATTTATTTGTTTATTTTATGGATCAGTTCAGAGAAGTTTTTAAATATACCTCAGCAAAAACTGCAAAACTAATTCTAGATTCTGGCACAATAAAATTCTCAAATCCAAGGGAGTTAAATGATCCGTTAGATCTAAGTAAAGTAAATATTTTAGGTTTTGATATTAATGATGAGTCAATAAAAGATAAGCTAATAAAAAATTTAGTTGAACTTATCAAGCAAGAACAAAACTATCCCCACTTTGTTGACAGTGATTTAACAAGACTTATACAAATGGCACAAAAAGCTTTGTGCTCAAATTTAAAAGTGCGTATGGATTTAGAACAGATATTTATGAAATCGGCTGAAAAAAAAGAGATATTCAAGACTCTAGAACAGAATGCCTATTCTTTAAAAGAATTTTCAGAAGCACTACATTCATTTGACACTATTTTTTGTGGTACGAAAACATGGGATAATACAGCTTTATGGTCTCATTATGCAGATAAACATAGTGGAGTAGTTATTAAATTTGTGCCTAATATAGAAAAAGATTCTATTTTAAGATTATTAAAAGAAGTTAAGTATACAGATATTGCTCCAATACTCTTTTCGACGCCTGAAGATTTCATCTTTAAGAGCTGCTTTAATAGTCCTGAGGAAATATTGTTAAAATTTTTAGATGATTTTTGCCATACAAAAGATCCTCATTGGAAGTACGAAAATGAAATAAGGGTGTATGCTGATAATAAACCAAATAATATTCTTAGAATATGTCGATATTTAGATGATGAGTTAGATTCTGTTTATCTTGGGCTTAAAATTAGTAAAAGTGACGAAGAGGAAATTATTAGATTAGCTAAGACAAGAAATAAGAATGTAACCATTTATAAAATATTTCACAGTAATAACTCTAATAAACTTGATGCTAAACAAATAGCTTAATCCATTTTACATAATTAGTATTATCATGTTTATGAAGCGTTGATCATATATTAGATTTTGCAACAAATTATTTACTCTAACCTTAGCCGATATTAAGAACCTGAATCAGTATTTTTATAGGAAGTAAGCAATATCACAGATAAAGCTTACTTCCTATTTTGGAAATCTAAATTGACATTGGTTGTTTTGAAATAACTTGTATTCTAGATATTATAGGAATCTTGTTGTCATTTTCTCTAAGTACTTTTTCTATATCTAGAAAGTATTCTACTAACATTCCTTTTTTTTCTAAATCTTCAAGAGAAGTTTGCACTACAAATTCAAGTAACAAACAATTCTCTCTGCCTAGTATTCGCATAGACTCTTTATAAGTATTAATACTACTAAGCAATGACAATATATTAGTATCAAAAGTGATTGAACTATTAAACGAATACTCTTTGACACATACACCATATTTTTGGGCGCTGCATTTTATTGTGTCAGGAATGTCTGCGGAAATATTTGCCATATATTTCTTCCGCATAGCTTTAGGGGTCGATGTGCTATTTTCATGTATGAAAACTAACATACCTTGATTCTCAAGATTAGATAACACTGATGCAAAATACGACGGAATATCCTTACAATAATACAAGATATTTGAGGCTAAGATAAAATCGAGTTTCCCCAGTTTCTTGTAGTCCATCTCAAAACAATCTTCTCTCAGTAATTGTATTTGAAATGCTCTGTCTTTAAACTTTTCATTTAGTTGATTTAAAAAATCTGCATCCCTATCTATACCACAGTAGGAATGTATCGTGTTTTTCTCAAATGATTTAACTACTTTTTCTGACAACTCCCCTTCCCCGCATCCAATGTCTAAAATCTTAACACCTTCTTTAATATGAGCCTGAGTCTCATATTTCGCAATCAACTCAGCCAATGCCCTAGATGTAAGTTCTTTCTGATCAGTATGCCTTAGAAACGATGCAAACCATTTAGATTCATTAGAATCTAAATGAGTTCCACCATTTGCATTAATAGTCTGCTCATGATATGATTCGATACCATGAGGTTTTGTTGTTTCTAACATATATTCCTCATTTTATTTGAGCTGCTTCAACCTTGTTTTTCGAAGACTCAGGTTGGAGTGGCTTTTAATTAATAAATACTTAAATAAGATTTTTAAATTTTGTGTAGCTGTTACATATCTTCTACCTCCTAAAATTTCATATTGATTTTAATGATTGGTAATCCCTTGCTTCTGCCACCAAGATAAATAGCTCTGTAGCTCTTGATCTTGATTTATAAGCAATCGGCCTTCTGCAACCTTTTTGACGATAGTTTGTGCTTTACCGCTATACGGATCTCGCAAAGCTCGAAGTTCTTCAGCTGAAATTAGACGAGAACTACTTGTTTTATTACCAAAAACCCTAGCGTCTCTGTTACCAGTTAATTTTCTTGCATTCTTCATTTACACCTCCAGATTAAACGCAATTTCAAATATGTTGCGGGAATTATATATTATTATTTCAAATAACTAAAGTAAATTTTAACAAAATTTTAATATTTGATGATTTTTACTGGATCAAGATTTGAGCTCTGACGCTCCTACCTTTCTTGGTATACTATCTCACCAAGCTTCCCAGTTTCAGGGTCGAGCCTGTAACCCATTCTTCCGAATGCCACTAAAATCCCCTCTTTTTCCCAATAGGCAAAACTATCAATATGATCTTGAAGTTCCTTTTTTTGGCCGAACTCATCAATAAAATATCCAGCTTCAATTTTCCATACAAGGTCGCCATTAGGATTATAGCACCATATAGCTTGCCTAGAATCAAGATTTGGATTTTTCTTTTCTAATTCAATCCAGTCAAATGAAACTAATAAATTATCATTAAATAAAGCGCCATATTTAGCTGTTGCTGGAAATAAAATTTTAATATCTCCAAATACATAGCAATCACGATTTATAGCGAATATAATCATCTCTTTGACTCATTTTTCAATTTTTTAAAATTTGAGAACCAAGAGGCTGATGCTTCATCAACAATATAAAATTGCGTCGCTTTTCCTGAGCCCTCAAAATTTCCTGGCCTTACAGTCCCAACTCCAACGTTAGTACCTTTAGGCAAGTTGACTTCTGCAATATGGCTAGGTAGATATGGTAAATCGAATTTATCTTTAATTTGCAAGGCTGTTAATCCATTAATATCTGCTTCAAGCATCATAAATTGCCCTTTGACATCATTAGCCTTAATTTCGCGATTGAACACATGCACGAATTTCTGTATACCATCAGCTTGGAAGAGCCCAACCTTACCACCAGCGATAAAAGGTGGTTTGCTATAATATTTAGATAATTGCTCATTCATAATCTCTGCCGTTTTAATCTCACTAAAATGCACGCTATCTAAAAGTTTATGAGCGGCTTCAGATGTATAACCATCTAACCTTGCATCCTTGACTAGCTTTATACTACTTTTTGTAAATAATACACCTTCAAACTGCATAAGTAATCCACCTTCAATTATGTGGCTTAGACCCTGTTTAATTACTTTTCCTGCAACAATTCCAACGGGTGTGTATTCAAGAACTTTTCTTTCTTCCTTAGTGCTATACTTATTTAGGGTTTCTTCTACACCTTTAATAAACCCTGTAATCTTATCTCCAGCATCTTGGTACGATTTTGCATCACTCAAAGCCAAAGTCCAACCAGTTGCAGAGGCTAGCAGCACAATTCCAACTGCTTCAAGCGATTTATCAACAGCGTACATTATATGTGGAAGATTGTTCCTCAGTCCTGCTCCAACATATTTCTCACCATCAATGATTCCACCACCTATGTCATTGATAAATTCTCTTATTATGTTTTGCTGTTGTTCCTCTGTAATAGGTCTTCCGTCACTTGCATGTGCCGAAGTTATTAGTAAATCCAGTAACTTCGCACTTACAATTTTTGGGTTATTATCTATGTACTGCTTCAGTACTACTTCCTCGGCATCTAATGACGGAAGATCTTTTGAAACGACTTCGCCATCAACTATACCTGCAAAAAGCTTTTTAAATTCAACATCTTTGTTGATAGTTATTATTTCTTTTTCAACGATATTTCTCAAAGCCTCGTCTTCATCGACATCATCTTGAATATCTTGTTCAGTGGTGTCGGCTGGCCTAGCATCATCCTTATAATCCATCATATCCCAGAAAGTTTGATCTAATGAAATCCCTAGTCCTTTTATTTCATTTTCAACGCACTGTCCAAAGCTTGATAAAATATCCGCTGGGTTCCAACTAATATCTTGCAATAACTCATCTCTACGCTTAAAATCTGGTATATAACCTTCTATAGCATCAATACCGCTCTTCTGCTTTACTGAATTTACCGCATTTACATCTCTAACTAAACCATCGGGAATAGGCTCATTTTCACCTATTTTTACTTCACCCTGCCCTATAACTGATCTTGTAGAAAATGTAGCGCTCGGATTACCAAATTCCCCTCCCTCTAACATTCTCCCTGTAGACACGGCGGCTCCGAAAGTAACTCCATCATCATAACTCATAATATGCTGTATAAACAAAGAGCCAACCATTAAGGTGAGATTACCATGATCAGTATAAGTTCCTGAACTAGGATCGATTTCCGCGTTTGCAATCATCGCTCCATTTAACCTAAGAGCATTTTTCACAATAATACTGACCTTTTCTCTTCCAAGAATGGCTGATACCTGCTTGACAACGTGTTGATCGCGCTGCTCGTTCCTCAACTTAAAAGCTAAATTCTCCAATTCTTGCTTATCAAAGCCAATACCAGCTGACATGTATCGTTCAACATTTTCAGAAATATCTTGAACTGACTCTAATATCAGCTCATTAAATGAAGCTTCTAAATTTTTAGCATTAAGATATAAGCCCTTTATATCACCAGTAAATTCAACTTCCAAATGCAAATTGTTCGAAACATGAATTTGTGTGTTAAAGATAACTTTCTGATATTGATTAGCACTACTAATTAATCCAGCAAGTCTAGGCGGAATTGAGCCTTTTATCGGTATTTGTACATCAGCACCATTTGAATTTACTTCTTGAAATGATTCATTCTCACTATTAAGAACGTATAAATATTTAGTTTTAATATAAGCATTATAGGCCTCTATTAAAGCCCCTGTTATTCTTAGTTCTTCGCTATTTGACTCCAGCATCTCTTTAGCGCTTATGATCGTAGGGACTACTCTATACTCTTTACCCTCACTTGAGGTTTTACTATAATCTGCATAAAACCATATTCCACCTGAAACACCGTGGTTTGACTTTTTTGATAAGACTTCTAATATTCCATCATATAGTCTATTTATCTCAAACCCAGAATTTATGATACTTTCCGGAGTGTTAAGTTGTTTATCTGTAAGACTTATCAGACTTTCAAATATCTGCCCTATATTACTTTTCAAACCTATTTTAATCCCTGCAGCAGCCTCTTCTTTAGAAAAATAATGCTCTGCCACATTTTTTAACACACCATGGATTACTATTGGGATATTATACTTTATTACATTTCCTAAGATAATAGCTCCATAGTCTTCATATCTTTTCCCCTTAAATTCAACATATTTCCCTTTAACCATACTAGGCTGGTTAAACTCAGTCTCCCTACTCAGCTCTTCCTCTACACGATAAAATGATCCAATTTGTACCCCATATTCTCCAGACTTGGGGGAAAAACCTATTGTAAATCCCGTGCTAGAGGTAGTTGCATAACTAAATTTAACATCTGGTGCTGCCGTTAAAATTATATCTCTAGCATCTATAACAACTTTTCCTTTGCTATCAATTCTAGAAGATAGCTGCACCCATTTACCACTAGAGTATCCCATAAAACTTTCTTCTGTTTCGATGATAGTGGGTATCTGTTCTACTTTTGATTCTTGAGTTTCTTCTTGCCTGGAAATCTCAATTTCAAAATTTCCATTATAAAATCTAAAATCAAAACCTGTCTTGGAGGTAATAACCTTTACACTTGTATATTTATAAGTAGATAAGAAAGTTATGGTTGCTTCATGCTCAGGCGTACCCGCTCTTAATTCCGCAGTGACAAACTTTCCCTTAGCAGCCCAAATTTGGTCTCCTCCCGAATGAGACGTAAGACTTTTACCAGTTAAATCTGATATTACTGGCTGTTGATTTTCTACATGTTGATAAGTGTCCTCCCTAGCTCCAAAGAACCCTGTTATGCCACCTCTTTTCTTCGTACTATATATCTCTATAACAGACCATTCGGATGGAGAATCAACTATAGTTTTACCAATAGTTTGGATGTCAGTATTGTTTTGACTTCTAGACGTGACAGCGCTTAAGAGAATATTAGCCGCTGAAATCATGATATTATTCCCTGTCGCCTGAAGGCTGGATCTTTGGAAGGTCATAGCCTTATAAAAGGAATAATATCTTTTAGCATATTTTGTCACTTCCTCATATAACTTGAGCGGAACAACTTTGACATCACCACTGACCGATTTTATTTCAATAGACTCACCTTTCACTAAAGCGCCTTCAATTAAAATATCTTGATTTGCTTTTAATGTTATTGGTCCTTCTGCTTCTAATGATGAGACTAGATCTACCACTGATTTACTTGATCCATATCCTTGGATCACCGTGAATAGAGTTTGAAGTGTGAGCTTTTCAAGAGCTTCAATTGTCAACTCTTTCCCGCTGCTGATATGCCCAGAAATCAATACGTTGAGCGCATTAACTGTCATTTTAGATGTGGATTTTAGGACACCATATTGGAAAAAATTTCCATCTGAATGATATGTTTGCTCCCCTCCTAAAATATTAGCGCCATCTGATATAAGAATATTTGCTCTAGAATCAAATGATAGTTTACAGTCTGCACACAATTCAAGACTCACACCCTTTTCAACCTCTATGCCGCCCGTTGTATTAACACTTATATTGCTAAATTTTAACGGACCTTGGAAATTCACAGAATACTCTTTAGGGTTGATAATTTTTTTATCTAGCCAATGACCATATTTTTGTAA
This sequence comes from Candidatus Midichloriaceae bacterium, assembly GCA_044229535.1. Classification (GTDB taxonomy): domain Bacteria; phylum Pseudomonadota; class Alphaproteobacteria; order Rickettsiales; family Midichloriaceae; genus CAZLFQ01. The sequence continues at coordinate 29,746 of JBGASU010000002.1, read as the reverse complement.
ATAACCATCTCTGTAGTAATCTAATTGGTGCCATCCCAAGCCCCTTGCATCCCAATTCCATAGAAAAATTTTATCTACAAAACTTGAGTTTTCAAAAAATTCAAGTGTCCCTCTTATTATTTTTCTCTGAATGGCATTATCTACAGCTCCATCAGAATTTTTTGGAATCCCACCATCTCTCATCTCTGGATTATAAAAAATATTGGGCTGATTTCCAGCCATTGAAATTGACGGAGCGCCAAACTCAGTAAACCAGATCGGCTTCATTTCTGGTAACCAATTGGTCATTTTATCACCAACCCAATGGTAATTTTCCCACCAATATTTCAGATTTTTCCACTGGTTCCATCCTTCATTATTAAGTGAATGCTTGTTTTCCTTTGAATCGTAATAATATTCAAACCCCTCTCCGCTGAGCCACCCCCTCTTAATATCAGCAACTGATACATGCTTTTTATCTGTATCAGTCAGAGGAAAGTATGCATCTATCCCTACAACATCTATTGATTGAGACGCCCATAATTTATCTAAAGGCCGATTGACTCCATCAGAAGTATGGTATTCAGACCAATCAGCGGCATATGTTATGATTACATCCTTTCCAAGGATTTTTTTGACCTCCCCTGATAGGTCTATCAACTTCTCTACAAATGGGTATGTTCCGTCATTAGCACGAAGCTTTGTCAGGCCTTTAAATTCTGATCCTATTATAAATGATCCAATCCCATCGTTACCTTTCACTAAATTCGCATAATGTAAAATAAAAGGCCTATATTGATTGTCAAAGAAACTATGTATTTTATCGGGACTACCTGAAATATGTCCTCTCCATGATTTAAGACTATCATCAACTAATAGCATTGGATAAAACATCACTTTCATGCCACTGATGCTTGCAATTTTTATGTATTCAATAAGACTGTTATCACTCGGCGTCCCGCCATAATTTGTTTGCCCATTAGTATTTTTTGATATTTTATAAGCTGAAATATCGTTAAAATTGCCAACACTCCAATACTCAATATTCTGTGAATAACCTGTATCTCTACCAGGCAAAATGGTTGTGTTATCTATATTAGTTCCATTAATAAACCAAGACGTCACTAATCCAATAGTGGTAGTCTGAGGCAATATTTCTTTCAACTGCTTTAGACTAGTGGCAGCTCTTTTTTCAAATGATAATTCAGGGTGTAAGCTAAACTCTCCACAACCTGGTATGATATTTATTGCATCAGCGATGCGTTGTATTGCGCTTATATCTTGATTTTCTCTTTGTTTTATCACTAATAGAGAGGTGTTAAAACTATTGCTAATAACAATATGTGGCTGCTCAGAAAGAATTCTAATTTCTTTTGCGAAAACGTTACCATCAATTAAGCCTTTAATTCCATCAAATATAAGGAGACCTATTGTCACCAAATGTTCATTGTTCTTGAAATATAATTTAGCATTGTCATATCCAGTCACAATCAAGGTATCTATAGTAATATCTCTATTGTTAGCTTCCACTACATCAATTAGCAATTCTTCAGAAGAATAGTCATATGTGTTAATAGTAAAGTTATGATTATTTAAATCATTTGAATCAAGTGTAACCAAAGGTAAATTGCTATTCATTTTGTACCTTAACTTTAATTGAAAAATGTTATTTGCACGGCAAAGCGCATTTGATAGGAGAACGGCATATTATGCTTTAAGAATAATTTGAAATAAAAAACAGGAATTTTTGCTTGTTTTAGAAAAGCTTTACTATCAAAACAAATTGCGAAACTGTTGCATAAACCGATCATCACTATAACCTTCCATTTTATTGCTTATTACTTTCATTTGAGGCGAGTAATTCCTACATGGAGGTTAGTTATTTTAGAATGAACAACAATTCAAAACCGAAAACAACTTTTGGGCAATATATTTTAAAATACCAACAATGTCAAGTGTTTATAACATAAACACACAAAATCTCAATATTCCATCAATTTTACCATAAAAACAATCAGACCATTCCCATTCTCAGAACTTACATACAACTACGCTGCGGCACTTCAAATATTGATTGTTTTTGCGAAATACTTCGATAGGTAAACTCCCACCTACTTAAGCTTTTCTGGAGCATTCTGAATAATATCTTTAATCTTTCTGTTTTGAATAGGATCTAGATCTTTATCTCCAATTTCGTATTCTCTAACTTTGATCTCGTGATTGTAGACCCAATCATAATTATCGGGTCTTGGATCTATATTATACCAGTATACATCTGCGATCATAGCACTAGTATTAGAATCTCTTTTTAAGTCTTCCAAAAATTCCAAAGTTCCTTTTATAGCTTCATATTGGTATCTAGAATTAACTGTTCCGTCCGAGTTACTTGGTAATCCCAAGTTTTCTTTATCCTGCTCTACATATTTATATGGCGCATCAGTTGTTTTATGTAATGGCATGAATCCTATCTCTGTAAAGACTATTGGCTTCATTTTGGTTTTCCAATTTGTTTTTTGACCATTCGGATCATAATGTTCGGATTGCCACCAATGCTGAATATTCTCTAACGCATACGAAGGTGTCAGAGATTTTTTATTTCCTAGTACATCAATATAATAATCATAGTGCTCACCTTCAATCCAACCTTGCTTAATTTCTACAGGATCATAATTTCTTTTCTCTGAGCTCAGATGACTTGTTAATGGGAAGTATGCATCAATACCCACATAATCTATATTGGAATCAGACCATAACTCATCTAAGTGGTACCAGCCACCATCTGAATGATGGTACTCAGACCAATTAGCAGCATATGAAATTTTTATCCCCCTTCCTAATACCTCTCTTACTTTCCAAGCTAAATCTGTCATCTTTCGTACAGCTATAAACTCATTTTTATTATTTTTATATTTAAGAAGCGCTTCCAATTCGGAACCTAAAAGAAATCCATGAATAACATCTTTTAGGGCAGTACCTTGATATTGCAAGTTAGCGTAATGAAGTAAGAATTTTTCATATTCAGCAAAAAAAATATCCACTTCTTCTTGAGAATTAGCGTGAATAAACCCTCTCCAAGGCTTATCGATACAATCAACAAAAAGGAATGGATAGATCGTAACCTCTATTCCCCTGTCATATAACAATTTAGACAATTCTACAACCGATCTGTCTGTAGCTGTCCCAATCCAATTAGGATGCCCGTCTATATTTTCATTCATTAATATAGCAGTCTCTCTATTGTATTCTCCTACCCTCCACTCTGCTTTTATTTTACTATCTACTTTCGGCACTATTCTTAGTGATCCTGCATTTAACGTGTCAACATACCATCCCACGACTAGCCCTATTTTTTTCACATTCGGATAATATTTATTTAAATATTCGAGCGTAGCTAGGATATTAGGAACATCTTTTCGCACTTCATTTACATTAATTTTGCTACCATCGTGCGCATGTACAATCCTAATTTCATATCCATACTCCCCTGAGAGAGGCCCCAGCACAACGCTATGAATCTCTGGTGCCAAGCTGCCATTATTTTTATACGTAAACCTATATGAGAGTAAAAAAAGAGAACTAAGTAGTAAAAATAGAATTGCTACATACATGTAGAGTCTTGATCTATAAAAAGAATTATTTGACTTAAATTTTGTCATCTTTTTAAACTGTGATTTTAATGATTTGAAATTTTGGATCTAATTTATTTACGACTCTTAATAAACGCTTCATATAGTTAGTCTCAATCCACGACTTTATAAAATTACTTGGAGCAGAGAAACAAATTACATCATCTTCCGCACTAATAAATGTCAACCGACTGATCCAAGAAGAAATTTCACCACGCGAAAACTCTTCTTTAGCTTTGGAGCAGAAAGATTGAAATATCTCTGTCCCTACCCTACCCCAATCATCATTATTAGCCTTATTATGCTCACTAAATATATCTAGTGTTTTATTATCCTTGATCTCACTATCATCAATTATCCCATTAGCAAGTAACGCATAAAGATAAGATATTTTATTTCTTATCTTTACTTTATTCTCTATCTGTTTTTTTAAGCACTCTATAGCTTTTTTAACTTCTTCTCTATTATATTTTTTTAAAAGTTTCTGCAACTCTCCATCTATAATGCCAATTTCTTGCGCATCATATTCTAAATCTTGAGCCTCCAAAGAATTATGGATGACTTCAATAATACTTTCCTTGCAATCTGGAATCACAATTTGATTATTGTCATCAACTATTGGGCTTCTAGTAATGTTAAACTTTATTTTGGCAATACTTCTCCCTTCTCGGATATATTGAGCTTGGATTGCTAAATCACTTACATTGTTTACTTCATTTATAGCCTTTTCAATTACGTCTCTTTTAAAGTATCTAAAATCATTATATGCAGCTCCATGCGCTCCCAATAGCTCTTTTAAACTTGCTAAGGGTATTGCACTAGTCTCTAAATTTTCAGCCTTTATAGAATCAAGTTGCTCTGTACAGAATTCCCATAGAGCCATAGAATGTTTACTGCTCATTAGTCTTTGTATATCTAAGTTTATATAAGCATAAATCGAGGGCTTTGCCATAATATTAATGATTTCTTTCGAAAACGTGTAATGCACCTTTCCTAATCCCACATCTACCCGAGAAAGTATTGATATTGCAGATTCAATTTTGACTTTTTTATCTTTTCCAATTAAGTTTAAGCGGATTGTGTGATTAGCTAAACGCAGTAAGCTTTCTTTAAAAAAGATAGGATTAGTATAATTTTTAAAGCCTAATTGTTCTATTAATTCTGATAAGTCTACTGAGTGTGTTGCTTTATTAAGTATAGAGCTTCGGGCTTTTCTTAATAAAATATTGAATATCTTTCGCTCAGTCACAGACATATCGTTAGAACTGTGCACAATGGCTGTTGGTTTAGCTAAAAAGTTTTTTACCACATCAGCCATATTCCACAACTCACTTCATTAATTTATTAAGATCATCTTCAAGTTGACCTATTAAATTTTGTAACATTAGTATAGCTTCTGCTTTCCTTGCATTTGTAAGTATTGCTAAATTGGTTTCTATTTCCATTTTTTGGTTTTTTATAGAAAGCTGAAGAACTCTACATTTTTTAGTCATTGCTTTGTCTAGAGATGAAATTGCTTTAGTAGTGGGTTTAGTAGCCTGCAAAGCTTCAAGCTGTTCTCTAGGAGGAACATTTGCTAAATTATATAGTGTTTCACCAGATATTCCTTGTGTAATAACTATATTTCTAACTTCTTGGGTTAATACCGATAGTTTTAATAGTTTATAGAAGTAAGATTTAGATAATCCTAATCGCTTGATTAAATCATCTTTACTTACATCAGGATCTGCTTTTATACAATGTTCTATTCCATCAAGTAATTCTACAGGATGAAGGTCTTTTCTCTGGATGTTTTCAATTAATGCAATTTCTTGGGCAGCAGCACGATTTCGTTCGATTCTGCAGGGTACTTTATCTAACTGCAATAATACTGCAGCTCTAAATCTTCTTTCACCACTTATGATTTCATATTTGTCATCTTCAACATCAAAACAAACTGTAAGTGGGTTTTTAATACCATATTTCTTTATTGTATCTGCTAAAGTTCTAATTTCTTCTTCGTTAAATGTTTTCCTAGCTTGATATCTATATGGTTTAAGATCAGTGAGTTTTAGTAAAAGTATTTCTTCTCTGTAATCACGTGTTAACTCACTAGGAGCATTGTTTCTTCTAGTTTTTAAATTAAATTTTGTTTCTACAACTGGTATTGCGCTACGCTGCATCTTTCACCTCCCCTTTTTGGTCTACAGGTTTTGTAGTTTTCTTTAATAACTCTTTACCTAAATTAATGATGTCATATTTAGAATTTATATTCTTTTTGCCTTTTAAGAATAATACTGGTGTACTCTCTTTAACGGAAATATTAAATACTTCGCTTTTCTTAACTATCTCATCGCATAACTTACTTGATAATTCTACATGTTGTTGAAGGGCACTAAGAATTTCGATTTGAGTTCTTGTTTTCGGTTCCATTTTGTTCAGAATTACATTGTACTCTACTGATTTATTCTTGGAAACCTCTTCCAACAAGTTGAATTCTTGCAAAAGCGTTTCCATTCCATAAAAGCTGTATGGAGATGCCTCACATACTATGTTTAAAATATCAGATGCAACAATTATATTTCGGTTCAATACACCTATTGCTGGGTTTACATCAATAAATATGAAATCATAATCTTTCTCTATAGGTTGCAATAATTTAGCTATTACCGTTTCTCTAATTGGAGATAGACTTATTAAGCTATCCACAAAAGAGAGCTTAACAGAGGATGGTATAAAATGAAAATCTGGATGTATTTCTTTTACTACCCTATTAAAAGAAGAAGTGGTATCAATTAACTCATAAATGGACAGTTTGCTCTGTCCATCGTCCCCTAAAAGTGTACGAGTTAGATGTGCTTGAGGATCACAGTCAATAACAAGAATTTTATATCCTAATAAGTGAAAAAAGTAGGATAAATTGTAAGTCATTGATGTCTTGCCAGTTCCACCCTTAAAATTAAAAAAGGTTTGTATTTTTTTTACTGGTAAATTTTTTTTCTTATAATATTCAGTTAATATTTCTCTAGCGCTTTCTATTGGTAAATATTGATTGTGAAGTTCTTCCTTATTTTTAAGTTTTTGAATCTTAGACCACAATGTAGTTGTTTTAATTTGTGCTATTTCACACAAAAGTTGTTTCGAGATCAACATATAAATTTCTTCAAAAAGTAATAAATACATTTACGCATACATTTTTCATGGATGCAAATATTTTTTTCACAACATTTAAAAAACCTCAGCAAAACTTTTTTCTAAATATATTGAGAAAACTTTCACCCTCTTCTCATTATATTATTTAGAGAGTTTATAAGTTTATACTTATTTAAGAAGTTTAGAAGAAGTTTGAAACCCGCAATAAATATGAATATTATGACATAATGTGTGAGAACCTTTTATAGTGGTTGTGAGAATATTTTATAGAAGTTGTGAGAACTTTTTGTCACTTATGTGAGAGTATTTTATATAAAATGTGAAAATATTTTATTAAAAAAATAAGAATGTGAGAACTTTTTATTAATGTGTTCTCTTTCGAAATTGCTACAAACATACATATATAAATTTTACTTAAATAACGAAAAGTATGATAGTAAAATAAATTAGAGTTTCATTTAACTTTAATAATAAAAAAGAGGCCGTCAAAGATTAAATTAAGTTAGTACAAATATCCTCTATTCTCTGGGTAATTATTATGTAGTAACAATTTTATATTCCGACCAAGAACACTCATTAAACTCAATATACATACCTAGAGTAATCCCTATTAAAGTTCAAAAAAATCCTATCTCTTAATGTGAGAACTATTTATAGCATTCGGTTGAGTCCACTCAGTGGACTTTCTATAAATACGCAAAAGGTATGAAAAACACGACTTTAAGGTTTTTCCCTAATATTCTAAATGTGAGAACTATTAATAATACTATGCAAAGTCTCCTGAGTGGACTTAATAATTATCTCGAAAAGTAGGATGACATGGGCTTTATAAGAAATAAAACCCTATAATGTTAATGTGAGAACTATTTATCGAATTCTGCTTAGCCCACTCAGTAGACTTTCTATGAATACCTAAAAAAGTAAGAAAAATAAGACTTTAGATTATTCACGTAGGTTCTAAATGTGAGAACTATTAATAATACTATGCAAAGCCTACTGAGTAGACTTTTAATAATTATCTCGAAAAGTAGGATGACATGGGCTTTATAAGAAATAAAACCCTATAATGTTAATGTGAGAACTATTTATCGAATTCTGCTTAGTCCACTCAGTAGACTTTATCGGTTGGCTTCTAAAATAGAGAGTTCGAAGGTGTTAATATGTATGCTATTTAAAAGACGGGATGAAATGTATTTGTAGACCTACTGATATAAATACAAACCTCCCACGTTAAATAGCTTGTCGTCTTACTTTAAGCTATTTATTTTACTCTCCAAATTCACATACAATAAACGTTGTGACTTATTCTACTCAGCAGACTAGAGCAGATCTCGTTTAATAGATAACTTCTCCATTTCATATTACAAAAAAGCATATGCTCTGTATTGATTTATTTAGTTAATAAATTGACGCTTTTGAATAATAAAAGAATTTCAAGGTAATGCGATGGGTTCAAATATAATATATTTAGTTTGTATATGGTGATAACGACGATTTACTTACAAAAGTCTACTAAGTGGACTTTTATAAAAGTTCAATAAAAGTGATTAATATAGATAACATGCCCAAATACAGTCTTTGTTAAGGAAAACAACTAGCTTAGTAGGATAAAAATACTTTGATGAAATAGGTTTATATTGAGATGAATTTTAACTTAAATTTGAGCCTTCTTATAGAAAAGTTCGCGGTTGCGAACTCAGATAACTTATGAAAGATATAAATCCATATAAATTATGGTTATCTTTAATGAATGTTTTTTATTTCAAGAAAAACTTATAAAAAAAGTCTACTCAGTAGACTTTACTAAATCTCACATAAGTTTTCATTTAAAGATTGATAGAAGAACATCACTTGTATATACAAGAATCTAAAACCAAACCATAAAACTAGGGCGGTGAACAATGCTCAGTAAATTTATTCTGCTTATGTATCTATTCTCAGTACCTTTTAACATCTATGCATCTGAAGATGGTATATATAGAGTGATTGATGGAGATACTATTACAGTAGGTAGTGAGAAAATACGCTTATTAGGTATTGATGCGCCTGAATTAAATCAAAAATGTTATGATAAAAAGAGTAGGGGATGGCCTTGTGGAGAATCTGCTAAATCATTTTTGGAGGGGCTTATGATAGGGAAGAGTATAAATTGTGAGATACATAGCAAAGATAAGTATAAACGATCGCTGGGAGTATGTTATGGAGATAAAATTAATTTAAATCAAGAAATCGTTAAGGCGGGTTATGCTTTGGCATATTTGAAATACTCCTCAATATTTAAAGAGGATGAGTTATTAGCGAGAAAGAATAAAAAAGGTATTTGGAAGGGAAATATGGAAAATCCTGAAAACTTCAGAAGACGTAAATCAAAGACTATTAATTAAAGTTAACTCTTATATTTTATAACAACTTTGAATATTTTTTAGCTAATAAATGTTTGCCATTTTTCACAGCTAATTCCACCGCTTCATTTATGTGTACTCTGAATTCATTGAGTTCATTGAATTTAGAGTCATAAAATTTAGAATACATCTTAATGGCATTATCATAATTTTGGAATGCTTCATCCAACATTCCCTGAAGAGCATAAGCTTTAGCTAATATAAAAGTAGCAATTGCTTGGCTTGGATCAATGCATTCTCCTCCAAATGCCTGTTTCAGGATCCTTATTGCTTCAATCAGTTTATGTTCAGCTGACTTATAATTATTATTATGCATCTCGCATCTAGCTAAGGTAATATAGTATTCTGCTTCAATGCTATTGTTAGTATCTGAAAAAAAGTTACCTACTTGTTTGAGACCGCATTCAGCAATTAATTGCGCTTTTTTATATTTACCTGTCCTTGCAAGTAATGAAGCCATTATATTACGGCAGTGTAGGGATATTCCGAGACTTAATTTACTTTTATTTTGGAGTTTCATGAACTGTTTAAGTTTATCCTCTGCTAAGGCATAAGAACCTTTTTCAATAAGCATCCATGCGTGGTGATAAATATAAAAACATTTATAGTTAACATTGTCTATTTTAGGAAATAATGCTGCAGCTTTGCCTAACATACTTAGGCCTACGATTATTTTCCCATTAAATAAGTGATATTGTGAACGATGAATTAGTGCGAGAAATTGGTCTTTACAACTACCATGAGCCATCATAAAACTAAAAGCTTTGAAAAACTTTTTAGAAAAAGTCTGAGCATAATCTTTCGAGTAAATTAAGTCTGAATATACAGAATCCAAATAGAAACGGGATTTCCAATATTCGTCAAATAACACTTTGTTATCGGCAGTGAGGGTGAGCCCAATTGAGGTAGCTTCCTGATATTTTGAATAGGATGCATTACTAAAAAAGAGGATATTATTATATTCAATAAATAGTGTTATTAATTTGAGAAGGTTAGGGGGGTAGATCCCTCTTTTATGGCAAAATAATATAGTTTTAAAGAAGATGTCTAATTTCTGGGAATTATTATTTATCTCCTCAACTGAGTTTCCCCAAATTATATCTTCATTGTTTGTGAAATAATTTATTAGATAGTCTAAAGTGGTGTAAAGATCATCTTTTAAATCTGAGGACTTAGATGTAGGTAGACTATGCACACCTAACTTGGATTTATTAAAAACCTTTCGGTGAGTTTTACTAATTCCTATAACATCCAAGGCATTTAAAATTTGCTTCATAATTTGTAATTTTTGATTTAACGGTTGTACAGCTGTTTAATAGTAGCTTTTGTACTTACATGATTTGTGCCATAAATTTGGACAAGTATATTAAGATACTTTTTAGTTAAAGAAGGATCTTTTGATATAGAAGTCAAAGTCACCATGCTCCCAATAAGTTTACTAATATTAAAAATATCTTTAATCTTACCCTTATAAAACTTGTAATAAATCCTCTCCGCCTCAGTAAAATGTCTAAATGCTTCTTTATAATTCTTAACCTCTAACATGACTTCACCTATAAGTTGCTGATTTAAGGCTTGGCTTGGATCTACATCATTTCCTCCATAAACAGTTCTCAGTATGGAATTAGCTTTATTTAAATTCATTAAAGCTTCGTTATAGTTTTTTGTTTTCAAATTGATTTTACCTAACGACATGTAAAGACTAGCAATAATATCTTCATTTTCGTTGTCATATATTAATTTGGTCTCGTTGAAAGCCTTCTTTATAAGCAGATTTGCTTTATCAATATTCCCATTTTCTAAAGTAGATAGAGCTAGAGTATTATGTGCATAAAGAATATATGTTAAATAATGAGCGGAAGAGGCAGAACTCATAAAAACTTCTGAGACTTTTTCAGCTTCTTTAAAGTTGCCTGTCTCATATAAAACTAGAGACTTTATATATAAATACTGCAGTTTGCTATTAGGATGCACTTGTTCAACTACGAGGTCGTTGTTGTATCTATCTAATAAATGATTAGCTTGTTGTAAATCTCCATTGAAGAAGTGAAACTGTGCTATAGCTAAATTTGTAAGAAAGAGGTTTCTCTTAGCATCTGTACTATTTTCATAAAACTTATAACTCTTAGATAATAAATCATAGTAAGTTGCTTTCATATTTTTAGAGGAATAAAATAAATCAGTGTAGACCGCATTCACATAATAGCGCGAAATCAACTCATCATTGATTTTACCATTATTTATAGGATTTTCTAAATATTCAAAAATTCTATCTGTTAATATTTGATAGATACGAACGTCCCCACTTCTATAGGCAACTATATTGTTGTACTCCAACAACACCACCATAAGTTTTACAAGATAAGGAGAAATATTCGCCTTCTCTTGGCTTGCTTTCAACGCAAATCTATTGGCAGAATAAATTGTCTCTAAATCATTCGATATATTTACCGGCATTTCTCCCCAAGATTTATATAGCTTTTTATTAAATGTGTTTGTAATGGCGTCGCGTAACTTACTATGTTCAGCTTTATTTAGCGAAATAATCTCTTCATTCTTCATATAATCTAGGATTGGACTATGCATTGAATAGAAATCTTGATTAAGCTTATTATCAAGGTCAAGAAGTGAATAACTTTGAAGGGCGCTTATCGCCTTCGCAATCTCTGTGTCAGTTAGTCCCATTTCATGCAATATCTCACAAAGTAAATCTACATTAACATTTCTTGTATCTAAAATTATGAATGTTTGAAAAATCAATTTAGAGTGTTGTGATTTATTTAAAGATTCGGAAATAGAGAGTTCTAAAATTTGCTTTAGAGTATTCCTGTCTAAATCCATCGAGTTATTTACACTAGTGAATGAATTCTGAGTTTTTAGAATAGAGTCATTTTTTAAGTGTATTTGCTCTATGTATTTTGTCACATTGGTTCCAGTTGAAATAATATAGGCTAAAGACTGAGCGAGGGCTAAAGGATGGTTATCTAATTTTTTAATAAGGAAATCTATATCTTCAGAACTATGATTTGCTTCTAAGGGCTTCAGGAAAAGTCTAGCCTCGCTCAAACTAAACCTTTTTATTTTGATTTTAGCGCCTACTTCATTAGGATTTCTTGAGGTGATAATAATATGATGTTTAGAAAGATTTCCTTTCTTCATAACCAGATTTTCAGGAAGAAAATCATTAATGTGAGTTCCCTTTTCTGCATTCTCAAAAATCAGCAACCAAGACTTGCTAGTGTTATTTAATAAATTCTTTACATATAATGAAATATTATCAGAAGTCATATTACTAACATCTCTAGCTGATGCTTCAGGCCAATAAAGATGGTAAGTTTTTGCAAAGGACAGCAGTTGGTTTGTCATATTGTCTTCAATATTAAATCTCCAAATTATGTCGTATGAATCGTAGTTATTATAGGCAAACTGCTTAGCAATCTGAGATTTACCTAGACCCGGGGCGCCATATAAAACAACTTGTCTGTTATTCTCTATTGAACTTTTAAGTTCCTTCAATTCTTGCTCTCTTCCCACAAAAAAAGCATTAGAGTGAGTAAGGTTAGAATACTCAGCTGCATTTAAGATGCTTACTGACCAAATAGAAATTAATACATAATATAAAAATCTAAGCATTTTGATTTGGGAAAAAAATTATATTATTTTGGAGAGGCTGCTCTGCACTCTGCTGATTGTTTATAGTTAGAGTAGTAACGTTATTTCCATAATTACTTTCCTTTAATGTAGCGTCTATTGACAATAGAAGTTTCGTTAAATCAGGAGCAGGTAAGTATAGTGCTCCATTTTTTAAACTAACTATTTTAGCCGTTATATCAGTGATGAACCCATTATCTGTAAAACTGATTACGGTATGCATTGAGTTATTGCTCATATTTATATTTATAACTCCTTTCTTTATAGGCATCCTGATGCATATCTTAGTCAATAAGTTCAAAAGAACCATTTTGATAATGAATGGATCAAGCTGAATAGGTTCAAAATCTTCCAAACTACTCAATTCAAAATTTATCTTTGAATCATTTAATAGAGGAGCGATAATATCTTTGCATTCATGTAATATATCAACGATGTCTTTAGAGCCTAACTCTTTAAGCCGCATCTTATTCTGAATTCTATCGACAAGTTCATCAGTTGATACGTACTGGCCAAAGATTCTGTTATAGAAAGCAGCTAATTTTTTGTTTGCGTCGATTATTTGAGAATTATAATTTCCTAAATCCTGATTAGCTTTATTGAGAGTTGTCAGATTTATACTTTGCAGCAGGTTTTGTCGTTTCGTGTTGGCAAAATGTAAGATTGAGAAAATTCCCATACAGCAGGTTATAAAAAAGCATATCATTGATCCAAGTGATAGACTCTCGACTAGTTGAGTAATGGTTAAAGGTTGGTCAAGAGTTCGAAGGTATAAAATATCTTTTATTAGGTAATCGTTTTTAGTCCCTTTATTTAATGATAAATTAAATTTATGAGGAAAGATCTTATATATAGTGTCTCTATCAATAACAAATACTAATATACTTTTAGTTGTATTTTCCGTCAAAGATGGAAACGCATAAAAAATATAAATTAAGTCACCATCTAGCATGTATTTAACTGACGCCTCTTTTAGGGAAGGGTAGATATCAATTATATTATTTAGCAATAAAGGATAATTATAGGTTACTTCATTTTTGCTAATAAGTTTTCCATTATCAATTTCTAAAATATATAAGGCATCTGGATTAATGACGAAGTGATAATTGGCTAATAATAATTGTAAGTCGTTTTCTCTTAATGAATGGGCATTATACATAGTGCCTAAGATTGTAGCGAAGGATTCATATTCCAAGAAGATTTGCTGAATAGAATCCACTAAGGAGATTGATTCTTGCTTGATTTTGCTTTTGTGGAAGCCATTGAAAAGGTATAAAGTAAAAATAAAAAGAATGCTTAAAAATACTAAGCAAAGAAGAAACGTTTTTAATATTAGTTGCTTTTCTTTTAATATCGCAAACATTTAATTAAAATCTCAAATTTATTTTAACAGATGCATGATTATACATTGTAAAATCAGAAAAAGGAAGAAAATTATAGTAAAAAATGCCCTAAGATACTATATTATGAGGGATATTACTGGCTATACTGTTTTAATAGCCAATTTGCGAAGTCTTGATCTGCTTTGGTAGCTTTCTTATCTAAATGATATTTATACACTTCTTTAGTTAGCATTAATGCATCTTGCGCTTTTACTACGTAATTGTACTCTGTGCATGCTTTATATACGACCTCTAGACTAGACTTATATAGTTCGTAATTCCATTTTAAGTCCGAATTTGTGTCCTCTAAAGGGCTTATACCAACTAATTGGTCAATAGAAACGCCAAAATAGCGAGCAATAGGAATCAATGTATCTATTTTCGGATTAGTGTTCACTTCGCCAACTAAAGCCCTGAGGGTAGTGTATGGAACGTTTAACATCTTTGCTAAATGTTTTTCTGAGGAAGAACTTTTAATTCTTTTAATTAGTTCTGGCAAAACTTCGTTGAGACGGTTTTTCTCAATTTGAATATCAGTTTTTAAAGTTATCTTTTTCTTCATGCTGGTATTTTAGTTTATGCTCCCATCTTATGTAACAATGTATAAAATAATACAAAAGAGTATGTTTGTAAATTTAATAAAAAATACGTTGACACGTATTTATAATACACTAGAGTGTATTGGTGTTAAGTGTTATATTTTTTAATTTGGCACTTACAATAAAAAAGGCTGTTGCGCTAACAACAGCCAAAAAGTTGATCTGATAGACCAACAGTCAAGTCTAAATCTATCAGATCTTTTGATTAAATCAATCCGTTTTGCGGGTGAAAATTTATAAAAAGAGGATAGGTATGCCAAAAACATCAAAAATACATTCATTAGTCAACACGAGGATAATTACATCTATATTTGTAATGACCACATGTTGTATCTGCTTTAATCCTGAATTCAGTTATGCAGTGACAGAAGGCGCTAACAACCTAAAACAAGTTTCAGCATTAACAGATGTCTATAACAGCCTTAAAGGGATCATAACAGGTGCTGGCGGGAAAATTATTGCCCTTGCTTCTTTATTATTAGGTTTAGCTGCAGCAGCTGCAACTTCTAGTATTAAAGTTCTTTTTCCTACAGGAGGTATAGCTCTTGCAGTTGGTGCAGGACCATCTGTTATAGAGAACGTTGTAGGCGCTATATTCTAAAATTTTAAATGTGAGTGGAATATGGCGGATTTAGAAAGATATTATATCCCAAAAAGACTGGATGAGCCTGAAAGATTATTATTTTGGTCTATAGATGAAGCTTGTTTAATGATAGTTCCAATATTTATGGGAATAATTGTTGGTTATACAACAACAGGCATATTAATTGGAATAACCTTCTATTTACAATGGAGAAAACTTAAAGGTAATAATCAAGCTAATGTTATTCGTTCATTAGCGTATTGGGTTCTTCCAAGCAGTATATTCTATCTGAAAAAAACGCCCGCCTCACACCTAAGATTATTTGTTGGTTAGGCTATGAATGTAAATGAACAAATAAAAACAAATAGAACTCTTCAAAGGCATAGAAAGCTATTAGTAATAATGCTGGTTTGCTTGTTAATTAGCAATTCACTCCTAGCTTATTGTCTAGTGAATCTGGACTCCAAAATTATAGTCATTCCTTCACAGGTTACGAAAGAGTTTTATGTTACAGAGAAAAAAGTTTCCAGCGAGTACTTAGAGTTAATGACAAGGGATTTCACGAATCTAATCCTAAATTTGACTGCGGATAACTATGAATATGTGAAAACATCAGTTCTTAAGCAAACAAAGCCAGACTATTACGAAAAAATCAAACATGAATTAGACGCATTAGCTACAGATATTAAGCAGAGAAACGTTACAACAACATTTTTTATAAAAGAATTAGTAATTGACCCTGAAAATCTTACTTCTGAAGTAAAAGGCGTTCTTGATACAAGAATTGGTCTTACGACAGTCAGCAGTATTAATAAGGTATATAGGGTCGTCTTTGATTACAGCCATAGTTACTTAAGTCTTAAAGAATTTTATGAGGTCGCGGATGTATTATAAATACAGCTTACATGCGATAGCTATCGGTTTGGCGCTTGGGTTGACTCCTGCTTATGCCAAACAAAATCGTATAATTTACGATGGAGGAGAGGTGACGTTGAATATCTCTGCTGATCAGTTAACTAGAATTAAGGTTGAGTTTGATAGGATTAGTTCTGTAAAACTTAATCAGGGAGAGTTGGAATTTTTAGAAGATAAGAAAATAGGCGATATATATTTAAAGCCTAGTAATGCGAGAATACTTCCTATAAACGCATTTATATCTACTGAAAAAGGTAGAACTTATAAATTACTTTTAAAACCTAAGCAGATTCCTTCTGAACAAATAATACTTACAGATCAGGAAGATTCTCATAAGTCTTTTGATAATTTTAAAAACAGTTTTAAAGACAAGATCATCAAGTTTGTTAGGTATCTACGCAACCTAGAGAGAAGTAGCTTCAACGAAAATGATAGAAAAATAGTCAAAGTGAATGGTGTAGAGTTTGTACTTTATCATCAATCAAAGAAATTAGGTTTTGTAGGAGAAATTTATGAATATGCAAACAGAACTGATGATCCTGTTACTGTTGAAATAAGTGATTTAGAAAAAAATGACGAAGAAAAGTGGCTAGCATGGAGTATTGATAATCAACATCTAGACCCCCAAGAGGCAACCAATATATATGTGATAAAAGGGGGGAAAAATGGAGAGTATTAAGAATTATTTTGAAAAAAATGTTAAGCTAAAACAATATCTATACTTGGCTTTACTATTGGCTATCGCTGTAGGTTTTTCCTGCATGATAGTGTTTATGAGTGAGAATAATAACCCTAAAAGTTTGAGAACTAATTTAGACCATAAGAAAAGGATAGAGATTTCTGGAATATCAGGAGGACAAACTCCTGAGCATCAATGGGTGTATAAGTCAGAGAAGCTACTTGAGTCCATTGATGAGAAATTGTCTCTACAACAAAAGGAAAATAAAGTTTTAGAAGACAAGGTATCTCAGCTTGAAAAAAGCCTTAAAACTATCGAAGAAGAGAATTCTCCTGCAAATCTAGATTCCTTAGCTTTGGAAATATCTAGGCTTAGAGAGGATTTTGAATTAAGTAGAAATGCAGGGGCAGAAAATTCAAATTTTAATCCTAATAACTTAGATATTGGCTCTGACAATCTTCAATCAAGCAAAATCCAACAGTTTGAAGTTAATTTAGATAGAGGCCATGCGGGCGTTAATAGCTATAACTTAAAAAATTATATTCCAGCAGGTAGTTATGCCTCAAGTGTAGTCATATCTGGTGTTGATGCATCTGTGGGTGTTAGTTCGCAAAGCGAACCACGCCCAGTATTATTTAGGGTAACTGGGAAAGCAAAGAGTGCTGCAACCAACGGAGATATTCAAGAAGTTGATATAGCTGGCTGTGTAGTAACAGGTGCAGCATCAGGTGACTTAAGTAGCGAGAAAGTCTTTGTCAGGCTTTTAAAAATGGCATGCAGTCGTGAGGAAGGTAAAGTTTTTGAAACTAACATTCAAGGCTATGTAGCAGGTTTAGGTAAAGCTGGTGTAAGGGGAGATGTAGTCAGTAGAGAAGGGGACTTTGTATTTAAAAGCTTTCTTGCAGGGATTGCATCTGGTGCAGGGAATGGTTTAGCGCAAAGATTTGCAAATCCTATCGCTTTACCTAGCGGGTTAGCTACTCAACAATCATCTGCTCAAGACATAGTTGGAAGTGGTATAGGCAAAGGAATAGAGAGTTCGAGCAGTAGACTTTCAGAATACTTAATTAAAAGAGCTGAACAGTATCAACCAGTTATATCAATGGCAGCAGGTATAGATGTGGAATTGGTGTTCATTGATGGAGTTTATTTAGATGGAAAAGGAGGTTCAGATGAGACTCAGAAAGTTAAATAAGGTTAGCAATCTTAAATCTCTCCTAATATTGATGTTATTAAATGCATGTAGTCATACTAATGTGCAAGGAGAGTGGGACTGCGGTAAACAGCAGGGATATGGGTGTATAAATATAGAACGTGCCGATGTTAATGCCACAGCAAGAATTGTCACAGAAGAGGGAGAAAAAGAACCATCATCGAATAATTCGAAAGAAACTGAAATATCCAAGAAAGAGTATGGCATCTGGTTTGCGGAATACATTGATTCTGATCAGAACTTTCATGAAATCAGTAAAGTTAGGTATAAACAATAATGAGACAGAGATTTCAATCATTATTGAAGAATTTTACTAGCAGTAATTCTGTTCCTGCTAGTTTTATGGAGAGATTGCCATATAACATGTATGACGTGGGTGATGCATTATATCTTAATGAGGGTTCTTATGGTTTTTTCCTAGAGGTTACACCATTATGTGGGGCTTCAGAGGAGATGGTCAACATTTTATCAAGTATGATCACTGATGGCGTGCCTGAAGGGACTGCAATACAAGTTTATAACTGGGCAAGTCCTAAAGTAGCCCAAAAGTTCAATAGTTGGCAAGAGCCTCGGTTAGAAAAGCAAGGGGTGTATAAAAAGTTAGCGGAGAAAAGGGGTGAGTACTTCGCTAAAGCCAACTGGGATAGTTTATTTAAAAATCCCTATGTTATAAGAAATTTCAGAATTTTTATTGCAGTATCAATTCCTTACTCTTTCGGTGAATTAGGCAAGTGCGCAATACTTTCGCTAAAGGAACAATTAAAAACTACTTTGCAAAGTTCAGGCATGCATGCATGGGATATTAACCCTGATACATTCATAAACATTCTAGATGAGTGGGTGAGTCCTTCGGTTAAAGATAGAAATTCTATATTAAAATGGAATGAAATTGATTCCTTAAAAGAGCATATATGTAACTTTGAGCGATCTATAAGCGTAGGAGAAAACGGTTTAGTTTTTGACAAACCATCATCCGAGTCAATCGAAGTTAGATGTTTTTCTATAAACGAATACCCTGAGGTTTGGGCGCAGTGGTTTAATCAGGATTTGATAGGGCATGTTTACTCAGATTTCCTTAGGATGCCATGTCCATTCTTAACGGTATTTTCATTTGTATATGGTAATGAAAATCAAGAAAACAACAGGGCATCTATGAAATCTCTTAGAGCCATGCAACAAAGTGGGAGCGGGATAGCTAAATTTGTTCCATCAATACTTGAATCTAATAGGGATTGGAAATTCGTAGTTGAGAAAATTAAAAATGGTCAAAAGTTAGTTCGAACTACTTATCAAGTCTTAATATTTTCAAAGCAAGATGAAGTTGATAGTTCAGAGCGTTACATTCGTTCGATCTACAAAGCTAAAGGTTGGAATTTACAACGTGACAGGTATCTACAAGTACAGAGTTTTTTGACTGCAATGCCGTTTACTTTAAGTGAAGGTATGAAAGAAGATTTAACGAAGTTTGCTCGTCAAAAGTCAATGGTGACATGGTCTTGCGCGAATATATCCCCGTTGCAAGGTGAATGGAAGGGTCATAATTCTCCATTAATGCTTATGTTTGGTAGGAGAGGGCAGCCTTTTTATTGGAATCCCTTCTCGAACCAAACTGGAAACTACAATGTAGCTTTCATTGGTAAATCTGGAAGCGGCAAGTCAGTAGCAATGCAGGAAATGGTTTCTTCTCTATTGGGTACAGGTGGGCAAGTAGTGGTAATAGATGATGGAAGATCATTTATGAATTCATGCATATTACAAGGTGGATCATTTGTAGAATTTAGTGCTGAGGGAAGCATATGTCTGAATCCCTTCTCAATAGTTAAAGAAGAAGTAATAGATCTCAACCCTGATTATAAAGAAGAAGTCCTTCATTTTATCAATCTAATGATAAGACAAATGTGTCGCGAAACAGCGCCTACTGATGATATCGAAAATGCGCGTATAGCAGAGGCTGTAAATGATGTTTGGAAAAATTATAGAAATAAAGGGGACGTCACAAAGGTTTCGGAATATTTGAGAAGGCATGATGATCTAAGAGCTAAAGATCTTGGGTCAATGCTGGTTAAATATACAGTCGAGGGTTTGTACGCACGATTCTTTGATGGTCAAGCTAGTATTACTCTTGATAATGCCTTCTATGTATTTGAGTTTGATCGTATTAAAAGTAAGCCTGACTTACTCAAAGTTGTAGTCATGGTTGTTATGTTTCTAGCGAAAGAGAAAGCATTCCATGGTGATCGATCTAAGACTACTACATTAGTCATAGATGAAGCGCATAGCTTATTAGGCGGCGCTCAAGGGGCTGATGCTTGTGAAGCTTTCGCAAGAAAATCGAGAAAACATAATGCTCAATTAGTAACAGGAACGCAGTCGATTGATGATTACTATAAAAACGCTGCAGGACAGGCAATCGTACAAAACACTGATTGGTTTTGTTTATTATCACAAAACAAAGAATCCATAGAATCCATGAAGAAAAGCGGACGTATTGCCATGGATGGGGAGATGGAAAAAGCTCTTAAAAGCTTGTGTATGGTAGATCAACAATACTCAGAAATGATGATTTATGGCGGAGGTATAGGTTGGGTAATAGGCCGCATGATTTTAGACCCTTACTCTATTGCTCTTTACAGCTCAAAAGGAGAAGACTTCACGAAAATTCAACAATTACAAAAACAAGGTTTTTCCTTGGAAGATGCAATTGAGAACGTAGCAATGAAAATATCAGCAGGTAAAAAATGATAACTCTAAAACAATCAATAGTTCTGACTAGCGTGTGCTTTTTTGCAATTGCACTGACTATTTATTTTAAAGACTCAAAACAACGAATCCTAACAGTGGATGTTAACTTACTTATGGAAGAAGCAGTCAAAGATATAGCTAAGAAAGATGAGTCAGAAGATAAAATTAAATCTCTCACTGAACAAAAGCTTCAGGAATTTAATGAATTGCTCAATGCTATTGCTGCGGATGAGAAAGCTGTAATTTTCAATAAAAGAGCAGTAGTTGGTGGTGGTGAGGATATAACAGCTGCAGTAAGAAATTTGCTGGAGGATCAAAATGAGAAGTAAAAGAGCCTTATACTATCTATTAGCCGTTGCTATCCCTTTTTGTCTAACAGTCGCTTTAAGCAACTATTATTTCCTGGCAGTAAATACTACTGATTCACTTCCTTACACACTGTTTTTAGTTAAGAAAGGCGAACACATTCTAAGTTCAGGTGATTTTATAGTTTTCAAAAAACAAAACTTACCCAAGTTTGAAAAGCCAATGATCAAGATGGTGGCAGGAGTAGAAGGGGATGTTGTTTCAATCAATAATTCCGAGTTTTCCATTAATGGGATTTACCTAGATAAGGCTAAGGGGTTCAGCAAAACAGGCGTTAAAACGAAGTTAAGTAGTGAAGGTGTGATTCCTCACGGGAGGTATTTTGTATATGCACCACATAAAGACAGCTTTGATTCAAGATATGCCGAAATTGGCTGGATTGATCGTGCTGATGTTATTGGTCGTGCATACGTCATCTTCTGATGTGAGAGCAAAAGATTTTGGTGTGCACGGCGAAACTTTTGATATTGAGGAAAAAGATATGCTTGAACTAATACACGATCGTTTAAATAAGCTAGAGAAGAGCGGTGATTTAGAAAAACACTACAAATCTTTACGTGACAATGCCACTAGATATGTAGAGCATCCGGAGGCAGTTAAAAATATAAATAATGCAAAATTAAAAAGAACTTGGGATTTTGATCCTACTTATCGATTACCTAAAGACATTGTGGATTACAAAGGCTTTGTCTTACATAAGGCAGGGACGTTAGTTAACCCATTAGATACAGTGCCATTAGGTTACAATTTATTGTTTATTGATGGTGATAACCCAGAACATTTGAAACTAGCTATCAATACACATAATTCAGCAAAAAAACCTTTAAAAATTATTTTAATTAAAGGCTCTCCTATGGAATTAATGAAGAACAACAAACTCCGTTTCTATTTTGATCAAAAAGGAACTTTAACAGGAAGGCTAGGTATTAAACACGTACCTGCGTTTGTAGAGCAGAAAGAAAATGTATTAAAAATAAGCGAGGTCGTGGTGGCCAATGCAAATTAATCGCATACATATACATCAGGAAAATTATGTATGGAGCATTATTTCTAAAATAATGCAATTTCTAGTTATTATATTATTGGCTGTTGTGGCTTCTATTTACGATGTTGAAGCCAAGTGTACTGGAAGGTTCGTAAACCCTATAACTGATATTTGTTGGGAATGTGTTTTTCCAATTACGTTAGGCAAGATTGAGCTTATTAGTGGTAAAAACCCTGACACGGATAATCCGACAATGCCTATTTGCATGTGCGGCACTCCGTTTCCAAGAGTTGGTATCGCTGCAGGGTTTTGGGAACCTATTAGGATGGTAGATGTTACTAAAAGACCATTCTGTTTTCCAAGTATTGGTGGAATTGAATTTAATCCAGGTATTGAGATCGGTGTTGGCACCTCGCCACGCAGTTCTGGTAGTGGAACAGCAGCATGGCATGTTCATTGGTATGTTTATCCAATAATCTATTGGCTAGAATTGATTGTAGATTTTCTTTGTCTTGAAAACAGCTCTTTTGATTTAGCCTATATTACCGAACTTGACCCTTTGTGGCAGGATGATTCTTTAACATTCATCCTGAACCCTGAGGCCATTCTATTCGGTAACCTAGTAGCCCAATCTGCATGTGCAGCTGATTGTGTTGCTGCAACTACCTATAAACCTTTGGACACACTATTTTGGTGTGCGGGGTGTCAAGGAAGTTTGTATCCACTAAATGGGAAAATACAGGGTCATGTTAGTGCAATACAGTCCAGTCTTCTTACAGTTGAGCGATTTACTTATAAGTTACATCGCCAGCTCATTGAATGGGGAACGTCTGGAGAAGCAGCCTTATGCCAAAAGTATCCTATGCCTATCATGAAGAAAAGCCAATATCGGTCACAGCTTACAGTACCCGTGCCTAGTGATTGTTATCCATTTGGTAAAAGTACAACTCTTTACGAGGGCGGTAAAATGATACCAATAACTGGTGAAGATTTTGGCTATTTAATATGGAGGAAACGTAACTGCTGTGTCCTATAAAATTCTCAGAATTGTTATAATCGTTTTGGCTTTGGTATCGACGCATGGATCATCAGCTTTAGCAAACCCAAATGTTTTAGAATTGGAAATCGGAAATTCAATTTTTTCCAAAAAACCTAAGGAGAGTAAGAGTCCAGATCATGAGAGCATGCCTGATTTACTTGTATTTGTTTCTTTCTCAATGCCTGAACAATCACTTACACAGCTTTCTGAGCAAGTAAAAAAAGCAAAAGGAGTGCTAGTTATCAGAGGCTTATACAAAAGCTCCATGAAGGAAACAGTAAGTAAAATCTATGAACTTAATAAACAAGGTACGCCGGCTATTATACATCCAAAACTATTTCAACAATATTCTGTGAATAAGGTGCCCACTATCGTTCTTAGTGATCGAGGTAGTCTATGTATACAAGAAAATAACTGTACAGTGATACATGATAAATTAATAGGAAATGTACCATTATCATACTCTCTCAGATTATTTGCTAAAGATGGATATAATATTGAGTTAGCCAAAAGGTATCTAAAAGCTCTGGAGGGTATTCATGATTAGATATGCCCTTTTAATAATATTCACAGTTTCCAACCCATTCTTACTTCTAGCGAATGATGAGATAAGAAAAGCCAAAACTTTAGGCAGAGATATTGGCACAAGCTTGTCTGGTAAGATTGAGCAATTTGTAAGAACAGATATATCAGTCAATAAAGGAAAAGATGACTTAGGAACTGGGGGAATATTAAACTTTCAAGGTGTGAACTTGCCTGAAACTCAATACACCGATGGAGGTATGGCATCAGCAGCTCAGTCAAAAATCAATGAAAACGAAGAAAGTGATACAATACATAAGGCTTTTTTACGACAGAAAGACTTCAGAATGAAATCTTCGGATTCATTCTTAGATAAAGCACATCATGCGCAGAAAAATCCTATGAAATACATAGACTGGTTAGAAGGTGGGTATAATGGTTGTGATGATATAGAAGGAGATAACATATTAGCTAAGGAAACAAAAGTATGTGATGAATACCACCAAACTAGCGAAAACCAATGTCATATAGGTCGTAGAATCGAGGTAAGCGCTCATCATAAATACGAATGTTCCTTGAAGAGATTATTAAGCAATAAAACGTGTAAAAGTAAATTACAGGTTAGTATAGAGAAGAAGGTAGGTTGCGAAGTAGATAAAGAAATTGCGAATAGCATAAAAAATGCTAACTATAATTCTTCTATTATAACAGTTGGAAGGTCTGGTGGTGTTGAGAGAGTCAACCCTGCTGTTAAGATCACTTCCAGCTTTATGATAAAAGATAAAACTCAACTTAACCAACTATTATTGAAAAGAGCACACTTTCCTTGTGTGGTAAGAATATTATTTAATAATACACAAATTTATAGTTATCCAAATGGTACTAACCAATTAGGGTTTCAACTTATTGAGACTGGAGGTGACATGGTCTATCACGAATGGGTAGTATTCACAGGTATCAGAACATTAGACGTATATGGCCCATCCGTAGAGTACTACGATCAAAACCAACTTAATATAGATTTACTCCCATATGTTCTAAATGGTGTTAACACGGTTACTATTGAATCAGTAGATAACTATGCATTCCCTACATGGATAGAAATCTCAACTTTAAATAATTGTATAAATGAAAAAGAACAGTGGGAGGAAACATGTCAAGATTGAGACTCATTGTTATTTCAATACTATTGAATTTATTAATGCCTTTTTTAGCCAATGCTGAATATTGCAATATTATAGGCAAACGCTGTATTGATGATAAGCAAACAAGGGTGATTAATGGGGTGGAGGTCAAAAAGCCTTGTTGGGAATATGAATATTTTAAGGAATGCCACAAAGATGAATATGTCGATTACTGTAGAGGAGTCAAAAATGTAAGTGGCTGCGAACAAATTTCAAGCAACTGTATTAAATCAGAAGAAGATGGGTTTTGTTCTGAGAAATTGGAACAGTATCAATGTGGCAGTTTGTTAAATAAAGGTGATGAGGTAAAACTTTTAGATACTGAATATACTGTAACTAAGGATGAACTAGATACTAAGGAGTGTACAGCTCATGAAATAAGCAATGATTGTGAAGAGATTGAAAACAAATGTATAGAAGGAGCAGAAACCAGAAATATTAACGGCAAAGATGTATATAAAGAGTGTTGGAAATACCAAAAACAATACAGTTGTTTTAATGGCAGTCTTATATCGGATTGCAAGGAACTTAAGAATAAATGCACTTTAGTTAAAACAACCTGCTTATCTAAAAATAATAATGGTTCCTGCAAACATAACGAAAACGTATACGAATGCCTAAATATTACAGGCAAAATCCCAAAATCTAATAATTGTAAAAGTGCAAAATACTGCATAGATGGTGATTGCGAAGAAGTTAAGTATGCTCGCAATCAGAATATAGGAGCCGCAATAAGTGGATTGTCGCTTTTAAGTAGTATTAAGAAGGATCTTTCTCAGGAAGAATGTGCAAAAGGTGCAGCCAGTTGCAAGATATTTAGAGGAAATAATAGTAGCTGCAAGATTAACACGCTTAGTGCTAGGAACTGCTGTAGGGATAAAGGTTGGTTAAAAGATGCAGGTCTTCTTGAATGTGCTGAAGACGAAAAATTATTAGCGGTTAGAAAAGAAAGAGGGTTATGCCATTTTGTTGGATCATATAAAAGTAAAAAGATATTTGGTAAATCCTATGAGAAAAAACAGTCTTATTGCTGCTTTGATTCCAAGTTAGCTAGAATTGTTCAAGAACAAGGTAGGCAGCAATTGGGGATAGGTTGGGGAGAGCCAAAAAACCCAAATTGTGCGCCATTATCTATAGAAGATTTACAAAGAATTGATTTTAACAGAGTTGACTTAAGAGAAGTATATGGAGATCTACTCTCTAAATTGAATATTTCAAAGCATAACAAGATCAAGCAAGACACCACTAATTCAGTCGATCTTAAATTAAAGGGACATGTTAATCAGAGAATAGATCAACCATTAAAAGATGATCAGCCGCAAGATTACAAGGATGAAATAGCTCGTAGGTTTAGAGGTCATTATGGAAACTAAGTATAGCCAAGTAATCATAATTACAATGCTGATGGTGCTAAACATAAAATGGGCTTTTGCAGGAGACTACTGCGATGGAATGAAATTAGGTTGGCATTTTTACTGTGATCCTAAGATTCTTGAAGATGAAAATGTCATAAAGAAGAACTCAGGAACTGTTGAAGATGCAAAGTTAGAATTAAAAGAGATTAAAGCGAAGTTGGAAGATCTTAAGATAAGAGCAGTAATCTATCCAACAGAAGCTAATACACTTGAATACATAGCTTACCAACAAGAGCAGCTAGAACGTTCCTCGAAATTTAGTCAAGCTTGGCAACGTGTGTTAAGAAACAATCCTAATCTTGATTATACAGTTTCCACTCCGATTAGCGGAATAGGAAATCAGTTGGTTGAAGAGATTAAAAGAAAGGATCTGAATAATATATTATCAGGACTAAATGAGAGGTATGGGCTGTTTTTCTTTTACAGCTCTAGATGTGTTCACTGTCATAAGTACTCACCAATATTAAAGGTCTTTGCTGATACCTATGGTCTTAAAGTAATGCCCGTGTCGATTGATGGAGGGTTTTTGCCTGAATGGCCTAATAGTGTGATTAATAATGGGCAATTAGAGCAACTAGGACTCGCGGATAAACCAGTTCCTTCAACTATTCTCTTTGATACAAAGAGTAAGCAATTACTACCCATAGGCTTTGGGTTGCTTACAATTTCAGAACTTGAGGAAAGAATTTACACAATAGTTAGAGAGGAAAACAATTATGAATAATAAGTCTTGGATACTTACCATTCTTGTAACTTTTATAAGTGTTAATGAAGCATTATGTGATGTCAGCAATGATATGAAGTCATTCTGGAACAATATGGGTGGAATGAGTAATGCTAGTGGCGTTTCTGCTCATGAGGCGCAAGCAGCAGGGTATTATACCATGGGTAGTTTGTATGCAAGAACTCCTGTTAAGAATACTCAAATTGCCTCCTTAAATCTACCCAGTATGAAAGCTGGATGTGGTGGTATCAATATTCACAATGGCAGCTTCTCCATTTTGAATGCAGAAGAAATGTCTAAGGTGCTAAAAGCAATTGCTAATAACTCTGCAGCTTTTGCTACTCAATTAGCATTGGAGACAGTTAGCCCTGTAATTGCGGAAAAAATTGAAGAGTTACAAAGCTGGATGCAGCGCATAAATGCTATGAATATCAACTCATGTGAAGCTGCTTCAAGTTTAGTAGGAGGGATGTGGCCTAGGCATGAAAGAGCTAGCCAAAGTATTTGTTCTTCTCTTGCTAATAGTTCCGGTATATCGAGTGATTATGCTAAGGCACGACACGATTGCTATAATAATTCCGGCAGTACAAATGGTAAGATACGAAGTAAGAATCCTGAAGTGTATGACAAGCTGGCCATTGAGGATGTAAATCTAGCTTGGAAATCTATTAAAGAAAGCGGGTTTTTAAAATTGGATAGACCAGAGGATAAAGAATTAGCGCAGCTATTCATGACCCTTTCAGGAACTATCATTATTAAAGCAAATGATGATACGCCGAAATATGAGTATATCAACGGTAGAGCAGCACATAATGATATTATTCAAGTTCTCATGGAGGGAGGAGAAATACGATTTCATCTGTGTGATGAAGAGGAGAAATGCCTCAATGTTAGGAGGGAAGGCGGTTCGCATATAATTAAAGCAGAGGCCGGCTTTAAATCTAAGATAGAAAAATTCATTTCAAGTATTATAGAGAAAATCAGAAACGATGAGGCTTTAACGGATGAAGAAAAAGCCTTTTTAAATTACAAAACAAGTATTCCTCTATATAAAATTCTGAACGTCTACGCAGCTTATTCTGGAGCAGGATCACTTTTTGAACTACCTGCTTATACCGAAGCTATTGCTCTTCAAATGCTCTTTGAATACTTAAACGATGTTTTAAGACAAGTAGAAACCGCTTCAGAGAGATTAATTATAGCTTCTGATGATCATTTGGTTAGATATCGAGATTCTTTGAAAGAAGTAAAACGTGCTTTAACAGATCGAGAACTGAAAACACATCAGTCATATTCGACATTATTAAAGCTAGTAGAGCGAGCAATGACAATAGAAGGTATATTGGCCAATCAATTAGGTAGCCCTGTTGCACAGTCTTTCCAATGGTCTAAAAACTTATAGGAGTTAATCATGGTTTATGAAGTACATACATTTGGTGGCGGCGAATATTTAAGTGATATTTTCAATGGTATAGCAGCTCTTACTTCTGGTAGCAGTTATTTAAATATTATCAAAGTATCTTCTCTTTTCGCTTTAACATGGGCAATGCTGCAATCTGCATTCACCAATAATTTTAAGCAAAGTGTTACATGGTTTGTCAGTTTTATGCTGATGTACAATGTATTATTCGTACCTAAAGCCACAGTTTTAATTCATGATCCACTCAATAAAAAGCAGGTTTATAAAGAGATTACCAATGTACCCTTTGCACTAGCTGCGTTTGCTAGTTATTCAAGTAGTGCTGGTAAAGAAATTACAGAACAAATGGAAACTGCATTTACCCCAGTTGATTATCTACCATACCACCAACATGGGATGTTGTTTGGATCGAAATTAATAACTCTTACTACATCTATGAAAATTGTTGATGAGGATTTTGCCTCTAGTGTTAATTCATTCATAAAACAATGTGTATTTTATGATTTATTACTTCATAGGTATACACTTGATGAACTAAGGAATTCAGATGATATATGGAACTTCTTAACTGTTGAAAATCAAGCTTCTCAAGCTAGAAGCTTTTTATTAACTGAAAATGGCGAACAAAATATCAGGACTTGTAGAGATGGAGCTGCGCAATTAAAGGGCAGGTGGGATGCACAAGTTAATAAAGGAGCGGGTGTTTTTGGCAAATTAATTTTCCCAAATGAGAACACTCAATCTGCTAAATCTCTTTTGCTCTCTCATTTACCTGCTTCATACGCCCCTCTATTAAATGTTTCAAAAAGTGCAGTAGATTTAATTAAACAAAATATGCTTATCAACGCATTTGATAGGGCAGGTGCTGATTTTAGTAATTCTGGTACCAATGGTACAAACATATACATGGCTATTCGTTCAAATTTACAAACGAAGGCTGCATTTAGTGCAAGTAAAAGGCAAGCAGAGGAATGGGTTCCCATTCTACGTATTGTCTTTGAAGTCCTCTTCTACGGCGCCTTTCCATTAATGTTTCTACTATTTCTATTACCTATTGGGGGGCAAATAGCTAAGGGATATTTTATAACATTTATTTGGCTACAGTCTTGGGCTCCACTCTATGCAATATTAAATAGGGTTATGATAGGACAAGCCAGCATGAAGTCTGCGGCTTTAGGGGGGTACGGC